>JBMNMQ010000008.1:0-123136 GCA_050953425.1 Anaerovoracaceae bacterium | reverse complement strand
ACAAAGTATGTCTTTTCCCAAACATTAGCGTTATCACTTCTTCTATTCGCCTTAGTCAGAGTAAGAGTCGTACTTAGTCCAAGGTCATCTGTATCGATTTTAAAGGTAACCTTATAATTTTCCCTGTCTGTTTCACTAACACCATCCCAGATTTTTCTGACCGTTATCTTACCAACCGTTAAAGGAATTTCTCCTGTTGGCAGTGGGTCAGATTTTCCGTTGTCAACAATTTTTGTTGTAGTTGTGCTACTTGTGCCGCCGGAGATGATGGTCTTATCTTCATCGACATCATAATTCGCATATCCGTTACCGTTTGTTTTAAGATAATATTTACCCTCAGAATCTTTATAATATATCTGTGCTCTTTGCTCTGTTGATAAATCGTCATATTTAATAGTTTTATTATTCAGCTTCGTTACAATGTCGTAAGCCGTTTGATCAGGCCACACTCTGCATTTCACCGAGTAAGTTACTCCATCTTCAAGCGCCTGCCCTCCCCGTGGGTTCCACTTAATGCTTTTGGAATCCGAATCATAATAAGCTTGTTCGCCTTGTGCCGGGTTAATTTCTTCGGTTACCGTCTCTCCGCTTGAGTTTTTATATGTTTTATAATAGCGGACATCTAGTTCATGTGGAATTTTATCGTTGGAATCATCATTTATCTTTGATTCCATTACTGTCATATTTGTGATTTCATCAGTTATTTTCACATCATCAAAGTAATAATCACCGATGATTTTTTGAGTAATGTCTTTAAAAGCATTCTTTAATGCAGTCTCATTATTCGCACTATAATACTTATCCTTCATAATTTCAGGAACATTTAACGGCCTTACACTCAAATTCAATGGGGCAGAATAAGCATGTGCGCATAAGCGAGCCATACGCTCTCCTCCTCCTTCAAACCCATTATTTCCCGTCCATGCGGAAATGCAATAGAGCTTTGCACCTTGTCCTTGATCCGGCGAAACACTCTTTCTAGCTTCATCGAGAGCCTCATTATAGCAACGATAAATATTTGTACGCGACGGTGTAGTGATGTTTGTTACATTTTGATATCCGTTATGAGAATCAGGCGGGCTAAAAATACCTATATCCGCACCAGTACCATAGGTTCCGATAGTACTATACCAAGGACTGTCACAAACATTACCGTTATTGTTTACCCCGACATAACGTTCTCGTTGATCAGTATGATTACTGATTGCTGCAGCTTCTTGCGCTTTTTGTGTCGGATCCGTAACATAATTTAAAATATCACTACCTTTGTAATACGGTCCAGCTGTTAATCTTAGAGTAGGATCTCCATCTGAAACGAATATGACATAATGATCCACATTTTCTCTTAAATTAGTAGTAATCTTTGTATCACTTAATTTCCGAAGAGCTTCTTCCCAGTTTGTTCCCTGCTGCCAATGACCGTAAGATCCTTGGAAAGAATTAGATGTGTTCTTGGAAGCAATTTTATCTTCATCCGCTATTTCATTAATTGAGTTTTTATCAATGCCAGACAATCTCTGATCAAATGCCTCTTTCGTAGTAGCATAATAGTTGTTCGAATCCTCAGGAAATGATTCTACCTTTGCATGGTTCCCAAAAGTAATCATGGAGACACGTACAGCATTAGGATCTTCATCGGTGTTTTGCGCGAATAAAGTATCAGTCATGTCCGTAATAGCAGTTTTTGCTATTACAAGCCTGGAATGAGCATCGTCAAAAATATCGCCCTCAAAATTATCGATCATACTGCTGGAATTATCGAAGATAATAGTGACATCCGCTTTTCTATCTTTAGTGAGTGTGTTCGTTTTTCCGGCTACGCTTAACTTAAGATCGTATGTCCCATCATTTCGATCTTCTAGAGTTTTGTTAACCGCAGGTTTTCCCAAAGGGTTATCCTGGTTAGTGCTACCAGTATCTTCCTCCCATTGTGCATAAAGCGTAATGGAATTATCTAAATTTACAATATCTCCATCGGTGTAACTAACGCCGCTGCCATCCGCCTTGGTATTCCATTTGTTAAATTTTTTTCCGGGGCGCGAAAATTTATTCGAATTCAATGTCGTTCCAATGTTTTTGGGCACCGCCTGCGAATTCATGCTTCCCGTTGCGTCAGTAGCATTAGCATTAAAAGTTACAGTTACATTCTCAACCCATTGTGCATAAAGGTCAATGTTACTATTAATGTTTTCAATGGACGCACTATTATCGTAATCTATCCCGTTCCCCGATGCGCTGGTATTCCAGCCGTAGGAAGAATATCCACTGCGTGTTAATTTGTTTGCCTGAACATTAAGAGAGTCTCCTTGATGGACTGTCACTGCAGAAGGTACCGTGCCAGTTCCACCATTTGCATGATATGTAACCGTATATTCTGACAAAGTACTTTCCCACTCTGCATATAAATCAAGGTTGCTGTTAATATTATCTACTTGCTGACCATTATCATAATGCGTTCCTGTACCGTCAGCCTTTGTATTCCAGCCATTTGCTACGAGATTAGCATTACTGTTTGTTAATCCGTTTGTCGCTATAGTAACAGAATCACCCGATGCGACCGTTTCAGGATCAGGCAATGTTCCATTGCCTCCGTTTAAGTGATATGTGACCGTATATTCCGATGAAGCGCTCTACCATTCCGCATAGAGAGTAATATTGCTTTGAATATTGGGTAAAGACTGGCCGTTCATGTAATGCGTTCCTGTACCGTCGGCCTTTGTATTCCAACCATTTGCTACGAGATTGGCATTGCTGTTTACCAATCCGTTTGTCGCTAAAGTAACAGACCCACCAGATGTAACTGTTACAGATTCTGGCAATGTTCCACTGCCTCCGTTTGCATTATATGTAACAGTATATTCTGTTTGTGAACCGCCACCTGTACCAGCACTAGCAAAGATCACCTTTGCCGCATTGCTATCAGAGGATTCCCATTTCAACTTATATTGGCTATTGAAAAGATTATAACTGTACGACAAATACTTATCGCTTCCGCGATAATTTCCATAAATTTTTCCACTACTGGTTATCGACATCTGTGCCGGAGTACCGTACGTCGGTGACATCATTGGGTACAAATATGCATTACTGGTAGATGTCGTTGAAATCGTTCGTTTTGTGTTATCACCACTTGGGGTCGATACATACCATTGGTAATCCGATGTATCACTAATGTTATCAACAAAATTGACTTTATTTCCACTTACTGAAACTGCCGTACAAGTAGCATTATGGTTCAGTGCAAAATATTGCGTTCCCTTCTGCAGCACAAGAATATAATCTCCATCGCTGGAAGGCCAGCTTCCATCTGCCACAACCGTCCCCACAACCGAGAAACTGTCCTGCTTGAATTTGACCGCGGAAACCTTCTTCGTTCCTTTTTTCTTCGTGGTGTTAGCGGTCAGGACTTCCGGCGTCTCCTTGCTGCCCTTCTTGACAAAGTGGACAGCACGGAACTGCTGGTCACTCTTCAGAGCGACCGGCTTGTCGTAGCTGATCTGCACATCGACCGATGCCTTCGGTTCGATGGTCTTGCCCTTGTACTTGATCTTGACGTCAAAGAAGCGGGCATAGGACAGTCCGTCCTTCGCCTGCAGTGCCTTGCTGGCTTTCTTGTAATAGGTCTTGTAAGCCTTGCTGCCCTTGGTCAGCTCTTTGACCTTGAGTTTGGATCCGGCGGGGATGCCGGCCATTTTCGAATAGTTCAACGTAACGGAGTAATTGCCTCCGTCGCAGGTAAGCTTCTTTGTGTTTGCTCTCAGCTTATTGTCGTTGTAAGAACCTCTGATGGCTTTGTGCTTGCTGCCGGCCGGGGCCGCCGCTTGCCTGGCCTGCTGCGCTGTCGCGTGCTGCGGCGCTGCCTGCGCAACGGTATTTTTCAGAGCAGAAGACGCGGCTGCGGACGCACCCGTATCATTCTGCGCCGCAAGAGAACTCTCCGCTGCTGCAACTGTACGGTTGGTGGCAGCCGTCTTCACGGGCTGTGTCGCCGGCGCCAAAGAAATACCCGACATATGATCGACATCGGTTTTGTCCAGCGTCAGAGCCGGCAGGACCATCGCATATGTCGTCGCAAAGACTACCACGGCTCCCAGTGCGATCAGCAGCTTGTACCACCGCCGCCACTGGCCGTGAAGACGTTGAAATCGTTCCAGTAAATATGATACTGTCCGCATAACCTTTCTCCTGTGCTGCGGCCCTCTGTTCAAGGCCGCCTTTCTGTTCACATTTCTTCTTTAGTTTGAGTTCTGGTTCCGGCAGGCGGAACGTTATGCACACACACACTTTATTTAATTACACCGAACCCGCTGAGGGGCCAGATGCGAAAAACTATTTTGCCGACGATCTGTTCGTCGGAGACGCAGCCGATCGAGCGGTTGCGCGAGTCGACGGAAACCTTGCGATTGTCTCCCATCACGAAGAGTTTCCCTTCCGGTACCTGGTACGGCAGCTTGATGTTGGTTTCGCCGTACGCTCTGGTTGACAGATACGGTTCATCGATTTTCTGCGAGTTGACCGTTACCATACCGGCTTCGTCGATGTCGACCCAGTCCCCGCCTTCGGCGATGACGCGCTTGACGAGGATGTTGTTGTTATAGTAGAAAGCAACGATGTCGCCGCTCTCGATACTCGAGCTCTTGACCGAGAGAACCACGTTGCCGCTGGACAGCGTGTTGTTCATCGACTGTCCGTAGATCCGCAGCACCGGCAGCAGCAGCACTGCCACCAGGATCGCAACGGCCGCGACGACAACGAGGATGAAGATCGTACTGCGCAGCGTGCCCATAAAGCGTCGCCGGTGATGTTCTTCTTCGTACGCCTCCTCGATCTCTTCGGTGTCCGGCAGGTTCTCCGCCGTCCATTCCCTGACATCCGCTGCGCTGCTCATGACTCGGCCTTTCCGTCGTCCGCGCCGGCCCGCTGCCGGAGATTGTCGAGGTAGAGATCCGCCGCCTTCTGCGCTTCCTCAAAGACCTTTGTCAGCTGCAGCGAAGCTTCGGCCAGCGAGCCGGCTTCCCGCACCTTGATCTCGCGATCGGCGAGCTGCGCCTTGAGATCTTTGATTTCTTCCCGCAGGCTGTCGATTTCACGGCTCTGTGCGAGCATGATCTCGAGCAGTTCCCCGCGCTTCAGCTTTTTCAGGCGGTTTTCCTCCTGATCATTGTTAATATTCTTTTTTTTACTGGTCTTTTCTTTCTTATCTGCCATGCTGTATCTGATCCGGAGCATGTGCCCCGGCGGTTTTCTCTGTTTTCAGTCGATCCGGCTGCAGTCGACCATCATGCGCTGACCGCCCTGCGTGCGGTAGTAGAGAACGAGTCCGCTTTTCACGGCGCTCCACTGATCACCTTCGTGGATGCCGACCACTCGGTAGCGGTAGTCAATCCCATCGACGGTGGTGAACGTCACTTCGGTTTTCGGCGTCAGCGACGATACTTCACTGAACCGGTAGCGGTCGTGCAGTCCCCGGATGCGGAAATGCCCTTTTTCCGGAGTGCCGGTGCTGTGGCAGGGCATCTCCTTGAGATTGCCGTACATGCTGCCGACCGGCCAGGCACGATGCAGTGCCGGGATCGACAGTCTGCCGACGCACGAGCTTCCTTTGATTTCCACCATCGGCATCGTCTCCTCGCTGTCCGGATCCAGGTCATCCTTTCCGACGTAGGCGGGTGACTGCTCTCCGCTGCCGTCCGGTATGACTTCGTTCAGCTCCTTGAGAATACTCTCGGTGCGCTGTTCCAGTCTGGCGTTCTGGGCCTGTACATAGACGAACAGTCCGACGCCTGCCGCCAGCAGGATGATGCCGATCAGGATCAGCGGATGCACTTTCGCTGTCCTGCTGTCTTTTGTTTGTTCCTTCATTACTTTCTCGGGCGAAGCGCTCCCTGCTCGGAGCGGCTCCGCATCAGCCCTGCGTCCCGTCCGGGACGAACCGACTGCGCTCTGCACGGCCGGCCGGCTGTATCTATTGTGCTAAACCGCATCGCGGTTCTTGCTTTCCTGAACAATGATCGAACTCAGCGATCGAATTCCCCTCGCGCGGCGGCTACTCTTCGTCCTCTTTGTTTCTGCGCCGCTGCAGTCCGGCAATGACCAGCGCCGCGCCGGCTGCCGCCAGAACGATGTAGATCCAGGTGTAGCTGGCCGGATCTCCGGTCCGCGGGCTGGCTGTTGCCTGCCAGCCGTGGCTGCTGCCGCTCGAGCCCGGGTTATTGTCCGGATTATGGCTCGGTGTGGGTGGATTTGTTTTTTTGTATTTGTTGGTAACGGTGAAGACCGTTCCGCTCTTGCTGGGGGGTAACCGTTACCGAATATCCCTTCGGGACTTTGTATTCAACGACCTTCCAGGTGGATTCGGTGCTGCCCGTCCATGTGTATTTCCAGTTGTTCTTTTTTGAAAGCGTGACGGTCTTGTAAGTTTTGCCGTCCTGCAGGATTTTCACCTTAATGCTCGCCGGCCGGCTCGTGCCGTCGCCGTCATTCTTCCAGTGCTTGACGACGGTGTATTTCTTATCTCCGTATTCCGGCTTGTAGAAGGAATACTTTACATTGCTGCTGACATCATAGAGATTTGTGCCGTTCTCGTTCGTAGTCGGGATCGACACCAGCGACGCCACCGGGGTGTAGGTACCATCATCCGCCGCAACCGGTTCACCGGTTACCAGATAGATGCCGGTCTTCAGATTGCTGAACTTGACAGAAACGTCGCTGCCGTATGTTCCGCTGTCGGTGGCAGTAATATTATTCGACGTAACCCATCCGTCCAGCGTGGACGCTATAGTCGGCCAGGTACTGACATCGGTTGTCAGCTCAACGCCGGAGCTCGTATATGGTGACAGCAGCGTCGGGCTGCCGTTTTCGTCGATGCTCGCCACGCGATAGATCGAAACATTGGCGCCTTGGAAAATGTCATACGAGACACTGCCGTCGTCTTCCGCGAGTTTCGGTGTCAGCGTCATACTGCCGGTCTTGCTGACGTCAATGGCGTCTGCAGCACCGGCCTGCGGTGCCATAGCAAAAAAGGCCGCAGCAGCCAGCAGCAAAACCGCCGCTGTCTTGATCAGCCTTTTCACACCAATTGTTGAGTTCTGGTTCCTCATTCACACTCCATACATTCCATCTGCTTTATCCTCATTGGAAAAGCCTTTCTGCTGGTTTCGCCCGTTCGGGAGGCTGCCCTGCGGATGTATATCCCATGCAGCTTCAGCACATATCCGACATGCTGGCATGCCGGGAAATTCAAGTCTGTTCTGTATCGGTCCGTGCTGTTCGAATAACGTATGTTCTGTTGTTAAGGATTAAGTTTCACATTCCATTTGCAACTTATCTTGATGAAATTCTATCATACTTTACAAGTGTACGCAAGAAGTTTTCGTTGCTTTTTCAGATTATTTGATGATGAAAGTAAATGTTACCGGTTTCATGGAATATTCAGGAATCGAGTGCCGGAGAAGGTCGATTTTTCGTTGATTTTGCTTAATTTTCGCACATTTCAAAATATTTCGCGGTTTGTTTTTAAGGTATTTTTAAGCTTCACGTTTATGAGTCTTTTGCGCACGGTTTTTGAGCCTTCTCCGGTCTGCGGCCAGGGCGTTTTTTACACTATTTTCTGCCCCATTTTGAGCATCTTTTCACATCATAAAATAAATGTTTCACAGCGTCTGCATGTCGGTTTCCGCTTTTTTCGGCCGACGTATGCCGCCCGCGGCAATTTTGCGGATGTAATTATTTATTCATTCGAACGCAAAATAATTCACAGAGCCGGTTTCCCTTCTCTCCAATCTGCCTCATTCCTCGCTCCCGAATAACCCTATATAAGATGTAAAAAGTTGTGTGCCGATACCCGGGACCTATTTCCGAATCGGCGCTGATCGATTCGACTCGCAGCGGTATTCCCGCCGTGGTTTTCTTCGACGCAGCTGCCTCAGCCGACCGCTTTTGGCGCCGATTATCATGAAGTGACAATAACTCTATTTTGGTTCAGTCTGCGGCAGACGGCGAGAAACCGCAGCGCCCGGTCCGCCCTGCCGTTTGACAGAGCTATGCAGCCGCGTCATTGACGGCATCATTCCGCTGCGCCATTTGAACGTACATATTGCAGTGCCGTTCGGCTGCGGCGTTTGATCCGGAGTCGTTCCTTCGTTCCGTCCCGGTTTTGGTTTTTCATAAATTAAGCGCATGAAAATCCCGGAACATGAGCTGCTCCGGGATATAATGCACATATAATATATACGTCTGTCGGATTGCCGGCCTGGCCGTTATTCGGCCGGGGTGGTTTCCGTGCTGTCGGCAGCTTCGGCGCTGTCGTCGCTGTCCTCCGCAGCATCGGCCGCGGCGCTGTCGTCGCTCTCTGCGGTCGCGGCTGCTTCACTGTCAGCGGCTGCCGTGTTGGCAGCGGTTTCGGCAGTGGTTTCGGCCGCCTCGGCCGTGTTGTCCGCAGCTGCTTCGGCGGCGCTGTCGGCCTGTGCGGTTTCGGCCGCACCGCTGTCAGCGGTCTGTTCGTCCGCCGCAGCTTCCGCCGCAGGCTGCCCGGCGTTCTCTTCCGCCGTCTCGGCCTTTTCGGCCGGTGCTTCCTTCGCAGGTTCCTCGGCTTTCGCCTTCTCCTTCTTCTTCGGCGCCGGCGCGTTCGGATCGAGCGTTGCCTTGATCGAAAGGCTGATCCGTCTTCTTTCCTTATCTATGTCAAGGATCTTCGCGTGGACGATGTCACCGATCGCGACCTCATCGTTGATGTTGTTGACGCGGTGATGGTTGATCTCGGAGATGTGCACCAGTCCGTCAAGACCCGGCTCCAGCTCGACAAAGCAGCCATACTCCTTGACCTGCACGACTTTGCCTTCGACCACATCGCCTTCCGCGTAGTGCTCGTCGATGACGGACCACGGTTCCGGTGTCGTCTGTTTGAGGCCGAGGGAAATCTTGCCCTTTTCCTGGTTCATCGAGAGGATCTTGACGGTGATCTTCTCGCCTTCGGTCAGAGCCTCTCTGGGGTGCTTGAGCTTGCCCCAGGAGATTTCCGAGATGTGCAGCAGACCGTCGATGCCGCCGATGTCGACAAAAGCGCCGTAATCGGTGAAGCGCATGACCGTTCCTTCGACGATGTCGCCGACGTGGATCTTCTCCCAGATCTTGGCCATCGCTTTCTGCTTTTCTTCGTTCAGATACGCCTTGTGACTGAAGACCGCCTTGTTGCGCCGCTGGTCGGTGCGGGACACCTTGACCGTCAGCGTCTGTCCGACAAACTCGGCCGCGTCCTCCACATACCGGTCGGACAGCTGCGAGAGCGGAATAAAGCCGGAGACCTCCTTGTACTTGGCGATGACGCCGCCGTTGACCTTGCGCACAACGACGACCTCGATCGAGGATTTATCTTCGAGCGCCTGGTTGATTTCTCCCCAGTGCACGGTAGCTTCCAGTTTCTTTTTGGACAAGAGAATGGAACCTTCGCCATCGTCGGTCTTGAGAACAGTAGCCTGAACCTCGTCGCCTTCGTGGTACAGATCGGTCAGCGTCTGCCCGTCTTCGAGCGAGACTTCGTTTTCGGGAATCACGCCGTCTTTCTTGCATCCCAGATTGACGATGACTTCCTTGTCGTTTACCTGGATGACCTTTCCGGTGACCAGCTCGCCGCTGCGCGGAAGACGCAGGGTCTGCTCGATATCCGGCATCAGATCTTCCATTGTTACGTCAGTTTCAGTGATTTTATCACTCATATTGGCAATAACCTCCTTAATTGCGATTTCGGGTGTTGACGCGCCCGCCGCAACACCTATTCTATTATATTTCCGGATTTCTTTCAATGGTAAATCTCCGATATTTTCGATAAAATAGCTGTTTTCGCACTGCTCCCGCGCGATTTCCAAAAGTTTCTTTGTGTTTGAACTGGTTACATCTCCGACGACCAGCATCAGGTCGACATGGGCCGCCGTTTCGCGCACCCCGTTCTGCCGTTCCTGCGTCGCCAGACAGATCGTGTTGTGCACCTCCGGTTCGATGCCGGCCGCGCGCAGCGCCGCGACAACGGCTTCAAAAACCTCCTCGCGCGTCGTCGTCTGAGCCGCCAGCAGCGGCGGTTCGCGGCGCAGCGCCGCAAGGAGGGAGGCGTGATCGGATTGTTCTGCGCCAAGGAGTTCGGTGCGATTTCGATGTTCTTTTTCAGCCGTGGATTCGTGCGCATCGCCGGCGCCGCGGGAGGATGCGGCACGATCCAAGTGCTCCGCGCTCGTCGGGTCGGCGAGGAAGCTGCGCACCTCGTCGGCATTGCGGAAGATCAGTGCGCGGTTCCGGCACCAGCCGTTGATGCCCTGCACCTCCGGATGGCTGCGGTCGCCGACGAGGATCACCTGACGGCCTTTTTCGTCGGCTGCGGCGACGAGGCGCTGTATGCGCTGCACGAACGGGCAGGTGGCGTCGATGACGTCGAGCTGCCGTTCCGCCGCCGTCTCGTAAAAGCGCCGCGGTTCACCGTGGCTGCGGACGATGATGCGCGAACCGGCCGGCGCCTCCTCGGGCCGCGCGACGATGCCGATCCCCTGCCGCCGCAGATCCTCGTTGACGCGGCGGTTGTGGATCAGCATGCCGCAGGTGTTGACGACCGGGGAGTCTGTTCGGACGGGCCCGCCCGCAGCGGGCGGGTCGATATGCGCACCGGTTTCGGCGGCCGGTACGGATTTCTTCCCGGTTTCGGCGGCCGGCACGAATTTCCTCCCCGTTTCGGCGGCCAGTTCGGCCGCGGCCTTTCTGGCCTTGTCGATGGCCTGCCGCACGCCAAAGCAGAAGCCGGAGTGCGGGGAACGGATGATTTCTTTCATTTATTAGTCCTCCGCTTCGTTTCCGGCCGCGGTTTCTCGTTTTTCTCCCGTGCGGCGCCGGTATCGCTATTGCTGTCCGATCCGCCGGTGCCGCCGGTTCTGCCGGCTTTTCCGCTTTCGCCGCGCCTTTCCTCCAGGCTCTCCAGATAGCGCTTGAACGAAGTCTCGCCGCCGTGGTCGGTCGGCCGGTAGTAGCGCGTGCCGACCAGATCGTCGGGCAGGTACTGCTGCGCCACCCAGGCACCCTCGTAATCGTGCGGATACTTGTAGCCGATGCCGTGGCCGCGGCTGGCGGCGCCGCTGTAGTGACTGTCCTTGAGATGCGCGGGCACATCGCCGACAGTGCGTGCGTTGAGGTCGCGCTCGGCGGCTTTGACCGCCATCGCGGCGCTGTTGGACTTCGGCGAAGCGGCCATCAGCACGACCGCCTGCGCCAGATTGATTTCGGCTTCCGGCAGGCCGACCATCTGCGCCGCCTGCACGCAGGCAGTGACAATGCTGACCGCATTGGGGTACGCCATGCCGACATCCTCGGAAGCAATCACCAGCAGACGCCGGCCGATCATATTGACATCGGCGCCGCCGTGAATCAGCCGCGCCAGATAATGCACCGCGGCATCCGGATCGGAACCGCGGATCGATTTCTGCAGCGCCGAGAGCAGATTGTATTTGTCGTCGCCGCGGTCAAAGAGCGTCGCCGGCCGCTGCAGGGCCTCGCTGATCATCGCTTTCGTCAGCTCGCTGCTTTCGCCCATGTTCTCGGCGGCAAAGCCGAGCGTGTCGAGCGCAACGCGTGCATCGCCGCCGGACATCTCCGCCAGCAGATGCAGACTGCCCTCCTCCGTCCGCAAGTCCCGCATGCCGAGGCCGCGCTCGCGGTCGGTAAGAGCGCGCTCCAGCAGGGTTTCGATTTCCTCCGTCGTCAGGCGCTTGAATTCATAGATGCTGCGGACGCGGCTGAGCACCGCGTTGTTGACCGCAAAGAACGGGTTCTCCGTAGTACTGCCGATAAAGCGCAGCATCCCTTCTTCGAGCGCTTTCAGCAGCGAATCCTGCTGCAGCCGGTTCCAGCGATGAAACTCATCCACATAGAGATACGTCGCCTTCTGCTCGAGGCCGTAGTAGCGGTCGCGGGCGTGCTCGATCAATTCCTTGAGCTCCTTGGTGCCGGTCGTGCTGGCGTTGATCTCCGTGAAAGCGGCATCCATCTCGCCGGCCGCAATCCGCGCCAGCGTCGTCTTGCCGGTGCCCGGCGGGCCGAAAAAGATCGCCGAATCAAAGGTCCTGTTCTTGATGGCATTCCACAGCAGCGAGCCGGGATAGAGGAAATGCGTCTGCCCGGTGAACTCCTCGAGGGATCGCGGCCGCATTTTCGTCGACAGTGGGATCATGTTGCTCCTTGTACTTGTTCGTCTTGAATGGATGCGGTTTCGGCAGGCTGATGCCGTTGCGTTTCGCCGCGCGATGCATCCGGCGCTTTGCGGCTGGCAGCTGCATGCAGCTGCAGTGCACCTCTTTGCAGTGCACCGCCGCCATATGAATTCTCGGTGCATTGGCATACGCGTTCCCAGCGTATTTCCGCATGCGAGTTCGCCGTCCGCCGCGCATCTCCCGCTATTATATCCCAGCCGCCGGGCGGTTTCAACGGGAACGGAGCGCGGCTTTTCGTCGCAAACGGGACGCGGCTTTTCGTCGCAGTAAAAACCGGACGCGCTTTGCATCGCAGCTGCAAACGGGTCGCGGCTTTTCGTCGCAGTAAAAACCGGACGCGGTTTTGCGTCGCAGCAATAACCGGACGCGCTTTGCATCGCAGCTGCAGTTCGCGCGGATCGATCATCCGAGACATCTCCCGCGATTACGTTTGGTACAGATCACCGGACAACCGGCCGGACTCCTTACAATAAGATTATGCAAAAACTTCCGGATTTCGAAAGTTGCTGCACTGAGCTGCAAAACTTTTTGTTTTCGGAAGCTTTTGCAGCGTTTCGTTCTTCAGATGCCGCTTCCGGGGCTGCTTACTCGCACCGTAAGAGCTGCATCGCCGCTTCCGCACTGGCCTCCTGCCGCTATTTCCCCGGCGCGATCAGCGCCGCCGCTTCCGCACTGGCCTCCTGCCGCTATTTCCCCAGCGCGATCAGCGCCGCACCGATCGCGCCGCACAGCTGCGCCTGCGCGGGCACGCGGACCGGCTCACCCAGCTTTTCCTCGAGCGCCGCGACCACTCCTTTATTCTGCGCGACGCCGCCGGTCATCATATAAGCCGGTTCGCCGCCGAGGCGGTGCGCCAGCGAAGCCGTCTTGCCGGCGACCGCTTTGTTGAGCCCGTGGATGATGTCCTGCGGCGGCGTGTTGTCGGCAACCAGCGACACGACTTCGCTCTCGGCAAAGACCGTGCACATGCTGGAAATCGTGAGATCGCGGTCCCACTCCAGTCCCCGGCGGCTGAACTCCTCCAGATCCATATGCAGCGCCCGGGCCATCATATCGAGAAAGCGCCCGGTGCCGGCGGCGCATTTGTCGTTCATGACAAAGTTCACCACCCGGCCGCTTTCATCGAGGCGGATCACCTTGGAGTCCTGGCCGCCGATATCGATGACCGTGCGCACCTGCGGGTCGAGAAAATGCGCGCCGCGCGCGTGGCAGGTGATCTCGGTGACGGAAGCGTCCGAAAGGCCGGTCGTTTCCCGGCCGTAGCCGGTCGTCACCAGGGCGTCGAGGTCTTCCCGGCGGCAGCCCGCCTGCTGCAGCGCGGCGGTCAGCGCTTCCTCGGCGGCCCGGGCCGCGCCGATTCCGGTGGCGACGATCGCCGTGCCGAGGATCTCGCCGTCGGCATTCATCACTACGGCGTCTGTGCTCGTCGAGCCGCTGTCCACCCCGGCCGCGAACTCGATGTTTTCGATGTTCTCCTTCATTGCTGGCTCTTCCCTTCTCCTGACGTGCAGGGTTTCGGCAAACGCATCGAGCCGCGTCGCAATCTGCCCGCTGCTCTGCGGCGTGCCGTCGGTTTCGATCTTCAGCAGCGGCACAGCGCAGTGCTGCCGCATGTCATGGTAATAGAAGCTGTAGTAATCGCAGAATTTCACCGTGTGCAGGACGATGCCCGCGGCGTCCTCGGGGAAATCGCTGCCGTGCCGGTCAAGCATCCGCATGCAGGGCCGTTCCTGCCGCAGCAAGCCGGCCGCATAGCTGCGGAAAAACGAATCTTCGTCGTAAACGGGCCCGAGCGGCGGCGTCAGCCGGCGGCTGCCGGAGCAGGTATCGTCGGTCACCGGCAGATCAAAGCGCGAAGTGATGCTGCGCATCAAAAGGTCTCCCGCGTGGGCGCCGCTGACGCTGAGGTGCGGACCGCTGACGTCGGCCGCGGCGGCCTGGCGGCGGCTTTCTTCCCAGGCCTCTGCGGCGTCCTGCCAGCGAAACGGCCGCGCGGAATACTCGCTCCAGCCTTTGGCCAGATGACGCAGTGCCTGCTCAAAGAGCTGCACATCCCGCTCCCCGCTCTTGTGCGGCAGGGGCAGGAAATAGAGGAAGTCGACGAGACCCTCCTGCTGCAGCACATCGTACACGCGCCGCATCACATCGCAGCAGTCGGTCAGAATCAGCGCCCGCACCGGGCCTGCTTGCATCGGGTCCTCATGCGTCGGTTCATGCACCGGGTTCACTTTCACCGGCCTCGCATTCGCTGGGTTCGCATGCATCGGGTTCGCATTCGCTGGGTTTGCGTTTACCGGGCGCGCATGAGCCGGGCTCGCATCCGCCGGGTTCGCATGCATTGGGCCCGCATTCGCTGGGTTTGCGTTTACCGGGCGCGCATGAGCCGGGCTCGCATGTACCTGGTTCACATGCGCCGCTTCATGCACCGCTTCGAGGATGCCCTTGCCAAAGCCGCATAGATTCGGATGCGCGCAGGCGTCCGCGCAGTCAAAATTGGCCGGTGCCGGATCCAGCCGGCGGCAGACCGCGCCGCAGCCCTCGAGCAGCTCCACGGGCGTGTACTTGCAGGCGTAGTAGACCGTATTTCTGTCATTGTCCGTACGCTTCATCGTCTCTTTCCTTCCAGCATCTCCATGAACGCGTTCAGTCGCGTTGCCACCTGTCCGTCCGACGAATTGCTTTCATCGCAGCCGTCTCCGTTGAGGATCAGCGTCGGAAAGCCGGCTTCCTCGAGCCGTTTTTTGCACTGCGTCGACAACCCCATCGTCTGCTTGCAGCCCCAGTGGCAGAAGATCACCGCGCCGTCCGCGCGCAGCTTTTCCGCCATCTCGATCGCCGCCTCGATGCGCCGGATGCCGCCGCCGTTGAACGTGCTGGCGGTCAGACGCCGCGCCATGCTCTCGTACGGGTGCTGCGGATCCATCGGCAGCAGGCTGTCCCAGTTCAGGTCGCAGCCGATGATCTGCGCCCGTTCGCTGAGATTGAACATCTCGCGCACCGGCTCCTGCCAGTTGGGAATCGTGTGAATCCAAAGAATGCGCGTGCCGTGCGTTCCCCGTCGACCGGATCTGCCGGAGACGGCGGAGCTGCCGGAAACGTTGGCTCTGCCGCAGCCTGCGGAGCCGGCGAAGCTGCCGAAGACGTTGGCTCTGCCGCAGCCTGCGGAGCCGAAAGAGCTGTCGGAGGCATTGGCTCTGCCGCAGCCTGCGGAGCCGAAAGAGCTGTCGGAAGCATTGGTCCTGCTGCAGTCTGCGGAGCCGAAGGAGCTGTCGAAGACGGCTTGTTTCTCGGAACCGGCGCCACGATGGTCGAAGCCGACACCGCGATCATCGGAACCGCTTCTCCCGCCGCTTTCGATCTTCGGCGCGGCCGCGAAATCCCGCCGCAGCATCTCGGTATAGCGCTCCGCTTCCGGCGTGCCGAGGCCCATGTGCGTGGCGTAGATCTCATAGAGCTCCGAAGCGATGTCGCCGGCGAGCCAGTGATCCCGGCGCAGCGGCTGGGTCGCGCGCAGGTTCTCGATCGTGCGGCCGGAGCGGGCCACCGTCTCCTTCAGCTTTTCCTCGTCAAAGGCGCGGTGCGTCAGATCTTCGAGATACGTCTTCAGCTCCCGCAGCTGGCCGGCCACGTACTGCACGCTCTCGTCGCTGTCGTACGGCGGCACGTCGAGATAAAACTGCGGAACCCGGTAATGGTCGGAAAGCGCCCGGAACGTCAGATTGTTGGCATCGCAGACCAGCGATGTATTGACGATCATCGCCGGCTTGGGCAGCACGCCGCTGTAAGCGCTCCCGAGGAGAATTTTGTGATAGGAGCAGAACGTCTCGGCGATGCCCTCCTCCTCCGCCGTCTCGATGAAAGCCTTTTCCGCGTGCGTCCCGTTGACAAAGCAGGAATAGAGCTCCGCGCACAGCGAGCGGATGCCCATGACCTGCAGCATTTCGCAGGGCATGAAGACGCTCGTCAGCGCAGCGTGCTCGGAATGCGTCAGCAGATCAACGACGATGTCGTTGAGCAGACTGGCGATGTACTGGCGGCTCTGCGGAAGCCGCGGATCCGGTCGATGGTTGAGCTTGAAACCGTAAGCCCGCAGGCCCGTGACCAGCAGCCGGCGGCTGAAAATCGGGTGCCGCGGTACCTGCCGGTCGATGAAGGCTCCGTATTTATGAATGATGTCTGTCATAGATGTCCGTTTTATTCTTCTATCAGCTCGTCTGTCAGTTTGCGCGCCGGCCCCTTGCCGGCGTTCGGCTCCGCCATGCCGCGGCGCATGAACGCCGTATTGCTCCCGGAGCAGAATGGATGCGCGCTGATTGCAGAGGGCAGGCGTCCCTCCCTTGCCGCTTTCCTGGCAAAGATCGTAAAAGCCGTGCTCATGGAAAAGCCCATTTCCGCGCGGGCCTTCTCCATTATTCCCTTGACGTTCTTGTCCGGCCAAAGAATGATATTTACGTTTGCCGGCGAAAGCGCCTGCTGATCGCTCCACTCTTCCTGTCTATAAATAGCACAGCGCGGAGCCGGGCGCAAGGTTTATTCATTGCGGTCATAGCGGTGCACTGCGATATTCGTTGCGATGCACTGCGATATCCATGGCGATTCACTGTGATATTCGTTGCGATTTGCCGCAATATTCGTTGCGATTTGCCGCTGATATTCGTTGCGATTTGCCGCAATATTCGTTGCGGTTTGCCGCGATATTCGTTGCGATTTGCCGCAATATTCGTTGCGATTTGCCGCAATATTCGTTGCGGTGCACTGCGATATCGTTGTTTTACGGTGCGTTTATTATTCTGCTCACGGTAACGATCACGTTCCGCTTTTCCTGTATCCGGCTTCCAGCCTGACACGGAATGCTACCGGAACGCCGAGGACCGCTTCCGGATGAGCGGCGAGCTCCTGCGTCAACCGCGCTTCGCCGCTGATCAGCCTGCCGGCATGTTCTTCGGGCAGATTCATTCGGCGGCGAATTTCACTTGTGCCACCCTGCTGTCACTGAACTGCTCTGCAATGGTCGCACCGGACGGTGCCGCATTAAGTCGATCGTTCTTCATTAAATTTCCCTCATGATTCAGGCATCCCGGTAAATTTACTATCCAGTATATTTATATTATCGCGGAGGGTCTTGTCGTCAATAATGATTCTTCTTCACAGCGGGTGACGCGATCGGTCACTGCTCAGCCGAAACCGTACCCTCCAGCGTCCCTTCACAGAGAATATTTCCCGTTTCTCCATCCGATGTATCGAATGCCTCCCGAATCTTGCCGGCATCCTTGTTGGCGCCGCCGAAGTTTCCGGGCACGCTGTCAGCCGGCGCTTTCAGGGCATAAACCGTGACAACATAGCGGTGCGTTCCCTTCGGCGGATTCGGTCCTCTGTATTTTCCCTCGGCAGGCGTTTTCCCTTCATCAAGGTGCGTGTCCTTCAGCCCCGTTACACGCCAGTGCATCCAGTTTTCCGCATCGGGGTCGAGCATGATGATCGCATATTCCTCGGCTCCATCCACCGCATTCCAGGTGAGCTCCGGGGACTCATTTCTGCCGCCCGACAGATGCGTGATCTCTGTATCCCAGACGCCGTCATGGAGATTGTCGGAAGTAACCGTAATCGTCGTTTTGCTCTGGCTGCTATCCCGGCTGTCCCCGGCGTCTTTGCCGCCGGAATCATTTTCTCCGCCGCAAGCCGCAAAGGCGAACGCTATCGCAATGGCCAGCGTACAGACCAGCAGGAATTTAACGGATTTGAGACATTTGCATCTTAGTATTGCTTTTCTGTTCATAACTCCTCCACGGTACCGTCTGCCAGGCACACACCGACATTCTCCCGGTGCCCATTGCCAGGCACGCGCCGACATTCTCCCCGGGACTCACTGCCAGGCACGCGCCGACATTCTCCCGGCGCCCATTGCCGGGCACGCGCCGCATTTTTTCCGGTACTCACTGCCAGATAAGCGCCGACGTTCTCCCGGCGCCCATTGCCAGGCACGCGCTGACATTCTCCCCGGGGCTCACTGCCAGGCACGCGCTGACATTTTTCCCGGTACTCACTGCCAGATAAGCGCCGACATTCTCCCGGTGCCCACTGCCGGGCACGCGCCGCATTTTCCCCTGGGACAACCCGGCTGTCGGGAATCGACACTGTAACCCCGCTGACTGCGCGGACGCATCGCTGCGTCTCTGCGTTGGTGTCTTGACCGAACTGATGCGGGGCTTCGCAGCCGAGTCAGCATGTGCTATCGACAATAAATAATTTTACTCGAAACCGTACAGGTCAGCAATATGCGCATTTTATTTTTTGAACATCTGACTGTAGCTTTACAATAGATGTGAGACCTCAGGAGTAGAAAAAAGCGATTGAGTCCGTTAGAATAATTGTTACCATAAAACCCTAACGAAAGGACATTCAATCGCTATGAACAGTATAACACATTCTCAACGATACCTGCCGCATACTATCGATACCAGATTTTAGCGATTCAGCCCAGATTTTAGCGGCACGCATTTGATTTTCCGGCATCCGGACCAACAGCCGACGATCTCCCGCACGGTCTCCAGCGGCAGTTTCTCCTGTATCTACGTCTCCCGTCGCTTCTTTCATGACATGCGCATAATCAGACGGCTTTGGTGGATCTGTATCAAATTTCTGCTGGCGATAGCATCTACTGCCATTGAAATGACATCTGCATAACTATTTCCTTCAGTGCAGATCTAAAGCCCGGGGCGAAGACCAGGCAGCGCCGCCGCTTTGTTGGATAAGAAAGCCGGAAACGCCGTATTTATTACGCACTCCCTTATACGCAGGAGAAACAAAGGCTGTTTCAGCCCCGCCGTTTCGTATTTTCTTTGCGGCAATCTCATTAATTATTCTGCGACGTGGATCGGTTTCCTCATTATTCCGCGCTGATTGGTATCGTCTTGCCGCCATGCGAGTAAAGTCTGAAACCGCCAGGCTTTGGTTTTTATTAAATCTCTGCGGTTCGCCGCTTTCTCCTGCGATGATACGCATCAAAGACGCATACGCCAAGGCAAATGCGTATAAAATACGTATTTATGTTTTGAGGAAGCTTCTGTCCTTCACTGCATTCCTGTAGATTTTTCCCGACCGTTCCACTCGGTTGGATCCCGGCAGTCTTTCCTTTTCAACTGCCGAGTCAATACGGCCGGTCAGGCCGACAAATGTCATCGGCAGAAGCCGGGGCAATCATCTTCACACGGGTAGAAAATTGCCGGGTACACAAGTTTCATGCTGTGTTTCTCCTCTCTGCGCAAATTCATACCTGCCGACCGGATCATTTAATCCCTGCTGTTTCAATATGCTTTTCCCGGTTCTTCGAACGAAGTCGCCATGATGATGCGGGATGGTCATTTGCCTCTTGTCAAGGGATGTGTATACTGATCATGAAAATTCTTCGAGTTTTATACACCCAGCCATCCGCCTCGATCATCCTCTTCATTTATCTGGCTCTCATATTTCAGCCTCACTTTATATATCACACACTATACACACCGCGCCAAGACGGAAACGATATGCATTGCGTCAACAGGGAACGATGTTCATTGCGTCAACAGAGAACGATATTCATTGCGTCAACGCCAGGACATACTTTCATCCTTTGCATGCGTACACAGATTCATCAATTTAAGTTTTGATTGAATGATATATTATTCATACATTCAAGCATTCATTCAATACCGCAGACATGCATCTCGCGCCGCAGACGACCGACACACTCCAGCGCCGCCGCAAAGTCGAGATGCCGTGTGCGAATTTCCTCCGCCGCCTGCTGCAGCATCTGCCGCGCCTGCTCCTGCTTTTCCGCGCTGCCGGCCAGCTCTTCGGCAAAGCCGGCCAGCTTGCAGGGGATCGGTTCTGCTGCCGCCGGCACGTAGGCGATTTTCACATCGCGGCAGCGGCGATGATAAAAGACGGTCTGCCGCGTCAGGCACATGCGCTCCGGATCGAGGAGAAATTCCCCGGCCTTCGACAGCGATTCGATCGCCTTCGCCAGCAGCTCAAAATACTGACGCGCTGTCGTCAGCGGCAGTTCCGCCGCACAGGTGTAGCCGCTGCATTGATACAGCATCTCCACGCGCTCGCCGTGAAAATAAAACTGCATCGGCAGAATGAAATCACAGAGCCCGCTGGTCAGCGTCCGCTCTTCATAATCGTGCAGATGTTCAGCGGGGATGTCGAGGCGATAATTTTCTTTTCTCAAATCCACATTCATCTTCATCCTCCCGGCGCCGCTGCGCCTTTTCTATTTCTTTCGGCACTGCCGCGCCCGTGTTTCTTCCTCCGGCACTGCCGCACCCGTGTTTCTTCTTCCGGCACTGCCGCACCTACTGCGTTCTGTTCTGTTCCGGATGCCCGCCGCATTTGCTGCACGGCGAATAGCCGCGCTCCTCTGCCTGCATCCGCGACAGCGTGATCGTGTACTTTTCCACCGCACGGCAGCCGCCGCGATGATACGCTTCACCATAGGACGTATAGCAGTAAACCAGGCTCCCGTTCGACAATGATTCCGGATGACATTTATGGCACGGCTTGTAATTCCGCTTGACTGCTTCGGTGAGCACTGTCTGCGTCGGCTCATTGCTGACGAACGTGCAGTCATGACTGTGATAGCGGCGCCCGCTCTCCGGAAAGACCCACACCGTGCCGCCGCCGTCATCCTCCATCATGGCCGCGAAGCCCATTGGCACGCCGACATTCGTGCGCCCGATCCAGCCGCGGCAGAGTACGGCTTCGCTGCCGCGAATTTCCCGGTCGTGATCCAGCGGCAGCGGCACGCGCATCCGGTAGTCGACGCGGAAGGAAATCATCCCCTTGTTGCCGTGCTGTGCCGTCAGATAGCGCAGGCCGCGCACGCGCACCTCGGTGATGGCGCTGTTTTCATCGTGAATGCGCTGCTCGAGGCGGCTGCCGAAGGCCGGTGCCGCTTTCACAAGATATGCACGGGAAGCAAGCCAGCGGCTTTCGTCCAGCGCCGCGTGCAGCACATCATCGCGTGCCGCCGCGGCCTTGATGAAATAGCCGATCGTCAATACGGAAATAACGAAAATCGGCAGGAAGATCGCCGCTTCCACCGTATAGCTGCCGCGCCGGAATGCTTTTTTCCCATGCGCGCATGTTTTTTCCCCATGTCCGCAGGATTTTCTTTCGTATCCGCAAGTTTTTCATTCGCGTCCGCAGGAATTTCTTCCATATCCGCAGGTTTTTCTTTCGCGTCCGCAGGAATTTCTTCCGTATCCGCAAGTTTTTCTTTCGCGTCCGCAGAATTTTCTTCCGTATTCGCAGGATTTTTTTTCGCACCTTCCGGTCTTCTTCTCCTCAGTACTGCTGATCATAACTGCAGCTCCTTCCGTTGATCGTGCTCTGCACGCGCATTCCCAGACAGTGCTCCTTAATCAGAAAACTGCTGTCCCGCGTGGCCTGAATGTTGATCTGCATCAGGTCCATCATCCTGCTGTACTTGAGATCACGATCCATGCAGTAGAGAAACAGCTGCAGATAGCCGGAATATGTCAGGCCGGCGGGGCTGTTGGTATCGATGTAATCCGCTTCCTTGTTCTTGACAATTGAGTCGAGATCCACCGCCCAATTCGCGGCTGTCTTGACATGCGGCACCTTGCGGCCGTGTTCCAGCAGACGCACGTCGTTCTCCGCTTCCGCCGCCGCCCAGGCTTCCGCGAGCACGAGCTGCGTCACCAGTCCGCCGGGACCCGGCGTGATCGCCTCGGCCGCTGTTATGACCTGCGTCAGAAGCTGCGGCTGCAGATAGATCGTCGCGAAGTTGATGCCGTTGCGCAGCAGCAGAAGCTGCGCGCGCAGACGCCGGCGATTGGCATCGTCGTCGCGGCCGCCGACAAGGATGTACTCGACTTCATATTTGAAGAACGTTTCCCGGTTCAGATCCTGATGCTGGCCGCTGCGAAAGTGCTTCATGATGTAGCGCCCGGTCAGAATCCGCGTGCCGCCGCCGGTCAGCAGGCCGCTGCCGGAAGCAAAGGCAGCTTTGACGCGGTCGATCGGAGTGCTGCCGCCTTCGATCGCACCTGACGGCAGGGAAGCGATCACCGAACCGTTGCGCAGTACACGGCCGCTTTCGCGCTTGTCGACTTCTTTCCCTTCCCCGCCGCCGGAAGCTGCTCCGAACTGCTGCAGCAGTCCGCGGGCGATCTCATAGCGGGTCACTTCGAGGATTTCCCGTTCAAAGCGGTCACTGGCACAAAGTGCATAGGCAGAAGTGTCCGTGTTCACGGCGCCGCGGCGAATGCCATCGCCCCGCACCAAGGTGTAATCAACATAGCCGGCCAGACTTCGCGCCAGTTCTCCCTGCTGTCCGCGACAGGCGATAATGCCGTAGTCCTCTTTCAAGCCGCGGTCGAATTCGGAAAGCACGGAACGTCCGGCCAGCTGCAGCAGTCCGTCGCCGCAGGAAAGCGCAGCCATATGCCGGGCAGCGGCGATGAACGCGAACGTCAGCGTCATCACAGCCGCCAGGATCAGGCACAAGAAAATGGATGAACTTCCCTTAGCGCCGGACAAAATCCACATTGCGAATAAACCTCTTTTCATTCACCTCATAGGCGCTGCTGCCGATCCTCTTCTGCAGCCTGCGCGGCAGCAGTCCGCCGCCCCGTGCGGCGGCCGTTTCCTCGGCGCGCTGCACCGGCCGCATGCCCCGGCGATCCGCAAACGTACGGATGACACCGGGCACATTGCGGTAGACGAGCACCGTCTCCGTCCCCTTCCCGGACGCGGCGCGCACCGCGGCATGCAGCCTCGCATGCGTCACCGTTTCGTCGAAGAGGAAGAGCAGGATGCAGATCACCGCAGCGACCGAAAGAATGACCAGCGGAAAGACGACCGCGGCCTCCACCATCGTCGTTCCCGGCAGGCTTTGCAGCAGCCAGGAATGAGTTTCCTGCGGCCTGCATACCGGCTGCAAATTAGTCTGCCTCCCGCGCAGTCGTTTCCGCACGAACCACCGTCTGTACGTCCGGGTCTCAGCTGTCCTCCATTCATGCATTTGTTTACGCGCGATGCGCCACCCACCGCGTTTCATGCTCAGAACCCGCTGTTCAGGTGCTGCAGCGTCTTGTTGACAAAGGCCGTGATCTCCGATTTGAAAATCAGCCCCAGAATAATGGCAATGGCAACGAGGATCGCGACTTGGACAAGTTCCATACCGCCCCGCGGCGCACCGCCCATCAGGCGCAGCCATAAACGTTTTGCCAGCATTGTTCCCTCCTTGTCTTTTTCATTTTTCACCGCGCAGTGTCCGCAGCCCTCCCGCAGCCGCTCTCGACTGCTTTCTTCACCGTTTCTTTCTCGAACCGTCCGATCGTGCCGTTTCTTCGGCCGGCTGCCGCACTGTTTCGCCTTCCGGTGCTCCGCAGGCTTACATATCCAGCATCACCGGCGCAATCGTGATCATCACCAGTACCAGCAGCAGAATGACCAGCGGCAGTGTCATCTTCGTCTCCGCCAGGCGGCTGAGCTCCTCCGCCCGCTTGCGGCGTGAAAACCATAGCAGCGAACTTTCCCGCTGCAGGCGCCGGCTCAGATCCGTTCCCCGTGCCATGCTGTCGGTGATGATGCCGGTCAGCCGCATCCACTCGCGCACCCCGCTGCGCTGGGCAAATTCCGCCAGTTCCAGATGCAGTGCGCTGTTCATCTCGTGCGTGCGCAGATAGATTTCCTGCAGCTGACCGTAAAAATAACCGTCCTCGGTGCAAACGCGGCGACGTCCCTCCAGTACCCGGTCAAACGCCGTGTTGAGCACCACTCCGGCGCCCAGCATCAGCAGCAGCTTGTTGAGAAAGCCGGGCAGCTGTCTGACCACATCGGCACGTGCCGCCGCTTCCTCTCGCTCCAGTTTCTGGTGGCGGCCGCGATAGACGGCAGCCAGCAGCAGAAGGCAGACCAGCAGCACCACCGGCAGATGATTTTCTTGCCGCTGCTGCCAGTAGAGTTTTGTTCCGTCCTCCAGCTGCTGCGGCAGCACCACCGTCGCTTCCGAGGTGTCGTCGTTGAGACGGCTGACCGCGGCGCTGATACTGCGCTGCAGGCGATCGTCTTCCGTCTCCGTCGGCAGTACGTCTTTCTGATTCGTCTCCTCCTTGCTGCCCCTTGGTTCAATCACCAGCTGCTTTGCCGCCCTGGCGCTGCCGTTCCCGGAAACCGCCGACACCGTCGCATCGAGGGTCACAGCGCCGCGATCGCGCGCCGGCCTCTGTACCGACAGCAGCAGCCCGTCGGACGAAGTGCGGGTGCTGACGTCCGGTTGCAGCACTCCGCTGACGACAATTGCCGCCAGCAGACCGGCAAAGATCAGTACGGTCAGATACTTCTGCAGCGTTGATCGCTGCTCCCGTTTTGCGCACTCCTGCCAGCTGCTTTCGCCGTACAGTGCCCGGTAACGTTCATCAATGCCGTCTTCGCGGCCGGTTACCGCCGCGATCCACTTTCCGCTCGCCCGCTTTTTCATCCTCTCCTCACCTCCCGCCATTTCCGACGTCTGTGCTTGTTTTTCTGCGCGTTCGTTTGACGCGTTCATCCTCTCCGGCGGGCCGGCAGCGCTTCCCCGTCCCTCATACTTCGAGGCGCATCAGCCGGGCAGACAGCACCCACGAGACCGCCATGCCGGCCAGCGCCAGCGTCATGATCAGTCGGCCGCCGATGGTGTGATACATGACCTCGAGATAATCCGGCGAAAGAACATTCAGCATCAGCACCAGCACCACCGGCATGGCCGCGATGATCCGCCCCTCAAAGCGCTTCTGTGCGGTCAGTGCCCGCATTTCCCGCTCCACGGCAATCTTGTCGGCGAGGATCTCACTGGCATTGCGTATCACTTCTTCAATGCTGCCGCCGGTTACCCTGCACATCGTATAGACATCAACGAAGTCGCGAATATCTTCGCAGGCGCTGCGCTGGGCAAAGTTGATCAGCAGCTCTTCCTCACTGCCGCGGTTTTCGCTCGTTGCGCGCACCAGATAGCGCAGTTCCTGCATCATCGGCGTTTTCGGCCCGTAGAGCGCGGCGAGATTGTCGCAGCCCTCCTGCAGCGCTTCGGTCATCTGCCGGCTGGCGGCAAAGCTGCTGGCAAACGACAGCAGCAGATCACGGAACTGTACCAGCAGCAGATGCCGGCGCCGTTCCGCCAGCCAGCGGCGATACGGGTCGAGCAGCAGCAGACAGAGAAAGCCGCCGACGCCGGCAAGCAGCAGGCTGTGATAAAAGAGGAACAGCAGCAGCGCAATGCCGGCATAGCTGACTCCCAGAAACCGCAATGCTTCCGGCACCGTCAGCTGATAGGTCCGATAATCCGTTGTCATCGCTCTCACCTCCCGTTCAGACGTCAGCCTCTGCTTTCAACAGCACTGCTCATCGCGCCTGCCTTTTCAAAAATCTATCGTCATCGCGCTCACCTCTCGTGCTGCTGTCTGCCACTGCTTTCACTCTTCGCCCGTCTTTGCTTTCATCCGCGTTCGTCCGATCCATCCGCTTCTTCACCGTGCAGCCGCAGCTTTTCGCAGCGCTGCAGCTCCCGACCCGTGCGCTGCAGTCCCCGCCCCGGCTCATAACGGAACAGCGGTGAGAGTTGAAATTCGCCGCTCTCCTCAAAGCCGATCAGTTCCGCCACTTCCAGCACCAGACGCCGACCGTCGCGCAGACGCCCGAGATGGACGATCAGGTCGATTCCCTCGATGATCTGCGCCCGAATGGCTTCGATGGGAAAGTCCGCCGCCTGCAGGAACATCGACTCCAGCCGCCGCAGCATGCCGCGCACCGAATTACCGTGACCGGTGGAGAGCGAGCCGTCGTGGCCGGTGTTCATCGCATTAACCATATCCATCACCTCTCCGCCGCGCACTTCGCCGACAATGATGCGGTCGGGCCGCATCCGCAGCGAAGTGCGGATCAGCTGGCTCATGGTGATCTGTCCCTGCCCCTCGAGGTTGGCGGCGCGGCACTCCATTCGCACCAGATTTTTCAATCCCTGCAGCTGCAGCTCCGCCGAATCTTCGATCACGATCACGCGTTCGTCGGCGGGAATGAATCCGGAGAGGACGTTCAGGAACGTCGTCTTGCCGGAGGATGTGCCGCCGCTGATGAAACAGTTGTAACCGGCGCGTACCAGCCGCCTGAGAAAGGCGGCACATTCGTCGGTCAGCGTGCCGAAACGAATCAGATCATCCATCGTAAACCCGGTGGCGGGAAATTTTCGGATCGTCAGCACCGGTCCGCCGAGCGCAATGTTGCGGTAGACGGCGTTGACGCGCGAGCCGTCGGCCAGCCGGGCGTCGACGATGGGCTGCCGCTCGTTGATCTCGCGATGCACACGGGAAGCAATGCGCCGGATTACCTCCTCCAGGTCGGAGGTTTCGGTAAAAGCCGCATCGACACGCTCCACCGCGCCGCGGCGTTCGACGAAGATACGTTCCCGACCATTGACCATGATCTCTGAAACCTCGGGATCGTCGAGATAGGGCTGAAGGATGTCGAGATCGGAACGCAAGCTGAAAAAGACGCTTTCCGCAATGTGCTTCAGTTCTTCGGCGCCGCAGTCCCGCAGTGCCGGATGATCGAAAATACGTTCTTCCACCAGCAGGCGTACTTCCTCGTCCGAGGGCGACAGCTCGCGAATAGAAATCTGATCGCGGATCTCATCCGCCAGTTCCCTGATGATCTGTTCCCGCACGGCCGCCCCTCCTTTCAATCGCTGCCAAAATACATCGCCGAGCAAGTCTCCCTGACTGCAGCTTCCACCAACATCAACTTCCCACCGACCGCAGTTTCTAAGCAGCCGAAGCTTTATGCGGCGTTTATTGCGCAAACGGTTCTCCGCCGGCACAGTTCTGCGGTCATCGAAATCCCCGCAGCGCCATCTTGACATCAGCCGCAGCTTCCCATATCCCGCGCACTTTACTGTTGGTGCGGTCTTATCCTGTGACGGGTACCCCGCGTAGCCGGAATTCCATTATTTCCCTTTTCTGCATAGTAAAACGGCTGCCCGTCAGAGGCAACCGTTTCGGGAAAGTAGTGCGAAACTCGTCATTCCGCGTGCGGCAGAGCCGATTTGACGCTGTCTAAATTGTTGTACGGGCGGCATTGCGAAAGATCCTGTGGATTCCCAATATTGACCGCATTGATATGACAGTAATAAACGTCCGTCTCAAATATAACCGGGGTCGGTGATTCAGCCGGCGCGATCCGGCGATATGGTGACGACAACCGAAATGCAAGTGCTAACAAATACTTTGTCCGATACCAGGGCAAATTCATTCATTTTCATAAAATTCGTCCATTACATACGTTGTAACGGGCGTAATAAACAGCTCGTATTTTACAATTAATCTAATCAAATCGTTTCCGTCAATTAAGGTTATGGGGTTTCCCTCTCTTGCCGCTTTCCTTGCCGAATTGGTAAATCGTCCGTTGGTAATAAAGACCCCGTAATCCGCACGAAATTTGTTCATAGCACCAAGGAATTGATTCACTTCTGGTTCTCCAACCGCATTGCTGTTAAATCTTTTGCATTGAATGACAACTCTGGTCGTCCTGAAATCTTCATCGTCGATGTGGTATCCGTATCCGTCAATTCCGCCGTCATTCGATACCTTGACGCCTTTTTCTGTAAACTGGACACCCATTTTTGTCAATAAAGCCCTGGAAAACTGTTCGAATTTTGCCGGGGGCATTTTCGCTATAGCGCTCTGCAATTTGACTTTGAAATCATCCAGGACTTCGTCTTCTGCGGAAGAATTTTCTTCATCCTTTTCATCATCTTCAGAATCCGAAGTACCCATCCTTTTGCTTTTTCTCTTCGCAGCGTGCTCTTTCCAGTATGCTTTTGCTTTGTCTCTGACTTCCGTCTCAACATCAAAATCATCCAGAATAATGCCTGCGCCCTTTTCTGTCAGAGTAATCACAGGGTCGTATTTTCTGTATGCAATGATGCCGACATAGCCCAGCTCTTTTATTGCAAAATTGAACTTGAAATCGAATCTTCTATACTGGTTCCCCGTATTATGCGACGTATAGACTTTTTGCTCAAATTCAGCGATATCATCATCTTTTTCGCAGATCCTGTCTCTGATTTCAGATCGCTCCAATTGGCCGCCGGCTTCCTGAAGCACTGCAATGATCGGCTTGATCAGATAGGATACCTGCTGTTCTGAGTTCAATTCTTCGTAAAACATCATTTTTTCTCCTACTGGGAGACACTCTATACAAGCATGCCCCCCAAGAAAACACGAAAGCTTCATTGACTCAATGATATTCTTTTCCATCACATGCCACAAGAATTCAGGACTTCATTTTCCAGTTGAAATTTACCCGAAAAGACAATTGTGCTCTTTCCGACATGGATCCCCGTCGAAAAAATCCGGGATATCTTGTCGGTGCAGGCTGTCTGCGGGAATTCGTATTTGCTGATGACTGCTATGGGTGATTCTTTTGCCGTAAATTTAATCGGAATCAATCATGATGTCAAAGCGCATCTATATCCCGCTGAGAAAATCTCTGTAAATTTTGAGATCCGTATTCAATTCCGGATGAAATGCGAGCGCCGTCTGATTCTTGTATCGAACCGCAGCAATGTCGTTGTCCACTTTGGCCAGAATTTCGACCTCGGGCGCCGCTTTCGAGATCAGCGGCGCACGAATGAATGTCATGGGAACCGGACCGACGCTGCCATAGTCCGCGACGGCCTTGAAGCTGCCAAGCTGCCGGCCATAGGCGTTGCGCGTCACAGAGACCGGCATCGTAGCGAAATAGCTGTAGTCTTCACCGTCTATCGTAGAAGCCAGAAGGATCATTCCGGCGCATGTTCCGAGCACGGGGAGTCCCGCAAGAATACGCTCCTTCAAATCGTCGTACAGAGAGAGTTCACGAAGCAGCTTCCCCTGGACGGTACTCTCGCCGCCGGGAAGGATCAGCGCATCAAAGGATCGTCTCAAATCACTCTCTTCCCGGATTTCAAAATGAGGAACACCGAGAAGATCCAGCATATGCTCGTGTTCAGCGAATGCGCCCTGAACTGCCAGTACTGCCGCTCTCATGATCATACCCCCCTTTCCGCCATCAGGAGTGAAATTTCCTGCTCGTTGATGCCGACCATGGCCTCGCCGAGGTCTTCAGAGAGACGCGCGATCAATGCCGCGTCGGTAAAGTTTGCAACTGCCTTGACGATGGCGTTGGCTCTCTTTTCCGGATTCCCGGATTTAAAGATGCCGGATCCGACAAAGACTCCTTCGGCGCCGAGCTGCATCATCAGAGCCGCGTCAGCCGGCGTAGCGACCCCGCCGGCGGCGAAATTCACAACGGGGAGACGTCCAGTGTCGTGCACTTCTCGAACCAGTTCAGACGGCACCTGAAGTTCTTTTGCCGTCTCATACAGCTCATCTTCACGAAGAGATTTAATGCGAGCGATCTCACTGTTCATCATTCGCATATGGCGGACGGCCTGAATCACATCACCGGTGCCGGGCTCGCCCTTTGTCCTGATCATCGCCGCGCCTTCCGCAATGCGCCTCAGCGCTTCGCCGAGATTTCTGGCGCCGCAGACGAACGGAACGCGGAATTTTGTCTTATCAATATGATAGATGTCGTCGGCCGGTGAAAGCACTTCGCTTTCGTCGATGTAGTCGATCTCTATCGCTTCGAGGATCTGCGCTTCCGCGAAGTGCCCGATACGGCATTTTGCCATTACGGGAATGGATACGGATTCCTGTATGCCGCGGATCATTTTGGGATCGCTCATGCGCGATACGCCGCCTGCGGCGCGGATATCGGCCGGGATTCGTTCCAGAGCCATGACCGCGCAGGCACCGACGCTTTCGGCAATTTTCGCCTGTTCAGGCGTCGTCACATCCATGATCACACCGCCCTTCAGCATCTGCGCCAGATTCTTGTTCAGTTCATACCGACCTTCCACGGTCGCACCGTTTGTCGCATTTTCTTTACTCTGCATGCTTCAACCTCCTTATCTCGCTTGAAAAGCTTCTGTCTATTCAGTATAGACAAGATTGTATATATTTAAATATACAATTTAAGTATTTTTTATAATAACAGATGTATAAGGGAAACATTCTGCTTCTTTGAGCATTATTCCCCGCACTATACTGTTATTACAGCTATTTTCGTCATATATTTAATGGAATTCTGTAATTGTTGAAAATATACAATTCAACAATATTAAGATGCAGGTTTCAGTCATGCACGGATAACAAATGGTTTTGTACTGTGGCTTTGGGCGCAAGCATTTGGGCGTCAGCCCAGATATATTGCAGGGTTCCACAGTGATGAAGCCGACATGGACCGAGCAAAGCGATCACCGCGGAAAGTCGGGCGATGATCATGAGCATGCAAAAGAATAAGGAAAGACGCAAGAACTATGGCCCGCCTCTTCAGAGGCCGGCCATAGTAATGATCACCTTCAGCCGTCGGTTTGGCCGATTTCAGAATGGCCGCTTCGATCGGTCATGGTTTCGACCGGGCCATGGCCCGGTCGGACAGGACTGGGGAAGCAGCCGCCCATGCAGCCTGTTCGGCAGCCGCCCGTACTGCCTGTTCAACAGCCGCCCCCCGGATACCGATTTAACTTAACAATAACTTTTACCGTAGTTCTGCCGCCGTTCCGCACATAGATGGAGATCGCGCCCGGGCCGGATTTCCAGCCTTATCCCTGCCGTTGATCGACCGCTGCAGCGCCGGTATCCGTGCTCTGAATCATTAAAATACTACAATTCCGGCAGCAGATAAAAACGCCGAAACGCTCACAGGGGAACGCTCCGGCCGTTTTGTTGCAAGCCAAACTGTCAAACTCGGGATCACTGCTGCAGCAATGCATCGAGCACGGTTTTTTCGGCGGCTTCCGCGGAGAAACCACAGATCCGCCGACAGGCAGTGCCTGATTCATTCGATTTCATAACCCGCTTCGGACAGCGTCTTCAGCGCATTGTCGAAATTACTGGCCTTTACAAGGATATAATCCGTGTTGAAAGTGGACACTGCAAAGATGCCGATCCTCTTTTCAGCCAGGATCCCTGAGATCTTTGACAGGATACCGATCAGCGAGAAATCGAGCTGTCCCTGTATCCGAAACGCCTTCCAGCCGTCATCCCGCTCGATGACATGCTCCGGCGTCCTGTCCGTCTCGCAGGCAAGTGATATTTCTTCATCTGTTTTGCCGATGAAATAGAACCGATCGGCGAGGTGCAGATCCGCTTCGGATGCGACCTTGCAGACTGTCAAATCCATATCCATTTTTTTGATCTTCATCGCTGTCTCCGTAAGATTCAATGTGCAGGCAATTTTTAATATTATATATGATCCGGGACGCTGTTAAAACCTCTGCGGCGCGAAAACCTGTTCCGGTCACCTCGCGAAAACCTGTTCCGGCCGCCTCGTGAAAACCTGTCCGGCCGCTTCGGGAAAACCTGTCCGGCCGCCTCGGGAAAACCTGTCCGGCCGCCTCGGGAAAACCTGTCCGGCCGCTTCGGGAAAACCTGTCCGCCCGCCTCGGGAAAACCTGTTCCGGTCACCTCGTGAAAACCTGCCCGGCCGCCTCGGGAAAACCTGTCCGGCCGCCTCGGGAAAACCTGTCCGGCCGCCTCGGGAAAACCTGTTCCGGCCGCCCTGCAAAGCCGTACGGCATGATCGCACCTTCCGACCGGCTCATTCCGTCCGGTCCGGCGGCCGCCAGAATGTCTGCGCACAGACAGGGGCATAACGAGCATAGCTGCGGCACTGTACTGTCTGATTACGTGTCTGTGCACAGACAGGAATGTACCGCTGTGAGTAAGCAAGCACCCTTCGACATCTGTCCGGACCTCCACTGCCCCAATCATTCGGCCAGTCACGACGAGAACTGCACACGCTGCATCCGGGGAAAACGAAACGACGGAATCACAGCAGAAACAATCATCGGGCCTCCCCCTGCACAGAGGGAAAACACGATGATCAATCCGACCATACGACATGCAGGCCAACATGGCATCAGGCAGCCGGCAGATGCTCTTCGGCGTCAGCACGCTGCCCGCAGAGCGATGCGGAAGCTATGCCGAAAAGCTGATCCGGACCGCCGCAAAGCAGACCGAAGATTTTTCGAAAACACCCCCTGTTCCACGATTTCCCGAAAAAATCAGCCCTATCCAATTGAGACCCGGCCGCGTTTATGCTACATTAGAAAAGGCGGCCTGAAAACGTCTCCGGCCGACTTTGAATTAAAGGAAGAAATATGGTATACAACAACATTCTGGAAGCCGTCGGCCGTACGCCGATGATTCGCCTCCAGCACATGACAGACAAAGACAGCGCAGAAATTCTGGTGAAATTCGAAGCCCTGAACGTGGGCGGTTCAATCAAGACCCGAACGGCGCTGAACATGATTGATCAGGCAGAGAAAGAAGGAAAGATCGACAAGGAAACTATTATCGTCGAACCGACCAGCGGCAACCAGGGTATCGGCCTGGCGCTCGTCGGTGCCGTCCGCGGTTACCGCACGATCATTATCATGCCGGATTCCGTCAGTGAAGAACGGCGCAAGCTCGTCCGCCACTACGGTGCCGAGGTCAAACTGGTACATGATGCCGGCAACATCGGCGCCTGCATCAAGGAGTGCGTCCGCGTCTCCGAACAGATGGCGGCCGCCGATCCGCATGTCTTTATTCCGCAGCAGTTCGACAACTTCAACAATACCATGGCGCACAAGAAATTCACAGCGCAGGAAATTCTCGAACAGGTCGGCGGGCCGATCGACGGCTTCTGCTCCGGTGTCGGCACCGGCGGCACGATCACCGGGATCGGCGAAACGCTGAAGGAGCGCTGGCCGGAGATTGAAATCTGGGCTGCCGAACCGGCGAACGCGGCCATTCTTTCCGGCGGTTCCGTCGGCACGCATCTGCAGATGGGTATCGGTGACGGCGTCATCCCGGCCATCCTCAATCGTGAGATCTACAGCGATATCTGCATCATCTCCGACGAGGAAGCGCTCGGCACCGCCAAAAAGCTGGCGCACGAAGAAGGCCTGATGTGCGGCATCTCCAGCGGCACCAACACCGCCGCGGCCATTCGCCTGGCAAAGAAACTCGGCCCGGGAAAGACGGTCGTCACCGTCCTTTCCGACACAGCGGAGCGGTATTTTTCCACGCCGCTGTTCGACGACTGAGCAAGAGCTTCCTGACACTGTCAGCGGACGAACCGCACAGAACGGCTGTCAGTCGATCACCAGCTGAACATGCAAGCCGAATCTAGGCGTGCACCGGCTTCCAGACGCAAACCGCCAGCCAGCCGATCACCAGCTGAACATGCAAGCCGAACCGCGCCGTGCGACGGCTTCCAGACACCGACCGCCAGCCAGCCGATCACCAGCAGACCATGAAAGCCGAATCGCGCCGTGCACCGGCTTCCAGACGCAAAACGGCAGCCAGCCGATCACCAAGCTGCCATGCATGACAAACCGCTGTACGCAGCAGGCTTTCCAATGCTGCCGCCCGGCCGGGCGGCAGCGCAGCAGTATAAGCACGGCGCCCTGCACAACGGGCAGCCCCCCGCAGCCAAGGAGGACACATATGTTTAGAAAAATGAGAAGATGGAAGCAGCAGCTGACCGAAGAAGAATGCGTGGAAATCCTGAAAAGCGAGCCGCGCGGCGTGCTGTCGGTCCACGGCGAAGACGGCTATCCGTACGGCGTGCCCATGAATTTCATTTACTATGATAACGGCAAAATCTATTTTCACGGCGCCAAAACCGGGCACAAAATCGATGCGCTGCGCGCCGATGCCCGCGTCTCGTTCACCGTTTTCGACCACGGATATCTCAGCGACGAAAAGCCGGGCCTGAACGTCAAGAGCGTAATCCTGTTCGGGAAAATCGCCTTTGTCGACGATCCCGCCCTGACGGAAGCAACGGCCAGAAAGCTGGGCCTCAAATACGATCCGAAGGACTTCGTCGAAGCGGAGATTCAGCGGACCAGAAACACTCTGCAAATGCTGGAACTGAACATCGACCACATGACCGGCAAGCTGGTCAACGAATACTGACGAGCCGCCGAAGCGCTTGGCCCGATCCGGTGATCCGCAAATCTGTCCGATCCGTCCTGTGCCCGTTAAGCAGCCAGATCCGCGCCCTGTGCCATGTGCCCCGTGCACGCCCGCCGCTTATACTTCCTGAATCAGATTGTCGTGAATCAGCAGCGTACCGGTTTCCTCCGTGCCGACAACCCAGAGGATATCCCCTTCCTGAATCACGGTCTGCAGGCTCGGATCAATGATCGGATAGCCGTGCCGCTCAATGCCGACAATGAACCCCTTGTATTTTTCGCGAAAGCCGCAGCTCTTGACGGTGCGGTGGGCAAACGTGGCATTCTTCCCGACTTCCACTTCGGTATAGATGATCTGGTCGGCCGGCTGCACCCGGCGGAACGTCTGTCCGTAGAGATAGTCGCGCATGGTGACGATCGGCTGCGAGGGCGTTTCGATGTTCTCGTCGTTTTCCAGCAGAATCAAGTAAGCGTCCAGTTCATCGCGGGTTCCGATCAGCTGCACGATATCACCGGGTTCAATCGGCACATCCCCCTTCGGTATGTTAAAATGCCGCTCGCCGCGTATCACCTTGATCACCCGCATGTCAAAGTAGCGATCGTCATACACCTCGCTGACCGTGGGAATGTCGTACGGGTTGGTGAGACGGAACTCGGCCACATAGATATGATCTCCCATCCACTGCCGGGCGCGGTTTTCCTGTTTGAGGCGATGCAGCAGCCGTTCGTTGAAATTGATGAAAAAGCGCGCTTCCACGCGGATCGCCTGACTGCGCAGAAAATCGATGCGTGAAATGACCAGCGCCAGGATCACGGCGATCGGCAGAATCAGCCACCACGACAGATGGAGAAAATGCCGGAATACCGCCCCGAAAAAGGCCGCCGCGATGACGACCTGACCAGCCCGCAGCAAGGTCAGCGGCAGGCGGTTGGTTTTATTCTTTACCCACAGCTTGACGAAGAGATCGTCGCGGTGATGATAGAGAATGCTGACAGGAAGCAGCATCAGCAGGCAGAGGATCACTGTCACCACAATGTCAGCGGTCACGCCGTCGAGGAAGCTGCCGATGGCCGGCACGAGATAGCGTGTGCCGGCGATGTGAATGACGAACAGGAGTCCGGCGCAGATCCCGGTGCGAAGAAAGTAGCGCCGAAACATGCGCTTCCAGTCGTCGTCGTTGTCGTCCGAATCGCGTTTGTCCTCGGTGTAGCTGTGGAGGAAGCGGCGCAGACTGCGCGGCATGTGCCGGTTCAGCGTTCGACAGGCGCGTTCGGAATTTTTGATGAACAGCGGAGTCAGCGCCATCGTGATCACCGCCACGCAGACGATGATCGGATAGAGCAGCCGGCTGGTCACGCCGAGCTGCTGCCCGAGCGCGGCGATGATAAAAGAGAATTCACCGATCTGCACCATCGAGAAGCCGCCGCACACGGCCGTTCGCAGCGTACGGCCGGAAAAGAGGATGCCCAGCGTACCGAATGTCATCTGCCCAATAATGGTCACCCCGGCCAGGATCAGAATCGGCCGCAGGTTGACGGCGATGACATCCGGTTCCAGCATCATCCCCACCGACACAAAGAAGACGGCGCCGAAGAGATCCTTGAGCGGTTTAATCAGCTGATCGATTTTTTCGCTGGCCACTGTACCGGCCACGATCGAGCCGCCGAGAAATGCGCCCAGTGCTTCGGAGAAGCCGATCATGTGCGAAATGATGACCATCCCGAAACAAATAGCCAGAGCCGTGATCAGCAGCGTTTCATCATTCATCAGATAGCGGGTGCGGCGCAGCACCGAAGGGATCAGATAGATGCCCAGCACCAGCCAGATGCCGAGAAAGATCAGCAGCTTGGCCATCTCAAAGACCATATCCATGCCGGAAACTTCTCTGCCCGCCGCCACCGTCGAGAGTACGATCATCATGAAGATGCCGCCGATGTCCTCGATTACCATCACGCCCAGTACCAGCGTCGCGAAGGGTTTTTCCGTGAGACCGTATTCCTCGTAGGATTTGAGAATGACCATTGTCGAAGAGATCGACAGCATGCCGCCGATAAAGAGGCAGTCGATGCGGTCAAAGCCCAGCAGCCGGCCGGTAAACGCACCGATCACCACCATCGCGGTCATAACCGTCATCGCCGTGATGATCGCACTGCTGCCAACCTTGGCGATGCGCTTGAAGCTGAATTCCAGTCCCAGCGCGAACATCAGGAAAACAATGCCGATGGTCGCCCAGTGATTGACGTTGTCTTCCTTGAGGACGGTCGGCAGGTACACAAAATTCGGGCTGATCAGAAAGCCCGTGAGTATGTATCCCAGCACAACCGGGAGACGCAGTTTTCGAAACAGAATCGTAATCACCGCACAGACCACCAGAATCAGTGCCAGATCACGAACAAAGAAATCAAGATGTCCCATGCCGATCCTTTCGCTATGGGATAGCGCCTACTCTCATCATCTTCCTTTTTTATTTTATCACATTTTTCTCAATTTTCCAATTATTGCAGATCGTCGCCGTTTCTTTCCCCCATCGACGGCAATCAAAGACCGGCTTCCGTGCCGCAGGGTTCCGAACCGGAAAAATCAGCAAACGGCTGTCAGCTGCAGCCGAAAGTACAGCCGAAGCAATTCCGGAGCAGTTTCGGAGCAGCGCCGAAAGTACAGCCGAAACAGCACATCAAAACGCGGGCGCTGTGCTGCTCAGCGCACCGGTGGGTGATCCGGTTAGCGATCGCTTCTCCTTCCTGTGCCGCTCGGCGCACCGGCAGTCCGATCTGCGCCCGTTTTGTGCAGCTCGGCGCGCCGGTGTGATCCGGTCAGCGATCGCTTCTCCTTCCTGCGCAGCTCAGCGCACCGGCAGTTCGGCAGCCGTTCGCGTTTCCTCCACAGGTGCCAGCAGCCGCTCCGTCAAGTCACGTATGCCGTCCCCGAAGTTTCCGTCCAGCTGCAGGCCGTCGGTCAGGCTGTCGGGATCATACGGGATGCAGCAGACCGCCGCCGTTTTCTGCGGCAGGTCGCCGACACTGTCGCCGATTTCATCGTCCTTTCCTTCGGCAGCGGTTCCCGGCATTTTCCGACCGCTGTCCGTTCGTTCGACGTCCTCCGTCCGGCGTCGGTCGCTTCCTTCCCGCTGCCTGCCGGTTTCTCCCTGCGGCCGTCCGCCTGTTTCCGACTGCTGCGCCGTTTCTTCATACCGGTCATCCGCGCCTTCTTCATCCCCGGCGGCGGAAAATGCACAGCGTCCGCGCACTCTGACAATGCGCCGAAAATCGGTATCCGGATACTGTTCCGACAGCCACCGGCCATACCGCACATCTTCTCTGCCGCAGAGCATCACCAGCTGCTGGCTGGCGCGCAGCGCGGCTCCGGCCGCCGGGAGCACACTGCTGCCGATATCGAGAATCAGACAGTCGATCCGCGCATAGGCAATCAGCTGCTCCAGCAGTTTCTGACAGGCATCTTCCTCCAGTGCAGCCAGCGGATTGCTGCCCGCGGCCGGCGCAAACGCAAATACGCCGTGCTCCTCTCTGACCATGAAAGCTTCGGGCAGACGGCAGAATTCCTCCCGACCCGCCGCCAGATAATAAAGGTACTCACGGATCCCCCGGTGCCGCGCTGCAATAGCGGCGATATCCGGGCGCTCTGCGGCAGAGCCTTCTTTCGTCGCCGCGGACGCCGCGGCCTTCGCTCTGTCCCCGTGCTGCGGCTCGTCGGCCGGCGGCAGGGGAGGACGGACCGCGGCAGAAGTTCCCCCGTCCCGGGACTTCTGCCCCGCGGCAGCTGCTTTTTTCGACGTAAGCGCGGGAAAATACCGTTCGGTTTCATCGAACGGAGCAAACGGCAGATAGAGAACACGAAGGCCGTGAAAGCGTGCCAGCTCGCAGGCCGTGCCCAGCGCCGCCGTGGTGCAGCCGGTACCGCCGCTCGAGGAGACAAAGCCGAACAGGCGCACTTCCCGTTCCGTGCAGGCCATGATCCGCCGGCCGTGGAACCTGCCGCAGGCGAAGATCAGTTCCGCTGCCAGACGGCGTACACTGCCGTATTTCCAGCAGACCGGAGACGGACCCTCCGCCGCCGGCGTGCCGGGGGACGCAGAGAGAAAAGCGGACGACGCGTCAGCCGCCTCCTCGCAGAGCCAGACCACGGGCGGGCCGCTGTCGGCCGAGGCAATTTTCTGCTCCGCATCGGCCGCGGCTTTTTCCCCCGGCCAGTCCCGCAGCTGCAGGTCTGCTTTCGACATGCGGTGCCCCGGTGCCGCCCTTCTTTCCTGCGCAGCCGCGGCGGGCGGAGCAATTCCGGTTCCGTCCTGTTCGCCGGCCGCAGAGCGCCTTGCGATTCTCCGCACACGTACCTGAAAGCGCGCGTCACAGCGCAGCAGCGCTCGGGCCAGTGCATGCGCGTAAAGGGGGTCCGCGACGGCGATTTCCATCGTAATTCGTTCCATCCGCTTGTCTCTCTTTCTCTTCACATTTCCCGCACAACGGCAGTTTTGATTGCTCGGCTTCCTTATCGCCCCTTTGTTGGATTACCATTTTATTCCATTTTTGGCGGCGTGTCAACGGCTTTGATCGGATCCGGATCGGTTTTTCGAACAAGGGAGAACGACAGACTCCATCGGTTATCTTATGAAAACGATACGGACGGGCTTTGCCATCGATATCATTGCTTCTTTCATTTCGCCTGTTGTCTTTTTAAATTCAAGCGTTTCAGTTTCTTTTCCCGGGTGCATGATTCTCTCCCGTTATTCAAAGTGACATGATCGTATCTCACAGCGACTTTTGATCACTATGATTTTTCAATGCATTGGTTCTTTACGTAAAAAAACCGGGTCATGGTGTACCCGGTAAATGTATGTTATCGTTTGAATACAGAAGTTTCAGCCTAGCAGCTTTCCATAAATTTCCCGGTCGCTGTCCTTGAAGACATTAAAGATCACTTTTTTCATACAGTTGTCCGCATGAGCATCGAGCCACGCCCGTACTGTACGCACGGCGATCTCTGCCGCCTTATCCTGGGGGAACATAAACACCCCTGTTGAGATACAGCAGAAGGCGATGTTCGCACAGCCGTTCTCTGCCGCCAGATCCAGGCTTGCCCGGTAGCACTCCGCCAGCTGTTCCTTATGTTCCCGCGTCAGGAACGGAGAGACGATGGGCCCCACCACATGGACGATGTGCTTTGACGGAAGATTGAAAGCCGGACTGATCATCGGAACCGCGGTCGGCTGCTCATACTCCTCGCCGTACCTCCGCTTCAGCTGTTCCATCTGCTCGTTCATGTAATTTCTCAGCTGCACGCCGGCATAGGTGTTCTCGATGTTGTCGATGCAGTTATGAAGCGGGCGGAAGCACCCCAGCATCTGACTGTTCGCCGCATTGACGATGGCATCACACTTCAGCGTCGTGATATCGCCCTGCCAGAGAACCATTCGCTCGTCGGAGGATACCGGCCGCAAATCATCCGCATCTGTGATGCCTTTTTTCGCCGTTTCCTCTTGCAGATAAGCGTCCTGAATGCACAGGAACTCCTGCGGCGCGGGCCCCGGCATTCGCACATTGCACAATGCGCGAAACAAATTGAAGGCATCCTGTTCGTTTTCCGGCACTCCCTCTCCGGCATATTCCGGCATTTCATCTTCCAGATACTGAATGAGCCGTGCCGCTCTTTCTCTTTGATTCATCTTTTTCACTCTCCTTCAAATCTCAGCGGCCTGCAAGATCGCACAGGATTTCACTGAGATCCCCGTCAATGCATACCGACCGCTCCGCGATCTCCTCCGGGCAGTACGCCTCGCCCTTGTTGAGGCAGGCATAGAACGCGTTCGGGTTTGCTGCCGTGTACTGCCAGAACGGATACTTGATAATCACCGGGGTATTGCCGCCGACGCCCGCTTCCAGATAAAGTATTTTCATGTTCGCATGCCGTCTGAGAAACTCGGAATACCGTTCACTTGCCCTGTGCCATCCCGCGTCTTCGACAAAAGTATCATCGCTGCGCAGATTGGTCGTCATCGGCATTCCGTCATCCGGACACACCGGCACCAGTTCCGACGGCACAGTCATCCCGATTTCCGCATCCGCCGGAATGACCAGTTCCCCGTCCTCCGCAATCTCGAAACCCTCGGACAGCACCATCTGCCGGACGATTTCATAGTTGTCGTAGGTTTTTGATCGGGAGGCGCCGCCCGGCGAGCTGCTCTGGAATAAGCCGTAGTCCCCCTGCGTATAGAACAGCCGGTGCCGATCAAACCCGCTCCGCTGGAAGCAATGATCCACATTGGTGGTCAGCACAAAATAATCCTTGTCCCGAACGAGAGCAAACAGTTTTTCATAAACATCCGAAGGAATCGGCGCGTACCGGTTAATCCAGATACAGCGGCACCAGCAGCCCCAGAATTCCTCCCGGGAAGCGTACGGATAGAAACCGAGGGAATACATGTCATGGCAGCCGTACTTCTCTTCAAAATCACGGAAGTATTTTCGAAATCTCTCTCCCGTATATGTGAATCCCGCCGCGGTGGAAAGACCTGCCCCGGCGCCGATCAGAACGGCATCCGCCGCCGCTGTCTTTTCTTTCAGTATGCTGATCTGCCGGTCCCGATCCTGTGTAAGTCCCTGCGACAGCCTGGTCGGAAAGCTGGAAGAAAACATCGATGTCACCTCCGGAATCTGCAATAAGCTCAAACGGTCTTTTGATAGTTGTAATATATCAAATTACATCTATGATGTCAACTGTTTTATTACATCTTTCCGATTTTCTTGCCCGCCGCCGTCGCAGCGCCCGTCGCCGGAGCAGATCACACGGACTCCCCGCACAAACTTCCCGCAGGTTCCGACGTTCATGGATCGAATACCTCCTCCTCAGTTTATCTCACCTGATGCTAAAGGAAAATCCGCTCAAATGCCATGCACGTGCTGTTTACCGTTTACCAGATCACACGGACTCCCCGCACAAACTTCCCGCAGGTTCCGATAATGCAGCCCGCCTGCCGTCAGCACAGAAAAAGTATCCCCGAGCAGAATCTGCTCAGGGATACTCTGTTTGTACCGAAAGTATAGTTGTCGGCGCACCGGCTTACGCCTGCTTCGCCTTGACGACGGCCTGGGCCGCGGCCAGACGGGCGATCGGTACGCGGAACGGCGAACAGGAGACATAGTCGAGACCAATGCCGTTGCAGTACTCGACGGTACGCGGATCGCCGCCGTGCTCGCCGCAGATGCCGAGCTTGATGCCGGGCCGCGTCGCGCGTCCCTTCTTCACGCCCATCTCGACCAGCTGGCCGACGCCTTCCTGATCGAGGCTCTGGAACGGATCGTATTCGAGGATGCCCTTGTCCATGTATTCCTTGATGATCGCGCCGGTGTCATCGCGCGAGAAGCCGAACGTCATCTGCGTCAGGTCGTTGGTGCCGAAGGAGAAGAACTCCGCTTCCTCGGCGATCTCGTCGGCCGTCAGCGCGGCGCGCGGGATTTCAATCATCGTTCCGACCTTGTAGTCGAGCTTGATGCCCTCGCGGTCGAAGACCTTCGCCGCCGTCCGGTCGATCGTCTCCTTGACGTTGGCGAGTTCCGCCTTGCTGCCGACCAGCGGCACCATGATCTCAGGCGTAATCGACATATCCTTTTCTCTCTTCAGCTCGATGGCCGCCATCAGAATGGCCTCGGTCTGCATCTCGGCGATCTCCGGATAGGTGACCGCGAGACGGCAGCCGCGGTGTCCGAGCATCGGGTTGAATTCCTTCAGTTCCTCGGCTCTCTTGATGATCTTCTCCATCGGGATGCCGTACTGATCCGACAGCTCCTTCATCTCGGCCTCGCCGTGCGGCACGAACTCGTGCAGCGGCGGGTCGAGCAGGCGGATCGTCACCGGGCGCTCGCCCATCACTTCGTAGATGCCCTTGAAATCGCTCTTCTGGTAGTCGATCAGACCGGCCAGCGCTTCTCTTCTTTCGGCCTCGGTATCCGCCATGATCATGCGGCGGATGGCCGGAATGCGCTCTTCTTCAAAGAACATGTGCTCGGTGCGGCAGAGACCGATGCCCTCGGCACCGAATTCGACGGCCTGTTTCGCGTCGCGCGGGTTGTCGGCATTGGTGCGGACCTTGAGCGAGCGGATTTCATCGGCCCAGCCCATGATCGTGCCGAAGTTGCCGGACAGTTCCGGCGGCACCGTCTTGACTTCGCCTTCGTAGACTTCGCCGTTGGAGCCGTTGAGGGAGAGGAAGTCGCCCTCGCCGAAGGTTCTGCCGCCGATGACCAGCTTTTTCGCCGCTTCGTCGACCTGAATCTCGGAAGCGCCGGAAACGCAGCATTTGCCCATGCCGCGGGCCACGACGGCCGCGTGCGACGTCATGCCGCCGCGGGCGGTAAGGATGCCCTCGGCCGCCACCATGCCGGCGAGGTCTTCCGGCGACGTCTCCAGCCGCACCAGCACGGCGCGTTCGCCGTTGGCCGCGGCCGCTTCGGCGTCGGCGGCGTTGAAGTAGATTTTACCGGCGGCCGCGCCCGGGGAAGCCGGCAGACCCTTGGTGATCGGTGTCGCCTTCTTCAGTGCTTCCTCATCGAATTTCGGGTGCAGCAGCTGGTCGATCTGACCCGGCTCGAGCCGGGTGACAGCCGTTTCCTTGTCGATCAGACCCTCGGCCACCATATCGACGGCCACCTTGACGGCGGCTTCCGCCGTGCGCTTGCCGTTGCGGGTCTGCAGCATATACAGCTTGCCGCGTTCGACGGTGAACTCCATATCCTGCATGTCGGTATAGTGATCCTCGAGCAGCTTGGCGATCTTGGTGAACTGGGTGTAGACCTCCGGGAACGCGTCGGCCATCTGCTTGATCGGCTGCGGCGTGCGGATGCCGGCGACGACGTCTTCGCCCTGGGCGTTGACGAGAAACTCACCGAAGATATCGTTTTCCCCGTTGACCGGGCTGCGGGTAAAGGCCACGCCGGTGCCGGAGGTGTCGCCCATGTTGCCGAAGACCATCGACTGGACGTTGACCGCCGTGCCGAGGTTGCCGGGGATATTGTTCAGTTTGCGATAGAGAATGGCGCGCTCGTTGTTCCAGGAACGGAAGACCGCCATCACCGCTTCGACCAGCTGATCCTTGGGCTCCTGCGGGAAATCGCGGCCCATTTCCTTCTTGACCAGCGCCTTGTAGCCGGTGATGATTTCCTTGAGATCTTCGGTCTTGAGATCGACGTCGTACTTGGCGCCGGCCTTTTCCTTCTGACCGTCGAAGATCTTGTCGAACTTGGTCTTGTCGATCTCCATGACGACGTCGCCGAACATCTGGATGAAGCGGCGGTAGCTGTCGTAGGCAAAGCGCTCGTTGCCGGTCAGTTCTGCCAGTCCCCTGACGGTGTCATCGTTGAGACCCAGGTTGAGGATCGTGTCCATCATGCCCGGCATCGAGAAAACGGCACCGGAGCGTACCGACACCAGCAGCGGGTTGTCGGTGCTGCCGAACTTCTTGCCGGATACCTCCTCCAGTTCCTTCATTTTCGCGAAGATCTCGTTGAGGATGTCGTCGCTCAGCTTTTTGCCGTCTTCGTAGTACTTGTTGCAGGCTTCCGTAGTGACCGTAAAGCCGAACGGTACCGGCAGACCGATATTGGTCATCTCGGCAAGGTTGGCGCCCTTGCCGCCGAGCAGGCTCCTCATGTCCTTGGATCCCTCGTTGAACGAGTAGACGAATTTCTCCATTGTTTCAACTCCTTTTAAAATACCAGCCGTTCATCGATATAGGCTTTGACCTGATCGATCGGCAGTCTGATCTGATCCATTGTATCGCGGTCGCGAATCGTCACCTGGTGATCCTCCGGGGTGTCGAAATCGACGCAGATCGCAAACGGCGTGCCGATTTCATCCTCGCGGCGGTAGCGCTTGCCGATCGAACCGGCGGTGTCGTAGTCGACCATAAAGTGACGCGACAGCTCCTCGTGAATCGGCTCGGCGACCGGTGCCAGCTTTTTCGAAAGCGGCAGCACCGCGGCCTTGTAGGGTGCCAGTGCCGGATGAAAGCGCAGCACCGTGCGCGTGTCTTCCCTGCCCTTGGCATCGGTGACCGTCTCCTCGTTGTACGCCTCGAGGAGGAAGGCCAGTGCCGCGCGGTCCGCGCCCAGCGACGGCTCGATGCAGTAGGGAACGTATTTTTCGTGGGTCTCCGGATCCATGTATTCCATCTTCTGGCCGGAGTATTCGATGTGCTGTCTGAGGTCGAAATCGGTGCGGTCGGCAATGCCCCACAGTTCGCCCCAGCCGAACGGGAAGAGGTACTCGATGTCGGTGGTGGCGTTGCTGTAGTGAGACAGTTCCTCCTCGCCGTGGTCGCGCAGGCGCATGTGCTCGTCGGACATGCCGAGACTGCGCAGGAAGCCGGCGCAGTAGTCCTTCCAGTAAGCGTGCCACTCGAGGTCGCTGCCCGGCCGGCAGAAGAACTCCAGCTCCATCTGCTCGAATTCCCGCGTCCGGAACGTGAAGTTGCCCGGCGTGATTTCATTGCGGAAGGATTTGCCGATCTGGGCGATGCCGAACGGAATCTTGCGCCGCGACGTGCGCTGCACGTTGGCGAAGTTGACGAAAATGCCCTGCGCCGTTTCCGGCCGCAGATAGAGCTCCGCCTTGCTGTCTTCGGTCACGCCCTGGAAGGTCTTGAACATCAGGTTGAACTGGCGGATGGAGGTGAAGTCGCTGGCGCCGCATTCCGGACAGGGAATGCTGTGCGCGCGGATATAGTTTTCCATCTTGTCATTGGGCCAGCCGTCGACGGTCTCCGCCGGCGCACCGCTCTCCGCCATGTATTCCTCGATCAGTTTATCGGCGCGGAAGCGCGCCTTGCAGGCCTTGCAGTCAATCAGAGGATCCGCAAATCCGCCGACGTGCCCGGACGCCTCCCAGGTACGCGGGTTCATGAGAATGGCGGCGTCGAGTCCGACGTTGTATTTGGATTCCTGGACGAATTTCCGCCACCAGGCCTTCTTGAGGTTGTTCTTGAATTCCACCCCCAGCGGGCCGTAGTCCCAGGTATTCGCCAGGCCGCCGTAAATCTCCGAACCGGGATATACGAATCCTCTGTTCTTGGCAAGAGCTACGATTTTGTCCATTGTGATTGCTGTAGTCATGCAGTCCTCGCTGTCCTCTCCTATTCTGTTTCGCCGGCCGGCGCTGTGCCGAACGTACTGCGCACTTTCTCACCGGTACTGCTGAAGGCATCCTGTGCCCGGTCCTTCGCATCCGTAAAGGCGTCCTGCGCCTTGTCCTTCGCGTCCTCAAAGGCATCCTGCGCCTTGTATCTGGCATCGTCAAAGGCATCCTGCGCCCGATTCCGGACGTCGTTGAAGGTGTCGGCGGTGCGGTCGCGCATATCCCCGGCACGGTCTCTGGCGGCGGCGGCAAATTCCACGCCCTTATCGCGCGCCTGGTCGGCAAATTCACTGCCCCTGTCGCGGGCTTTGTCGGCGAACTCGGTGCCCTTGTCCCGGGCTTTTCCGGCAAACTCGGCGCCCTTGTCCCGGGCTTTTCCGGCAAACTCGGCGCCCTTGTCGCGCGCCTTGCCGGCGAACTCCGCGGCCCGCCCGCTGAGATCCACGGTGGAGCCGTCCTGCTTGACGACCTCTACCGTGCACTGAAAGCCGACCGCCGCGGCAAAGCCGGATATTGCCAGCACCGGCGAAATGACGGAGCCGATAATGCCGAGGTTAACCGGCACGTTGAGCAGGATCTCATCCTTCCTGTTCTTCACCTGCAGGCGCGAAACATTGCCCTTGTGAAGCAGTTCTTTGAGAGCATCGACGAGCGCTGTGCCGTTCTCCCGGGCGCCGGTGCCGCGGCCGGCGTCGATGGTTTCCTCAATGTCGATGATGGCGTCGACAACGCTGCCGTCAGCCGCCTCCAGAGCGGCTTTGGCCTCCTTGTAGCTGACGCCGGTCCGGTCCTTGACCAGTTCTATTTTTTCCAGTGTGACTTCCATGTCAACCTCCTTCTTTGGATCTCGCTGTATGAGGTTCCGCAGCCTCCTCGCTCCTGAGCGAACGCAGGTCCAGATGGTAGCGGATGTATTCCCTGAGAATCGTCTCCGTGCGGTCTTCGATTTCTTCCTTCAAGGCAAGTTTTTTCAGACTCTGCAGCGGATTTGTCAGAAAATATTTCAACACACTCATGATACCAAAATCGATATCATAAATCAATCTGTCATTTTGCCCTTTTGCGGCGGCTTCGGCCTCCTCGCGGCGCCGGCAGTCGGCGCAGAGCACCCCGCCGCCGGGCACGCTGAAGGCGGCGGCCTGCCCGGTGCTGCCGCAGGACACGCAGCGGTTCAGCTCGGGCAGCAGCCCGATTTCCTGCAGGGCCTTGGTTTCAAAGGCGAGCACCAGCGTGCCGCAGCGGCCGCGGCGCCGTTCCAGCTCCGTCAGCAGTGAAACGGTAAGATCATAAAGCCCCGGTGCCGGCTGCTCCTCCTGCACCATGGCGGCGGCCAGCTCGAGACAGCGGCTGGCGGCAAAGTACTTGTCGACGTCCTCCCCGAGGCCGTAATAGCTGTGGATCTCTTCGGCCGAAACGATGGTGCTGCTGCGGCCGCGGCGGCGGATCACATACTGACCGCGGGTAAACGGCTGCAGCGCCAGCGTGCTGCGCTGCCGTCCGCGGCCGCGGGCATAGGCGCCGGCCGTCATCCGGCCCTGCTCGCGGGTAAAGAGATGCAGCAGCCGGCGCCCGCCGAGGAGCCGGGTCTGCCGCAGAATGATGGCTTCGGTTTCTACATTCATCGTTTATCCCTGTATCCCAGTTCCGACAGCATCGATGCGGAATCACGCCAGTGTTCTCTGACCTTGACCCACATGCGCAGATAAACCTTCGTGCCGGTGAGCCGTTCGATGTCCTGCCGCGCGCTCTTGCCGATGCCCTTGAGCTTGCGGCCGCCGCGGCCGATGATAATCGCCTTGTGCGATGCGCGTTCGCAGTAGATGACCGCACCGATGCGGATCAGGTCCGGCTCTTCCTGCCAGCTCTCGATCTCTACCGCGACGCCGTGCGGCACCTCGTCCTCGAGGTAGCGAAGCAGCTTCTCGCGGATGATTTCGGCGGCGAGGAAGCGTTCCGGCCGGTCGGTGACCAGATCGGTCGGGAAATACGCCGGTCCTTCCGGCAGCCGCGCCCGCACCGCCTTCAGCAGTTCCTCGATGCCGCGGCGCTGCCGCGCCGAAACGGCGACGATGTCGGCGAAGAGATCGAGGGTGCGGTATTCTGCGGCAATGCGGCTGACCTCCTCCGGCGACAGGCAGTCGATCTTGCTGATGACGAGGATCTTCGGCGTCTCCGTCTGCCGCAGCTGCTCGACGATGCGCCGGTCACCGGGTCCGGCATCGAGTGCGGAGTCAACGAGAAAAAGAATTACGTCGACATCCGCGAGGGCCGCCAGCGCCGTCTCGGTCATATAGCTGCCCAGCTTCGTACGCGGCTTGTGGATGCCCGGCGTATCGAGGAAGACGATCTGCGTATCGTCGCCGTTGTAGATGCCGCGGATGCGGTTGCGCGTCGTCTGCGGCTTGTCGGCGGTGATGGCGATCTTCTCGCCGAGGATCGCATTCAGCAGCGTCGACTTGCCGACGTTCGGCCGCCCGGTAATACTGACAAATCCACTCTTCACAGCCTGAATCCTTTCACCAGCAGTGCCGACAGCGGAAATACCTCCAGATGATCGACATCTTCTCCGGAGATCACGTCGAGTTCGGGCGCAAATTCATAGAGAAACTGGCGGCAGATGCCGCACGGCCAGGCGCTGCCGCCGGCACTGCGCACAGCCAGGGCGCGGAACCGCCGCTCGCCTTCGCTGACTGCCTTGACCGCCGCGGTGCGTTCGGCGCAGATGGCGGCCCCGTAGGACGCATTCTCGACGTTGACGCCGGTATAGATGCGGCCGTCTTCGCAGAGCAGCGCCGCGCCGACGGCAAAGCCGGAATACGGCGCATAGGCATGCCGCAGCGCCCGTCCGGCTTCTTCGTAGAGTGACCGGTAGGCGGCGCTGACCGCGCCGCCTGCCGCTGTTGATTTCTCCGTCTCTCTGGTCATGGTTTTTCTCCCTCACTGTCCTCAGATGCCGCAGCCGCCGCGGCTGCGCTGTCCGCTTCGCCGGCCGTGCGCGGCAGACCGAGCTCGTCCATGACGGCCTCCTCGGCGGCCCGCATCACCCTTCGCTCCGCCTCCTCGAGGTGGTCGTAGCCGAGCAGGTGGTGCAGACTGTGAACAAAAAGATAGACCAGCTCCCGTTCCCCGGAATGGCCGTAAGCCGCCGCCTGCTCGCAGGCGCGCTCGGTGCAGAGCACGACGTCGCCGAGCAGTACCGGTCCCTGCCGCGGGATCTCCGCCGCCGCCTCGTACTGCGGAAAAGAGAGCACGTCGGTGACACGGTCTGTCTGCCGATAGGCGGCGTTGAGACGGCGAATCTCCGCCGCGTCGACAAAGGAGACGTCGATCTCCGTCTCCTCCGCCGCAATGTTCTCCCTGCGCAGAACGATCCCGGCGGCACGCCGCATCGTTTCCCGCAGCTCCGCCGGCACAGCGGCGTCATCGCTGAAAATCAGTTCCATTTCTCGTCCTCCGAGCCGGTCATCCGGCTTCCGCTGCGTCACTGTCCTTATCGTTCCCGGCCGTCGCTCCGGGCGTCCGCACCGGATGTTTCGTTCTCGCCGGCCCGGCCGCCGCTGCCGCTGCGGTCGTTCCCACCGCTTCGGCTGCGGTCGTTTCCGCCGCTTCGACTGCCGTCGTTCCCGCCGCTTCGGCTGCCGTCGTTCCCGCCGCCGGCATACTCGCCGCGATAGCCGCCGCGGCCCCGCTCGCCGTGATGTTCTTCGGCGCGTTCGTAGGCATTGATGATGCGCTTGACCATCTGGTGACGCACTACGTCGACGTCGGTCAGATAGCAGAATTCGATGCCCCGCACCCCGCGCAGAACGCGGGCGGCATCGACCAGACCGGAACGCCGGTCGCCGGGCAGATCCACCTGGGTGTCGTCGCCGGTGATCACCATCTGCGAACCGAAGCCCATGCGGGTGAGGAACATCTTCATCTGCTCGCGGGTCGTGTTCTGCGCCTCATCGAGAATGATGAAAGAACCGTCAAGGGTGCGGCCGCGCATGTAGGCCAGCGGCACGATTTCGATCACTTCCTTCTCCTTCAGACGCAGGGCGCTGTCGCGCCCGAGCACATCGTAGAGCGCATCGTAGAGCGGCCGCAGATAGGGATCCACCTTTTCCTGCAGGTCGCCGGGGAGAAAGCCGAGGCGCTCCCCGGCCTCCACGGCCGGCCGTGTGAGGATGATTTTCTGCACTTCCTTTTTCTTGAACGCCGTCACCGCCATCGCCACCGCCAGATAGGTCTTGCCGGTACCGGCCGGTCCGATGCCGAAGACTACGTCGCGGTGCCGCATCGCCGCGATATAGCGCTGCTGTCCGATCGTCTTCGGACGCAGCGGTTTGCCGCGGTGCGTATAGCAGATGATATCGTGATCGAGATCGCTGTCCAGATAGGAAACGCCCTTGTCGGCGAGGGACAGCACGTACTCCACCTTCTGTCCGTCGAGCGCTTCGCCGGCGTCGAGTATGCCGATCAGCTCGCGGATCACCCGGGCGGCGCGCGGCGCGTCTTCCCCGCGCAGGAGCAGTTCATTGTCGCGCTGAACGATCTCTACCCGCAGCGCGTCCTGCAGTTTCAGCAGATGGCTGTCCATGCTGCCGAACAGCTCCCGCCGGTCCAGTCCTTCGGGCAGCCTGATTTTTGCAATGTTGTTCTCCAAGCAGTCTCCTTTTCCTGCAGCCTGCGGCATCGAACCGCAGACAGAGAAATGACCCGATCCGCAGATCGGGCCATGTGATGGTTTTCTTATCCGAGGTATGTTTCGATGATGCTGCGAACGGTGCTTCCATCGGCTCTGCCCTTGACTTTCGGCATCACAGCGCCCATCAGCCTGCCCATGCTCTTTTTCCCGCTGCCGGCTTCTACGCCGATCTCCGCGGCAGTGTCGTCCACCGTCCTGCGGATTTCCTCCTCGGACAGCGGTTCCGGCAGATACTCCGACAGAACATCGATTTCCGCCTGATACGACGCGACCAGATCGTCGCGGCCGGCCTTTTTGAAATCGGCCAGCGCGTCTTTCCGCATCTTGACCTGCTTGGCGAGGATGGGGACAATCTCTGCGTCACCGAGTTCGGTTTTCTGATCGATCTCCACCTGCCGGATCGCGGCCCGCGCAAAACTGATCGTCTCTTTTCTGACTTCGTCGTGCGCCTTGAGGGCTTCCTTGAAGTCATTCATCAGTCGTTCTTTCAGGTTCAAATCATTCACACCTCTTCTCTAAAGCTCAGTATTTCTTGTTCGCCTTTTTTCTGGCAGCTTCAGATTTCTTTTTTCTCTTGACGCTGGGCTTTTCGTAGTGCTCCCTCTTTCTCAGTTCGCTCATGACGCCGTCTCTGGCGCACGATCTCTTAAACCGTTTCAAGGCACTCTCCAAGCTCTCACCGTCTTTGACAATTACCTGTGCCATAAATGCTGATTCACCTCCTGACATTATTAATATAATGCCTAAGCAGACTTAATTATACTATCAACCCGGAGGCCATGTCAACTTTCTCTTGCCCAAAATGTGAAAATGGAGATGCTGCACGGTCTGCAGTCCGTCTTCGCCGCAGTTGATCACCACCCGGTATCCGTTGTCGAGCCCCAGCATGTTCGTCACATCCTTGATTTTTTCCATCATGTAGGCGAGCAGATCGGCGTCTTCTTCACCGACATCGTTGATGCTGGAGATATGTTTTCTGGGGATCATCAGCACGTGCACCGGCGCCTGGGGATCGGCATCATGAAAGACGACAATACGGTCATCCTGATAGGCAATCTCGCCGGGAATTTCGCCGGACGCGATCTGACAGAAAATACAATCGCTCATAGAGTGCCACCTCCTTTCTGTTTCTGCTGCTTTCATTCTAACACCGCGGCGGCACCCGGCGCAACCGGAAAAGCGACGCGGCCGCTGTTTCCGCGCCTGCCGCGCCTGCCGCGACGGCGGTTCTCCCGGACAGCGAACAGCCGCATCCGGTGGATGCGGCTGTTCCGTTGGTCATACATACCCTCTATTGCATTCATGAAAATGCAGGCTTTGGAAAGGATAGGCTAAATTCTCCTGTACTTTTCGCCGAACATCTGAAACTCGACGTCTTTGGCCCAGGCTTCGTATTCGCTGGTCCCCTTCTTGGGGATGGTTCTCTTGTTGACGAGCCAGAGGATGATGCCGAGCACAATCCAGGCACCGACAATGCCCCATTCAATCGCTGTCAGCGGGGCCGGCGAGCCGAGCGGCAGGTACAGATAGAGGAAGAAGAACGCGACGCAGACGGCGACAATGCCGATGATGAAACCGCCGGTTCCACTGTTTTCGTACGGACGTTCGAGCTCCGGCTCTTTCTTCTTCAGGATCGTATAGGACAGCGAAACCATGAAGTAGGCAACCACGGTACCCATCGCAGCCGCATCGACGAACCAGACCAGAGCCCCTCTGCCGAGCAGCGGGGACAGGCAGCAGACGATGCCGACGAGGATGATTGCGTTGTCCGGAGACTTATGCTTGGCGTTGACGTGGGCGAACCACTTCGGCAGCATCTTCGCGCGGCCCATTGAGAAGAGGACGCGGGAAGCGCCGATGAAGAAGCCGTTCCAGGAGGTCAGAATGCCGCACATCGCAGCGACGATGATGATCTTGCCGAAGACCGGGCTGTTCATCGCATAGGTAAAGGCTTCCGCTACACCGATCTTGCTGGGATCGTTGGCGTCATATCTGACGTCCGCCGGAGCGGAGATGCCGCAGGCGAAGACCATCAGCATGTACCAGACGGCCGCCATGATGATCGAAATAACGATGACCTTGCCGATCTGGTTGAGCGGGATATCCATTTCTTCGGCGGCCTGCGGGATGACGTCGAATCCGACGAACATCGCCGGCACCATCAGGATAACGGCTACCAGGCCCTTGGAGTTGGTGAAGGCCGGCACCAGATAGTCCGTGTTGCCGCGGACCAGGCCGCAGATGAAGAAGGCAACGCCGCCGGCCGCCATGGCCAGGGTCGCGACCGTCTGAAAGGTCGCCGCCGTCTTCACGCCCATGATATTGATAATGGTCAGGATCAGTGCGCCGGCAATGGCGATGATCAGGAACGTCGCGCCGACATCAGATCCCTGCAGCGTATACAGGATCTTGCCCTGCGGCAGATGCGGCGCAAACAGATAATCCAGCGCGTTGGAGATCGCCGGACCTTCCCATGCGGCTACGCCGACATAGGCCAGGGTGATCATCCAGCCGGTGAACCAGCTGGCGTTGTAGCCCATCGCCCGGAAGGAAAAGACGAGCTCGCCGCCGGACAGCGGCAGTGCCGGTGTCAGCTCCGCATAGCAGAGACCGACAAACATACACATGACGGCACCGAGTGCGAATGCCAGGATCGCACCGCCGACACCGCCGGTACCGACCCACTGGCCGGCCAGCATAATCCAGCCCCAGCCGATCATGGTACCGAATGCGAGTGCAAGGACGTCGCCCAGGTTCATTTCTTTGGCGAGTTCCTGCCGTTCATTTTGTTGACTCATAATACCACTCCTCCATATTAGTAATACATTGATAAGTCCGCGGGGAAATTTTTTTCCGCGAAAATTCGGAAATTTTTTTCCGACGGTTTTCGCAAGCGGAAGGGAAAGCGCTGATTTTTCAAGGAAAGCACGCTTTTTGACCCGTCCCCTTTCATTTCCACCGACATAATAACGTGCAGAGAGCGTGCCAACTGACAGAAATTTAACAAGAAAAAAATATAAAAAAAACAGCGCCGCTGCCGGAACCGCGCCCGCATCGACGGGCGCGGAATCGGGGCGGCGGTTTCCGGAGCCGTTCTTCCGCCGGCAGGGATCTGCCGCGGCCGGCAGATCTCTCCGGCACGCGGAGGCGGGCGGCGGTCTCAGGCCTCCTGCCGCAGCCCGTATTCGTTGAGTTTGTTGAGCAGCTGCCGGCGGGTGATGCTGAGCGTCGCGGCGACCTGATCGAGATCGTCGTCGAATTTATCCAGCAGTTCCCGGATATAGACGCGCTCCGCCTCGCTGCGATATTCCTTCAGGGTCAGGTCGCGGCCGCCGGTCAGTTCTTCGCCGAGGGTGCGGCTGCCGCGCCGATGCAGAGCATTGCTGGGCAGATAATCGGCAGTGATCTCGCCGTGCTCGGAGAGCACGACCATGCGCTCGATGATGTTGCGCAGCTCGCGGATATTGCCGGGGTAATCGTACTGGAGGAGAAAGTCCCGGACCTCGTCGTCGATATCGGTGATCTTTTTCTTCATCTCCTTCTGATAACACTGCAGGAAATAATCGATGAAGAGCGGGATATCCTCGCGGCGCGCCCGCAGGGGAGGCAGCTCGAGGATGATCGTGCTGAGGCGGTAAAAGAGATCGCTGCGAAACGTCTCGCCGGCCATATCCGCCTCGAGATCATGGTTGGTCGCCGTGATCAGGCGGAAATCCGTGCTGATCGGCTTGGTGCTGCCGACGCGGTAGATGGTCTTGCTCTCGATTGCTTTCAGCAGCTTGCCCTGCAGATTCATCGACACGCCGCCGATTTCGTCGAGAAAGAGCGTACCGTGATCGGCGGCCTCGAAGAGGCCGATATGCTGCTGATCGGCGCCGGTGAAAGCGCCCTTCTCGTGGCCGAAGAGCTCCGACTCGAGGATGCTCTCCGACAGTGCCTGGCAGTTGAGTTCCATAAAGCTCTGCTCACTGCGGGCGCTCTGCGAATGAATATAGTTGGCGAGCACCTCCTTGCCGGAACCGGATTCACCGAGAATGAGGATGTTCGATTCGCTCTGCGCCGCCCGCTGCGCCAGTGTCATCATTTTGCGGAACTTCTCGTTGCGGCTCTCCAGCATCGCGGTCTGCCGGCCGACCTTCTTGCGCAGGGTCGCGTTTTCATCCTGAATCGCCTTGATCTCGGCAACCTTGCTCACCTCCAGCAGCAGTTCCTCGGGGTCGTTGCCCTTGGTCACGTATCCGTAGGCGCCCATCTTCATCGCCTTGACCGCCCGCTCGATCGTGCCGAACGCCGTCAGCATGATGACCTCGCAGCGCAGGCCGCGGTTCTTGATTTCCTGCAGCAGTTCCATCCCGTCCATCTCCGGCATCAAAAGATCGGTGATCACCAGATCAAAAGACGACTCGTCGAGCAGCTGCAGCGCTTCCCGTCCGTTGCCGCAGCTCTGCACGGCATATCCCTTGCCGCCGAGAATCGCGCTGAGAACATCGCAGTAAGCCGATTCATCATCCACGACCAGTATCTTTAGTTTCTTTGTCATTCATGCCTCCTCTGACCGGCAGCGTGATGCGGAACGTCGTGCCCACACCGGGCTGACTTTCCAGCGAAATACTGCCGTTCATCTTGCCCACTTCGTTGTAGACGATGTACATGCCCAGTCCGTTGCCGTCCTGGCCCTGCTTGGTCGTAAAGAACGGGTTGTAGACGTTCCTGACGACGTCCTCTTCCATGCCGCAGCCGTCGTCGGTGAAGTCGATGCGGAATTCCTCACCGAAATTGTACAGGCGGATGGTGATGCTGCCCCTGCTCTCGATGGCATCGCAGCTGTTGCTGAGCAGGTTGATCAGCACCATGTCCAATGATACCACACTGATCAGCACTTTGAAATCATTGCTCTCGCTGAAATGCACCTGAATCTGCTTTTTTTTCATCATGCCCTCGTTGATCGAGAGCACTTCGCGGATATGCCGGCGGATCAGGATCTCCTCCGGCTGCGCATCGGACTGGCGGGAAAAATTCAGCAGGTTGGTGATGATGGTGCCCGATTTGTCGACCGCCTGCTCGATGACCTCGATGGCCTTGCGCCGCACTTCCTCGTCGTCGGTCGTCTTCAGCAGATAGCAGTAATTGCGGATCAGTCCCAGCGGATTGCGGATCTCGTGGGCGACCCCGGAAGCCAGCTGGCCGACGGCGATCATCTTGTTGTGCTGCAGCATCTGCTGTTCGGCCATCTTTACGTCGGTCACATCGGAAGCCATGAAGAGAAAGCGTTCCTGCTTGCCGGCGGCGATCGGGTAGACGCGCACTTCGAGGATGCGCCGCTTGTCGCGCAGGTTGATCCAGCGCCCGTAGCCGCTCTCGTACACCTGTTTGAGAACGCCGGTCAGCTTCCACTGGTTCTCCATCTCCAGCGCCATAATGTCGCCGAGGTTGCGCCCAATCATCTCCGTCGCCGGCACGCCGACGTACTGGATCAGGTGGCTGTTGGCCCGCGTCACGTCACCCTCCGGTGTGATCTCCGCCATCGAAACCGGCACCCCGTTGAAGGTCGCGTCCATCTCCGACTTCGATTCCTGCAGCTGTTCGAGATTGCGGGCCAGCTCATCGTAGAGGCTGCGGGTGAGGAGAAAGTAGATCAGGAAAGCGCAGAAGACGGCGAGGAAGATGATCAGCACCAGCACCATGCTGTCGGAAAAGCGATTCCCGGCGGTGCGCGCCGCTTCTGCATAGCGGTCGACGACCCCGTAGAGAATGCCGCTGCCGGCGGGCACCAGCATGCAGACGTTCTTGGAGAAGACGACGTGGCTGGTCGCCGTGTAACTGCCGGCGCTCCCCTCCCGCTGCAGCACGCGGCCCGTCAGCGACTTGTCGGCGATGATAAAATCGAGGCGTTCACGCTCCGCAGTCGCCACGGCTTCCTCGACACTGGCGCAGGTGGTGACATGAATCGGCCTGCCCCGATAGCGCAGACCGGCCGCCTCGCTGGAGGTGAAGTCGCCGTCGACGATCGCCGCCGTGTAGCTGCTGCGGCTGCGCATGGCGTCGGTATTCTGGTCTGTACGCTGAAAGAGCACGCCCTGCACGCGCGTCAGCGGCTTGGTCAGCTGTCCCTGCCGCAGCAGCTTCTCGCGGTTGGCGTTATTGACCGCCACCAGCCGCACATCGGCATCGTGGTCGGTGTAGGCGATTCGCAGACCGGAGTCGGCAAACGTCATGGCGATCTGTGCCTTGAGGTTTTCGCCGGGTTCCATCAGATAGGAGACGGATCCGCTGCTGGCGATCCGCAGCACTTTTTTCTGCCGCACATATTCGCTCTGACTGCTGCTCAGCGACACCTTGCGGAAAGAGCTCTCGGTGATGTGCAGCGGCGTCATCAGCGCATAGTTGATGAAAATGCCGAGGAGGCCGACGACGATCACACCCATGATGATGTACTGCATCTTTGCCTTCATCGGCGCGTCTCCTTTCTCTGCGGCATCCGGGCAAACTCTTCCCCGAAAATCAGCCGTTCACGTTCCTCCGGCGAGATGCGGGTCTGGGCCGGCAGACCGGGCAGAAAGAGGAAGAGACCAAAGAGGAACCAGAGAATGATGCCGAAGACCGCCTCGGAATATTCACCGCCGGTGAGCGCGTAGATAATATAGATCACCGCGTAGAGCAGCGTCACCCCGCAGATCACCAGCGGCGCCCCCAGTCCGCGGCCGATCCGGAACGGCCGCGCTAGTCCCGGTTCGCGCAGGCGCAGAATCACCAGTGACAGCGTCACGCAGCAGTAGGTAAACATCGTGCTGACCGTATTGACGCCGATCATCCACTCCAGTACTTTCTCTCCCAGCAGCGGCGCGGCCATGCACAGCCCGCCGACGATCAGCGTCGCCGCCCAGGGCGTGCGGAAGCGGCGGCCAGTATAGCCGAAAATCGACGGCAGCATCCGCGCCTGGCCCATCGCCCGCAGCAGGCGGGTCGCACCCATGAAGAAGCCGTTCCAGCTGGTCAGCACGCCGAGCAGACCGATGACGATCAGTACTTCGGCAAAGCGGTCATTGCCGAACAGATAGGCCATCGCGTCCGCCGCCGGAGTGCTGCCGCCGGTGCGCACCTCTGCCGGCGCGCCGAGCGCGGTGCCGATGATCACCATCAGGTACCAGCAGGCGGAAAAAGCGATGCACATCAGCGTCATTCCGCCGATACGGCGGCGGGAAACGTTCATTTCACCGGACAGCTGGGGGATGATGTCAAAGCCGACAAACATCGGCGGAATGGTGATCATCACGAAGAAGCAGCCCCTGGGGTTGGTCAGCGCGGGTCCGATGTTGCTGAGACTGCCGAGCGAAACGCCGCCGAAGAAAAACAGGAAGGCAATCAGCAGGATCACGATGGTCGCCATGATCTGAAAGATCGTTGCCGGCCGGGTACCGAAAAGATTGAGCAGCATCATCAGCAGACCGCCGCCGGCCGCTGTCAGCACCCAGGACAGATAGACCGGTTCCCCGGCCGCATCCCAGAGATACACCCAGTCGGGAATCGGCAGCAGATAGTCGAGGGCGGTGGCGAAGGCGATGCCCTCCCAGATCGCCACGCTCAGATAGGCGAGCACCATCATCCAGCCGGTCACCCAGCCGAACGGCAGCCCCAGGGCACGGTAGGCAAAGACCATCTCGCCGCCGGAGCGCGGCAGCGCCGCGGTCAGTTCGCTGTAGGCCAGGCCGATGAGAAAGATCACCGCCACACCGACCCCGTAGGCGATCAGTGTGCCGGCAAAACCGGCGCTGGAGATCCATCCGGGCACGACAACGATCCAGGCCCAGCCGACCATGGTACCGAAACCCAGCGCAAAGATATCCGTCCGGCCCAGGGCCCAGGACAGTCTGCTCCCGCTGGCGGGCATTTTTTCATTCACCGGCGCTTCTCCTCCTTTCCGTTTCCGAGCACCTCGCCGCGGACACCGTCGCGATAGCGCGGCCCGAGTCGCACGCGGCGAAAGCGGTCCGCCGGCGCTTCCGCCGCCGGCGCGTAAACCCGCAGATAACTGCCGCTGTAGCCGCTGCGCAGGCCGTCCGCCGCCGCCTGCTGCTGTTCGGCGCCGGCCGCGCTCTCAAAGAGCACGCGCTCTTCCTGCCCGCGGCAGCTGTCGGCAAAGGCGTCCGCCGTTTCCCGCGCCGCGGCAGCCAGCCGCTGCGCCCTCTCCTTTTTCACCTGCGGCGGTATCTGACCGGGCAGTTCGGCGGCCGCCGTATGCGGCCGCGGCGAGTAGCGGAAAACATGAACGCGGGCAAAGCGCGCCCGCCGCACGGCTGCCAGCGTGGCGGCAAAGTCCGCCTCGGTCTCGCCGGGAAAGCCGACGATCAGGTCGGTGGTGATGCCGTAAGACGGATCAAAGCGGCGCAGCGCCTCGACGATGCGAAAGAAATCGTCCGCCGTGTAGGGCCGGTTCATCGCCCGCAGGATGCGGTCGCTGCCGCTCTGCAGCGAGAGATGCAGGTGGTGGCAGAGGCGTTTCGCCGAGAGCAGTTCGGTGACGCGGTCGACGTTGACGACGGTCGGCTCCAGCGACGACAGACGCACGCGAAAATCGCCGTCAAGCCGGTCGAGGCGCGCCAGCAGCCCGGGCAGATCGTCGTACAGCGCCGTGTTGATGCCGGTCAGCACCAGCTCGCGAAAGCCGGCCGCAAGGAGCTGCCGCGCTTCGTCGAGTACCGCTTCCGGCGCCCGGCTGCGCACGGCACCGCGCACATAGGGGATCACGCAGTAACTGCAGCGGCGGTCGCAGCCCTCTTCGATCTTGAGACAGGCCCGTGTCCGCGAATCCATGCTGGTGATGCTGCCGCATTCGGCGTAGGACATCTCCTCTTTCAGCGGCCGCACCCGCACAAAGCGGCGGCGGCAGCGGAGAAACTCCTCGACGTACTCCGGCAGCCGCATCTTGTCGGCGACGCCGACGAGGAGATCGGCCTCGGCGAGCGCCGCCGCCTGCCGCGGCACGCTCTGTACATAGCAGCCGGTGACGGCGACGACGCTGCCGGGGCAGCGTTTTTTCGCGCGGCGGATAAACTGCCGCGACTTGCGGTCGGCCAGCGCGGTCACCGTGCAGGTATTGATGATGTAGACGTCGGCCGCCTCGCCGGCGTCGACGATCTCCCAGCCGCGGGCCAGAAACGCCTCCTTCAGCGCCTCGGTTTCATACTGGTTGACCTTGCAGCCCAGGGTGTGAAAAGCCGCCCTCATCGGCCGTCTCCTCCTTTGTCGTCCTCGTCCTCGTCGTTTTCGGTCGTCTTCGGCAGAATCTGCATGCGCACGCCCTCGATGCGGTGGTCGTGCACCGATTCGATCGTGAAGATATAATTGCGGTACTCGACAACCTTGTCGTAATGCTCGGCATCGCTGGGGATTTCGCCGAGGATGTCGATCAAGAGACCGCCGACCGTCTCGCTGTTGTCGGATTCCAGCTCGCTGCCGGTCTCCTCGTTGACGTCATCGAGATCCATGCTGCCCTGCAGGAAGTAGGTGTCGTCGCTGAGCTGTTCGATCGTCGGCTCCGCCTCGTCGTATTCGTCATCGATGTCGCCCATGACTTCCTCGATCAGGTCCTCCATCGTGACGATGCCGGAAAAGCCGCCGTACTCGTCAATCAGCACCGCGATGTGCTGCTTTTCCCGCTGCAGCTGAAAGAACAGCGAATCGATGTTCTTGGTCTCCGGAACGAAGAACGGACGCCGCAGGATGCGGTCGATGTAGACATTGTCAAAGCCGTACTCCCAGGCCTTGATCATATAGTCCTTGATGTTGAGGATGCCGATGATGTTGTCGCTGTCGTCGTCGTAGACGGGGATCCGCGAATAGCGCATCGCCATCAGATCGTTGATGTAGTCCGACGCCGGGGCGTTGATGTCGATGGCGAAGACCTCGGTGCGCGGCGTCATGATCTCGTAGGCGAGCTTGTCGTCGAAAGCGAAGATCGAGTTGATCATCTTCCGGCCCTCTTCCTTGATGACGCCGGTCTCCTCGCCGACCTCGAGCATCGACATCACATCCTCCTCGGAGAAGGCCTCGTCGCTGACGCCGACATGCTGCCGCGTCAGCAGCAGCACGCCGTTGGTGACGGCGGTGCCGATCGCCGCAAAGGGCCGGCAGAAAACCGTGAAAAAGCGCGCAAATCCGGCCAGCGCGAGGGCCGCGCCCTCGGTATGCTGGAGCGCGATCTGCTTTGGATAGGCACGTCCGAAGACATAAAACAGGAAGGAGGCGGCCACGCAGATCAGCAGAATCGCCCAGGCCGTCGCCAGCGGCACCCCGCGGGCGGCGAGCACGTGTGCCAGCGGTGCGGTCCATTCGTGAATCGCCAGGGCGCCGCAGAGAAAGCTGGAAAAGGTAAACACCACCAGCACCGCCGCGGTAAAATGCTCCGGCGCATCGTAGATCGGGAGCAGCTTCTGCGCCCGCGCGTCCCCCTCCTCCGCCAGCTTGCGGATATTGTTGCGGCTGGCGCCGGAAATGGCCTTGGCGGCCGCCGACAGCAGCGCGGACACGATCAGCAGTCCGATAAAAACAGCGATTTCAATCCACAGAGTCCATCCCGGTCCGGGGTGTGCATCCATCATGCGTCTCCTTTCCTTTGCAGAGCATATACAGCGGCCCGACCGGCCGCTCCGTTCTGATCCGCAGCATCTGCTGCGGGTGCGGCGCCGTCTGCAGCGGCGCGCCGTCGGCATCCTCCATCCCCGTCAGGGTCTGGACAAAGCCGCTTTCGTCGGGGCCGAAGATCTCGATCTCGTCACCGACGGTCATCTTGTTGCGCTGTTCGACCAGAGCCACGCCGCTGCCGGCGTCATAGCCGCGCACCACGCCGCAGAAGACGCGGCCGCCGCGGCGGGCGCTGGTGGCGGTGTCCTGGCCGGCGGCACCGGGCGGGCCGTAGTAGAAGCCGGTTGTAAAGCGGCGGTGGCTGGCCCTCTTCAGCATCCGCATCCACGCCGGGTCGCAGCGCCAGTTTTCGGGATCGGCATCCCAGGCGTCGAGCGCGCGGCGGTAGGCCCCGACCGCACAGGCGACGTAGAATACGCTCTTCATCCGCCCCTCGATCTTGAGCGCGTCGATGCCGGCTGCGGCGAGATCGGGAATGTGTTCGAGCATGCACAGATCGCGGGCATTGAGCAGATAGGTGCCGCGGTCGTCCTCCTCGATCGGGTAGTATTCACCGGGGCGCTGCGCCTCGACGAGGTGGTAGCGCCAGCGGCAGGGCTGGGCGCAGTCGCCGCGGTTGGCGTCGCGCCCGGTGAGAAACGAGGAGAGCAGGCAGCGTCCCGAATAGGAGACGCACATCGCCCCCTGCACGAAGGCTTCCAGCTCCACTTCCGCCGGCACCCGGCGGCGGATTTCGGCGATTTCTTCCAGCGACAGCTCCCGGGCCAGCACCACGCGGCTGATGCCCTGCCGCTGCCAGAAGCGCACCGCACCGCAGTTGACCGCATTGGCCTGCGTCGACAGGTGGATGCGGACACCGGGCAGCTGCTCGCGCACCAGCTCGAGGACGGCCGGATCCGAAACCAGCACGGCGTCGAGACCGAGCGGCCGCAGGCCGCGCAGATAGTCCTCCAGCGGCGCCAGATCCTCATTGCGGGGATAGATGTTGAGCGTCAGATAGCAGCGCACCCCGCGCGCGTGCGCGGTGCGCACCGCCTCGTCCATCTCCGCGCGGGTCAGGTTGCCGGCGCCGGCGCGCAGCGAAAATCGCTCGCCGCCGAAATAGACCGCGTCGGCGCCGTAGGCGATTGCCGTGTGCAGTTTTTCCAGGTCCCCGCAGGGCGCCAGCAGTTCCGGCTTTCTCATTGCTCTCCCGGATGCTCCTTCACATATGCCTCGTAGGCCTTGTCAAAGGCCTTCTTGTTTTTGAGAAATTCCTTGTAGGTCTTCGTATAGACGTTGGTGCCGTCCATTTTCGCGCTGGCGACAAAGTATAGATAATCGGTAGCGGCCGGATGCAGGGCGGCGTAGATCGCCTCTTTGCCCGGGCTGCAGATCGGCCCCGGCGGCAGCCCCTTGTTGGTATAGGGGTTGTAGTTCGACTTTACCCGGATGTCGCTCCAGGTGGCGCGGATCTTGTCCTCCTTGTGAATGTAGGAAATGATCGAATCCATCTGCAGCGGCATGCCGGCCGCCAGCCGGTTGTCGATGACGCTCGACACCTTCTTCATCTCGCCGTCGCCGCTGCCGGCTTCCTTCTGGATGATGCTGGCCTTGATGACCGTGCGGCGGATGCCGCGGCGGCTGCCGATGACCTCGTCAAAGCGGCGCAGCATGGCGTCGATGACTGTGTGCGCCGATGCCTTCATCGGCACCACGTAGGTATCGGGATAGAGGAAGCCCTCGAGACGGGCCGAGCCGGCCGTCGCCCCGTCGAGAAAATCATAGTCAAAGCGTCCGTGCTCGACCTCACGGTAAAACGCCTTCCTGCTGCAGATCCCGGCCTCATCCAGCTGCTCCGCGATCTTGTACAGCGGGGTTCCCTCCGCGATTGTAAAGCTCTGGGCGGCGACGTCGCCGTCGGCGATGCGGTCGATGATCTCGCTGCAGCTCATCGAGCGGCGCAGCGCGTAGGTGCCGCTCTGCAGTGCGGCGCGGCCGCACAGGCGTGCGCGCACGAGAAAGCCGGCCCGGCTGCGGATCAGTCCCTGCTTTTTCAGCTGGTCGGCGATCTCCCGGCTGCCGCTGCCGGCGGTGACCGTGACATAGTGCACGGCTGTATCGCTGCCGTCGACGGCGGTGCCGGTATAATAAAATCCCGCAATGCAGATCGCGGCGATGATCAGGATTGCCGCGACCGCTGCGGCCGGACGACGTTTCTTTTTTCTGCTGCTGCGCTTTCTGGCTCTGGTCATTTCGAAAAATCAGACGGGGACGCCCCCGCGTCCCCGTTCTCAATCCGCCGCGGCGGTGTTATTTCGCTCTGCCCAGATACTCTCCGGAACGGGTATCGATCTGGATAATCTCGCCTTCGTCGATAAAGATCGGCACCTGGATCACCGCGCCGGTCTCCACCTTGGCGTCCTTGGTGACGTTGGTCGCGGTATCGCCCTTGACGCCCGGCTCCGTCTCGATGACCTTGAGGTCGACGAAGTTCGGCGCCTCGACGAGGAACGGATCGTCGTTGTAGAACTTGATCGTCGCTTCGTCGTTCTCGCGCAGATACTGCATCGCGTCCTCGACCATCTCCTTGGCGATCGGAATCTGTTCAAAGGTGTCCTCGTCCATGAAGTAGTAGAGATCCCCGTCGTTGTACAGGTACTGCATCTTCTTCGTCTCGATGTGCGCCTTGTTGAATTTCTGGTCGGGGTTGAAGGCTTCCTCACGGGTCGCGCCGGTGAGGATGTTGCGGTACTTGGTGCGGACGAACGCCGAGCCCTTGCCGGGCTTGACGTGCTGGAAATCGAGCACGACGTGCGGTTCGCCGTCTATTTCAAAGGTTACTCCCTTTCTGAAGTCGCTTGCATAAATCATGACACTCTCTCCGTTTCTGTCTTCTTCTATCTGTTCTCCGCCGGCCGCCCCGCGGCGCCGGCGGCTTTTCTCTGCACTGCCGAAAGCCGCCTTTTCCGCGGCTCCCGGTTCCCATCAATTATACCAAAGGACGCGCCGCTAAACAAGCCCGTTCTGCGGCGTCATGCCCATCACCCCGCTGAGGATCTGAAAGACATCCTGCATCATCAGGCTGAAGCGCATTTCGCACTGCAGATACTCGGCCGCCAGGGGATCGGCCGCCAGCGTCTGGTACAGCTGCTGCATGCTCTGCATCACTTCGGCGCCGGCCGCTTCGCCGGACATCTGCTTGGCCTGCAGGGCGAGCTGTTTCTGGTGAAAATCGTCGATCGCTTCCTTCAGCTGCGGATGGCCGGCGAGCTTCTGCCGCGCCTGTTCCAGCTGCTTGAATTCCTCGGATTCGCGGATCGCCCGCTCGAGGCTGTGTGCTTCGGCATATACGTTCATTGCTGCTCTCCTGTTCTCACACCCGCTGCTCAGACTTCCATGAAGATCGGCAGAATCACCGGGTTGCGTTCGGTACGGTCATAGAGGAAGCGGCGCAGGTCGTCCTGGACGGCGTTCTTCATCGCCGTCCAGTCCTTGACGCCGCTGCGTTCACAGCGGGACAGCGCCCGCCGCGCCACCTTCTGCGCCTGGTCCATCAGATCTTCGTTCTCGCGCACATAGACAAAGCCGCGCGAGACGATGTCGGGGCCGGAGACGACACGGCCGGTGGAGCCGGAAATCGATGCCACGACGATCAGCAGTCCCGATTCCGAGAGCATGCGCCGATCGCGGAGCACGACGCTGCCGACGTCGCCGACGCCGAGTCCGTCGACCATCAGTCCCTCGGCCTGGGTCACGTGGCGGCGGAGCCGGGCCGAGTGCCGGGTCAGCTCGAGGCAGTCGCCGTTTTCCAGCAGGAAAATGTTGTTCTTGTTCATGCCCAGATCCTCGGCAATGCGGCGGTGCGCCACCAGGTGGCGGTATTCGCCGTGCACCGGCATGAAGTAGCGCGGCTTGATCAGCGAATGGATCAGCTTCAGCTCCTCGGCGCAGGCGTGTCCGGAGACGTGGGTCTCGGCGATGTCCGAATAGATGACTTCGGCGCCCTTTTCGATCAGTTTGTTGACGACGTTGGTGACCAGCTTTTCGTTGCCGGGGATCGGCCGCGAAGAGAGGATGATTTCGTCCCCCTTCTTGATCTCGATCGCCCGGTGCTCGTCGTTGGCCATCCGGTGCAGCGCGCTCATCGGCTCGCCTGGCTGCCGGTGGTGATGATCACCAGCTGCCGGTCGGGAATGCTGCGCGTCTTGTTGATGTCCACCAGCGTGCCCTCGGGAAACTTGAGGTAGCCGAGCTCGACCGCCAGCGAGACAACGTTGGTCATGCCGCGTCCGGAGACGGCCACCTTGCGGTGGTTCTTGACCGCGTTGTCGATGATCTTCTGGATCCGGTGCACGTTGGAGGAAAATGTCGCGATGATGATGCGCCGCGTCGAGGCGCGGAAAATCGTCTCCAGCGTCTCGCCGACGATCTTCTCCGACTTGGTGTAGCCGGGCCGGGTGGCGTTGGTGCTGTCGGCCATCATCAGCAGCACGCCCTTGCGGCCGATTTCGGCCAGCTTGCCGAGATCGATCGGCTCGCCGTCGACCGGCGTGTAGTCGATCTTGAAGTCGCCGGTGTGAAAGATCGTCCCCACCGGGGTCTCGATGCAGTAGCAGACCGAATCCGCCACCGAGTGGGTGGTGCGGATCGCGTGCACGTCAAAGCAGCCGACCCGGACGTGGCCGCCGGCGGCCAGCCGGTTGAGGCGGCCCTGAATGCCCAGCTCCTCGAACTTGCTGCGGATCAGACCCAGCGGCAGCGGCGTGCCGAAGATCGGCACATTGAGTTCCTTGACCAGGTAGGGTACGGCGCCGATGTGATCTTCGTGGCCGTGGGTGATGAAGACACCGCGGATTTTGCCCGAAAAGTGCTTCAGGTAGTCGAAATCGGGAATGACGACATCAATGCCGTACATCTCGACGTCGGGAAACGACATGCCGCAGTCGATGATGATCATCTCATCGCCGTATTCGATCGCGGTCATGTTCTTGCCGATTTCCCGCATCCCGCCCAGCGGGATGATCTTCAGGCCGCCCTTTTCGCGGCCGAACAGTTTGCGGTCCTTCTTGTCTTTCGCTTCTCTCCTGCTGCGGTCGTTTTTTTCTTTTTTTTCTTTTTTTTCTTTCCTGTCTTTCTTTTCTTTCTTTTCTCTGTTAGCCATTCTCTTCCTTCCACATGGCGGGACTGTCTCCCGCCCGTCTATTTGACGACGAGATTGACCAGCCGGCCGGGCACGGCGATGACCTTGACGACGCGGCGTCCTTCGGTCAGCGCGCGGATGCGCCCGGAAGCCAGCGCTGCCTCTTCCATCTCCTCTTTGCCGGCGTCGCTGGCAATGCGGATCTTATCCTTGACCTTGCCGTTGACCTGCAGCACGATCTCGACGGTGTCCTGCCGCAGCGCCTTCTCGTCGTACTGCGGCCAGCTCTGCGCGTGCACCGAGCCCGCGCCGCCGAGCGCCTGCCACAGTTCCTCGCAGATGTGCGGCGTGAACGGCGCCAGCAGCGTCACCAGCGTCCGCAGGCAGCCGCGGTACAGCGGCTCGTTGATCTCGCCGCCGCGGTATTCGTCCATGGCGTTGACCAGCTCCATGATGGCGCTGATCGCGGTGTTGAAGTTAAAGCGCTTGTCGATGTCGTCGCTGACTTTCTTGATCGTCGTGTGCAGCACGTAGCGCAGCTTTTCGTCGGCTTCGCCGGCGGTCTCGCTGCTGACCTCACCGTCGCCGCAGGTGCTGACAAAGTCATAGACCATGCGCCAGACGCGGTTGAGGAAGCGGTAGCTGCCGCGCACGCCGTCGTCGGACCAGTCCAGTTCGCGCTCCGGCGGTGCCGCAAAGAGGATGAAGAGGCGGGCCGTGTCGGTGCCGTAGCGGTCGATGATTTCCTTCGGCGTGACGACGTTGCCCAGCGACTTGCTCATCTTGGCGCCGTCCTTGATCACCATGCCCTGGGTGAGCAGGTTGCGGAACGGCTCTTCCTCGCTGACCAGATCGAGGTCGTAGAGCGCCATCATGAAGAAGCGCGCGTACATCAGATGCAGAATCGCGTGCTCGACGCCGCCGATGTACTGATCGACGTTCATCCAGTAATCGACCTTCTTCCGGTCCCAGGCCGCCTCGTCGTTGCGGGCGTCGCAGTAGCGAAGGAAGTACCAGGAGGAATCGAGGAAGGTATCCATGGTATCCATCTCGCGCCGCGCCGGACCTCCGCACTGCGGGCAGGTGCACTGCGCGAACGTTTTGCTGGTCGTCAGCGGCGATTCACCGCGGCCGGTAAAGGTGACGTCGGTCGGCAGCAGCACCGGCAGGTTTTCCTCCTTCTCCGGCACCCAGCCGCATTTCTCGCAGTAGATCATCGGGATCGGCGTGCCCCAGTAGCGCTGTCTGGATATCAGCCAGTCGCGCAGCTTGTAGTTGATCGTGCGGCGGCCGATGCCCTTCTCCTCCATCATGGTGACGATCTTCTCCAGCGCCTCGCGGTTGGGCAGACCGGTGTACTCCCCGGAGTTGATCATCCGTCCGTCGGAGATGAACGCCGCCTCGAGGTGATTGACGTCGATGTCGGGATCGTCGGTGTCGAGCACCGGGATGATCTCGCAGTCGAATTTGCGGGCAAAGTCAAAGTCGCGCTGGTCGTGCGCCGGCACGGCCATGATCGCACCGGTGCCGTAGCCCATCAGCACGTAGTCGGAAATGAAGATCGGAATCTCCTTTTCGGTCAGCGGATTGCGGCAGCAGCGGCCGATGAAGACACCGGTCTTTTCGTTGGTCGTCGCGGTCCGCTCGATCTCCGACATGTGCTCGACCTTTTCCTGATAGGCGCGCACGTCGGCCTCGTATTCGGTGCCGCTGACCAGCTCGTCGATGTAGGGGTGCTCCGGCGACATGACCATGTAGGTGACGCCGAAGACCGTGTCGGCACGGGTCGTGAAGACCTCGAGGTTCCTGTCGCTGCCGACGATCGGGAACTTGATCTCGGCGCCGTAGCTCTTGCCGATCCAGTTGCGCTGCATGGTCTTGACCTTGTCCGGCCAGCCCGGCAGCTTGTCGAGGTTGTCGAGCAGGCGGTCGGCGTAATCGGTGATCTTGAAATACCACTGCGAGAGGTTCTTCTTGCCGACCGGCGTATGACAGCGCTCGCACTTGCCGTCGACGACCTGTTCGTTGGCGAGCACGGTCTGGCAGCTCGGACACCAGTTGACCGGATTGTCCTTTTTGTAGGCCAGGCCCTTCTTGTAGAACTGGATGAAGATCCACTGCATCCACTTGTAGTATTCCGGACGACAGGTCGCGACGCTGCGATCCCAGTCGTAGGAGAGGCCCAGCTGCCGCAGCTGGCGATTCATCTCGGCCATGTTGTCATAGGTCCACTTGGCCGGTTCCACCTTGTTCTTGATGGCGGCGTTCTCGGCCGGCAGGCCGAAGGCGTCGTAGCCCATCGGATGGAGGACGTTGTAGCCCTTCATCTTCTTGAAGCGGGCGATGACGTCGCCGATCGCGTAATTGCGTACATGCCCCATATGCAGCTTGCCGGACGGGTACGGGAACATCTCCAGTACATAGTATTTTTCCTTATCGGGATCCTCGGTCACATGGAAGGCGTCCGTCTCCTCCCAGTGCCGCTGCCATTTTTCTTCGATTTCCTTGAAATTGTATTTTTCGTTCATCCTTCTGTCCTTCTGTCCTGCTTCCGCACTGCCGCGGGCGCGCTTTCTGCGGCCGGCCCGCGCGCAGCGGCGCCGCCGCGCCGCTATTTCTCCCCGTCCGCCGTTTCCGCAGCGGCAAAGGGCAGTCGTTCGCAGTCTCCCCAGAGCATTTCAATATGATACTGCTGCCGCATTTTTTCGGTCAGCAGATTGACGATCAGATCGCCGTAATCCATCAGAATCCAGCCGGACTCTTTGGTCCCCTCGACCGAACCGGGCACCATCCCCGCCTCGGCCAGCGCATCCTCGGTTTCGTCGGCGAGGGCGGCGATCTGCCGCTCCGAGCCGCCGCTGGCAAGGATCATGTAATCGGCAAAGGAAGAACGGCTGCCGATGTCGAGTATGACGATGTCGCTGCCCCGGCGCTTGTCGATCGCCCGGGCCGCCAGCAGCGCCGCATCCCGGATGCCGTGTTTCGTCGTCGGTCTCTCTGTTTGCTGCATATCTGCCTCCTGAATCATTCTCTGTATGCATCACTGCAACGGCCGTCCGCGGACGGTATCGAGCAGCGTTTTCGCCTCTTGATGCGAAGATTGTTTTCATCTGTCCGCGGTGTCCGCAGAGCGTTTTCGCGCGCCGCCGGGCGCCGTCCGTTCTGCCGCGGTCCGCCCTGCCGCGCTCAGGCGCCGCGATTGAGGGAGCTCAGCAGTCCCTTCTCGCGCACGCGGCGGCGCAGGTCGGCGGCCGCCGCCAGGGAATCCGGGTCGATATCCCGGCCCTTCTTCTGCAGTTCCCTGATCGTTCCCTCGAGGCTCGCCAGACAGCCCGCGTCGAGATCCTCCTGCGCCAGCTGCCGCAGTTTCTCGACACCGGGGTACGCACGCCCCGGTTCGATCGCGTCGGCGAGGAAGACCACTTTTTCCAGCGTGCTCATGCCGGCGCGGCCGGTGGTATGATAGCTGACGGCATCGAGCAGCGCGCGGTCCTCAATGCCCCAGTCGCGGGCCAGGAAAGCCGCCGCCAGTTTGCCGTGCGCCAGGCTGGCGCTGCCGCGATAGCGCTGGGGCAGATCGTACGCATCGACGAGCCGGTCGAGCTCTCCCTGCGCCCGGCCGCGAAAGAGATCGTGGCAGAGGGCGGCCTGTTCCGCTTTCTGCGGATCGGCTCCGTACCTGCGGGCCAGCGCAATGGCCGTCACCCGCACGCCCTCGGTATGCTGCATGCGCTTGCTGGTTAAATGTTCACGCGCGTATCGGCGCATAGAGTCCGTGTTCATGAATATATCGTTCCGCTCCTTCCGGAACCAGATCGCCGATCGGCTGTCCGGCGGCCACGCGGTCACGGATCTCCGTCGAGGAAATGTCGAGCCGGTCGTTGTCGATCAGCAGCGTTCTGGTGCCGTATTTTTTCTGATATTCTTTCATTTTTGCACGCAGTTCGGTGCCGCGGCAGCCGGGCCGCTCGCCGACGATAAAGGCGTTTTCCCGCAGCAGGCGGTCGGCGTCCTTCCAGAGGTGCAGCTTGAGATACGTATCGGTGCCGGTGATGAAGTACAGTTCGCAGCCGGGGCGCCGCTGCCGCAGTGCGGACAGCGTGCGGCAGGTATAAGAAATACCGCCCAGTTCCACCTCCAGCCGCGAGACCGCCAGTCCGCGGCGGCCGGCAAGGGCCGCCTCGAGCATCGCGATGCGCACCTCCACCGGTGTCACCCGCTGACCCAGCTTGAACGGCTGCTGTGCCGCCGGCATGAAGTAAACCCGCGTCAGATGCGCCTGCTCGAGGGCATCCTCGGCCAGAGAGATATGACCGCGGTGCACCGGATCGAAGGTGCCGCCGATCACGCCGATGCGCTTCATCTCAGTTTCAGGCCCAGTTCCGCCAGGCTCTGTTCATCGGCCGGCGCCGGAGCGCCGCTGACCATGCACTGTGCCGCCTGGTTCTTGGGGAAAGCGATGACCTCGCGAATGCTGTTCTTGCCGGCCAGCAGCATCACCATGCGGTCGAGACCGTAGGCGAGACCGCCGTGCGGCGGCGCGCCGTAGCGGAAAGCCTCGACGAGAAAGCCGAATTTCTCCTCGATTTCCTCTTCACTGAGGCCGAGAGCGCGGAACATGCGCTGCTGCACCTCGCGATCGTGGATACGAATGCTGCCGCCGCCGAGCTCGACACCGTTCAGGACAACGTCGTAGGCACGCGCACGGGCGCGGCCGGGATCGCTCTCGATGAGATCGAGGTCCTCTTCCTTCGGCGCCGTAAACGGGTGATGCATCGCCAGATAGCGGCCCTCTTCGTCGCTCCACTCGAAGACCGGAAAATCGACGACCCAGAGAAAGTTGAACTGTTCCTGGTCGAGCAGCCCCATCTCGCTGGCGATATGGCGGCGCAGATATCCGAGCGCGTCCCAGGTCACCTGCCGCTTGTCGGCGACAATGAGAATCAGATCGCCGCTGCCGGCACCGAAACGGTCGGCCACGCGCTGCAGTTCTTCGTCGGAGAAGAATTTGTTGATCGACGAGGAAAAGCCGTCCTCGCCGGGCTTGATCCAGATCAGGCCGCCGGCGCCGTAGCTGCGAATCTGTTCGGCCAGCTTGTCGATCTTCTTGCGCGAATAGAGTCCGGCGCCGCCGTCGATGCAGATGCCGCGGATATCGCCGCCGGACGCGAGGCAGTCGGAGAAGACCCGGAACGAGCACCCCTCGAAGAGATCGTTGAGCTTTTTCAGTTCAAAGCCAAAGCGGGTATCCGGCTTGTCCGAACCGTAGCGCTCCATCGCCTCGTCCCAGCTCAGGCGCGGAAACGGCGTCTCGATGTCGATCCCCTTGACTTCCTTCATCAGGCGCTTGAGATAGCCCTCCTGCATTGCAAAGATGTCCTCTTCTTCGACGAACGACATCTCGATGTCCACCTGGGTGAATTCCGGCTGCCGGTCGGCACGCAGATCCTCATCGCGGAAGCACTTGACAATCTGCATATAGCGGTCGGTGCCGCCGACCATCAGCAGCTGCTTGTACATCTGCGGCGACTGAGGCAGTGCATAAAAGCGCCCCGGCGCGATCCGGCTCGGCACCAGGTAGTCGCGGGCGCCCTCGGGCGTCGGCTTGATCAGCATCGGCGTCTCGACTTCGGTGAACTGCTGTTCGTCAAAGTAATCGCGGGTGACCTTGGCGATGCGGTGGCGGAAGCGCAGGTTTTCCTGCATCTCCAGCTTGCGCAGATCGAGATAGCGATACTTGAGGCGCAGGTTGTCGTCGACGTTGTCGTCGTCGCGAACGTAGATCGGCGGTGTGTCCGAGGTCGAATAGACGACCATGTCGCTGACCTGTATTTCGATGTCCCCGGTCGGCAGTTCGGGGTTTTTTGATTCCCGCTCGCGCACCGTGCCGCGAATGCCGACGCAGTATTCACTGCGCAGTGCGTCGGCGCGCGCGAACAGCTCGGCCGGCACATCGCTGTCGAAGACCGCCTGGACAATGCCGGTGCGGTCGCGAATATCGCAGAAGACCAGGCCGCCGAGGTTCCGCTGCTTGGCCACCCAGCCGTTGACAACGGCTTCGCTGCCGATATCGGCGGCAGTGAATTCACCGCACATCCTGGTCCGCTTGTAGATTTTTCTCATGCTCTTCTCTTCGGCCGCTTTCCCGCAGCCGTCCTCCTTATGTCTTTCTCTTTATCCTTTTCTGCGCCCGTCGTCGCTTCCCTGCGCGGGACGACGCCTTCGCCGCGCTCCCCCGTTCTCTTCCGGTTCCGCAGCCGCCGGGGCTATTTCTGCTCCCGCAGCAGCGCCGGAATTTCCTCGAACGCCGCGCTGCGCTGCTCTCCGCTTTCCATGTCCTTTATCGTCACGGCACCGCGTTCCAGCTCATCGTCGCCGATGACGATGGCGCGGCGGGCATCGATGCGATCGGCATATTTGAATTGATTTTTGACGCTGCGTTCGAGCAGATCCATTTCCACCCGATATCCCTGCCGGCGCAGGTCCTGCATCAGCGCCAGACCCCGCCGCCGGGCGGCGTCGCCCATGACGACGATGAAGGCGTCGGCACCGCGGGGACGCTCGATCTCCACGCCGTCCGCCTCCATGGTCAGCAGCAGACGCTCGATGCCGAGGCCGAAGCCGATGCCGGGGATCGGCGGTCCGCCGAGCTCCTCGGAGAGGTGATCGTAGCGGCCGCCGCCGCATACGGTGCTCTGGGCGCCGAGACTGTCGCTGACAAACTCGAATGCCGTCTTGGTATAGTAATCGAGGCCGCGGACGATGCCCGGGTCGATCTCATAGGCGATGCCCATGGCGTCGAGGTTGTCCTGCAGTTCCTCAAACGCGCGGCGGCAGTCGTCGCAGAGGTAGTCGAGCATCCGCGGTGCATCCTTGACGAGAGCCTGATCCTGCGGCGATTTGCAGTCGAGGATGCGCATCGGATTGGTTTCAAAGCGGCTCTGGCAGGTCGGGCAGAGCTGGTCGAACTTGGGCCGCAGAAAGTCCTGCAGCGCCTTGCGATAGCGCCCGCGGCATTCCGGGCAGCCGATGCTGTTGATGTGCAGCGCGACGCCGTGAATGCCCATCTCCTCGAGAAACTGCGCCGCCAGAGCGATGACCTCGGCGTCGGCCATCATGCTGTCGGTGCCGAAGACTTCGATGCCCAGCTGGTGGAAGGCGCGCAGCCGGCCCGACTGCGGCTTTTCATAGCGGAAGCAGGGAATCACGTAGTAGTATTTCTGCGGCTGCACGTCGGCGTAAAGCTTGTGCTCGACGAAGGCGCGCACGACCGGCGCCGTGCCCTCTGGGCGCAGCGTCAGCGAGCGCTTGGCCTGTTCCCAGGTGTACATCTCCTTCTGCACGATGTCGGTGGTATCGCCGACGCCGCGGCGGAACAGCTCGGTGTGCTCAAAATCCGGGGTGCGGATTTCGCGGAAGCCGCAGCGCCGGCAGACTTCGGCAAAGGCCTGTTCGACAAAGTGCCATTTATAGACGTCGGCCGGCAGTACATCTTTCGTTCCCTTCGGCGCGTTGGTAAGCATGTTGTTTCCTCCTGATCATTTCCTCGATCCGTTCGATGTAGATCTGATAGTTTGTCACGTTCGGCACCCGCTCGAGGCGGTTCTCGGCCGCGAAGAAGACCTTGGAGATGCCGCCCGCGCCCATCGCAATGATGTGCTGGTGCTCATCCATGATGCGCACGTTGTACAGGCCCTCCCATCCCGGCAGCGCATAGCCGGTGTTCTCCTGTGCGCCCGACATGTGCTTCTGGCGATACAGGTAGTAGGGCCGATAGCCGGCCGCCGCCAGTTTCTGCCGCGCCTGCTCGAGCATTTCCGTCACCGCGGCGCCGCGGCGGTAGTGGTAGTCCGGATCCAGTTCCCGCAGCCGCGAAGAGCGCTTGACCGCCAGCGAGTGGACGGTGATGTTCTCCGGCGCCAGCGCCAGCACCCCGTCGAGACTGGCGAGAAACATCGCCGTGGTCTCGCCCGGCAGGCCGGCGATCAAATCCATATTGACGGCGTCAAAGCCGGCCGTGCGCACCCGTTCCGCGGCCTCGCGGAACTGCGCCGCGGTGTGGGCGCGGCCGATGCGCTCGAGGGTCGCCTGATGCAGCGTCTGCGGATTGACGCTGATGCGGCCGACGCCGGCGTCGCGCAGCACGCGCAGTTTTTCCTCCGTGATGGTATCCGGCCGTCCCGCTTCCACGGTGATTTCCCGCAGAGCCGGACCGTCAAACTCTTCGCGCAGCAGCTCCAGCAGCCGCTGCAGCTGCGCGGGTGTCAGCGTCGTCGGCGTGCCGCCGCCGATGTACAGGGACTCGGCGCGGATGCCGGCCGCGCGGCAGAGCGGGCCGACGGCGCGGATCTCCCGTTCCAGCGCCTCCAGATAGCGGGCAATCTCCGCCTCCGGCACCTGGTTGGACGCAAACGAGCAGTACAGGCAGCGCGTCGGGCAGAACGGGATGCCGACATAGAGGCCGGCCGACTGCGGCGGCGGCAGACCCAGCGCAGCCGTCTGCCGCTGATAGATCGACAGCGCCAGTTCGCTCTTGTCCGGCCGCAGCAGACAGCGCTCGCGCAGCACCCGGTCGGCGCCGGCGCGGCCGCAGCGGCGCAGCAGTTCGCCGGCCAGCTTGACCGGGCGGATCCCGGTCAGGATGCCCCACGGCGGCTGCAGACCGGTGCGGGCAGAAAGCCGCCGATAGAGTTCGCGGGCCAGACGGTCGCGGGCTGCCCGGGCAGCGGTCCGGTCCGGCGTCTCCCCTTCCTTGGCACCGGCCAGAATCTGGTCTGCGCTGAGGGCGGCGGCCGCCGGTGCCGCTTCGCCGCGGGCTGTCTCCGCCGCGGCGCGCGCCGCGGCCTGTTCCGCCCAGTCCCGCGGCAGCGTCAGAGTTTCATCCGCCTGCTCCCCCTCGTCGACCAGCCGGTATTCGTCCGGCCGCAGGAAGAGGCGGATCAGTTCGTCGTAGTCCTGACGGCGCTCGACGCCGATGAGACGGATCCTATACAAAGGGGTTGTTCTCCTTTTCCCAGCCGATCGTTGTCTCGTTCATGTGGCCGGGGAAAACGCGGGTCTTGTCGGGCAGCGTAAAAAGCTTTTCGTGCACCGATTTCTTCAGATCCTCGTAGGATCCGCCGGGAAAATCGGTGCGGCCGATCGAGGCCCGGAACAGCGTATCCCCGCTGAAGCAGACCGGTCCGATGACGATGCACATGCCGCCCGGGGTATGTCCCGGCGTCATGCGGAACTCCAGCTTCATGCCGCCGATCTCCATGGTGTCGCCGTCCGCCACCGTCCGATCGGGAAAGAGAACCACGTTCCGGCCGAGCATATAGGGCGACTGGTTGAGCTGCGGATCGGCGAGCAGCGGCTTCTCCAGCATCGCGGCCGTCAGTTCGGCCTGCGGATATTCGTCGAGATAGGCCTCCGCCCCGCCCATATGGTCGGCATGCCCGTGGGTGAGGATAATCTCCTCGACGGTGATGCCCTCCTCCTTCACAGTCTGCACCATCTGCGGGTCATAGCCGCCCGGGTCGAGTATGAACCCGCGGCCGCTGTTTTCGTCCCAGACCAGATAGGTGTTGGCCATCAGCGGTCCGCTGGGCATCTGCTTGATCTTCATGGATGAAATCCTCCCTTGTGTTCCTGCGCTGTCCCTGCCCCGGTGCGTCCGGGCGCCGCCGGCTTCATGACTTGGTGCGATGCACTTCGTCGACACCGGGAATGCTCTTGAGCACGCGCAGCAGTTTCTTCATCTGGGCGATGTCCTCGATCGTCAGCGTCAGCACGACGATCAGCGTGTCCTCTTCCTTCCCCCGCTGGGTGTTGACGCCGGAGATGTGCACGTCCATGCTCTCGCAGGCCTTGGAGAGATCGGAGAACAGTCCCTTGCGGTCGGAAGCGATGACGGTGATGTCGGCTTCATAGGCAGTGCTGCGGCTGGTGTCCCATTCCACCTCGATAAAGCGCTGCCGCTCCTGCGGCGGCAGAGCGAGGATGTTGGTGCAGTCGCGGCGGTGTACGGAAATGCCGCGTCCCTTGGTTATGAAGCCGATGATATCATCCCCCGGAACCGGGTTGCAGCAGCGCGCCAGGCGAATCATCAGACCGTCCATCCCATGCACGATCACGCCCGGATTGTCGCGGCTGCGGCGCTCTTTCTTGGAGGGCTTTTCCTCGGCGCCGGTGAGGTTCTCGACGACGTTGGCCTCTTTCTTTTTCGCTTCGTGGCGATCGGCCTCTTCGTAGCCGAAGAGCACGCCGGCCGCCTTGCTGACGACGGTGCCGCCGTTGGCCAGCTGGGTGTAGAACTCCTCGACGTCGGAAAAGCCGAGCTCCTTGGTCGCGCGCAGAATATAGCTGTGCTTGGCCGTCTTGCCGGGATCGTGTCTCTTCTTGCGGATATATTTGTCGAGCAGATCCTTGCCCTTATCGACGTTGTCGGTCTTGTCCTGCTTTTTCAGCCACTGGCGGATCTTGGTGCGGGCCGTCGAGCTCTTGGCCACCTTGAGCCAGTCGATCGAAGGGCCGCTGGCGTTGGATGAGGTGATGATCTCGACGATGTCGCCGTTTTCCAGCTTGTGGTCGATCGGCACCATCTTGCCGTTGACCTTGGCGCCGATGCAGTGGGCGCCGACTTCGGAGTGGATCTTGAAAGCAAAATCCAGCGGCGTGGCGCCGGCCGGCAGCTCCATGACCTCTCCCTTGGGGGTGAAGACATAGACCTCGTTGACAAAGAGATCCACCTTGAGGGACTCCATGAAATCCTGCGGATTATCGGTTTCCTTCTGCCACTCCAGCGCCTGGCGCAGCCAGGCCATCTTGGCCTCCTCCTGGTCGTGGGAGATGCCCTCCTTGTATTTCCAGTGCGCCGCGATGCCGTATTCGGCAACGCGGTGCATTTCGAACGTGCGGATCTGGATTTCGAACGGCGAGCCGTTGTCGCCCATGACCGTTGTGTGCAGCGACTGGTACATGTTGGGCTTGGGCATCGCGATGTAATCCTTGAAGCGGCCCGGAATCGGCGTCCACATCGTGTGCACGATGCCGAGCACCGCATAGCAGTCCCTGACCGTATCGACGATCACCCGCACGGCCATCAGATCGAAGATTTCGTCGATGGTCTTGTGCTGGTACTTCATCTTGCGGTAGATGCTGTAAAAGTGCTTGGAGCGGCCGTAGATCTCATAGTGGATATCGAGATCCTTGAGGGCATCGTCGATCTCCGCCAGCACCTTGTCGATCGCCGCCTGCCGTTCTTCCTTTTTGGCGTTGACCTTTTTGGTGATGTCGGCATACTCGTCCGGATACAGATATTTCATCGCCGTATCCTCGAGCTCGAACTTCATCGTGAAGATGCCGAGGCGGCTGGCCAGCGGCGCATAGATCTCCAGCGTCTCCTGACATTTATTCCGAATCTGCTTTTCACTCATGTAGTTGATCGTGCGCAGATTGTGCAGACGGTCGGCGAGCTTGATGATCAGCACGCGGATGTCCTTGCTCATCGCCAGGAACATCTTGCGCAGGCTCTCGGCCTGACGCGCCTCCTTGGTCTGGAACTTGATGGAAGCCAGCTTGGTCACGCCGTCGACGAGGAGACCGACCTCCTCGCCGAAATCGGCGACCAGCTGCTCCTGGGTATAGGGCGTATCCTCGACAACGTCGTGCAGCAGACCGGCAACGAGCGTATTTTCATCCATGCCTAATTCAGCCAGTATCTTCGCTACTGCCATCGGATGAATGATATATTTGTCGCCGGACTTGCGGTACTGTCCCTCGTGCCACTTGGCCGCGACATCATACGCACGCGCGATCAGCTCCATATCGTAATTGGAGTTGAAAGCCCGGATACTGTCCAGAAACTGCTGCCTTGTCTCCATATGATACGCCTTCATTTACGTTTTCCCTGCCCGCAGCCGGCCGCGGCCGACAGGCGCCGTCAGCGGAACCCGCTGTCCCGCCGCGGCGCCCGTTCGGGCAGGTTTTTATTTTTGCCGGTCCTGCTTTCTCTCCCGGCGTGATTTCTTGCGGTGCCCCTTGTTGGCTTCCTTGGCCGTATGCGGCCGCTCGTCCTCGTAGGGCAGCGGCGCGCTGAGGCTGCGCCCGGTGGCTTCGTCGATCTCTTCGTCGTCTTCGATCGCCGGCGGTTCCTCGCCCCGCTCCGCGGCACGCTGCTCCAGTCTCCTGCGGCGGCGTTCCAGTCTCTCCTGTTCCTGCTGATATTTGCTGCGGCTGTTCGCTTTCGCCATTTCATAGTACAGCGGGCTGCAGATGAAAATCGACGAGAGACAGCCGGCGGCAACACCGATCATCAGCGGCAGCGTGAATTCGCGGATCGCCGAAGTAGTAAGAATATACATCGGCACCATAACCAGCAGCGTGGTCAGCGAAGTCATGATCGACCGCGACAGCGTCTGGTTAATGCTCACATCGAGGATATTCTCGAGCGAGCCGCGCCGCATAAAGCGCAGGTTCTCACGGACACGGTCGAAGATAACGATGGTATCGTTGATCGAATAACCGACGACCGTGAGGATCGCGGCAATGAACGGGTTGTTGACCGTGACCTGGAAGATCGCGTAGAACGACAGCATGATCAGGCAGTCGTGGAGAACGCCGAGCAGTGCCGCGGCGCCGAACTTCCATTGTCGGAAGCGCAGCCGGATATAGATCAGCATGCCGACCGCCGCCAGAGCGACTGCCTTGAGGGCATTGGTCTTGAGCTCCTTGCCGACGCTGGCGCCGAAGTGCTCGCTGGAGAGGACGTCTTCGTCGGTGAGATGGAAGGTCTTCTCGAAGTCGTTGATGATCGCTTCGCGATCTTCCTTGTCCAGCGATTCGTTGGTCTTGACGAGCACCTGCTCGTTGTTGTCACCGGAATAGACGATCTGCATCTGCTTGAGGTTGACGTCGTGCCGCTTCATGACATCGCGCACCTGCTCCTGGGTGACGTGGTGACCGGTATCAAACTGCAGCATGGTGCCGCCGGTAAAGTCGATCCCGTAGTTGAAGCCGCGCACGCCGAGGGTGATCATGCCGAAAGCAATGATCGCCAGACTGATCGTGTAGTAAATTTTGCGATGCTTGATAAACTTGAACTGCCTGGAAACTTCCAGTGTCGGCCGGCCGTTTTTGCGGATTCCGTAAAATCCCGGCTTGGCAAAACGCGGACTGACACAGATCAGGTTAAGGTAGATCTGGGTTACGAACACAGCGGTAATGATCGAGAAGACAGTACCGACCATCAGTGTCCAGGCAAAGCCCTTGACCGAGCTGGTGCCGATCTGGTAGAGGATGACCGCGGCGATCAGCGTCGTCACCTGCGAGTCGATGACCGTTGTCAGCGCTCGCTTGTAACCGCTCTGCGTGGCCACCCGCAGACTCTTGCCGGCGACAATTTCCTCCCGTATTCGCGTGAAGATAACGACATTGGCGTCGACCGCCATGCCGATCGAAAGGATCAGACCGGCGATGCCCGGCAGCGTCAGGACGTTGCCCGCCAGAGCCATGACCCCCAGAATCAGGAATATGTACAGCGCCAGCGCCAGGTCGGCAACAGCGCCCATCAGGCGATAGGTCACGGCCATGATCACAAAGATGATCAGAATGCCGAGGAGACCGGCTTTGACGCTCGCATCGAGCGCGTCGAGACCGATCTGCGCGGTCTGCGACGAGGACTGGATTTCCTCCAGCTCCAGCGGCAGTGAGCCGCCGCGGATCAGCGCCGCCAGGTTGGAAGCTTCCTCCTGGCTGAAGTTGCCGGAGATCTCGCACTTGCCGCCGGAGATCACTTCGTGAACCTGCGGGTGCGAGATGACCTTGTTGTCGAGCCAGATCAGGATCTGGTCGCCTTCAACCGTGCCGCCGTCCTCGCACATATCCGAGGCAACCGTCGGCGTTACCTGGCCGGAAATCGCTCTTTCCGTTGCTTTTTCAAAGGCTTCGGCGCCCTTGCTGTTAAAGGTCAGATTGACGACGTAGCCGCCGGCGCCGCTGTCGCCGCTGCTCTGTCCCGACTGGGCGTTCTTGACGTCACTGCCGTCGAGGACAAAGCTCTGGTCGGCCATGGTAAATTTCAGCTGCGCGGTCTTGCCGATCTGTTCGATCGCGTCATTGGCGTCGCTGACACCGGGCAGTTCCACACGGATACGATTCTTTCCTTCCACCGAAACGTTCGGGTTCGTCAGGCCCAGCTGGTCGACACGATTTTCCACGACGGTCTTCGTCTGTTCCATCAGTTCCGACAGCTTTTCGTCCGAGTACTTGTCCGTGTCCTTTGCTTCCAGCACGACGTAGACACCGCCCTTGATGTCCAGGCCGAGGTTGATCTTGTCTTTCAGCGGCTTGACCGCACCGGGGATTCCCTTGATCATCAGGAACCATCCGAAGACAACGATGACAGCAATGACGATGGCAAGGACCCTGTTGGCCTTGGGGTTCTTCATGCTAACACTCCTTCTCCTTCTGTAATTTATGAACAATCATTTTATTCTACCTTTTTTTTGTCGATTTAACAAGTGGCAAGATTTGGCAGCCGGCAAGCGGAAATCCGGCCGGCCGTGCCGGCATCGGGCTTCCGGCATGCAGAGCCGCGATGTGACCGCAGCCGGCGGCTTTTCCGTCCGCGCCGTCCGCGAGCATCCGGCAGACACATAAAATACCGGCAGAGGATCCGCCGGTATTGTGGTTTGCCTTGCTGCTGGCAGCCGCCGCCGGGGACTTCGGAGAAGTTATTCCTTCCCTTCCGCCGCTTCTTCAACGTCGCCGCCCTCTTCCGCCGCGTCCTCCGCCGGCTCTTCCGCTTCCGGCTTCTTCATGCGGCGCGGCGCTTTCTTGACCGGTTTTTCGGCCTCTGTCTCCGCTGCGCTGTCGGCAGAGGTGCTCCTGCCGCTCTCGCTTTTGCTCGCCTTTTCTCCGGCGGGCTTGGTCACTTTGGAAACGGACCAGCGCATGACCTCGAATTTGACCTTATCGGCACCGACCTGGAGGATCAGCGATTCCTCCTTGGTCTTGACGATACGGCCGCAGATGCCGCCGATGGTGACGATCTCGTCGCCGACCTGCAGCTGGTTGCGCATAGCGTTGGTTTCCTTTTCCCGTTTTCTCTGCGGTCTGATCAGCAGCAGATACATGACCAGGATCATCAGAATCAGCAGGACAATAGAACCATATTTCCCCATTCTTTTCCTCCTTTGGACGATGGTATCGGATCTGGTGCCGGCGATGGGGGTCGAACCCATACGGTGTTGCCACCACGGGATTTTGAATCCCGCACGTCTGCCAATTCCATCACGCCGGCAGAATAAAAACGCTGGTTATAGCAAGAGTCATTATAGCATTGCGGAACCGCCAGCGTCAACCACTCAGGCGATAAAAACTGCCCGCCCGGCGGCCCGCTGCGGCAGCGGCGCAGGGCCGGCAGAAAGCGTCGGAACGTCTGCCAAAACCGGTTCCGCAAGGCTCTGCGGACAGAAACGACGGCCGCCGGAGAGACGGGCGCAGCAGAGCACAGTCCTTCAAGCACGGCGGCGCCGCACCGAAAAAAACGGAGACCCGCCGCTGCTTTGCGGCCGGTCTCCCGATCGTTCGGTGGTGCGCCCGACTGGATTTGAACCAGCACGGTGTTACCCACACGCCCCTCAAACGTGCGCGTCTGCCTGTTCCGCCACGGGCGCAGAAAAAGTGTCCTTTTCCATAATAATGAGTGTCGGCGCGGATGTCAACAATTATTTTCGTTTATTGAACTTATCGCGGTTGGCCATAACCAGGCCGAAACCGATCACGCCGATGACAAAAACCATTAAATAAACCAGGGTCATTAACCGCTCCTTTCTCTGCGTTCTGCCGCGTTCGCCGGTCAGAGGCTGCTGCCGTCCGTGCCGCTGCGTTCGCCGGTCAGCGGCTGCTGCCGTCCGTGCCGCCGCGTTCGCCGGTCAGCGGCTGCTGCCGTCCGTGCCGCTGTTTTCGGTGTTCTCGCTGCTCACTTCGTAGCGGGAGCTCCATGTCTCGCAGCCGTTGTAGATATTCCAGTACGTCGGCCGGACCGTACCCTGCAGGGCCGGTGCCCGTACCACGCCCCAGGTCTTGTACAGCAGGCAGTAGTACGGCAGATCCCGGTTCAGCTGCTTTTTCAGTTTGGTGAACTGCGTCTTCATCTCTTCATTGTCGAGGCCGCTCTCCATCTGCGTCAGGCAGTCGTTGACCGTTTTGCTGTAGTAGCGCGTGTAATTGCTGCCGGTGATCTGCGTGCTGTAGCTCTTCTTTTGCACCAGCTTTGACTCGTCGCTGCCGCTGTCTGTATCGCTGCCGTTCCCATCGCTGCCGCTGTAGGTGCCGTTTTCATCCGTACCGCTGTAGGTGCCGTTTTCATCCGTACCGCCGTAGGTGCCGTTCTCATCCGTGCCGCTGTAGGTGCCGCCGCTCTCATCGCTGCCGCTGCCGGAGCTGCCTGCGCTGCCGCTGTCCGCACTGCTGTCATCCTGGTACTGATAGGTCACCGTGTACTCGGTGCCCTTGAGGATCTCGGACAGATCCAGCGGGTCGCTGTAGCGGTAGCCGGCCAGGAAAAGATCAAAATTGCCGGCCTTGAGCGTGGATTCGAGTGCCGAATCGGAAACGGTCGAGGTGGTGAGATGGATACCGATGTTCTCCATGTTTTCGGTGATCAGCTCTGCCATCGCCTGCCGTTCGGTGCTGCCGGTCGTGACCATCGTCAGCGACAGTTCGCTGCCGTCCTTGTTTTCCACCCAGCCGTCGTCGTCGCTGTCGCGCCAGCCGGCTTTGCCCAGCCAGCGCTCGGCTTTTGCCGTGCTGTAGCGGCAGCTGTCGCCGCTGCTGTCGACTCCCAGATAATCGGGGTAAAAGAGATTGTCGTTGAGCTGACCGCAGTTGTACCAGCACTCCTGAATCAGCGTGCTGTTGTCGATGCCGAAGGCAATCGCGCGGCGCAGCGAGCTGTCGGACAGGTTTTCGTCGAGGAAGTTAAAGCCCAGATATTCCACTTCGTTGGCCGGAAAATCGACGATCTTCGTGTCCTTCTGGCTGATCTTCTCTTCCCGGGTATGGGAACGGGTAAACGTCATCGACAGGTTGCTGGCTTCGGTCATGCGAAAGAGCTCGGCGGACTTGCTCATAATGTTGAACCGGATGGTGTTTTCCGCCTTGTCGCCGTGATAGTTCTCATTCGGCTTCAGCGTGAGACCGGTGGAAGTATTCATGCGGCTGACTTTATAGCGGCCGGTGCCCACCGGCTTGAACGAAGTGCGCGAAATGACGTCGTAGACGCCGTTGTACTGTCCCGCCGGGAGGATCGGAAAGGTGAGATCGGACAGCGAAATGCGGCTGCCGTAGCGATAGTAGATCGTCACTTTGCTGCCGCTGGCCGCAACGTAATCGATGTTTTCCACTTGCTGCTGATATTCGCTCCTGCCGGACTCCTTGAGAGCATCGATGGTGTACTTGACGTCGTCGGCATTGAGCTGTTCGCCGTCGTGAAACTTCGTCGAGATCAGCCGCAGCGTCACTTTGCGGCCGCTGCGGTCGATATGGCAGCTCCTGACCAGATTCTCCTGCGGCACCCGGTTTTCGTCGAGCGTGTAGAGCCCGTCGTAGATCAGCTGCGACATATAGTAGACGTCCTGATCGGTGGAGAGGATGGGATTGAAGGTCTTGACGCTGCTCATCGGCAGCACCGCGGTTTTTTCGGTCTTGTAGGTGATGCCGTTGCGGGTCACATAGCCGTTCGGATCGCGGCCGAGATACTGCGCGGCCAGCACCGAGACGGCAATGACGGCGGCGACGATCGCCGCGGTGGCAGCCACATTCCGCCTGTTCCAGCGAAACTCCTTTGCCCAGGTGCGAAGGCGCTCGAACAGCGGCGGCTGCGGTTCCCGGACAGTCCTGTCCTCGTCCTCGCGGCCGGTGTTCCAGGCGTCGCCGCGGCCGGTGTCCGGCTCGTCCCCGCGGGCAGCTTTCCGCGCCTCACCGGGGGCGGAACTGCGCGCCGTATCAGGTTTTTCCGTTTGCTTTGTTTTTTTCTGCCAGGGCTTTTTCGGCATACTTTTCTACCAGTTCCGCGACGCGGGCGCGGAGTTCCTCCTTGGTGCCTTGGTTGACAATGACTTCGTCGGCAGCGGCGCAGCGGCTGCGGTCATCGAGCTGCGCGGCGATGCGCGCCCGTACCTGCGCGGCGCCGACATGATCACGCTGCGCGACCCGGCGCACGCGCTCGTCGGCAGCGGCGGTGACGACCCAGACGGCATCCGTCTCGCGGTCGAGCCCCGTTTCAAAGAGCAGCGGCGCATCGACAAAGCGCAGCAGACCGTCACTGCGGTTCAGCCTGCCGACAATTATATCATAGATTTCCCCGTGTGTAATCTCATCGAGGGTTTTTCTTTTCGCCGCGTCGTCAAAGACCAGAGAAGCCAGCGCGGCGCGGTCGAGGGCGCCGCCGGCGGCAAAGATGCCGTCGCCGAAGGCGGTGCGCAGGCGCGTCAGCACCGGCGAACCGGGCCGGGTGATCTCATGGGAAATTTCGTCGGCATCGATCACGGTGTAGCCGAGTTCCCGCAGGCAGGCGGTCACCGTCGATTTGCCGCTGCCGATGCCGCCGGTAATGCCGATTTTCATTTGCCCTCCTTTATTTCAGGTCGTACCAGCTGTCGCCGCTGTGCACGTCGACGAGGAGCGGGACTTTCAGTTTCATGGCGCCCTCCATCGCTTCCACGAGCATGCGCTCCACCTCTTCGCGCTCGGCGCGGAAGGTTTCGATGATCAGTTCATCGTGCACCTGCAGCAGCAAGCGCGAACGCGTGCCGCGCAGTGCCCGGTCGACGCGAATCATCGCCAGCTTGATGATATCGGCGGCGCTGCCCTGGATCGGGCTGTTCATCGCCAGCCGTTCGCCGACGCTGCGGACGCGGAAGCTGCGGGCGCCGATTTCGCTGATGTAGCGCCGGCGTCCGAGCAGGGTCTTGACGTAGCCGTTTTCGCGGCAGTATTCCACCTGCCGGTCCATGTACGCCCGCACGGCCGGGTGCTTGTCAAAATAACTTTCGATGTAGGCTTCGGCTTCCTTTCGGGTGATCGACAGATTGCTGCTGAGGCCGAAGGCGCTCATGCCGTAGATGACGCCGAAGTTGACGGCTTTGGCGCGGCTGCGCTGCTCCGCGGTGATCTCCTCCTCGGGGATGCCGAGCACCCGCGCGGCCGTCGCCCGGTGAATGTCCTCGCCGTTGTTGAAGCTGTCGATCAGCGCCTGGTCGCCGCTGACGTGGGCGAGAATGCGCAGCTCGATCTGCGAGTAGTCGGCGCTCAGCAGAGTGTACTCCTCCGAGGCGGGAATGAACGCGCGGCGGATCTGCCGGCCGAGCTCCTGCCGCACCGGGATGTTCTGCAGATTGGGGTCGCTGCTGCTAATGCGGCCGGTGGCCGTCACCGTCTGGTGGAAGCGGGCATGGATGCGCCCGTCGGTGTGCACCAGCGGCAGCAGTCCGTCGATATAGGTGCCTTCGAGCTTGGTCAGCTGGCGGTACTCGAGGATCAGCGGCACGATCGGGTCGCGGTCGCGGATCTTCTCGAGCACGGCGGCACTCGTCGAATAGCCTTTCTTCGTCTTCTTGCCGGCCGGCAGCCCCATCTTTTCGAAGAGAATGTGCCCCAGCTGCTGCGGCGATTTGATGTTGAATTCCTCGCCGGCGCGCCGATAAATTTCCTCGGTCAGCTCGGCGACGCGGGTGCGCAGACCGGCGCCGGTCTGCTCCAGAGCGCGGCGGTCGAGGCGGAAGCCGGCATACTCCATCTCCGCCATCACCTGCACCAGCGGCAGTTCGGCGGTTTCGAGCACCTCGCTGAGCCGGGCGGCGGCGACGGCTTCCTGCTGCACCAGCATCAGCTGCGCGACGAGGCCGCACCATTTGAGGCCGTAGGCGGCGAAGTCGGCGGCATCGTCGCGGAAGAGATCGGCCTGCGCGTGCTGCTCCATGAATTCCTTTTCGTTTTCGATATTGCGGTGAAAGTATTCCTGGGCCAGCGTGGTGAGATCGTAATTGCTGCGGCCGGAATCGAGCACATACTGCGCGATCGCCGTATCAAAGGCGGTCACAAAAGACGTCATGCCCTCGTACATCAGCATGTAGTAATCGTTCTTCAGGTCGTGCCCCATGAAATGCAGTTCCCCGGCGGCGAGAATCCGGGCCAGTTCGCGGCCGCTGCCCTCCGGCGTCAGATCGATATAATAGTAATCGCTGTCGACCAGCAGGCCGGCGCCGTGAAGGATCGGTCGGTCGCGGTGATCCTGATTGCCGAAGACCTTGAGCACGACCAGCGCGCCGGGCTGCAGCGCCTCCTCGAGACGCGCCAGATCGGTGCCGTGCAGCATCACCGGCTCGATCTCCAGCTCGTGGTAGTGGTTGGCCGCTTCCTTTTCCTCGCTGTCGAGATCCTTGCCCATGCGCTTGAGAAAGCTGTTGAATTCCAGCTTTTTGTAGAGTTCGACAAGGCGGTCGTGGTCGGGGCCGCCCCAGCGGCACTCGGCAAAGTCGAGTTCCAGCGGCACCTGCGTGCTGATCGTCGCCAGCCGCTTGCTCATCAGCGCCTGCTGACCGTTTTCCTCAACGCTGCGGCGCAGCTTTCCCTTCAGTTCGTCGCTGTGCGCCAGTACCTCCTCGACGCTGCCGTAGGTCTTCACCAGGCGGCGCGCGGTCTTGTCGCCGACGCCGGGCAGCCCCGGCAGGTTGTCCGACGGGTCGCCCATCAGCCCCTTGTAGTCGATGAACTGCTGCGGCGTAAAGCCGTACTCCTCGACCATCGCGTCGTAATCGTAGAGCTGAAACTGCGAAATGCCGCGTCGGGTGATCATTACGGTCGTCTGCTTCGAAGCCAGCTGCAGCTCGTCCTTGTCGCCGGTGACGATCAGCGGCGTCAGCCCCTCTTCTTCGCCGCGGCGGGCAACGGTGCCGATGACGTCGTCGGCTTCAAAGCCTTCGCGCGCGAGCATCTTCACGCGCATCGCCGCCAGCACCTCCTTGAGCACCGGGATCTCCATCGCCAGCTCCGGCGGCATCCTGCGGCGCCCCGCCTTGTACTCGTCGTACTCCTTGTGGCGGAACGTCGGTGCCTTGAGATCAAAGGCCACGACAAGATAGCCGGAGGGAACGTCCCGCCGGAGTTTTTCCAGCATATTGAGAAAGCCGTAGATGCCCTGGGTATAGAGCCCGTCGCGGGTAATCATCGGCTTCTGCATCGCGTAGTAGGCACGGTTGATCAGACTGTTGCCGTCGATGATGAGAATGCGCTTCTCATTGACCTGCTCCATCACTGTCCTCCCGCCTTCAGGACAGCAGATTGGACATCAGCATCGCCCCGACCACGGTTACGATCAGCGCGAGGATCAATGCCACGGCAAATTGGATTTTTTTGTTCATTTTTCCTCCTGAAAAAGGACCGGAAGACGATTCCGGTCCTCAGCTGTCGTTGTCTTCCTCAGAGGTAGGTGACCAGTTCGGAAACCGGCTTGCGGCGCGGCATCTTCGGCTGTTCATCCGGATAGCCGATGGCGATGACCGCGACAAAGCGCTGGCCGTCGGGGATCTCGACCACCTCGTTGATCTTGTCCTCATCGAAGATGCCCATGATCACCGTGCCGAGGCCCTTCTCATAGGCGGCGAGGCAGAAGGTCTGGGCGGCGATGCCGGCGTCGAACATGCCCCAGCCGTTTTCCTTGCTGGTGGTGTAGGAGCCGTCCTTCTCGTAGCCGGAGCGCTTCGTCACCGCGTTCAGCAGCACGATCGTGTGCGCCTGCCGCAGCGTATTGGTATTATAGGTAAAGCCCTGTACGCATTCGCTGCCGATGCGGTCGATCAGCGCCTTGTCGTCGATGACCATATAGCGCGGCACCTGCGAGTTCTTCCACGACGGCGAATACGAAGCCAGTTCCACGATTTCATCGATCGTCTCGTGGGGAACCGGCTGCGGCTTGAATTTGCGGACACTACGTCTTCCTTTGATGCATTCTTTAACGTCCATGTTGACCCTCCTGATAAAAAGATAGTACAACTATACCATTCCCGGCGCTGTTTGACAAGACAAGAGACTGCCGCGTGCGGCAGTCTCCCGGAATCTTCGTGATTGCTTTGCGCCGCTTGGCACCGCGGCGCTGTGCTGCTGTAACGCGCTGTCAGAGCGCGGTGTGCCTGCCTCAGGCGGATTCCCTTTCGGCTTCCGCTTCGGCCTTCTTCTGTTCGGCCACTTCTTCTTCGTGTTCCTTCCAGATCCGGTCGGCAACCGGAGCCCACTCTTTGGCCGCTTCACGGCACTTGTCGGTGTATTCCTCCGCCGTTTCCGGGCTTTCCAGGTCGGTGGAGTGCGCGCCGCAGGCGTGAATCATTTCGACCAGACGATCGGGGTTGTCCAGTGCCGGGCAGGGCCGGTACATATTGTTGTTGAACGGCTGGTTGTCATGATACTGCATGAACAGCGGGTTCTGATACGCCTCCAGCAGCGTCGTGTCGTGGATGTTGGAATCCGAATAGTGGATGAACGCGCACGGCTCGATATCGCCGTTGGCGTTGATGTGCAGGTAGTTTCTGCCGCCGGCAATGCATCCGCCGACTGCGTCGCCGTCATGCGCGAAGTCCATCGTGAAGAGCGGCTTCGTGTGGCGGAACTTGCGCAGCTGATGATACATGTAGTCTCTCTGCTCTGCGGTGCAGACGAGGGACGGCTCGGCATTCTTGCCGATCGGCATATAGATGAAGAACCAGGCGAACTTGGCGCCGAGGTCGATGAGCTTGTCGATGTAAGCTTCGCTGCCGATGACTTCCGCGTTCTGACGCGTGTAGCAGCAGGAAACGCCGTAGCCGAGCTTTCTCTCTTTCAGCAGTTCCATCGCCTTGACGACTTTGTTGTAGGTGCCTTCGCCGCGGCGGGCGTCGGTCGCTTCTTCAAAGCCCTCGACGCTGATCGCCGGGATGAAGTTCTTGACGCGCAGCATGTCATCGGCGAATTCCTCGTCGATCAGGGTCGCGTTGGTAAAGGACAGGAAGAAGCAGTCCGGGTGCATCTCGCACAGCTTGATGATGTCCTTTTTGCGCACCAGCGGTTCACCGCCGGTGTAAATATACATAAATGTACCCAGTTCCTTGCCCTGGGTAACGATGGAATCCAGGGTCTCCAGACTCATGTTCAGCTGGTTGCCGTATTCCGCAGCCCAGCAGCCGATGCAGTGCAGGTTGCAGGCGGTGGTGGGATCCATCAGAATCGCCCAGGGAATGTTGCACTGGTAGCGCTCTCTGTTTTCACGCTGTCTGGAAATTCCAGTATAGCAGGCATTGAGCATAAAGCTTTCGAAGAAGTTCATGCGCCACTCGTCATCGAGATCGGTCCACAAGCTCTTCATGTACTTGTACCAGTTGCCGTCCTTGTTTTCGATCCAGCCGCGGAAATACTTGCGGTATTTCGCGAATTCTCCAGTTCGGTCGATTTTATCAGCCCAATCGATCAATTTGGGGAGGTTCTTGTCCGGATCCTTTTCCATGTACTTCAGAGCCTGCTTGATCGCAGATTTCTCCAAAAAGCCTTTGATAGAATTCTTAGACATGTTCTGTCTCTCCTCCTTGTGTTTCGGGCCACCTCATAAGCCCACATATGGTGTTATGTTTTAGTTCGTACTAAGTATACCGAAACTCCCGTGTATGGTCTCTCAACATATTTGCACTTTTGTTAAAATTCTCGTACACTTTTTTGTAAATTCTTCCTGAAAAAATCACAAAATTCACATAAATTACTTATACATTCCCGTTTTTTTGTCATCGCAGGCCTCTGCGGATCCGTTTTTCCGGCACCGCGGCACGACCGGTGCTATACGGCGCGGCAGCCGGCCACCGTATAGCCGGCCTCGGTCACGGCATTCTCGAGACGGTCGTCGGCGAGATCATCGCCGCTGACCAGCGCTGTGCCGGCGTCGAGGTCGACCTTGACTTCCCGGACGCCGTCGACCGCGCCCAGCGCCTTTTCCACATTGGCCCGGCAGTGCTGGCACATCATGCCCTCAATCTTCAGTTCTTTTTTCATCTTGTCTTCTCCTTTCTCCGTGCGCGGCAGCGCGCGCACCTGATTGTCTGCTGCTGTTTCTCTCTGCTCTGCCGCCGGAACGGCCGGCTCTGCGGAAACCGCAGCGCGATCCGGCATCGGGCAGACCGCTGCGGGGTTCGCCGCTGCCGCCGGCCGCGCGGGCTGCGGCACGACCGCCTCATTATCTGCGACGCTGAAGCGGCTGCGGAAATGCCGCAGGCGCAGCGCGTTGGTGACGACGCAGACCGAACTGCAGCTCATCGCCGCGGCGGCGATCATCGGATTCAGCAGCCAGCCGGTCAGCGGCCAGAGCACGCCGGCAGCGATCGGAATGCCGATGATGTTGTAGAAGAACGCCCAGAAGAGGTTGATATGGATATTGTGCACCACAGCCCGGCTGAGCTCGATGGCCCTGACCACATCTCCCAGTGAATTCTTCATCAGAACGAGATCCGCCGATTCCATCGCGATGTCGGTTCCGGCCCCGATGGCGACGCCGATGTCGGCGGTCATCAGCGCCGGCGCGTCATTGATGCCGTCGCCGACCATGATTACGCGGCGTCCCTGCTTCTGCAGGTCGTGCACGACGCGGGCCTTGCCGGCCGGCCGCACACCGGCCACGACCTCGTCGATCTGCAGATCGGCGGCGATGTGCCGCGCCGTCAGTTCGTTGTCCCCGGTCAGCATGATCAGACGCAGTCCCATATCGTGCAGCGCCTGCAGCGCCGCGCGGCTGCTGCCGCGGACGACGTCGGCACAGGCAATGAGACCGAGGATGGTCTCGTCGCGGGCCACATACAGCGGCGTCTTTCCGGCCGCCGCCAGTTCATCGGCCCGGCCGCGCAGTTTCCCGGCCTCCTCCCCGGCACCGCATTCCTGCATGTAGGCGGCGTTGCCGGCATAGATCCGGTGCCCGTCGACGAAGGCGCGCACGCCGGCTCCGGCGTCGGCCGTAAAGTCGCGGGGCACGCGGAAGCGAAGGCCGCGCCGCTCGGCCTCTCTGACGACCGCCAGCGCCAGCGGATGTTCGCTGCCGGCTTCGAGTCCGGCCGCCAGCTCGAGCAGCCGCTCCTCGCTGCAATCGTCCGCAAGCACGACGACATCGGTCACCGCCGGCCGTCCGGTGGTGATCGTGCCGGTCTTGTCGAGCACGATGGTATCGGCTTTATGCAGATTCTCCAGGCTCTCCGCCGACTTGATCAAAATCCCCTCGGCGGCGGCGCGTCCGGTGCCGACCATGATCGCCACCGGCGTGGCCAGCCCCAGCGCGCAGGGGCAGGAAATCACCAGCACCGAGATGCCGCAGGTCAGCGCGAACTCGAGCGGGTGTCCCAGCAGCAGCCAGATCACGGTTGTCACAGCGGCGATGGCAAGCACCACGGGTACGAAGACGCCGCTGACGCGGTCGGCCAGACGCGCGATCGGCGCCCTGCTGGTGCCGGCCTCGTCGACGAGGCGGATGATGCCGGCCAGCGTCGTATCCTCCCCGACCCTGGCGGCACGGAAGCGGAACGCTCCGTTGCGGTTGATCGTCGCCGAAATGATTTCATCCCCGGGCTGCTTCTCCACCGGAATGCTCTCGCCGGTGATCGCCGACTGATCGACGGAACCGCTGCCCTCGAGGAGTACACCGTCTGCCGGCACGCGGTCGCCGGGGCGAATGACGATCACTTCGCCGACCGCAATCTGATCGGTCGGAATCACCGTCTCGCGGCCGTCGCGGATGACCGTCGCCGTCTTCGGCGCCAGATCCATCAGCTGATCGAGAGCGCCCGAGGTCTTGGCCTTGGAGCGCGCCTCGAGGTATTTGCCGATCGTCACCAGGGTGAGAATCATGCCCGACGATTCAAAGTACAGCTTGTTCGCATATTCCGCATGCCCCAGCATCATCATGTAGATCGCCGCGATGCCGTAGCCCAGCGAAGCGCCGGCGCCGACCGCAACCAGCGAATCCATGTTCGGCGCGCCGCGGAACAGCGAGCGAAAGCCATTGATAAAGAATTTGCGATTGAGAAAGAGGATCGGAATCGTGATCAGCAGCTGCGTCAGCGCGCCGGTCTGCGGCACGGTGTGGAACGCTGCCGGCAGCGGCCAGCCGAACATATGCCCCATCGAGCAGTACATCAGCGGTGCGAGCAGAATCAGCGAAGAGATCAGGCGGTTCTTCAGCGCCTGCTCCTCGTCATCGGCCTGCTGTCTCCTCCTCTGCCATTCGGCGCGAAAACCGTCGCTGCGGTCCGCTTTCCCGGCCGCCGCGCCATCGCCGGCGCCGAGAGCGCGCTGCGCGCCGTAGCCGAGCGAGCGCACCGTCTCCTCGATGCTGTCGGCATCGACCTTCTGTTCATCGTAGGTCACGGTCATGCTGCTGGCGAGCAGGTTGACGTCTGCCTCCTGTACGCCCTCCATGCGGCTGACGCCGCGCGTGATATTTGCCTGACAGCTGGCACAGCTCATGCCCGTGATGTTGAATTTTTCCTTTTTCATCCCGGCGCCTCCTTTCCGCTCGGATTCCCTGACCGCCTGCGTTCCGCCGCGGCGCTCGGTTTCCCGGTCCGGCCTGCCGTCACGCCGCCGTTCTCTCCCGCAGGTTCGCCTGCCCGTGCTGCGGACCGACATCCTTGCTGCAGTTCCCTCATACTTACTTTAACTTCTTCATCAGATCGACCGCTTCGTCAACAATCTGCGTATCGCCGCTGCGCACGGCTTCCACCACGCAGGTTTCCATGTGGCTGCGGAGAACGAGGTAGCCGACGTTCTGCAGCGCGCTCTCGGCGGCGGCGATCTGGGTCAGTACATCGCCGCAGTAGCGGTCCTCTTCGATCATGCGGCGGATGCCGCTGATCTGGCCGCTGAGGCGGTTGAGTCGGTGCACCAGCCGCTTCTTTTCGGCGGCATCGCGCGGTGTCGCCTTGTAGCGCACGCAGGCGCCGCACTTTTGGGCCGCGGCCGCTTCTTCCGCCGCAGATGCTTCTTCGACCGCTGCCGGATCTTCGGGCGCGGCCGTTTTCTTTTCCAGCGAAGTTCTGTCTGCCATGGGCACCTCCCTTCCGGTACGCCGGCACTGCCGCCGGCGGTATACTGTCTGACTTTCTTCCGCCAGTATAATATACCCCCGCAGGGTATATGTCAAGCACAATTTTACCGCCCGCCGCCGGAGTGCCCGGAGCATGTCCGGCGCGCCTCCGCCGCGGGCAGGCGGTTCCGTTCTGATTGGATATGGTTTCGCTTCCGGCCCGGCTCGGACCGCGGCGCTGATTCTGCGCAGACCCGATTCCGACCGGGCTCGGATGCGCATGCAGGGCAGATCCGGCATGAAGCCGATGGGGCAGGATCAAATCCGCCGCAGCAGATCCCAGATCGGACTGACGATGCAGTGCGGGATGAATTTGCAGAAGACGCGCATATAGACCGGAATGATTCCCGGGGACGAAACCCAGAAGTTCATCGCGCTGTCGATCATTGCCCAGCGGGCGACGCGGCGGGCCCGCTGCGCCAGCGGAAAGCGGCGGATCGCGCGTTTGCTGCCGTGCTGCTGCGCGGTTTCGATGAACTCGGTATCGCGCATCCAGTACGGGCAGACGGCCGTGACGTGAATGCCGCTGCCCAGCTGCTCGAGATGCAGCGCCTTGGTCCAGCTGAGGAGAAAGGACTTGCTGGCGGCATAGGTATTGATGCCGGTCAGCGGCTGAAAGCCGGCCACCGAACAGATGTTGAGGATGCGGCTGCCGCGCTCCATATAGGGCAGCACCGCCAGCGTCATATCGACGGCCGCCTTGCAGTTGAGATCGATCATGGCGTCGTTGTCGCGGCGGGAAATTTCCCGGCTGAGACCGATGCGGGCAAAGCCGGCGGCATTGACGAGGATGCCGACCCGCGGCTGCTCGCGGCGCAGCCGCTCCTCAAAGCGGTCCAGCGCATCGGCCGCGGTGAGATCCAGCGGCAGCGGCCGGATGCGGCAGCCTTTCGCTTCCGGCAGCTGCTGCAGCTGTTCGAGCCGCTCGCGCCGGCGGGCGATGGCCCAGATCTCCCGCGGCGCAAAGCGTCGCAGAATCTCTTTGATGAATTCCTGTCCCAGGCCGCTCGAGGCGCCGGTGACGATCGCCGTTTCCATCTCCATCACAGCTTCCTCCCGGTTTTCTACGCGTCGGCGAGAAAGGCCAGATACCCCTTCTTGGTCTCATAGATATCGGCCTTGCTGGTCGCCTCATACGGCGCGTGCATGTTGAGCACGGCGACGCCGCTGTCGACGACCTCCATGCCGTACAGCGACATGATATACGCGATGGTGCCGCCGCCGCCGACATCGACGCGTCCCAGCTCGGCCGACTGAAAGCGCACGTCGTGACGGTGCAGGATCTCCCGCAGGCGCCCCAGGTATTCGGCGTTGGCGTCGTTGGAGCCGCTCTTGCCGCGGGCGCCGGTGAACTTGTTGAAGACCATGCCGCAGCCGAGCAGCGCCGCGTTCTTCTTGTCGAATTTGGCGGCATAGGTCGGATCAAAGGCGGCGCTGACGTCCGAAGACAGCATGCGGCTGTGCGCCAGCGTGCGGCGCAGCGTCAGTTCGCTGTAAGCGCCCATTGCCTGCAGCAGCTCGGCGACGGTATTTTCGAAAAAGCGCGACTGCATGCCGGTGGCGCCGACGCTGCCGATTTCCTCCTTGTCGACCAGCAGGCAGCAGGCGGTGCGGGTGACGTCCTTCGTCTCCAGCATCGCCGCCAGCGAGGTATAGGCGCAGGCGCGGTCATCCTGTCCGTAGGAGAGAATCAGGCTGCGGTCGAGGCCGGCTTCCCGCGCCCTGGCCGCCGGCACCACTTCCAGCTCCGCCGACCAGAAGTCATCCTCTTCGAGGCCGTATTTTTCCTTAATCAGTTCCAGCACTCTCTTCTTGACCGCGTCTTTGGCGGCCGCCTCGTCTTCCTCCCCGGCCGCTTCCCGGCTCGCAGCCGCGGACCCGCCGGCCTGTACGGCTTTGTCCGCCTCCCGGCTGTCTTCCTCGTTGTTCGAAGCCGGCGGACGGGTGCCGACGATGATGTCGAGCGCTTCCCCGTCGATGACGCTGCGCGCCTTCTTTTCCATCTGCTGGCCGGCGAGGTGGATCAGCAGGTCGGAGACGAAGAAGACCGGATCGTCCTCGTCTTCGCCGATGACGATATCCCTGACGGTGCCGTCGCGCAGCGCCGCCACGCCGTGGATGGCAAGCGGGATCGTCACCCACTGGTACTTCTTGATGCCGCCGTAGTAGTGGGTATCGAGGTAGGCGATGCCGCCGTCCTCATAGAGCGGGTTCTGCTTGACGTCGAGGCGCGGTGAGTCGATGTGCGCGCCGAGGATATTCATGCCCTCCTCGATCGGCGCACTGCCGATCTGAAAGAGCGCGATCGTCTTCTTCATGCAGGCCGCATAGACGCGGTCCCCCGGTTTGACGCTGCCGCCTTCGCGGATGATCCCGCCGAGATCGCGGTAGCCGGCCTCTTCGGCGTCGGCAATGACGCGGCGCACGCACTCGCGCTCGGTCTTTCCCTCATTGAGAAAGCGCATATAATCGCGGCAGAGCTGCTCGAGCTCGGCTTCCTGCGCTGCGTCGTAAGTTGTCCAGGCATTGATGTCTTTCATGGTTGTCCTCCCCCCGTTGCGGTTGGTTGCTGGTGTTTTGCTTTGATTTCTGATGGCTGCGCCGGCTTCGCTGCTTTTCCGATCGCCGTCCGTGATCGCCTGCCGAACGAGCGGCAGACCCGCATTATGGATGCTGCGCTCACAGCTGCCGGCGGATTTCTTCCGCTTTCGAGGCGCGCTCACAGCTGCCGGCGGATTTCTTCCGCTTTCGAGGCGCGCTCACAGCTGCCGGCGGATTTCCTCTTCGGCGCGATGGATCTCCTCGATGAAATCGCGGGCCGGGATGCGAAAGGCGCCGTGTCCCCAGATGATCAGCTGCTCGAGGCCGTCGGAGGTGACGACGCGGACGCGGTAGTGCCCGGCCATCTCGTGGGTCACGCGCTCGATGTACATATCGGCGGTCTCCGCGTGTCTGGTGTAGACGACGTCGATGCCGTGGATCTTCTCGACGCTGCCGACGCCGCCGGCCACCTTGTAGGCGTCGAAGACGAGGATCATGCGCCGCCGGCACCAGCCGCGGTAGTTGCCGAGGCGTTCGATCAGGTGATCCCGGGCCGCCCCGACATCGCGGCGCGAGAGTTCCTTCATCTCCGGCCAGGCGAAGATCAGATTGTAGCCGTCGATCAGCAGGATCTCCGGCAGCGACGGATTTTCCCGGCCGCGGTAGGGGCGCCGGCTGCCGGCACCGCCCGCGGACTCTGCCGATCCGGCGCGGATCACGCGCGCGGCCCTGCCGGGCTTTTTCCGCGGCTGGCCGCCCTGCTCATGCGCCAGAATTTCCTCCAGTTCGCGCGGATCGATGGCGTTGAGGTTGGCGGATACCGCCCGGCTGAGGACGCTGTCCTCGTGCATGTGCTCCTTGACGTGATCCCAGGGCACGATGACGCCGCTGCCCTGACGGCAGAACACCGAAGACGACGGGTTTTCGGTATCCCGCAGCGGATCGTACGCCGCCGCCGCGATGATCTTCTCCGCGTCGGCACAGGTATCAAAGCCGTCGAACTGCAGGCTGATCTGTCCCTCTCCGCGGGTAAAGCCGCGCAGCTGCTGCGGATATTCCCGCATCGTCCGCACCGGAGCCCGGCCGCGGATCACCACCCCGCCGCCTTCGGTCCGGGGCGCTTCCGCGCTGCCGCCGAGGCGCTGCAGGTCCGCCAGCACGCGGCCGCTCTGCGACGGCGGCACTTCGATGCGCAGGCGGTACCACGGTTCGAGCAGTTCGCAGCCGGCTTCCATCAGGCCCTGACGCACGGCCCGGCGGGCCGCCTCGCGAAAGTCGCCGCTGTCGGTGTGCTTTTCGTGCGCCCGGCCGGCGGCCAGCGTGATGTGCACGTCGGTCAGCGGCGCGCCGGTGAGCACGCCGCGGTGCTCCCGCTCGGCCAGATCGGTGAGTACCAGATGCTGCCAGTTCGCGGCCAGGCGGTCCTCACTGCAGCGACTGTCGACGACGATGCCGCTGCCGCGCTCCCCCGGCTCGAGAACCAGATGCACCTCGGCGTAGTGGCGCAGCGGCTCAAAATGCCCGACGCCCTCGACGCGGCGGCGGATGGTTTCGCGATAGACGATGCCGGCGCGGTGAAAGCGAATCTCCTCGTCCCAGCGCTCGGCAAAGAGCTCGGCGAGGATCTCCAGCTGCACCTCCCCCATCAGGCTGACTTCGATTTCCTGCTGCGCTTCCTGCCAGGTGACCCGCAGCGTCGGATCCTCCTCCTCGAGCTGCCGCATCTTCTCCAGCAGCGCGTGCGGATCCTGCGACGATGCCGCTTCGACCCGGTAGCGGAGGATCGGCGCCAGTTCCGGCTGCGGCGCATCGGGAGCGGCGCCGAGACCCATGCCGGGGAACGTCTCCGACAGGCCGGTCACGGCGCAGACCGTGCCGGCACCGGCTTCCTCGGCCGGACTCCAGCGGGCGCCGTCGTAGAGCCGGATGCCGGTGACCTTCTCGCCGGCCAGTTCGGTACGGGCGCGAAGGCTGCCGCCGAGCACCCGCAGATGCGTCAGCCGGGCGCCGCGTTCGTCGTGCGAGATCTTGTACACCGCCGCCGCAAAGTCGGGCAGCGGCCGCAGCGCCGGCGCGTAGTCAATCAGGCACCGGAGCAGATCCTCGGTGCCCTCCAGCTTCAGCGCCGAGCCGAAGCAGCAGGGAAAGATGCGGCAGCCGCGGACGGCCGCGGCAATCTCCTCGCGGCGGTACGGCTCCTCGCGGACAAAGTGCTCGAGCAGCGTCTCGTCGCATTCCGCCAGCTTTTCGCGATCCATGGATTGAAAATCGACGACCCCGCCGCCAAAGCTCTGATTGAGTTCGGCCAGCAGCGCCGCGCGGTCGCGTTCTGCCAGATCCATTTTGTTGCAGAAGAGAAAGACGGGAATCTGCCGCTGCCGCAGCAGCTGCCAGAGCGTCCGCGTATGGCTCTGCACGCCGTCGGCGGCGCTGATCACCAGCACGGCGCAGTCCAGGACCGGCAGCGTGCGCTCCATCTCGGGCGCAAAGTCGACGTGCCCCGGTGTATCGACCAGCGTCAGGCGGCGGCCGCCGCAGTCAAAGACCGCCTGCTTGGCAAAGATCGTGATGCCGCGGCGGCGTTCGAGGGCGTCGGTATCGAGAAAGGCGTCGCGGTGGTCGACCCGCCCCGGCCGGCGCAGCCGCCCGGCATGGTACAGCAGCGCTTCCGACAGCGTTGTCTTGCCCGCGTCCACATGTGCGAGAATCCCGAATGCGGTCTGTTCCATCTCCCCGGACTTCCCCCTTTCCGTCCCGTCGGCCCTGCCCGTCGTTCTGCTGCGCAGACGCACCGTCTCCGCCGGCGGTCTGCTCAATGGTTTGATTATAGCACAGATCCTGCGCCGCCGCTTGCACGTTTTCCCCGCGCCGGCTATAATGCAGTCAGAAATTGCCGTCGCAGGCTGCCGGAAAAGACGGACGGTCAGATCCGGCAAGGCAGGACAGCTGCCTGCCCTGCGGTCAGAACCGGCAGTGAGCTGGTCCGGGACGGCAGAAAAAGACGAACAGGGACGATGGATGCACCGCCGCGGGCAACGCGCGTCCGTCCGGTCCGGCTTCTGCGAAAAGGCCGCGAGGAGGAACATGAACAGCGCTGCGAAGAGAGAAAAGAAAGAGCTCGATTACTTTACGATCGAAGGCAGCTACGGCGGTTCCCAGGACTGGTGCCGCGATTATATGATGAAGATCGGCGGCTGCGCCGCTCTCACAGCCTGCGACAGCTGCATCTATTTCGACCTCCTGGCGCGGCGCCGGCAGAAAACCAGGACACCGCTGTACCCGTTCGATGCCGAGCATCTGACGCGCCGCGACTATGTCCGCTTTACGAAAATCATGAAACCCTATCTGCGGCCGCGCTGGCGCGGCATCGACCGCCTCGATCTCTACACCGGCGGTTTCGGCCGCTATCTTTCCGACTGCGGCTGCAGCGACCTTGAGATGGAGCCGCTGCCCGGCGGCTGTTCGGCCGCGGAAGCCGCTGCGGCACTGCGCCGCCAGATCGACCATGCGCTGCCGGTGCCGATGCTGATGCTCCACCACCACGATCCCGAATTTTCCTTTTACGAATGGCACTGGTTCCTGCTGACCGGCTGCGCCTTTGAAGCGGACGGCCGCCTGCTGGTCAAAGCCGCCACCTACGGCAGCTGGCGCTGGCTCGACTGGCGGCGATTCTGGGAGACCGGCTATGACGAGCGCGGCGGGCTGGTGCTCTACCGGTTTGAATGACCCGCCGGTGCAGTCCTCGGAGCGGCCGCACCGTCCGCTGACTTTTCCCTGCGCTGACGCCGCACCGTCCGCTGACTTTCCCCTGCGCTGATGCCGTACCGTCGCGTTCCTGTCGCGTTCTTAAAGAAAGGAAATGCCCAGAAATTCGATCAGCAGACCGCCGATGACGCCGACCGCGTAAAGGCAGAGCGTGATCGCGATATTTTCCTGCGGGTTGCGATTGGTGCGAAACAGCACCAGCAGGCCGACGCCCGCTCCGACCAGCAGGCCGGCCATCATCTGGCCGCTGCTGAGAATGCCGTGGAGAAAGAGTTCGGTCAGCATCACCGAAGCCGCGCAGTTGGGGATCAGGCCGATCAGCGCCGAGAGCAGCACGCCGAGCACGGAGCGGTGCGCGAGGAAGGCCGATACCGTATCCTGCCCCAGCAGGTTGATGACAAAACCGATCGCCAGCGAGATCAGAAAGATGAAGAAGGTGATGTGCAGCGTATGGATCAGCGCCGCGCGGACCGCACCCGCTTCCACTTCGCTGTGCTCCCGCTCGCAGAGATCGTGGATCCGCTTGGGACGGGAAAAGCGCAGCCGCAGACGCGCGTTGAGCAGATCGATCAGCACGCCGGCTGCCACCGCTATGAGCAGCTTGCCAAGGAGGATCAGGGCGATGCACCGCGGCGGTGCGGCGGAGGACAGCAGGATCGGCAGCATTTCGTCGGAGGTGGCGAGGAACGCCGCCAGCAGCGTGCCGACGGTGATCAGGCCGCCGGCGTAGAGGCTGGAAGCGGCCGCCGAAAAGCCGCACTGCGGGATCAGGCCGGTCAGCGCGCTGATCACCGGCGCCGCCCGGCCGGCGCGGCGCAGGAATGTCATCGAGGTATCGGACGTGCGGCGTTCGATAAACTCCATGATCAGATACGTCACAAAAAGAAACGGTACCAGCTTGGCGGTATCGATCACGACATCTTTGACTGTATCAAGCAGCAGCTGCATCCGTCTTCCGTCTTTCCTTCCGTTTCCGCTGCCGGGCGGCTCCATCGTACCGGCCCCGGCGAGCAGTTCCGATTATACCCGACCGGCCGCCGCATTGCAAGACGGGCCGGCGCTGCGGCCTTCAGCCGAGTGCAGACACTGCGGCCTTCAGCCAAGTGCAGATACTGCGGCCTTCAGCCGAGAATCCCGAGGTGCTCGAGCAGGGTCTGACAGCCGATGCAGATCAGAATCACGCCGCCGACGATTTCCGCGGGGCGGCGCCAGCGGGTGCCGAACAGCGATCCGATGCGGATGCCCGCCGCCGAAAAGGCAAACGTCACGCAGCCGATGACGGCGATGGCAGAGAAAATATTGACCTCCAGAAAAGGGAGCGTCACGCCCGCCGCAAGGGCGTCGATGCTGGTGGCGATCGCCAGCGGCAGCATCTGCAGCACCGTCATGCCGGCGTTGACTCTGGCCTCTTCGCCCAGCGCCTCGCGGATCATGTTGCCGCCGATCAGCACCAGCAGTATGAACACGACCCAGTGGTCATAGGCGGCGATCAGATGCGCAAAGCTGCTGCCCAGCAGCCAGCCGAGCAGCGGCATCAGCGCCTGAAAGCCGCCGAACCAGGCGCCGGCCAGAATCATATGGCGGCCGCTGACCTTTCCCAGCGAAAGGCCCTTGCAGATCGACACGGCAAAGGCATCCATGGACAGACCGACAGCCAGAATCAGCATGCGGAGAAGTGACAACGAAAAACTCCCTCTCTGTGCAGTGCGCCGCGGGGCCCGCGTCCGCTCCCGGACGCGGCAGCCGCCGCGGCGCCATGAAAAGACTAACGATAGGAAGCCCGAAGGATTTCCACCACCCCCTGCGGCGGCAGCTCGATCGGGTCGCACTGGAAGAGGCCGCCCATTGTGGTGCGCGCCTTTTCGGCCAGCATTTCGGCTTCCTCCTTTTTGATGCCGTACTCGCTCATGTGCAGATCATCGACGCCGCAGGCACCCTGCAGTTCCCGCAGCGCCGCGGTGAAATCGCCGGGCGTGGCAGCATCGGTTCTGCCCATCAGCTGTGCCATCTCGATAAAGCGGTCCGGACAGGCGCCGTGCTCGATGAACCAGTTGAAATAGGCCAGCGAGATCATGATCAGTCCGGCGCCGTACGGCAGCTCGTGGTGCACGGCCGACATGGCGTGTTCGATCGCGTGTTCACTGGTGCAGGAGCCCAGTTCCATCGAATAGCCGCTGAGCGTGTTGGCCAGCGCCATCCCGGTGCGGGCTTCGAGATCGCTGCCGTCGGCGACGGCGCGGGGCAGATATCTGGCGACATTGCGGATCGCTTCCCGCTGTACCATGGCGGCCGCTTCGTTGCAGGTGACGGCGATAAAGCCCTCGACACTGTGGAAGAGCGCGTCAAAGCCCTGAAACGCGGTAAAGCGAGGCGGCACGGTCAGCATCAGCTCGGGGTCGACGATCGCCAGCCGGGCAAAGCTGCCGCGAAAGCCGATCTTTTCCTCGGTCTCGGCATTGCTGACTACACCCCAGCGATCGACTTCGCTGCCGGTGCCGGCGCTGGTCGTAATTTCGATCAGCGGCAGTGCCGGTTTCTCCAGCCTGCGGCCGCCGCCGGTGCCGCCGCTGATGTAATCCCAGACGCTTCCGTCCGGCTGCGGTGCCACAGAAGCGATGACGGTGGCTGCGTCGAGCACCGAACCGCCGCCGAGGCCGACAATAAAATCACAGCCGCTGCGGCGCGCTTCCTCGACGCCCGCCATGATCGTCGTGTCGAGCGGATTGGATTCGATGCGGTCGTAGAGCACGATCTCCGCCCCCGCCGTGCGCAGCTCCTCGCTCACGGTATCGAGCGTGCCGTTTTCCTTGGCCGAGCGGCCGTTGGAGAGCACCAGCAGCGCCTTCTTTCCGGGCATCTTTTCCTTGTGCAGTTTTTTTACCCTGCCGGGGCCAAAGAGCACTTTGGTCGGCAGATTCCATACATAGCTCATGGCGGACTCCTTCCCTCAGCGCGGTGCGGCAGCCATTCCGCCGCTCCCCTTCCCGCGCATCTGTTCCTTATTCTACCACATCAGCCGCCGCTCTGCATCTCCCGTTTGATCCATGCCATCAGAAGGTTCACGAGGCGCCGCTGCTGATCCTCCGTGAGGGGAACGCCGCGGGGCACGCGGTACCATTTCTGCAGGCAGCCGCGGCAGCAGCAGGCGGTCGCGTGCTGGGCGATGAAAACCGGGTGGCCGCGCCACGGCGTCTGGCGCCCGTCATTGGGAATCTCGGCCGGGGCCAGCCGCTGACGCACAAAATCCGCCGCATGACGGCGGATTACCTCCATACCCCTGCTGCGGACATAGGCGCGCTCCTTTTCTCCCAGATGAAAGCCGGCGCGAAACCGGGACCGCTGCAATTTTTTCAGTGCTTCTTCAATGGTCTGCATGGTGATCGGTTTCCTTTCCGCCTGTCCGGCGGAACAGCGGAAAGCCGATCTATTCCACGGCCAGACAGGCCTGCTGCGCTGCCGCCGGCCAGAACGGCGCGGCAGTCTGACGTTCACGATACGGTTCCGCGACGGCAGCCGCGATCTCTTCTTCCGGCGCCTCCAGGCGCGCCGCGATCTCGGTCATCGAGACCGCGAACATCGGTTCCACCGGCTCCGCCGGCAGCGTAAACTGTTCCCGGTTCATCTGCGCCAGCAGCACCTTCATGGCGTCGTAGTAATGGTGCACGTTGAAGAAGATCAGCGGGCCGACACCGTCTTCAAGATGCTGCAGTGCGAGCACATCGGCGCACTCCTCCAGCGTTCCCAGTCCGCCCGGCAGCACGACGAAGGCGTCGGCGCGGCGGATCATCGCTTCCTTGCGCTGTGCCATCGTCGGCACGGTAATGAGCTCGGAAATTTCCTCAAAGGCGGTTTCCCGTCCGCAGAGGCAGTGCGGCAGTATGCCGGTGACCAGGCCGCCTGCCGCCAGCACGGCACGGGCTGTGACCCCCATCAGCCCGTCCTGACTGCCGCCGTAGATCAGGCGATGGCCGCTGCGGCCGATCCAGCCGCCGAGTTCCCGCGCCGCTTTTTGAAAAGCCGGATCACTCCCTTGATGTGATCCGCAGAATACCGCAATGTTCAAAGATACCCTCCTTTGGTTCCAAATCTGCTTTCTTCTTCCCATAGTAGGCAGACTGTCGGAACGCGTCAAGAGGCCGGGAAAAGTGTTTACACAATCTTTGCCTGCGGTAAACAGAACGGCGCAGCGCCTGTCGGCGGTGCATTTTCCGGCCCCGGCCGGAGCGGCCGCCCTCCGCCGAGTGCCTCGCGGCAGCGCACCGAGACGCCCTCAGTCGAGCGCCTCGCGGCGGCGCACCGAGATGACCTCCGCCGAGTGCCTCGCGGCGGCGCACCGAGACGCCCTCAGTCGAGCGCCTCGCGGCGGCGCACCGAGACGCGCTCGTCGTAGCAGGCGAAGATGCGGTCGAGCTCCGCGCCGTCCTGCTTTTTGGTAAAGAGGCTGACCAGCGGCACGAGAACCAGTCCGCCGACCATCGTGATCACGCCGGAGCGCACCGAACTGGCGAAAATATAGCTGAAGAACGGGCCCCAGCCGCTGACGTCGATGCCGGCCAGGGAGATCACCATCTGCAGGATCATCATCACACAGCCCCAGGCAAAACTGACGTAGCAGGCGGCACGCGTCGTCCCCTTCCAGTAGAGGCCGTAGAGGAACGGAGCCAGGAAGGCGCCGGCCAGCGCGCCCCAGGAAACGCCCATCATCTGCGCGATAAACGTCATCTCCGGATGCGCGTCCTTGATCACGGCAATGACCGCGGAAACCGCGATGAAGAAGACGATGAAGATCCGCATCACGCCGACCTGATTGGATTCGCTCATCTTTTCCTTCTGCAGCGGCTGAATGACATCGAGGGTGAAGGTCGAGCTCGAGGTCAAAACCAGCGAAGAGAGCGTCGACATCGAAGCCGAGAGCACCAGCACGATGACGACGGCAATCACCAGCGCCGGCAGCGTCGACAGCATCGCCGGCACAATGGAGTCAAAGAGCGGTGTCACGCCGTCCGACTGATAGGCGATCCGGTCGCTGTAGAGCCTGCCGAAGCCGCCGAGAAAATAGCAGCCGCCGGCGATGATGATCGCGAAAACAGTCGAAATGACCGTACCCTTGTGAATGTCGTCCTCGCTCTTGATGGCATAGAACTTATTGACCATCTGCGGCAGGCCCCAGGTTCCCAGCGAGGTCAGCAGCACGACGAAGAGCAGCGACAGCGGATCGGGACCGAGAAATGAGGAGAAAGCACCGCCCGACCAGCCCTCAGCCGGCACTGCGGACAGCTTCTGCGTCGCCTTCAGCAGACCGCCGTTGTCGACGAGCACGGCACCGACCACGGCGCAGATGCCGAAGAGCATGATGATGCCCTGGATGAAATCATTGATCGCCGTGGCCATGTAGCCGCCGAAGATCACATAGGCACCGGTCAGCACCGCCATGGCCGCGATGACCACCCAGTAGGGAATGTTGAAGACGAGGCCGAAGAGACTCGACAGGCCGTTGTACAGCGAAGCCGTATAGGGAATCAGAAAGACAAAGACGATCAGCGAAGCAGCGATTTTCATCGTTTGCGAGGCAAATCGCTTGCCGAAGAAATCCGGCATCGTCCGCGCGTTGAGGTGCTGAGTGATGATGCGGGTGCGCCGGCCGAGCACGTTCCAGGCCAGCAGCGAGCCGATAAAGGCGTTGCCGAGACCCGCCCAGGTGGATGCGAGGCCGAAATTCCAGCCGAACTGACCGGCATAGCCGACGAAGATCACGGCCGAAAAGTAGGATGTGCCAAAGGCGAAAGCCGTCATCCACGGGCCGACGCTGCGGCCGCCGAGGACAAAGCCGTCCACGCTGCGCGCCCGCCGGCGGGTATAGAGCCCCACCCGGATCATGATCGTAAAGAAAATTGCCAGCATGACGGCACTGAGAATTTTTGTCAGCATTGAGTTGTTCCCTCCTTGTCTGCGTTTCTGCGCTGCGGTTTCGTGAAAGGAAGGCATTAAAAAACGCCCTCTCTGCGAGGACGGCGTCGGGCCGTGGTACCACCTCTCTTCATCACCGCCTCGCGGCGGCGATCTCATCGGGTACGGCATCCGCCTGCGCTGCCCGCGCTGCGGCTGGTTATACCCTTGTGCTGTCACGGGCACTCCCGTCGTATCCTACTGGCCGCTTTCCGGCGGTGTTCAGTACGCGGCTCCGGGAGGTATTCACGATCAGGCCGCGGCGCGCCTCTCACCGACCGGCTGCTCTCTGTGGCGGGCTGCTGAACGCTACTCGTTCCCTTCTCTGCCTTTCTATTCGATTTGCTGTCCGCATTGATACAGCATCAATGTCGACTTTTCAACTATACTAAAAAGCGGCGGCAGTGTCAATAGCCGACGGCAAAAAAACTTTATCACTATTATGTATTAACTCATTAAAGCGTCCGCAGAATCCGCAGGAACCGCGAACCCCGAAAAAGCCGAAAACCCTGTAAAACCCAAGAAAACAGCGAACTCGAAGATCTGAGCAGCCGGGAAGCCGGGTGCGCGGAACCCGAAGAAAGCAGACGGTCGGAGAACCCTGTGAACCCGAACGGGATACAGCCGGGCGGCAGCTCCGCCTGCGCTGCAGGGACGGGCGCACGCCCTCATCCTTACAGCACCAGCGACAGCAGCAGCACGATGCCGAAGGCGATGCCCATCGTGATCGGAATGGTGATGAACCAGGCCGTCACCATATTGCGCGCCGTCTTCCACTTGACGCCCTTGAGACGATTGGCGGCCCCGACGCCGACGATCGCCGAGGAGATGACGTGCGTCGTGCTGACCGGCAGATGCAGATGGGTGGCGATCTGAATCACCAGGGAAGCGGAGAGGTCGGCCGCGACGCCGCTGATCGGCTTCAGCTTGGTGATCTGCGTACCGACGGTCTTGATGATGCGCCAGCCGCCGATCGACGTGCCCAGACACATCGCCAGCGCGCAGGCGATCTGCACCCAGTGCGGCACCGTCATCGTATCGAGTACGCCGAAACTGACCAACGCCATGGTGATAATGCCCATCGATTTCTGCGCATCGTTGGATCCGTGGGAAAAAGCCTGAAAGGCGGCGGTGAAAATCTGAATTTTGCGGATCACGAAGTTAATGTGATAGGCGCCGGTGACGCCGCGCATCAGCCATTTGATGAGCTTGAAGACCACATAGCCGACGCCGATCGCCAGGAACGGCGCAATGATCAGTACAACGACGATTTTCGTGACACTGAAGAAATGAATCGCATTGATGCCCCCTTCCGCCAGGGCGGCGCCGATCAGCGCACCGATCAGCGCGTGGGACGAACTGCTCGGAATGCCGAAGTACCAGGTCAGCAGATTCCAGATAATGGCGGTGAGAATGGCGGCGCAGAGAACCAGCGTGCCGTTGTGAACCAGATGAAGATCGACAATGCCGCCGGCAATCGTTTCGGCGACGCCGGTGAAGAGAATGGCGCCGAGAAAATTCATGCCGGCTGCCATGAGAATCGCCGTGCGCAGAGGCAGGGCGCGCGTGGAGACGCAGGTGGCGATGGCGTTGGCCGTATCGTGAAAACCGTTGATAAAGTCAAACGACAGCGCCAGGAGGATAATGATAATGAGTACTGCCATCCACGGATCCTCCTACATATTTTTCATGACGATGGTGTCCAGGGATTTTGCCACCGCCTGACAGCTGTCGGCAGTGTTTTCCAGCATCTCGTAGATATCCTTCATCATCATGATCTTCAGCGGGTCATCCCGGTAATCCTCGAAGAGTTCACGAATGGCCTTGCGTTCGACGTAGTCGCATTTTTCCTCGTAGGACTTGACCTGCACCGTGTGTTCGCGGATGTCCTTGAGCTTTTTGTCGGTCAGCAGCTCGATGGCCTTCTCGACCTCGCAGGCCGCATCGGCAAGATTGTCGCGGAAGGCGCGGATATAGGGATCTTTCTCGGAGATACCGAACATATCGAGGTAGATCGCGCAGCGCTCCAGCCAGTCGACGATTTCATCGAGCCCTTCGGCGAGAGCGAGGATATCCTCGTGCTCGATCGGGGTGATGAAAGCCTGATTGAGCTCTACGATCAGTTCATGGACAAGGGTGTCGCCGATCGTCTCCTTCCCCTTGATGCTGTCGGAAAACTCCAGCAGATTATCCCCGTTTTCATGAATCTCGAAGTCGCGGAACAGTTCCGCGCTTTCCCTCATGTTCGTGGCGATTCGCATCAGCAGCACGAACAATACGTCCTTTTTTTTCTTCACGCTCTACTCCTCCATCCGCCGCTTCGCCGCTGCCGGCGGCTGCCGCTGTACCCGGCAAACAGTGAAAGAGCCAGCCCGTCTGCGTTTCGCTTCTTTGGCTGCCCTCTTTCTTTCCGTCGTTATGACCCCCCTGTGCTGCCCGTCGATACTGTCTTCCGGCATGATGCATCCCGCATTCGGGGCGGCATCATTACGCCCCCATTTTATCACCTGCAGAGACTGTGCTCAAGACATATTTTCATGAAATATTTACCTTGTCTTTTCGTTCTCTTAACATAACAGAGCCGGGAATGCACCGCTGCCCCGCGGCAGGCGGGTAAACCCGCGGCAAACGCGGCCGAAACAGCGCTGCTCCGCCCCGTCAGAATCCGGTCAGGATCTGCCGAACAGACGGGCAAAAAATCCCCGCAGGCCGCCGGAACGCGGTTTCTGCGCGGCGGTTTTCTCCGGTTCGGCCGGAACCTTCCGCTGCGGCGGTGCCGGCTGGTAGCGATGCGCCATGGCCAGCGCCATCTGCTCTTCCTGGGCCTCGATAAAGCGCGGCGCCGGCGCCGATTCCGTCTGTTCGACCGCAATGCGGCGGTAAATGCCGTCGGGACCGAGGCGGCGCGCCTTGAGGTTATCGGACCAGAGGATCCTCAGCACCTCGAGGATCTTGCGGCGCACGGCACCGTCTTTGACCGGGCAGCCGATCTCGGCGCGGCGCTGGGTGTTGCGCGTCATGAAATCGGCGGAAGCAATATACATTTTTCCCTGCTCCGGCGTGCCGAAGATATAGACCCGGGAATGCTCCAAGTAGCGGCCGACAATGCTGCGCACTTCGACGTTTTCGGTCAGACCGGGGAGACCCGGCACCAGACAGCAGATGCCGCGGATCAGCATCTTGACGGAAACACCGGCGGCGGATGCTTCCTGGATCTTGTTCATGATCTCCTTGTCGGTCAGCGAATTGAGCTTGAAGAAGAGATGTCCCTGCGCACCCTTCGCAATTTCGCGGTCCATCAGCTCCAGCACCGTGCTTTTGAGGCTGACCGGCGAGACGATCAGCTCTTCGTAGCTGCCGTTGAGGTTGCCGATACCCATGTTGCGGAAATATTTGTTGGCGTCGCGGCCGATGTCCTGGTCGCCGGTCATCAGCGAGAAGTCGGTATAGATCTTTGACGTGGTCTCGTTGTAATTGCCGGTGCCGATCTGGGTATAGTAGCGGATGCCGTCCTCCTCGTGGCGAATGATCAGGCAGCACTTGGAATGCACCTTGTAGCCGGGCACGCCGTAGATCACGGTGCAGCCGGCTTTCTCCAGCGCTTCCGACCAGTCGATGTTGTTCTGCTCGTCAAAGCGCGCCCGCAGCTCGATCAGCGTGAGGACGTCCTTGCCCTTCTCGGCGGCGCGGCACAGGTACTCCACCACCCGGCTTTCCCGCGCCAGGCGGTAAATCGTGATCTGAATCGCGATGACGGCCGGGTCATCGGCCGCTTCGCGGAGAAAATCGAGGAACGGATCCATGCTTTCATAGGGATAGGAAAGCAGGATGTCGTGCTCCCGGATCTGTTCGAACATGCTGCGGTGCGGATCCACCGTATCGGGAATGCAGGGCCGGTAGGGAGGATAGAGCAGTTTTTCCTTCTGCGCCGCACTCAGCTTGTCGGCCAGCGGATAGGCGTAGTCGAGTTTCAGCGGCGCCGACGTGTAGTAGATCTGGGCATCGCTGAGATGGAGCTTGCTCTTGAGGAATTCAAAGGAACGCATGCAGATGCCGTTGGTCAGCTCCAGGCGCAGCGGTGCCAGCCGCTTGCGGTCCTTGACCATGCGCTTCATCACATTGCGAAAGTCATCGGTTACCTCGACATCCTCGTCCTCGGCGTGAATATCGGCGTTGCGGGTGATGCAGATGCAGACTTTTTCGACAAGTGTATAGGTATCGAAAACCACATCCGTGAATTCATAGAGGATATCCTCGGTGGCGATATAGCGGATGTCGCTGCCCGGCAGATAGACGACGTCGGGCAGTACCGACGGCAGCGGCAGGATGGCAAAGAGTTCCTTGCCCTTGTCGTTGCGCAGCAGTACGGAAATCTCAATGACCTTGTTCTGCAGATGCGGGAACGGATGGTGGGCATCGACAATCTGCGGCGACAGCGTCGGCAGAATGTTGCTGAGAAAGTAGCTCTCGATATAGTCCTGATCCTCCGGCCCCAGTTCGCTGTAGGTCAGGCGGGAAATGCCCTCGTCGCGCATCTTGTGCTCGAGTTCGGTAAAGATCCGGTTGCGCTTTTCATAGAGCGGGCGCACCGCGCTGTAGATCGCGTCCAGCTGTTCGCGGGCCGTCATGCCCGTCTTGTTGTCGACCGCTTTGTCGCCGAGCGGCAGCATGTCGATCAGAGAACCGACGCGCACCTGAAAGAATTCATCCAGGTTGGTCGTAAAGATCGTCAGAAAGCGCAGACGCTCCAGCAGCGGCACCGATTCGTCCGTTGCTTCGTCCATGACGCGTTCGTTGAATTTCAGCCACGAAAGTTCGCGGTTCTGCATGTAAGCACATTTACTCCTGGCCTTTGCCATCGTTCTCCTCCAGTTGACTCATCAGATAGCCTTCCCTTACACCGCCGGCTGCCGTGCAGATCCGTCCGCAGCGATACTGTTCCGCAATGCAGCGCATCTCAACGAGACCGGGCAGCAGCGTATGAATCCGCTCCGGCGAACTCTCGAGAATCTGCCGCACGCAGGCGCGCTGTTCCCGGCGATAGAATTTTTCATAGCGTTTCAGGTAGCCGGTGTCGTAACAGCCGTCTTCCCCGATAACCCCGAACTGGCTGTCGATCTTTTCTTTCATGCTGCGAGCCGTCCCGCCGACGCAGAACAGCACCCGGCGGGAAATGTCATCCGGCACCTCGATTTTCTTCAAGTGGCGGCGCAGCATCGCCCTGCCGACGCCGATCAGATCCGCTTTGCCGGCCTGCAGCAGAGCTTCTGCCTCCTCTCCGGCAGTGATGCCTCCGGTCAGAATCACCGGCAGATCTGTCGCCTCCCTGATCGCCGCGGTCAACTCGCCGAAATAGCCCGGTTCGCGGTGTCCCGGTCTGGTAAAGCCGCAGAAGCCGCCGGAAACGTCCAGCAGATCCACGCCGGCTTTTTCAAATGCAGCCGCCGCCCGCACACTGTCCGCACATTCGGTACCACCGGGAAAATAATCGCTTTTGATAGAGCGCACTGCTGTCTATGGTATTCATCGTACACACCTCCCCGCAATGACGAGAGATCTAGCATCCTCGCCGCACTGCGGCATACCGCGATGTCCGCCCTGCCGAAAGCCGAGCCGACGCGAACGAATGTGTTCATCCTTTTCCTTTCTCGAGCGCAAACGCGGAAAAAATCCAAGGCCGTGTCCGGGGCGATCAAGTTCCGTCTGCATGTTCATCAAAGGGTACCATCTTCCTCGTTCATTCCCTTCTTCAGCAGAGCGGTCATTGTATCCAGCGCCTGCCGGAACCGCTGTTCTTCCGCGGCGGTCAAATTCCCGAGCCTGCTGCGGATGTCCGCATCGGACCGACGGATCAGATGCTCTGTCAGCGCCCGCCCCTTTTCCGTCAGATAAAGGCAAAAGGATCGTTTGTCCTCCCGGGACGGAACACGGCGAAGACAGCCGCTTTCAAGAAACTGGTGAACCACCCGGCTCAGGTAGCTTTTATCGATGTTCATGGAACGCGCGACGGCTGCGGCATTGCAGCCCTCCCGTTCATAAAGTTCAAAAAGCACCCGCGCCTCCGTGGCGGAATAGCCAGAGCCCAGATAATTGCCGCCCAGCAGATTCATGATCGGCATGTAAAACCGATTGAAAGCTCTGATGCGATGCACGAGGTTTTCTCTGTCCGCGGTCCGTTCCGCGCGATTCATCGTAGATGCTGTCATAGGCTGTGTCAGCGCCTCCCGCCGCCTGCAGTCAGATCGAGTTCTTCCGCAGATATAATTGACAAGTACAGCAGTTTTATCCTAGAGCAATTAGTAGACTTTGTCAACTTTATCCCTGCCGGCTGGCAGGTGCAATCCTTGTCGTCCGGCAGGTGATCATTTCGTCAGCACCGAACCGGTGGCAGCGGCTGCAGGAAATGCAGCGAGCGGGTGTACGGTCACTGCGCCGGCGGTTCGGCAGACCCGGTTCTCTTTCCGGCGGACAGTATCAATTCTCCATCGCTTCGGAAATCGGCCCCTGCTCCGCACCATTTGCCGGCATGACGCCTGGCGCCGGCAGTTCGAGATTGATACAGAACCGATCTGAAACGACCGATACTTGAGTGATGACAGGGTTTCCCTTTTTATCCCGCCCAACGAACCCGAACGGTTCTGCACAAGCGCGCAGAGTTTATATTCCTAATATTTTTAATTCTATGATATTTTTCGAAATATGGTTAATCAGCTAATGAAAGTATATAATAATACTGTGGAAACAAGGCAATCGGTCGATAAGCGGTTCTTTCCGGTCAAAATAATGAAAGACATCCGCAGCGCTTCACAGCACACAGCGATCCGATTGTCGACAAAACAACTACAAAGAGGCAGAAAAATGTTAAGGAAGAAAAGCTTGCAAAAAGTAATGGCACTGCTGCTGTCAATCCTGACGGCCATCGTGATGATGCCCATGCTTCCCGGTATGGGATCCGAGGCGCTGGCCGCGGACGCGCCGACGATAAAACTGGCCGGAACGACGCTGACCGCGGGAAAGTACTATAAAAACGTGGTTGTAAGCGGAAAAACGACCGGGGTCGAAGAAGGCACGTCAGCCGATTACAATTACTATCTGTCGGAGGACGGCACGGAACTGGAACTGAACGGCGTCGCGACCGACGCGCAGCTGCCGGACGACCCGAACGACCCGAACGCTCCGAAAAATATGATCGACGTTTCCGGCGGGACGCTGACGCTGAGTTTTAACGGGACAAATACAGTCAAGACGACCGGCGGAGCTGCGATCCATCTGAAAAACGCCGGCCTCGTGCTGAACGAAAAAGGGACCGGAACGAATACTCTGACGCTGGACGGAACTGAGGCCATCGATATCGAGGGCGCGAGCAGCACGATCACATCGAACAGCGCGAATGTCACGCTGGACGGCGCATACGCCATCCAGACGGGATCAGATACTACAGCATTGACGCTGGACGGCAGCGTGGGAAGCAAGATCACTACGGCGACCTCTGTAGGAGAGGATTTCTATGTCCGCGGATCCCGAATGACACTTACGGTGAATAATATCGACTTCAAAGGCTTCGGCCAAACCGGCATAGCCGCCGAGGAGATCGAGACCGGCAGCGGCGATGCGCTCGTGATTAACGGCAACGACGCCGGGCATCTGTATCTTTTCTGTGAGGGCGGAGCTTTTTCCGGCATATACGCGATGAATAAGCTTATCATCAACAGCGGAAACATCCAGGTAGGCGGATCGGATCCGGATGACACATCTTCAACTCCGACGGTGCATCAGGCGCAGATCGCGATACTCAGTTACGGCGGCAGCGGCACCGGCGATATAGATATCAACGGCGGGAAAATCAGGACAACATCATCGCTGTACAGCATCCTATCCAACAATAATATGAATATCTCAGGCGGAGCGGATGTCAACGCCACAGGGACCGAAAACACATCGATCGGCTTATTCAGCCGGGGCACGATGACGGTGCAGGGCGCCGGAACGCAGGTAAGCGGAACAGGATGCGCCAGCGGCATCACGGCTTCTGATATGGTCGTTAAGGACGGCACTGTTACAGGCACCGGCAGGGGCACGATATATCCGGGCGTCGGCATCGTCTCCAGCGGGAAGATCGACATTTCCGGCGGCACGGTGAAGGGAACAGCCGCCGGCACAAAAGATGAAGCCGGCATCAAGGTGATGAAGCAGAAATCGGATTCTGACGCCGACGGAGCGAAAACCGTCCTGAATATTTCAGGAGGCACGGTCATCGCGGACGGCGGCAATGCTGTCGGGATCAAATCCGGCTGGGCCAATTCCTATAACAGCGACGGAACGATCAAGACGGAAGGTCTGCCGAGCGAGATCAACATCAGCGGCGGCAAGATCACCGCGGAAGGCGGCCAGGCCGGCATCCGCGCGAACGGCGAAAACGGCGTGATCAATATTACCGGCGGCACGGTGAACGCAAAGGCGGCCGCCGACAGCACAGAGGGAACTCCGAATGACAATGCGGGCATCAGCACGACGAAGTCCGGCTGCACTGTAAAAATCAGCGGAGGCGACGTCACAGCTGAAGGCGCGCCCGCGGCAGATACATACGGAAGCTACGGCATCCACATCGTCGGCAGCGGGAGCTCACTGGCGATTTCGGAAAGCAGTGTCACCGCCAGAGGAACAACGAACGGAATCTACGGCGAGGAGGATCAGTCCGTCAAGTTGACCGGCGGCCATATCATCGCGGACGGACAGGGCAGCGGCGACTGCTTCAACAAGCAGCCGGATGTCAGCAAATGGACCGGGTACGCCTGGAGAAAAACCGAGGATGGCGCCTACACGGTATACCCGACACAGTCATATGCATTTCAAAGCGGCGAAAAATACGGAGAATTCAAGGAAGGTTTTGGGGTCAGCTTCGATGCGAATGGCGGTCAGGGCGGTCCGACGGATGCAGTGAACGTAAAACTCAACCGCGACATGCCGACGATCACCGCTCTCCCGACCAAGGCCGGATATACATTTAACGGATACTATGACAAGGCGGACGGCGGCACGCAGTACTACAACGCCGACGGCACAAGCGCGAAGAAATGGGATAAGACAGAAAATACGACTCTCTACGCCCAGTGGAAGCCAGCCGAATACGGCATTGAGTATCACCTGAATGACGGCACGAATGCGTCATCCAACCCGTCGAGCTATACGATCGAGACCGAGGATATAACCCTGGCAGATCCGACAAAAAAAGGATATACATTCGACGGCTGGTACGATAACGCTGATTTTACCGGAGAAAAGATCACGAAGATCGCCAAGGGAAGCACCGGGAAGAAAGATCTTTACGCAAAGTGGACAGCCAGCAAATACACGGTAAAGTTTGACGCAAACGGCGGCTCCGGCACCATGGACAACCTGACGATGAACTACGACGAGTCACAGAATCTGACGGCGAACGGCTTTTCGAAAACCGGGTATACTTTCTCGGGCTGGAATACCAAAAAAGACGGCTCAGGTACTAAATATGATGACAAAGCATCGGTAAAGAATCTGACCGCGGAAAATAACGGCACAGTGACGCTCTACGCCCAGTGGAAGCCGATCAAATACACCATCAAGTATCATCTCAACGGCGGCAGAAACGCTTCCTCCAATCCGTCGAAATACACGGTCGAAAGCGATAATATCACACTGGCAGAACCGACCAGAACCGGATATCTGTTTGCCGGCTGGTACAAAAAAGCCAATTTCAGCGGTCATCCGGTGACGACAATCTCCAAAGGCAGTACCGGGAACATCTCGCTTCACGCCAAGTGGACGAAGCCCCTTCTGCACCTGAAAACAACGGCAAAAGGCAGAACAAAAATGCGGCTTAGCTGGAACAAAATCAAAGGCGCATCGGGGTACGACGTCTTCTACGCGAAATGCGGCAGGAAGCACCACTATAAAAAAATCGGAACCGTGAAGGGCACCTCCTTCACAAAATCCGGCCTGAAAACAGGAAAGACCTACAAATTCTGCGTCAGAGCCTATGAAAAATCCAAAGGAAGAAAGAACTACTTCTCTGACGGTCTCACCTGCCATACGATCGCCGGGAACTGCAGCTGGAGCTATACCAATGCGAAAAAGCTTTCCGCGAAAAAGAAGACAATAACCATGAAAGCCGGAAAAACCACGAAAGTTTCCGCGAAGACGATCAAATATTACAAAAACAAAAAATTACTCAAGCGGGATCACGCGCCGCACTACCGGTATAAGAGCACGAACAGCGCCATTGCCGCTGTCAGCAGAACCGGAAGAGTCAGTGCGAAGAAAGCCGGCAAATGCAGCATCTACATTTACGCGCAGAACGGTGTCAGAACGAGTGTCAGAATAACAGTCAAATAAAGCACAGCGGCAGTGGTTCAGGGCAGTTCATGGTTCTGCTTTCCCCGCCGACGAAAGATCCAGCGCATAGCAAAATCCCGATATCCGCATTGTCTGCGTTATCGGGATTTTTTTGGTGCCGAACTGCCACCGGCCGCAGTGCCCGGCGGCATGGCTTATTTCACAGTTACTTTCACCTTCGCGTACGCGCCGTTCTGCGCATAGGCATAGATCGTGCAGCGGCCCTTCGCCGCCGCCTTGATCACACCGCTGCCGCTGACGGCCGCGACCTCCGGGTCCGAGGATTCGTACCTGATACCGCGATACTTCTGCACTTTCAGCTTTTTTGACTGTTTCACGGCTTTCGTCTTCAGTTTGAAGGTCGTTCCTGCCTTCAGGGATTTCGCGCCCTTCTTCACGTTCGTGACCTTGACGGTTTTGTAGTTTCCGACCTTGCCGCCGATCGTCTCCAGCTTCGCGCTGTAAGCTGCGCCGGTTGCGCCGCCCGGCAGGGCGGCATGTTTGTTCATCAGGCTTCTTTGGCATCTGTCGTTACTGGCTTTCGGCAGACCTCCGGCAGTGCGTCTGACCAGGGCATAAGATCATCCGGGAAATCCATCTCCGTCTCTTCTACGTTCGGCAGGAGTACTTCCGGCAGATGCTTTAGATATTCGTATGGGTTCAGGTTATTCGCTTTCGCTGTCTCTGCCAGCGAATAGATGATCGCACTGCTGTCGCCCCCGGCAGCGGTGTCTATCATCATCCAGTTTTTCTTGCCGATGCAGAAGGGCTTGATCGTTTGCTCCGCAAGGTTATTGTCCAGCGGAATCCGGGCATCTTCCAGGAAACGCCTGAGATACTTTTCCTGCCCCAGCAGGTAATCCAGTGCTTTGCCGATGTTGCTGCCCTTCGCCTCTGCCGTCTCCATGATAACTGCGGGCAGTTCGGCAAAACCGTTGTGTTCGTCTCCGCGTCATCCTTACCGGCATCCCTGAGTACGCGGAGACGTTTACGGAATAGGCGGCTTCATCGCTGCCCTTGCACCGATGCTGATAATCATTGGAACAGTGATATCGAAAGTAGGAATCGCCATACAGGGCTTTGCCAAGTTCGGCGGTGCCTTATCCAAGCTGTCCGGAGCGGTCAGCAAGGCCGGAGGCATGACGAGCATCCTGTCTAAGGCGATCGGCTTCCTGACATCCCCTATTGGCATTGTGATCGCGATTGTGGCAGTCCTCGTGGCTGCCTTTATTCATCTTTGGCGTACTAACGAGAAGTTCCGAAACTCCATGATCAAGATCTGGAACGGGATCAAGAACACCATCGGGAAGTTTGTCACTGAGGTCAAGTCGCGGTTTGACAGCCTCGGTATCGACTTTGGAAAGATCGCCGCTACCATGAAAAAGATCTGGGAGGGCTTCTGCCAGATCCTTGCTCCGATTTTTGAGGGAACATTCAAGATCATCGCTGCCGTTCTGAAAACGGTGCTGGATGTAATCATCGGCGTGCTCGATATCTTTATCGGCATCTTCACAGGTGACTGGAAGAAGGTCTGGCAGGGAGTGAAACGAATCTTCTCCGCCGTATGGACTGGGATTAAGAGCGTTCTCTCTGCAGCCCTGAATACGATAAAGAATGTGACGAATACCGTGCTGAGCTGGTTTGGCACCAACTGGAAGAAGATCTGGAATGGGATCAAGAGCTTTACTTCAGGCCTTTGGAATGGTCTCAAGTCACTGGCAGCTAAAGTATTCAATGGAATAAAGACCGCGATACTGACGCCGATCCGGGCAGTGAAAAGCGGCCTCTCGTCCCTCTGGAACGGGATCAAGAGCACCGCCTCTTCTGTCTGGAGGAGCATCAAATCCACGGCCAGCTCTATCTGGAGCAGCATCAAGACTGCCGTAACCTCGCCTGTGCAGGCAATCAAATCCACGCTTTCCTCAGCGTGGGGCAGCATTAAGTCTGCAGCGAGCTCGGCGTGGTCAAATATCAAGAATGCTATGATCTCACCGATCAATTCTGCAAAGTCTACGATCAGCGGAATCATCAGCAAGATCAAAGGCTTCTTCCCTCTTTCCATCGGCAGGATCTTTAGCAACCTGAAGCTGCCGCATATCAGTGTGTCTGGTGGTAAGGCGCCATTCGGCATCGGAGGCAATGGTTATAGCGCAAGCTATTATGCATACATCATCGATCCGGTAAGCTGGAGGGAAAAAGAAAGGATCGAGATCACAGGAGGCAGTATCAGCAGGTCGGAAGACGGCCTGCGAGAGTCTGCCGATATCGAGTGCAAGGCATACGAGCACGGGAAGGAACAATATATACGCGTCTACCTTGATGCGTGGCAGAACGGAGCGGCTTCTCATGAGCCGCTTTTTACTGGCCTTGCCACAAGTCCATCGAGGGATATTGACGGGTATTTCGAGAAGAACACGCTGGAATGCTACTCCGTCTTAAAGGCTGCCGATGACGTTCTCCTTGACCGGGGATATTACGTCCCGGCAGGTACGGACGGTGCGGCTGCGGTGAAGGATCTGCTCTCAGTCTCCCCGGCACCTGTTTTTGTAAACGGGAGCGCTCCGGGCATCCAGAAATCGATCATCGCTGAGGACGGTGAAAGCCGCCTGTCGATGGCTGAGAAGGTTCTCGCAGTAATCGGCTGGCGGATGCGCATATCCGGGGATGGCACCATTGAAATCTGTCCGGAGGCGACCACACAGCTGGCTGAGTTTGATCCCATCGAACAGGATGTCATCGAGCCATCTATCACGGTCGATTATGACTGGTATTCCTGCCCTAACGTATTCAGGGCTGTACAGGATGACCTGTCGGCAGTAGCAAGGGATGACTCTCCGGAAAGTCCCCTCTCGACTGTGAACCGTGGGCGTGAGGTCTGGGCAGAAGAAACCTCCTGTGACTTCAATACCGGCGAGAGCATCTCAGAATATGCACTGCGAAGGCTCAAGGAGCTCCAGAGCATATCTACGACCGCTGCCTATGAAAGACGCTACCATCCGGGCATTCTGGTCGGTGATGTAATCAGGCTCCGCTATCCAAAGCAAGACCTTGATGGACTGTTTCAGGTCACATCCCAGACGGTCGAGCTTGGGTACGGAGCAAAAACGAGCGAGGAGGTCAAGAAGGTATGAGCAAAAGCATGAGCAAGGAAATGGTCAGGCTTATCGGTTCAGCGAATAAGAAAGGTACCTCGCCCTATGATACGCAGGCAGAAGTTGTACGTGTGGAGGGAGACACTGCATGGGTGCATATCCCGGGCGGCGTTGATGAGACACCAGTCCGGATGACCATGAACGCCAATCCCGGGGATATGGTTCAGGTCAGGGTGAGCGGCGGCAGAGCTTGGCTTACCGGTAACGCCTCCTCCCCACCGACGGATAACACGGAGGCTTATAAGGCGAGGGATACGGCTTTTGAGGCTGTGAAGATCGCGGAAGCATCTGAGAAGGAAGCCGAGCGTGCCAAGGAAGCTGCGGACAGTGCGGAAAGCTCTGCCAAGCGAGCACACGATAAAGCCGAAGAAGCAACTGCCTCCGCGCAACAGGCGCATGACAAAGCTGTGGAAGCTGAAGAAGCTGCGGAGCATGCAGCCAGTTCAGCAAGGACTGCAAACAGAGCTGCAAACGGTGCCCTCTCCCAGCTTTCCGTAGTGGAGGATGTGGTCGGCACCCTGACGTGGATATCTGAGCATGGAAGCTACGCACCTACAGATGATCTTGAGGTTGTGCCCGGCAAATATTACTTCACAAGGCAAGGCGACAGCTACAATGTCGTGGTAAGCCCACAAGGAAATCCCTCCGATCAGGGCTACTATGAGCTGACCTCTGTGGACGAGGCCGTATCAAACTATGTGGCGAGCCATCTGGCGCTGACGAATGCCGGACTGTGGGTGACCAACGATAACCAGAGCTACAAGATCCTGCTCGCAGCTGACGGCATGAAGGTCTATGACGCGCAAGGGAATCTGGTGGCAACCTTCGGTGAATCGATCCAGTTTTCATCCACCCGGCCACAATATATCGGCGGCGAGGATGCCTACATCATTTTCTATGACAGCAACAATGATGGAATCCCGGATGCGATCAATATTGGCGGCAGCAAGGTCACCCTCGGACAGAACAAGAAGCTGTCAGATCTTCTGACAACATTGGATATCCATACAAGACAGACAGATTCCGGTGCCGAGATCACAGTTGGAGATCAGACCGTTTCGCTGAAAGATGGAATTGATGCAGCCGTGCTCCGGATCGACTCTTCCCGGGGTACGGTCTTTAAGAATAACTCTGTAAACACGGTGCTGTCGGTAGCTGTATATATCGGTGGCCAGCGGATCACAAACATTACTGATCTAAGGAATACATTTGGAGCTTCTGCTCACCTTCAGTGGTACTGGCAGAGGCTCGGCGATGACAGCTTTTTCATTATCGTTGACAGTGATCATAAGCTGTCAAATGACGGCTTCACCCTGACGCTGACGCCGGAGGAAGTCGATACCAAAGTAACATTCATGTGTGAATTAATCACGGATTAGGAGGAAGCATAATGGCAATCAAATCTTCAGATCAAATCACAGTCGTCGACCTTACCGATAAAGTCCAGTTCTTCTTCCAAGAAGTCCATCGACACCCTTATACAATTACAAAACCTCCCGCAAAATCATCTCCCGGATCTGGCCGATGCTCGTGCCCTTGTAAAATCCGGCAACTTCGATGCTGTAAAGCTCTTATATGAGGATGTCCCGGACACCCTCTCTCAGCTGATCCGGACAGCATTTATCCCGAAGGACAGTACGCAGTTTTATGTTTCCGACTTCAGCGCCATCGAAGCAAGAGTCATCGCGTGGTATGCCGGTGAGACGTGGCGTCAAAGAGTCTTTGAAACCGGAGTTGACATCTACTGCGCCAGCGCCAGTCAGATGTTCCATGTTCCGGTTGAGAAGCATGGCATTAACGGCCATCTGCGTCAAAAAGGCAAAATCGCGGAACTCGCGCTCGGCTACGGCGGCTCGGTCGGAGCCTTAAAGGCAATGGGCGCTATAGAGATGGGACTTTCCGAGGATGAGCTTCCTCCTCTGGTGGACGCATGGCGGCAGACAAATCCCAACATCGTAAAATTCTGGTGGGATGTCGACCGCGCTGTCATGGAGGCTGTGAAGTACAAACACACAACCAGCAGCTACGGACTTACCTTCTCCTGCCGTTCCGGGATGCTCTTTATTACGCTGCCCTCCGGACGGAACCTCGCATATGTAAAGCCAAAGGTCGGTACGAATAAATTCGGAGGCGAGTGTATTACCTATGAGGGCATCGGCAGCACGAAAAAATGGGAACGGCTCGATTCATACGGGCCGAAATTCGTGGAAAATATCGTGCAGGCAACCTCCCGCGACATTCTCTGCTATGCCATGAAGACGCTGCGCTGCTGCTCCATCGTCATGCATATTCACGACGAACTGGTCATTGAAGCAGACCCTCGCATGTCACTTGACGTTCTCTGTGAACAGATGGGCAGGACTCCACCGTGGGCAAAAGGCCTGAAGCTCCACGCAGACGGTTACACCACGCCCTTCTACAAAAAAGATTAAAAATCGTCCGCTCAAATCAGGCGTTCATCTCCAGTGGAAATTGGAGGTGGACGCCTATAAGTCTGCCCGGAAAGGAGGACTTTTGAGTGAGCAACGATTATCGCAACAGCGAAGGCTATCCTGACCCAACTGCAGGTGAAGCACTCTCCCGGATTGCTGCAAATGAAAAGCACTCCCTTCGTGCTTTCCGGCCTATCGTCTACATCTGCTCTCCGTTTTCCGGAGATGTGGAGACAAACGTAGCCAACGCCAGACGCTACAGCCGCTATGCCGTGGACAAGGGATATATCCCTATCGCACCGCATCTGCTATTTCCGCAGTTCCTTGATGATGACAATCCGGATGAACGTGAGCTTGGTCTTTTCTTCGGAAATGCCCTCATGAGCAAGTGCGCTGAGATCTGGGTATTCGGCAGCCGCATCTCATCCGGTATGGAAGCAGAAATCAAACGCGCCAAGTGGAAGGGTTATCATTTGCGCTATTTCACAGAAGAATGTCAGGAGGTTTAACGCTATGTATGAAATTAAAGAAAATCGCAGAGAGCTTTTCGATGGCACTGAGATCACAACCTACACCCGCGATGTGGTAAGTGCCAATATCCTGCAGGTCGAAGCTGGGACGACCGGCTACAAAGGTGGCGACACCGGCCACGGAGGACGCACCTATTTCCGCATTTCCGATGAAGCCAGCACAGATATCCATGTCACGCCTTTTATAGACAGATTCGGCTGCAACGGTTTTGAAGTTACCCTCGGCGGCGACTGCGAACTGGAAACCATGATCCGCGCCCTGAAATTTATCACGAAGGTGCTGGAGGAAGAATCGGAGGAGGTGTACGACTGATGTTTACCCTGTTTAGCGCCGATTTTATCGGCAATCCCGGAAACTGCTCCTATCCGCATAAAACCGTTGTCATGGATACGGACAGCATGAAAGCCGCAGTCAGTCACGACTATGTGTGTGCGGAGTACAAAAATCACTACCGCAACAGCGACAACTTCCTCTCCGCTGACTGTCTTCCCGTGGACTGTGATAATGACCATTCAGAAGATCCGAAAGATTGGATCACACCGGCAGACGTGTTGGAGGCATTTCCGGGAGTAAGCCTCGCCATCCATTACAGCCGCTTTAATCAGCGCGAGAAAAACGGCAAACCGGCAAGGCCAAAGTTCCATGTGCTCTTTCCCATCGACCGGGTAACGGATGCTGCCCTCTATAGCGATATGAAGAAGCTGGTCAATTCCATATTTCCGTATTTCGATACGAAGGCGCTGGATGCTGCTCGTTTCTTCTTCGGAACACAGGAGCCGAATGTGGAGCTCTATCCCGGTCGCATGAACCTCACGGAATTTTTGAATGACGATGAGTTTGATGCAGACCTGCCCGGTGGCCACGAGAAAGACGTTGTGATACCGGAAGGAAGCCGCAACGCTACCATGTCCCGCTTTGCCGGTATCGTCATAAAGAAATACGGCGATACGGAAAAAGCCTACCAAAGTTTTCTGGAAAAGGCCGCGACCTGCGTGCCGCCTCTGGATAACAGCGAGCTTAGTACAATCTGGCACAGCGCCCAGCGCTTTTACTCCAAGATCAGCCGAGAGGACGGATATGTCCCTCCGGAAGTTTATAACGACGAGAACAGCTATAAGCCGGAGGACTTTTCCGACGTCGGGCAGGCAGAGGTGCTCTCGAAGTATTTTGCAAACGAGCTGCGCTACTCACCAGCCACCCACTTTATCCGATACAGCGATCACTACTGGCAGGAAACAGAACCCGGCGCACAGGCCGTCGCTCATGAACTTACTCGCAGGCAGCTCGCAGAAGCCAATCGAAATATGATGGAGGCTCTACAGAAGCTCAAAAATTGCGGAGCGCAGGAAATCCTTGATAACACATCCAAGGCCAAAGCTGAACAGCTG
>JBMNMQ010000007.1:0-818386 GCA_050953425.1 Anaerovoracaceae bacterium | reverse complement strand
GGATCATCTTGAATTCGAGTTCAAGGACGGGAGGAAGGTTAAATGGCAAAAGTAAAGAAAATCCCGGCGACCATCAGCCGGGTGACGGCGGAGCCGCTCGGCAGCTGTGAAGAAGCGCCGGGTCGCCGGCTACGCCCGGGTTTCAACGGACAACGAGGAGCAGCAGACGAGCTACGAGGCGCAGATGGATTACTACAGCAAAGTACATCGCCTCGCGTGACGACTGGGAGTTCGTGAAGATGTACTCGGACGAAGGCATCTCAGCAACGTCCACCAAGCACCGCGCCGGATTCAACGCCATGATTGACGATGCGCTGGCCGGAAAGATTGACCTCATCATCACGAAGAGCATCTCAAGATTTGCCCGGAATACGGTCGATTCACTTACGGCAATCCGAAAACTGAAGGAAAACGGCACGGAGGTTTTCTTCGAAAAGGAGAACATCTGGACCTTTGACGCCCGCGGCGAATTGCTTATCACCATCATGTCGAGCCTCGCGCAGGAAGAATCCCGGAGCATTTCCGAGAACACCACCTGGGGCAGACGCAAGGCGTTTGCGGACGGCAACTACAGCCTGCCTTGGAAAAGCTTCTACGGCTACGACAAGGGCGAGGACGGAAAGCCGGTCATCAATCCGGAGCAGGCGGAGGTCATAAGGCTCATCTACAAGCTCTTCCTTGAGGGCTATTCCGCTCAGGCCATTGCGAATACCCTGTACGACAAAGGCGTCAAAAGCCCGATGGGCAAGGACATGTGGAACACCTACAACATCATGTACATCCTGCAAAATGAGAAAATGTGCGGGAATGCCCTTCTTCAAAAGAAATACACCGAGTCGTTCCTGACGAAAAAGCAGATTAAAAATAACGGCGAGATTCCGCAGTATCTGGTTGAAGATGACCACGATGGAATAATCGACAAGCGGACATGGGAGCTGGTGCAGGCCGAGGTGCAGCGCCGCAAGGGCAAGCACTACAGCGGCGTGAGCATTTTCTCCTCGAAGATTATCTGCGGAGAATGCGGCGGGTACTACGGCTCAAAGGTGTGGCACAGCACGGACAAGTACCGCCGGGTCATCTGGCGCTGCAACCACAAGTACAAAGGAAAGAAGTGCGAAACGCCGCATCTGACCGAGGACGAGATTAAAGAGCTGTTCGTCAAGGCGCTGGGTGAACTGCTTTCCGACAAGGACGAGGTCATCGAAAACCTGACGATTTTGCGGGAAGCGGTGTCCGATACTTCGGAGCTTGAGACGCAGCTGACGGAAGCTGAAACGGAGATGGCACTGCTTGCCGAAATGGTGCAGGAGGCGGTTTCCGAGAACGCGCACAAGGCGCAGGACCAGAATGCCTACGCCGAGAAGTACAACGGCCTCGTCAGCCGCTACGATGAGCAGAAGAAACTGCATGACGAGCTGTCAGACCGAATAGCCGCCGTCAAGGCAAACGACAAGCAGATGGAGGAATTTATCCAAGAGCTGCAGAACCTTGACGGCGTGGTCTCCGAATTTGACGAGAACCTCTGGAGCAGCCTGGTCGATCACGTCACCGTGATGAAAGACAAGAAGGTCATCTTTACCTTCAAAGGCGGGACGGAGATTACTGTCTGAAAACTGAACGGGATGAATTAAGCCGGGGAAAAATGAAACCCCGGCTCATTTTATGCCCGAAAAAGACCGAAATTACAGCACTCGTAAACGATGAAACCACAATCACACGATGAAACTTTTTTTGACCTCGAAAGTTTCATCGTTACATTGTATCAAAACTGACAGTCTTATGAATGAAAAATACAAGGGCGACGCCCTGCTGCAAAAGTCCTACACCGTCGACTACCTGACGAAGAAGACAAAAGTCAATGAGGGCGAGATCCCGCAATACTATGTGGAAGGAGACCACGAGGCTATCATCCCTCCTGAGACATTCGACATGGTCCAGCGCGAAATGGAAAATCGCGGCAAAGGCAGGAAATACCACAGTGGGATTCACCTGTTCTCCAGCAAGATCCGCTGCGGACAATGCGGCTCCTTCTATGGCTCAAAAGTCTGGCATTCAACCGACAAATACCGTAAGGTGATCTGGCGCTGCAACCACAAATACGATGGCGGGGAGAAATGCAGCACACCGGCCCTAACGGACGACGACGTGAAAGCCGCATTCCTGTCAGCTGCGAACAAGCTCCTCGCAACAAAAACCGAAGTCATCACCAACGGCAAGGAGATGCTGGGCCTGCTTTTCCAGACAGACGTGATGGAACAAAAACGCGACAGCCTGATCGAGGAGGCGCAGGTCGTCGCCGACGCCGTCCAGCAGAACATTGCGGAGAACGCCCGCACCGCGCTCAACCAGACCGACTACCAGAAACGCTACGACGATCTCGCTGCCCGGTATGACAAGCTCAAGAAGGAAATCGACGAACTCAGCGACAAGATACAGGAGACGCAGTCCCGGAAGGCCGGTGTCGAAGACTTCCTCAAGGCATTCGAGAAAACGTCTGAAACCCTGACGGAATTTTCCATTGACACATTCAACGGACTGGTCGACCATCTCACCGTCTACGCCAAGGATGACATCCGCGTGACCTTCCGGAACGGTCAGGAAATCAAGGCATAAGAATAGCCTGGCTATCAGTAGCATCACTGATTGTCAGGCTGTTTTTTATGTCTATAGACAAACTGGAAGTTGTATAGCAGTTCGGGCAAATACCTGCCCGGCAAATACCGATTTGTCATTTTCTAATCTCGTAATACCCCTCAGCCTGATATTTGCCATAGTATTCCAGAATCTGCTTGCCGATGGCTTCCGGATCATAATCACACGCCTGAACCAGAAAGCGCACGAAATCCGGTGTAATAATCCTGCTGTGGTTTTTGTCATAGAGATACTGTTGATACTCCTCGTACTGTTTATTCGTGATGTTGTGCATTGGCTTTCCTCGCATATACAAAAATTCGCCGGTTTATGCAGCCGACGTTAAAGCGACACCCCAAAATCGAAACCGACACCCCTAAGCACAGGCAACGTTAAATTGTATCCAATTTTGCGTCTTGATTTCTGCCATGGACTCCCCGATCTGTGGCTTGATCATCTCTGCCATGAAATCAGTCACGGCGCGTGGAGTATAGAATTCACCGGCAGAGCCTGCACTCTGTAGCTCTTTAAGGATAGTTTCGTAGATATCTCCGAATGCATGGCTCTCTTCATAATCACCGAAGTCAACACCGTCGATTATATTGAGTACCTGCCGCAAGAGCACACCGTCCTTCATGTACTGATTCGCGTCTTCAAATGTGGTCTTAACGATAGCCTTATTGATCGGGGTCTCGGCATCGACTTGGAGGCTTTTTAAAGTTGGAAACAGCTCGTTGTTTACAAATGCAAGTAGCTTATCACCGGTCAAGGCTGTACCCTTACCATCATCAACAGCCCAGTTTCTCCAACGATATTCCTCCGGGATGATTGATTCATAATCTTCAATATCAAACTCCCAGTTTTCCTCTTGAGCATCATAAACCTTAAGGAACAGCATCCAGGCGATCTGCTCTATTCTTTGTGCGTCGCCGTTAATGCCGGCGTCATTGCGCATTATATCTCTTAAACGTTTTACAAAGCTTCCCAATTCGCTCATATTAACCTACCTTGTATATTTCTTCTTCAAGTTCCCTTACTGCCTTTATATATCCCTCTTTACCGCCGAACAGCTTAGCAATCCGCGACGGCTTGCCCATCTTACGGAATGGATCCAGTTTCAGAACTTCTGTCTTCTCTATCTCACTTATACCATCATTTGCATATTTCTCCAGAAGCGCTTCAATGACCTCTCGTGCCACCCCGCTAAACTTATGGAGGAAGTCACGTTTTCTTACGTTATCAGCACGCTCACGTCTTGTGAGGGGCTTTTGATCATACGCCACGTGAGTAATGAAATCGAAGTCGTCCACGTCTTCCATATGCTGGTCTTCTTTCATCTTTTCAAGATCAATACCGCGAGTCTTCAGCTCTTCTGATATTGCTTCCTTTTTCTCAGTCTCTGTCCATTTTCGTATAAAAGTCTGAAGATCGGCATAGTCACCACGTATGTTCCTGCGGGTATAGTCAATGATGTTCTCCTGCCTGAGAAGCTTTCCATTAGTATCATAAACTGATACGGTCTGCTGGACTACTGTAACTGGACATCCTTCAGCATCTACAAATGGCATAGGATCTTTTGGAACCGGTGGCACTGGTGGTCCAGGCGGATCAACTATAACCGGTTTTCCACCAGGCTTGTAATCGTCGACCTGTTCGATTGGACCATCCCAGTCAGGATCAGCAAAGAGTCTGGCCACGCCACGGAAATCCATAACCGTGAAGCTCAGTTTGCCCTGGTCTTCACGTACTCTTGTTCCACGGCCAATGATCTGCTTAAACTGAGTCATAGAGTTAATGTTCTTATCCAGGACAATCAACTTTGTCATTTTGCAGTCCGAACCTGTAGATAGCAATTCTGATGTCGTCGCAATTACAGGATACTTCGCCGATACGGAAATGAAGTAGTCCAGCTTGCTCTTTCCGTAAACATCGCTGCCGGTGATACGAACAATATAGTCTGGATTCTCTTTAACCATATCCTTGTTGAGATTCACCAGCGCTATACGCATGCGTTCTGCAGCGTCTTCAGTTGCGCAGAATACAATGGTTTTCTGCATCCTTCCGTATCGCTTCAGATATTCAGTGATCTGGAACGCAACCTCCTGTATGCGATCCGCTAGGACAATGTTGTAGTCGTAATCTGAATTGTTATAAATACGGTCTTCAATCTCATGCCCGAAATAATCTCGTTGCCCCTTGTACGGCCGCCATCCATCGCTAATATTCAGTTTCACACCTATTACGCTAAACGGTGCAAGGAATCCGTCCTCTATTCCAGTTTTAAGGCTATATTCATAAACCGGTTTGCCGAAATAATCGATATTGGAGATGTACTTCGTTTCCTTCGGTGTCGCCGTCATACCAATATGGGTTGCGTTCTTGAAATACTCCAGAACCTTTCTCCAGCGGCTTTCTTCTTTTGCAGAGCCTCTATGACACTCATCGACAATGACCAGATCAAAAAAGTCAGGATCAAACAACTCTCGGAAGTGCTCGACATCATCATTTCCTACCATCTGCTGGTAAAGAGCGAAATATACTTCATGAGACGTAATTGTGCTCCGGTCGTCTTTTGCAAAGTTAACCTTGTGGATCACCTTATTAAGTGGTGCGAAGTCCTGCTGTATTGACTGATCCACCAGATTATTACGGTCAGCCAAATAGAGAACTTTGCGCTTAATACCGGCTTCAAGAAGCCTATAAACAATCTGAAACGCCGTATACGTTTTACCGGTTCCTGTAGCCATGACAAGTAGAATACGATCTTGACCTCGCGCAATCGCATCCAACGTTCTGTTTACCGCATTTCTCTGATAGTATCTCGGTGGATATGTCGTCTGGCTTGTGTAATACGGCTGATCAAACAGTTTCTTCTCGGTTTCAGTAATACCTGCTCCACCATTCATGGCCTGTTCATATCGAGCACGCAGCTCATCCATTGTAGGGAATTCATCTAGAGCAAGATCCCTTTCAGCCCCGGTAGTAAAGTCAAACTCATGGAAGCCGTCTCCATTTGAGCTGTACGCAAACTTGAGGTCCAGCATCTGCGCATAAGTTTTTGCCTGCTGCATACCGTAAGACATGCTGTGCTTATTATCCTTGGCCTCAACAACTGCGATAGGATGGCCTTTATTAAGATATAAAAGATAGTCTACTTTCTTCGGAGTTTCTCGAAATGCAATGTTTCCGCGCAAGCTAATCCTACCATCTGTTATCTTCGTTTCCATCGTCAGATAGTCTTTCCAGCCCTTTGCTATGATCGCGGGAGTGATATAGTTGAACTTGATATCCTCTTCCGTCATCTGCTTTTTATTCAGAATCGCCAATATGCCACCCCCTCTTATTTCTGTGACCGCGGGTCTTTTGGTTTCTGAGCATCGCTTGGAATGAGCCATGTCTTCCCTTTTTTTATTGCGCCATCAATGCGTCCCTGGCTGCAAAGCAGCGCAACCCTACGGGAAGAAATGCCCCATACCTTAGCCATTTCTGAGGTAGTCATCAAATCCATAAATGCACCTTCTCTTATCATGTGATCTGGATACACCAATACAATTATATTATATTCACTTATCTGAACACTTTCAACCTCAATGTGTTCAACGGATATCTGAATCTTTCCTAGTAATCGTTAGTTTCCCTTCTTCGCAAACAACCGTAATAGGCGTATTTACCGTAAAGCCTAATTCTTTGAGCCATTTGCCTTTAAGCCGAATCTCGGCCGGATAATCATAGTACTTGCTCTCGTAGCCGTACACCTTCATATTTCTCTCTTTTTTCATGGTCTGATACCTCCTATTTCGTTTTGCGCCAAGGTTATAGCGCTATCGGTTACTTTCGCGCATTTGTTAAGCCACTTTCATTGTCCTGGCTTTAGACTGTTGCGCGAATGAAGATTTCAATTATAAAGTTGTGATTTTTGGATACTGCGAATGTGAAATTACATTCCTAAGAGCCGCGAAACCGCGTAAAATGCGGGTTTCTGGCTTTGGCACACAGCCCAAGGATAGATACGTAAGGGCCGGAGACAGCGAGGATGTGCGCCGTGCCGTTTTTCTGAAAGCGCTCGTAGCGTTCCTCTTCGAGGCCGCTCTTGTCCCCGAACAGCATCGCCTGCAGCATCCCGGTATCGACATCCGAAGCGGCCCCGAGCCGGTCCAGAAACTCGTGCCGCAGCACGGCCAGGCGCCAGCGCAGCGGCGCGGCAATGCCGTGCACGGCCACCGTTCCCTCCTGCGTGCTGCCGATCACCTGCACCCTCTTGGAACGCAGATAGCGGCGGTAATCGAAGGTGCCGGGATTGCGCGCCGGAGAAGGAAGCTCCAGTTTCGCCGTGCCGCTGACCGTCTGTCCCTCCACAAAGGCCGGGGCGTCCGCCTGCGCAGAATCCGTCCGCGTCGTCCGTACTGCGCGGCTTTTCGAGCCGATACCCGCTGTGACACCCGTTACGATACTTTTTTTATTCTTTCCGACGTTCGTCCCTTTACTTTTTTCAGCGTTTTTTCCGACGTTCGTCCCTTCACTTTTTTCAGCAATCTTTTCGGCGCTCGTGTCGACACTTTTTTCAGCGCTTTTTTCGGCATTCGCCCCGGCATCCTGCTCCCATGGCCTGCGGCCGTCCTTCGCGTAGACCGTCAGCAGCAGGCGGCTGCCGCTGTCGAGGCGCAGCAGCAGACGCGTCTTCTCCTCTTTTTTCTGAACTTCGAGCACCGTGCCGCGAAAGGAAATACTCTCGCCGGCGGCATGCACCAGCGGTTCGACATGGCCGAGAGAGCCCGCCATCACACTGCTGCCGGCAAAAAAGAAAACGGCAAAGAGCGCCGCAAGGCAGCGGCCGCGCTCCTTCTTCAGCTGCAGCAGAGCAGCGCCGCAGGCGGCCGCCGGCAGCAGAGCCGCCAGCCAAAAACCGCCCGGCTGCCGCTGCACCGCTTCCAGCAGTTCCGATTCACGCAAAAGCGCCTCGGTCAGGGCGATGCCCAGCGCAAACGCCGCCGCCATCAGCACCAGCGGACGACGCAGCGGATGCCGGGCAGACGAAGAAGACGGCTTGGCAGAGCCGCCCTGCAAACGAGTCGCATCTTCCCGACGGGCAGAACCCGGAGCCGCCTCTTTCCGGGCATCCTGTCCGGCGTCGCACGGGTGCCGCGCGGCCATCAGCGTATTTCCCTCTTGGCAGGGTATTTTCTTTATGCGATAGGTTTTCCTGCAGCCCTGTTCTCCGCAGTCTCCTCGCCGGCGATCCTCTTTCATGCGGTGCTCCCGCACCGGTCCGCATGGTAATATTTTACATTTTCGGCGGAGAAAAGACAATCCCTTTTCTTCCGCATCTTCCCCTGCGACTGGCTCGAGCCGGTATCATCGCTGTACACGGATTGCCGGCCACGTCACGCGACCGGCCATTTTTCCTGCATCTGCGGCCCGTGTTCTTTCAGCCACTGCCGCGGCTGCCGGTAGTCCGGCATCACCCGCTCGACCTGCCGCCAGAACTCCGCCGAATGATTCATCTGCAGAAGATGGCAGAGCTCATGCACAATCACGTAATCGAGCACTTTGGGCGGCGCCAGCCCCAGCAGCACGTTGAAGTTCAGATTGCCGCGGGCGCTGCAGCTGCCCCAGCGGGTCTTCTGGCGGCGGAGCGTCACCCTGCCGCAGTGCACGCCGACCCGCTGCGCCCAGTAAGCGACCCGCTCGGGAAGCCGGCTCTGCATGCTCTGTACGAGCTCGGCGCGTTCCCTCTCGGACAGCGGCTCAACAGGATGCGCAGCCGCTTCTTCAAGGCGCCGCTGCATCTGCGCGTAGTGCGTGCGGATCCAGCCGGCCTGATCGGCCGCAAAGGCGCGGACTTCCCGGTCGCTGACACCGCGCGGCACCCGCAGCAGCACTTCCCCGGACGCCGTGATCTCGACGGCCAGAGTGCGGCGGCTGCTGCGAATCACGCGGTACGGCGGCAGATCGTTCGTATCTCGATGGAGATTCTTGTACTTTTTCTTTTTTTCTGCTGCTCTGCGTTCACGAAATGTGCTCGGTCTGTCGTTTTTCTCAGATCTGCCCGGCATTCTTTTCCTTCTCTTTCTTCCGCAGATTCCTGATACCTTTTCATGGGTTCTGCCATGCCATCGGCTTCCGTCATCGTCCCTGCAGCAAACCCATAAACCCGCATCGCTGTTCGGTCGTTTGCATGGTGTGCCCGCAGGATCACGCCGGCATCGTCAGCGGATCATACAAAGCGGCCAGGCTGCTGTCCGGCCGCACTTCCCCGGTGTCAGAGTTCCCTGCGCAGTCTGTTCGATTTTCGTTTTCCGTTCGTCAGTCGGGGCCGGCCGCGGAAGGTTATTATACACCATATGAACGATGAGGAGAAATATCATCCTGATCATACATTTCAGCGACCATAAATTCTCACAGAAAGGAAGGTGCAAAACGATGATGACACCAGCGAGCCGAACGGCAAGCCGTGCTTCATACCGCTGCCGGGCGGTGGGTTTTCGTGGTGTCCGCACGGCGAAAATGCCGCTAATGCAAGCCTTTTTGCGCCTCTCCCATCGAAGGTCCGCAGATTGCCATTGCATCAGAGACGGCACACCGATAGACAGCAATGGAAATATTCACTGCAAATATGTATGGTATTTTTTGCAGAAATATAATCTATTCCGGTTTCATTCTGATCGGCCCGCAGCCGATCCGGCCGACGCGCGACTATTTGTCAGCCGCCTCAGCAACGCTGGATTCGGAGCGCCGGGGAAGATGGCATAAAGAAGATCCGGCCGGGAGAGGGCATGAAGAAGATCCGGCCGGGAGAGGGCATGAAGAATTACCGGCAGATCGCATGAAGAGGATTTGACCGGACGAAGGCGTCAAAATAATTTTAGGAAAAACGTATGAAAAAAATATTGATGTATCTCCGTCTGATCGCTTTGCCGGTGATGCCGACGCAGGCGTTTGCCGCCGGCGGCTCCGACACAGTGACCGTTCGCATCGACTATGTCGATCAGGACAGCGGCGCCGCCCTGTCACTTGCTGACTTTTTTAATATGAAAGGCCCTTCGGCAGTGCTGCCCCTTCCGATGCAGAACGGCGAGTGCAAATGCAGTATTTCATCACTGCTGGTTACATTCGCATAATCAGTACGAAGCGGCGCAAGTCTTTGTTCACACGATGCGCCAATGCACATCCGCACTCATCCTGTGATGTTATCGACGGGTTATACCGGAATGCGGCGCAGCGGGAGAAAGCGCAAAGCCGGCAAAACATCAACGGATGTCGGGTTCAAACCCGATCGCCTTATCAATGAAAGATCCGCCTTGCCGACGGATCTTTCTCTGTCTGTTGTTTTTGAAAGAGAGGAGTTTATGAATTCTACCAGCTTGTTTGAGCTTATGGCTGTATTATGCAGCACACCCCTGAAAGATAACTGAAAGCGCAAGTGAGAAAACTGTCATGATTTCAACGATGGTTCCACGCAAAAGCCGATTCCGTCCGGCGTTTTCGCCGCGACATAAGAAAGATCCGCGTTGGAGCGGATCTGTTCTTGATGCTGTTACTGAATGAGAGGAGAGGATGAAACAATTCAGTTCATTGAGGTTATGGTCGTATTATGCGGCACTTCTCTGAAAGACAGCTGAAAGAACAGGTGAGAAATCTGTCATCTTCGCCGGGCTGCCGCCGGGAGGGAGGAGACGACGGCAGGCTGGTGCAGGTATTCTGCGGATCTGCGAAATGACCGCTGACGGCCGATGCTTTTCATCCCCGGAGCGCTGTGCTATACTTGTGTGGGCGAAAACTCCGTCCGAACCGGAACCGAAAGGAGGGCCATGGCCCGTCAGCACAGCAGTGAAACATCTGTCGCCGGACACCGCGTCGGCGCCGTGATCAAATGGACACTGGCCGGCATCGGCCTGATTTTAGTATTCATCCTCTTTTACGGTCTCTCCGTCGTCGCCCACTGCCCGAAAATCAACCCCGGCAACATCTACTCCAACCTCGCGGAGAGCTCGATTCTCTACGACTGCGACGGCAACGTCATGGAAAACATCTACACCGAAGACGGCAACCGGGTCAATATCGACTACAGCCAGATGCCGAAAAACCTGGTCAACGCCTTTGTCGCCACCGAGGACAAAACCTTCTGGCAGCATCACGGCTTCAACGTCGTGCGCATGTTCGGCGCCGTCTACGACAGCTTTTTCCACGGCGGCCGCGTTGCCGGCACCTCGACGATCACACAGCAGCTGGCGCGCAACGTCTACCTGCCCGAATCCAAAAGCCGGCGCACCGTGCGCCGCAAAGTCATCGAAGCGTGGTACACGGTGCTGCTCGAGCACAAGCTGAGCAAGCAGCAGATCATCGAAGCGTACCTCAATTCCATTTATTTCGGCTACAACGCCTACGGCGTGCAGGCCGCCAGTCAGGCTTACTTTTCCTGCGACGCCAAGGATCTCAATCTCGAACAGTGCGTGGCCCTGGCCTCGATCCCGCGCTCCCCGAACTACTATTCTCTGGTGCGCGTCATCGACAACAAGACCATCGAATCGGAAGCGCTGCGCCTCAAAAAGAAGGACATTCTCCGCCGCACCGGCAGCTACACCGTCGTCTACAACGGCGACACCGGCACCTCACGACGCCTGCTGACGCTGCGCAACATGAAGCGGCAGCACTACATCAGCGACGCGGCTTACCGCACCGCCGCGCAATCCGATCTCAAGGCGGAGATCGATCTCGAGGACAGCGTCTATCTGCGCAAAAACCCCTACTTTACCGACTACGTCATCAGCGAAGTCATCGCTGACCTGAAGAAGGAGGGATACAGCGAGGAAGCTGCCGAGAAAATGGTCTATACCGGCGGCCTGTCGATCCATACGACCCTGGATCAGCGCGTTCAAAACGCCATCGACGCGGAATTTGCCAGCAGCAGCAACTTCCCCGGCCTGCAGAATCTGCGCTATGACAGCAGCGGCAATATTCTCGACAGCTCCGGCAGGGTTCTTCTCTACCGCTACCGGAACTTCTTCAACGCGGCCGGCGATTTCAGCCTTCACGCAGGAGAGTTCAAGAGAGCCAGCAACGGCAGTCTGCTGCTGCGCAAGGGACATCGACTGGATTTCGTCCGCACCTCCAGGGGCTCGGACACCGACATCAGCATCCGCATGAAAGATCTCTACCGCCGCGACAGCAGCGGCTTTTACAGCATCGAGGGCACGGTCATTCTCGTGCCGAAGAAATACAAAACGCTGACCAGCCGCGGCAACCTGCGCATCGACGCTTCCTTTTTCCGCGACCACCCGGATTTCTGCACCTTTTCCACCCACCGCTGCACCATTCACGAGGACGGCTGCACGCTGGGACAGGAAATACGGCAGCCGCAGGGAGCGATGGTGATCACCGACTACACCACCGGCGAAATCCGCGGCATGGCCGGCGGCCGCGATGAAAGCGGCGCGGTGCGCGAAAATCGCGCCGTCACGCCCAACCAGCCCGGTTCCTCGATCAAGCCGCTGTCGGTCTATTCGACCGCGCTGACGGCCGGCGAGGAAGCGGCAGAGGAGAATAATCCGATGACATTCCGCAAGCTGGATAAAAACGAACGTCCGTCCGGCTACGGAGAGTACTGGACCGCCGCTTCGCGCATCCACGACGCCCCGCTCACGGTCGGCGGGACCTGGTCGCCGCACAACGCCTACAGCGGCTACCGCGGCATGCTGACGATGCGCAAGGCACTGGAAATCTCCTCCAACACCTGCGCCGTCCGCGTCTTCCGTCAGATCGGCGTCGACGACGCCATCGACCAGCTGAAAAAATTCGGCATTACCAGCGTCGTCGAGAGCGGCGCCAGCAACGACCGCAACGCCGCCGCACTGGCGCTGGGCGGCATGACCCGGGGCATTTCCCCGCTGGAGATGGCAGCTGCCTACGGTACCTTCCCGCGCCGCGGCGAATACATCCCCTGCCGCAGCTATACCAAAGTGCTCAGCCGCAGCGGCAAAGTGCTGCTGAAAGCAGAGGAACAGCGCACGACCGTGCTCAGCAGCGGCGTTGCTTTCATCCTCACCGACATGATGCGCGATGTCGTGACCCGCGGCACCGGCAAAAACGCCAGAACCCCGCAGGTGACGGCCGGCAAGACCGGCACCACCTCCGACAGCTGCGACGCCTGGTTCTGCGGGTTTACGCCGCAGTACGCGGCGGCCTGCTGGATCGGCAGCGACCAGAATCTCGCCCTGACCGGGCACTCCGAAACGGCCGCCCTGCTCTGGGGCCGCGTCATGAAGCGCGCCACCAGGGGCATGCACGGATCCCTCCCCTCGCAGCCATCGACGGTCGTGCGCAGCGGCGGCGAATACTATATCCGCGGCACCCAGCCCCAGCCGAAAGTGAAGCAGTGGAAGCCGCTGACGGGTACCTACCGGGCCTGCAGCGAGACCGGCTACCGCGCCACCCCCGACTGCCCCCGCGCCGTCAAGAAGAAAGTCATGGAAGATCCTTATAAATCGCGCTACTACTGCCCGCTGCACAACTCCAACCCCGGCAGCTACCCGCTGCCGCCGGGTTACGGCGCGCCGATCTACTGGTACCAAGAGTAGCGAAAATAGACCCGCAAAGCCGACCCGGGCAGCGCGCCGAAGAGACGGATCCGGGGCCGCCGCGGAAATGCCGTCGCAGAAGCTGCACCGGCAGCACCTTCGTGAATCCCTGCGGAGATCCCCTCGGGAAAATCCCGGCGGAAGCGGGCCGGACATTCCCCGGCAGCGGAACTGCCCACAGGGAGAACGCGCAAAACCGGCGCGAGCGAATGCCGCTTCTGCGCAAAGGAGCAAGAGAAATGTGGAAAGAACTGGAACTGGTGCTCGCCAGCGGTTCACCGAGAAGAATAGAAATCATGCATCGGCACGAACTGTATCCGCGCGTCTGTCCCTCCAGTGCGGAGGAAAAATACCCCGATTTTCTGACGCCGGCGGAGACGACGATGTATCTGGCCATGCTCAAGGCCGATGACGTGCGCATCGAGTTCGGCAGCGATCCGACTCTGATCGTCGGCGCCGACACCATTGTCACCATCGACGGCCGCATCCTCGGCAAGCCGGCGAATTCCGAGGAAGCCATGGAGATGCTGATGCGCATGTCGGGACGCCGCCATGAAGTCATCACCGGGGTCGCGCTGCTGTCGACGGACCGGCCTCTGACGCGCTGTTTTTACGAAGTTTCCGGCGTCTGGTTCCGCGACCTGCCGCGGCGGGAGATGGAGCGCTACGTGCGCACCGATGAACCCTACGACAAGGCCGGCGGTTACGCCATTCAGGGAACTTTTTCCCGTTACACCGAAAAGATCGAGGGCAGCCGGGACAACATCATCGGGTTCCCCTGGCAGCGGTTTGTGAAGGAACTTTTCTGTCTGCTCTGAACCGCTCCGGCCCGGCAGCTGCCTTTTCCCGTTGTATGGCTCCATGTCAAAGGCTGAGGCGGGGCAGAATCCCGGAAAGAACCATAAGGATGTTTTTAGAGCGCATGTTCGAATGCTCTCTCGCGGAAAATTATTGTTTCATGCGGGTTTACAGAAAACATCTTCAAGTCTTCTTCTGCTGATTCAGTTCTTCTGCCGATTCTGTTTTCAGGCCGTTTTCGGTTTGTCAGGCCTTCCTGCTCTGCGCCGCGAGCCGCTGCTCCATGTAGTCATGGGCGCGATTTTCCAGCGTGTCATCGAGCGGCGGGCAGCTGTGCAGCACGTTGTGTCCGTATTTGCGATGCAGCGCCAGCTCGAGCAGATAATCGCAGAATTTCGGATTCTTCGGCAGCATCGGTCCATGGCAGTAGGTGGCGAAGACATTCTTGCAGCGCGCACCCTCGCTGCCATCCTCACCGTTGTTGCCGTATCCGGCCAGAACGCGTCCGAGCGGTTCCACGCCCTCCCCCAGATATGTCTTGCCGGAATGGTTTTCAAAGCCGACAATGCGTTCGCCGTCGAGCGCATCGCAGGTGAACATATAGTTGCCGATCATGCGTTCCCTGTGCCCGACGGTGGCCACGTCAATGGCGCCGATGAAATCCATCTGCTGCCCGTCCCAGGTGCGGTAATACTGCCCCAGAATCTGATAGCCACCGCAGATGGCGAGAAAGACCTTTTCCTCGTCGATGGCGGAAATGATATCCGCCTTCTTGTTGACTTCGGCGTCGCGCAGCAGCACGTCCTGTTCAAAATCCTGGCCGCCGCCGATGAAAAAGAGATCGTAGTCGCCGGCATTGAGCCGGTCGCCGACCGAAAGGCCGGTGACCTCGCAGTCGATGCCGCGCCATTGCAGCCGCTGCTGCATGCAGCGGATATTGCCGGTATCCCCATAGAGATTGAGGATATCCGGATAAAGATGGCAGATATGAAGGCTGTATTCGTTCATGATTGCACCTGTTCCCGGATTTATTTCTGTACCTGTTTCCTGTATCCGGCAGTTCGTGCCGGATTTGCCGTACCTGTTTGTCCGTACTTGTCTTCCTGTACCTGTTTCTCGTACTTGATTGTTCGTGCCGGTTGTCCGTACTGGTTTTCCCGTACCTGTTTCTCGTACTTGGTTGTTCGTGCCAGTTGTCCGTACTGGTTTTCCCGTACCTGTTTGTCCGTACTTTTCCTGTATCCGGCTCACGCCTGTTTCCCCGGGCCCGTCTCGCACCTGTTTCCCGGTCCCGTCTCGCACCTGTTTCCCGGTCCCGTCTCGCACCTGTTTTCCCGGGCCCGTCTCGCATCTGTTTCCCCGGGCCTGTCTCGCACCTGTTTCCCGGGCCTGTCTCACATCTGTTTCCCCGGGCCCGGAGCTGTTTCTGCTGCCTGTGCCGCTATTCCCAGAAATTCTTGTAGCCGAACCGCTTGCTGACGATCGCCCGCAGGTCCATCATCGCCGTGTAGGTCGGCATGATGTAGACCGGCGCCGGCTGCGCCGTGATCGCGTCGATCAGCCGGTCGTAATCCTTGATCACGCGCAGCTTTTCGGTCGGAAAACCGGCATACTTGACGCGCATCGCCATGTCGTCGGCCCGCACGCCGGAGATCAGGATGCCGGTCAGCTTGTCCTCGATGCGCTGCAGAATCTCAAAGTCGACATCCCAGATCCAGGAGATATCGGTGCCGTCGGCGTAATTGTCGTTGAGACAGATGACGAACAGCGAATCGCGGCTGATGTTGGTGAGAAAGTTCAGCACCTGGTTGCAGCCGGCCGGATTCTTGATCAGAATCATGCGCGTCTCGGTCTCCTCGAGCATGAATTTTTCCATCCGCCCGAAACCGCATTCAAACGTCGACAGCGAGCGCACCGCTTCGTCCTCGTCGAGCCGCATCGCGTGCGCCACGGCCGCCGCAGCGACGGCGTTGTAGATATTGTAACCGCCCGGCAGGGCAATGTCGGCATGGCGCGTCGTTCCGTCCGCGGTGATCTCGATCTCGCTGTGCTCGGCGTCGCTGACCAGCACGCGGCTGACCGCCACCTCCGGTTCCGGCCGCGCGTAGCCGCAGTGATCGCAGTGATACTTGCCGAGGTGACCGAAAGTGATGTAGTCGTAGGTGTACTCGTGCTTGCAGTGGATGCAGTACGGCGCGTCGCTGGCCTCATGGACGCGCTCCTTGTAGATCGGCCCGTTGACGCCGTAGAGCACGATCGGGTTGTTGATGTCTTCGCGCAGCGAAGCCGTCAGCGAGCAGTCGGCATTGAGGCAGACCACCGCATGCGGCGAGTTCTGCAGACCAATGCGGATGTTGTCGAGCGTGTGCGTGATCTCGCCGTAGCGATCAAGCTGATCGCGGAAGACGTTGGTTACCAGCACCACCTGCGGGTCGAGAAAGCGGCCCACCTGCTTGAACGCCGCCTCGTCGCATTCGATGATTGCGCAGGCATGCCGCGGCCGCCCGCCGAGATCGGCGTTGGCGCAGAATTCCGCAGTGATGCCGTTGAGCAGGTTGGCGCCGGAACGATTGCAGAAGTACGGCAGGCCCTGTTCCTTCAGCATCTGTTCCAGCATCCGTGCCGTCGTCGTCTTGCCGTTGGTGCCGGTCACGAGGATGGTCGTGACGTCCTTGGCCAGATAGGAAAGCACCTGCGGATAGAGTTTGTTGGCGACCCGCCCCGGAAAGTCGGTGGCGCCGCCGCCCAGTTTTCGTATCAGTGCGCGGCTCAGCTTGCAGGCGGAGACCGCGATCGTTGCTCTTGGATTCATCATCGCTTTATATTGTAATCTTAATTCTCTGTTTATTTTCTGCTGTCGATGCAGTTCCGGCAGTGCCGGCCCGCCGTCCCGACACAGCCCGAGCCCGCTCTGATGCCTTCTGCCGGGATGCGGCCGAGTACCGGCAAAGCAGCCGACCTCCCTTGCCCGGGTCTTCGACCGGGCATATACTGCACTCTTCTCACCTGCTCTATTATAGCGGATGCGGCGCCTCGTTGCACGCCCTTTCTTGCGGCCGTTCCGCAGCTGCTCCGCAGCAGCCCCGGTTCAGCGCTTCCAGAACGCGCACGGTCCGCTGACCACGCACTTGCCGCAGACCTCGCTGCCAACGCTGCCGTTCTCCGCATCGTCGGCATAAGACTGCCCCAGACCGGTAAAGCGGCGCGCGTTTTCGCGGCAGACTCTGTAGCAGGCCTGCCGGTCGTAGTGATCCGGTGTCAGCGCGCCGGCCGGACAAACCCGCATGCAGACGCCGCAGCGCGGCTTTTCGCCGCGCTCGAGAGCGGCGCGATAGAGACACAGTTCTTCCCGCAGCGGCTCATCGGGTTCGACGTCGAGGTCGGTGATGACGGTGCTGAGCCGGCCGCAGCCGCCGTGCCGCGTCAGCAGCATATTGTTGAGGCCGAAGGTACCGAGGCCGGCTGCCCGCGCAAAATGCCGCTGCGACCAGTTGCTGACCAGCAGCCGGCGATCAAACCGCAGCGCTTCCGGCGTCACAGCCGCCTGCTGTCCCGCTTTCCGCAGGGCCGCGATCAGCCGTTCGTTGAGACGGCCGAAGAGCGCGTTTGTTTCTTCGTAAGCGACCGCCCAGGCACGGCTGGCGGTCGCGCCGTCGCGGTTGCTGCGCGCCAGTTCGCGGGTGAAGGGGACGAAATAGGCGATGACCGTGCGCGCCTCGGGGAGAACATCCTGCGGCAGCAGATGCCGCACGCCGACACTCTCCTTCAGCTGCAGAATCAGCGGATGATCGGCCGCGGCAAAGCCGACCAGCGGCTCACCCCAGACCGTCTGCACCGTATCGCGCGCCGCCTCACGGCGCACTGCACGCTGCAGCAGAGCGCGGATTTCTTCCCTGCCGATTGTATTTTCATCGTTCATAGCTGTCATCCTTCTTGCGGTCCGGCACCGCACTGCCGTCTCGGCACGGCTCGTTTTCCGGTCGCCGCACGCACGGTTCCTGCTTGCGGCACGACACTGCTTCGGCTCTCGGCACGCATGCTTCCTGTTCGCGGCACTGCACTGTTTCGGCTCTCGGCACGCATGCTTCCTGTTCGCGGCACTGCACTGTTTCGGCTTCCGGCACGCGCGGTTTCCGTCTCACAGTTCCAGCTCATAGAGGCACATCGCGATCGCCGCCGGTCCCGCCGTTTCGGTGCGCAGGATCGTGCGGCCGAGGGAGACGCTGATGGCGCCGGAGAAGGTGAAGTGGCGCGCTTCCTCATCGGAAAAGCCGCCCTCGGGGCCGATCAGGATCGCCACCTTTTTCGGCTTGCGGTCGAGATTGTGCAGGACGTCGCGGATCGTCACCTCGCGTTCGTTCTCATAGGGAAAGAGGACGAGGTCAAAATCTTCGAGCAGCGGCGGCAGATCGTCCGAATGCACCGCTTCCGAAACGATCGGAATGCGGTCACGACGGCACTGCTTGCTGGCTTCGGCGGCGACGGCGTTGGCGCGGATGATTTTGCGCCCGTACGTGCCGTTGTCGCGCACGACGCTGCGGATCATGAACACCGGGACGATTTCGGCGACACCCAGCTCGGTGCTGCGGCGCACGACTTCCTCCAGCTTCTGCCCCTTGGGCACGCCCTGAAAGAGCGTGATGCGCGTCTCCGGCTCGCGGGAAAATCCCTGCTTGTCGAGGATGCGGGCGCCGACACTGTTCCGGCTGATGGTCGTGATTTCGCAGATGTACTCCCACTCCTGCATATCGGAAATTTCGATTTTATCGCCCTTCTGCAGGCGCAGCACTTTGCTGATATGGCGAGCGTCTTCTCCTTCCAGGAGAATGGTCCTTTCTCCGACCGCGCTCGGGTCTGCAAAAAATTTTCTCATACTTTCTCCGCGGCGATGGCGCTCCATTCGCCCTCCTGTTTGATCTCGATGATGTGCAGGCCGGCAGCCCTGACGGCTTCCTCGACCAGCTGCTGTTTTTCCGTGAGGATGCCCGAGGAAATGTAGATGCCGCCGGGCGTCAGCAGCGACTGCACGGCCGGCGTCAGCTGACAGACGATTTCGGCAATGAGGTTGGCGACCACCAGGTCGACCGGTCCGTGTACGCCGGCGGCGAGGTCTCCCTGCCGCACGGTCACCGCCTGCTCGCAGTGATTGCGGCGGACGTTTTCCGCCGCTATTGCGACGGCATCTTCGTCGATGTCGACGGCCAGCACGTCGGTGCTGCCGAGCAGTGCCGCGCAGATCGCCAGAATCCCCGATCCGGTGCCGACGTCGAGCACGCGCCGCCCGCTGCAGCCGGCTTTTTCCAGCAGTGCCGCGCACATCGAGGTGGTGGCATGATCGCCGGTGCCGAACGCCATGCCGGGGTCGAGTTCCAGCACCCGCACGCCCGGCGGCGGCGCCGTCTGATCCCAGCTCGGCCGCACGAGGATGTGTTCGGTCAGCCGGTGTGCGTGAAACTGCGCCTTATAGGCGCTGACCCAGTCGGACTCATCGACCGAAGCACGCGTCATCTTATAGTTCGGAAAAGCCGTCCGTACATTTTCGGCCTGCTCCCGGCCCTGCGGCGTATCTTCAAAATACAGGTGCAGTTCCGGACGCGCCGACGGGTCGCGGTGCACCAGCGACGGGTCCACATAGTCCCAGTCGTAGCGATGCTGCTTCTGCAGCAGTTCGTCGAGGTCGGCGGGGTCGCGCACCTCGGTCGACGTCACGCCGAGTTCCGCCAGCTCCGCCGTCAGACGGCCCAGTTCGTCGTGCTCCGCCTGCAGAATCAATTCGATGTACTTCACGTCCGTTCCCTCCTGTCCAGCGGCTCCCGGCCGCCCCTCTTGCGCGTCAGCAGCAGGAGCTGCGGCGCCGTCCCGGTCTGGTTGTGCGCGAGAAGGCGCAGAACGTGCCAGCTGCCGGCATCGAGTCCGGCACTCATCTCCAGCAGGGCGTCGCGTTCGGCACATCCGCCGGCATGGCCGCTGTAGATCGTCACGCAGATCAGCCCGCCGGTTTCCAGCAGACTGCAGGCCGCCCGCACCGCCGCCGTCGTCGTCTCCGGCCGGGTGATGATGTCATGATCACCGCCGGGCAGATACCCGAGATTGAAGACGACCACGCGCACCGCCTCCTCGATGTGACGGCACATGTGTTCATGGCCGTCGTGGATCAGGTGCAGCCGCCGCAGCGGCAGGCCCTCCCGTGCGAAAAGAGCGCGGGTTCGTCCCAGCGCTCTTTCCTGTACATCAAACGCATAGACCATCCCGGCGCCCATGCGTACCAGCGCCGCCGCGTCATGACCGTTGCCGCAGGTGGCATCGACGGCGGCCGCTCCCGGTACCATATACTGCTCGATCAGCGCCCGGGCCGTGGCCGTCGTGCTCTGCAGCAGATTCGGTTCCCCCATCGGCGATTACACTTCCCGTTCGGGGCGGTCATCCGCTTCGCCGTCGCCGCCGATGGTGATCAGTACCGCCGCCGTCACCGACAGCAGCATGAAAATGCTCCCCAGAATAATTGCTTTCTTCATCTCTGCCCTCCTGCCGCGATCGACGGGCGGCCATCCGCACCCGCTGCCGCAGCCGTTCCGGTTGTGTTACTGTCATCATACCACCGAATTCAGACGGCGTAAAGACAAAGCCGGCGCTGCGGTCCTGCACAGCCGGCGCTGCGGTCCTGCACAGCCGGCGCTGCTGCCGGAACAGGACCGCAGCCGATGCCCGGCACGAGGCCGGCCGGCTGCCGCTTTAGTCTTCCCCCGCGGGGAGGACGTCGGTGATGCGGCGGTCGCCGGCCGCTTCGGCGTAGCGCTCAACCGCCCGCTTGCTGGCTTCGTCGTGGCTGAGACAGCCGGCGCCGCCGACGCAGCCGCCTTCGCAGGCCATGCCCTCGATCAGATTCCACGGCGCCCGGCCGGATTTGGCCTGGCGCAGCGCCCGGTCACACTGATCGAGACCGGCGCAGGCACGAGCCTTGATTTCAAAGTCGGATCCCTGCTCCTGCAGGGCTTCGGTGACGGCTTCGGCCACGCCGCCGCCGCGGGCAAAAATGCGGCCGAAATAGCTGGCGTCTTCACGCTCTTCCTCCTCCAGCTGCGCCGGGTCGATCCCGCGGCTGTCGAACAGGGCCAGCAGTTCCTCGAACGTCATCACCGAGTCAATATAGTCCTTGACGGTGTCGAGCTGAATCTCGATCTTTTTCGACGTGCAGGGGCCGATGAAGACGACTTTGGAGTCGGGATCCTGCTGCTTGATATGGCGGCCGAGCATCGCCATCGGCGACAGCGTGCTCGAAATGTTGTCCTCCAGCTGCGGATAGTTGGCCTTGATAAAGCGGACAAATGCCGGGCAGCAGGAGGTAGTGAGAAAGCCCTTCTCGGACAGCTCCTGCGCCTCATGCCAGGCGACCATGTCGGCGCCGAGGGCGACTTCGGTCACATCGGTAAAGCCGAGGGCACGAATGCCGGCCAGCACCTGCCCGAGCGAGGCGTCGAACTGGCTGGAGATCGACGGCGCCACGATCGCATGAACCTTGTGCTGCGGATTTTTCTCGCTGTCCTGCAGCATGTGAATGATGTCGGTAATGAACGACTTGTCCGCGGTGGCGCCGAACGGACAGGTAAAGGCGCAGGCGCCGCAGTTGGAGCATTTTTCGTGATCGATCTCCGCCTCGCCGGTCTCCGCCATGTGGATGGCGCCGGCCTTGCAGGCCGCTTCGCAGGGGCGGACGAAATTCATGATCGCATTGTAGGGGCAGACCTTGGCGCAGCGGCCGCATTCGACGCATTTTTTCTTGTCGATGTGCGCGACCAGTTCATCGTCGAAGGTGATGGCGCCGAGCCGGCAGGCACTCTCGCACTTATGAGCGACGCAGCCGCGGCACATGTCGGTCACGGTATGGCCGCTGGCCGGACATTCATCGCAGGCGATGTCGATGACCTCGATGACGTTGGGGTTGCTGCGGTCGCCGCCGAGGGCGATGCGGATGCGCTCGGCGACGATGGCGCGGTCCTTGTAGATGCAGCAGCGCATCGGCTTTTCATCCTTGCGCACCACTTCCTTGGCGATGTCGTCAAAGACCGCGAACGATTCCTCGCCGCGCCAGGTATGCCGGGCAACCTCGCGCAGTACCTTGTATTTCAGTTCCTGGACGTTCGAAGCAAATTTCATGATGGCTGTCCTCCTGTGCAACCGCAAACTAATCGCGGTTTTCAATCGCTGTGACGTCGGCCGGGCATCGGCCCTGCGCCGCTGATTTCGTCCATTATAACAACAATATGCGGGCTCGTACAGCCCGCATATTGTATTAATTTGCTATTTTTATCTCAAAGATTGCCGCGATTACTGTTCCGGCTTCATTTCATCGGTGATGAAATCGGAGTCATCGCTGTACGGCGTCTTCGTTGTGCCGAGCAGCCGCACAATCAGGCCGGTGATTTCTCCGCCGACCAGGGCAATGACCACCGTCGTCAGCATACCCAGCAGCTGGATCTTCCAGTTGCCGGTGATCACGATCGCCGAGAGACCGCCGAGCAGGCCCGGCATGCCGTGCAGGTTATGAACACCGCAGGTATCGGTGCCGCGAATCAGTGCCGCCACCTTCGGGGCAATGTACTTGTAGCCGATGGTAGACAGCGTACCGGCCGCCACGCCGATGATCAGCGACATGCCCGGGCTGGCGATATCGCAGGTGGAGCCGATCGCCACTCCGCCGGCCAGCGCCGCGTTGGCAATGTGCTCGACATCGATCCTGCCCTGGCCGACCAGCCGCGACACCGCGTACGTCGCCAGCGTCGCGCCGGCCAGCGCCAGCACCGTGTTGATCGCCGTCAGCGTAACGCGGTCCGGTGCCACGATCGCGCTGGTGAACGACGGCCAGAAGACCCACAGGACCAGCGAGCCGAGCAGCGAGAACTGATTGCTCATCCGGCTGACCGATGAGGTAAAGCCCTTGTAGCGCCAGGCGCTGTGCGCCACGACACCGAGTCCGAAGTAGGCGCCGAAGGCGTGAATCACGACACTGCCGCCGGTATCCTGGAAGCCGACGAAGTGGCCGCTTTCCACGACCAGCCATTCATTGAAGTAATAGACGAACGTGAACAGCAGCCCCATCAGGGCGTACTGCCCCATCTTGTAACGCCCCATCGGCGCCCCGATCGCGATCAGGATACTGGCGCCGCAGAACTCCGCCCAGAGAAACTGTTCGACGCTGATGATCGGTTCATCGGTGGTAAAGCTCTTGAGAATCAGATAGACCGGTATCGAAATGCTGGTCACCAGCAGGGTCGCGGTAATCGCGGAAAATCCCTGCCCGCGGACCACGACCATTAAAAATCCGAAACCGAGCAGCAGCATCGCCAGCACGTGAATCGAGCGGTTGTACTGCAGCGTTTCAAAGATGGTATGGGTCTCGCCGGTCATCGATTCCATCGACAGATGGGAATGCGACAGCTCTTCCATTGTCCTGGCAACATTGGGATTGACGTGTGCACAGAGCAGAATACCCGCCACAATGCACAGAATGATGATTAAAATAAGTCCGAATCGATTGAACTCCGCTTTTTCCTGGTTCAATTTGTCCTCTCCTTCCGCACCGCGGAAACGCGGCGCCGCGATGATAAAATGACTGAATTTACTGTGTAATGTTGAAATTGCGGCTTTTCAGTCTATTTTACCCGACTAAAATTGCGGCCTCCTTTCGGAGACCGCAATCCGTTTGTAGTCGATATCTGTTGTTACTGTCTGGTGGAAGCGTCGTACAGTTCTTCCGCCTTGTCCCACTCGTTGATGATTTCCGGAATCACCTTGTAGAGATCGCCGACGATACCGTAGTCTGCCACTTCGAAGATCGGAGCATCCGGATCCTTGTTGATGGCAACGATGATGTCGGAAGTCTGCATGCCGGCCAGGTGCTGGATCGCACCGGAGATGCCGCAGGCAAAATAGATCTTCGGCTTAACGGTGGTACCGGTCTGTCCGACCTGGTGAGAATGATCGATCCAGCCGGCGTCAACCGCCGCACGGGAGGAACCGACCACGCCGCCGACCTTGTCGGCAAACTTCTGGATCAGTTCGAAACCGCTGGGATCGCCGAGGCCGCGGCCGCCGGAGCAGATGATGTCGGCGTCGGTCAGGGAAACGAGTTCCTTGGCGGACTTGACGACATCCTTGATCGTGATGTGGATATCATCCTTGCTGATCTGCGGCTTGTAGTCGATGCGCGCGCCGGTCGCGCCCTGCACGGGCTCTCTCTTCTGCATAACGCCCGGACGGACGGTGGACATCTGCGGTCTGGTGCGCGGGCAGACGATGGTCGCCATCAGGTTGCCGCCGAACGCAGGACGGGTCTGCTTGATGCCGGTGCTCGGGTCGTTCGGATCGAGCGTCGAAGTATCGAGCGTAGTGTTCTTCTTGGCGAATTCGATGTAGCTGGAAACCTTGACATCGAGGTGCGTGCAGTCCGCCGTCAGACCGGTGTTCAGTCTGGCCGCGACACGCGGTGCCAGGTCACGACCGATGTGGGTCGCGCCGTAGATGACGATCTCCGGCTTCTTCTCGTTGATCGCATCGACGAGAACCTTGGTGTAGCCGTCGGTCGTGTACTGCTTGAGCAGCGGATCCTGGATCATGATGACGCCGTCCGCGCCGTAAGCATACGCTTCGTCGGCCAGGTGATCGATGCCGTCGCCGATCAGAACCGCATAAACCTTGGTGTCGGCACTGATTTCCTCAGCCAGCCTCTTGCCTTCGCCGATCAGCTCGAGCGCCACGTTCATGAACTTGCCGTTGCGCTGTTCCGCATAAACCCAGATGTGCTTGTAAGCGGAAAGGTCGACTTCGCCGCCGATTTCCACTTCTTCGATCGCGCCGAATTTGCAGGCGGTCAGGCACTGGTTGCAGAACGTGCACTTGGCGTTGATCTTCGCAACTTTGCCGAGCTTGTTGCCGTCATAGGGCTCAAACTCAAAGGCATCCTGGGGGCAGACCTTAAAGCACTGTCCGCATCCAATACATTTTTCTTTATTAATATTAATAGCCATTTTGCATTGTCCTCCTTACCTTAGATCACGTGCTTGCCCTTGAGGCCGATCAGCAGATTGTCAGCCTGCTCTTTTTCCGTATCGCCCTTGACGATGACGCCCGGTTCTTTCGGAGCCGGCGTGAAGGAACGGAATACGTTGGTCGGGGAAGCTTCCAGACCGACCGTGTTGAGGTCGACGTTGACGTCGGCCGCACTGTAGACCGTCATCGGCTTGTTCTTGGCGTTGAAGATGCCGGCGATGCTCATGTACCGCGGTGTGTTCAGTTCTTTGATCGCGGTCAGCATGCAGGGCGTCTTGATCTCGATGAGTTCATAGCCGTCTTCCATCTGACGCTCGACGGTGATCGTCTTCATGTCGTCGGCCATCTCGAATTTCTGTACATAAGTGACCTGCGGCAGGTCGAGCTTTTCGGCCAGCTGCGGACCAACCTGCGCGGTATCTCCGTCGATCGCCTGTCTGCCGGCGAGCAGCAGATCAAAGTCGCCGATCTTGCGGATCGTGGCCGCCAGCGCGTTGGACGTGGCCCAGGTATCGGAACCGCCGACCGCTCTGTCGGAAATCAGGACTGCGTCATCCGCGCCCATGGCCAGACCTTCCAGCAGCATATCCTGTGCCTGCGGAGGTCCCATGCTGACGATCGTGACGTGCGTATCGGGATACTTGTCCTTGATCTGCAGCGCCTGCTCGAGCGCGTTGGCGTCGTCGTTGTTCATGATGCTCGGCACACCTTCCCTGATCAGGGTACCGGTTTTCGGGTTGATCTTGATCTCGTTGGTATCAGGGACCTGCTTCGCACATACGATGATTTTAAATGCCATTATAATTCCTCCTACACTAACTATTTCTGTTTGCCAAAGGTTTTGGACGAAATGACCAGTTTCTGTACTTCCGAAGTACCTTCATAAATCTCGGTGATCTTCGCGTCTCTCATCATTCTTTCCACCGGATAATCCTTGGTGTAGCCGTAACCGCCGTGGAACTGCACGCACTTGGTGGTCACATGCATCGCGGTTTCGGCCGCAAACAGCTTGGCCATCGCAGCTTTCTCACCGTACGGGATACCTCTTTCCTTGAAGTCGGCAGCCTGATAGACCAGCAGACGGGACGCTTCGATTCTCGTCTTCATATCCGCCATTTCAAACTGCAGAGCCTGCATCTGGGACAGTCTCTTGCCGAACTGCTTTCTTGCTTTCATGTAATCGACGGTCACGTCGAACGCACCCTGGGCAATGCCCAGCGCCTGCGACGCGATACCGATACGGCCGCCGTCCAGTGTAGACATGGCAACTTTGAATCCATCGCCTTCGCTGCCCAGCATTCTGTCGGCCGGAATGCGGCAGTTCTGGAAGATCAGCTCTGTCGTCGAAGACGCGCAGATACCCATTTTATCTTCGGTCTTGCCGATCGAGAAGCCTTCGTCTCCCTTTTCAACGATAAAGGAACTGATGCCGTGGTTGCCCTTGCTCTTGTCGGTCATCGCCATGACAACAAAGACATCCGCATAGCCGCCGTTGGTAATAAATACTTTCGCACCGTTGAGGATGTAGCTGTCGCCATCCTTGACGGCTCTGGTCTGCTGACCGGACGCGTCGGTACCGGCATTCGGTTCGGTCAGACCGAAAGCGCCGAGTTTTTTGCCGGAGAGCAGATCCGGAAGATACTTTTTCTTCTGTTCTTCCGTGCCCCATGCATAGATCGGCCAGCTGCACAGCGACGTGTGCGCGGAACAGATAACGCCCGTCGAACCACATACTCTGGACAGTTCTTCGACGGTGATGGCATAGGAGATGTAGTCGCCGCCGGCCCCGCCGTACTCGGTCGGGAACGGTACGCCCATCAGACCGTATTTTGCCATTTTCTCAACGGTCTCGGTCGGGAATCTGTGTTCCGCATCGATGTCAGCCGCAAGCGGTTCCACTTCGGTCTCAGCGAAATCCCGTACCATCTTGCGTACGAATTCCTGTTCCTTTGTCAACTCAAAGTTCATGTAATGCCTCCTTAGATCATTAATAACGGTACATTTTTATTTTCTTAAAATCGTACACATTCATTAACTTCCATGCTCGTTAACTTAATAACGACGCACAAATCAAGTAAAACATTTTTACGTATGTTTTGCAAGTCCTTTTTGGGAATTCATGTTCTTTTTTTCGTACAAAAAAGACAACCGCAAACTTATCAAAGCGAAAGCTCAAAAAAGCCCTGTTTTCTGCCGTTTTTTGCCTGCAATACGCAGAATTTTCGGAGTATTTCCACGCCTTGTTTCACTTCGCTTCTTTCTCCGTCCTCCGCCTCCGGCCGCGCATCCTGACCTCGGCAACGGTATGCCCGGGAGCATCGGTAATATCGATGCGGTAGCGGCAGTCGCGGCCCTCTTCACCGAGATAGACGGACTCCGCCGTCAGCTGATCCCCTCCGGCAACGGTGAGAAAGCGGATCTCGCTGACCATCGTCACCGTCGGCACGTTGTCGAAATTGCTGGCGATCGCAAAGACAAAATCCGCCAGCGTATAGAGGGCGCCGCCCATCGGCATCTGCAGCGCGTTTTTATGCTGCGGCCCGAGACGCAGCGAACAGCGCGCGTAGTTGCGGGCCGCGGCCTCGATGACGACGCCGGTGGTGGCAGTGGCAAAGAGATCGTGTCCGAAGTATTCCCGGGCACGGCGCAGATTGTCGGCGGCCGTCTGCGGATCCGCCGCCTCGCCGGGCTGTTCCCCGCCGATCGGTTCCTCGCCGTTCTGCTCCCGCATTCTGCTTTCTTCTGCTGCGGCTGCCTCCCGCTGTGATTTTTCTTCCATGATTTCACCTTCTGCTGTGATACTGCTTCAGTCGAGGCGCGGGAAGATTTCCACGACCTCGTCGGACTCGACCGCCGCTTCCACCAGTTCCTCGACCGGCAGACGACTTTCCGAGCGCTCGATGCGTGCCTTCTTCGGCCGCGTTACCGGATGCTTGGGGAGGAAGACGGTGCAGCAGTCCTCGTAGGGTTCGATCGATTTTTCATACGTGCCGATCTCGCGGGCAATGTCGATGATCTCCGTCTTATCGAGGGCGATCAGCGGCCGCATCACCGGCATCGTCACCACCGCATCGGTCGTCACCAGCGCGTCCGAAGTCTGGCTGGCCACCTGCCCTAGGCTCTCGCCGGTGATCAGCATATCGCAGCCGCTCTTCTGCGCGACACGCTCGGCCACGCGCATCATAAAGCGGCGCAGGTGAATCGTTGTCTCCTCTTCCGGGCAGTGCTGCACGATCTGTTCCTGAATCGGCAGCATATTGATGACGTGCATCCGGAAGCGGCTGCAGTAGACGGCGAGGATGCCGGCCAGCTCCTCGACCTTCTGCCGCGCCCGCTCGCTGGTGTACGGGTAGGAATGAAAGTGCACCGCTTCGATCTGCATGCCCCGGCGCGCCATCATCCAGGCCGCCGCCGGCGAATCGATGCCGCCCGACAGCAGCACCAGCCCCCTGCCGTTGCTCCCCAGCGGCAGACCGCCGAAGCCCTTGATCTTCTGCTGATAGAGGTAGGTAACGTCGCGGCGCAGGTCGACGAAGAGATGCACATCGGGATCGTGGACATCGACCTTGAGCACGCGGCAGCCCTTGAGCACGCTGGCGCCGACGCGGCGGGCGATCTCCGGCGATTTGACCGGGAAGTTCTTGTCGGCGCGCTTGGCTTCGACCTTGAAGGTGTGCACGCCCTGTTCCTCGATCAGCCGGTTCATGTAAGCGACGGCGGCGCAGCCGATGTCGTCGAGATCGGAGCGGCAGGCGACCGCCGGGCTGATCGAGGCGATGCCGAAGACCTTGCTGATCTCGCGGATGATCGCATCCTGTTCGATCGCCGGATCGGCGGTGACGAAGATCAGGCCCTCACTGCGGCGCACCTCGATATCGCCGAGGCGGCGCACCAGCTTGCGGATGCGCTCGACCGTCATCTTTTCAAAATACGGCTTGTTCTGTCCCTTCAGCGCCACTTCGCCGTAGCGGACGATAAAAATGCGGCGCGCGTTCAGATCGTCGGCGCTGTTTCCGCCCTGTGCGCCGTTTCCATTCCGTTCTTCGTTCATTTCTTCTTCCTCGTTCCTGTCCTGTCCTTCCTCGGATCCGCGGCAGTTGTCCGGCAGATCTCCGGGTTTGCTGCAATGACCGCCATCGGGTGTTCTCAGCGAAAGCGCCCCAGGCGGCGAAAGCGTCCGACCGCGTTCTTGAGCCGGTCGACGACGACCTCCATCTCGGCCTCGGTGTTTTCGCCGCTGAGGCTGAAGCGCAGCGCCGATTCCAGTTCCCGCTGCGACCGGCCCATCGCCCGCAGCACGTGGCTGCCGCCCTTATGATGCGAGGAGCAGGCGGCGCCGGTCGAAACGTAGATGCCGTCCTCCTCGAGGGTATGCAGCAGCACTTCGGCCCGCGTGCCCAGAAACGAAACGTTGAGAATGCCGGGCGCGCTGCCCTTCTCCGGGGTGTTGACGCGCACGTCGGGGATTTCCTCGAGGATGCCGCGGCGCAGATGCTCGCCGACCCGGCGCATGCGCTCGCTGTTTTCCTCCAGACGCTGCGCCGCCTCAGCGGCCGCAGCGCCGAAGCCGACAATCGCCGGCGTGTTTTCGGTGCCCGAGCGCAGGCCGTTCTCCTGGCCGCCGCCGACCAGCAGCGGCAGGACGCGCACGCCTTCGCGCCAGCAGAGAGCGCCGCTGCCCTTGGGCCCATGGATCTTGTGACCGCTGACGGTCCAGAGATCGGCGCGCGCCGGCAGCGGCAGGCGGCCGAATCCCTGCACGCAGTCGCTGTGCAGCAGTGCGTTGCGACGCACGGCGGCAATCTCGTCGAGCGGCTGCACGGTGCCGACTTCGTTGTTGACCTGCATCACGGAAATCAGAATCGTTTCATCGTCCATCACGCTGTCAAGCTGCGCGGGATCGACGCGGCCGTCGCCGTCGACGTCAAGATAGACGGTCTCAAAGCCCTGTTCCTCCATGCGGCGGAACGCTTCCAGCACCGCCGGATGCTCGATGCGGGTGGTGATGATGCGTCGTCCGAGGCGCCGCCGCGCCGCACAGACGCCGGCCACCGCCATATTGTCGGCCTCGGTGCCGCCGGACGTAAAGACCAGTGTGCCGCCGCGCACGCCGAGCGCCTGCGCCGCCTGCCGGCGGGCCTCCTTGACGGCCTGCTCGGCCAGCAGCCCGCGGTGATGCAGCGACGACGGATTGCCGTAGTTGTCCCGCATCATCGTCACCATGGCCGCGGTGACGCTGTCGAGCTGCCGCGTCGTGGCGCTGTTATCGAGATAGATTTCCTTCTGCTGTTTCTGTTCCTGCAATTTCTGCTCCTTCTGACTGCCGCCCGGCGGTCCGCCCGCCGGCGGAAAGGCAGACCGCCCGGCGCGGTTCCGGCCGTGCGCGGGCGGGCCCGTCCCGGCAGGCGCCGCAACGGCAGAGAAAAGGGGCAGCACTGCCGCCCCTTCGGTGTTACTTTGCGTATTCAACCGCCCGCGTTTCGCGAATGATGTTGACCTTGATCTGCCCCGGATAGTCGAGGCCGTCCTCGACTTTCTTGGCGATCTCCCGCGCCAGCATCGGCATCTCTTCGTCCTTGACCTTGTCCGGCTCGGCGATGATGCGGATTTCGCGTCCCGCCTGGATCGCGTACGAGCGTTCGACGCCCGGTGTCGTATTGGCGATTTCCTCCAGCGACTCCAGCCGCTTGATATAGCTCTCCAGCGTCTCCCGCCGGGCTCCCGGCCGGGCCGCCGAGAGGGCGTCGGCCGCGGCGATCAGCACCGCTTCGAGACTCTTGGGTTCGTAGTCGCCGTGGTGAGCGGCCATCGCGTCGATGACTGCCTGCGGCTCTTCGTACTTTTTCAGTACCTCCATGCCCAGATCCACGTGCGTTCCCTCGCGGTCGTGGTCGAGTGCCTTGCCGATATCATGCAGCAGGCCGGCTCTCTTGGCCAGTTTGGCGTCGAGCCCCAGTTCTCCGGCCATCAGGCCGGCAAGATAGGCCACTTCCTCGGAATGCTTGAGGACATTCTGCCCGTAGGACGTCCGGTATTTCAGGCGGCCCAGCAGTTTGACCAGTTCCGGGTGAAGGTTGTGCACGCCGACGTCGAAGGTCGCCTGTTCGCCGGCTTCCTTGATCGCCTGGTTGACTTCCTTCTCCGCCTTATGCACCGTTTCCTCGATGCGGGCCGGATGGATGCGTCCGTCGACGATCAGCTTTTCCAGCGCCAGTCTGGCCACCTCCCGACGCACCGGGTCAAAGCCGGAAAGGATGACGGCTTCGGGTGTATCATCGATAATCAGTTCGATGCCGGTGAGGTTCTCGATGGTGCGGATATTGCGGCCCTCGCGGCCGATGATGCGGCCCTTCATCTCTTCGTTGGGCAGATTGACCACGGATACCGTGCTCTCGGCCACATGGTCCGCAGCACAGCGCTGGATCGCGCCGACGATGATTTCCTTGGCCCGCTTGTCCGCCTCGTCCCTGGCTTCGGTCTCGATGTCCCGAATCATCTTCGAGGCGTCGGCCCGCACATCGCTCTCGACCTGCTGCAGGAGGATGTCCTTGGCCTCATCCCGGGTATAGCCGGAAATCTTCTCCAGTTCCTCTACCTGCTGCTGATGGAGCTCATCGAGGTTCTTCAGTTTGCGGTTGACATTCTGTTCCTTTGCTGTAATACTCTGTTCTTTTCTTTCGATGTTTTCGAGCTTGCGATCAACACTCTCCTCTTTCTGGTTTACTCTCCTCTCGGATTTGGATACTTCGTTTCTTCTCTCTTTGATTTCCTTTTCCGCTTCGTTTTTATATTTAATAGCGTCCTCTTTGGCTTCGACGGCGATTTCCTTCTTGATGGCCTCCGCCTTGTTTTCTGCGTCGAGAACGATATTTCTCGCCTTTGTTTCCGCGCTGCCGATGGCTTTCTCACCGAGCGTCTTGCGGATGATGTATCCGGCAAGCAGCCCGATCAGCGCCGCGATAATGCAGAAGATCACGGTTAACAGCTGAATTGGCATATATAAAAACACCTCCTTTCAATCTTATTTGCTCGTATGATTGAAAGAAAAGAGCTCTTCGTATTACCAGTAATAAAACCTTGATATATTCATACTCGAATATTATAATGTCAATGTTCGCTTTCTGTCAAGAAACGAAAGGCAAAGAATGAAGTATTTTGCAAATCTTTTCCGGGGAACGCCGCGGCCTCTGCTGCTGCTGCCCCTGGCCATGGCGGGAATCAGCATCCTGATGATGATCTCGACGTCCTACGACGACGGCGTGCATCTGACGGACAAAACCGTGCTGATTCAGAGCGCCGCCTACGTGCTCGGATACCTCTGCGTCGTCGTCCTCGCGAACATGGATTACGAAGTCTTTCAGGATGTGGAAAAGCAGCTCTATATCGGCTCGCTGATCTTTCTGCTGCTGGTGTACGTGCCCGGACTGGGCGTGGAAATGAACGGCGCCCGCTCCTGGATTACGCTCGGCTTTACAACCTTCCAGCCCTCCGAAATCGTCAAGATCACCTTCATTCTGCTGATGGGCATCTACCTCAAGCGCAACAAGGACAAGCTCTACTCGTTTGCGGCCGTCGTCAGGGCCCTGCTCTACGCGCTGCCGTTCATCGGCATCGTCCTGATCCAGGATCTCGGCAGTGCCCTTGTTTTCATGGTCATCTGGGTGGTGATGCTCTTTGTCGCCGGCATCGACGGCGCGCTCTTCGCCAAATGCTGCGGCCTGGTCGCGGTCTGCGTCCCCGTCGCCTACCATTTTATGGCGGACTACCAGAAGGAGCGCATCGACGCCTTTCTCCATCCCGACAACCTCTCGATCGGCAGCAACTGGAACGTCTGGCAGTCAAAGATCGCCATCGGCTCCGGCGGACTGACGGGCAAGGGACTGTTCCGGGGCACGCAGAAGGATCTCGATTTTCTGCCGGTGCGCAATTCGGACTTTGTCTTTTCGGTACTGGTCGAGGAACTCGGCTTCATCGGCGGCGCGGTGCTGATCGCCATCTACGTCTGGTTCATCTGGACGATCATGAAAATCGCGCACTCCTGCAAGGACATCTACGGCAAGCTGATCGTCATCGGCGTCGTCGCCATGTTTGTCTTTCAGATCTTTGAAAACATCGGCATGACGATGGGCATCATGCCCTGCACCGGCATCACCCTGCCGTTCATCAGCTACGGCGGATCCTCGGTACTGGCCAATATGATCGCCGTCGGCCTGGTGGCCAACGTCGCCATCCGCAGCCGCGGCGTGCAGTTCTGAGTCCCCGCGCATTCGCCGCAGCAGATCATTCGGATTTTTCGCGCATCGAAAAAGCTGCCATCCCGCCCGGGATCGCAGCTCTGATTTTTCTACGGCACAGTGCCGCCGTTCTTATGTCGATATTGCCAGGTCGCGGCGCCGCAGGCTCAGCGGATCGTCGGGATTGGCGAGGATGCGGTCGAGAATGCGCGAAAGGTTGCGCCGGATATAGGTGTCCTGCTTGAGCACGATCGGAATGCCGTGATTGGTCGCCAGATAGATGTTTTCGTCGTACTGAATCGCGCCGGCGATGCGCATGCGCAGGCCGCGGGAAACGGCCCGCAGTCCCGGCATCGCGCCCAGCGCCACCAGTTCTCCGTGCACCTTGTTGAAGACGCAGCAGCGGTTGCTGAGACCCATCTCCAGCAGCATCCGGTCGACGCAGTCGGCGTCCCGTACCGAGGCGATCTCCGCCTCGCTGAGCAGCACCGCCTGATCGGCGGCTGCGGCCGCCAGCGTCAGACCGTCGCCGAGGCCGGCCGGTGAATCGATGAGGATGTAGTCAAAGCGCTTCTGCAGCTTTTCACAGAGAATTTCCATATGCAGCGGCGTGATGTCGCGGTCATCGCGCGTCGGCGAAGCCGAAATCAGACAGAGATCGGCAAAGCGCCGGTCGCGGATCAGTGCCTGGCGGATGCGGCACATGCCCGAGAGCACATCCATGACATTGTAGACGACATTGTTCTCGAGCCCGAGATAGAGATCAAGATTGCGCAGCCCCATATCCATATCGAGCAGGACTGTCTTCTTGCCGCGCAGCGCCAGCAGCGCGCCCATATTGGCCGTGAAAAACGTCTTGCCTGTACCGCCCTTGCCGGACGTAATCACAATGACTTTTCCCACCGCGATTCACCTCCTCTGCGCTCCGCCTCCGGCCGAGCGCTCCATTCTCTGTTCACTGCATTTTCGAACTGTTGTCGAGTTTTGTGTACTGCCGCGTCGACTTGAAGTAGCAGCCCAGTACTTCCTTGACGATCGGCGCCGCGTTGGCCGCCGTCGACCCCTGCGGCACCATCGCGCAGACCGCGATCTTCGGGTTATCGGCCGGCGCCATCGCGACAACCCAGGCGAAGTTGTCGTAATCGCTCTTGTAGCGATCCAGATCATCGGTGGTCACCTTGCCGTGGCTGAGATTGATGACGGCCCGCCGCACTGCGGTGTCCTCGCTCTCATAGATCGACGGATAGGTCTTCATCAGCTGCTTCATCTCCTTATTTACCTGCGACCAGGTAAGATTCGCATTGAAGGAGCTGAGATGCTGCTTGATATAAGTGACTTCCGACTTCGGATTGACCTTGCCGGCGCGCTCCGCGGTACCGGTCTTCGCCGCTACCTTGACGGGAAGATCCTTGAAGATCTTCGAGACGCTGCTCTCTTCGCTGGAAGCCACATAGCGCATGCCGCGGCGGATCTGGGAGAAGTAGTTCTTGTCGTCAACTTTCACCTGCGTCACCCTGCCGCTCTTCGTCTGTCCCTTGCCCTGCACGCCGCGAACAATGCTGACCTGATGATGCGTACCGTTGTTGCCGAGGGTGGCGATATAGTTGCAGATCTGCAGCGGCGTATAGGAGTTGTCGCCCTGGCCGATGCAGAGGTTGAAGGTATCGCCGGTCGTCCATCTGGCCTGCGGATAGTAGTCGGAATAGATGCGCGTGGCCAGCTTTTCGCGTTTGTTGCGGCGGATGCCGCAGCGCGTCAGCGTCGTGTTGTACAGTTCGTTATAGTCGAGCTTCTCCTCGTCGAGCAGCGCGGTCAGCGCCTCCACGTCGCGCTTCAGCACCTTGTTGTTGTGCGCCACATCGCTGCGGAAATATTCCTCCGCACCGGCGTAAAGTTCATTGGACAGCTGGGTCTTCAGCGCCGCCACCTTCTTTTTCTCCGACGGCACCGAAACCACCGCTTCATCGAGCTGAATGCCGGTAGATTTGCCCAGACCGTACTGCTCCGCATAGTCGGTGATGGTCTTGTAGGTCATCTTCTTGGTATAGCCGAGCGTGCCGCCGCTGGCCCAGTCCTTGTTGGTGGCCACATCGTAGAAATAATAGTTGCAGGACACGCCGATGGCGCGGTACATGTTCAGCGAGCCATGGGTCTTGGTGCCGTTGCTGAGATTCCACGAAACGCAGGCAAAGGTGCGCCCGCCGAGCTTGATCGCACCGGCGTCGACGCGGTACTCGTCCGGATTCAGCCCGCACTGCAGACCGGCCGTCGCGGTCACCGGCTTGAACGTCGAACCGGGCTGCACGGTACTCAGCGTCGCCATGTTGTAGAGCGGCGTCGCCGCCAGCGGATCGCGCGGGTTGTCGCTCTGCAGCTTGCTCCAGTCGTCGGAGCTGATGCCCTCGGCGAAGAGATTGGGATCGTAATCCGGATAGTTGGCGAGCGCCAGCACTTCGCCGGTCTTGACATCGATGGCGACGACGGACCCGCTCTTGGCGTTCGGCGCCGCCTCCGTGATCGGCGACGAGCCGTATTTGCTCGACACGTAGCCGCCATACCGCATCGCGTTGATCGTCTTGGAAAGTCCCTCCTCGGCGGCTTTCTGGAGATCGAGGTCAATCGTCAGATAGACGTCCTTGCCCTTTTTGGCCTTGGAGCGGCTGAGCACCTTTTCCGTCTGACCGGAAGCGTTGACCTGCACCTTGGTGGCGCCGTTCTTTCCTTTCAGATCGCTCTCGTATTTTTCCTCAATGCCCTCCTGGCCGATCATATCCTCGCTGGAATAGCCCTTCTTTTCATAGCTGGCCAGCTGCGATTCATCGATTTTCCCCAGATAGCCGAGGATGTGGGCAGCGGTGTTCTTGTTCGGGTAGTAGCGGTTGGTTTCGGAAACAACCTGCACGCCGGTCAGATTGTCGGATCCCTCCTCCAGCTGCATGACGGTCTTCTGCGAAACCTTCTTCGCTACCGTCGCCGCCTTGTATTTGCTGTAACCGAGGGAATCGATCGCATAGCGCACCACCATGATGCGGCGCGCCTGCGTCGTCGAAAGGGCGCTGCTGATCTTCATGTTCCTGCGGATGCCTTCAAAAGCCTGCTTTGCCGTCAGACGGCTGCGCTCGGAATCCTTGAGATCGGGAAAGTACTGTTCGAGGAAATTGTTCTTTTCCGTTTCATAGGTGTACTGCATCGTATCGACGGAAATCGGCGGATAGATGCCGTGGTTGTTCTGCATCTCCGCCTGCGCCTCGTAGCGGTCCAGCGAGGAATCGATGCCGAGCTTCTGACGCAGGGAATTGAACGCATCCTCGGCCGAGGTGCCGGCCGGCAGATGATACTGCTTCAGCCATTTGGTAATCTCAGCGTCGTAGGTATATGAATATTTTCCGCCGCTGACACGGATCGGGAAATCATCCTCGAGCTGATCGTGGTTGCTGTTCAGGACGGCGAGCAGGCGGGAAATCGTGTTGTTGAGTTCAGTATCGCTCTGCGTGCCGGCGGAAATCTTGACCGTAAAGCTCTGCTTGCTGCCGGCCAGCAGCTTGCCGTTGCGGTCAAAGATATCGCCGCGGGGCGCCGTCGTATAGATCGTCTTGGTGGAATTGTCCTCGGCCGTCCTGCTCCAGGTGGCATGCTCGAACGTTGTCACGATCAGCAGACGCACGAGCAGAATCACGGCCAGAACGAGGAAAACAGCCAGCAGCTGACGATATCGACTTGATAAAAATTCCTTCATAATTCTTCCTCGTCGTCATCCTCTCGCTGCAGCTGCAGCCAGTTTCTGAATCTGTCACTGAAGAAGAAGAAAATGGCTGCCATCACCAGCACGTTGTACGGCACATAAAAGATCTGATGTTTCAACATATAGAGAAAGCCATAGCCGCTGTGCAGAATCGTCATCAGCAGCCAGTTGACGACACCGTACACCAGCGTCGCCAGCGCCCCCACCGTCATCGTGGTCTTGTAGAGGTCCGTATTGAAGTAGATGCGGTACCAGGCCACCAGACAGGCGACGACGAACAGCGACAGCGCCGTCACTCCCACATACAGGCTGCAGAAGATGTCCTGCAGCAGCGCTGCGACCAGCGCAAAGGGAATGCAGCGAAATCCGTTCTCAAATTTAAAAATGATCACGACCGTCAGGCAGAGCAGCAGGTTCGGCGTCGCGCCGGCAATCGTCAGGACATTGAGAAACGACAGCTGCAGCAGCAGAGCGACGACATAGACGATGGTCACCTGCTTAATAGTCATAGTAGACCGCCACTTTCTGTTCGCTGTTGAAATGCACCGTCGGCTTGACCTTGACGGTCTTCAGCTGCGTATCCTCGTCATAGTCCACCGAGGAAACGGTGCCGATGCGGAGCCCCTCCGGATAGATGCCGATGCCGGACGTCACGAGAACGTCACCCTTGAGCACCGAGGCGTCGGTGCTCATCAGATAGCCGGACAGACTCCCCCTGCCGTCGCCCTTGAGCACGCCCATGACGGAGGTTCTGCGCTGGGACTTGAAGCTGATGCTGTTGCTGTTGGAGAGAATCGATACGACTTTGCTGCTGTGCCGGCTCGCTTCCTGAATGCGGCCGACCAGTCCGCTGCCGTCGACGACAATATCATTATTGTGAATCTGGTCGGCGGTGCCGATATCGATCCGGAACACCACATATGGGTTGGAGTTGTCGATCTCGATAACGCGGCCGATTTTGGCCTTGCCGGACGAGCGGAACGGTGTATAGTCAAAGCTGCGGGACAGCTTTTCCAGCTGCCGCAGTTCGTCTTTTTTCAGAGTCAGTTCGGTGTTTTTCTTTTCCAGTCTGTCAACTTTTTTCTGCAGCGCGGCGTTTTCCTTCTGCAGATGACGATACTCAAAGATACCGGTCACATTTTTTCGGATGACCGAAGCCGCATAGGAAAACGGCCTTTGGATCACGGAGAATCCGGCCTGGATGCCCCGTCCGGCGGCCGTGCTGCCGCCCGCGGAAAGGAACGACACAATGATCACGATGCAGAGAATCAGGACAATGCCCGATACGACGGTAAACAGTCTATGTTCGGCAAACCATTTCATTCTGTATCAGCTCGTCAGCACCCCCGCTTACTGTCTCTTCTTATCGCTGGCATAGACGCGCAGCCGTTCAATGTTTTCCAGGCTCTTGCCGGCGCCGAGCGCCACCGCTTCATAGGGGTTGGGCGCCAGCGTCACCTCGAGGCCGGTGCGCTGTGAAATCAGCTTGTCGAGGTTTTCGATCATGCCGCCGCCGCCGGTCAGAACCAGACCGCGCTCGGCGATGTCGGCGGCGATTTCCGGCGGCGCCTTTTCGACCGTGCTCTTGACCGCGTCGATGATCATTTCCATCGACTCGTGGAGCGCCGCTTCCATATCCTTGCTGTTGATGCGGAAGGTCTTCGGCAGGCCGGAGATCAGATCGCGGCCGCGGGCGTTCATCGTCTTGACGATTTCCTTGCCGTCGCCGTCGACTTCGATCAGCGCGCTGCCGACGCGGATCTTCAGCTCCTCGGCCGTTTTGTCGCCGATCAGCACGCCCTTCTTCTTGCGCACGTACTGGATAATCGCCTCGTTGAACTTGTCGCCGGCATAGCGCAGCGAAGTGCTGACGACGATGCCGCCCAGCGAGAGAATGGCCACGTCGGAGGTGCCGCCGCCGATGTCCGCCACCATGCAGGCGGTGGAATCGTCGATGTCGAGACCGGAGCCGATGGCCGCGGCCGTGGGTTCATCGAGGATAAAGACTTCTTTGGCGCCCATCAGGCGGACCACTTCTTCGACGGCCCGCTTTTCCACTTCGGTGACGCCGCTGGGCACGCCGACCACGACGCGCATGCCGGAGGGCTTGCGTTCGTTGAGGGCGGTGCGGATAAAGCGCTGCAGCATCTCCGCCGTCATGTCAAAATCCGAGATGACGCCGTCCTGCAGCGGCCGTACCACGACGATGTCCTTCGGCGCCTTGCCGAACATGGCCTTGGCCTTGGAGCCGGTGGCGATGACCTCGGCCGACCGCTTGTCGTAGGCGATGCAGGGAAGCTTCGTTGAGAACCATCCCGCTGTCCTTGATGTAGATCAGGGTATTCGCCGTACCCAGATCAATGCCCATATCCTTTGAAGAAAACCCAAACACTATCTTATTCCTCCGTCTAATGCTGTATGTTATTCCATCATCCCGTCCGCCTTCATGCTGATCCAGCGTCCGTCGCCGATGATGATATGATCGAGGACCCGGATACCCAGGATGCGGCCCGCTTCGCAGAGCCGCTTTGTCACCTCGATGTCATCCCGGCTCGGCTGCGGATCGCCGCTCGGGTGGTTGTGAACAAAGAGGACCGCCGCCGCACTGCGGCGTATCGCCCCCGCGAACGATTCTCGCGGATGCACGATGCTGGTCGACAGATCGCCGATGGAGATCGTTTCTTCGGCGATGATCTCGCCCTTGGCCGACAGCAGCAGAGCCCGAAAATGTTCCTTTGGATAATAGCGCATGGTCTCCATAAAGAGACCGACCGCGTCTTCCGTGCAGCGGATGACCGCATGCGGTTCCCGCGGCATCGTTGCGATGCGCCGTCCGAGTTCCACCGCCGCCTTGATCTGACAGGCCTTGGCGGGCCCGATGCCGTGCAGCCGGGAAAGCTCCTCGATCGTACAGTTCGCGAGATGACGCAGCCCGCCCGGATCCATTGCCAGCAGTTCCTCCGCCAGCGCCAGCGCCGTCTTTTCCCGGGTGCCGGTGCGCAGCAGAATCGCCAGCAGCTCTCCGCTGCTGAGTGCAGCGCTGCCATGACGCTGCATTTTTTCCCGGGGCCGCTCCCCGGACGGCAGTTCTCTGATCCTCATTTTTCCTCCTGTTCTCCGCACCTGCGCGGTGCGGTTCGCGAGGCCGGTCCGCATACCGGATCAGGGAACTGTGCCTTGACACAAAATCGACTTATATTGTACCATTTTTCGCCAGTTCGTACAACATCCATTCCGGCGAAACTGCCTTCCGTGGCGAAACTGTCACCGAGGCCGCTGCACGCAGGAAGTGATTTTGCCGGGCGACGATCAGCCGGGCGATCAGCCGGGCCCGGCCGAATAAGTTCTGCCAGCGTGGTCGATCCTGCCGGCGGGCGCTCTCCGCCGCTCTACAGCCGGTGGATGAAGAGACCGCTTCCCAGCTTGGGCTCGAACCAGGTCGATTTCGGCGGCATCACCTCGTTGTGGTCGGCCACGTTCATCAGATCGGTAATCTCCACCGGGTGTACCGCAAAGGCGACGGCCATGTCGTCGTGCACGCGCCGCTCGAGTTCACCGAGGCCGCGGATGCCGCCGACAAAATCGATGCGCGGGTCGGTGCGCGGATCCTCGATGCCGAGAATCGGGCCCAGCAGACTGTTCTGCAGCACCGCGACATCGAGCGAATCGATAATGTGATCGGGAATGATCTCCGCCGATGCCGTCAGCCGGTACCAGGTATCGCCGAGGAACAGGCCGAACTCGTGGCGGGCGGCCGGGCGATACGCCTCCGTGCCCATGGCTTCGACGGCAAATCCCGCCTGCTGCACGCGCTGCAGGAAGGCATCCGGGGTCAGTCCGTTCAGATCCCTGACCACGCGGTTGTAGTCAAAGACGCGCAGATCGCGGTCGGGGAAGATCACCGCCATAAAGTAGTTGAATTCCTCGCTGCCGTCATAATCCGGGTGTTCCTCGCGCCGCTTGAGGCCGACCTTGCAGGCGGAAGCGCTGCGGTGATGACCGTCGGCGATGTAGAGGGCGGGAATGGCATCGAAGAGACCGCAGAGGCCGGCGATGACGTTGTCATCGGTAATCGCCCACAGCGTATGACCGACACCGTCGTCGGTCACGAAATCGTATTCCGGCTCGCGGCTGCTGATCACACCCTCAACGAGCACGTCGATCTTGGCATCGCTGCGATAGGTCAGGAACACCGGCTCGGTGTCGGCGTTGCAGACATCGAAATGACGAATGCGGTCGCGTTCCTTCTCGACGCGGGTGAATTCATGCTTTTTTATGACGTTGCTGCGGTAGTCGTCGACGGACACGCAGCCGACGATGCCGGTCTGCACATTGCCGTTCATCGTCTGCCGATAGATATACAGCATCGCCTTGGGGTCCTGATGAAGAATGCCCTGCTGCAGAAATGCCTCGAGATTGTCCGCCGCCTTCCGATAGACCGACGGATCATAGGGATCGGGCTGTTCGGGCAGGTCGATTTCGGCGCGGCTGATATGCAGAAAGCTGCGCGGATTGCCGGCCGCCATGTCGGCGGCTTCCTCCCGGCTCATGACGTCATAGGGCAGCGCGCATACCTCCGCTGCCGCTTTGCGATCCGGTCTGATTGCTTTAAACGGTCTGACGACTGCCATTGTTAACCTCCTTCAGTATTGTATCTACTACTTCCTCGATGGACATTCCCGTGGTATCAACTTCGATGGCGTCATCCGCCTTGACCAAGGGATCGAGCGCCCGTGTCATATCATTGTGATCGCGCCGGTTGATGTCGCGCAGCACCTCGTCGCAGCTGACCTGCTGCCCTTTTTCCCGCAGTTCCTTGCAGCGGCGCCGCGCCCGTTCTTCGGGGCTTGCCGTGAGATAGAACTTGTACTCGGCGTCATGGAGAACGTTATTGCCGATGTCCCGGCCGTCCATGATCGCACTGCCCTTGCGGCCCATCTCCCGCTGCAGGGCGACGAGCCGGCGGCGCACCGGCGCCAGGGCCGAAACCCGGCTGGCCATCGCCGAGATCTCCGGTGTGCGGATTTCCCGATCGACCACGTGCCCGTCGAGATAGATGCTGCCGTTGCGAAAATCGATGTCGGTGTCCGCCATCATTTTCTCCATGGCCGCCTCATCGCCGGGATCGACGCCCTTGCGGACGGCCTGATACCCGACCGCGCGGTACATCGCACCGGTGTCGATGTAGTTGATCTGCAGGGCCGCGGCAACACGTCTGGCGATCGTGCTCTTGCCCGCGCCGCCGGGCCCGTCGATAGCAATTCTGATCATGCTCTTCCTTTCCTGTCCGCGGCCGCTCCGGCCGCTCTGACTGCAGCCGCTTCAGCTTTCGTGCTTGCGGCCGACCATCTTTTCAATTTCCTTCATGAACGTGTTGATATCGGTAAACTGCCGGTATACGGAAGCAAACCGCACATAGGCCACCTCGTCGAGATCCTTGAGCTTATCCATCACCAGTTCGCCGATGAATGAACTTTTCACTTCTTTTTCCATCATATTATTGAGTCCGCGTTCGATGTCATCGACGACGCGCTCCATGTCCGACATCGGTACCGGCCGCTTTTCGCAGGCCTTGATGATGCCATTGAGGATTTTATGCCGATCGAAGGACTCGCGGCTGCCGTCCTTTTTAATGACGACGAGCACCGTCTCCTCGATTTTTTCATACGTAGTGAAGCGCTTGCCGCATTTGGCGCATTCGCGCCGGCGGCGGATGGCATGACCGTCCTCGGTGTGACGGGAATCGATCACCTTGGTTTCCTTGTTTTCACAATAGGGGCAACGCACGCCTGTACCTCCCTCTTTACCACTACTGTTTTTTCTCAGCACTTCGATTGTACTACATATTGTGGTCGGCAACAAGGAAAATCCCCCCGATGAATCAGGGAATTGATGCAGGGGGGGTTGATCATTGGAAGACGCGGGATGCAGGGAGGCGATTTCGGCCTGTCCTCGTCCTTGCGCCGCTGAAAAAACGGCAGCGCCGCGCGGCACTGCCGTTTGTATGTCGTGATGTCGTGATGGTCCGGTCTTTCTCAGTCTTTCCTCAGTCCTTGACTTTGGAGACAACCTTGGCGTTGTCGAGGATCAGATCCTGCACCTTCTCCAGATAGATGCTGCTGTAGATCTGGTCTTTGCCGACCGTATTCTCGTAGGTGTCGCCGTTGGCTTCCTTGAAGGATTTTTCGGTGTAGCCGTACTGCTTCAGCATCTTCTTGATATAGGCCTTGTACTCCTTGCGGCTGACCTTGATGTCCTCCTTGTCGGCAATGTAGTAGACGACTTCATCCTGCTTGACCTGCTGCTGCGCGGAGGCCTTCAGCTGCTTGTTGAACTCCTTGACGCTCATCTGCATCTGCTGCTTGATAAAGTCCTTGTATTCCATGTTGTAGTTCTTGGCGTAGTTGGTGTACATCTTTTTCTGCTGTTCCACCTTCGCGTCGACTTCTTCCTGCGGGTACTTTTCATTGCCCTTCTTGTCGGTCTTGAACGTCGAAGCCGTGAGGACCTTGTTCCACAGATAGCTCTTCTGGTTATCCTCGCCTTTCTTCTTTTCCTGTTTTTCCAGGTAGCTCTTGATATAGTCGCGATATTCCGCAACCGTCGAGCACTTGCTGTTCTTCTGAACAAAGTTGTCGTCCAGCTTCGGCGTCACCTTCTGCTGCTTGGCGTCGACCGTAACAGTAAAGACGACTTTCTTGCCGGCGACACTGCTGTTGCTGTAATCCTTAGGAAACTGCAGATGCAGCTTTTTGGTTTCTCCGACCTTGACGCCGATCAGGCCGTCTTCAAAGCCGTCGATGAACTGGCCGGAACCGATCGTCAGGTTGGCGCCCTCGGCGGAACCGCCGTCAAACTTTTTGCCGTTGATCCGCCCTTCATAGGTGATCACCACGGTATCCTTGTCCTTCACCGTACCGGTCTTGACTTCTTCCGTCGTAGCCGCGTTTTCCAGCCGTTTCTTGATTTCCTTTTCGATTTCCTTGTTCGTCACGTTGACGGAGAACTTTTCTACTTCCAGTCCCTTGTACTTCCCTACTTTAATATAATCGTTGAGATCATACTTGCTGTACGGACGCCCGCAGGCAGACAGCGTCAGCACGACGCCGCAGCAGATCGCCAGCAGCAGAGCCAGTTTTGCCTTCTTCATCGATTCTCCTTTCCCGATGCCTGTCATTCATACACAAAGTATATACCCGTTTTCGGGCATAGATCACATTTCATTTCATTTGCGGCTGCTGAAAATGGGTACTTGCTCAGTACCCATTCTTCACTGCTACGCCTGCAGTGCGTTTTTCGCCGTTTCGCAGAGACGGGCAAAAGCAGCTTCATCGCTGATCGCCATTTCCGCGAGCATTTTGCGGTTGATTTCAATGCCTGATTTCTTCAGCCCGTTCATCAGACGGCTGTAGGAAATGCCGTTGCTGCGTGCCCCCGCGTTGATGCGGGCGATCCACATGCGGCGGTATTCTCTCTTCTTGAGCTTGCGGCCGACATAGGCGCTGCGCATCGAGCGCATCACCGCCGGCTTGGCGGCACGGTAGACCTTGCTCTTCTGACCGTAAAAGCCCTTAGCCTGGTTGAGAATTTTCTTGTGACGCTTATGTGCGTTCAGTCCCTTTTTTACTCTTGCCATGTCTGCCTCCTTACTGCCCCATCGCTCTCTTGATTCTCTTCTGATCGGCGCTGGTCAGCGTCGTCGCCTTGCGCAGGCCGCGCTTTCTCTTCTGTGTCTTCTTGGTCAGAATGTGGCTCTTGTACGCTTTGTTTCTCTTGATCTTGCCGGAGCCTGTGGTTTTAAACCGCTTCATGGCTCCGCGGTGTGATTTCATCTTATTCGCCATGTCTGTTCCCTCCTGTAGTCCGATCTGCGGCTGCCGGGCGCTCCGACCCCTCCGGGCCGCGCGCCGACGCAGATCTATTTGTCCTTATCCGTTTTCGGTGCGATAAACATTGTCAGATTGCGTCCCTCCATCTTGGGCCGCTTTTCCACTGTCGCCACGTCGGCCAGTTCCTCGGCGAATTTTTCCATCACCTCGTAGCCGCGCGCCGTGTGGTCGCGTTCTCTGCCGCGAAAGCGCAGACCGACCTTTACCTTATCCCCGTCCTTGAGAAAGCGGGCTGCTGCCTTTGCTTTCACCTGGATGTCGTGATCTTCGATAAACGTCGACAGCCGGATTTCCTTGACGCGCATCGTCTTCTGCTTTTTTCTGGCTTCTTTTTCCTTTTTCTGCAGTTCATAACGATACTTGCCGTAGTCGAGGATTTTCACGACCGGCGGCTTGGCCTTCGGTGAGATCAGCACCAGATCAAGATTGCGCTTTCTCGCCTCCGCCTGTGCGTCCGCCCGGCTCATAACTCCCAGCTGCTTGCCGTCACCGGTGATCACCCTCAGTTCTTTGTCGCGGATCTGCTCATTGATCAGTTTTTCCTTACTAATGGTCTCGCACCTCCTCCTAACAAAAGAGCGGATACTGCTATCCGCTCGTAAACGCATACTGCGTCTGACCATCGATGCCGCACATCCGATGCATAAACCCGGCGACTCGCGTCACACAAGGTGAGAAGCGGATAACTTCTGCTTATTGCAACAATTAGTAATATACCTGTCACATCGGAGATTGTCAAGACGCAATCGGCAATTTTTGCCGCAGCCGCCGGGGCGGCCCAGACTATACGGAACGCCTGCCGGCCTGCAGTCCGATTTTGGCGCAGCCGCCGGGGCGGCACTCCTCTGCGGCGAAGCATCGAGGTTGATCCGCCGGGTGCAGTCTCAGATCCGCCGGGCGCAGCCGGGAAGAACCGCCGGGCGCAGCCGGGAAGATCCGCCGGGCGCAGCCGGGAAGATCCGCCGGGCGCAGCCGGGAAGATCCGCCGGGCGCAGCCGCAGGAAGATCCGCCGGGCGCAGCCGGGAAGATCCGCCGGGCGCAGCCGCAGGCCTGCCTTGACAACACCAGTCGGCATTGTTATCTTAGTTATGCGGCTGCGCGGGCAGCGCTGCCGGCAGCGTCCGTGCGTCACCCGCGCACCCGGGACGGTCAGCCGACGAAACTGTCCGGTTCCGTGCGGGCGGTTTTTTTATGCCGCGCCGGCCGGCGCGGCCGCGGAAAGCAGCCGCACCGCGACAAAGGGGCGGCCGGGGAATGAGGTGAATATCTGCACGAATGAAAGTCTTTACAGCTTATCTGACCCAAATTGACAACATGATCTGGGGTGTACCCCTGATGGTACTGATCCTCTGCGGCGGCATCTGGCTGAGCATCCGCGTCGGCCTGCTGCAGATCCGACGCCTGCCGCTGGCACTCAAATGGATGGTACATAATGAAGAAAACGGCAGCGGGGAAGTGACCAGCTTCGCCGCCCTCTGCACCGCCCTCTCCGCCACCATAGGCACCGGCAATATCGTCGGCGTCGCCACCGCCGTGTCCGAGGGCGGCCCCGGTGCCATATTCTGGATGCTGGTCGCGGCCTTTTTCGGCATGGCCACCAAATTTTCCGAAGGTCTTCTGGCCGTCAAGTACCGCACCGTCAACGAGGACGGCCATACGCTCGGCGGTCCCTTCTACTATATTGAACGGGGCATGGGCCCGAAGTGGAAATGGCTGGCGCGGGCCTTCGCCTTCTTCGGAGTCTGCGTCGGTCTCTTCGGGATCGGTACTTTTACCCAGGTCAACGGCATCGCCAGCGCGGTACAGAACTTCTGCGATCCGCAGAAACTGCACTGCGTCACCCTGCCGCTGGTCGGTACCCATTCCTGGGCCATCGTCATCTCCTCACTGGTGCTCGCCGTCTGCGCGGCCCTGGTTATCATCGGCGGCATCAAGCGCATCGCCGGCTTCAGTCAGATCGTTGTACCGTTTATGGCCGTCCTCTATCTGGTCGTAACGGTCCTGCTGCTGCTCTGCAACATCGACAGGATTCCGGCCGCCGTCGGCCTGATCATTCGATCCGCCTTTCAGCCGGCCGCCGTCACCGGCGGTGCCGTCGGCACGATGTTCATTGCGATGCAGAAGGGCATCGCGCGCGGCATCTTCTCCAACGAAGCCGGCCTCGGCAGCGCTCCGATCGCGGCCGCCGCGGCACAGACCCGTCAGCCGGTGCGTCAGGGGCTGGTCAGCATGACCGGCACCTTCATCGACACCATCTGCATCTGCAACATGACCGGGCTCTGCATCGTCCTCACCGGCGCCTGGAAAGTGTCCGGGCTCAAGGGCGTGGAGATCACCAACTACGCGTTCGCACACGGTCTGCCGTTTCCCGGCGAAGTCGCCAGCTTCATCCTCATGCTGTGCCTGGTCTTCTTCGCCTTTACCACGATTCTGGGCTGGAACTACTACAGCGAGCGCTGCCTCGAGTATCTCACCGGCGGCAGCATGGGCGCCCTGCGCATCTTCCGCTGGGCTTACATTATCGCGATCTTCATCGGGCCGTACATGACCGTCAGCGCCGTCTGGACTATCGCCGACATCTTCAACGGACTGATGGCTATCCCCAACATGATCGCGCTCTTTGCCCTCAGCGGCGTCATCGCCGCGGAGGTGCGCACATTCTTCCGGGAAGGCCGGCATCTGACGCGCCTGCCGGAGCACCGTGACGCGTCGTAAGCCGCACTGCGATCCGGCCGCCGGCCTCGCAGTCCCCGCAGGCACACCGCTTTGCGGCGGCAGCGATTTCACGCCGTTTGCACCGGCAGCGACTGCACGCCGTTTGCACCGGCAGCGACTGCACGCCGTTTGCATCGGCAGCGACCGCACGCCGCCGGCATCGGCAGCGACCGCACGCGGCATCCTCTGCGGCGCCGATTTCCCGCTTTATCGCCGCCCGTCGATGTGGCATAATAAGGGCAGGCGGGAACGCGATCCGGGCGTTCGGGAGGCGCACAATGAAAAAAGATCTCTTCAACAATTTCGCACCGCAGGAAATGGCATCGATCCTCGACAGCATCAGCGACGCCATCTTCATCGATGACAGCGACGGCTTCTGTCTCTGGTGCAACCGCGCCTGCAGGTCTCTGTACGACATTGAACCGCAGGATCTGATCGGGCTGCACGTGCTGGAACTCGAACGCACCGGCATCTTCTCCCCTTCGGTCGCCGATATCGTGATGAAGGAAAAGCGGGAAGTGACGATCATCCACGAGAACAGAAACGGACGCAAACTGCTCTCCACCGGCACGCCGCTGTTCGACGAAGACGGCAGCCTGCGCTGGATCATCACCACATCCCGCGACATTTCCGAGCTGTCGCTGCTGCAGAACCGCCTGGAAAACATCACCGCCGGCGACGCCGATGAGAACGGCGACGCCCTGCGCAGGCAGGGCATCATCGCCCGCAGCGAGGTCATGGTCCGCACCCTGCAGCTGGCCCGGCGCCTGGCACCGGTCGACTCCACCATCCTGATCACCGGCGAATCGGGCGTCGGCAAAGGCGTCATCACGACGTTCATCCACAATAACGGCCCGCGCCGCAAGCAGCCGCTGATCACCGTCAACTGCGGCGCCATCCCCGAGAACCTGATTGAATCCGAGCTCTTCGGATACGAAAAAGGCGCCTTTACCGGGGCCCGCGCCGAGGGCAAGAAAGGCTACTTCGAAGCGGCGCAGAACGGCACGATCTTCCTCGATGAAATCTCCGAACTGCCGCTGCCGCTGCAGGTCAAACTGCTGCAGGTGATTCAGGAACGACAGATCACCCGCGTCGGCGGTACGGAGAAAATCCCCATCAATGTGCGCATTATCTCCGCCACCAACCGCGACCTCCAGAAACGCGTCGAAGAAGGCCGCTTCCGCGAGGATCTCTACTACCGGCTCAACGTCATCCCCATCACCGTCCCGCCGCTGCGGGAGCGCCGCGAGGATATCCGCCCGCTGATCGCGATGTTTCTCGGCCGCTTCAACGAAAAGTACGGCCAGAACATGTCGATCTCCAGGGATGCCCTGCATATCCTGGAGCAATATTCCTGGCCCGGCAATATCCGCGAGCTGCAGAATATCATCGAGCGCCTGGTGCTGACCGGCACGTCCGTTCTGATCGATGCTGACAATCTGCCGGAATACATCATCGAAGAATCCCGCGCCGAACACGGCACGGCCGGCGGCGGAGGGCGTTCTCTCAATGAACAGCTGGATGCCGCCGAACGGGATATTCTCGCCCGCGCCGCCCGGCGATACCCGACCACGCGGGCCCTGGCCCGCGCCCTGCAGACGAGCCAGCCGACCATCGTACGCAAGCTGCATAAATACGGACTGCACCCGGGCCGCAGCGAAGCGCCGCAGGACGGCTGACGGTCGTCGCCGGGCAGGGCCCGCAGAAATTCCGACGGCCGTCGTCGAAGTCGAGGCCGGGGATCGCGATACCCGGCCCAATCACGAAATCCCTGAGATTCCCGGACCGATCACCACGTCGGGGCAGCCGAGAAGCTCCACGGAGACTGTGAGGGACAGCGAGGGGTGATTCAAGTATGAATCTTTGAATCATATTTGTATCATCCCTCGTTTTTGTTTGAAATTTCAGGTCTTTCGTCAAATTGTATACGATTATACTTTTATACGATACAAATGTGAATCAATGCGGCTGCATCCCCCGCCGCACGACATGTACAGAACGGCGCGGCCGCTTCCTGCCGCGGCTGTTTTTCCATTGTCGAAATCGATTGAAAATAGGCTCTTTGACACGGTCCGGAACCGCTGCCGACGGATATCGAAAATATTATCCCCGGCAGTTTCTATAATTGGCACAGCTGATGCTTATTACTAGGATGGCGGATCGGGGTCTCCGGGCTCGGGCGCTCCGCCGATCTCAATCATTACTGTAAATCGTATTTCTCGTTATTAAAGGAGGACTTTACAAATGGCAATGAATGCACATGATTACATTGCAACGTTAGTGGAAAAAGGCCGCAAGGCGCAGGCTGTCGCGGAAAACTTTGCACAGGAAGACTGTGAACTGCTGACCGGCGCGATCGCTTACGGTCTGACCAAGCCGGAGCTGGCGAAGAAGTGGGCGGAAATGCTCGTCGCCGAAGGCAAAATGGGTATTGCCGAGGATAAGATCGGCAAGATCTACGGCAAGGTCAAAGGCGCTTACAAACAGATGAAGGGCAAGCAGTCCGTCGGCATGCTGGAGAAGAACGAAGACACCGGCATGGAGAAATGGGCAAAGCCGATGGGCGTTGTCGGCGGTATTATGCCGGTAACCAACGGCGAAGCGACTCCGATCGTCAAATCCATGATGGCGCTGAAGACGAGAAATGCGATCATCCTCGCGCCGCATCCGCGTGCCAAGGAAACCTGCAAGGCGATCGTCACCGAGATCCGCAGAATCATCGACAAGCTCGGCTATCCGGCAGACCTCGTTCAGGCGATCGAACCGGAAATGGTCAACTTCGAGACTTCCGGCGAACTGATGGCACAGGTCGACTTCATCGTCGCCACCGGCGGTGAAGGTCTGGTCAAGGCCGCTTACTCCTCCGGCACTCCGGCTATCGGCGTCGGCGTCGGCAACTGCGTCTCCGTCGTGGACGGCAACTGGCCGATGAAGGACACGGTCGCGGACATCATCAAATCCAAGATCTACGACAACGCGACGTCCTGCTCCACCGAGAACAACATCGTCGTCTTCGAGAGCTGCTATGACGAATTCATCGCCGAATTCGAAAAGCAGGGCGGCTATGTCTGCAAGGACGGTTCCGAAGAAAAGGCCAAGCTGCAGAAGACCATCTGGCCGGATGCTCCGAAGGATCACAAGATCAACCGTGCCATCGTCGCGCAGAACGCCGAAACGATCGCCAAGCTGGCTGACCTCGACGTTCCGGCCGGCACCAAGGTCCTGGCTGCCGAAGAGCCGAACGGCTTCGGCAATGAGCACCCGTTCACCGGCGAAAAGCTGAGCCCGGTCTCCGGCATCATCAAGTGCAAGGACGACATCAACGACGCGATCGCCAAGATCAACGGCTGCCTCGACTACATGGGCAAGGGCCACAGCTGCGGCATCCACACCAACAAGAGAGAGCACATCGACGCGCTGGCTGCACAGGTTCCGGTCACGAAGGTTGTCATCAACCAGCCTCAGTGCCTGACCAATTCCGGCGGCTGGAACTGCGGTTTCCCGGTCACCATGTCCCTCGGCTGCGGTACCTGGGGCGGCAACAGCGTTTCCCACAACGCGACCTGGAGAGACCTGCTCAACTTCACTTACGTTTCCCACAAGATTCCGAACTGGCAGCCGAAGGATGAAATTCTCTTCGACGCCGACGTCAGAGCCAAGGTCGACGCGTAAGCGGCAGCAGAGCAGCTGCTCTTAAGAGCATACCGTTTGTCATTTCCAGAGGAGCCGGAGCAATCCGCCCCGGCTCCTTTTTCTAACCATGAGGTGTCATAATGTCTGCAATCAAAGATAAGAGTTTAAAATACAATCTGCACTCCTGGAGCGCGCAGAATGCCATCGATCCGACGGTCGTCACCAAGGCCGAAGGCATCTATTTCTGGGACGAAGACGGCAACAAATATGCCGATATGTCCGCACAGCTGGTAAACTCCAACCTCGGACATCACAACCAGGCTGTCATCGACGCGATCAAGGAGCAGGCGGAGCGGATTCCGTTCATCGGACCGGGCTTTGCGCTCGACGTGAGATCCGATGCCGCGGAAGCCGTCGTCAAGGCTTCCGGTCTTGAAGGCGCCAAAGTCTTCTTCTGCAACGCCGGTGCCGAATCCAACGAAAACGCGATCAAGATGGCCAAGCAGTACACCGGCAGATGGAAGATCTTCTCGATGTACCGCTGCTATCACGGTTCGTCCGCCGGTTCCGGCATGCTGACCGGTGAACCGCGCCACTTTGCCAACGAACCGGGTCCCGCCGGCTTCGTCAAGTACGACGGTCCCTATCCGTACAGAGCCCCGAAGCAGGTTCAGTTCAAGAATGAAGACGATGTTGCCGATTTCTATCTGGAACTGCTCCACAACCAGATCAAGTACGAAGGTCCCGACAGCATCGCGGCCATCTTCATGGAGTCCGTGGTCGGTTCCAACGGCGTTCTGATCCCGCCGAAAAAATGGGTCCAGGGTGTCCGGGAACTGTGCACCAAATACGGTATCGTCATGGTCTGCGACGAAGTCATGGCCGGCTGGTATCGTACCGGCAAGACATTCGCGTTCATGAACTTTGACGTCCAGCCCGACCTGGTAACGTTTGCCAAGGGCTGCACCTGCGGCTATGTGCCGCTCGGCGGCGTGATCGTCAGCAAGCCGATCGCCGACTACTTCGGCGACCACAAGATGATGTGCGGCCTCACCTATTCCGCGCATCCGATGGGCTGCGCCGCGGCGATCGCCACCATCAAGGAATACGAACGCCTCGGCATCGAGGAAAACGTCAATAAAGTCGGCAAGGTTCTCGCCGAAATCGAAGACGGCTTTGCCGCCAAGCACGCCTGCATCGGTCAGGTGCGCCACATCGGTCTGTTCTCGGCGATGGAATTCGTCAAGGACGATCAGGGCACGCCGCTGGTTCCCTTCAACGAAGATCCCGACGGCCTCATGCCGAAAATCGTCGGCATGCTGAAGAGCGAAGGTTTCTACACCTACAGCCATGAAAACATGGTCGTCGTCTGCCCGCCGCTGATCATCACCGAGCAGGAACTGCGCGACGCGATGAAGATCATGGACAAGGTCCTCGATTCTGTCGACAAGATGATCTAAGCGAACCGCTGCGAGCGGAGCATTCGTTTCCCTCGGCAATAGTGAAAATATCGGAGATCCACCTCCAAAAAAGAGGGCGCTGCCGTTTCGGCAGTGCCCTCTTTCATGTCCTTTCATGTCCGATATTTTTTCAGATTCCTGCCCGTCCGGGAGGCGGATCAGCCCTTCGCGGCAGCTTCCACGGCTCTGCGCAGACGCGTCAGACCCTCTTCCAGCTCCTCGCCGCTGATAGACAGCGGCGGCAGCAGCCGCACCTTGTCCTTGGCGGTCAGCATCAGGACGCCGTTTTCCTGCCCTGCCTTCACCGCCTCGGCCGCCTCGCAGCCGTCGACGCGAAAGCCCAGCATCATGCCGAGGCCGGAGATATCCCTGACCTGCGGAATTTCCCGCAGCGCCGAGACGATGCGCGCTCCCTTGGCGCGGACATCGACGAGGAAGGCATCGTCCATGCGCCGCATGACGACGCCGGCGGCCGCCGTGGCAACCGGATTACCGCCGTAGGTCGTGCCGTGATCGCCGGGCTCGAGGATGTCCTGCGTGCGCTCATTGAACAGCGCACCGCCGAGCGGCAGACCGCCGCCGATGCCCTTGGCAAAGGTGATGATATCCGGCTCCAGGTCGTACTGTTCGCAGGCGAAGAATGTACCCGTGCGGCCGATACCGGTCTGCACTTCGTCGATGATCAGGAGCATATCGTGCTGCCGGCAGAGCTCCGCGGCTTCCCGGGCAAAGGCGCGGTCGATGACGCAGAGACCGCCCTCGCCCTGCACCAGCTCGATCATGATCGCGCAGGTGTCGTCGCCGACGAGGCCGCGCAGCATCTCGATGTTGTTGGCCTCGCAGTAATCAAAGCCGCTGACAAAGGGGAAGAAATCCTGATGGTACTTTTCCTGACCAGTGGCGGTGATCGTCGCCATCGTCCGCCCGTGGAAGGCGTTCTGCAGCGTGATGATGCGGTTTTTCTTGTTGTCGGAGCGGCGGTTGCCGTACTTGCGGGCCGCCTTGATCGCGCACTCGTTGGCTTCGGCGCCGGAATTGGCGAAGAAAACCTTTTTCATGCCGCTGCGCTCGGTCAGCACACCGGCCAGTCGGATCATCGGCCCGGTATAGAAGAGATTGGAGATATGCTGCAGCTTCCCTGCCTGTTCGGCCACGGCCGCTGCCCATTCCGGATCGGCAAAGCCGAGGGAATTGACGCCGATGCCGGAGGTAAAATCAATGTATTCGCGGCCGTCAAAGTCCCGGCAGCGAGCGCCCCGGCCCGACTCCAGCGCGATGTCGTAGCGCGCATAGGTGTGCACAATGCAGGCCTGATCGATCGCCTTCAGTTCTTCACTTGTCTTCATGATAGAATTTTCCCTCCTTGCTCTGCAGTATCGCGGTGCCGACACCCTTGTCGGTAAAGATCTCCAGCAGCAGACAGTGCGGAATGCGGCCGTCGAGAATATGCACCCGCGCCACACCGTTGTCGACCGCCTGAATGCAGTTTTTCAGCTTCGGCAGCATGCCGCCCTCGACGGCGCCCTGCTCAATCAGTTCCCGGGCCTCGTATTCATAGAGCTCGGAGATCAGTGAGTCGGGATCGTCCTTGTCGGCGTAGACGCCCTCGATATCGGTCAGGAAAGCCAGCTTCTCGGCGCCGACCGCTTCGGCGATGGCGCTCGCCGCCGCGTCGGCGTTGATGTTGTATCCCTGCCCGCTTTCATCCATGCCGATCGGAAAGACCACCGGCAGGAAGTCCTTTTCCAGCAGATCATAGAGGATCTTCGGATTGACCTTTTTCGCGTCGCCGACGAAACCGATATCCTCGCCGTTCGGCATCATCTTTTCCGCTACCAGCAGCTGGCCGTCCTTGCCGCTGATGCCCACCGGCTTGACACCCAGATGCGCGATCAGGGTCACCAGATCCTGATTGACTTTGGCCAGCGCCATCTCCGCCAGTTCCAGCGTCTCCTCGTCGGTCACCCGCAGACCGTGGCGGAAGTTCGGCTTCATGCCGGTCCGCTCCATCCAGCGGCTGATCTCGCGGCCGCCGCCGTGAACAATAATCGGTTTAAAGCCAACCAGCTTGAGGAGGACCACATCCTCCATCACTTTTTCTTTCAAATCCTCATCCATCATCGCCGCACCGCCGTACTTGACGACGATGATGCGGCGGTTGAAGCGCTGGATATACGGCAGGGCCTCAATCAGCACCTCCGCCTTGTCCATCGCTCTGGCAATGACCTTCTTGTCTGTCATCAGCAACCTCCTGCACCTCCCGAGCAGTCGTAATGATTTCGTGTTTCGTTTGTCGGGGCCGCGTCAGGAACGATAATCCCCGTTAATTCTGACGTAATCATAGGTCAGATCGCAGCCCCAGGCATCGGCTTCGGCATCTCCTTCGCCGAGATCGATCTCAATGCGGATCGCATCGGCCGCCAGCACGCGGGCCGCTTGCTCTTCGCTGTGTTCGTAATACTGCGAATCGCGGCAGACGACCACACGTCCGTTGTCCGAAGCGATGGCAACGGCAATGCGGGCGGTTGAAAAATCGCCCGGTGCGTAACCGATCGCGCACAGTACCCGTCCCCAGTTTGCGTCCTCACCGAAGATGGCCGCCTTGAGCAGATTCGACGACACCACCGAGCGCGCCACGATGCGCGCCGTTTCTTTCGTGCGCGCGCCTGCGACATGGCATTCGATCAGCTTGCCGGCCCCCTCGCCGTCGGCCGCCAGACCGCGCACGAGACGGGTCGTCAGCCTGCGGAAGGCCGCCGCAAAAGCGCGGTAAGCCGTCCCGTCGCCGCTGATCTCATCGTTGCCGGCGAGTCCGCTGGCGAGCGCCAGCACCATGTCGTTGGTCGAGGTATCGCCGTCGACACTGAGCTGATTGAAGGTGTCGCGGATATCCTCGCGCAGCAGACGCTGCAGCATGTCCGGCGCGATGCGGACGTCGGTGGTAATGAAAGCCAGCATGGTCGCCATGTTGGGATGGATCATGCCGCTGCCCTTGGCGATACCGCCGATCGTGCAGCGATGCCCGTCGAGGGTGAACGTCTCAACTTCTTCCTTCTTCACCGTATCGGTCGTCATGATGCCGCGTGCCGCCGCATCCGAACCGTCTTCGCCGAGGCTGCGAACCAGCTCCGGAATGCCGCGTTCAAACGGTTCCAGATGCAGCTCCTCGCCGATCACGCCGGTGCTGGCGACCAGCACTTCGTTTTCCCTGCATCCCAGCTCGGACGCCGTCAGCCGGCAGACTTCCTCCGCCGTCTCGACTCCGCCGGGCGCACAGGTATTGGCGTTGCCGCTGTTGACGATCACCGCCCGGGCACGGCCGTCGGCCAGGTGGGCGCGGGTAACCGCCAGCGGCGCTCCCTTGACCTTGTTGGTCGTATAGACGGCGGCCGCCGCACAGGGCACCTCGCTCACAATCAGCGCCAGATCGTTCTTGCTCTCATCGGCATCGCGAATGCCGCAGTGCACCCCGCCGGCGCGAAACCCGCGCGGTGCGCAGACGCCGCCGCGATCGACGGCCGCGCTGTTTTCCCGTGAATGCAAATTGTCGCTCACTTCAGCCCCCTGGTTTCTTCGATGCCAAGCATCAGATTCATATTCTGTACGGCCGCTCCACCGGCACCCTTGCCGAGATTGTCGAAGCGGGTGCTGACCACCGGCCGCTCGTCGCAGCCGTAGACGAAGATCTCGAGGTCGTTGCTGCCGGCCTTGATGCTGCTGTGCAGGAAGCCGTCCTCGGGGCAGTCGTCCCGCACCGTCACCATCGCTTCGCCGTCATAGTAATCGCGGTACAGATCCCGCAGCCCGGAAACGGTCAGCGAACGCCGCAGCCACTGGCGATGCAGCGGTACCGTCACCACCATGCCGCCGTAGTAATCGCCGACGATCGGCAGAAACGCCGGTGCCGTGACCAGTCCGGTCATCGCCATCATCTCCGGCAGATGCTTGTGCGTCTGCCCGAGTGCGTACTGCCCGCAGCTCTGCAGCCAGTCGGGGCGGTCATCGGCGCGGTGCGCCGCAATCATTTTTTTGCCGCCGCCGCTGTAACCGGTCACCGACGTCGCGCACAGCGGCTGGCCGGGGTCGATCAGGCCGCCGGCGACCAGCGGCTTGACGGCAAAGATGAAACCGCTGGCGTGGCACCCTGGCACCGCCACCCGTGTCGCCGAGCGAATCCGCTGCCGCTGTCCCGGCTGCAGTTCCGGCATGCCGTATACCCAGTCCGGATTGGTGCGGTGCGCCGTACTGGTATCCAGCAGCCGGCAATCAGCCGGAGCGAGAGCGGCGATTTCCCGCGCCGCCGCATCCGGCAGGCAGAGAAAAGAAACATCGGCGGCGGCGATCAGACGCAGCCGCTCGGTGTTATCCTTTCGTTTTTCTTCCTGTATATTTATGAGTTCGATGTCATCGCGCTGACGCAGCCGGTCGCGGATCTGCAGTCCCGTGGTACCGGCGGCGCCATCGACAAAAACTTTGAATTTTTTCAACTTGTTCGCGCCTCCCTTAAACAGCATTATAAGTATAAATATAATCCATGCAGTCTGCGCTGTCAATATGAAAGGCGCAATACTTATCAATTTTTTGCATATTTATTCATACACCGGGGCCGTCCGCAGCGCGAGCTTTCCGCCCGGCAATTCGTTGCCGCCGCCCGGCGGTCTGTTCCGCCCCGTCCGGCGGTCTGTTCCGCCCCGTCCGGCGGTCTGCTCTGCCCCGTCCGACGGTCTGCTCCGCCCCGTCCGGCGGGCCCGCAGCGGGTTTACAGCCGCCGCAGAGCTTCTATCAGTTCCGTCTTGTTCACGGACTTATCGTCCTTCTGCTTCAGCGTGCGGGCCGGCACGCCGCCTACCACCACGTTGGGCGGCACATTGTCGACCACGACAGCGCCGGCGGCGACAATCGACCCCTTGCCGATATGCACGCCCTCCAGAACGACGGCGTTGGCGCCGATGACCACATCATCCTCGATTCGCACCGGATCGGCACTCGGCGGTTCAATGACACCGGCCAGCACCGTACCGGCACCGATGTGACAGTTGCGGCCGACCGTGGCCCGCGCGCCGAGAATGGCACCCATATCGATCATCGTGCCGGAGCCGATCTCGGCGCCCATATTGATGATCGCACCCATCATTACCACGGCGTTGTCATCGATCGTCACCGGATCGCGAATAATGGCGCCGGGTTCGATGCGGGCATTGTACTGCTTCATATCGACCATCGGAATCGCCGAATTGCGGCAGTTGTTTTCCACGACATAATCCTCTTCCGCATAGCCGGCAAGCAGCGGTTCGACATCCTTCCAGTCGCCGAAGATAATCTTGCCCGCGCCCATGTCAAACACGCGGCAGTTCGGCGCCTGGATCTCCCCGGCTGCCCGCAGTGTCACCTTGACCGGCGTCTTCTTTTCCGATGTGCTGATGTACTCAATCAATTCCTGTGCGTTCATCTGTTTCTGCTTTGTCATGGCTGTCTCCTTTCCGTGCCGACCTCCTTCCGCTGCCGCAGCGCAGCTTCGTGGCGGCATCTTTATTATAACATGATATATACCGCATCTTCCTCGCAGCATGCTGAATGCGGCATCTTCTCTGCGGTTTTTTCATAGCATCGTCCGCAGCGTAGTACCCTATTTCGATATCTTCCCTGCAGGTTCATCGCGCGTCCGCAGCGCAGTGCCCTTCTTCGATATCTTCCCTGCAGGTTCATCGCGCGTCCGCAGCGCGGCGCCCCTTTTCGATATCTTCCCTGCAGGTTCATCGCGCGTCCGCAGCGCGGCGCCCTTTTTCCAGCGTCACGGCGACGTCCTGCGCCGCCGGGCCGCCTCCGCGTCCCCTCATTTTGAGAAGAGCACGTCTTCCATATCGTAGAGCCCGGGTTTTGCCCGGACGGCAAAGCGAGCCGCCTGCAGACTGCCGTTGACGAAGATCTTGCGCGATCCGGCCGTGTGCTTGATCTCCAGTACCTCGTCATCGCCGGCAAAGATGGCCGTGTGTTCGCCGGCGATCGTGCCGCCGCGCACGGCGCTGACGCCGATCTCATGACCGCGGCGGTGCATGCCGGAGCGGCCGTCCAGTTCTTCGTAATCGCCGTCCGGATCCATCGCCCGCACCAGCATCTTCGCCGTGCCGCTGGGCGCGTCGAGCTTGCGCCGGTGATGGCGCTCCACCATCTCCATATCAAAGGAATCCCGCAGGATCGGTGCGATCTCGGAGAGAATTCGCTTCATGACTGTGATCCCGAGAGAAAAATTGGCGGCAAAGACGACCGGCACATCCTTTGCCAGCGCAGCGATCTTCCGCTGCTGCTCCGGCGTATAGCCGGTGGTGGCGATGACCGCCGGCACGCGATTGGCGCGCGCTTTCGCGCAGATCTTGTCGAGGTTGGCCGGGTGGCTGAAATCGATGATGACATCAAAGCCGCTCTCGGCGGTCTCCAGATCGACGGCAGAAAGTCCGTCCGTCTCCGCAATCGTCGCGGTCAGCAGACCGCCCATATGGCCGTCCGTTCCCTGTACTGCTATCTTCATTGTCCCTCCTCCAGATATGTGCCGCGCGCGACCGCAGCCGCCGGGCCTCTCATGACAACATTTTCATCATTCTGTACGGTGATGTGCAGCCGTCCGCAGGGCAGCAGCACGTCGCAGGCATCCTCGAGCAGGCCCTCACGGTGTCCCCAGACAACGGTCGCACAGGCCCCGGTACCGCAGGCCAGCGTCAGGCCGGCACCGCGCTCATAGGTCTTCAGTTCAACCGTATGGGCATCGATGCGGCGCGCCATGTTGACATTGGTCTGCTCGGGAAAAGCCGGATGGCGGCAGAGCTCCCGTCCCAGCGCTTCCACGTCCAGGGAGACAAAGTCATCGACCCAGAGCACCGTGTGCACCGTGCCCATGAAAAAGGTGCTGACCTCCCGTTCACTGCCGTCCGCCAGACGCAGCCGGCGGTGCAGAAACGGTTCGCTGTCCTCGATGCCGCAGCGGCGGGGATCAAAGTCCGGCCGGCCCATGCCGATCTCGACGGTAAACGGATCGCTGCTGCAGACCTGCACCCGCATCGTTCCCGCCAGCGTTTTGACGTCGAACGCATCGTCCGTACAGATACCCTCATCGCGGCAGAAGCGGGCAAAGCAGCGAATGCCGTTGCCGCACATCGGCGCCCGGCTGCCGTCGCGGTTGTAGAAGATCATCTCCAGCTGCGGCGAGGTGCGCACGATGATCAGACCGTCGGCGCCGATGCCGGTGGCCTCACGGCACATCGCCCGGGCCAGATCACTGAAATCACGGCGGCCCGCTTCCTCTTCGGCAAGAATGACAAAGCTGTTGCCGCAGCCATGGTATTTGGCAAAGGAAATCACCGCTGTCCCTCCTTTCCGGCGCTCTGCCCGCGACCGCCGGCGTCAGGTGCGCCGTCGACGACGCTGAGCGCCAGCAGATCCCGCCAGGTCTCGCGCCGCAGCACCAGGCGGGAGGTTCCGTCGGCGGCAAAGACCACCGCCGGCCGGCCGATGCCGTTGTAGCAGCTGGCCATCGAGTAGCCGTAAGCACCGGTCGAATACATCGCCAGCAGGTCGCCGCTCTGCGCCCGCTGCAGTGCAATGTCGCGGATCAGCACATCGCCGGACTCACAGTATTTGCCGGCCACCGTGCAGACGGTATCGCGCGGCGCGTCGAGACGGCCGGCAATGTCGGCGTCATAGCGCGCATCGTAGAGCGCCGGCCGGATGTTGTCGCCCATGCCGCCGTCGACAAACAGATAGCGGCGGCCGCCGGCCATCTTCTGATAACCGACGGTATAGAGTGTGGTGCCGGCTTCTCCGACGATCGAGCGTCCGGGCTCGATCATCAGCTTTTCCAGCGGCCAGTCGGCGTCTTCACAGCACCGGATCAGACGCCGGCAGAGCTCCGGCGTCGCCAGCGGCCGGTCTTCCCCGGTATAGCGAATCCCAAATCCGCCGCCGAGACTCAGCCAGTGCGCTTCAAAGCCGCACTGATCGCGCAGCGCACGCAGAAAGGCGAAGATCTTTTCGGCCGCCCGGGTAAACGCCTCGCTGCCGAAGATCTGCGAGCCGATATGGCTGTGAAAGCCGCGCAGACGGACGCAGCCGCTGCTCTGCGCCCGCTCGACCAGTGCGGCGATATCGTCCGATTCCTCGATGCTGATGCCGAACTTGGAATCGGCCGCCGCGGTGACGATAAATTCATGGGTGTGCGCCTCCACCAGCGGGTTGATGCGCAGCAGCGCATCGATCGTGCGTCCCGCCGCCTCGGCTGCGGCGATGACCGCGTCCAGCTCCTCGCGATTGTCGAGCACGATGCAGCCGCAGCCCGTTTCCATGCAGGCCCGCAGTTCCGCCGCCGTTTTGTTGTTGCCGTGAAAGTAAACCCTCTCCATCGGCATTCCGGCCGCGTGCGCAATCATCATCTCGCCGCCGCTGACCACTTCGAGGGAAGCCCCGGCAGCCTTCACCTCATCGATCATCGCCGGGCAGGTGAATGCCTTGCTGGCGTAGACGATTTCGGTCGCAAAGCGATCGGAAACAAAATTTTCCGTGTAAGCGGCGAACTGCCGGCGGATCTGCTCCGCATCGTATACGATCAGCGGTGTTCCGTACTGCGCTGCCAGTTCTGCTGCCGGAATCCCGGCAATCTGCAATGTTTTCATTATACTCCTTGCCTGTTTCCTGATGTGAGATAAAAAACCCGGCTGCTGTCTCACGAAGAGCCGCAGACCGGGTGTTCCGTGTGGTGGTCTGTGGCAGGCTCGAACTGTCGACAACCTGGTTGTGACCCAGGTGCTCTCCCAACTGAGCTAACAGACCTTATCGGGCGTAGTCGCTGACTACTTGCCCATTATACAACAAAAGTACGGTATTGCAAAGAAAAACTGCAAAAAATCCGCGGGAAAATCCAATGCGTAAAGTCGCGTCGGAAAAGGCCGGACCCCCGTGCCGCAAGATTGGACTTTTCCCGCCGTTTCCGCTATGATTGATGGGACCGGCGCCGGCAGCGATCGCCGGTGCCGGCTGCAATGACCGGTGCGTCGGCCATGGGACGGCGCCGGCAGCAACCGACCGATGTTATATCAGTCAGCCGGCACGATCGCGATCGGCCGACACCGACAGCAGCAGAAGTACCGCAAAGTTCAGAAAGTGAAAAATCCATGAAAGAAACCACTACCGCATCCGCTTCCTTTCCGCCCACCGAGTTTCCCGCTGACGAACTGCAGAAACTGGTGACCGAATACCGCCGTCAGCTGCACCGCATCCCCGAGCAGGGCTTTCACGAAACCGAGACGCAGCGCTTCCTGCAAAGCGTTCTCGAGCCGCTGCACTGCCGCGTCGAGCCGGTGCTCAAGACCGGGCTGACCGCCTTCTTTGACTTCGGCCGCGAAGAGACGCTGGCCTTCCGCTCCGACATGGACGCGCTGCCGATCCGCGAAGCGACCGGCCTGCCGTTTGCTTCCACCCGTGACGGCGTCATGCACGCCTGCGGCCACGACGGCCATATGGCCAATCTGCTCGGCTTTGCCCTGCTCCTCGACCGCCGCCTGCGCGACGATGCCGCAGCGCCGTTCAATGCCCTGCTGATCTTCCAGCCGGCCGAAGAGATCATCGACGGCGCCCATATGGTCTGCGAAACGGGCATTCTGGACCGCTGCCGGGTGCGCAGTGTCTACGGCCTGCATCTCTGGCCGTTCCTGCCGGCCGGCGAGATCGCCAGCCGGCCCGGCCCGATGATGGCGCGCTCCACCGAGGTCAACGTCGACGTCACCGGACGCAGCGCCCACTGCGGCGAACCGGAAAAGGGCCGCGACGCACTGCTGGCCGGCTGCCGCTTTGTCGAAGAGATGTACCACTACCGCCGCGACGTCATGGACGCGGAACGCGATCCGGGCCTGATCAGCTTCGGCCGCATGGAAAGCGGCACAGTGCGCAACGCCATCGCCGGTGCAGCCCGCATCGAGGGGAGCATGCGCACCTTCTACGACCGCACCTGGGATGCGATGACCGACGCGATGCAGGAGATCGGCGAGCGGCTGCACGCGGAGATGGACGTCACCGTTGCCGTCGACTGCAGCAAAGGACATCCGGCGGTGATCAACGACGAAGCACTCTACGGACGGCTGCGGCCCCTGCTGGCGGAGCTCCCCTGCACGGAGCTGCCGGCGCCGGTGATGATCGCCGAAGACTTTTCCTTTTACCAGCGCTTCCGCCCCGGCGTCTTCTTCTTCCTCGGCACCGGTACCGGGATCCCGCTGCACAGCGACCGCTTTACCTTCGACGAGACGATCCTCCCGGCCGGCGTGCACCTGTTCGAACGGCTGTTCCTGTTCGCCGCACAGTAAATATTTTGTGAACATATGTTTACATGAGGGGGAAACAATGGTAAACTGTCGGTAAGAAAGGCAGGTTTCACCATGTACAACATCGCCGAACGCAAACAGAAAATCCTCGATTATATGCGCGAGGAGATCCGCGCCAAGGGATACCCGCCGACGGTGCGGGAGATCTGCAGCGCCCTCGGCATCAAATCGACTTCGACGGTGCACAAGGATATCAGCGCACTGGTCCGCGAAGGCTATATCCGCAAGGATCCGTCCAAACCGCGGGCGCTGATGCTGGTGGAGGAACACGAAGACGAAGAAGCGATGCCGGCGGACAAGGTCGGGGAAGACCGTGCGCAAACGGCATCCATGGCGCCGGCAGACAGCGTCGAGCGCACCGATGTCGTCGACATTCCGGTGGTCGGTCAGATCGCCGCCGGCATGCCGATTCTCGCCGAGGAAAACATCGAGGATTCCTTTCCGATGCCGGCCCGCTTTGTCCGCGGCGGCACGCACTTCATGCTCGTCGTCCGCGGTGAGAGCATGATCGAGGCGGGCATCATGGACGGTGACTACATCCTCGTCGAGCAGCAGAACGACGCCAGCAACGGCGACATCGTCGTCGCCATGGTCGACGGCTTTGAGAGCGAGGCCACAGTCAAGACCTTCTACCGCGAAGCCGACCACATCCGCCTGCAGCCGGAGAATTCCTCGATGAGTCCGATTCTTGTCCGGAATGTAAAGATCCTCGGCAAAGTGCGCGGCGTCTTCCGCGCGCTCTGAAACAGCGTTTATTTTGTCAGCAAACGGCCTCTCCCTACTGCAGGGAGAGGTCCTTTTTTCGCTGCCGTCCCGGCAGCACATCAAAGACTGCGCGGCTTTCTCACGTCACCCTCTCATCAAACTGCCAGGTGCTGAACCCCTGCAGTCTGGCCGTTTCATAGAGGGGCTTGAGATGATGCTCCAGAATGCGGCCAAAGCGCGTGCGCGTATGCCCCGGGATGTACAGCTGTTCCGCCGCCCAGACCGCGTTTAAATTCGTGTTTCGGCACTTATCGAACTGCTCGTGCAGGACGTCGCTGTCCTGAATCCCCCGGTACAGGCGATACTGATTTTCTGCCAGTGCCGGGAAAAATCTGTTCCAGTCCGGAAGCCGATTGCCCTTGCTGCTGTTTTCGGCGCGATCCATCGGCGTCAGATTCCAGATTTCATCATTAGAGATAAAGGACCAGGGAATGAAATGATCGATCGACAGGCTCTTTTGCGCCAGCGATGTGCCGCTGTAGATATCGATGATGGGTGCATGCAGTGTCTCACCGTAACAGAGCCAGAGTGTTTTTACCCTGGCAAGCTGCCGCTGCCGATCCTCTTCCGTCTCGAGTTTATAGATGATTCCCGGGACGCCCGGATTGCGATCCTGCAGGAAGCGAACCTTTTTCATCTGAATCCAGCTGCGGATCACCGCGTAATTGTCCAGCATCACCTGCTTCCAGGCAGGGTGAAGAATGATGCGCCGCTGTAAGCCCTGCCCATCGTCGAACGTATACGGCAGAGCCGTCTTTTTATTATATTCTGTGCAGTAGTCGATCAGTTTTTTCTTCTGATTCCAAATCCGATCCTTCCCGCCGATTTCCTTCAGGAAAGACGACAGCAGCCGATACGGGACATTTGTTATCAGTCCCTGATAATCCCTGTCGATTTCACGGCGATGCTGCGTCAGCAGCTGCCGGAGACGTTCCCTGTTCATCGACAGCCGGGTGCCCGCATCTTCGGCCAGCAGATGAATCGCGTGTTCGATGTAGTTTTCCGACCTGCCCTCGCGCGGGGGCCCCAGATGCAGGTGATACTGCGTCACGGTATACCAGGCTTCCCAAATCATCTCATCGATGATTTCCCGAAACGACAGCGTGTCCCTCTCCGGAAGCAGAGTCAGGATTGCTTCCAGCCAGTAGAATTTATAGCTCTGGGACGGAGACTGCAGCATATTGGCAAAGCTCTCCATATCCAGATAGTTTTCGTACAGTGGATCGACCTGAATACGCTCAAGATCCATAGGCAAATCTCCTTGAACTGCAGACTCATTTTTCCGGTCTCATCATATCACATGAAGTTCCGATACTGCAATTTCATTCGTGTTCTGATTTGCCTTCCCGGTGCATTTCGTTCCGCCTTCCCCATCGCCGCCGCTCTCTCTGTTCAACCATGCCCGATCAGGCGTTCGGGAAGCGGAATCCGCGATAACGCTGCAGAGCGAATGCAGCAATATAAATATGCTGCGTGCCGGATTGAGCGCATGGAAGGCTCTCCCGGCGGCGCAGCGAAATTTGCCAGTGCCGGCGGCCATGCCGGCAGCAGGTCATAAATGTAATAAAAAGGAGCCGGTCGCGACATGCAGAAGGTCGCTTTCCTGCTCTTTCTCTCTATTTCACTCTGCATAGTTTTTTCTGCGACCAGGCGGAATAGTATCTGCTGCCGTCTATATTTCGCCAGGCGCGAACCTGCAGATAATATTTTTTATGTCGCTTGACACCGCTCACCGTTTTCTGATATGCGGCAGCTCCGGCGCGGCGGCATCGTGCATGATGCATGCTCTTTTTCCGGCTGAAGCGGATTTGATAGCCCTGCGCACCAACGGCAGTGTTCCAGACTGCCCTGATCGTTCCCCTGCCGCTTCTGACCGCCTTCAGCTGCGGTCGCTGCGGAAAGAGTTCGCCGGCACAGTACAGGTTGAATTTTCTTTCATATTGTGCGGCCGACCAGGCCCGTCCGGGTGCTCGACTGTCAAAGACCTGAATATAGGTGTAGTTGTATTTCGAACCTCTGTCGCAGCGGGCGAACCCGGTGGTCTTCAGCGACGGATCGATGATATTGAGATAATGACCGACCTGTTTGAAAATTCGGGGATACTTCTTATAGACCTGATAGGCGGTCATATGTCGCAGACCCGGATATCGGCGATCCCTGCAGTATTTCTCAAACTGTTTTTTCTCCACCGAATACCAGTAGTCGAACGGGTCCTCGCGCTCGCTCCAGACCCAGGCTGCATTTTCCGCCGAGTTGCGAAACTGTTCTGCATGGTGGATGTTCTGATCGCTGTAATCGGCATTTGCCTGCGCCTGTGCCATATTGAGATCGGTGATCTTCAGTTCCCGCAGTCCGCGTTGTTTTCTGATCTTGTTGCACCTTCGAATCCAGCGAAACGAGTGCTTCATATTTTTCAATGAAGTCGCATCAACCTCTCTATCACACCCCTTCGCACTATTGTCATAAGTTTTGATGTAACCTCGGTATCGGCATTCGCGGAGCACTTTGACCGCCTTGCTGTCCCCGGTGTTTTTGTAAAACCCCAGTGACCCCCACTGCTTTCTCTGTGCAGCACGTGCACTCCTGACATCTTCACACGACGATTTCTCCATCGCGGGTTCCTGCTCCTCGGCAGCAGCCTGCGGCTGTGAGTCTTGGATCACAGCCGCACCTGCCTGCTGCAGCGGCGGGCCGAGACCCCAGCCCAAAACCGCTGCCAGCGCAAACCCCAAAGCCGTTCGCAATTTCAACCTCTTCCTCTTCATGGCTTTCCTCTTTTCTATTTTATTCTCATCTTTTCAAACACACTTTCTTTCTAATGCATTTCATACCTTCTCCCATTACAGCAGCCGTTCGCACTCATTGCACTAATTGATTGAAAGAACTACCTGCTTTAGTCGTTTGTAAAAACTATATGAAATAACTGATAGCAATATTGGTTGAAATAACTGTCTGATAACTGATAGAAATAACTGTTCGCACTAACCTCCGATTTAACTGATAGAAATAACTGTTCGCATTAACCGTCTGATATAACTGATAGAAATAATTGTTTGCAGTAACCGTCTGATATTACTGATAGAAATAATTGTTTGCAGTAACCGTCTGATATAACTGATAGAAATAATTGTTTACAGTAACCGTCTGATATAACTGATAGAAATAACTGTTTGCATTAACTGTCAGCAACAACGGAAAGAGATAACTGTTCGCAATAATTGTCCGCTTTGCCTGTTTGCCTGAGCCTTCATGGAACCAGCCGTTGTCAGTCACTCGTGCCGACTGCTGCCGAACCCTCAAAGATGATGAGCCGGTTCAACCAGAGCGATCGAACCGGCGTTCATTCATGTGCAATGGTGCCGAAGCACCGGCGCATGATGCATCATAACAGAACCAAAACTCGCTTATTTATAAAGCGAATTTTGTGCCAGACCGAAAAAATTATGAAAGAAACTTATTGAAAAGGACGGATCCGCTGCAATGACTGGCCTGCATCGATTTTCACCAGGAGAAACCGGTTTCGGAAATTGTTAGTTATTTCACATAAAATGCACTGTTTTTTGCATTTCTGCACAATTTCGCAATATATTCATGCCGTTCTGCACAGCGCGGGCCGCTGTGCACCGCCGCCGGAATACGCGTCCGAGTACCCCGCTGCAGACAAATCGAGCCCCCATCCACGGATCATATTCACAGAAAACAGGTAAAATGGAAAAAAATATATACTATTTTTCCGATTTTACTGGTGCATTCGCTCTCAATTCATGTATAATAATAGTATCTTTTTCTTCCGTGGTGGAATAAATTACCACTTTGTGGAGAGAAGATGAAGCCGTACCGCTTCTTGCAGCGGTACAGCCGGCAGGTACTATTCCCTGTACCGCGCCGGCAGATGAGAGGATGACACTGTACCGCATGATGGCGCGGTACAGCCGGAAGGTACTTACAGTACCACACCGGAGAAGAGAGGATGATGCTGTACCGCCCCTGACGCGGTACAACCGGAAGGTGCAATTTCCTGTGCCGCACCGGCAGACGCCCTGAGCAAAACTCAATACCCACAGCATACCGGAGTACGATAGACCGGCAGCGATGATGCTCTGCAGACGATATGCAGCAGCACAAGACCTGAGCAACAGAGATAAGCGACTCCGCTGTAGGGTTTTTTGTTTTTAAAAAAGGAGGAAAACCTGCATTTAAAGACGATGATGAGATGTGAAGAAATATGGAGATAAACCTTGATGAGATGTGAAGAAAGGTTGAGATAAGATGAGAGGAAACGAACTTAAGGAATTGATTGAAAAGCCATTAAATGGAATGCAGATGATGCTGACACTGGTAGATAATTTTCAGGAGGGACTGCTGCTCTACAGCAGCGCCAGCGGAAAAATTCTCTACAATAATCCGGAAGCCGCCGAACTGCTGGGCTGGAATGACTTGAAGAAGGGCAGCCGCAGCATTAAAGAGATTCTCAACGCCGAATACCAGGAGCGGATCCGGCAGAGGCAGACCGTCTCCATGACCGTTAATGAGAACATTGTAAAAATCTCCCTTGCCCTTGTGTACAAGGATCTGGTCTGGCTGCACCTTGTCAGCCGGACCCGGCTGCATCAGATGGATAAGGACATGAAGCTGATTGACCGTCTGAATTCTCAGCTGCTTTCTATTTTCTCACAATACGATGACGTCTCGATGGCTATCGCCGACGGCGAAGACCGGCTCACCTATATCGGCCGTGGGCTGCAGCGCTGCAGCGCCTTTCAGCCGGATCAGTATCTCGGTACAAAAGTCTCTGACCTGGAGGAACGGGGAATACTGCAGCCGTCGGTCATCGACAAAGTGCTGAAAACCGGCAGAGAGCAGGTCGTTATTCAGTCGACGCCGCTGTGCGGCGGGCATCTGATTGCCTTCGGCCTGCCGCTGTTCGACCAGGACGGCCATATCAAGCACGTCGTTGCGGTCATCAAGGATTTTGCCGAACATATCAAGCTTGGCTTTACCCTGACCGGTCTTAACCCGAGCACCGTATCCCCCGTTTCCGAGAGTGATATCTTCAACGGTCTGATCACCCGCAACAAGCTGATGCTTGATATCAAGGCTCTGATCCAGCGCATCGCGCCGACACCTTCGACAGTGCTGGTCACCGGCAGCACCGGTACCGGCAAAGAGGTCCTGGCGCGTGCCATCCACAAGGCCAGCGATCGCAGTGACCGGCCCTTTGTCAAGATGAACTGCGGCGCCCTGCCCGCTTCTCTGATCGAATCCGAGCTGTTCGGATATGAACCCGGTTCTTTCACCGGCGCCAGTTCGGAGGGCAAAGTCGGCCTCGCCGAAGCGGCCGACGGCGGCACGCTCTTTCTCGACGAAATCGGCGAGCTTCCGCTCGAGCAGCAGGTTAAACTGCTGCGGTTCCTGCAGGAAAAAACCATCGTCCGCATCGGCAGCACCCGGGAAATCGCGCTCGACACACGCATCATCGCCGCCACCAATCGCGATCTGCGCGACTGCATCCGGGAAGGAAGCTTTCGGGAAGACCTGTTCTACCGGCTCAACGTCGTCTCGATCCATGTCCCGACACTACAGCAGCGGCAGGATGACATCCCGCTGCTGACCAGCTATTTCCTGAAAAAATTCAATTTCAAATACAATCAGCAGAAGACACTCTCCCGGGCTGTATGCGAGCGGCTCAACGCCTACGACTGGCCGGGCAACGTCCGCGAACTGGAAAATCTGATCGAGCGCCTCGTCATCGGCTCCGACGACGACTACATCGACGAAGAGCATCTCGATGCAGCCACGCAGGGCACGATGCAGGAGACGCCCGGCGTAGCGGTCAACCGTCTGATTCCGATGAAGGAAGCCATTGAAGAGACGGAAAAGCAGCTGCTGTCGCTGGCAAAGCAGAGCTGCGGCAGCATGACCGAGATCGCCGCGGCGCTGAATGTCCACCCGTCCACCATTTCGCGCAAGCTGGCGGAGTACGGGCTGTAAATGAATTCCTGCAGACGAACTGCAGAGCCGGATCGGCAGCGACGGTCAAAAATGATGCATTCCTTGACGCCGCACCGCTTAAGGATTCGTAATACCGGGAGAACAAATGGCGATTTAATACTGAGCGACAGAAATACAGAGCGGATGCAGAACGATCTTCTGCACCCGCTCTTTTCTATTTTTATTATTTCTCCTTCCTGCGTGCCCTGCCGTTTCTCATGATTCTCGTTTTTCTTTTCAATTTCATCTATTCGCGGTTTTTCATGATTCTCGTTATCCGGGTTGACGATTTCCTTGATAAACTGATATACTTTAACAACCGATATGTTTTATATCGTGCGAATGTGAATGCTATCAGCGCAAATCATCTATGCCAAATCCGTGCGACAGCATGCGTCGGTTTTGGTTTTCTGGTTTTGCTGCGCAGTTTTTACGATTTGTCTGTACTTGCGCCGGTGCCGAAACGAAAGGAAAGATCGTCATGAAAGTGGAAATCTCCATCAACCCGAAGTGTTCCGAAACACATGCCGTCATCTACACGGCAAGGATGACGCCGGAGGTGCGGCGTATTCTGCGTCTCGTGCAATCCGACAGCCCCGTTGTGACCGGCGTATATAATGGGCGAACCCATATTTTGCAGCTGGATGATATCATGATGGTACACGTGGAAAAAGATCGTACCTTTCTCCACACTGCCAAGCGAATCTATGAATCCGGAAAACGTCTCTACGAATGGAAAAATCTGCTCGGCGGCCAGTTTGTACAGATTGCAAAATCCACCCTGGTGAACCTCGCTGCCTGTGACAGTCTCGAACATGAAGGCAGCGGACTGGCGCTGCTGCGCCTGAAAAACGGCGAAGAAACCTTTATTTCCCGTCACTATCTCCCGGCTTTTAAAGAGCAGTTGGATCTTTGATCTCGCAGTCTTCCTTTGTCCTGTGAACGCAGAGTATGAAAAATGCGCCGCGGCCGCCGCCGCAGCGTTCGTATTTCCGCAGGAAATTATTCCCTGTCGGCAGGTGTTCTGCATTTCGCCGCACATCTGATGCCGGACAGCTCTGCATTTATTCCTCTTGCCGCTTTTTTCGTTTATTTCACCGTTGCGGTGGTATCTACCAGTCGTTGCATGAAAATGTGTGTAGCAACGTGTGTGTGTATATGTTATTTCAAACGTATTCCTCATATGCCAGCTCAATATCGTGAACGAGCATGCGGTGCTGTTTGCATTGCTTATGATTTTTCACGATCTCATCATGCGGCAGCTCTGCTGTCACGCAGCAGAGATATCAATTTGATCAGGGTTATTGGCAGCAACGTATCAACCTTGAGCAATCAGCAGTAATTATTTTAACACCTCAGAAAGAAGGAACTACAAAAATGGAAAAGAGGAAAATTAATGCAAATCAGCTGAAGAAGACCGGTTTGGCCGCTCTTCTCTCCGCCTCTCTGGTATTTTCCATGGGAGGTTTTGCCCTGGCGGGTACTTCGAACAATACCGCCAAGGCCGCAACAGCCACAGCGCAGTCTGTGACCAAGCAGGATGTAGCGACGAAGAAAGCAGCCTATGACAAGGCCAAGGCAGCCTATGACAAGGCCAAGGACGAACAAGAGAAGGCTGAAAGCGATTTAAAGGCGTATACCGACAATCTCGCCGCCAACGGAACTGCCTTCTATAAAGACGCTGTCACAGACGCTGAAACTGCCTTCAAAACGGCTCAATCAGATATGATCGCAAAAAAAAACGGCCTATAATAATGCGGTGACTGAAAATAGCAAAAAACAAACGGCAAAAGCCAACGCACAGGAAGCGTATAATTCGGCGCTGTCGAAGGCCAAAGAACTTGATACAGACGGATCTCTTGCCAAGGCAGAAACTGCCCTGAACGAGGCGAATCAAGCTTATGAGAACGCGCAGAACGACCTCACGGAATTAAACAAGACGCTCAATGCAAACAAGGAAACGTTAACTTCCAATGAACAGAAGGCATCAAGACTGGAAGATACAATTGCGTATTACACCTTGAAGTCCAATGAGGATGGCGACAGTGCTGCAGACGAGTCGACGAATTTGACTGAGGCAAAAGCGGAGTTAGATAATTTAAAGAAGACCATCTCTGACAACAAGAGCGTCATCGAGCGTACGAACAGCAATATCACATGGAAAAAAATCGAAATTGGAAAAGACAAACAGAAACTCGATGAAGCCAAGTCTGCATTTGAGAAAGAAATAGCTGATTATGAACCCCTGAAAAATGCATACACTGCAAACGAAAGCGCCGCGACTGAGGCAGAAACCTCCGAGAAGGCAGAAACGACTGCAAAGACGGAACTGGATAGCGCCTCTAACGCCCTTGATACTGCGTATAACAAACTGACGCAGCTGCAAACTGAACAGAAAAATTTTGAAGATCTGGTAACACTCACCACCGAAGGTCAGACTACTGCAATTAACCTTGACGAGACGGAAGAAGCGGCTCTGTTGGAATATATTGGTAAGCTGTCAGCCGCAGCGGACAGCACTTCAGATGATGAGATCAGTACTCTTAGGACCGCCAAAGACGATGCCTTCGAGGACTACATCGAAGCACTGAGTGCCTATAAGCAGACTGCTTCCAAGAAGCTGTCGACTCCGAAGATCACCGTCAAGGCCGGCAAGAGACAGGTCAAGGTCACTTACAAGACCGTTAAGAACGCGGCCAAGTACCAAGTGCAGTACAAGTACACGGGCAAGAGCTGGAAGACTTTCAAGACCACAACGAAAAAAACAGCTACGATCAAGAAGCTGAAGAAAGGCAGGAAAGTTTACGTTCGTGTCCGTGCTGAAGGAAACAACGGTGCTAAATCCTCTTACAGCAAGGCAAAAGCCGTCAAGGTAAAATAGCAAGCACGCCGTTCAACGGCAGAATAAACGTTCTGCCGCCCAACACGGAAACGCTTTTGCGGATGCAAAAGCAAACGGCTGCCAATATCACTGCAGACCGCCGGGTTCACCCGGCGGTCTGTTCTTGCATTTGCGTCTGTAGTCGCCGCCTTCAGTCTTTATGCAAACGCTCCCGATGCAGACGGCAGCCGATGCCGGATTCCCGCGTTTGCAGAAACCGTAGACAATGCCAATCGGCAAAGCAGGCGCAGTGCCGCAAACAGACATATCCTGCAGACCGCACGCATGGCATGCAGCGCGGCAGCATGGCATTCCCCGCATTCTCTGCTTTGATGATTTATTTGACCAGCAGCTTCTGGATGCCGCGCTCAAGGCCGTTCAGCGTCAGTTCATACATCGGGAAGACGTTGCGAACCTCGCTGATCGTCTGGTTGCCGTAGGCATAGCTCCACTCGGCAGCCGGAATCGGATTGAGCCAGATCTTTTTCTTGTAGCGGCGGTCGAACTTCTGCAGCCACTCGATGCCGAGTTCGTCGTTGTACATGCCGACATAGCAGTTGCCGCCCTTGCGGAACAGTTCTGACGGCGCCATCGCCGCATCGCCGACAAAGATCACTTTGTACTCACTGTCGAGATTTTTCAGCACCCACTCGGTGTCCACCCAGTCGCCGCGCCGGCAGCGCGGTGTATTGTAGAGATAATCATAAATGCAGTTATGAAAAAAGTAAACCTTAAGATCCTTGAAGTGGTTGGATTTGCGCAGTGCCTGAAAGAGCCGGTTGCAGAGCTGGCTGTAGCGCTGCATCGACCCGTCGGAATCGATCAGCAGCAGCACTTTGACCGTGTTCCTGCGCGGCTTTTCATAAACCAGCTGCAGCATGCCGGCCTTCTCGCAGGTGGCGTCCACGGTCTCATCGACATCGAGTTCGGTCTTCGCGGAGTCAACGCGGGACGAGTACTGGCGCAGCTTGCGAAACGCCATTTGAAACTGGCGGATATCGAGTACATTGTCCTCGCGAAAGTCGCGGAAGTTGCGCTCCCCCGCCACCTGCACCGCCGAGCGATGCCGCCCTTTTCCGCCGACGCGGATGCCCGCTTTGTTGTACCCGCCGCGTCCAAAGCGCGAGGTGCCGCCGGTGCCGATCCAGTAATTGCCGCCGCTGTGCTTTTCCTTCTGTTCCTCGATGCGCTCGTGGAACATCTTCATCAGTTCATCCAGTTCTTCGACAAACCGATCCATGCCCGGCTTATCATCGAGATCACGTTCGAGCTCGTCCTCGCTGAGCCAGTCCCAGAATTCCTGCGGCAGATCCTCCGGCGTCTCGATGCCTTCAAAGTACTCGGCGAAGACCGCGTCCAGCTTGTCGTAATCCGCCTCCGTCTTGACGAGAATGCTGCGGCAGAGATGGTAAAAGCCCGTCAGCGAGGAATGCGCCAGATCCTTGCTCATCGCTTCCATCAGCGTCATCCATTCGTTGATCGAAACCTTCAGGCCGCGGGCCCGCAGCAGATAGAAAAAATCCAGAAACATGTCTACCACCGGGAAAGGGAATAGCCCTTTTCCTTGATTTCATACATGATGTCAATGTCTTCGTTTTTCTTCAGCAGTACGCCGACGTAGGGAATTTCCTCCCCGATGCGGCGAACGTCGACGCCGCTGATCATCAGCGCCTGCAGCCAGTCCAGCAGTTCCGACGTGCTGGGCTTTTTCGAGAGGTCGTCCATAGCGCGGATCTCATAGAATGTCTTCATCGCCGCATCCAGCAGCTTTTTGTCGATATCGCCGAAGTGCACCCGGACAATCTCCCGCATTTTCTCCTCGTCGGGGAAGGCGATATAGTGGAAGATGCAGCGGCGCAGGAACGCATCCGGCAGCTCTTTCTCGGCGTTGGAGGTGATGATCACGATCGGACGCGTTTTGGTGGTGATGGTCTCTCTGGTCTCATGGATGTAGAACTCCATCCGGTCGAGTTCCCAGAGCAGATCGTTGGGGAATTCCAGGTCGGCCTTGTCGATTTCGTCGATCAGCAGCACCACCTGCCGCTCCGAGGTAAACGCCTCGCCGAGCTTGCCGAGCTTGATGTACTGTCTGACATCGGCCACGTTGCCCTCGCCGAACTGGCTGTCGTAGAGGCGCTGCACGGTATCGTAAACGTAGAGTCCGTCCTGCGCCTTGGTCGTCGATTTGATGCTCCAGATGATCAGCGGCTTGTCGAGGGATTCCGCGATCGCTTCGGCCAGCATCGTCTTGCCGGTGCCCGGTTCACCCTTGATCAGCAGCGGCTTCTGCAGAGCCATCGACACATTGACGGCCTCGGTCAGTTCCTGCGAAGCAACGTACTTGCTGCTGCCTTTAAAAGTTTCCTGTTGTTTCATCGTCTGCGTTCTCCTTATTCCCGGCGGCGGCGCGTCACCTGCCTGCCGCGCGGTTTCTCCGCCGATCCGCCGTTTCACGTCCGCACTCTCGAATTTCGTTTCTGCGTCGATTATAACCGCTGCGCCGCTGATTTTCAAGCACCGGCAGCGCCGCACTCTGCAGCGCTCGCTGTCTCCCTGCAGCGCTCTGCTGTCTCCGCGTCTGAATTTCTGTCGAAGCTCTGCAGCCTGCCTGCAGGAGCTGCGGGCACAGCGGATAAAAAGGGGCTGCCGCCCGGACGAAAGCCGGCAAAGCCTTCATCCGATGCAGCAGTCCTCTTCTCTTCGTGCAGCTGCCGCGCTGTCCGTGAAGCGTGATGCACAGGCAGCGCTGTGCGGCGTCCCGTGCCGCGCGGTTCGGCGCTGCGGTGCGGGACACCGGTTTTCGCACTTTTCGCGCCGCGCGACGACCGCGCCGCTTTGTGCTATTTCAGTGCTGCGGTGATGATCGCCATGTTGTAGACCTCGTCGGCGTTGCAGCCGCGGGAGAGGTCGTTGATCGGGGCGTTGAGACCCTGCAGGATCGGGCCGTAAGCTTCAAAGCCGCCGAGCCGCTGGGCAATCTTGTAGCCGATGTTGCCGGCATTGATATCCGGGAAGATGAAGACGTTGGCCTGACCGGCAACCTTGGAATCCGGGCACTTGGTCCTGGCGACAACCGGGGAAACCGCGGCGTCGAACTGGAATTCGCCGTCGACCGTCATATCCGGGGCAGCTTCCTTGATCTTCTTCGTCACGTTGACCATCTTGTCGACGTCTTCGCCGGCGCCGGAACCCTTGGTCGAATAGGACAGCACCGCCACCTTCGGGTCAATGCCGAAGATCTTCGCCGTGCGCTCGGTACCGATCGCGATTTCCACCAGCTCATCCTCGCCCGGCTTGATGTTGATCGCGCAGTCGGCCATCGCCAGCATCTCCGGCGCGGCGCCGCCGTTGTCACGCACCAGAATAAAGCAGGAAGACACGATCTTGCTGCCCGGTGCCGTCTTGATCAGCTGCAGAGCCGGACGCACGGTGTCGGCCGTCGAATAGGTCGCGCCGCCGAGCAGAGCGTCGGCTTTGCCCATCTTGACCAGCATAGTACCGAAGTAGTTGCCTTTTTTCAGCGCATCGCGGCACTGTTCTTCCGTCATTTTGCCCTTGCGCAGTTCGACCATCTTCGCGACCATCGCGTCCATCTCCGGATAGTCGGCCGGATCGATGATCTCGAGACCTTCGATGTCAAAGCCGCCGTCAGCGGCCGCTTTCCTGACTTCGTCGACATTGCCGACGAGCACCGGGGTCAGAAAGCCGCCCTTCTTGAGGCGGTCGGAAGCTTCGAGGATGCGGGGATCCGGGCCCTCGGTAAAGACAATTTTTCTGGGATTCTTCTTCAGTACTTCGATCAGGTTCTCAAACATCTTCTTCTCCTTTTTTTCTTGATTACTCTGCCGCCGACAGGGCGGCTGTTATGCCGCGGGGCTTTGCCGGATCAGGACGCGGCGCCGCGGCAGTCATGAACAATTCTGCGGGGCACAGGCACCCGCTTCGCAGGGCACAGGTACCCGCTCCGCAGGGCACAGGTACCCGCTTCGCTGGGCACAGGTACCCGCTCCGCAGGGCACAGGTACCCGCTTCGCTGGGCACAGGCACCCGCTTCGCTGGGCACAGGCACCGTTCGGGACATCCAGCCCCGTTTTTCCGTGCACCGGTCCCCTGCCTTCCTCAGGCGATACCCTCTTCCCTGGCCAGGGCGAGCAGCTTGTCCTCCAGCGGACGCATCCATTCACCGTCATAGAGTTCGATCATGCCCTTGTCGCAGCTCGTCGACAGGCTCGGATCCATCGGCGCCTTGGCGATGACTTCGATGCCGCGCTCGGCGGCGATCTCATCGATGCGGCTGTCGCCGAAGACCTTGATCTCCCGGCCGCAGTCCGGACATTTGACGTAGCTCATGTTCTCGATCACGCCCAGTACCGGAACATCCATCATCTCCGCCATCCGCACGGCTTTCTCGACGATCATCGAAACCAGCTCCTGCGGGCTGGTGACGACAACAATGCCGTCGACCGGAATCGACTGGAATACGGTCAGCGGTACGTCGCCGGTGCCCGGCGGCATATCAATGAAGAGAAAGTCCACATTGTCCCAGATGACATCCGTCCAGAACTGCTTGACGAGGCCGGAAATAACGGGTCCGCGCCAGATCACCGGATCCTCCGGCTTTTCCAGAATCAGATTCGTCGAAATCATCTGAATGCCCGTCTTGGACACGGCGGGCAGGATTCCGTCTTCGGTCGCGCCGACCTGACGGTCGATGCCGAACATGCGCGGAATCGACGGGCCCGTGACATCGGCGTCCATGATCGCCGCGCGGAAGTCCATCCGCTGCGCCGCCACCGCTGACAGAGAACAGATCGACGATTTGCCGACGCCGCCCTTGCCGCTGACCACGCCGATCACCTTTTTGATCGAACTGAGTTTGTTCGGCTGTTCCAGAAAACTCTGCGGTGAACGCTCGCCGCAGTCCTTTACGCTGCAGCTGCTGCAGTCGTGACTACAATTTTCGCTCATGGTCATCTCCTTCTGCTGTATGCAGATTCAATTCTTCGTCAGCGGAACCGCACTGCAGAATCCGGCTGACGCCCCTGCTCCCGGTGCTACTGTTTTTTCCACTCCAGTGTACCCGACGGACGCTTGCCGCTGCCGCCGGCACCGGCATATTCCAGATAGACGTAATCTCCGTCCTCCAGTTTCAGGTCTGCGGTTTTCCCGCTGCGGCCGCCCACGACAGCCAGCAGTTCCTCTTTCTTGAGGTCCTCCTGCTCCATGGTATCGGTTTTGGTAACATAGATATTCCAGACAATGGGAGCACGTTTTTCGTTGTCCTTCGCTCCGGTTACCCGGAAGAGATAGGTGCCGGCCTGATAGTGATCACCGCCGCTGAGTTTGGCGGACTCTATGGCAAAGCGATAATTCTGCGCCTTGGCCCAGCTTCCTTCGTCCAGATACGAAATCGAACCGCTGCAGGATGTCAGGCACAGCAGCATGGCCAGAGTCACTGCCAGTATGACGGATATTTTCTTTTTCATCTTATGCCGGCTTCCTTTCTGTACATACGCTGCCTGTCCTGCTGCGCCGCAGATCGGCATCTCTATAATAATACTAGTTTGAACCGTCTGATTCAAGGGATTTTCGGACTTTCCGCGCCGGTTTCTGCCGGACTCTGCGCCTTTTCGCGCCGGTTTCTCCGTGCCGATAACCGCCGGGCTCTCGCCGGAGCTGCCGCGCTCTCTGACGATCGACGCCGCAAACCGCGCATTGCCGGCTGTCTGCCGCTGTCGAAAGCGGTCATCGCCGCCTGCACGCTGCCGCCTAAGCCGTGACTGCCGCGGAGCGCTGCCGCAATATGCCGTGGCTGCCGGCTGTTCCTAAGCCGTGGCTGCCGCGGAGCGCTGCCGCAAACCGACCGCCGCGGCCGGCGTACTGTGTGCCGGGCGAGGAATCGTGCTGGATCTGCATCTTTTCGTTTTAGGAATCTGTATATTACTCCCGTATCATTTTTCTCGAAACCGCATACTTTTGTATATCTGTATCTTAATAATATTATATATTTGTGTATTTTCCGGATAGCAGTTCCCTGCTATGATAAAAGCGCCGGTTTTCTGCCGGTCATTTTGCAAAACCAATACCCAGCAGCAGGCGCCCGCCCAAGAGCCGGAATACTGCCGGCGGCCGGCGAACTTCACCGCAGACCCGGGTTTCGGACCGGCGGCAGAACCCCGCCGCGGCTCTGCCGGAAAGCAGGCGCGGCGCCGAAATCAGCAAAGGATACAGCATGAGAAGCAAACGTACACAGCAAATCTGCGAAACCGCGATTTTCATCGCCCTCGTCTTTCTCGGAACCTTTCTCCTGAAGATTCCCCTGCCGCTCGGCTACACGCATCTCGGCGACTGCATGATTGTGCTCGCCGTGCTGATGATGGGCGGACGCCGCGGGGCACTCGCCGGCGGCATCGGCGCAGCGCTGGCCGATCTCGTCTCCGGCTACGCTATCTGGGCAGTCCCGTCTCTGGTCTGCAAAACAGCGATGGCGCTGATCATGGGACTGATGCTGGAAAAGCACGCCTTCGGGCTGCAGGGCAGGCCGTCCTGGATCGTCAGCGGCATCTGCGGCGGCCTTGTCCAGTGCGCCGGTTATCTGGTCTTCTGGCGGCTGCTCTTTGGCAGAGCGGCGATGATCGCGGCAATCGTACCGCTGGGCGTACAGACGGGCCTGGGCATCGGCATCGCTTTTGCGATCGGCGTCCTCCTGTCGCGGACCGCCCTGCGCAGTCACTTTATTTCCGCAGCGTTCAAAGAAGAAACGGTATCTCTGAAAGGAGAAGCCGAAACACTGAAAGGAGAAGCTCACCATGCCTGAAAAGGAAATCGTATCGATGGCGCGGCAGCGGCAGCATAAAAAAATCGATGCCCACAGCCATCTCGGGTATTTCGGCGGCTGGTGCGACGTCGGCATCACCGCCGAGGAAATGCTCCGCCAGATGGACGTCTACAACATCGAAAAGACGGTCATCTCCACGTTCCCGGCCGAGGAAAGCATCGCTGCCGTGGATCGCTGGCCGGATCGCCTGATCGGCGCCATCTGGGTCGACCCAAGGGATCCCGACACCGCGATCGCGCAGTGCCGCGATGCCGTGGAGAATCACGGCTTCAAAGCCATCAAGCTGCACCCGCTGGAACAGGCCTTCCGGCCGACCGATGACGGCTGCCTCGCCGTCGCCGAAGAAGCCCGCAAACTGCATGTCCCGCTGATGATTCACACCGGGCATCCGCCGCATTCCCTGCCGTGGAGCGTCGCCGAGCTGGCGGACCGTTTCCCCGATCTGAAAATCTGCATGGTGCACATGGGACACGGCAACGGCATCTTCATCCAGTCCGCCATCGACATGGCGATCAAGTACCCCAACCTCTATCTGGAGACATCCGGCATGCCGATGCATACCAAGATCCGCGATGCCTACGAACAGGTCGGTGCCGACCGGATCATGTTCGGTCTCGACCTGCCGTTCCACCACCCCAGCGTGGAAATCCAGAAAGGACTTGTCTCCGGACTCAATGACGAGCAGCTGGAAAACTACTATTACAACAACGCGGCCGCATTTCTGGGCCTCTGAACACGGCAAGAGGCACCTCGATCGTCTCTGCGCCCGGATCGTCTCTGCGCCCGACTGCGCCGGCCGCGGCATGCACCGGGAACGCCCGTCGCGCCGTTTCCTGCGAGAGACTCCCTGTCTCTGCGCAGCCACCGCGCACGAGTGCAGCACCGCCGAGATCCGGATACTGCAATGAAATGAGAATAACAGAAAAGGCATTGGTTTCCGCCCGCTTCCCCTTTGGGAGCCGACGGGCGCCAGTGCCTTTGTCGGTTCTGTTTCTTTTCCGGATCTATTCCGGATCTTTTTTCCGTGTCGATCTTGTCCGTGCCGAAATCAGACCTGATCCGTCTCGCGAATCCGAGTCGGATTCAATCTTGATCTCCCGGGTATCGTATTGATTTCGGATTTATTTACCCTGCGGATTTCGCACCGGCTTCCCGCATTAATGTTTGTTGTTCCGGAAGCCTTGCCGCACCCCGGCCGCTCAGTCGAGCGACAGTTCGAACCCGTAGCAGCTCTTCTCAAAGCCGTAGCGTTCGTAGAACCGGTGCGCCGGTTCGCGCGGCAGACCCGAATCGAGGGTGATGGCACGGCAGCCCTTCTTCTTGGCCAGCTCCCGGGCATGATCCATCAGCATGATGCCGTACCCCCTGCCGCGATCCTCCTCATTGGTAATCAGGCTGGAGACGTAGCAGGTCAGCCCCGTCATCCAGAAGGTGAGGAAATAATCGCCGTGGCAGAAGCCGTGGTAGCCGCCGTCGTCATCCATCAGGAAGAAGGCAAAGCTGTTTTCGTCTTCGAGCACGGCGCGGTACACTTCCCGCACCTCCTCTTTGTCGTAGGTGTTGTAGGTCCACAGATCGACGATGTAGCGAAAGGCCGCATCGTAATCTTCCATACCGGCATTCTTGAATTTCACAGGTTCCTCCTAACTCCCGGCCGCCTCTGCTGCACGCCGGGCTGCTGTGTTATGAATAATGAACAGGCGCGGCAATGCATTTTTCCGATGCACCCCGGTGCACGCAGCAGCCTGCTGCCGCTGCATGTCCGCCCGTTTCCTCGCTTTCTCACGAAGCTGCGGTTCACTTCCCGGATGGTTTCAGCCGCCGTCTCCCGCACGGTCCGCCGCGGCATCGAGAATTTCCATCGCCGCTCGATATGTTTCCAGCCGCCGGCGGTCGCGGTCGGTGACGACCGGAAGCCGGGTGAGGTCGGAATTGTGCGTCAGGTCGGCACGCTTGACGCGCCGGGCGATCGGATGATCAGCCAGACGGCGCACATAGTCGAGATACGACATCGTCTCATCGTGCGTCAGCAGCGAAATCGCCTCCAGGATTGGCCGGGAGAAGCCGGCCTGCTCAAGATCGGCGAGCGTGACTCCGGTGTCCTCAACGACATCGTGCAGCAGTGCCGCGCAGGTCTCCTCTTCGGTGGTCATGCTCTCCGCCACATGCCAGGGATGAAAGCAGTACGGCAGTCCGCCGCGATCGGTCTGCCCCTGGTGGGCGCGGAACATCATCTGTGCCGCCAGGATTGTTGCTTCCGTGTAAATCATTGTCCCTCCTCTGAGGCCGCATCCGTTGTCCCTGCCTCCGCGTCGATCTCTCCAGCCGCCCCGCTCTCTTCCATCGTACCGATCTCTGCTGCCGCCCCGCTCTCTTCCGCCGCGCCGACCGCATTCTGCACCGTCAGTGTCCGCCGCCGTGCATTGCCGAAGACATCGAGCACGCGCACGCTGATGCGGTGCGGCGGCCACACGCCGCTTCCGGCACGTTCCGCACCGTCCTTCGCTTCCGTACGCGTTGTTCCGCTGTCAGCTTCGTCACCGGCGCCGTCTCTGTATCCCGCCTCGGCGGCGGTGAGCACGACGGACAGCGGCAGCGGTTCGGCGGCGTCGCGGCCGCCCTTTCGCACGATCACCTTCTGCGGCCGATGCACCCTGCCGTCATAACGGGCATCGATGCTCCAGCCGACAATCAGACACAGCGGATCGACTTCTTCCAGTGCCGCGCGCTGCGCCTCCCGCAGCGGCAGAGCGGCGCGGTCAACCCGCCAGCCGGTGAGTTCCACCCGCAGCCGCCGCTGCAGAGACGGATCTGCCGATACCGCCGCCTGCCGCGCAGAAGACGGGTTTTTTCCCTCTGCTGTGCGTGAAACGCCGCCGGCGGCTTCCGCTGCGGCCCGCGCCGCAAAGGTGCCGTGGCCGGTCACCTCGCCGCCGCTGCTTCCTTTTTCCGCGGCTTCTTTCCCGGCCGCCGCCTCGTCCAGCAGGCGGAACCCGGCCGCCTGGCGCGCCAGTCGCTGCTGCGTCACGCCGACGGCCAGCGCGCCGCTGTCACAGCAGATCCAGCGCCTCTCCGTCGCCGCCGCGGCTGCTGCCAGCGTTCCCGCACCGCAGAAGAAATCGGCGCAGAGATCTCCGGGTTCGGTGGACGCCTCGAGAATGCGGCGCAGCAGCGCCTCCGGCTTCTGCGTCGCATAGCCGGTGCGCTCCCCGCTGGAACGGCCGACCATATCGATCGCCCAGACATCCTTCTGGTGCACCAGCGTGTACCAGCCGGTCTGATCGCAGTATTCCTCGACATTGCGAAAGCGATACGGCTTGAGACCGCGGTTGTACGATTTTTCCAGCCCGACGTGCAGGCGGTAGCGGCTGCTCTTGGCGTACAGCAGGATGGTGTCGTGCTTGCGGGCGAAATGCCGTTTGCTGCTGCCGCCGGATTTGTACTGCCAGATGATCTCGTTGATAAAGTTCTCGGCACCGAATATCTCATCCATCAGCAGCTTCACGGCATGCACGGTATGCCAGTCGAGGTGCACCCAGATCAGGCCGTCTTCGGCCAGCAGCTCACGCATGACGCAGAGGCGCGGGCCGAGCATCAGCAGGTACTTCTGCATGCCCTCCGAGCAGCGGTCCGCATAGGCGGTCGGACGCAGCAGCGGCAGATCCGGATCGATGCGAAACGCCCCCTGATACTGCGCGTTGGAGCCGAACGGAGGATCGACGTAGATCGTCTGCAGTCGGCCGGCCATCCCCTTCTCCCGCAGCAGATAGAGCATCAGCGCGAGGTTGTCGCCGTGCACCAGCAGACCGCCGTCATCTCCCGCGGACGTCGTGTCCTCGAGCAGACGATAGCGGCCGGGCTGCGCCCGGCGGCAGTCTCGTTCAATCTGTTCGCCGAGATCGGCGAGTTCTTTGAAAAAGCTCATCAGCCGCTTCCTCTCTTCCGGTGCGGCGCAGCGCCTCGCGCACCAGACTGCGGTTTTCCCGCTTGTGAAAATGCAGCAGCGCCCGCTGCATCCGCTTTTCCTGCCGGCTGCGCGGCACGTAGACCGGACGACCGCTGAGGGGATCGATCCCGGTATGGTACATGCACGTGGACAGGGTTCCCGGCGTCGGGTAAAAATCCTGCACCTGGTCGGGCACAAAGCCGCTGCGCGCCAGATAGAGCGCGAGATCGACGGCGTCGTCGAGGGTGCAGCCGGGATGCGAGGAGATGAAATACGGGATCAGATACTGTTCTTTGCCGAGCTCGCGATTGATCTCCCGGTAGCGCCGGACAAAGCGCGCAAAAACCTCCTGCGGCGGCTTGCGCATGCAGGCGAGCACACCCGGCGCCACATGCTCCGGCGCCACCTTCAGCGTGCCGCTGACGTGGTGGGCACAGAGTTCGCGCAGAAACGATTCATCGCGGTCTGCCATGACGTAGTCGTAGCGGATCCCCGAGCGAATGAAGACCTTTTTGACGCCCGGCAGCGCCCGCACCGCACGCAGCGTCTCCAGATACTCGCTGTGGTCGACGCGCAGCTGCCGGCAGGGCCGCGGCCAGAGGCAGTCGCGGTCGGCACAGACGCCGCGCTCCAGCTGCTGCGTGCAGGCCGGCGCGGTAAAGTTGGCCGTCGGGCCGCCGATGTCGTGGATATAGCCCTTGAAATCCGGCATCTGCGTCAGCAGTTCGGCTTCGCGGACGATCGAGGCGCGGCTGCGGCTGCGCACCTGCCGGCCCTGGTGATAGGTCAGCGCACAGAACGCACAGCCGCCAAAGCAGCCGCGGTTGGCGGTGATACTGAAGCGCACCTCCTGCAGCGCCGGCACGCCACCCTCCCCGTCGTACTGCGGATGCCAGCGGCGCATAAAGGGAAGCGCATAGAGATCATCGAGCTCCATCTGCTCCAGCGGCGGCTGGGGCGGATTCTGGATCACCCAGGTCTTGTCGTCGTAGCGCTCGGCCAGCGTCGCCGCCGTAAGGCTGTCGTGGCTGCGGTACTGCAGCCGAAAACTCTCGGCGTACTGCCGGCGGTCGTCGCGGACCGCGGCGTAGTCCGGCAGCACCGTCACTTCTCCGGGCGGAAGCTGCCGCTGCCGGACGCAGGTGCCGCGAATCCAGGTGATGTCGCGGACCGGCAGACCGGCATCCAGGGCTTCGGCGATCTCCAGCAGCGCCCGTTCGCCCATGCCGTAGACCAGCAGATCCGCCCCGCTGTCGAGCAGGATCGAGCGCCGCACGCGATCGTCCCAGTAGTCGTAGTGGGCCAGACGGCGGAGGCTGGCTTCCAGGCCTCCGATCACCACCGGCACATCATGCCAGGCGGCCCGGGCCATATTGGCATAGACAATCACGGCCCGATCCGGACGCCGGCCGTTTTGCCCGCCCGGCGAATAAACGTCGCGCCGCCTGCGATGGCGGAAGACCGAATAGTGATTGACCATGGAATCAACGTTGCCGCCGTTGATCAGGTAAGCCAGCCGCGGACGGCCGAGGGCGCGGAACGCGTCCGGTGAATGCCAGTCCGGCTGCGCCAGCACCGCCACCCGATAGCCGAAATGCTCGAGCAGGCGGCCGATCAGTGCCGTGCCGAAAGACGGATGATCGACATAGGCGTCGCCGGTGACGAGAATGAAATCCGCCTGCTGCCAGCCGCGCTCCGCCATCTCACGGCGATTGACCGGGAGAAATTCCATTACTCGAGCTCCGGTGCGCGGAAGGACTGCAGCTCTTTCTTCGTCTGCGGCACCACGATCCGCTCCTTGCGGATCTGCTGCTCCGCCTCGGTCAGCCGATCGCAGACGAAATCCGGCAGATTGCCGGCATTGTCGCTGAAGCCGATGCCCTTGTCGCCGACCGAGCGTTCGATGGTTCCCGCCTGGAAGGAGCCTTTGACGGAGCGCTCGATTTCCTTCGCCACCGAGCCGCTGATGTCGCGGGTGATCGAGCAGAGCACATGCTTGGAATCGCACACCGACTGATCGACATCACTGCCGATTACGAAAAAGTTTTTCTCGCCGGCGGCAGCGATCACGCCCCTGCCGGCACTGTGCGCATCGTGAAAGATCGCGTCCGCCCCGCTGCGGTACAGACTCTCAGCCTGCCGCTGCGCCGCATCGCTGTCGCTGAAGGAGCCGGTATAGCCGCTCACCACTTTGATGTCGGACCTGACGGTTCGGACGCCGGCGCGGTAGCCGATTTCGCAGCGCCGTGCCGCGGAGGTGCGCCGCCCGCCGACAAAGCCGACGACATTCGTCCTGGTCATGCTGGCCGCGGCCAGACCGGCAAGATAGCCGGCCTGCTCATCGCGAAAACTGATCGCGGCTGTGTTGCTGCCGTACACGTTGCCGCCGACAATGACAAAGTCGCTGTCGGGGTAATTGCGAGAAGTACGCTGCAGCACCTCGCCGTGCTCGCCGCCCATGACGATCACCGTCTGCGCCTGATCCTTGCCGGCCGACTGCAGGTTGTGCTCCAGTTCGGTGGTGTCGGCCGATTCCAGACAGCGGATGTCGATGTCGGCATCCTGTCCGGCCTGCTCGCAGCCGGACCAGCCGGCATCGTTGAAGCCGCTGTCGCCGATGGATCCGGTGTCGGTGACGAGAAATACCAGCGGATCCTGTCTTGTTACCTTGTTCTGATCACCGCATGCCGCCAGCACCAGTGTTAAAACGGCGATCAGCAGCACCGCCAGAATACCGGTCAGTCCGCCGCGGCGGATGTGAGTTTTGATTCCCCTTTTCAAATCTTTTCCCCTCTTCTTTCTGTTGAAATACCCTGTCCGCGTCCGTCTTCAGCAGCCGTCCGCAGAATTCCGGCCGCCGGTCAGTCGTCAGCGGCATTCCGGCCGCCGGCTGGCCGTCAGTAGAGCTCCGGCCGCCGGTTCTGCAGCAGCGGCAGCTGTCGGCGCACGCTGTCGACGAATTCGGTGTCGATTTCGGCGAACACGATATCTTCCTTTTCCTCCGTCTCGCTGATGACTCTGCCCCACGGATCGCAGACCATCGAATGGCCCCAGGCGACGTAGGACGCGTTCTCATTGCGCGCCGGCCCGCAGGCCGCAAAATACAGCTGGTTGTCCAGCGCCCGCGCCCGCATCGACAGTTCCCAGTGAGCCGGACCGGTGGTCATGTTGAACGCCGCCGGCAGAATCACCAGCCTGGCACCGTCGAGCGCCATCCGCCGCGTCAGCTCGGGAAAGCGGACGTCAAAGCAGATCGCTACCCCGATGCGGCAGAATTCGGTGTCGACCACCGTCACCTCGTCACCCGGCGTCAGCGTCTCCGACTCCATAAAGCGGATGCCGTTCTCGACGTCAATGTCGAACATATGCGCCTTGCGATGACGACCGATGACCTCGCCCTGCGGGTTGAAAATAAAACTGGTGTTGTACACATTTCCGTCCGCCAGTTCCGGAATGCTGCCGCCGACCAGATAGATCCGGTGCCGCTTTGCCAGTTCCGACATAAACTGCACGGTTTCGCCGTCGGCCGGCTCTCCGTAGGGACGGAAAAACGCATTGTCGTACGGACAGTTCCACATCTCCGGCAGCGCCACGATGCGGGCGCCGGCATCGGCGGCACCGGTTACGCTGCGCTCGGCCCGCTGGCGGTTGATCTGCTTGTCTTTTTCTGTGCCGATCTGGCAGAGAGCAATGTTGAATTTCATCTCTTCTCCCCTTTCAGTATCTGTACGAGGTTGTAGGTCATGCGGCCGGTCAGGCCCCAGATGATATATCCCTGATAGTCGTAGATCGGCACGTCATAGGTGATGTCGCGCCAGTGATAGCCCTGCGGGAAATGAATCTTTTCGTAGGGAAACGGCTGATCGGGATCGGGCTGAAACGTCATTTCCGCTCGGTAGGGCTCGTGCGTGAGGAAATAATCGAGCGGCACCAGAAAGACCTCGGCCACCTCGACCGGCGACGGATGCATCTGCGAAATGTCGAGCCGTCCCAGATAGCTGCTGATGAGGAAGTCGCGGCCTCCGTACAGCGTATCCGCCTTGCTGATGACCTCGACCGCTTCCCTGGCCACGCCGAGTTCCTCCATCGTCTCGCGCACGGCGCACATCAGCGGCGTCTCGCCCTCTTCCTGCGCACCGCCGGGAAAGCTGACCTCGCCCGGCTGACGGTCGATCTCACTGCCCCGTTTTTCATAGAGCAGATGCAGTGCTCCGTCCTTTTCCACCAGCGGCATCAGCACTGAATAGCGATGGAACGCGCCCACCGCATCGGGACGCCTTTTTTGGAAGATGGCCTCGATCTGCTGCAGATCCATTACTCACTCTCTTTCCCGCCGCTGTTCAGGCCTTCAGGGCCGGCCGCACCGGCCGCACTGTCCGTGCCAGCCGCACTGTCCGCGCCGACCGCGCCGTTCGTGCCGGCCGCACTGTTCGTGCCGACCGCGCCGTTCGTGCCGGCCGCACTGTTCGTGCCGACCGCGCCGTCCGTGCCGGCCGTTTCGTCCGCCGCACTGCCGGCTGCACCCTGGACTGCGGCCTGGCCCGGTGCGGTCTCTTCGTCACGGCCGTAACCGGACAGGTCGCGCCGCCGCAGACGCAGCTGCGACTGCCGGCTGATCCGCTGGTTCTCGCGCAGGTTGATAAAGCTGGCCGTCAGCAGCAGGATGATGCCGATGATCGAGTTCCAGGCGAGATGCTCGCCGAGAATCAGCACCGCCATCACCGGCGCGATGGCCGGCTTGATCAGGAAAGCGATCGACCCCGTGCTGGCGTCGGACCGCTTGATGGCCATGAAATACGACCAGTAGCCGATGCCGGTGACGCAGATGCCGATATAGAGCACGAGCCACTTGTTTTCGACCACGCCCTGCAGCACCGGCCGCCCCATCAGCAGAATGATGACCAGCAGCACCGCCGAACCCATCAGAAAACTCAGGCTGGTCTGCGCCATCACGCCCATGCGCGCCACGCTCTTCTTGCTCATCACCGTATACATCGAGAACGTCACCGCCGAAATGACCATCAGAATCATGCCTGCCGGCGTGTTGCCCGCCTGCAGATCCCAGGGCCGGATCATGAAGATGAGAGCGATGATGCCGACGAAAAAGCAGGTCGTCTTGGCGCGGGTCATCGGTTCACCGGCAAAGAAGTAGGCGATGATCATTGTGAACATCGGGTTCATGCAAATCAGAACCGAAGCTGTGGAAGCCGCCGAGCGCTCGACGCCGAGCTGGAAGCAGAGCATGCTGAGCGGAATGCCCATGCAGCCGACCAGCAGCAGCCAGACAAAATCCTTCCAGATCAGCCGCACGCCGCTGCTGTGGATTTCCGCCAGTCCGAACGGCAGCAGCATCAGGCCGCTGATGGCAAAGCGCAGAAATGTCAGCTGGAACGAGTCCAGATTGCCGCCGGCGATCTTCAGCGACACTTCCATCGTGCCGAATAGAAAGGCGGTCAATATCACAAATCCGTATACCTGCTTCATAATGTTCTCTGCATCTCCTCTCCGTCCGTTTCATCCCGTGCCGTCGCGGAGAAAAGGGCGCGGGCAATCGAAAAGAGCAGTGCGCCGCACTGCCCAGTTCATCCGCAGGGTTAATTCAGTATCTCGCATCCGGTAAAGTCGACACCGATCATCTCTTCCTGCTCCGCGCTCAAGCTGACCACGAAGTCGATCTCGAAATAATCGGAAATCTTTTTCAGTCGGTCAATGAATTCCGGCAGGTTGCCCAGAGATACATCGGCATGCTTGAGGATGCCGTCGATGAAAATCTCATCAATGTCGTGATCGGAACTGATGATCCCGTAGATAAAGCCGATGTACTCGTCGCTGTTGGTGATGTGCGGATAGTCCTCCATGCAGATCACCCGAATCCCGTGATGCAGTTCCATATTCAAGCGATGGTTCTTGTTGATGAAGATGATACTGCCGTCACTGGTTTCCACCGTTTCATTGGCAATCGCGATCATCTGCTTGGTCTTGCCGCTGCCCTTGTGGCCTACTAATAATTTCACCATGGTCCCGATCCTCCTTTGTCTTTTCCTAATTATACAACATCGCGATATTCTCGGCAACCGATTTATCCGCCCTTTTCACCCGACTTTCCCGGCCTTCTTCACGCGCCTGCGCCGGCCATTTTCCGTTCCTGCGGCCCGCCGTCAGCCTCCTGCCGCAGCCCTTTCCTGCCGCTGTCATCCGGCGTTTCACCCGCTGCCGATGCGCGGCGGCGGCAGCGGCCGCATCGCAGCCGTCTCAGGGGCAGACGCCTCAGATATTGTTCTTGCGGCGCAGCTGTCCGCAGGCAGCATCGATGTCACCGCCCAGTTCCCGGCGCACGGTGGCGGCAATGCCCTGTTCTTCCAGCCAGGAAGCGATCGAGGCGGCGCGCTGGCGGCTGCTGCCGGTCAGCCTGGCTTCCGTGACCTTGTTGAGGGGAATCAGATTGACGTGGCAGAGACCGGCCGGGAGCGAATCGTGCAGCAGTTCGGCGAGCGCATGAATCATGCGGCGGCTGTCGTTGAGGCCGGCGATCAATGCGTACTCGAAGGTGATGCGCCGGCCGGTGTGCTCTACATAGCGCCGGCAGGCCGGCATCAGCTGTTCCAGCGGGTAGCGCCGATTGACGGGCATCAGCCGGTCGCGCAGCTCGTTGTCGGGCGCGTGCAGCGAGATGGCGAGGTTCACCTGCGGCAGATCTTCGGTAAAGCGCTCGATTTCGGGCACCAGTCCGCAGGTCGAAACCGTGATATTGCGCAGCCCGATGCCGAGTCCCTCCGGCTCATGCACGATGTCGAGCAGGCGCAGCAGTTCGTTGTAATTGGCCAGCGGTTCGCCGGTTCCCATGATGACGATATGACGGATCGACTCGCCGGTCACCCGCTCAGCGCAGAGCAGCTGGTCATACATCTCGCCGGCGGTCAGATTGCGGCGGCAGCCGCCGATCGTACTGGCGCAGAAAGCACAGCCCATCGCGCAGCCGACCTGTGACGAGAGACAGATCGAATTGCCGTAGTGATAGCGGAGGAACACCGCCTCGATGCCGCTGCTGTCGGGCAGGCGAAAGAGGAATTTGCGCGTGCCATCCTCGCTCTTCTGCATGATTTCGATCTGCAGACTGCCCAGCCGAGCCTGTGTCTCCAGCTGTTCCCGCAGCTCCTTCGGCAGGTTGGTCATCGACGCAAAGGTCGTGCTGCCGCGAGCGATCCAGGAAAAGATCTGGCGGGCACGAAAAGCCGGCAGGCCGGCTTTTTCCACCCAGGCGGTCAGCTCCGCCAGCGTCATGTTCTTGAGATCCGGCTGTTCGCGCCGCACCGCGTCGTCTTCGCCGCTGTCGGGAGCCCTGCGCCCCTCGTTCTGCTGCGCCATACTGTCCGCCTTCTTTCCACTGTCCTTTCTGCCCGGCCGCGGTTCCTCCGGCGGCCGGTTCTCACCTCGGCCGGCCGCAGCCGGCACAGGCATCGTTCCACCTCATCGGCGGCGGCTTCCCGCCGGGCAGCCGCCGCTCTCACATCGCAGCGGCCTTCTCTATTTTCGCCCCCTGCCGGCCGGCCCGTCGTAGAGATAGCGCAGCAGCGTCATCTCCGCTTCCGGCCGGCCCTCGAGAAAGCCGGGGTAATACTCCCTTACATAGTTTTTCACGACCTTTTCCGGTACGCGGCGAAACTGCCGGCGGTCGTCCTCGGCATCGCCGTACTCCGCGCCGAGATGAAAATTATAGGCACGGAGTATCAGCATCACCATCTCCGGATCGATGCCCTGGCGGATCGCAATCGTCAGCGGATCGCGCCCGGATGCGATGAATGCATCGACGATGTGCGCGTGCTCCTCGACGCCGACGGTCAGGAGACGGTTGTAATCCCGAGCGTCGACGGTCACGAGCGCTTCTCCACGGCGATGCCGGTCGCGTGTCCGTTGATCTTGAACTGCTGCAGGTCGCTGCCGCCGGCGTTGATTTCATCGGCCAGCGTTTCCTTCATAATGTAGTCGCGATGCCGCTGTACGGCCGCGTTGACTTCGTCGTCCGCCGCCAGCGTAATCGCGATGCGGTCCATCATCGCAAAGTCGTGCTGCTTGCGCAGCTGCTGCACCTTGGAGACGACTTCCCGCGCCAGCCCCTCGTCGATCAGATCCTGATCGAGCGTGGTGTCGAGGATCACGAAGATGTTGTTTTCCATCGTCACCGCAAAGCCCTCGCGGGCGTCGATGCGCACGTCGATCATCTCGCGCGTCACGCTGACAGTCTCGCCGTCGAGATCGAGGCTGACCTCTTCGCCGGCTTCCACCGCCGCTGTGAAAGCCGCCGCGTCCTGCTCGCCGAGCGCTCTGGCGAACGCCTTGATGCGGCCGCCGAGGAGCGGTCCGGCTACCTTGAAATTCGGCTTCAGGCTGAAATTCATATAGGTCGAGAGGTCGTCGGCAAAGGCCACCTTCTTGATGTTCAGTTCCTCGCGGATCAGCGGCGTCAGATCGCCGATCAGCGCTTCATAGCTGCCGTCGACGAGCACTTCGGAGAGCGGCTGGCGCACCTTGATCTTCGCCTTTTCGCGGGCACTGCGGCCGAGCGCGACGAGATCGCGCACGAGATCCATGCGCTGCTCGGTCTTGTCATCCAGCAGGGCTTCGTCGCAGCGCGGGAAATCGGCCAGATGCACCGACTTCTCTCCGCTCAGGCAGCAGTAGATTTCATCGGCGAGGAACGGCGCGAACGGCGCCATCAGCCGGCTGACGCCGAGCAGCACCTCCCAGGTCGTGCGGTAGACGCTCTTCTTGTCCTCGTCAAGTTTCTCGGCCCAGAAGCGCCGGCGGGCACGGCGAATGTACCAGTTGGACAGATCTTCGATGACAAAGCTCTGGATGTGCCGCACCGCCTTCATGTGATCGTAGCTGTCCATGTCTTCGGTGACGTCGCGCACCAGGCGGTTGTACTTGCTGAGGATCCAGCGGTCCAGCTCCGGCCGTTCCGAGGCCGTGAACTGCGACGGATCGATGCCGTCCTGGTTGGCGTAGAGCACGAAGAAGTGGTAGACGTTGCGCAGCGTACCGAAGAACTTGCTGACGATCTCCTTGAGTCCGTCTTCGTCAAAGCGGGTCGGCGACCAGGCCGGCGAAACGTGCAGCAGGTACCAGCGCGTGGCGTCGGCACCGTAGCGGTCAAAGAGCTCGAACGGATCGACCGTGTTGCCGACATGCTTGCTCATCTTATGCCCGTCCTTGTCGAGGATCAGATCGTTGACGAGGACGTTCTTGTACGGCGCTCTGCCCTTGAGGAACGTGGAGATCGCCATCAGCGAGTAGAACCAGCCGCGCGTCTGGTCGATGCCCTCGCAGATAAAGTCGGCCGGGAACAGATCGCGGTCGAATTCCTCGCTGTGCTCAAACGGATAGTGCTGCTGGGCAAACGGCATCGCTCCGCTGTCGAACCAGCAGTCCATGACGTCGGGGATGCGCGTCATCGGGCGGCCGCATTCCGGACAGGTCAGATGCACTTCATCGACATAGGGACGATGCAGTTCGATCGATTCATCGATGTCTTCGATGGCTTTCTCAACCAGCTCGGCGCGGCTGCCGACGCATTCCAGATGGCCGCATTCACAGCGCCAGATCGGAATCGGCGTGCCCCAGTAGCGGCTGCGCGAGATCGCCCAGTCCTTGACCTCGGCCAGCCAGTTGCCGAAGCGCTTTTCGCCGACGAAGGCCGGATACCAGCTGACGGTATTGTTATTGGCCACCAGTTCGTCCTTGAGGCGGCTCATTTCGATGTACCAGCTGGGCTTGGCGTAGTAGATCAGCGGCGTGCCGCAGCGCCAGCAGTGCGGGTAGTTGTGCACCATCTTCTGGCGGGAAAAGAGCCGGTTCTGCTGCGCCAGCCACTTGATGATCTCCACATCGAGGCCTTCTTCCATGACAAAGCGGCCCTTCCACGGCGTTCCCGTGTAGCGGCCCTGCTCGTCGACCGGCTGGATCACCGGCAGCTTGTAGCGGCGTCCGGTCTGGTAGTCGTCTTCACCGAAAGCCGGCGCGGTGTGGACGATGCCGGTGCCGTCCTCGATGGTGACATAGTCGGCACAGGTCACGTAAAAGCCCTTCTGCCCGCCCGTCGGCTCGATGAACGGCATCAGCTGCTCGTACTCGAGGTATTCCAGATCGCAGCCCTTCATTCGATCCAGGACTTCGTAGCGGCCTTCACCGAGCACACTGTCGGCGAGTTGGGCGGCGACGTAGAAGATGTTCCCCTCTTCGTCGCCCTCGGTCATGCGCACGCGGACGTAGTCGATGTCCGGGCCCACCGTCAGTGAGACATTGGCCGCCAGCGTCCACGGCGTCGTCGTCCAGGCAAGAAAGTACTCATCGGCGTCGCGGCGCTTGAACTTGGCGGTCAGCGTCAGTACCTTGACTTCCTTGTAGCCCTGCGCCACCTCGTGGCTGGCAAGGCCGGTGCCGCAGCGCGGACAGTACGGCAGGATCTTGAATCCTTCATAGATCATGTCCTTTTTGAAGAACTCCTTGAGGATCCACCAGCCGCTTTCGATATAGTCGTTGTCGAGCGTGATGTAGGGGTGGTCCATGTCGGCCATGTAGCCCATGCGCTTGGACATTTCCCGCCACAGGCCCTCATAGGTGAATACCGATTCGCGGCACTTTTCGTTGAATTCCCGGATGCCGTAGGTCTCGATATCCTTCTTGCCGTTCATGCCCAGCTGCTTTTCGACCTCGATCTCCACCGGCAGCCCGTGCGTATCCCAGCCCGCCTTGCGGCGCACCTGATACCCCTGCATGGTCTTGTAGCGGCAGACGGAATCCTTCAGCGTCCGCGCGATCACATGGTGAATGCCCGGTTTGCCGTTGGCAGTCGGCGGTCCTTCGTAAAAAATGAAGGACGGCCCGTCTTCGCGGAGGTCGACGCACTGCTGCAGCAGATCCTCCTTTTCCCATTGATCCGCCTGTGCCTTCTGCACCGAGGCGATCGGTTCGCTCGATAAGTTCTTGAACATCGAAATTTTCTCCTTATGGTTTCGTTTTCCCCTGCGGGATGTTCTGCGGCGGCTCGGGCGGAAAAAAAGTCCCCGATCCGCCTGGCGAATCAGGGACGATCTCTGCGACCGCGGTACCACCCTGCTTGCGGACGGCCCTGCGGCCGCGCCGCCACTCTTGCAGTCCGGGCTCAGGGGTGATGAGGCCCTTCACCGCCCGGCGATATTGCCTTTTTACGTTGCTATTATAGGGGCTGACCGTTGAAATGTCAATGAGGTCCGCGGCGCTTTTCACGGTCTTTTCGCGGCATTTTCGCAGCCTGATCACGGGGCCGCTCGCCGCCGCACTCACAAGCCTGCCTTCTTTACGGCTGTACCCTCTGCTGCCGCGGCTGCGCCGCTGCTGTTTTCATCCTGCCGCCGTCACTTTTCCACGAAGTGCACGCGCACGGTATGGTTTTCCCTGACCTGATGCAGTGTGCAGCGGTTTTTCGTGACCCGAACCGTTCTGCCGTCGACGGCGACGCGCCCGAGACGCCAGCCGCCGGACGGCTTCATCCGCAGCACGCAGCTTTTTCCGTATTTAACGCGGCAGCTGCCGGTTACTGTCCCCCGACCGCTCTTTTTCACCCGCACACGGAAGGTTCGGATGCACTTTTCCGCCTGTGCCAGCGTCTGCCGGTAGTAATACTTTACATCCGTCAGGTCCCCGGCGCCGCGGATTCTGCCGATGCCGCGGTTCACCACGCTGCGGATCCTGCGGCGATCGTATTTTTTCTTCTTCGCTGTCTTTTTCAGAACGGCGATGTATTTCTTCTGCAGCGTTTTCATCTCCTCCCGCAGTGTCGGCACCGCCCGCATCTCTGCGATCACGCCGTCGACATTGCTCTGTGTCGTCTGCACCGCGTAGACCGCATTGTCGAGTTCCTCCACCGCCACACTGTAGATATAGACGAGATCAACCCAGTTGTCCTGGGAATAGTCGCTGCCGTAATAGTTCCGGAACTCGTCCGTAAGCTGCTTCTGCAGACTGCGTACTTCCGCAGGATCGGCTTCCTGCAGCGCGATGCCCGTTTTTTTCTGCATCGCATCGAGACACGCATATCCCAGCTCACAGATCTTCATTGCATCATAAGCCGCCTTCAGACGTTTGTCGTATTGTTTGAAGACCGTCCGCGCCTGCTTTTTCTGCTGCGCATCGGCCCCGTTCAGCGACAGCTGCTGCAGATACAGGTTCCACAGACTGCGGCAGCGACGACGCAGATTCTCCAGGTCGCTGCGGGTGTATATGGCGTCCGGATCCGCGTCGAGGGCATACTCGTTTTCTCCCTCTTCGCCGCTTTCGTCATCAGCCCCGGGGACGGCTTCCGCTTCTTCGTCGAAAATGTCCAGATATCGATATTCCACCGCAGCCAGCGCCGTCAGCGTCTCCGCGCCGCGCACCGCGGCCCTGCAGTTCCGGTTCCGCTCCTGCAGCAGCTGCCAGTAGAACTCATTGTAGGCGGAACGGGATAGGCTGCGGCTGAACTGCGTGATCCGGTGCAGGTCGCGCTTTTTCTGCTTTCCCAGGTCGGCGCTGCCGGTGACCAGATGCTTGTTGTACGCGCCCAGGCACAGCAGGGTCCCGAAGCGCTGCTCGAGCTGCGGAGCCAGATCGGCATCGTCCGTCTCCATTTCGATCAGCTCGAAAAGGTCGGTCTGCGCCCCGATCCACTCCTTCTGCTCGATATAGTAATTCTGAATCAGTGTCCAGATCTCCGCGCTGTAGTGGCTGCGGTCCTCAACGGATGCGTCATACGTTTCGTTCAGCATCTCCAGAATCTCCTCGCGCAGACTGCTGAGATCGGACTCGGAGACCTGCGGCTCCGCGGCCGCCATGCCGCCCGTCGGCAGCAGCGTCAGGAGGAGTACCAGCGCTGCGCAGAGCGATGCTATTTTCTTCTTCATATCCGCCACCTATCGTCTCACTTTGACAATGTTCGAATAACTGTACCAGTGCAGCCCGTCTTCCCGGTAACAGGCGCGGATCCGGTAGCGCCAGGTTCCGTTTTTCAGACCGCTGTGGGTACAGGAGAGCCGCCTGACGGTCTTCAGGCGCCGATACGTCCGCTTTCCCGGTGCGCGCACTTCGATGCGGTAAGCCGCGGCATCCGGAATGCGCTTCCAGGTCAGCCGCACCGCCTGCCGCCCCTTTGCGGCCGCGCGCAGACGATAGTCCCCGCCCCGGTAATCCTTCTTCAAAATGGTCACCTTTTTCACCGTCCGCAGGCCGTTGTCCGCCTCGGCGATGACATAGACGCTGCCCGCGCGTTTGGGATGCAGCACACCCGCATCGGTGATCTTCGCTCTGGTGCTGTCGGAAACGCGCCAATGCAGCTGCGCCGGCGCCGCGGCCGGAAGAACGACTGCCTGATAGGAAGCGGTGCTTCCGAGCCGCACCTTTGACGGCGCCTGTTTCCAGCGCACCGCGGTCACGGCGGCTCGAACCGTCACCTCCACGCTGGCCTTCACCGACGGGTCAGCGGCACTCGTCACCGTGATCACCGCCCGACCCGGGGCAGCAGCGATAAGGTAGGGATAGATCGCATCCACCCGGATCACGCTGTAATCGCTGCAGCTGTAAATCAGATCGCGGCGCGACGCATCGGCCGGCGTCAGGCTGGTCACAATCGTCGCCATCTCGCCTTCATGCAGAGTCTGCAGCCGCTCGGAGTTGGTGATCTCAATCTTCTGCAGCGGTTTGTCCGCCATGACCTGCACCGATACGGAAACCTCCTGCGTTCCGACTCGGCCCGTGATGACGGCCGATCCGGGCCCTCTGGCAGTAATGCGGCCCGTCTCGTCCACCGCGGCGACAGCATCGCTGCTGCTGCTCCAGACTGCGGTCTGCAGGCTGGCAGCCGGTTTAACCAGTACCTCCGGAGAGAATGTCTCGCCGACCGTCAGCGAGACGGTCTCCATTCCCGGTTTCAGCGACAGGCTCGTCGCGGCCGTCTCTTCATTGGCAGCGAGGGCGGCCTCAACTGCCTTCTCGGCGTCCACCAGACCCCAGCCGGAGGCATTGTCAAATCCCGGCGCCTGCTTATCCACCGCCGAAGCGCGGAGAATACTGCAGACCTGCGCCGGCGTCAGATCCGGATTGGCATCGCGCACCAGCACTGCGATGCCGGCGAGAATCGGGCTGGCCATCGAGGTACCGGACATGATCTCGTAGTGATCGCCGGGAATCGTGCTGGGAAGATTGCTGCCCGGCGCCATCAGATCCAGATTTGCGCCGGCGGCACTGTAGCTGGCGGACTCGCCGAATTCATTGCCGGCTATGACGCCGAGCACTTCGTGCTGCGCCGCCGGATATTCTGTCTTATCACCGTTGTCGTTGCCGCCGGCCGCCACATAGCAGATGTTCTTTTCATAATATCCGCGGCAGATCTCGCTTTCGACCAGATAATCCCTCTGCGAGGCACCCCAGCTCATATTGACCACTTTGGCCCCGTCTTCTTCCGCAGCCCTGAGCGCGGCCACGATGTTGAAGCTGTAGAGATCATCCCCCTGCTCGGACACTCCGTAGACGGTTACGCTGCAGAGGTTATTCTGAAAGCCGGAAGCGACGCCGGCGCTGCCTCTGCCGTTGCCGTACGTCGCGCCGATCAGCCCGGTCACATGCGTGCCGTGACCGTCGGAAAGCTCCGTATCGCCCGTCAGCGCAGTCGCCCGGCCGCACACAAACCGCTTGCTCTTTTCACGATCCAGCGTCTCCTGCAGATCCTCGTGGCCGACGTCGCAGCCGGTATCGATGACTGCGGCCCGCGCGGGCTTCCTGCCGGTCATGCAGCCGCTCTCCTGCAGTTGAGACCATGCCTCTTTGATATGCAGCTGCTGAAACTGATAGGCCTGACCGGCGGAACTGCCGATCAGCGGATCGTCGCCGCTGTGCATATGATAACGGTAATTCGGCTGCACGGCGAGGACGCCGCTGCTGTCCTGCAGGGAAGTGAGCGTCTCTTTCAGCGCGGCTCTGCTGTCGGCCTCGCTGAACGTCACCAGCGCCGCGCACCGGCCGTCACCGAGTGCCGTGGTATGCACGGCAGAAGCCGTGCCGGCCGCGTCATCCGCTCCGTCCCGCCGCAGTTCCCGGTTGAGCTGCCGGGAAAGCCCGGCGGCACTGCGGGACGCATCGCAGACCACGAGCAGCTGCTGCCGGGCATACGATTTCTGTGCCAGCAGTCTGCCGGCTCCGGCATCGGCAGCCTCCTGCAGAACGGCCCCGGCCGCATCCTGCTCTTCGCTCTGCCCCGCCGCCGCGGAGTTCGCGGCGGCGGCATCCGCGCCGGTCTTCACTGCCGTTCCGGACGCGGCAGTTTTCACCGCTGTCCCGAACGCGGCGGTCTCTGCGCCGGACGGCGTCGCCGCGACGGCAAAGCCGGCTGTTCCCGGGCCCGCACCCATGGTACACAGTACTGCCAGTGCCAGCAGTGCGGCGGGTATTGCTCTTCTCATCACAGCATCCTCCTTCCGTTGCTCCGAACAGCAGCGGGCCTGCGGCAGCGCCGCTTCCGTCTGCCGGATTTCCTGTCTCTTCACACTTTTTTCTTGATCCATCTGATTTACGGTGTCAGACGCCCCTGCCTTCAGGCTTTCCCGCCGGCGATCGGTTCACCGCACCCAAGAGCTCCTTCGGTCGGCTGCGTCCCTGGGCGTTGATCCGCGCAGCGGCCCGGGATCAGGGGAGGCAGTCATCTGCCCGCGCGGGACGGCGGCCGCCCTCCTCTTCCCGGAGTTTTCCGCGGCTTTCAGGGCGCGGTGACGCGCTCCAGATAGCGCCGCATCTGCTCTTCATCCCAGTGCTCGAGACCGCGCTCACCGGCCAGAGACTCCACGTGATGGGTGAATTCGTGCAGCAGCGTATGGCGCAGCTGTTCGCGGAACGCATCGGGCTCAAGATGCCCGTAAACGCGGGCAAAGGAGCCGTAATAGATGCGGATCACCCGTCCCATGCTGCCACCGCGGCTGTAGTCGCCCATGATCCAGAGGTCGTTGTGCTGCGCGCAGGGGCTGAGCTTTTCCTCCGGCAGCAGCAGAATCCCGCCGTTGAGGTCGCGGTAAAATTCCTTCGGGATGCTTTCGGCGATTTCCTCCAGCATCTCCTGCGCCTCGTCGATCGAGACCGCGGCTCGCGGGGCGGCCTCATCCATCGCTCCGGAAGCAGCCGTCGCCGGCTCCGAACCGGCGGCAGTCGTCTCCGGTTCCGCGCCGGCGGCAGTCGTCTCCGGTTCCGCGCCGGCGGCAGCCGTCTCCGGTTCCGCGCCGGCGGCAGCCGTCTCCGGCTCCGCGCCGGCGGCGCTCGGCGGCTCCGGCTCGACAGCACCGGAAGCGCCCTTCTCCGGCGCAGCGTCCTGCGGCACTGCGGCAGGCCGTTTCTTCTTTTTTCGACGACGAAACCAGCGCATCGCAGCCCCTACTCCTGCTCCGCCAGTTCGAGCAGGCGGCGCAGCCGGTTGTTGATGCCGGATTTTTTCAGCGGCGGATTCATCATTTCTCCCAGTTCGGCGATACTCGCCTCCGGATGCGCCAGTCGCATCCGCGCCGTCTCCCTCAGCCGCGGCGGCAGGCTGTCGAGCCCGCTGCGCTCTTCGATGCGGCGGATGGCGGCGATCTGCCGCTCGGACGCGGCCACCGCCTTGTCGATGTTGGCCTGGTCGCAGTTGCTGCGGCGGTTGGCTTCGTTGCGCAGCTCCTTGGTCAGGCGCACATCCTCGTAGGCAAAATAGCGGGTATGGGCGCCCATGATGGCGAGAAGATCGAGAATCCGGCCGGCGTCCTTGACGTAGGTGATGTACATGCCGCGCCGCTTCGTCACGGCGGCGCGAAGATCGACAAAGCTGCCGATCAGGCGGCGCAGATCCGCGGCCAGCGCTTCCGTCGCGCACTTGATTTCAAAATCGTATTCCTTCTCCGGATTGGTCATCGTGCCGGCACCGAGAAAGGCGCCGCGCAGATAGGCCTTGCGGCAGCACTTGGTGCGGATCAGGCCGTCGTAGATGCCGTCGGTGATATAATTGAGGCCTTCGCGGATCATGAGGATGCCGGTCTCGCGCAGGATCTGCTCCGAGAGCTGCTCCGGGCCGACGCTGAGCAGATAGGTATGCCCCTTGTGCAGCGCCGGTCCTTCGCCGATTTCGATCTCGACGTCGACGGAAAAATAGGCTTTCATCAGCGTCTTGTAGTGCCGCGCCACCGCCGCGTTGTCGGTGGTGATGACGATGCGGAAGCGGCCCGGCCCCTGCAGTCCGATGCTGCCGCAGACGCGAATAAAGCCGGCGATTTCCGCCAGCATGCAGCACTTTTTTTCCGGCATCACATGAGCCAGTTCGGTCTTGGTCTCGCTGGCAAATGACATCTGCAGCTTCCTCCTGTCTATCTCTTCTTGATATCGCGGTGCGTCAGCGTCACCTGCTTGCCCTGCAGGCGGAAAAGATCGGCGATCTCATTGGCCATCGCCACCGAGCGATGCTGTCCGCCGGTGCAGCCGAACGCAATGTTGAGGTGAAACTTTCCCTCTTTCATAAAGCAGGGAATGATGTTGTTGACGAGGCGGTTGAAATTCTTTACAAAGGTCTGACTGACAATGTGCTTCATCACGTACTGCCGCACCTTGCGGCTGTTGCCGGTGGAACGCTTGAGGCTGGACACGTAGTACGGGTTGGGAATAAAGCGCATGTCGAAGACCATATCGGCCGTCAGCGGAATGCCGTGCTTGTAGCCGAAGGAGATGATGTTGATGACGAACGTCTCCTCGGTGCCCTTTTCGTTGAGCACGTGCAGCAATTCGCTCTTCAGCTTGCTCGTCTTCATGTTCGAGGTATCGATGATGAAGTCGGCCAGTTCCCGCGTCTCTTTCAGCGCTTCGCGCTCGTTGTCGATGGCCTCGACGGTGGCCGGCTTTTTCGTCGTCGGGTGCACGCGCCGGGTTTCATTGAAGCGCCGCACCAGCGTTTCGTTGCTGGCCTCGAGAAAGATGATCTTGTATTCGACGTTCAATTCCTTCAGCGCCTGCAGACCCTCTTTCAGGCTGCCGAAGAATTCACCGCCGCGCAGATCGACGACAAAGGCGGCGCGCTCAATGCGCGGCGAACCGTTCATCGCCAGATCGACGAATTCACGCATCAGCACCGGCGGCATGTTATCGACCGTATAGTAGCCCTGGTCTTCGAGGCATTCGATGGCGCCGGACTTTCCCGCGCCGCTCATTCCCGTGATGATGATAACTTCCATTGTTTCTCCGTCCGTTTCTGCTCCGCGTCCGCCGGGCGGCAGCGCGGCCGCTTTTCCTGTTCAGAAGCCGCTGCCTGCTTCGTCGCACGGAGCGATGTTGACGATCCGCTGCGGGTCGAGTCCCGCTTGCAGCGCCCGCTCCAGTCCTTCCTTCCAGGTGCCGACGTCGGCCGGCCGGTGCGCGTCGCTGCTGATGATAAAGCGGACGTCCTCACGCATCGCGATCTCAATTTCCTCCCGCGTCAGATGCGGGTGATGGGTGCTGATCTCCATCAGCACCTGCCGCTCGGCGCAGACTTTGGCCACCGCGGCGATGTCGAGCGGGCCCTTGTCGCCGGGGTGCGTCAGCACGGCAATCTGATTTTCCCGCAGCGCCGCGATCGTCATCTCGGTGTTGCGCTCCCGCAGCCGCTCCTCCCGGGAAGTCGTCCGGCCGATTCTGTGCTGCCAGAGCCAGTTGGCGAGACAGTCGCCGTGACGGATACCGTAGTGGTAGCCGGCGAGTACCAGGTCGAGATACTGCCGTTCCTCTTCGCCGAGGTCGAGATGCCGTCCGTCATGGCAGATGTTGGCCTCAACGCCGAGAAGGATCTCGATCTGCGGATAGCGCTTCTGCAGCCGATCGATCTCCGCCCGCATCTCCGGCAGCGCCTGCCGGCGCACGCCGTAAAAGAGATGGCCGGGGCCGTGATCGGTGATGGCGATGCGCTGCAGTCCCTTCTGTACCGCGGCGCGGACGTTTTCCTCGATGGTGCCCCTGCCGTGATGGTGTCGGGAATAGATCGTATGGGTATGCAGATCGTACAGCATGCGATACCCGGCTGTAATGTCTGACATTTTTCCTCCGTTCGCGTGCGATCCGCCCTACTCGCTGCGCCCCGGCGCCGCGGCGGCCGTGCCGCCCGGTGCCGCTTCACCGATGATGCGCACCTCCGGTTCCAGCATCACGCCAAAGCGCTCCCGCACCCGCGCCTGCACCAGATGCATCAGCTGTTCGATGTCGGTTGCCGTCGCGCCGCCGGTATTGATCATGAACCCGGCGTGCTGCGTCGAAATCTGCGCGCCGCCGACGCTGAGGCCCTTGCAGCCGGCGTCCTGCACCAGCTTGCCGGCGTAGTAGCCGGTCGGCCGCTTGAAGAAGCTGCCGGCGCTGGGGTAGCTGAGCGGCTGCCTGGAACTGCGCCGTTCCTGCAGCGTCTTCATTTTGGCGGCGATCAGCGCCGGCTCGCCGGCTTCCAGATGCATCTCCACCGCGGTGACGACGTCGCCGCTCTCGCAGAGCACGCTGTGCCGGTAGCGGAACTCCATCTCCGCGCCGGAGAGGACGTACCGCTCGCTGCCGTCCCGGCGCAGCAGATGTACGCGGCGCACGACATCCTTCATCTCGCCGCCGTAGGCGCCGGCATTCATAAAGGCTGCGCCGCCGATGCTGCCGGGAATGCCGCCGGCAAACTCGAATCCGGTGCAGTCATGGTCCTGGACATAGCGGGAAGCGGCGGCCAGGGAGACGGCGGCGCCGAAGACAAAGTCCGGTCCCGTGCCCGTCATCTCGCTGCAGCAGCTGCTGATCCGCACCAGCACTCCGCGGTAGCCGCCGTCACGCACGAGAATATTGCTGCCGCGGCCGAGGATCATAAACGGGCACTGCGCCTCGTGCAGCACCCGCAGCGTCTCCTGCAGTTCGTCCGTCGAACCGGGCACGGCCAGCAGATCGGCGCTGCCGCCGGCTTTGAACGTCGTATACTCTGCCATCGGTGCGTCGACGAGGAGTTCTCCCCGGCGCAGCACCTCCTCAAGCCTGCGGCTGATCTGACTGCGATTGTCCATCTTTCTTATCCTCCTCCTGCTGTTTCTGTCCCATTCCCTTGATGCCCTTGTATTTGTAGATCTGACGGTAATCGCGCAGATCGACCGAGAGTCCCTTTTTGTCGAGGCGGCGGTTGACCAGATAGCACATCAGCGCATAGAAGCAGGCAAACACCGGGATACCGAGCACCAGACCGCCAAAGCCGAAGAGCGCGCCGCCGACGAGAATCGCGAACATCACCCAGAAACTCGACAGACCGGTGCTGTCGCCGAGAATCTTCGGGCCGATGATGTTGCCGTCCACCTGCTGCAGGATCAGAATGAAGATCAGGAACTGCAGGCAGGTCAGCGGATCGACCATCAGCAGCAGCAGCGCCGACGGGATCGCACCGATAAACGGTCCGAAGAAGGGGATGAAGTTGGTCACGCCGACAATGACACTGATCAGCACCGCATAGGGCCAGCGGAACAGCGACATGCAGATGAAGCAGATGATGCCGACGATCAGTGAATCCAGCAGCTTGCCGTTGATGAAGCCGCCGAATGTCTTGTTGACGTAAGCCGCTCCGCGCAGGAACTTGTCGGCGTGATTCTCGTTGAAAATCGCGAGAATCAGCTTTTTGCACTGCGCCGCAAAGATGTCCTTGCTGTTGATGAAGAACGCGCAGATGATCAGGCCGAGGAAGAAGTTCTTCAGCAGCGTGAGAATCCTCATGCCGACTTCGGCCACGCCGCTCACCATTTTGTCGTAGCCGGGCACGATTTTATCCTGCACCCAGGCGATGAAATTCGTCGAGGCGTCGCCGAGAAAATGCTCCAGCGGTGCGCGCAGCTGCGCCGCCGCCACGGCATCGTCGATCCAGTTTTCGATCTGCCTGACCCAGGTCGGCAGCTCCTGAGCGATGCTGGTGATGCTCTGCACCATCTGCGGAATAATCAGGGCGAGAATGCCGACCACGATACCCAGCAGCACTGCCAGTGAGATGATCGTTGCCAGCGCCTTGGAAACCGTCGTCGTATAGTCGCGGCCGCGCATCTTCGGCCAGCGGACTTTGCTGAATGACCGTACGCAGAGATTGTACAGCGGGCAGAGCAGATACGCCATCACCAGCCCCCATACAAACGGCATCAGCGCCGCATTCAGCTTGCCGATGGCCTGTCCCAGTCCCGTATTGCGATAGAACATGAAAAAGACTATGATGATCAGCACCGCCGTGGCGAAGACCGTCAGGCCCCATTTTATATACTTTGCATCAACTTTCCTTCGCATTCGTTCTGCCGGTTTTCCGTCTCTCCTCTCCGGATTTTCTCCTGTTTTGCGCTCTGTACTGCGCTGTTCTGCACAATCATTGCGCCTAGTCACATTCTACACTAAAAGGCCGGCAAAGTCTTTATCTTTTTTCGCTGCGCCGCTCGGTTTGTCTTCGCTGCGCCGCTCGGTTTGTCTTCGCTGCGCCGCTCGGTTCGCCCCCGGTTTTCCTCTTCCCCCGCTGATCTTTAAATTTTTTTCCGCCAGCCCTTGATTTCTTTCGCCGCATGTGTATAATCCTGTCTTTTACAGTTTGCGTTATCAAAAAAGCGCCGAGACGTTCGTATGACTGCGTTTCGGCGCTTTTTGCATTGGTCGAAAATGTAGTATTTTTTCAGTTTTTCGTCTGCCGGATAATTTTTTTCATTGTTTTGTTCGAAATGAACTGCTTGTCGGTACGGAAGTCGAATACTTTGTGCAGGTCATCGGTAAACTTCGTTCTGGTGTAGCACGGAGCATAGCCAATGCCCTTCACCTTGTAAAACATCATGTCTTTTAATCCTTTGGTGATTTCGGAGACCGTGTACTTGTCATCCAGTTTCTTCTCCAGCGTGCGATATACAAGGAGTGCAAGAAAACATGTGAAAAAGTGTGCCTTGATATGTGCATCCGTCTGCACATATGCGGGGCGTGATTTAAAATCATTTTTCATGATCCGGAAGGATTCTTCAATTTCCCAGCGCCGTTTGTTGATCTTTAAGATCTCGGAGGCATCGTCCTCGAGGGTCGTACAGACTGCATAAAAGCCGTCATACCGCTCTTCGTCTTTCACTTTTTCCTCGTTGAGGTAACGTTTTTCCTGCTCTGCGATTTCACCGTCCACTGTGAATGAGAGCTGCTCGATAAAGCGTTTCGGGCTGTTCTGGTTTTTCGTTTCTTTCCCGCGGTCGATCATCTTCTCCGCACGCTCAACCTGTCGATTACGGATCTCCCGCTGATAATTTTTGTACTTGGGAGAGTAGGTAACGATCATGCGCTGTTCAAATCCGTTTTCGTGAATCCAGCGCTCTTTGTAGAAGACGTGGTCCTGATATATTGTTTCATCAATCTTTGAAAGGTTGTATGTTTCCGTGTCGTCGCCGAGAGACCAGCCTTCCGGATCGAGAGCCCATTCTCTGAGGTGGGATTTCAGAATCTTAAGGGATTGCGTAACAACAAACGAACGGTTTTCACGATCATTAAAGCGCCGATTTGCTGCGCTGGCAAGACCGGCATCCGTGCAGATGACGAACTTTGACAGATCATAGTCCTTGAGGATTCGCTTTTCCAGGGGAATGAGGGACGGCTGTTCGCTTTCGTTTCCCGGAAAGACCGTGAAGGCAAGCGGAAATCCGTCTCCGTCAAGGAACAGGCCCATTTTCACAATCGGGTTGGGCCGATGTTCTTTACTCTTCCCGTATTTGCGCATCCCTTTTTCCTGCTCGATCTCGAAGAAGTAGGTGGTGCAGTCGTAGTAAAGCACGGAGGTGTTTCTGCAATGCCCGTGCTTCTCATACAAAAGGGACTGTATCCGGTCCGATTCTGCGTCCAGCACATCAAGTGACCGGTAAAGATCCTGCTCCTGATAGGAGGGTTTCTCCAACAGCCCCTGCAGATAGCGGTGACTGGCGCGTTTTGAGGAAGGCGATAAAACGCGCGCGTAGATCAGACCAGAAAGAATATCAGACAGGTTATATTTTAAGCGATATTTTTTGCTGACGCTGCGGCAGATTTCGTCAAGACCGAGTTCGTGATAGATCTTCTGAAGATACAGATATCCGCCCTGATAAACGTGCTGCTCGTTGATCGCCAGCTGTTTGCCCTCTGAGAGTTCAAACGGAACTTCCAGCTGTTCCTTTTTCTCGGCGGCCGTGTAGATCTTTGCCTGTTCTCGCGCCCAGGCGAGCACCTTTTCCCGGTCATTGTCGTGTTCCGGAAGCAGGCTTGCCATGGTTCCCAGTTTCTTGAAGATCTTCGAAGTGCTCTTCCCGTTCTCATTGCGGTAAGCTTTTGTGATGTAGACCTGTTCTGCGTTCTTGGATCGTGATAATGTAACTCTCATGATTTTGTCCCTCCAGTACTATTATACCAGAAATGCGACAAAAATGCTACAATTAATTCAATAAAATTTGACAAAAAAACAAGGCCATTGCAAGGCTTTCAGCGATTTTGATCATCTCAAACTGTCAAACTCCCGAATGCCCGCGGCCATTTTTCGCGGTTCGTGTCGACCGCTTGTATTTTATTGCACTAACGCTTTAACGCACTTGTGTAACCGGTTGCAATTTCTTCTCTATTCAGAAAATTTCAGATTTTTTGTAAAAAAACTAGTTACATTTTTGGTTCCCTGTTGTATAATGTCATTGTACTTATTCGCATTTTTCTACTTACTACGGAGGTGTACAATGTCAAACTACACACAAGTAGAGCGCAACGGGCTCTTCGAACTGACCGAGTCCGCGCGCGCTGAGCTTGCGTCTTCGAAATACTATAACGAAGACCTGGCGCCGACATCCGTCTCCCAGAGAACATGGACAACCTACAACATCACCATGCTGTGGGTGGGAATGTCGATCTGCATTCCGTCCCTGTCGCTGGCATCCGGACTGATCGGCATGGGAGTTTCGCCGTGGCTGTCCATCATCAATGTGGCCCTCGGCAACCTGATCATCCTGATCCCGATTCAATTGAACTCCCACATCGGTACCAAGTACGGCATCCCCTTCCCGCTGTTCGCGCGTCTGACCTTCGGGGTCAAAGGCGCCCAGATTCCGGCACTGCTGAGAGCGATCACCGCCTGCGGCTGGTGTTCCGTGCAGGCCTGGGTCGGCGGCGGCGCCGTCGCAGCCATCATCGGCTGTTTTGCTGCCAAGTTCGCGGATCCCAACTGGACCATGAACCTCCCCTCCTGGAGCGGCATGCAGATCACATCCGCGGGCACCTTTATCGGCTACATCATCTTTATGCTGGTCATCCTCTTTGTCGCCTACAACGGCATGGAGAACATCAAGTGGGTGCAGAATATCGGCGGCCCGATCCTGATCATTGTCATGATCGCCCTGCTGGTGTGGTCCGCCCACACGGCCGGCCAGGCCGGCTACAGCTTCGGCCAGGTCCTCAGCCAGGGCAACGATGAAGCTCTGATCGCTTCCAACGGCGGCTTTGCTTTCGTCTACCTGTCCGGCCTGATGGGCAACATCGCCTTCTGGGCCACAATGGCACTGAATATTCCGGATTTCTCGCGCTATGCGCACAGCCAGAGAGCGCAGTTCGCCGGTCAGCTGATCGGCATGCCCGGACCGATGTTCTTCTGCGCCTTCGTCGGCGCGTTCTTCGCCCAGGCGACCAAGCTGTCCTCCGGCACGGCGTCCTTCAATCCGACCGACGTCTTCTATTCTCTGAATAACAAGGGAATCATCCTCGTTGCCGCGATCGGCGTCATCATGGCCACCATCACCACCTGCGTGGCAGCCAACGTCGTCGCCCCGGCCAACGGCTTCTCGAACATCAACCCGAGAAAGATTTCCTACAAAGCCGGCGTCATCATCACCGTCTGCATTGCCTTCTTTGTACTGCAGGCCTGGTGGATCTACGGTTCCGGCAGCGCTTACTTCACCTGGATGAACGCCTACGGCACCATCCTCGCACCGATCGCCGCCATCTTCATTGCCGACTACTTCATCTGCAAGCAGAAGAGAATCGACATTCGCGGCCTCTTCGATGCCAGCGATAACGGCAGATACTGGTACAGCGGCGGGTTCAACATCGCCGGTGTCGTTGCCTGGATCGTCGCCTTCATCCTGCCGCTGATGACCTACTTCGGCGTACAGGGCAGCTTCTGGATGTTCATCAACTCGATCAACTATCTGTGGTCGTTCGGCATCGGTTTCGTCGTCTACCTGATTCTGATGCAGACCAGTCTCAAGGGCAAGTCCTTCGTGACCGAAGAAGAACACGAAGCGTTCACCGAAAGAGCGGCCTGATGAAGCGCATCGTCAATTGCAACTGAACAGGACTTCACATGATGCAGAGCCTTTGAGACGACTCAAAGGCTCTTGCCTTAAAGAAGAACACGCGGCCGGCTGCGGAAACGGCTGCCGCCGGCCAGATAAGGAGGTTACCTATGGATTTACTGATCAAAGGCGGAAAGGTCGTCACGGCCAAGAGCACCTTCAAGGCGGATGTCGCCGTCAAGAACGGCAGGATCAGCGCGATCGGCACCGGCCTGAAGCCGGGCGCCGGCACCGAAGTGGTCGACGCCAAGGGCAAGCTGGTTCTGCCGGGCGCGCTGGACGGTCATACACACATGGCGATGCCGTTCGGCGGCACCATCTCCACGGATGACTACTTCACCGGCACCCGCGCAGCAGCCTGCGGCGGCACCACCACCATTTTCAACTTTGAGACGCAGGCCGTCGGCCAGCCGATGATCGACCTCGTCAACGAAAAGCTGGAGCTGGCCGAAAAGCAGGGTCCGGCCATCGACTACTCCCTGCATGTCGGCGTCGGCGACGTCACCAGCAGGGAAATGCTGCTGGGCATGGATAAGGTCGTAGAAGCCGGCATCACTTCGTTCAAGGTCTTCATGGTCTACGACTTCGGCGTCGACGACGGACAGTTCTACAGCACTCTGACGCACGCCGCGGAAATCGGCGCCCTCGTCGGTGTCCATGCGGAAAACAACGACGTCAATCAGTTCCTGGTCAAAAAATACCTCGAGGAAGGCAAGACTTCGCCGTGGTATCACTATATGTCCAAATATGAAGCCGTTGCCGGCGAAGCCGACGAACGCGCGATCAACCTCGCCAAGATGGCCGGCACATCGCTCTACATCGTCCACCTCGACAACGCCCAGGGCGTGGCCGCCGTGGCCAGAGCGAGAGCCGACGGCTATCCGATCTTCGCCGAAACCTGCCCGCAGTACCTGCAGTTCACCAAGGAAGTCTACAAGGACGGCAGACCGGAAGTCGGCCTGCGCCCGCAGGACTTCGTCTGCTCGCCGCCGATGAAGGGCCGCGAGTCGAAGGATGCGCTCTGGGATGCGATCCGCAACGGTGTCGTTTCCACGCTCGCCACCGACCACTGCCCGTTCCTCAAGTCCGAAAAGGACTGGGGCATCACCCAGAAGGACGGCAAGACCCCGGGCAACTTCACCACCATCCCCAACGGCTGCGCCGGCGTGGAGAACATGTATCCGTTCATCCTCTCGGCCGCCAACAAGGGCAGGATCAGCTTCAACCGCGCGGTGGAAATTTCCGCCACCAACCCGGCCAGACTGTTCGGCGTGGATTACTGCAAGGGCGCGATTCAGGTCGGTCTCGATGCCGATATCGTCATCTACGACCCGAAGAAGAAGGTCACCATCAAGAACGACGAAAACCAGCACGGTGCTCTCGACCACACGGTCTGGGAAGGCATCGAAGTCAAAGGCTATCCGTGCGCGGTCTACAGTCACGGCAGACTGGTCTTCGACGGCAAGGACTTTGTCGGCGAACGCGGTGCCGGACAGTTCGTCAAGCAGAAGAAAGTCAAGTTCAAGGGGCCCGAATTCTAAACCCTGTCCTTTCTCCGGCTGCCAATCTCTGCAGTCGACAATAATATCAGTGAAAAAGGAGGGAATTCTCCCTCCTTTTTCACTGCGCCGCACGCGGGTGCCGCGTCCGGTCCGGTACCATTTATCTGTGCGCACCGCCGGGCCGTCGCGGATCCTGTTCGGAACCGGACCGGCGCGGATTCTGTTCGGAACCGGGCCGGCGCGGATCCTGCTCGAAACCGGACCGGCCGGGTTCTGTGCCTGCGCCGGCATCCGCCGCATCGGCCGCTTCGCCGTTCCGTGCCGGCGGGGCTTCATCCTCCTGCGGCGGCGAAAGCCGGATCTCCAGAGGCGCGTGCTGCGCAGGACGGGATCTCCGCCTCCCGCGGCCGCGGACTCCCGCCGGCGGCCGGCGCCGTCCCGCTCCCTGCCGATTCCCTCCGGGGTTCTCTCCGGGGCGGCCCTGCAGTGCGGGACGGATGCGCTGCTGATAAAAGCAGAGAATCCCGGTGAGAATGATGTCGTAGAGCAGGAACATCACCAGAGCATAGACAGCGAGGCCGGCGTGTCCGAACCGCGGCAGCTGGATTTCCGCCAGAAAGAGACCGCGAAAAAGGCCGAAGCAGACCACCGCCAGGATGACGAAATAGAGCAGCTTCGGCAGCAGACGCACCGGCCGCAGCGCGTCGCGGTACGGATGCGCCGGATCGGCGGCCGGGCCCAGTTTTTCAAAGGCCGGCTTGAGGACCGGGTAGAGTCCGAAGAGAACGAGAAAAGGAAGGATGCCGAGCTTTCCCGGCATCAGCAGAAAGCCCAGCAGCGCGGTCGCGCCGCAGGCGATCAGGCCGGCACGCAGACCGGCTTCACAGGCGACCAGATAGAGAAAAACCGAGCTGATCGCATAGAGCGTCAGCTCCACGCCCGGCACCACCGAGGCCAGGCACAGCGCCGCCGTCGCCGCGCCGGTGCAGATGCCGCCCAGAGCCAGGTTGTAGGTTCTTTTGTGGTTCATTTTCGTACGATTACCAGCAGCCGGCGCAGTCGCCGCAGATATAGCACTGACAGGCAGAGCAGAGCAGATCGTCGGCACCGCCGTAGCCGTAGCCGCGCCCCATCGCCTGCTGGCGGTACATGCCGCCGTTGTTGTTCATGGTATTGAGTACGTTCCGATATTCCTGATTGCCCGGATCCATGCTGCAGGCCTGGTTGACCTCGGAGATGGCCATATCATAGCGGCCCTTTTTATAGTTCAGCACCCCGTGCAGGAAAATCCACTCGGCGTTCTTGGTGCCGATGCGATCCAGTCCCGCCTCGGCCGCCATCAGGTTGCCGGCGTCGAGATCGCGGCGGATCTGCGCAAATTCCGGCCGGCTGCCGACGCCGCCGCCGGCGTACGAGCTGCTGCCGCCGTAACTGCCGCCGCGGCCGCGGTTCTTCATCAGGTAATCGTAAGCTTCGTTGACTTCCCGCAGCTTTTCCTCGGCGAGGTCGGCCAGGGGATTATTCTGATAGCGGTCGGGATGGTATTTCTTTACCAGTTCCTTGTAGGCCCGCCGTATTTCCTCTTCGCTGGCGTCCTCCCGGACGCCCAGTACTTCGTAGGGATCTTTCATAAATGTTCGTTTTCCTTTCCGAGCGCCTGCTCGGTACGCCGCAGCAGGCCCAAATACACTACATTCTCTATTATATCCCGATTCCGCCTGATGGCAAGCAGATCAACTGCCTTGCCGAGCTCGGCGAGATAAAACAGCAGATATTTCTCGGTTTCATCATGCACGCGCAGCCTGAAATCTTCCTGTGATTCCGGCGCCCGCCAGTGATAGCGGCGCAGCAGCGGATTGTAGGCGCCGCTCTGCATGTTGTCGCCGAGGTCGTCCCAGGCATCCATCAGATAGATCCAGCGCCCCAGCTGATAGCCGATCTGCGCCAGCGCCCGCTCGCTCTCCCGCGCGGCGTCAAAGCCGGTAAAGAGCGCCGCCATCAGACGTCCGAAGACGTCGCCGGCGGCATCGAGATCCTCGCTGCCGGCCGCTTCGACAGCGGCCAGTTCCCGCAGCCGCGCCTCGATCTGTTCCGTCAGCGCCGGATGTGCGCGCCGCAGACGCCGATACAGACGCCGCGACAGCTGCCGGGCCGTCCTCGCCCGCAGGCTGCCCTCGTCGCGGACGTCATCGTCGAGTTTGTTCCAGGCCAGCAGCAGCATCACGTCGGCGCTGTAGTCGACGGCCCCGCCGTGCGCGATCGAGCGGCGCTGCAGCGGATGCACCGGGCAGCGCTCGTGCGTCAGACTGCGGTCCTCGTCCGCGGCGCCCGCCAGCAGCAGCGCCAGAAAAGCCGCGTCATAGGAAAGCACCGCCCGCGGCAGCTGCCCCCAGCGGCGGCCGATCGATTTGCAGACGCCGCAGTAATAGGCCCGGTAGACTTCGTAATCCTTCAGTTTCAGTTCCGGCTTGTCAGCCGTAATGTATCCCAGCATGCTTCCATACTACCACATTTCACCGGCTTTCTGCAGATTGTTTTCGCCGGCGGCCGCGGGAGACACGCCGGCAGCAGCAGGAGCCCCTTTTGCCGGCGGCCGCGGGAGACACGCCGGCAGCAGCAGGAGCCCCCTTCGCCGGCGGCCGCGGGAGACGCTCCGGCAGCAGCAGGAGCCCCTTTCGCCGGCGGCCGCAGGAGACGCTCCGGCAGCGCCTCCCGCATATTGACGCCGCCGCGGTGCGATTGTATAATCGTATACAGAAAACAGCGGGCCCGCACGGCGGGCCCTTTCACCGGACAGACAAAAAGGAGACAGAAGGTCATGGATTATCAACAGCATTTTGCAGAGATCGTCGAGCAGCAGACCCGCCGTGCCGAAGCACTGAAGAACGACAGCGGCTTCGTCGACTACCGGAAGCTCGATAAAATCGTCATCGGCATCATCGGCGGCGACGGCATCGGCCCGGCCATCACGGCCCACGCCCGCCACGTCCTCGAGACCCTGCTCGCCGACGCAGTGGCCGCCGGCAAGGTGGAATTCCGCACCATCGAGGGACTGACGATCGAACGCCGCGCCGCTGTCGGCAAGGCGATTCCCGACGACACCATGGAGGAGATCAAGGCCTGCAACGTTCTCCTCAAGGGACCGACGACCACCCCGCGCAAGGGCGACAAATGGGCCAACGTCGAGAGCGCCAACGTTGCCATGCGCAAAGCGCTCGATCTCTTCGCCAACGTTCGTCCGGTGAAGATCCCCGAGCTCGGCATCGACTGGACCTTCTTCCGTGAAAACACCGAATGCCTCTACGCGATGGGTTCGCAGGGAATAAATATCAACGACGATCTGGCGATCGACTTCCGCGTCATCACCACGCCGGGCACCGAGCGGATCGCCCGGCTGGCCTATGAATACGCCCGCGCCAACCACAAGGACCGCGTCACCATCGTCACCAAGGCCAACATCGTCAAGGCCACCGACGGCAAATTTCTCGATGTCTGCCAGCGCGTCGGCGCCGAATATCCCGACATCACCACCGATGACTGGTACATCGACATCATGACCGCCAAGCTCGTCGACGAAGCGCGCCGCAGCCAGTTCCAGGTTCTCGTGCTGCCCAACCTCTACGGCGACATTCTCACCGACGAGGCGGCGCAGATTCAGGGCGGCGTCGGCACCGCCGGCAGCGCCAACATCGGCAAGCGCTATGCCATGTTCGAGGCCGTGCACGGCTCGGCGCCGCGCATGGTCGCCGAGGGCCGCGCCCGGTACGCCGACCCCTGCAGCGTCATCCGCGCCGGCGCCATGCTGCTCTCGCACATCGGCTTCCAGAAGGAATCCGACCAGCTCAATGCAGCCCTCGAGGAATGCTGCGTCAAGGAGCGCAGGCTGGTGATGACCGGCCGTTCCGACGGCGCCACCGGCGCGGAATTCGCCGACTACATTCTCTCCAAGATCCGGGGGTAAACCGCCATGGCCGTCACCGTGAAAAACCTCTCCGGCATTCGCACGACCCGCGTCTCGCTCGCCGTCGATCTCGCCGTGCGCCTCAAGGAGGACATCCTCAGCGGGCGCCTGAAGAAAGACGACAAGCTGACCGAACAGGCCGTCTGCGAAGCGTATCAGGTCAGCCGCACGCCGGTGCGCGAGGCGCTGTTCTCGCTGGAAGCCGAGGGGCTGGTCAAAATCATCCCCAACCGCGGCGCTTTCGTTGTCGGCCTCTCGGCCCGCGAAATGGAGGACATCTTCACGCTGCGGCGTCTCAACGAGGTGCAGGCCGTGCGCTGGGCGATCGAGCGGATCACCGACGACGAGATGGACGAGCTGGAGGAGAACTTTGAATTCATGGAGTTCTACACGATGAAGAAGGATCTCGAGAAGATGCTCAACATCAACGTCAACTTCCACCGCATGATCTACCGCGCCAGCCACAACCGCATGCTCTCGCAGCTGCTCACGTCCTACCAGATCTACGTGCGGCACATGCCGACCATCGATCTCGACCGCGAGACCTATCTCAACACGCTGCTGGAAGAGCACCGGCGCATCTTTTCTGCCTTCCGCAGCGGCGATGCAGAGGCCGGCGCGCTGGCCATGGAGGACCATATGCGCCGCTCCCGAGAGCGGCACCGCCTGCCGGAAATGGCAGAGTAGAGCGGCCTGCCGCAGAAAATGGCCGGAAAAGGACAATGAAAAAGGGATCCGCAGAGGGATCCCTTTTTGCTGTATTCGTTTGCTTTTTCGCTGCCGCCGTTTCCGGGCTCAGTTGGCCTGGAAGCTGCAGCGGTCGCCGCTGACGTCGATGACGATCTCCTGCCCGTCGCTGACTTTGCCCTGGATGATCATCTCGGCAATGCCGGTTTCGATGTATTTCTGCAGGTACCGCTTCACCGGTCTGGCGCCGTACTGCGGCGTATAGGCCTCTCTGGCGATCAGCTTGCGGCTGGCGTCGGTCAGTGTCAGTCTGATATCGCGATCCTCCAGACGCTTCTGGATCTCCGCCGCCGACATATCGATGATCTGCTCGATCTGCTCTTCGGTCAGCGGGCTGAAGACGATGATGTCGTCGATGCGGTTGATGAACTCCGGACGGAAGCTGCGCTTCAGTTCGTCCTCGACCTTTTCCTTGACCTCCGGATCGATGGTGCCGTCGGTGCGGATGTTCTCCGTCAGATAGGCACTGCCGATGTTGGACGTCATGATGATGATGGTGTTCTTGAAGTCCACCGTCCGCCCCTGGTTGTCGGTCAGGCGCCCGTCATCGAGCAGCTGCAGCAGGATGTTGAAGACATCCGGATGCGCTTTCTCGATCTCGTCGAAGAGGATGACGCTGTACGGCTTGCGCCGCACGGCTTCGGTCAGCTGGCCGCCCTCGTCATAGCCGACATACCCCGGAGGGGCGCCGACCAGCCGCGAGACGGAATGCTTTTCCATGTATTCGGACATATCGATGCGGATCATGTTGCGTTCCGAATCAAACAGCGCTTCCGAGAGCGCCTTGGCCAGCTCGGTCTTGCCGACACCGGTCGGTCCCATGAAGATAAAGGATCCGATCGGCCGGTTCTCGTCCTTGAGTCCGGCGCGTGCCCGCAGGATCGCCTCGGAGACAGCCTCGATGCCGTCGTCCTGGCCGATGACCCGCCGGTGCAGAATCTCCGGCAGGCGCAGCAGCTTCTCGCGCTCGCTCTCAACCAGCTTGCTGACCGGGATGCCGGTCCACTGGGAGACGACCTCGGCGATTTCATCCTCGGTCACCTCTTCCTTCAGCAGCCGCTTTTCCTCGGCTTCGTCGGCGAGATCCTTCTCCGCCTCCAGCTGCTTCTGCAGCTCCGGCAGGCTGCCGTACTGCAGCGTGCTCGCCTTCTCGTAATCGGCATGGCGCTGCGCCTCTTCGATCTGCAGCTTGACCTCTTCGATCTGCTTCTTCAGGCCCTTGACCTCGCCGATCGCCTTCTTCTCGGACTCCCACTGGCTCTTCATCGCCTTCTGTTCGTCCTTGAGATCGGCCAGTTCCTTTTCCAGATGCTCGAGCCGTTTGCGACTGGCCTCGTCATCTTCCTTGACCAGCGCCTGCCGCTCGATCTCCAGCTGCATGACGCGGCGGGACAGATCGTCGAGCTCCGCCGGCATGCTGTCGATCTCGGTGCGGATCTTGCTGGCCGCCTCGTCCATCAGGTCGATGGCCTTGTCGGGCAGGAAGCGGTCGGTGATATAGCGGTCGGACAGCGTTGCGCAGGCGATCAGCGCGTTGTCGGTGATGCGCACGCCGTGGTGGATCTCAAAGCGTTCTTTGAGGCCGCGGAGGATGGAAATGGTATCCTCGACCGTCGGCTGATCCACCATCACCTTCTGGAAGCGCCGCTCCAGGGCGGCATCCTTCTCGATGTATTTGCGGTATTCGTCGAGGGTCGTGGCGCCGATGCAGTGCAGTTCACCGCGCGCCAGCATCGGCTTGAGCAGATTGCCGGCATCCATCGCGCCTTCACTCTTGCCGGCGCCGACGATGTTGTGTATCTCATCGATGAAGAGCAGAATCCGCCCTTCCGATTTTTCGATCTCATTGAGAACGGCCTTGAGCCGCTCTTCGAACTCACCGCGGAACTTGGCGCCGGCGATCAGCGCTCCCATGTCGAGGGCGTAGATCGTCTTGTCCTTCAGCCCCTCGGGCACGTCGCCGTTTAAGATCCGCTGCGCCAGCCCTTCGACGACGGCGGTCTTGCCGACGCCGGGCTCGCCGATCAGCACCGGGTTGTTCTTGGTGCGGCGGGAAAGAATGCGGACCGTGTGACGGATTTCGTCATCGCGCCCGATCACCGGATCCAGCTTGCCCTCGCGGGCCATCTGCACCAGATCGCGGCCGTATTTCTTCAGCGCCTCATAGTTGTCCTCGGGGTTCTGACTGGTAATCGTCTGGTTGCCGCGGACGTTTTCCAGCGCCTTGAGAAATTTATTGCGGTCGATGCCGTACTTGCTGAAGATCTTTGCCGACGGCGTCCCCTTTTCATCCAGCAGCGCCAGGTAGAGATGCTCGACGCTGACGTATTCGTCCTTGAACTCGCCGGCGATCTTTTCCGCATTCTGCAGCAGCTGGTTGAGCCGCCGCGTCGCGTACATATTGTCGCCGCCGCCTGCCACCTTGGGCAGTTTTTCCATTTCCGCTTCCAGGTCACCAATAATCCGGCCCTTGTCAACACCCATATATTTAACCAGTTTCGGAATCAATCCGTCCTGCTGCATCATCAGTGCCAGATGAAGGTGTTCCCCGTCAAGCTGCTGGTGGCCTTCGGAGATGGCGATGTTCTGGCATTCCATCACGGCCTCCTGCGCTTTCTGCGTAAATTTATCAAAATTCATATGAATCACCTCCTGTACTTCTATTAAACCACCCGCCCGGGGCAAAGTCAACAACTTTTTAGCACTCATCTCAAAAGAGTGCTAAAAATTTTTCTCTCTTCAGAATGTCGTGCCGGAGATGTCGCACCTCCTCCTCCGTTTATCTCACCTGATTCCAGAGGAAAATCCGCTCAAATGCCATGCACGTGCTCTTTGCCGTTTACGATATCGCTGCCGCCGTTCGTTCACCGCTCCTTCGACAGACAGCAAAGAGCGGCACAGAAGTGCCGCTCTTTGCTGGTCCATTCGTTTGATATAATTGATATATATATGTCCGGGCCCGCGGGCCCGCGACAGGCTGTATGAAGGCTGCTTCCTGATCTTTTTAGTGATCTGCAGCGGTAAAGGCGCTGTACTTCACCGTATTCTGCGGTGTATAGCGAATCGCCCTGACTTTGTAGTAATAGCCGGATTTGCCCTTGTACTTCACCGAAGAGCTGTTGGTGATGGTTTTCACCAGTTTATAGGTGCCCTTCCTGGACGACGCGCGGTAGACCTGATAGCCGGAAGCACCGACCGACTGGTTCCAGGAGGCGCTGCCGCCGCTGACCTTAAAACCGGATACTTTTCCCGGGCTGCCGGCCGTGGCACTGCTCTTCTTGATGTTATAATAGGATGCGATCTTCGCCGCCTCGGCCTTGGCCATTCTTGTGCGGCGGCTGCTGCTCATCAGAACCCGGCAGGTCGTCGGATTGGAGTGGAACGAATGCTCGAGGATCATCGACGGCACTTCGTAATCCGCCGCACCGCGATTGATGCCGAACCAGTCGCGGCCGTCACTCTGCTTTTTCGTCCACACCTGGAAGCTGCTGCCGGTCTTGGGCACGCCGATCTGATCCCGCATGGTTTTCGCCAGATTGTAACCGAGCTGTCCCGCCACCGAACGCAGCCGATCAAAGCGCGAAACGATCGACAGCGTGTAGCGCGGACTGGAAGAGTCCGAGTAATTGGAATGAATCGAAAAGAGTATGTCATAGCTCTTTCCCATAGCGCCGCGGGCATAGACGCCCGGATCGGCGTTGAGGCTCTTCTTGGTCAGGCTGACCACCACGTTGGGATAGGCGTCGAGCTGCTTTTTCAGCGCCTTGGACTGCTGCCAGGTAAAGACCGATTCGTAATACCATTTTCCGTTGACCTTGCAGCCGCGGTTATAGTAACCGGCATGGCCGGGATCGATGCGGATGAAGAGACCGGTGCGCCGGTAGCTGGCACTCAGCTTATAGCTGCCGTTCGTCCCCTCCGGGAAGGTTACTTTATAGACGTATCTGAGCTTGTACTTCTTGTCGGTCGCGTTGTCGGTCGCCACGCTGCGGGTCACCTTCACCGGAATCGACGCAGCCGCGGCAGAACTGACCTTGGTATCGAGGATGTTCTCGCTGAGCCCGCTCTTCGTGTTGGTCACGGTCAGTCCGGAGAGCGTGAAGCCGCGGTAAGTCTTTACCGTAAACGTCTTGGCCGCGGTGTACTTCTTCGTATCCGATTTGGTTTTCCCGGACTCGATGCTCGTGATATGGCCGCCCAGACGGTACTTGATCCGGCCGGTGCGCTGCGCCTGAACCGTGTAACTGGTGGTCGGCACCGCCTTCGTCGTCAGGGCCGATGCGGACGCCGAGCCCGCCGCATTCTGATCCGCCGCGCCCGCATCGCCGGCGGCAGTCGTTTCTTCCTGCTGCGCCGACTGTGCCTCCTCGCTGCCGCTTTCGGCAGCCAGGACACTCCCCTGGGAAAGTGTCAGCCCCAGCAGCAGGGCCAGCGCGAGTGAAAACGTTCTCCATTTCTTATTTTTCATCGTCAGCTCCTCTTTCCAGTAAATGTCATTTTCTCAATGCAGAGACATTATAACACCCCGTTTGTGAAGTAATGTGAAGGAGCGCCTTTTTTTCACGCATTTTTCACATGTCCGTCACAACCGCCGCCGGAGAGACCGGTGCTGCTCTGGCAGGGCGAGCGCAGAGATCCCGCACACCGCACCGGAAAACATACCGGGTGTCCGACCGAGAGCGGCACCCGGGCCCTTCTGCCCGGGCTGAAACGGCCGGAGTGCGGACGCGGCGGCTGCCGCAGTCCCTCTGCCCGGCCTCCGTCGCTCAGAGATACATGCCCCAGCCGCCGAGACCGGCGAGAAGACGCAGGAAGAAATTGATGCAGGGCGTCAGCACCGCATCGGTAAAATTAAAGACGATCAGGATCAGCAGAATCAGAAAGCCCTTCTCGTACAGCTGATACCACCAGCCATAGCGCCGCAGGTTGAAGATCTCGGTGAGGAGATTGAAGCCGTCCAGCGGCGGAATCGGCAGCAGGTTGAAGATCATCAGCACCAGATTGATCTCCACCACATAGAAAAAGATCAGATAGACGATGTTGGCGGCGCCGCTCATCGCCGGAACCGCGCCGGTGGCCGCGCTGTAAAGGCGCACCACAACCGTAAACACCACCGCCATCAGCAGATTCATGGCCACACCGGCCACGGAGACCAGCAGGTCATCGCGGCGCGGGTGCTTGAAGTTGCGCGGGTTGATCTCCACCGGCTTTCCCCAGCCGAAGCCGATGAAGAGCAGCGTCAGCAGTCCGATCGGATCGATATGGGCCGCCGGATTAATGCTCAGACGACCCTGATTGCGCGGGGTCGGATCACCGAGACGATCCGCCGCCGCCGCGTGGCCGTACTCGTGAAAGGACAAGCCCACGAGAATGCCCGGCACCAGCAGCAGTTCGTTCATCGCCCACTCGAGCGGGCTGCCGAAATGCGAATTGCGAACGGCAAGAAACACCATCACCAGCAGAAATACGATTGTCATCGGATCAAACTTTCTATTCACGGTATTTTTCTCCTTATTATGCTCTCTCTGCGTTCAGCAGAATCTTTTCAGTTTCCGGCGGCGGCCGGCCCGGCCATGCGGTTTTCTCGCGTTAAAGGACGTCGGACAGCAGACGTGCGATCGGTTCCTTGAACTTGATCCGCCAGGAGCGCCGGGCATAGAGTTCCGGGGTCAGTTCGTGGCAGTGTTCCAGGTCGCGAAGATAGGTTTTCTCCATGGTCTGCGCCATCTCCTTTTCATAGATAAATGCGTTGCACTCAAAATTGAGACGAAAGCTGCGGCGGTCGAAATTCGTCGAGCCGACGGTCGAGACTTCCCCGTCGACGGTCATGGTCTTGGCGTGCAGAAACCCGTTGTCATAGATGAAGATGCGGCCGCCGTCGCGAAGAAGTTCGGCACAGTAGGACCAGGTGGCCCAGTAGACGAAGATATGATCCGGCATGCAGGGAATCATAATGCGCACGTCAACACCCGACTGGGCGGCCATCTTCAGCGACTCGAGGATCGGCGCGTCGGGAACGAAGTACGGCGTCTGAATCCACACCCGCCGCCGTGCCGAAGAGATCATCTTCAGGAATGCGCGCTTGACCTGATCATGGCGCGAATCCGGTCCGCAGGAGACGATCTGCATGCCGGTGCTGCCCGGTGCTTCGGCGGGCGGAAAGAAGACGTCGGTGACGCGCACCTCGCTGCGCACGCTGGCGCGCCAGTCCATCAGGAAGCGAAAATTGATGTCCTGCGTAGCACCGCCTTCGATGCGGATATGGGTATCCCGCCAGTAGCCGAATTTTTTCTTCCGGCCCATGTATTCGCGGGCGATGTTATAGCCGCCGATGTAGGCGACGCGGTCGTCGATCGCCACCAGCTTGCGGTGATTGCGGTAGTTCAGCTTTGGATTGACGTACTGGAAGATGCGCAGGCGGGGCGGGAAAAAACGGGCAAAGCGGCCGCCGGCGGCCCGGAACTCCTTCATTAGATGATCGGTGATGTAGCGGCTGCCGAGCGCATCGACCAGAAACAGCACCTCCACGCCTGCGGCCGCTTTCTCCGTCAGCGCATCGATCAGCCTGCGGCCGACCTCATCCGGCTTGACGATGAAGAACATGATATGAATCGATGACTGCGCGGCCCGGATATCGTCCAGCAGGCGGTCCGCCAGCTGCTCGCCGTCCGTCAGCAGCTCGACACGGTTATCCATGGTATAGTAAGCACGGCCGTAATTCTGATTGAGGAGAACCAGATCGCGCCAGTCTTTCGCTTCCCGGCAGTGAAAATCAAAACTGCCGTCGGCTATCTCCGTCTTCTGCCGCCGCAGTGCCGTCGTCATCATGAATTCCTCTTTTTCCGTGAGGCGGAAGATGCGGTGCCGCGATATGTTCTGGGAGAAGAGAAAATAGAGGACAAGGCCGACCAGCGGAATCAGGAACAGAACCAGGATCCAGGCCATCGTCGCCGACGGATCCTTGCGCTCGGAATAGATGATCCCGACGGCTACGCCGAAATTGACCAGGTACAGCAGTGTAACCAGCACCGTCAGCGTCGGTGTACCGTGTGCCAGGTTGTAAAAGCTAATCATATCTTCCTCCGTACAATACCATGAGTATATCATTTATTGCCCGGTGCGGCTACAATCTTTGCTTGTATTTTCTGCCATTGTGGAGTAGGATTTAAGATGTAGAACAAGAGGGAAGGAATGATGCGATGAAATTTGATCTTCACTGCCATATCAAGGGCGGCTCGATCGACTCCCGCGTGAGTCTCGAGCGATATATACAATTATTGAAAGAGCAGCATTTCGACGGCATGATGATCACCGATCACGATTCCTATCGTGCCTGCAAGTACTGGGATAAAATCAAAAACCGGCCGGAATACCGCGACTTCACCGTCATCCGCGGCGTCGAATACGACACCAAGGACGCCGGCCATTTTCTGGTGATCATGCCCGACGATCTCTATCTGCCGGTGCTGACCATCCGCGGCATGGACGTCGCCCGCCTGATCCGCATCGTGCATCAGTACGGCGGTCTGCTCGGCCCGGCACACCCTTACGGCGTGCGCAGCTCCTCGGCGATGCTGTTCAGCTATATGTCCCAGCATCCGCATTCGATCCGGGAAATCGACTTCATTGAAACCTTCAACACCTGCGAAGCGCCGCTGTCCAATGTACTGGCTCACAAGATGGCCGGCAAATACGGGAAAGTCGGCCTCGGCGGCACCGATTCACATGCTGAGCGCTACATCGGCATGGGCTTTACCGAAATTGATGCCCGCGTCACCTGCAACAACGATCTGATCCGAGCCATCCGGGAAAAGCGCATCGTCCACGCCGGCGGCACCGAACGCAAGGCGACCATCAAGAGCAAGATGAAGGATTCGCAGATGGGTATCCTCGGCTTCCAGATCTACAACCAGGGACTCGGCCATCTGCTGACGCCGTATCGCGCCCTGCGCGAACGAATGATGAAGAGCAGCCCCAAATACGCCCATCACTGACATCACCGACGGAAACGCGCCGCCGCGGCAGACGGTTGTCTGCAGCAGTGCAGCGACGAACACGTACGGCTGCGGCAAAGCGAATACACGCAGCAGCGCAAAGATGAACGCGTAAGGCTGCGAAAAAACGAATATATGCAGCAGCGCAAAGATGAACGCGTACGGCTGCGGCAAAGCGAATACACGCAGCAGCGCAGCCATAGCCGGCATAGTACGACGACAGCAAAAGAACCGCCCGCGGGCGGTTCTTTTGCTGTTATTCTTATTTCGGGATGAAGTTGAGGTGGATTATCCCGTAATGGCTTCTTTCTCTTCCTTCTTGACCTTCGGCGGTTCCAGCTTTTTGGCCAGGAACGCGCTGACAGCTGCCAGCACGGCGCAGATAATCGTAACGATGTGCACGATCATCATCGTCTTGCTGAAGATCGCCGCTCCGCCGGCCAGCTGCGCTGCTTCGCTGCTGCCGTAGTTGTCGGCGAACATGCCGTCATAGTAATCGCCGGCTGCCCAGCCGTCCTCATAGAACGGCAGGAAGACACTGCCGACCACGCCGATGATCGTCAGCAGCAGCAGCAGGAAAGCCAGCTTGCGCAGATCACCCTGCTGCAGCCCCGTCTTCGGGTTGACCGGATACCGTTCCGGATCCTTCTTGGACAGGCCGCCGTAGCGCCGGCGCCAGATAAAGTACAGCACCGGTCCGGAGAGCAGACCGATCATGCCGCCGAGGAAGTAGTCGGACCCGTTGACGAAGAACGAGAACACGGCCACGCAGATCGGCACCACGCAGAGCACCACAAGGAAGCCGTAACCGCCCTTGATGCGGAACTTGTATTCCTCCTTGGGGATCCTCTTGCGCAGGATCAGCTCGGAGATGTACACCATGATGTACGAGCTGACGAGCAGGAACACGTCGATGACGATGACCACGCCGAACGGCAGCATGCAGAGCGCCAGATTGACGATCGCCACCGAGAGAACCGCGATGTAGGGCACGCCGTGCTTTTTGTCGCACTTGACGAGAATCGGCGGTGCCAGGTTATCGTCGGCCAGCGCGAAGAAGCCGCGCGAACCGGAAGCGATATAGGTATTGTAGATCGAGCACTGCGCGAGGATCGCGACCACCACGAAGAAGACCGCAAAGCCCGCACCCCAGAACGTCTCGACAACGGTAGCGTAGCCGACGCCGTCCGGGGACCATTCCTCCCAGCGTCCCATCGAGCCGAGCCCTGCCGTCGTCGGCAGGATATAGACCAGCATGATCAGCGGTACGGAAATAATTGTGCCCTTGGGGATGACCTGCGGATTTTCGATTTCCCCGGCGATCGTCGACATCGACTCATAGCCGGAGTACATCCACATGCCGATCGAGAGTCCGCCGGCGATGTAGAAGAACCAGTCCATCGGGCCTTCGGCCGGTTCCGGTGTGATGCGGAAGCTGATGTCGGTGCCTCCGCCCCAGTTCATGAAGCCGCAGATCGCAACCATCGCAAAGGCCGCGATGACGAGCAGCGAGAGGATCGTCGAAACAATGCCGACATCGCGCACGCCGCGGATGTTGATGAACGTGAAGAAAAAGATCATGATGAATTTGATGATGAACTCCGTGAGCGGTGACAGATCCCATGCCGCCGCCGCGTAGCCGCCGGCGAGGATGACGTAGAGCGTATTATCGATGTAAATCGAAATCGTCCGCCACCAGCCGGCCTGGAAGCCCCAGAACTCGCCGAGCGCTTCCTGCACCCACTTGTAGTAGCCGCCTTCCTGCGGCCGCACGGAACCCAGTTCCGACGCCACCAGACCGAACGGCAGCCCCCAGACAAAGGGCAGCACGCACAGCAGAATGATCGTCAGACCGGGACCGGCTTCGGGGATCATTTCCTCGATGCCGTAGCATCCGGCAGCCACCAGACAGAAAATCATGAAGACAACTGTGGAAACACCTATTTTGTGCTTCTTGAGTCCGTGCTGCTCGGTATCCATGGCAGCACCATGTTTCGTTTGACTCATGACACTCCTCCTGATAAAAAAGAAATAATTACAATCTCATTATACGGGGATTGTCTGAAATTTTCAATCTATTCGAAATTTTCTTCCCAAGTCCGCAAAACAGTCCCTGATAATCGCAACTTTGTCGAATCAAACCGCACGCAGTACGACCATGCGGCAAACCGTGCCGGCGACGCTGAAGACGACCCCGGAAAATGGTCCGATCCCTTCCCTGCACCCGCGGCAGAACCGGAATCGCCGCCGCTCCGGCAGCAGGCCCCGGCATCCGGCGCGGAGCAAAAAATGGCCGGCCGGCATCCGGCGCGGAGCAAAAAAAGGGCCGACCGGCGCACACGGCGCCGGCCGGCAATGAGGTTTCTCTTTTCTTTAGAGATTTTTTTCAGATTGTCAACCGTTGTTCTGCTTAGCAGCAATAGATCCTTCCAGCGGCGGATAGGCTTCGTCGAACGTTTTCTCGTCGCTGTTGAGCGCATTGATGTCTCTGGTCTTTCCCGCCTTGTAGAGGAAATGATGGACGATCATCGGGATAAAGATCGCGCCGCAGGACATGAAGAAGACCGGCAGCTGCGAAACATCCGCGGCCATCATTGCCAGGCAGAAGATCTGCGAAATGATCGAGAACCACGGCAGCCAGCCCTGGCCGTTCGGAACCTTGGCTCTGAGCTTCTTGACGTCGTAGCCGCGCTGGACGTACTTCCTCCGGAAGACGGTCCAGGAGGCGCAGATGCCGACCCAGGCGACGGTGCCGGTAAAGCCGGACATCGACAGCAGACTCGCGTACAGGTTCTCCATCAGGCCGGTGGTTTCGGAGATCAGTCCGAGGATCAGCACGACCCACATGAAGGCCAGTGTGAAGAGCACCGCTTTGCGCGGGTTGCCCTGATTGTTCGTGTGGCTCAGCCATTCCGGTGCCAGGCCTTCGATCGAAAGACCGAACAGCGCCCGGACAGTGCCGTAGAACCCGGTGTTGGAACAGCTGAAGGCAGCTACCAGTACCACCGCGCCGAAGATCTTGCCGAGGATCGGCATATGGTAGTAGATCATGACGTCGGCGAAGACCGCGTTTTCATCGCTGGCCAGACCGAACGGGAAGATCAGCAGGATCAGGATGATCGGGACCAGGTACAGCAGCACGATACGGTAGGTCACGCTGCGGCAGGCCTTCGGAACCGATTCGTCCGGATTCTGGGCCTCGGCGGCCGTCAGGCCGACGATTTCGGTACCCTGGAAGGTAACCAGTACAACCGTCATGTTGGTCAGGATGACCATGCCGCCGTTCGGGAACCAGTCCTTGCCGGTGCCAAATCCGTCGGGGAAGTTGACTTCCGTGCCGAGGAAGTGGCCGCTGCCGATCAGACCGATCCAGATGCAGAATGCGAGGATAATAAATACGATAATTACGATGCACTTGGTGATCGCCAGACCGGATTCGATTCTGGCGAAGGCGTCAACCGAGGCGAGGTTGATGATCGTGATTGCGCACAGGGCGGCGATCGCGATGGCTATGTACGCCACGTGGTTGTCGCTGATGCCGAACAGCGCGGTAATAATCGTCGAGACGGCGATCGATTCGGATGGCACATAGCAGACCCAGTTGAACCAGAATGCCCAGCCGAAGCCGGTGGAAATCGATGGTCCAAGGAATTCTGACGTGTACGCAACGAAGGTACCTCGTCTCGGCAGATTAACCAGCAGTTCCGCGTAAGCAATCATCAGTCCGTAGACGATGACGCCGACGACACCAAAGGCGATGATGACCGACGGCCCCATGTCGTGGATGACGATGCCCATGCCCAGGAAGTAACACGAACCGATTACTCCGCCGAGCCCGATGAACGCAACCTGCCAGCCCTGGATGCCTCGTTTCATCTCAGTTGTGCCTGTTGCTTGTTGATTGTCTGACATAATTCGTCCTCCTACTCATAACAATAGTGAATATTACGCGGGAAGATTTCTGTTATCGTCGCATGCCACCTCCAGCATGCTGTTGAATCGAAAAATAAAAAGAAAAGAACGGTTGCAAACAACATCTTCCCATGTTGTAAATCGGCCAATCTGGAGTCTGAATTGGCTGACAATTTATTATGTTATATTCTCACAGGGCTGTCAACTCGAAATCGGCCGCTTCTCAAAAAAAAGAAAAAACTTTGCGCAGAGTCTCAAAATTGCTACAGAAAATTCCCTGCCGCAAAGCGGTAATGCCCCGCCGGAATCCGCAGACCGCGGCGGCATGGCAGACCTGTGCCGGGCACCGCCGGGCGTTCACGGCAGCCGCTGCCGCTCCCCGGCGCAGCCGCGCAGCACGGCACTCGCCGGGCGCCGCCCTACAGCTCGTGCCGGCCCTCCATCGCCTTCTGCAGAGTCACTTCATCGGCGTATTCGAGATCGCCGCCGACCGGAATGCCGTGGGCGATGCGGCTGACACGAATGTCCGCCGGCTTGATCAGCCGGGCCAGGTACATGGCCGTCGCCTCCCCTTCGACGCTGGGATTTGTGGCGAGGATGACCTCCTCGACGTCGCTGTCCTGCAGCCGCAGCAGCAGCGAACGAAGATTGATGTCCTCGGGACCGATGCCGTCCATCGGCGAGATCACCCCGTGCAGCACATGATAGAGTCCGCGGTATTCGCGCACCCGTTCCATCGCCGCGACATCCTGCGGGCTCTCGACCACGCAGATCGTGCGGCGGTCGCGCTCCTCGTCGGCGCAGATCCGGCAGGGGTCGCGATCGGTGAGATTGCCGCAGACCGAACAGTAGGTCATCTCCTCCTTGGCGCGGGTGATTGCCTCCGCCAGCGAGGAAGCGGCGCCGTCACTCAGGGATAGAATGTGAAAAGCCAGGCGCTGGGCGGTCTTTTCGCCGATCCCGGGAAGCCGGGCCAGCTCGGCAATCAGCCGCTGCAGCGGCTTGGCGTAAGAGGTGGAAGCCATCTCAGATCATCCCCGGAGGCAGACCCAGGCCAGCCGTGAATTTCTCCATTTCGCTGTTGGAGATTTCGGTCATCTTGCGCATCGCCTGGTTGACCGCGGCCGTCACCAGATCCTCGAGCATCTCAATGTCATCGGGATCGACGATATCCGGATCCAGATGCAGTTCCTTGATCTCCTTTTTGCCGGTCACCGTCGCCGTCACGGCGCCGCCGCCGGCGCTGGCGGTCGCTTCCATCCGGTCGATTTCATCCTGCACCTTTTCCATCTGCTGCTGCATCGCCTGCATCTGCGCCATCTGCTGCTTTCCGGCTTTGCCGCCGCCTGCTTTTTTCGGCCGTCTCCCGGCCCGCATACCTCTGCCCATAGAATTCTCCTTTGCTCTTCGTCGGTGCGTCGAGCTCTGCCGCCGCTGCCGTCCGTTATTCGATATCCACTTTGATGCCGCTGTCAAGCGCTCGTACTCTGGCCGCCACGGCCTCGGCCGGGCTGCCGGGCGAGGCTTCCGATTCTTCCTCGCCGCTGCCGCGGATGACCAGACGCCGGGGACCGCCGAGACGTGCCGCCACCAGTTCCTGCACCAGCTGCCGGTTCTGTTCCAGATAACTGCGGGTCATCGTCGAGGAAGCCAGCAGTTCCAGTTCGCGGTCATTCATGCGGCTGGGGACGACCGCGCGCAGAATCGCGAAATCCCCGCGCCGCTCCTCGCCGGCGGCGATGACGTCATTCCACATCTCCGCCAGATCCCCGGCAGCCGCCGTCTGCTGCGCCGCAGCCTCTTCCGCGGCATCCGGCACTGCGGTCTCATCGGCCGCTGCGGGTTCCTGCTTTTCCGCGGCCGGAGCATCCGTTTTCCCAGGCGCCTGCTTCTCCGCAGCCGCGGCTGCTCTCGCAGGGACAGCGTTTTCTCCTCCGGCCGTATCGGGTCTGCCCGCGGAAATCGTCCGACGGCCGGCAGCCGGTGCGCTCTGCCCGTGTACGTTCTGTCCGTGCGGCGGCAGCGCCTCGTCGCTGTGCCGGGTTGCCAGGCGCACGAGGCAGACCTCGAGCAGAATGCGCGGCTGTGTAGTCGTCAGCATCTCCCGCATGGTGTGCGAGATCTCGACGATCGCTTCGGTAATCGCTTCCAGCGGCAGCGACGCGGCCTGCTCCCGCACCCGGGTGATGTTTTCGATCGACATGTTGAGAATCTGCTCGTTTTCGTCGTGCATGAACTTGCCGATCATCAGATTGCGGTAATGCGCCAGCCAGCCCTGGAGAATCTGCCGCGCATCGCGGCCGCCGTCCAGCAGCTGTCCGAGCAGCAGCAGCGCCTCGGCCGGCTTCTGCGCTTCCGTCAGTTCGGTCAGACGCAGATAAGTGTCCTCGTCCACCGCCCCCAGCGCTGCGAGGACGTCGTCGCGTGTCAGCACGTCTTCACGGCCGGCGAGGCACTGATCGAGAATCGTCAGGCCGTCGCGCACCGAGCCGTCGGCATTGGCGGCGATCAGCCGCAGGGCAAAGTCCTCCGCCTCGATGCCGCGCTCGGCGCAGATCCGGGCGAAGGCATCGACCAGCTGCCGCTCCGGCACGCGTCGGAAATCCATGCGCATGCAGCGCGAGAGGATCGTCGCCGGCAGCTTTTCCGGTGCCGTCGTGCAGAGGATAAAGAGGATGCCCTCGGGCGGTTCTTCCAGCGTCTTCAGCAGCGCGTTGAATGCGCTGGCCGACAGCATGTGCACCTCGTCGATCAGATAGACCTTGCAGCGCCCGACCACCGGCGGATAATTGACCGTCTCGCGCAGTTCGCGGATGTTGTCGACGCCGTTGTTGGAAGCCGCGTCGATCTCGATCAGATCCATGAAAGTGCCGTTCTGAATTGCCCGGCAGTTGGCGCACCTGCCGCAGGGGCGCTCGCCGTCAGAGAGACAGTTGACGCCCTTCGCCAGCAGCCGCGCCGTCGTCGTCTTGCCGGTGCCGCGCGTGCCGCAGAACAGATAGGCGTGGTTGACTTCTCCGCGGCGCAGCTGATTCTGCAGGACGCGGACGATATGTTCCTGGCCCAGCATCTCGGAAAACACTTCCGGCCGGCAGGCTCTGTAGAGAACTTTGTACATGCTTCCTCCGGTAAAGCGAAAATTGCCCTTTGAGAGCTCCGCAGACCGGGAAAGGCATATCTGCGGCACACAGGAGCCTCCGCTTATTGCTGCTTCCTTCCGGACCTGACAAGGTTCACGGTGTCCTGTTGCGCAGGACCCGACCCGGCCGTGCGAAGCCGTCAAAAGGCAATTTTCATACTCGATTCATTATATGCGTTTTCCGCCGGCAAGTCAATCAGCGGGCCACGACTTTATAGACCTCATCGCTGGCCGGCGGCGCAATCTCGATGCGCTCGCGGCCGATCTTCATGCAGATCTTTTCGTCGGCCGGACAGATGCGGCCGATGCAGGTGACCGGCACCCCGGCCCTGCCGATCTCCGTCATCAGTTCGTCCTTCCTGTCGGGATCGGCCATGATCAGCATGCTGCCGCTGGAGATCAGGCGCAGCACGTCGATGTCGTACTTGTCGCAGATCTTCTGCGTCACCGGTTCCACCGGCACCTCGTCGATCCAGACCTCGGCGCCGACATTGCCGATGCGGCACATCTCCCAGACGGCGCCGAGCACCCCGCCCTCGGTGATGTCGTGCATGCCGTTGGTGCCGATGCGGCCGGCAATCACGCCCTCGGTGACAACGCTGACGCGGTCGAGCATGTGCCTGGCGGTGTCGATTTCCTCCTCTGACAGGAAGCCGCGCAGCTCCTCCTCATAGTCGCAGGCGATGACGCCGGTACCCTCCAGACCGGCGCTCTTGGTCATCAGGATATAGTCGCCGACCTTCATGTTCTCGGCGTGCTGCGACGCCCATTTCTCGCCGCGGCCGATGGCCGTGGAGACGATCACCGGCTTGGTGACCGCCGGGGTGATCTCGGTGTGGCCGCCGATGATCTCCACATTCAGCGCCTCGCTGGCCTCGGCCGCCTGGCGCATCATCTCCTCGATCTCCGCTTCGGTCGTGCCCTCGGGCAGCATCACCGCCAGCATGATGCCGATCGGCTGGATGCCGTTGCTGGCGATGTCGTTGCAGGAGATGTGGATCGAGAGACGGCCGATGTCGCTGATCGCGGCGGTGATCGGATCGGTCGACATCACGCACTCGTATGCGCCGTAATCGACGACGGCGCAGTCCTCGCCGATGCCGGGCCGGGTGATGACCTCGGGACGGCGGTAGGTGATTTTATCTATCACGATTTTTTTCAGCAGTTCATTATCGAGTTTTCCGGTTTTCAGCATCAGTTGGTCTCCTCCTCAGGTGCAATGGAATAACGGGCAAGAAATTCGTCCTCGGTGACGATCGGAACGCCGCGGGCCTTGGCCTGCCTGTTCTTGGTCGAAGCGGAAGCGGCATCGTTGTTGATCAGCATGGCGGTGCTGCCGCTGACCGAACCGGCCACTTTTCCGCCCCGGGCCTCGATTTTTTCCCGCAGCTGCCGACGGCTTTTGAAATGGCGCAGCGTGCCGGTGATGACCACCGTCATTCCGGCCATGTCCTGCGGCGCCTCCTCCCCGTCGCAGGAAGACGCAAAGCGCACTTCCGCGAGGAGGTTTTGCAGTCGGCCGCGGTTGGTTTCGTCGGCGAACCAGGACACGTAGCTGTCCGCCAGCACCTCGCCGACGCCGTCGATCTCCAGCAGTTCCTCCCGCGTCAGCCGCTGCATTTTTTCCCAGTCATCGCCGCAGTGACGGGCGATGAGGCGGGCGTTGGCGGCGCCGATGCCGCCGATGCCGAGACCGTAGAGCAGACGCGCCGGCGTCGTCTCACGGGCCCGTTCCGCCGCCTGCAGCAGCTTGTCGCAGGATTTCTCCCCCATGCCCTCGAGCGCTTCGATCTCGGTGCGGTGCGCCGCGAGGCGGAAGAAATCCGCCGGTTCCCGGAGGATGCCGCAGCCGGCCAGCTTTTCGATCGTCGCTTCCGAGAGGCCCTCGATATTGAGCGCATCGCGGCTGGCAAAGAGACTGAACGACTTGATCCGCTTCGCCGGACAGTCGGGATTTTCGCACAGCAGCACTTCAACCTCGTTGTCGCGCTGCAGCCGGGTCGGCCGGCCGCAGGCGGGGCAGGCATCCGGGATCGGCAGGCCGCCGCTGCGCGTCAGGTTGTCGGCGATCTGGGGGATGATCATGTTGGCCTTGTAGACGGTGAGGCGGTCGCCGACGCCCAGCTCGAGGTCGCGCACGATGCTGACGTTGTGCACCGAAGCCCGCGACACCGTCGTGCCCTCCAGCTGCACCGGGCGGAAGACCGCCACCGGGTTGATCAGACCGGTGCGGCTGGGGCTCCATTCCACCGACAGCAGTTCGGTCTCCGCCGTTTCGTCCTCCCATTTGAAGGCGATCGCGTCGCGGGGAAACTTCGCCGTCGTTCCCAGCGAAGCACCGTAGGCGATGTCGTCATAGATCAGTACCAGACCGTCCGAGGGCATGTCGCTGCCGCCGATGCGGGCGGCGAACTCCTCGACCCGCGCGGCCACGTCGGCGGCCGTCACGGACACGTACTCAACCACGGAAAAGCCCTGCTCGGCCAGCCAGCGCAGCTGCTGATCGCGCCGCGTGAACGACAGGCCGTCGGCTTCCGCCAGTGTAAAGGCATTGAAATGCACGCTGCGCTCGGCGGTCACCCGCGAGGACAGCTGCCGCACGGATCCGCTGCAGAGGTTGCGCGGATTCTTGTAGCGGGCCTCGATGCCGGGGATGTCGGCGTTGATGCGGGCAAAATCCGAATAGGTGATGAACGCCTCTCCGCGCACCACCAGACGGCCGGCAAAGGGAATCCGCACCGGCAGGTTGACAAAGGTACGGGCGTTGGCCGTGATCACTTCGCCGACTTCGCCGCTGCCGCGCGTCACCGCCTTGCTGAGGCGGCCGTCCTCATAGGTCAGCACGACCGTCAGCCCGTCCATCTTCCAGGACAGCAGCCCGGTATGGCTGCCGAGCCAGCGCACCAGTTCGTCGACGCTCTTGGTCTTGTCCAGCGACAGCATCGGGCGCGGATGACGCTCTCTGGGCAGTTCGCTGAGCGTCTCGTAGCCGACCTGCTGCGTCGGGCTGCCGGCGAGAACGATGCCGCTCTCCTCCTCCCAGCGCTGCAGTTCGTCGTAGAGCCGGTCGTACTCGCGGTTGCTCATCTCTTCCCGGTCTTCCGTATAATAGGCGCGCGCGGCCCGATTCAGCAGGTCCACGCGCCGGCGCATTTTTTCTTTCAGTTCTTCTCTCTCCATGGCAGATTTTTCAGCCGCAGCCGTTTTCATGGTTCCAGTTTCTCCAGCGGCGCGATGTCGAGTGCCAGCTTCTTGATGCCGACGCTGTCAAACGCCACCGTGGCCACGTTGTCGACGGCTTGCAGCACCAGTCCCTCGCCGAATTTGCCGTGACGGACGCGGTCGCCCTCCCGCAGCGACAGCTGCTGCCGCTGGCGGCGGTGCAGCTGCTGCCGGGCCGCCTGCAGCGGATCAAACGGCCGCGACGGCGGTTCGGCGGCATACCCGTCGAGCGGTTTGCGCTCGCCGAAGCGAACCTCATTCTTCTTTGCAAAGGGCTGATCACCCTCCAGCAGCCCGGGATCGACCTCGTGCAGAAACGTCGATTCGCGCGTATAGCCGCCGCTGCCGTAGAGCACCCGGTAAGCCGCACCGGTCAGAATCAGCCGCTCCCGGGCCCGCGTCATGCCGACATAGCAGAGGCGCCGCTCCTCCTCCAGCCGCCGGGGGTCATCCATCGAGCGCCAGCCGGGGAACAGCCCGTCCTCCATGCCGGCGAGAAAGACAACGGGGAATTCCAGACCCTTGGCGCTGTGCAGCGTCATCAGGGTGACGGCGTCCTCGCTCGGATCGTGGTTGTCGATATCGGACAGCAGGGCGATCTGTTCGAGAAATTCCGACAGCGTGATCTCCCCCTTGGCTTCATCCTCATAGATGACCGACTTGAATTCCAGCAGATTTTCAATGCGGCCCTCGGCTTCCACCGTGCCGGCGGCTTCCAGCGCCGCGAGGTAGCCGGTGCCGGTCAGAAGGCCGTCGTAGATGTCGGAAACGCGCAGGTTGTCGCGTTCCTCGTGGTAATGCCGCAGCAGTTCCAGCAGTGACTGCACGGCCCGGCGTGCCTTCGCCGACAGCGACGCCTGTACTTCCGCATCGCTCAGCAGCGCAAAGAGGTTATCGCCGCGCACACCGGCCCAGGCCGTCAGTTTTTCCTGTGTTTTGGCACCGATGCCGCGCTTCGGTTCATTGAGGATGCGCAGCAGCGAGAGATCATCGGCCGGGTTCTGCACCAGGCGCATATAGGAAAGCATGTCCTTGATCTCGCGCCGTTCGTAGTAGCGCGTACCGCCGACCACGCGGTAGGGAATCCCGCGCGCCGAAAACGCCTCTTCGAAGGTGCGCGACTGCGCGTTGGTGCGGTAGAGCACGGCAAAGTCGGCATAGCGCCGCTGCCCGTCGTGCAGCAGCGTCACCTCCTGCGCCACGTAGCGGGCCTCTTCCTTTTCGCTGTCGAGACGGGCATAGGTGATCGGGCGGCCGTCCTCGGCCGTGGTCCAGAGCTTTTTGTCCTTGCGCCCGCGGTTATGGGTGATGACCGAATGCGCGGCCGCAAGGATATTGCCGGTGGAGCGGTAATTCTGCTCCAGCTTGATGACCTTCGCGCCGGGAAAATCCCGCTCAAAATCGAGGATGTTGCGCAGATCGGCGCCGCGCCACTGGTAGATGCACTGGTCGTCGTCGCCGACCACGCAGAGATTGCCGCTCTCCTCGGCCAGCAGGCTGACGAGGCGATACTGAATCTGGTTGGTGTCCTGGTATTCGTCGACCATAATATACTGAAAGCGCTGCCGGTACTTTTCCAGCACATCCTGTTCCTGCTCGAGCAGGCGCACGGCGTTGAGCAGCAGGTCGTCAAAATCCATGGCGTTGTTCTTATGCAGCGCCCGTTCATAGGCGCGATAGACCTTGCTTTCGACCTCGGCGCGGTAGCCGCTGCCCCCCTGACGCTCAAAGGCGGCCGGATCGATCGCCTTTTCCTTGCAGCTGCTGATCGTCGCCAGCAGCGAGGAAGCAGAAAACTGTTTCTCGTCAACCTGCAGTTCCTTCAGCAGCTTCTTCATCAGCGCCTTGGTATCCACCGTATCATAGACGGTGAAGTCCCGCCCGTAGCCGAGGCGGTCGGCATCGCGCCGCAGAATGCGCAGGCAGGCGGCGTGGAAGGTCATGATCCACATCCGCACACTGCTGCCGAGCAGCGTCTCGACGCGGTCGCGCATCTCCCCGGCCGCCTTGTTGGTAAAGGTCACCGCGAGAATCTGCCAGGGATCCACGCCGCAGTCCTCGACCAGGTGCGCGATCCGGTGCGTCATCGTGCTCGTCTTGCCGCTGCCCGCGCCGGCGAGAATCAGCAGCGGGCCCTCGGTATGAAGGCAGGCTTCTTTCTGTTGTGCGTTGAGTTTGCTTAAATCAGTCATGTCTCTATTCTAACACAATCCCCCCGCCGTGGATACCGGAAAACGCGATCCCGCACTGCGACGCACGGACCCGCATTCGAATTGACAGAACACCGCTGCAGATTCTCCGGCCCGGTTCGCGCCCGGGCATTCCGCGCAGTCTGTATAGGGCTCTCCGCCCCGTTCCGCCCGCGCGCAGCGCAGGCAAAGACCCCGGCCGGGCCGGGGCATCCGCAGCGCAGTGCGGGGGTCTTTGCCTTTCGCACTGCGGGAGCCTTTGCCTTTCCCGCCTCGTCCGGGGCCGAACATCTCGCAGCGGGCTGCCTCAAAGTTCGAGGCGCAGGTCGCCGGTGCGGATCCTGCCGAGCCGGCGCAGCGGCCAGGCAAACAGCAGCGTCAGCACCGCCGGCAGTGCGATCTGCAGCAGCAGCACTTCGAGGAGCACCGGCAGCGTAAAGCCCATGTCGGTCAGCGTCATCAGCGGGCCGACGAGACCGGACGTGCCCATGCCGGCGCCGGCGAAGTTGTTGGTCATGTGGAAGATGCAGGTACTGATCGGGCCGAGCACCGCGCCGGCCAGCGTCGGCGGCAGCAGCACCCAGGGGTTGCGGACGATATTGGAGATCTGGATCATCGAAGTGCCGATGCCCTGCGCCACCAGTCCGCCGACGCCGTTTTCGCGGAAGCTCATGACGGCAAAGCCGACCATCTGCGCGCAGCAGCCGACCGTCGCGGCGCCGGCCGCGAGGCCGGACAGCTCCATCATGATGCAGATTGCCGCCGAGGAGATCGGCGCCGTCAGCGCCAGACCGATAACCACGGCGAGGAAGATGCCGAACCAGAACGGCTGCCATTCGGTGGCCGTCATGCAGGCATCGCCGAGTCCGACCAGCAGCCAGCCGACCAGCGGACCCGCGAGCTTGGCCGTCAGCCCGCCCATCAGCAGCGTCACCGCCGGGGTTACGAGGATGTCCACCTTCGTCTCTTTGGAAACCATCTTGCCGAATTCGACGCCGACGCAGACGGCGAGGAAGGCGCCGGCCGGTCCGCCGGCCTGCGCGATGCCGAAAGCCTTAAACGTCGCGCCCATATAGCCGACCGCGGCACTGGTAAAGAGCACCAGCGGCGGTGCCTTGAGAGCACGGGCGACGGCGACGCCGATCGCCGGTCCCATCATATCCATCGCGGCCGCGCCGATCGCGACCAGAACGGCCACCACCGTACTCTTTTCATCGACGCCGTCGATGCGGCACATCTGCTGCGCGGCGGTCTTGACGATCAGACCGATCAGCAGCGAGCCGAACAGCCCCAGCGCCATCGCCGAAAGCGCGTCGATGACGTAGCGCTGAAAACTGATCTCGATGTCCTTGCGCTGAAAAAAAGCTCGCGCCGGACTGCTTGTACTGGCTGAATTCACTTGTTCCTCTCTTTCTGCCGCGCGGCCGGCGCCGGGCCGGACTGACGGCGGTGCAAAACGCCTCCCCATTCTATCACTGCCGCTTTCCGCCTGTCAAGACGTGTGTCTTGTCAGCGGCCGCCGCTCCATTCCGGCAGCGCCCGCGGCTGTTCCCGATCAGTGACCGCCGCACAGGTTCCGGCAGTGACCCTCGCACAGGTTCGTTCCGGCAGTGACCGCCGCCGGTACTCCGGCCATGAAAAGAGGGCCGCAGTACAAAGCTGCGGCCCTCCCCTTTTTGTCTTATGCTGTCAGACTGAATCCGAGAAGCTTTCCGCGGAGACTTAGATGTTCTCCTTGATGGACTCTTCGAGGATATTCAGACCGGCGTCGAGCTGAGCGTCTGTCACGCAGAGCGGGCAGAGGAAGCGGATGACGTTGTTGTACGTACCGGCAGCTTCCATCACGAGGCCCTTGCGGACGGCCGTCTGAATGATGTTGGCAACGAGTTCCGGTGCCGGCGTCTTGCTCTTCTTGTCCTTGACGAATTCGATACCCATCATCGAACCCATGCCGCGGACGTCGCCGATGCACTCATACTTGTCTTTCCAGCCGTTCCAGATCTTCATGCACTTGTCGGAGATCTTTCTGGCCTTGGCCGGATAGTCTTCTTCTTCCATGATCTTGGCGACCTGCAGAGCCGCAGCGCAGGACAGCGGGTTGCCGCAGAACGTACCACCGATGGTGCCCGGTGTAACGGCGTCCATGATCTCGGCACTCGCGGTGACGGCCGACAGCGGCATACCACCGGCGATGGACTTCGCGGTTGTCATGATATCCGGAGCCGCACCGGCTTCTGCGAAGTACTGCGATCCGAACATTCTGCCGGTTCTGCCCCAGCCGCTCTGGACTTCGTCGCAGACCATCAGGATACCGTTGTCGTCGCAGATCTTTCTCACAGCCTTGACCCATTCGATCGGAGCCGGAACGAATCCGCCTTCGCCCTGAACCGGTTCAAAGACGATCGCTGCGCAGGCATCCTTCGGCGTTGCTTCGACGAAGACCTGTTCCAGCTTGTCGATATAGTACTGGATCGCTTCGTCGTCGGTCATGCCGGCCGGCTTTCTGTAGAGGTTCGGGAATTCAGCTCTGTAAACACCATCCGGGAAGGGGCCCATGCCGATCGCATAAGCTTTCTTCGCGGTCATGGCCATCGTCATCGCGGTTCTGCCGTGGAACGCGCCGGTGAAGACGATGATGTTCGGTCTGCCGGTGTAGCTCTTGGCGATCTTAACCGCGTTCTCGTCGCACTCTGAACCGGAGTTGACGAACATGGTCTTTTTCTTGTCGCCCTTGACCGGAACGATCTCGTTCATCTTCTCGGCCATGTCGAGATACGGCTTGTGCGTGGTGATGTTCATCATCGCGTGGAAGTACTTGTCAGCCTGATCTTTGACAGCTTCAATCAGTTCCGGTCTGCTGTAGCCGATGTTCAGCACGCCGACGCCGCCAACCCAGTCAAGGATGTAGTTGCCGTCGACATCCTCAAACATCGCGCCTTCGCCTCTCTTGATGACCAGCGGATAACCGCAGGCAATCGCGTTCGGCATCACTTCCGCTCTCTTGGCGATCAGTTCCTTGGCCTTCGGACCAGGCAGCGGTGTGTTGATTTTGGGTAATGCTTCTCTTAACATTGTTGTTCCCTCCATTTTGTAGTTATAGAAGTTTTTTGTTTATGTCCAGCTCAGAAAGCTTTCGATACAATGTTGCGCGCGAAAGGCCGAGTTCCTTGGCGACCAGATCCTTGCTGCTCGATCCGCGGTGCTGCCGCAGCTTGCGCAGGATCACGGCCCGCTCGTACTCCTTGACCTGGTCGGACAGAGGCAGTTCGCTGTCTGCCGGTGCCATGCTCTCCTCGCTCCTGAGGATGCGGCGAGGCACATCATCCATGCCGATCAGTTCGCCCTGGGCCATGTTGACGCTGTACTCAACGGCGTTTTCCAGCTCGCGGACATTGCCCGGCCAGTCGTAGCTCATATACAGATCGGTCACCTCGCCGGCAAAGCCCTTGAGACGACGGCCCATATAGGAGTTGTATTTCTTCAGGAAGTAATCCATGAACAGCGGAATGTCTTCACGGCGTTCCCGCAGCGGCGGGATCCAGATCGGAATGACGCTGAGACGATAGTACAGGTCTTCGCGGAATTCTTCCTTTTTTATCATTTCCTCGAGATTCTTGTTGGTCGCGGCGATGACGCGGACATCGACGAGGATGTCATGGCTGCCGCCGACGCGTTCAAATCTCATGTTCTGCAGCACATGCAGGATCTTGACCTGCAGCTGCAGCGGCATATCGCCGATTTCATCGAGGAAGATCGTGCCGTGATTGGCGGCTTCGAATTTGCCGATTTTCCCCTTTTCGGAAGCGCCGGTGAAGGCGCCCTTTTCATAGCCGAAGAGCTCGCTCTCCAGCAGGTTTTCCGGAATCGCACCGCAGTTGACGGTGACAAACGGTTCCGCTGCCCGCGGCCCGGAATAATGGATCGCGCGTGCGAACATTTCCTTGCCGGTGCCGCTCTCGCCGGTGATCAGGACCGTGGAACTGCCGCGGCTGGTGATCAGAGCCTGGTTTTTCGCCTGTTCGATCGCGCTGCTGCCGCCGATGATGTCATCGAAGGTATTTTTGACCTTGGTCGTCGAAAAGCGGTAAACCAGCTTCTGCGCTTCCTGAATATCGCGGAAGGAGATGACGACGCCGTTGACATCGCTGCTGCCGCCGCCGCCGAAAAACGGTTTGGCCGTGACGATCACATGCAGCGCACCGCGTTCCGTGCGGTACAGTTCTTCTTTTTCCGTATAGCCCTTGCCGGTACGGGCAATGTTCAGTGCCGGCGAGCCGCGCATGTACTTGTTCAGATGTTCGTTGATGATGTCGGTCTTGGCCGACTTGAACAGTTCCGCGGCAATGCTGTTGCAGTGCCGGATGTAGCCGGCGTTGTCGATGGCAATAATGCCTTCGTGTGCCGTTTCCAGCACCGTCATCATTTCCCGGCGGGCCATTTCGGTATACCGCAGGTCTTCCGACTGCATCGCCTTGGCGGCCAGCAGATCGGCCATCTTCTCGACAAAGGAGACCATGCGGCGCTGCTCATCCAGCAAAACAGAGCGCTGCGCTTCGGTAAACGCAACCAGTCCGATAATACCTAAGATTTTCTCATTGGATTTGATCGGTGTACAGATTTCAGCCAGCTCACCCGCTGCCGTAACATCACCCTTGCGCTCTCCGTAGAATTTGTCATTCGGTGCATCTTCAACATACTGCGTTACTCCGGAACGGAGGACCCGTGCATAAAGGTAATTGCCGTCCACCCTGCCGGCCTCTTCTTTCTGACCGACCAGGTCAGAATATATCCCCGTGCCGCCGATGATCGTCAGAGAATCGTCCACAATTTCGATCTCGACGCCGATGGCGATGCTGATCGCTTCTGCAACCTGCTGTACGCTCGTTGATATATCCTGCAGTAACGACATATATCCTCCTCCGCAAGCAATTCAATTATAGCAAAAGAGTGACCTTTTGTCACTCTTTTTTTCGTCTTCCGACGGGAATCGGAGCCGCTTTCCGTCGGTGAAAACGTGGGAATATTCAGACTTTCTCCCCGGCTGTTTTCCTGCCGTCGTCGTCCTCCGCCAGCACGGCGCCGAGATCGACGGTATTCTTGTCCAGCTGCTGCACGAGGTTGTTGATGCGCACCAGCTGTTCCGGGGAAACTTCGCTGCCGACGCGCAGAGAACTGTTGTAGAGCACGTTTTCCAGCTGGCCGTGGATGGTCGCGATCTGCTCCCGCAGCCGCCCCACGGCTTCCGCATCGATGCTCTCCCGCGCCGCTTCCTCGCGGCTCAGAAGCTGCGCGCCCGAGAGTTCAAACTCGGAGATCTCGCTGACCGCCACCGGCTGCCAGCCCAGCTGCTGCCGTACGGCTGCGGCAAAATGCTCCTTGGCCTTCGCTTCGCCGTGCACCAGGTAGAGCTGCTGCGGTGCCTTTTCAAAGCCTTCCAGCCAGGCCAGCAGACCGTCCCGGTCGGCATGCCCGGAGAAGCCCTCCAGGTTGTGAATCTCGGCGTTGACGGCCACAGGCTCCCCGAAGAGAACCACTTCTTCGGTTCCCTCGATCAGCTTGCGCCCCAGTGTGCCCTCGGCCTGATAGCCGACAAAGACTACGCTCGCGCGCCGATCCCAGAGATTGTGCTTGAGATGGTGACGGATGCGTCCGGCCTCGCACATGCCGCTGGCCGAGATGATGACCTTCGGCTTGCGGTTCATGTTCAGGCGCTGCGACTCCTCGGTCGAGCGGGTAAAGCGCAGGCCGGGAAAATCGAGCGGGTTGTCGCCGCGAAGCAGGTAATCGCGCGTCTCCTCGTCGAACACCTGGGCGTTGCGCTGGAAGATCTCCGTCGCCGCGACGGCCATCGGGCTGTCGACGTAAACCGGCAGACCGCGCAGCACGGCGCTGTATTCGCGGTTTTCTTCGTAATAGCGGTGAAGCAGGTAGATGAGCTCCTGGGTGCGGCCGACCGCAAAGCTGGGAATCACCACCGTGCCGCCGCGCCGGACGGTGGCGGCAATGATTTCCATCAGATCATCAATGCCGGACTTTTTCTGCTGCGGATGCAGGCGGTCGCCGTAGGTGGTCTCCATGATCACGTAGTCGGCTTTCTTGATGATCGTCGGATCGCGCAGAATCGGGCGGTCTGCAACGCCGAGGTCGCCGGAGAAGACGATCTTGGAGACGCAGCCCTCTTCCTCGACCCAGAGCTCGGTGATCGCCGAGCCGAGGATGTGACCGGCATCGTTGAAGACGATGCGCATGCTGTCGTTGATGTCGATCAGCTGGTCGTAGAGCACCGGCTGCACCAGCTGCATCGCCGCCTCGGCGTCGCGCTCGGTGTACAGCGGCTCGAGCAGCGGCCGTCCGGCCCGCTCGTTCTTGCGGTTGCGCCATTCGACCTCCTTCTCGTGGATATAGGCGCTGTCGCGCAGCATCACCCCGAGCAGGTCGGCGGTGGCGTCGGTGCAGTAGATTTTCCCCGTAAAGCCGCGCTTGACCAGCAGCGGCAGACGGCCGCAGTGGTCGATGTGGGCATGGGAGAGGACAACGCATTCCACCTCCGCGGGGTCGAAGGGAAACGCTTCGTAGTTCATCTCCTCCTGCGCTTTGCCGCCCTGAAACTGGCCGCAGTCGAGGAGAATCCTGTGCTCGCCGCCGGTCAGCAGATGACAGGAACCCGTCACGCCGCTGGCCGCGCCGCAGAATTTGATTTTCATAGAATTGTTACCGCCTTTATCTGGTTTCGGCCCGCCGTCGAACGGTGCCGGAGACTGCCGCCGCGCGGCAGAGATTAATTCGCGTGACTGATTCGGTCGGGCTGCCGGCCGGCATCCTGGCAGAGGATGATATAGAGGTCGACCGCGGCTTCGAATTCTTCCGCCAGTTCCTCTTCATCCGCACCGTCATAGGAAACGTGATCGGCGATTCCCATGATCTTGCCGTGATAGCGCCGTTCCTTTTCCGAGTATTCCACGCTGCCGGTGTACGCCCTGTATTCCAATCTATCCTGCATGAACTGTTACCTTCTTTCTTATGAATCCCTGATTCCATTGTGCGGCCCCTCGGCCGCCGTGTCAAGAGGCGTCCGTGTTCCGCGCCCCGTCGTCTATCTCTCTGATACCCGGCCGGGCAGTGCGGCAAACAGCAGAGTCCGCGCAAAAGCCCGGTTCGGCCGCGGTACCGCCGCGGCGATACTCCGATCGATCCGCCGCAGCCGCACTGCCGAATCGCCGCAGTGCCGGCTACTTGCCGTTGAATTCGTTGATCATCTTGTTTTTCAGCGTCCACAGTTTCGTCGACAGATCGACGTAATAGGTCTGCGGATTTTCAAAGCGCAGCATTTCATCCCACAGCGCGCTCACCTGCCTCGCGCACTCGGCCTTGATCGTCTCCAGGTCGGGCAGCCGGTAGACGAGTCTGCCGCCGGCAAAGATCTGCTCGCGCAGGCTGCGGGCGTAGAAATTGCTGATCATCTTGCGCTTCCAGACGTACTGCGGGTCGAAAATCTCATAGTTGTCTCCGGCCGGCATCTCCTCATCGGCCATCGTGATCACATCGGCGATGGCGTGATCGCTGTCGCAGTCATAGAGCCGGTAGAGCGTCTTGGAACCGGGATTGGTGATCTTCTCGACGTTCTCGCTGATCTTGATCTTGGGGATGATGCGGCCGTTCCGCTCCAGCGCCGACAGCTTGTAGACGCCGCCGAAGACCGGTTCGCTGCGGGCCGTGATCAGCCGCTCGCCGACGCCGAACGAATCGATGCAGGCGCCCTCGTTGATGATGTCTTCGATCAGATATTCGTCGAGCGCGTTGCTGACGACGATCGAACAGTCCTCGAGGCCGGCTTCGTCGAGCATCGCCCGGGCTTTCTTGGTCAGGTAGGCAACGTCGCCGCTGTCGATGCGGATGCCCATCTTCTCCGGCTTCATTTCCTTGAAGACGCGGATCGCCGCCGGCACGCCGGATTTCAGCACATTGTAGGTATCGACGAGGAGCACGCAGTTCTGCGGATAGATCTCCGCGTATTTTTTGAACGCTTCGTACTCGCTGTCGAACATCTGCACCCAGCTGTGGGCCATCGTGCCCAGCGCCGGAACGCCGAAGTCGCGGTCCGTGATCACGCAGGCGGTGCCGGCACAGCCGCCGATGTAAGCGGCCCGGGCGCCGTAAATCGCCGAGGACGGTCCGTGCGCCCGGCGGGTGCCGAACTCCATCACCGGCCGGCCCTTGGCGGCCCGCACGATGCGGTTGGCCTTGGTGGCAATCAGGCTCTGGTGGTTGATCAGAAGGAGGATTGTGCTCTCGACGAACTGCGCCTGCATCAGCGGCCCGCGCACGGTCAGCAGCGGTTCGCCGGGGAAGACCGGTGTGCCCTCCGGGATCGCCCAGACGTCGCAGGTAAATTTGAAATGACGCAGATAGTCGAGGAATTCCTCGCAGAAGCAGTTCTTGCTGCGCAGATAGGCGATATCCTCTTCGGTGAATTTCAGATTATCCAGATAGTGCACCACCTGCTCGAGACCGGCCATGATGGCAAAGCCGCCCTCGTCGGGGATGCGTCTGAAAAACATGTCAAAATAGGCTATGTCGTCGGCGATACCCGACTGCAGATAGCCGTTCGCCATGCTGATCTCATAAAAATCCGTCAGCATGGTCAGGTTAATTTTCTCAACCACTGTTCTGCCCTCCGGAACATTCTCTGCAATGTCTCTGATGCCGTACCCGCGCACCATTAAAAGCAGTGTATACCCCTGCCGGACAAAGGTCAAGGAAAACCGGGCAAACTTCACGGCGCCGAACCGGGCAGACTTCACGGCGGCAGACCGGGCAGGCTTCACGGCGGCGAAGCGGCCGAATGCGGAGTCCCCTGTCCGACGCCGCTCTAGCCGGACGTCTGCCGTTCCGAATCGCGATCCGGAGCGAGCACCCGGCGCAGGTACTGCCCGGTATAGGATGCTTCGCAGCGGCTGACCTCCTCCGGCGTGCCCTCGGCGACCACGGTGCCGCCGCGAAAGCCGCCGTCCGGCCCAAGGTCGATGATATGGTCGGCCCGCTTGATGACGTCGAGATTGTGCTCGATGACCACCACCGTATTGCCGGCGTCGGTGAGCCGGTCGAGCACCTGCAGCAGACGGTCGACATCGGCGAAGTGCAGGCCGGTCGTCGGCTCATCGAGGATGTAGAGCGTCCGCCCGGTGCTGCGCCGCGACAGCTCCGTGGCCAGCTTGATGCGCTGCGCCTCACCGCCGGACAGCTCGGTCGACGGCTGTCCGAGCTTGATGTAGCCGAGGCCGACGTCCTCCAGCGTCTGCAGCTGGCGGACGATCTGCGGCAGACCGTCAAAGAAGGACAGTGCCTCGCTGACGTTCATCTCGAGCACGTCGGAGATGTTCTTCCCCTTGTATTTCACCTCCAGGGTCTCGCGATTGTAGCGTCTGCCCTTGCAGACCTCGCAGGGGACGTAGACGTCGGGGAGGAAATGCATCTCGATCTTGAGAATCCCGTCACCCCGGCACGCTTCGCAGCGTCCGCCCTTGACGTTGAAGCTGAAGCGGCCCTTTTTGTAGCCGCGCATCCGCGCTTCCGGCAGCTCGGCAAAGAGCGCGCGGATATGATCAAAGACACCGGTGTAAGTGGCGGGATTGGAGCGCGGCGTGCGGCCGATCGGCTGCTGATTGATGTCGATAACCTTGTCGATCAGGCTGACGCCTTCGATCTTGCGGCAGTTGCTCAGACGCCGCCGGCGGTGGCGCAGCTTGCTGACCAGGCCGCGGTAGAGCACTTCGTTGACGAGGCTGCTCTTGCCGGATCCGGATACACCGGTGACGCAGATCATCTTGCCGAGGGGAAAGCGCACATCGATGTCGCGGAGGTTGTGCTCCGACGCGCCGCGGACGACAATGGCTTTGCCGCTGCCCGGCCGCCGCTCGGCCGGAACCTCGATCCGCCGCCGTCCGGAGAGATACTGTCCGGTGATCGAAGCTTCGCAGTTTTTGATGTCGTCGATCGTCCCCTGCGCCACCAGCTCGCCGCCGTGGATGCCGGCGCCCGGACCGATGTCGATGATGTGGTCGGCGGCGTACATCGTCTCCTCGTCGTGCTCGACGACCAGCAGCGTGTTGCCCATGTCGGTGAGCCGCCGCAGCGCCTCCAGCAGGCGGCCGTTGTCCTTCTGGTGCAGGCCGATGCTCGGTTCATCGAGGATGTAGAGGACGCCGACAAGGCCGGAGCCGATCTGCGTCGCCAGGCGGATGCGCTGCGACTCCCCGCCCGAGAGCGTGCCGGCGGAGCGCGACAGCGTCAGATAGTCGAGGCCGACGTCGGCGAGGAAGCGCAGGCGGGCGTCGATCTCGCGCAGGATCTGCGCGGCGATGCGGGTGTCCTTTTCCGGCAGCTGCGCCTCGCGGACAAAAGCCAGCGCCTCGCCGACCGACATGTCGCAGAACTCCATGATATTGAGCCCGCCGACGGTGACCGCGAGGATCTCCGGCTTGAGACGCTTGCCGCCGCAGGCGCTGCAGGTCTCGATGTGCATGTAGCGGCGCATCCGCTCTTTGATGAAGTCGGAGCCGGTCTCGCGATAGCGCCGCTCGAGGTTGTTGATCACGCCCTCGAACGGGTGATCGCGGCGGGATTCCGAACCGCTGCGGCTGCGGTAGACATAGCGGAGGTGGCGCTCGCCGGTGCCGTAGAGCAGCTCCTTTTTAAAGCTGTCGGGCAGATCGCGGTACGGCGTGTCGAGGCTGACGCCGTGCTCGTCGGCCAGAGCCTGCACCATCTGACGGTAAAAGCTGCTGTACATATCCATGCTGGCGTAGATGTTGGCCAGGCAGCCGCCGGCGATGCTCTTGTCCTGATCCTCGATGATCAGATCGGGGTCGATGCGCTCGGTAAAGCCGAGGCCGTTGCAGGCCGGACAGGCGCCGAACGGGCTGTTGAACGAGAACGAGCGCGGCTCCATCTCCTCGATGCTGACACCGTGCTCGGGGCAGGCCAGAGACGTGCTGAAGACCCTCTCCTCCGCCGCTTCGCCGCTGCCGGTCAGCGCCGTCACCAGGCCGCTGCCGTGTTCGATCGCCAGCTCGCAGGCTTCGGCGATGCGGCCGGCCGCGCCCTCCCGCACCTTGAGGCGGTCGATGACGATTTCAATCGTGTGGCGCAGATTTTTTTCCAGCTTGATTTCCTCTTCGTCGAGGCGGCGGATCGTACCGTCCACCCGCACGCGGACAAAGCCCTCGCGGCGGATGCGGTCGAGCACCTTTTCCTGCGTACCCTTTTTGGCCCGCACCACCGGCGCCAGCAGCGTCAGCCGCGTACCCTCGCCGAGATCCATCAGTGCGTCGGCGATCTGGTCGACGCTCTGCGAGCGGATCTCCCGGCCGCAGACCGGGCAGTGCGGCACGCCGATGCGGGCGTACAGCAGCCGCAGATAATCGTAGATTTCGGTCACCGTGCCGACCGTCGAACGCGGGTTCTTGCTCGTCGTCTTCTGGTCGATGGAGATCGCCGGCGACAGGCCCTCGATCTCCTCGACGTTCGGTTTTTCCATGCGCCCGAGGAACTGGCGCGCATACGAGGAGAGACTCTCCATGTAGCGCCGCTGTCCCTCGGCATAGACGGTGTCGAACGCCAGCGACGACTTGCCGCTGCCGGAGAGACCGGTCAGCACCACCAGCTGATCCCGCGGAATGCGCACGTTGATGTGCTTGAGATTGTTTTCCGCGGCACCCTTGACGTATATTTCCTTTGCCATTGCTTGTTGATCCCCTTAATCCCTTGTCCTGTATTCAAAGATCCGGTCGCGCAGCAGCGCCGCACGCTCAAACTGCAGATTCGCCGCCGCTTTCTTCATTTCCTTTTCCAGTTTGCCGAGGTAGGCCGCCAGCTCCTTCCTGGTCATCTCCAGCGGACTGCGCCCGTCGCCGTCTTCTTCCTCGACGGCTCTGGTCGCCTCGATGACATCGCGGATCGACTTCTCCACCGTCTGCGGCGTGATGCCGTGCGCCTCGTTGTAGTCGTTCTGAATGCGGCGGCGCCGTTCGGTTTCGTCGATGGCCCGGCGCATCGCCGGACTGATGGTGTCGGCGTACATGATCACGCGGCTGTCGGCGTTGCGGGCGGCGCGGCCGATGGTCTGGATCAGCGATGTCTCGGTGCGCAGGAAGCCCTCCTGGTCGGCGTCGAGAATCGCCACCAGCGCCACCTCGGGAATATCGAGTCCCTCGCGCAGCAGGTTGATGCCGACCAGCACGTCGTAGACGCCGCGGCGCAGGTCGCGGAGGATCTCCATGCGCTCCAGGGTATCGACCTCGGAGTGCAGATAGGTGACCTTGATGCCGGCGTTCTTCAGATAATCGGTCAGGCTCTCGGCCATCTTCTTGGTCAGCGTGGTGATCAGCGTCCGCCGTCCCTTCTCCGTCGTGCGGCTGATCTCACCGATCAGGTGGTCGATCTGGCCGTCGGTGCCGACCACTTCAATCGGCGGATCGAGCAGACCGGTCGGGCGGATGATCTGCTCGGCGCTGATGCCGCCGCTCTCGCCGCGTTCATATTCTCCCGGTGTGGCGCTGACGTAGATCACCTGCTGCACCAGACTGCGCCACTCGTCAAAGGTCAGGGGCCGGTTGTCGAGGGCCGAGGGCAGGCGAAAGCCGTAGTCGACCAGCGACTGCTTGCGCGAGCGGTCGCCGGCGTACATCGCCCGCAGCTGCGGCAGCATCGCGTGCGACTCGTCGATGAAGACGAGGAAGTCGTCGGGAAAGTAGTCGATCAGCGTATAGGGACGCGATCCCGGCGGCAGATTGTTGAGATGCCGCGAATAGTTTTCGATGCCCTTGCAGCGGCCGACCTCGCGCAGCATCTCGAGGTCGTAGCGGGTGCGCTGTTCGATGCGCTGGGCCTCGAGCAGCCTGCCGCGGTCCTTGAACCAGGTGACGCGCTCGCGCAGTTCCTCGTCGATGGTCTGCAGAGCGCGCTCCATCTTCGCCGGCGAGGTGATGTAGTGGGAAGCCGGGAAGACCGAGATGTGCTCGCGCAGGCCGGTGATCTCGCCGGTCACCGGGTTCATCTCCTTGATCGACTCGACCTCGTCGCCGAAGAGTTCGACCCGCACCGCACTCTCCGAACCGGCCGGATAGATGTCGACGGTGTCGCCGCGGACACGGAACGTCCCGCGTTCAAAGGCGATATCGTTTCGTTCATACTGAATATCGACGAGACGGCGGAGAATGTCGTCGCGGTCCTTCTCCATGCCCGGCCGCAGCGACAGCACCTGATTCTCGTAGTCAACCGGCGAACCGAGCCCGTAGATGCAGGAGACGCTGGCGACGATGATCACGTCGCGGCGCTCCGACAGTGCCGCCGTCGCCGAGTGGCGCAGCTTGTCGATTTCGTCGTTGATGTCCGAATCCTTTTCGATATAGGTGTCGGTGCTGGCGACGTAAGCCTCCGGCTGGTAATAATCGTAATAGCTGACAAAGTACTCGACCGCGTTGTCGGGAAAAAACTCCCTGAACTCGCCGTGCAGCTGCGCCGCCAGCGTCTTGTTGTGGGAAATGACCAGGGTCGGCTTCTGCACCGCCTCGATGATCTTCGCCATCGTGAACGTCTTGCCGGAGCCGGTCACGCCCATCAGCGTCTGCGCCGGGCGTCCCTCCCGCACGCCGCGGGCGAGGACGTCGATGGCCTGCGGCTGATCCCCCATCGGTTCAAAATCCGCTTTTACTTTAAACTGCGTCATGCGCTTTCCTTTCTCCCGTTCATCGCTTTCTACATTATACACGGAAACGCCGCCGGCTCAAGCGTCTTCGCGCGGGAAGCGGCGGAGGACTTCGCGCGGGAAGCGGCGGAGAAAATAAAAGCGGGATAAAATCTCTGTTCAAAACGCATCAGTGCGGCGGCCGCAGCCGCGGAGAACGGCCGCTCCGCAGCGGGAACCCGGCTTCGCCGACCGTTCCGAGGGAAATAGTTGCCTTGCAAACTTTATATTGCTTTCCCGGCCGGCACCATGTTATAATTGCTCTCAGAAACACGCTAAAGGAGGTAGTCGAATGTTCAACTTCAAGAAGAAACAGAGCGACGCTCGGCCGATGGTTCCCGAAAAGCCGGAAACCAGCGATATTTCCGCAGCCTACCTGAAAGAAAAGGCTGCGCTCCTGGAAAACAGCGATCAGATCGACAGTGCCCTTTATCCCAAATACCGCGTCAAGCGCGGTCTGCGCAATGCCAACGGCACCGGCGTGGTGGTCGGCCTGACGCGGATCGGCTCCGTCATCGGCTACGAAACCGACGAAAACAAGAACAAAGTTCCGATCGACGGCCGTCTCTTCTACCGCGGCTACGAAATCCGCGACCTGGTCAACAACTGCAGACAAGAAGACCGCTTCGGATATGAAGAAATCACCTATCTGCTGCTCTTCGGCGAACTGCCGACCGCAGAGGAACTGGAGACGTTCAAGAATCTGATCTCCGCGCAGCGGGAGCTGCCGATGGGCTTTGCCCGGGATATGATCCTCACGGCGCCCTCGCGCAACATCATGAACAAGCTGGCCCGCAGTGTGCTGGCGCTCTATTCCTATGACGAAAATCCCGACGATACATCGATCGAGAACGTGCTGCGGCAGTCGCTCAGTCTGATCGGCCGCTTCCCGGCCCTGATCGCCTACGCCTATCAGGCCAAGCAGTCCTTCTTCGAAAAAGAGAGCATGCACATGCACTATCCGATCCCGGAACTGTCGACGGCGGAGAACATCCTCCGCATGCTGCGGCCGACCGGCGAATATCTCGACCTCGAAGCCAAAGTGCTCGATCTCAGCCTGATCCTGCACGCGGAGCACGGCGGCGGCAACAACTCTTCGTTCACCACGCATCTGGTCTCCTCGTCGGGCACCGATACCTACTCGGCCATCGCGGCGGCGGTCGGCTCCCTCAAGGGACCGCGCCACGGCGGCGCCAACATCGCCGTCATCAACATGATCCGCGACCTCAAGGCCAGCGTCAAAGACTTCACCAACCGCAAGGAAGTTGACAAATATCTGCTCGATGTTCTCAACAAGAAAGCCAACGACGGCAGCGGTCTGATCTACGGCATCGGGCATGCCATCTACACGCTCTCCGATCCGCGCGCCGTCCTCCTCAAGGACATGGCCCAAAAGCTGGCCGTCGCCAAGCACGAAGAAGAGGATTTTGCCCTCTACGACTATATCGAGCATCGCGCGCCGGAACTGTATACCCAGGTGACGGGTGTGGAAAAGCCGATGTGCGCCAACGTTGACCTCTATTCCGGCTACGTCTACCGCGCGCTCAATATCCCGCTCGACATCGCCACGCCGCTGTTCGCGACGGCGCGCCTGGCAGGCTGGTCTGCGCACCGCATGGAGGAGCTGATCGCCGGCCGCAAGCTGATGCGCCCCGCCTACATCAACGTCCAGGATCGCCGCACCTACGTGCCCCTGGCCGAACGGAAAAAGCCGGCGGCAAACCGGCGGCAGCAGCTGCAGGAACGCCGTCAGGAGCGGGCGCAGGAACGCGCCGACCGCGCCGCGGCAAAGAAAAACGACCATTAATGCGGCACCGGGGCGCTGCCTGCCATACGAAAGAACCGGCCGACCGGCCGGTTCTTTCTTTCCCTCTTTGTTTTATGAGTCACTTGTGCGGCACGTGCTTTCCTTCTCCGCGGCCGCACAATGTCAGCGGGCAGTATCTTCCGTTCCTGCAGGCGCTTTCTGTTCGCGCAGCGGAACTGCGGTGCGGTCGCCGCGGACGATTGATGCCTCCGTCCCGACGCCGTCCATATCTTTCAGTATGCGTCTGGTATACAGCTTGAACGAAACGCCGACCGCAATGACGGCGGCGAGTGCAATCAGGCCGATGACAGCCATTGTACTCATTCTTTCTCCTTGTCGACCGAAGAGTTGCAGCAACGAATTCCGGACTGCGGCTGCAGATCCTTTCGTGCAGTCGTGGTCACAGTGACAGTATACCACGGGAACGCGTCCTTTCACAGCCCCATCCGTTCCGCCGGCTTTGTCGGCAATTGTACCGGCGGCTTTCGCTATTGTTCCGTGCAAACGGTTCTCGTTGTCAATCTGATCAAACGGCTTTCGTCGTCAATCCGTGCAAACGGTTTTCGCTGTCAGTCTGTTTCAGCGGTTTTTTCCGGTTCAGCTGCGATCTTCGCCGTCAAGGAATTTCGTCTTCCTGCGGCGATACCAGCGGATGACGCGGAAATCCGAGAAAAGACTCAGGGCAAATAAGGCTGCCGCGGCCGACGCGGTCGAAACCAGTGCGATGCCGGCAGGATCCGCCCCGCCGTTTCGGCCGTTTCCTGTGCTGCCGCTGCCGTCGACCGATCCGCCGCCGGGAGTCCCCGTCCCGCTGCCGGAATCGGTGAAGCCGCCCGCCTGAGCCGTGCGGGTGCCATCCGTGTCGCCGGTATCATCGGCATCGTCCGCAGCAGCAGCCGACCCGCCGCCGGTGACGTCGCTCGCAGCGACACCGCTGCCGGTCGGGGAAGAGACCGAGACGCTGCCGGCAGCAGTGCCGGCCGTCGTCCGTGCGCTGCTGCTGTTGCTGCTGCCGCTGCTGCCGCCGTTGCCGCTGCTGCCGCTGTTATTATTATTATTGTTGTTGCTGTTGTTATTATTATTATTGTTGTTGTTACCGCTGTTATTGTTATTATTGTTGTTGTCACCGCCCGAAGTGTCATCCGATGTCTGCGTCTTCTTGTACGTCAGTTCCAGTTTCTGAACGGAAGAATTTTTATCTTTTGCATCAACCCATACAGTCTTCCCCGTCTTCCCCGTCTCCACCATCTTCGCCTGCCATTGCAGCGAGAACGTGCGGGTCTCTGTATCCGGCGCAGCAGATGCTGCTGCCGGCCGAACCGTCTCTCCGCCGTCCGGTTCCGCAACGATGCGGAATCCCGTCAGCGTCACATTCTCGGCGGCCTCCTCAGAGGAGAGCAGATCTGATTCCAGAAGCGGTGTCGAATGTCCGGCCCGTGCTATCCGGTAACCGCTTTCGGCAATCACCTTCTCAGCCAGCTGCTTTTCCCCGCCGTTTCCGCTGACAGTGATTTCCTTCCCGGGAGCCAGCCCCTTCCACAGCGCTTCATCGCTGACAGTCAGATTTTTATCTTTAAGGATATCATTGGTAAAGAGGCAGAGCCCGACCTCTGCGGCAGTCTGCCCGGCATCAGCACCCGTATCTGTCGCCGCAGCAACGTGCGAGACGCTGCTGTCACTGGCGATCCCTTTAGGATTAAGAAAATCGTAATAGTGATGAGCAAACGACACCTCCTGGCTGCCGGTCGCCGCATCGGTCGAAGAAGTAAAGGCAGACAGCGAAAAACAGGCCATGCTCAGGCCCAAAATCAGCGTCAATATCCAAATTGCCGCGATGCTGCCGCGTCCTCTCCTTTTTGTCATGCTGCGTTCAATCCTTTATCAGCACGGAACGGGAATGCGGCGCGGGATAATAACCGCATTCGTTCCGCTTAAACACGATATTATTTTAGCACGATTCGCACTTGCGCACGTGCGGACATGTATAAACGTCGCGTCTCCCTGTGCGAACGGCAGCAGCGACGGGTGTTCCGCCGCACCACCGCACCCCCGCGGCGTTTTTTCCGACCTGTTTTTTTCACTGCACAGAGCTCTTCTGCAGCGTTTCCTTCACCGTCCGCGCGTAGGTGCGGCCGATCGGTATCAAATCACCGTTATCCATTTTCAGTTCGGTGCTCTTTGCCGCGGCAATGTGCGCACGCGATACCAGATACGCCCGGTGCACGCGCAGAAAGCCCTTGCGGCAGAGCAGATTCTCGAGTTTTCCGATCGTCGAATAGAATTCAAAGACCTCTTCATCGTAGTGAACGGCGATGATGCGCTGTACCACCTCAAAGTAGAGAATGCTGTCGAGGGGGATGCTGCGGTTCTCGCCGGCGCAGGAAAGCGCGATCATCTCGCGGCTGCGGTCGTCGGCCCGCTGCTTTGCCCGCAGCAGGATATCTTCGAATTTATCCCATCCCGTTGTATTTTTTATGATATAATGAAACGGCTGCACATCGAAGGAGTCGAAAACCCGGCTCTGATCCACGGTCAAAAAAAACGACGTCATTGCCATAGCCCAGATCACGAAGCCGGGCTGCAGTGCGAATGCCGTCCATCTTTTCTTCAAAATTAATATCCAGATAAATGAGATCCGCCTCGTTGGGCGCATCGGATAATTCAAACAGGAGGTTTTCCCCGCTGGCATAACAGTCGACGAAAACACTGAAATCATGCTTCTGAGCAATCTCTTCGATGTGTGCGCGGTATTCCCGCAGCGTCACTTCATCGTCGTCACAGATGATAACATGCATGTTTTTCCCTTCTCACTGTGTTTTTTGCTGACACTTGGATTATAACCGATATAGCGGGAAAGTGTCAAATAAGCCGGCCAAGGGCATGCGGCCGCGCTGCCGAAAACACGCCGGTCGGGGCCGCGCTGCCCCGGACTGTGCCGGGCTGCACCGGGTCGCAAGGCTGCGGAGCTGTCCCGGCCGCGCGCCGGGCTGCACCGAATCGCGGTCAGCAGATCGCCGGCGGAGGGTCAGCAGATGCGCGGCAGGCCTTCCCCGTAGAGCATGTCGATCGGGCGGCTGGCACCGAGGCGCGTGATCAGATGCACCTGTCCTCCGCCTTCCTGCACCTCGCCGATGATCGCCGCATTGCGGCCGTGTTCGGTCCTGCGGATCAGGGTCAGCGCCTCGTCCGCCTGTGCACCGGGCACGACGACAACCAGCTTCCCCTCGTTGCCCATGTAGAGCGGATCGAGACCGAGGATCCCGGCAAAGGCTTCCACCTCTTTGCTGACCGGCAGCGCCTCCTCCTGCAGCACGATGTCGGCCGCCGAACTGCCGGCCAGTTCATTGAGAATCGTGCCCAGACCGCCGCGGGTAATATCGCGCATCGTCCGCACGTCGATGCCGCCGTCGAGCAGAGCCGCGGTGATGTCGCCGAGACAGGCGCAGTCGCTGCGGATCTCATTTTCGATGCCCATCCGTGCGCTGAGGATGCAGGCGTGGTGATCGCCGAGTGTGCCGGTGCAGAGTACCTTGTCGCCGGGCCGGCAGTTGGCGGCGCTGATCTCGCGGCCGTCGGGGATCACGCCGAGGCCGCTGGTATTGATATAGAGACCGCCGCTGCCCTCGACAACCTTGGTGTCGCCGGCGACAATCCGCACGCCGGCTTCCCGTGCCTGCGCCGCCATGTCGGCGACGAGACGGTTGAGGAGATCGATATCGAGTCCTTCTTCGAGGATAAAGCCGCAGCTGAGATATCGCGGCTCCGCGCCCATGACGAGCAGGTCGTTGACCGTGCCGCAGACGCACAGCCGGCCGATGTTGCCGCCGGGAAATTCCAGCGGTGTGACGACAAAGGAGTCGGTGGTGAACGCCGTGCGCCCTCCGAGCGGGAGCACCGCGGCATCCTCCATGCGATCGAGAATATCGTTGGCAAAATATCTGCCGAACACCTTCTGCATCAGTTCCGCACCGGTTCTTCCGCCGCTGCCGTGTGCCATCGTAATCTTCATTGCGTCTTCGTTTCCTTGCATTGCTGTTTCCTTTGACTGGGGATATGATACTGAGGACAGGCCGTGCCGCCGCGGCGCAGCGGCGGTCGGGCCGCCGGTCCTTTCACCGCTGTGCACGCCGCACCTGTTCGGCTCACCGCTGTGCGTGCCGCACCTGTTCAGCGGTTGCGGTACCAAATGCCGCAGGCGCCTTCGGCACTGACCATGCACGGCCCGTACGGATGCAGCGGCGTGCAGCCGCTGCCAAAGAGGCGGCACTGGTCGGGGTGCCGGCGGCCGGTGATGACCTCTGCACAGGCGCATTCCGGCGGCAGTTCGGCATCCTCGCTGAGCCCCCTGCTGCCGCCGTCCCAGCGGCGATAGGTCTCGCTGAGATAGAGACCGGAACCTTCGATGATGCCGAGACCGCGCCACATCGCCGGCCCGCTCTGATAGCATTCCCGCATCGCTGCCTGCGCCTTGCGGTTGCCCTCCTCTTCGACCGCATTGCGATAGAGGTTGTCGACCCGCGCTTCTCCGTTCTTGATCTGCTGTACCAGATCGTAGATGGCGGCGAGAATATGTTCGGCCTCAAAGCCCGCCACCGCGCACGGCTTGTGATATTTCTCCGCCAGCGGCGCAAAAGCGCGGCTGCCGATGATCACGCAGACGTGTCCGGGGCAGAGAAAGCCGTCGATCTCGGGCTGACTGGCGCAGAGCCAGTCCAAGGCCGGCGGCATCGTCTTCAGCGCCGTTACCAGACGCAGATTTTCGATGCCGCGCGCCGCCGCCTGCCGCACCAGCAGCGCATAAGCCGGCGCCGTCGTCTCAAAGCCGACAGCGGCGACCACATAGGTGTGCTCGGGATGGGCCGCAGCCTTGTCCAGCGCCTCAAACGGCGAGTACATGATCTCGACGGAGGCGCCGCGGCCGCGATGCTCGGAGAGCGAGCCGCTGCTGCCGGGGACCTTCATCATGTCGCCGAACGAGAGCACCGTGTGATCCGGTTTTTCGGCATAGGCGATCACCCTGTCGATGTAGGCGGCCGGCGTCACGCAGACCGGGCAGCCGGGGCCGGAGATCAGCTCGATGCGCGGTGAAATCAGCGAGCGGATGCCGTTGCGGAAGATCGCGGCGGTGTGGGTGCCGCAGACTTCCATCAGCTTCAGCGGCGGACCGTCGTAAGCCCGCAGACGTTCGATCAGATCCTGCGCATTCACGACAGTGCCTCCACTTCGGCAAAGAGTTCGATCAGTTCCTCGGCTTTCTCCTTTTCCATCACCTCGATGGCGCAGCCGGCGTGCACCAGCACGTACTGCCCGACCTCGGGTTCGACGAGGCCGGTCTGCACCGTCACGACGTTGCCGGCAAAGTCCGCCTTCGCCGTATCGCCGTCAATGGAAATGATTTTACCGGGTATTGCTACACACATGTCAGGCCTCCTCCATGGCTGCCAGATAGTTCTGCCCCAGGGCGATGCCGCCGTCATTGGGGCTCACGGAAATATTGTAATAGACGTGGAATCCCTCGGAATGCAGGCGCTTGAGCGCTTCCTCCATGAGGATCTTGTTCTGGAACACGCCGCCGGTCAGCGCCACGTCGCGGCAGCCGGTGTCCTCCCAGGCGCCGATGCACTGCCGCAGGATGATCTCGGCGATCTGCATATGAAAGGCATACGCCAGCTCATCGGCTTCGGAGAGGTCGTTCCCCTGAATATGGCGATTGGCCGCGTCCTCGAGCAGCGTCGCGCACTGTCCCTCATAGCCGTTGTAGTCGCAGATGCCCAGCAGTGCCGCCACGCCGTCGAAGAGCCGCCCCATGCTCGAGGTGCGGAAGAGATTGATGTTGTTGGCGAGCACTTTTTCCGCCAGCTCGATTGCCCGCTCGGCAAGCGTGTCGTTGTCCTCCGCATAGCTGAAAATCGGATCCAGGTCGGGCCAGAACTCATCGTCGCGGGCGACCATCGAATGATGCCGGCAGGCATAGCGGCAGCTGACCGCCGACTTCCAGGCCTCCTTCATCGAACCGTCACCGCCGATGATGTCGATGTACTTCAGGTGTGCATGGCGGCGGAAGCGGCTGCCTTCGCAGTAGAGGATTTCGCCGCCCCAGATGGCGCCGTCGGGACCGTAGCCGGTGCCGTCAAAGCTGACGCCGATCAGCGGTCCGGTGAGACCGTGTTCGGCCATCACCGAAGCGACGTGGGCATGATGGTGCTGCACCTGCAGCAGCGGCACATCCTTTTCCTGTGCGTATTCGCGAGCAAAGCGGGTCGTGAAGTAGAGCGGGTGCAGATCGCAGACGACCTTCTGCGGGCGGATGCGGAAGAGTTCCTCCAGGCGCGGCACATTGGCGCGATAGATGGCCTGGTTCTCCTCGGAATCGAGATCGCCGAAGTACTGGCTGACATAGGCGAACGGTCCCTTGCTGACGGAAAACGAGTTCTTCAGCTGGCCGCCGGTCGCGAGAATTTCGCCGCGGCCGCCCTCCATGTACAGCGGTACCGGGACGTAGCCCTTGGAACGGCGGATCATCTGCGGCTGGTTGTCGATCACGCGTACCACCGAGTCATCGACACTGACGCGGATGCCGCGGTGGTTGTAGAACGTCTCGGCGATGCGGCTTTCCGCTTCCATCATCGCGAACATCTGCGCGTCATCGCGGATGATCGGCAGATCGGAGCGGTTGGCGCTGGTGAAGATCAGCGGACCGCCGAACAGCATCAGGAGGATGTACTGCGCGCCCATGCTGGGCAGGAAGGAGCCGATGAAGCGGCTGCGCATGATTTCGCTGTAATTGCGCGGCTTCATGGCTTCCAGTTCGTCCAGTGAACGGTGCTCGAGGAGCACGATCGGCCGCGCCGAAGATGTCAGCAGGCGGGCCGCCACTTCGCCGACATGGCAGTAGCGGCGCACCTCGTCGAGGTCGCGGAACATGACCGCAAACGGTTTCTGCGCGCGTCCCTTGATCACGCGCAGATCGCGCACGGCGTCGACGTTGAACGGATTGGCGACAAAATTGTAGCCGCCCACGCTCTTGAAGGCGATGACCCGTCCTTCCTTGAGGAGCGCCGCCGCCTTTTCCAGTTCCGTCTTGGCCGACAAATGATCGTCGTCGTAGAGCTTGAAGTCCATCTGCGGGCCGCAGTTGTGGCAGGAAATCGTCTGCGCGTGGTAGCGGCGGTCATGGATGTCTTCGTATTCGCTGCGGCAGCGGCGGCACATCGGAAAATCGATCATCGACGTGTTGTCGCGGTCATAGGGAAAGCGGTCGACGATCGTGTAGCGCGGGCCGCATTCCATGCAGCTGATAAAGGGATGCATGTAGCGGCGGTTGTCCGGATCCAGCATTTCCTTCAGGCAGTGCGGACAGATGGCCAGATCGGCCGGGATCATCGCCACTTCCCGCTGGCCGATGCCGCTGTTGCGGATCGTAAAGCCGGTAAACTCCCGGGGCTCCGTCTGCTCGCAGCTGATGTGCACGATCTCTGCCGGCTCCGGCTTGTTGAGCCGCAGTTCCGAGATGAACTCGCCGATCCGGCGCTCCGTGTCGGTCAGCGTCACCTCGACCAGGCCGCCGAGATTGCGCACCTCCCCGCTGAGCCGCAGCCTGCGGGCCAGACGGGCCACATAGGGGCGGAAGCCAACCCCCTGGACAATGCCCCAGATCTTGATTTTTTTCGTTACTGCGTTTGCCATGTCGTCTCTTGCGCCGCGCGCCGTCGTCAGCGCGCCGTGGTCTCTCCCTGATGATCGTGTCCGGCGTCGTGATGGTGATGATCGTGTTCTGCCGCATGATGGTGATCATGTTCGGCGTCGTGGCGGTGCTCATGCGGCTCCAGCTGACGCGCCTTCTCCACGAGCCAGTCGGTGACTTCGCGATATCCTTCGCCGGTTTTGCCGCTGACGCGGAAAACGGGAACTTCCTTGTTGAGCGCGCGCACGCCCTTCATGAAAAAGTCCTCATCGAAGTCCAGGTAGGGAATCAGATCCACCTTGTTGAGGAGGATGAGGTCGGCCTTTTCAAACGCCAGCGGATATTTATACGGCTTGTCGCTGCCCTCCGTCACGGTGACGATCAGCATCTTCAGGTGCTCGCCGATCATGAACTCGGCCGGGCAGACGAGGTTGCCGATGTTTTCGATGAAGAGGATGCCGCGCTGGTCAAAGGAAATGCTGTTCAGCTTTTCGTGCACCATCGGCGCATCGAGATGGCAGGCGCCGAAGGTATTGATCTGATGGGCGTCGATGCCGCGGCCGGTCAGATCCTGCGTATCGAGATCCGATTCGATATCGCCCTCGATGACATAGGGCTTGATGTCCTCCGGCAGATGCTGAAAAATGTGCTTCAGCGACGTCGTCTTGCCGACGCCGGGAGCGCCCATTTCATTGACGACCAGCACGCCGTGTGCTGCCATGTGCTCGCTGGTGTTCGCGGCGATGGCATCGTTTTCATCGAGGATGCCCTCCATGACATCCACTTTTCTTACATCATGCATTACTGCTTCCTCCTTTGTTTACTCTTGTTTACTCTGCGGCAGACGCTTCCGCGCCTGCGAACCGAATCGCCGCGGCGGCCCCGGGCGGCAGCCCTTGGGGTCGTCCGCTTTACTCGACTTCGATGCTGTCGATATAGAATTCCTTGCCGATGTCGGTCGGCTCCCCGTCGACACCGCAGTCCGGGCAGGCAAACGACAGCGGCCGGCGCACAAACAGCTTGCCGCAGCTCGGGCAGCGCATCTTCGGCCGGACGCGCCGGATCTCGATCTCGGCCCCGTCGCAGAGCGTGCCCTCGGCGATCAGGTCAAAGTACATGTGAATCGATTCGGGCACAAAGCCGGAATAATCGCCGCACACCAGGTTGACCTTCCGCACTGCCGAAGCGCCGGCCTCGCGGCAGTGCTCCTCGGCCATTTTGACAATCTGTTCGGTGATCGGATATTCGTGCATCGTCTTCTTCCTTCATCTCTCTTGCTGCCTGCGGCGTCTTCCCGCAGGTACTAAAAAACACCGCGGCGGAATCCGCAAACTGTATTATACTACAATCAGCGTCTTCCTCCAACCATTTTCCGCCGGCTCCATCCGACTGCATTTCCGCCGGCTTCATCCGGCTTCATCCGGCTGCATTTCCGCCGGCTTCATCCGGCTCCATCCGGCTGCATTTCTGCCGGGATCATCCGTCTCCATCCGACGGCATTTCCGCCTGCCTCATCCGGCCGGAAAACTGCGGGGCTGCGCATCGGCCGGCACATCCCGGCTGCGAATGGTATGGCCGGGGTCGGGAACTGAGAGCGGGGATCGGAATCCGGGACAGTCCGCCATAAAAAAGCCCTGCCTCTGCGGCAGGGCTTGGTGAGCCATGAGGGATTCGAACCCCCGACCTTGACATTCGTAGTGTCCTACTCTATCCAGCTGAGCTAATGGCCCGCATGTTCCGGCGGAAAACCGGTGTCTAGATGATTATACAACATTACCGCCGGATTTGCAAAATATTTTTTTCAGTATGTTTCCTTGATCTGACCGCGCTTGTAGGCATCGATCAGTTCGCGCAGCTGGCCGATCTGTTCCTCCAGTTCCTGCGCCTGTTCGGTATCCTTGATCATCATCCTCTTAGGCAGCACTTCGAGGGTGCGGATCGTCGGCGAATGAAACTCCTGCGAGCCGTCCTTCTGCATCTTCTGGTAGGGTTTGTGCTCCGCCAGCGCCATGAAGCGCGAGTTGTAGATAAAGGTGTAGCCGGCAATGCCGGTCGTCTTCTGGTACGCCTTGGAAATGCCGCCGTCTATGACAATCAGCTTGCCGCCGCCCTTGACCGGGCTCTCGCCGTCCTTGATCTTGACCGGCACGTGCCCGTTGAGGATATGGCCGCTCTGCGGATCGAGACCGAACTCGCGGAGGATGGTCTCGCAGTGCCGGCGTTCGTTGATCAGTGAATAATAGGGAACGGTGTGTTCCTTGTGCGTCGCCTTGTCGGCGATGAAAAGCCGCTCGAACGTCGTCATCTGATCCTTGCCGAACAGCGGCGAACGGCGTCCCAGCCACAGATACCACATCAGGTCGCCGGGGTGTCCGCTCTCGTCGGATTCCTCGGGATTGAAGAAGGATTTGCGGATCTGGTCGTCGAGATAGTCAAAGTAAGCCTTGCCGCGGAAGGTATGCCCGTTGATCGTGCAGTCGATGAACGTGCCGTCTTCGTGCATCGGCACGCAGCCGTGGAAGAAGAGGTTGTTGTTCATCACCTTGTACAGCGCCCCGTGATTGAGGATAAAGCGGATGTGCGACTGCAGCGGCCGGCTGCGCAGCACGCTCGCCTCGAGCGCGTGCATCAGCCGCTCTTCGCCGGCGGTCAGGCGGTAGGGGTCGCGGGGATCGACGGTGGGCAGATTCTTGTCGCGCAGTTCGTATTCTTTGCCGCGCAGCATGATCGTGCCGCGGTCGTAATCGATCTTGTCGAGCAGCAGACGGTTTTCCAGTTCGTACTCCGGATGTTCCATGATCCGCTGTCCCTCGATCTTGAACTGACAGATGGCGATCGCCTTGTGCATCTTCGCCGCCAGGTCCTCATCAACCGGGTCGAATTTGCTGGTTTCGAGAATTTTCGGCTTGAAATAAGTACAGGGGTCGTCGCCGTAGACCTCCTGCGCAAACGAGGACAGCGCCCGCAGGTTGAGTCCGTAGCCGACTTCCAGCATATCGAAATTGTTGTAACTGATGTTCATGCGCAGAATATTGGCGATGCAGGGCCAGTTGCCGGTGGCCGCACCGATCCAGACGATGTCGTGGTTGCCCCACTGAAAATCGACATCGTGAAACTTCATCAGGTATTCCATGATGCCGTCCGGGTGGGAGCCGCGGTCCCAGATGTCGCCGATGATATGCAGCTTGTCGACGCAGAGATTGCTGATGGTCGTCGTCATCTCGCAGATGAAATCATCGGCCAGACCGCTCTCGATGATCGAGGTGATGATCTCGCTGTAGTAATGCGAGCGGTTGGCTTCGTCGTCGGCGTGAAGCAGTTCGTCAATGCTGTAGCCCCAGTAGGCGGGAAGCTGCTTGCGGACCTTGGAACGCGTGTACTTGGTCGAAACGGCCTTGCAGACCTGAATCAGCCGATAGATCGTCTGATAGTACCACTGGCTCATGTTTGGTTCCGCCTTCCGCCGACGCCGCAGTTCGGCCCGCGGGTTATAGATCAGGGAAGCCAGCTGATCGCACTCCTCGTGCGTCATTTCATCGTCGAAGATCTCGTCGATTTTCGATTTGATCACGCCGCTGGCGCTTTTGAGCATGTGCACGAACGCTTCTTCCTCGCCGTGCAGATCGCTGAAGAAATATTCCGTCCCCTTGGGCAGGGCGAGTATCGCCCGCAGATTGATGATTTCGCCGGTAGCCGCCTTGCGGTTCGGGAACTGCTTGGACAAATATCTGAGAAACTGCTGATCCGCCATCTTGTTTCCTCCTCTGCCGCTTCCGCCCGCGGCCTTTGCCGTCCTGTGCCGTCTGCGCCGCAAAGGCGGCGCGGCACGGGCTGTAACCGTTCCTTTATCATAGCACAAGTCTGCTTTCTGTGCTACAATAGGATCGTTGCCGAACGGCACAAAAAACATCGACTCTGCCGTGCATCCCTGAGGACGCATCGTGCGATGAAAGGCATCATTCCGTTCGGCATCGAACTGCATTGCAATAGATAAAGGAGGCTGTTTATCATGAGTTTCGGAGTAGACATCGCCGCACGGATCCGCGAAAACGCGGCGGAAGCCGTCGCCGCCTACAACCGCAGGCCGGAGACGAAGACGGCATTTGAAGAGCCGCTGATCGCCTATACGCCCGCCGCCAACCCGATCTTCGAGGGACTGCGGCAGGACGGGCTCTGCGACCATCCGAAAAACATTTTTCTGCCGGCGCGGACGATCATCGTCTATTTTATTCCCTACGGAAAAGCCGTAGAGGACGCCCAGGCTGCCGCCGGCAGGCCGTCTGCCGCCTGGATCACCGCGCACCGCGAGGCCGGTCTTCTGACCGCCCTGATCAACGGTGCCATCCGCCGCTCGCTCGACAGCATCGGGCGCATCACCAGCGGCACCAATATCCCCTCCGACTGGCAGCAGGATGTCTTCCGGCCGGAATGGGATCACCGCGTGGCCGCCTGGCTCGCCGGGCTCGGTGAAATCGGACCCAACGGCTCCTTCCGCACCGAACGGGGCAGCGCCGGAAAACTCGGCTCCTGTCTCTGCGACGGCGACCTCGATGTCGAAATGGCAGCGGCACCGCAGGATTACCAGGCTTTCCTGGAATACTTCCGCAAAGCCAACGAAACGCCGCTGCCCGGCACAGACTGTCCGGCCGGAGCGGTCGACGAAAACGGCTTTGACCACGCCAAATGTCAGGAATACTGCCGCACGATCTACGACTACGCTCCCTCGCCGGAGCTCTGCGGCAAGTGCTACCGCTGAACACCGCCGAACGCAGCTGATGGCCGCTGCAGACTGCCGAAGGCGGCCGCTGCCGAACGTCATGGCAGCCGCTGCGGGCGCAGCAAAAGCGCCGGGACTCTGCTGAGGACCCGGCGCTTATCTTTTCGGCATGCTCCGGCCGCGTACCGTCCGCGAACCGGGTAAGCGTCAGTCGTCGACGCGGCGGATGCTGGCGCCGAGCGCGCTCAGCTTTTCGGTAAAGTGTTCGTAGCCGCGTTCGATGTGATAGATCTGCGACACTTCGGTGCGCCCCTCGGCGGCCAGACCGGCCAGCACGACAGCCGCTCCACCGCGCAGATCCGTCGCTTTCACCTTCGCCCCGCGCAGGTGCGCGCCGCCCTGAATGATCGCACAGCGATCCTCGGTGCGGATGCCGGCGCCCATGCGGTTCAGTTCCCTGACGTGCATATAGCGGTTTTCAAAAACCGTCTCGACGATCACGCTGGTCCCCTCCACCGTCGTCAGCAGCGACATGAACGGCGACTGCATATCGGTCGGAAAGCCGGGGAACGGCAGCGTGCGAATGTCGGTCGAGACCAGCGGCTGCCGGTCGGCCCGCACGATCAGGCCCTCCTCGAGTTCGACGATTTCCACACCGCATTCCTTCAGTTTGGCGATCACCGACTTCAGGTGATCGGTCAGCACGTTGTGCAGCAGCACCGCACCGCGGGAAATGGCCGCCGCCACCATATAGGTGCCGGCTTCGATACGATCCGGGATCACGTCGTGCCGGGCGCCGTGCAGGTGCTCCACCCCTTCGATCTTGATGGTATCGGTTCCGGCGCCCTTGATCTTCGCGCCCATCTTGTTGAGAAAATTGGCGAGGTCGACGATCTCCGGCTCCTGCGCCGCGTTTTCCAGCACGGTCACACCCCGCGCCAGCGAAGCCGCCATGATGATGTTTTCGGTCGCGCCGACACTGGGAAAGTCGAGATAGATCTTTTCCCCGTGCAGGCCGTCCTCCGCGCAGCCGTGCACAACGCCGTCGGCGGACACTTCAATTTCCGCGCCCATCGCGCGCAGTCCCTTGAAATGCAGCTCCACCGGGCGGTCACCGATGGCGCAGCCGCCGGGCATGGGGATTTTCGCCCGGCCCATCCGCGCCAGCAGCGGTCCGGTCACCAGAATCGAAGCGCGCATCATAGTGGCCAGATCGCGCGCCGCTTCCGTACTTTTTATGTCTTCTGCCTGTATTTCGACAATGTTGGCGTCCAAATCGGCCTTGACCGCAGGCCCCAGCGAAGCCACCAGCCGGCACATGATTTCCACGTCCTTGAGCGCCGGGGCAGCATGAATGACGCAGGGTTCATCGGTTAAGAGCGTCGCCGCCATGATCGGCAGAACGGCATTTTTCGCACCGCTGATTGAGATTTCACCGTGCAGCGGTCCGTTGTTTTCTATGATGTATTTTGCCACAAGTTCCTCCTGAGTTCGTACTATATACTAACCCATTACTCCGCGCTTTTCAAGGCGGCACGGGAATTTCCCGCGGCCCGCCGGGTGCAGGGAAGTTCCCGCGGCCCGCCGCGCGCAGAGGATTTTCCGCGGCCCGCCGTCCGGTGATTTCCCGCATCCCTGCTGCGGCACGGCAGTGACAGACACCTGCACTGCACGAAACTCTCCCGCGGTCTGCGGGTCTCCCGCGCAATCTGTCGCAGACCGCGAAAAAACCTGCGCCCGGCGTTCATTCGTCCGCAGCGCAGGTTTTCGTTGCTTGCTGCTGTTTAGAGTTTTTTCAGTTCTTCGATACAGTTGCGGCAGACATTTTTGCCGCAGATGGATACAACATCCTTGGCATTGCCGCAGAACACGCATGCCGGTTCATACTTTTTCAACAGGATATAATCGTCGTCGACGTAGATCTCGATGGGATCCTTGATGTCAATATTCAATGTCCGCCGCAGTTCAATCGGCAGCACAATTCTGCCGAGCTCGTCGACCTTTCTTACAATACCTGTCGCCTTCATAGCTTTGCACACTCCTTCTTCTCACCGCTTGCACTTCGATATACGTTCTCACCAAATCCCCGTCATTTCTGTTCCTGCCCGTCATCTGCAGAACGGTGCTCCTTGAGCAGACCAATCAGGGAAGATATGGCTTTAGCCACCGATGAGAGAGACTGTACAAGGCTTTCCTTTCCCCGCAGAGCATCCGCGACGCCGTGAACCGAATCGGTCACATTGTCCAGCACGCCGTCGACTTCTTCAGTGCGCTTGCGGGCTACCCCGGTAATCGCCTCGGCATCCTCGCTGACCTGCTTGAAGTGCTTGACGGTGGGAATCAAGTGATGCAGCAGAATAATGACGTAAATCAATACTATGATCACGCCCAGGACAATGAGAAAAAGGCCGAGACCTTTGAGGGTAAGGGTAATTTCCATCTGACTCCTCCTCAATAGTGGTAACAATAATATTATTACTCAAATTTAACCAATGTGCAATATTGAATTCCTAATTCCTGCAGGTAATTCGCGGTTTTTCGTCGTTTTGCGGCCGCCGCGGCGTCTTTCCCGCCGTGCCGCGCCGCTCTGCGGTACCGCTCCGCGAAACTGCGTCATCAGCGCCGGCTGTTTCCCTGCCGTGCCGCGGCGGTTTTTCGAACTGCCGGGCATCACGACGCCGCGTGGTCGCCGCTGTGCCGCTCACCGTCCGCTGCCGACGCTGCCGGGCGCTGCGCGGTGCCGTCCGCGGCCGGTTTTTTCCGCCGCCGTCGGCGGCGGCGGCGACGGCGTCCGCTCCGCTGGCCGTCTCTTTGTTCCGTATGCCGGGAAGCACCGTCGTTCGCCTGCCGGGGAGCACCGTCGTTCGGGGCGCCGTCCGCCGGCCGCGATGAACCGAATTCCGGCGTATCGGCCGGTTTCTCCGCATCGCCTTCACGGGCCGGCGCAGAGGAACGGGCGGAAGCTGTCTCAGCCGCTCCGGGTTCACCGTCGGGCCGGCTTTCGTCTCGCCTGCTCGCCGCGAAAGTCTTTTCCGCCGCATCGGCTGCACCGTTCCCTTCGCCGCCCTGCTCCGTCCTGCGGTGTCCGCCCCGGCTGCCGCGGCCGCGGCGGTGCCGGTCTTTGCCGCGATGCTCGAGACGTTCGACGTCATCCTTGCTGTAGACATAGACCTCGGTGCTGAGTTTTTCCGTCACGCCTTCCTCGTCGTCCCGGTCCTCGACGATCGTACGGCAGCTGACCTTCTGCGCGAGAATGTTGCTGTCGGTAACAACCGCGGTGCCCTCGGGAATCCGCACCCGCTCGCCGGTACCGGGCATGTCCTTGCGCAGCTCCGTATAGAGTTCGTTCTCAAACTTCAGACAGCACATCAGGCGGCCGCAGATGCCGGAGATCTTGGACGGATTCAGGGAGAGATTCTGCGTCTTTGCCATCTTGATCGAGACCGGCTGAAAATCCCGCAGCCATTCATGGCAGCAGAGACCGCGGCCGCAGTTGCTGATGCCGCCCATCATCTTGGCTTCGTCGCGCACGCCGATCTGACGCAGTTCGATGCGCATGCGGAAGACGCCGGCCAGATCCTTGACCAGCGCGCGGAAATCGACGCGTCCGTCGGCGGTGAAGTAAAAGATGATCTTGTGATCGTCGAGCGTGTATTCGACGTCGATCAGCTTCATCTCCAGATGATGCTTTTCGATCTTTTCCTGGCACCGGCGCAGATCGCGCTGCTTGCGCTCCATGTGCGCCCGGTGCTTTTCACGATCCTCTTCATCCGCCATGCGAACAATTTTTTTCAGCGGCCGGGACGAATGCTGCTCGTGGATTTCACCGATCCCCAGCGCCACGGTGCCGAACTCCATCCCCCTCTGCGTTTCGACGATGACCTCATCGCCGGGATGCACCGTATAGCCGGCCGCGTCAAAATAGTAGATCTTGCCGGCCGTACGGAATTTTACTCCCACTATATCTGCCATATCTATTTTTCCTCCTGCGCTCCGCCGAGAATGGTCAGAGCCATATTCTTGAGCGCATACGTATTGTTTACTTTCAGCTGCTTGATGTCGGTTTTGGCCTTCTCCGCGGCTTCGACCGCACGAAAGATTTCCTCCCGCCGCGCCGCCGAATCCGGTGCCGGCAGTTCACTGCGATATCCTTCCTCCAGCCAGTCCAGCACAGCGATGATTTCCTCGCTGCCGTTCTCCCTGCCGCGCGTCAGGTCGGTAATGAAGGCGCTGATCCGGTACCAGAGCGCCCGTTCCCGCAGCAGCTGCCGCAGTTCATCGGCGCGTTCGCCGGCTTCTCCCCGCTCGACCTGCTCCTCAGGCCGCAGATGCAGCGTAATGCAGCGGGAGCGGATCGTCGGCAGCATTTTCCAGGCGTTGTCCGTCAGCAGCATCACGACCGCGCCGAGCGGCGGCTCCTCGAGCGTCTTGAGCAGACAGTTGGCCGCTGCCGGGGTCATCGTCCCGGCATCCCGGATCACCGCCACACTGCGCGCGCCCGCGGCCGGTTTGACCTGCAGACGGCTGGTCAGCCGGCGCACGGCATCCACCCTGACCGACTCCGTTTTGCTGCCGCTCTTTTTATCGCGTTCCTTGCGGACAATGGTGAGATCGGGATGACTGCCGGCCGCGATCTGACGGCAGACCGGACAGGTGCCGCAGCCGGTGCCGGGCGCCTGCGGGCAGAGAATCGCCTGGCAGAAATCACGGGCAAACACCTCCGTGTCGACCGAACGCGGCGCCTCGATCAGGTAGGCCTGATGCAGCCGTCCCTTTTGAATGGACGCTGTCAGCCTTTCTATGACGGCGCTGTTGCGGCTATGCTTTGGAAACGTCATGTCTCTCCTGCAGCAGGCGGTCAAGATGCCATTGAATCTGCCGGTTTACTTCCTCAACCGTTCCGCCGGCATCGATGCCGACGACACGATCCGGAAACTGCTGTTCCAGCCGCAGATACCCCTGATAGACTTTCTCGTGGAAGGCCGGGCTCTCGTTTTCGAGGCGATCGTGCTCCGCATCCTCGATGCGCGCCGCGCCCACCGCCGGATCGACCTTGAGCAGGAAAGTGATGTCCGGCAGGTAGCCGCCGATCGCATATCCGTTGACCACCGACACCTGATCGCCGAGTCCGCGGGCATAGCCCTGATAGACGATGCTGGAATCGACAAAGCGATCGCAGACGACGATGCGTCCCCGCGACAGCGCCGGTCCAATCAGCTGCTGCACGTGCTGTGCGCGGCTGGCCGCATAGAGCAGCATTTCGGTGATCGGACTCATATCGGTGTTGTGCTTGTCGAGAATGATCGCCCGGATCTTTTCACTGATCGGTGTACCGCCCGGCTCTCTGGTGAAAAGCGCGTTCTCGCCGCGGTCCTCAAGATAGCGGCGGATAAAATCCAGCTGCGTGCTCTTGCCGGCTCCGTCGCCGCCTTCTACGGTAATGAAAATTCCCTTTTTCATGAGTGCTCTTTATTCCCCCTCCTGCGTCGTTTCCTGCTGCCGGCGCTGACCACCAGATTATCGATCATCTTCACGATCAGCCGCAGCATCAGGTAGGCAATGGGCAGGCAGAGCATCAGTACAAATATGAATTTTACAACCGACATGAACGTCCGCCTCCTGCTGTCTGCAAATTTTCACGCGATGCGCACGGCACGCCGGTTTTCGCTGCCGTTCCGCCCCGCGGTACATTCATCTCAGTATACCACAAAGCTTCCGCAATTCACAAATTTTTCAAATTCGCCCGCGGGCCGTGATTTAAAATTCGCCCGCGGGCCGTGATTTCAAATTCGCCCGCGGGCCCTGAAGATGGCAGGCGGCCTGCTGATCTTCCGCGGACTGGCTGCAGTCCTTTGCGGCTCCCGCGGCTTCTCGGGCTCTCCGCCGCGGTACGCGGCAACATCAAAAGACCCCGCCGGAGGCGGCGCAGAAGGCCGCTCCGGCGGGGTCGATGCAGGCGGGATCAGCCGGGACGTAAAGCACGACCGGCCCGGCCGCGCGTCGGGGCGGCTTTTGCCGCGCCGCAGCAGGCCGTTCCGCTATTTCATCAAGCTGCAGACAGCGTTGCCGTAAGCCACCGGGTCGTCGACCGGCAGGCCCTCGATCAACAGCGCCTGATTGTAGAGAATCTCGGTATACTGCCTGGCCTTGTCCTGATCTTCGGCATAGGCGTTCTGCAGTGCCGGCAGGATATCGTGGCCGGCATTGATCTCGAGCACGCGCTCGGCTTTGATGCCCTGGTTTTCCGGCATCTGCTTGAGCACTTTTTCCATCTCCAGCGAAACCGGGCCCTTGGTCGTCAGGCAGACCGGATAGGTCTTGAGACGATGTGACAGCCGGACGTCGGTGACCTTGCCTTCGAGCGTCTTCTTCATGAACTCGAGCAGATCCTTGTTCTCCTCGGCCTGTTTTTCCGCTTCTTTCTTTTCCTCTTCGGAATCGAGCTCAAGATCCTCAGCGGAGATCGATTTGAACTGCTTCTGCTGGAATTCGCGCATCATCTGGATCGCGAATTCATCGACGTCGTCGGTCATATAGAGGATCTCATAGCCCCGGTCGCGGAGCTGCTCGGCCTGCGGCAGCTTGTCGATCGCTTCCACCGAGGTGCCGGTCGCATAGTAGATGAACTTCTGCTCCTCTTTCATCCGCTGCACGTATTCGGCCAGCGTCACCAGCTTCTTCTCGGTGCTCGACCAGAACATGATCAGATCCTGCAGCTGCTCCTTGTTGACGCCCATCTGATCGTAAATGCCGAACTTGAGCTGAATGCCGAAGGCGCGGTAGAATTTTTCGTAGGTCTCGCGGTCGTTCTTCTGCATATCCAGCAGCGTCGAGCGGATCTTCTTTTCCAGGCGCCTGGCGATCGCCTTCAGCTGACGGTCATGCTGCAGCATCTCGCGCGAGATGTTCAGCGACAGATCCTGCGAATCGACGACGCCGCGGACAAAGCTGAAGTAATCCGGCAGCAGATCCGGGCACTTGTCCATGATCAGAACGCCGGAGGAATAGAGCTGCAGACCCTTTTCGTAATCCTTGGAATAGTAGTTGTACGGCGCCTGCGACGGGATGAAGAGCAGCGCGTCGTAAGTCGTCACGCCCTCGACGCTGGTGCGGATTACCTTCAGCGGGTCGGTGAAGTCGGAGAACTTGCCCCTTGTAGAACTCGTTGTAGTCCTCGTCGCTGACTTCGCTCTTCTTCTTTTTCCAGATCGGCACCATGCTGTTGAGCGTGTCGACCTCGGTATAGGATTCGTATTCCGGATGCTCGTCGTCCGGCTTGGATCCTTCCTTCAGCTTCTGCTTTTCGACGGTCATCGTAATCGGATAGCGGATGTAGTCGGAGTAACGGCGCACGAGGCTGCGCAGCGAGTACTCGTCGAGGTAGGCGCTGTACTTTTCGTCCTCGGTATCCGGCTTCAGGTGCAGGATGATCTCGGTGCCGTGCTGCAGCGGCGCGCCGAGATCCTCGCCCGGCGCTGTGTCGGCTTCCTTCAGGGTGTAGCCGTCGGCACCGCTCGATTCCCATTGCCAGGTCTGGTCTTCGTCGTAGGAGCGAGAGAGTACCGTGACCTTGTCGCTGACCATGAAAGCCGAATAAAAGCCGACGCCGAACTGACCGATGATGTCGATGTCCTCGCCGACCTCGTCGCTGCCGCCTGCGGGCGTTTCTTCCCCGGCGCCGTCCGCACTGTCCCCGGCTGCCGGCTTCGCTGCGTCGTCCGCGCCGCCTTTCCCGTCGGCCTCCGCCTCACTGGCGGCGCCACTGTCGGCGGCTTCCGCTTTCCCGCCTTCGCCTTCGGCCGCGGCTTTTTCATCGGCCGCGTTCTTGAACGCCAGCGAACCGCTGTGTGCGATCGTGCCGAGGTTGTCGTTCATCTCATCCTTGGTCATGCCCACGCCGTTGTCGATAATGCGCAGCACGCCCGCGTCCTTGTCCGGTTCGACGCGGATGCTGAAGTCATCGCGGTTGAGGCCGCTGATGTCGCCGCTGAGACTGCGGTAATAGAGCTTGTCGATGGCGTCGCTGCCGTTGGAGATCAGCTCGCGAAGAAAGATCTCCTTGTGGGTGTAGATCGAATTGATCATCAGATCCAGCATACGCTTGGACTCCGCTTTGAATTGTCTTTTTGCCATTTGCTGCTTCCTCCTGAAGATGTTTGTCATGTCGTCGCACGGCCGCGAGACGCTGCCGGCCGGTCTGCCGCCTCGCTGCAACGCGGCAGATGCCGGCGGTGCGGCGCTGCGCGGTGCTGCAGGATGCCGTTCTGCGCGGATCTGCAGGAAGCGTCGCAGGCCTCCGGGGTGCGGTGTTGTTGCTGTTGGTTTCGTTCTGGCACTCATCTGAGCTGAGTGCTAATAAATGTATAATACTCCTTCGGCCCCTGTTCGTCAACCGGAAAAAGAAAAAACCGCGCGCAGCACCTGAAAATTGTTTTCCCCCGGAAAGCCGCAGTTCGAAAGCACCACGAATTTCCGCGTTATCGGCCGCGCATTCCCTATCTATAGACGGTCCCTGCACGGTCAGCTGCGAACGGCATGGAGATTGTACTGCATGCCCTGCCCTGCACCGTAAAGAAGGACGACCGGTCTGCTGCGGAACGATCTGCGCAGAGGGCCGGAACACGGCTGCGACGCAGCAGCGCCGGAACACAGCCGAAACATAAACGGAAGAGCAATAAGAAAAGCAGGATGCCGCGAGACGAACTGCCTCCGACACCCTGCCGCTCTATATATGTGTGTGTCGTTTCCTGCGAACCGTTTACCGCACCGTCACCTTAACCTTAGTGAAGATGCCGCTCTGGGCACAGGCGTAGATCGTACAGGTGCCCCGTGCCCTGGCCTTCACCCGGCCGCTGCCGCTGACCGCGGCGATATTCGGATTGGAGGATTCAAAACGGGTCCTGCAGTGAACGCGAACTTTGCTTTTTTTCGACCGCTTTACGGATCTGGTCTTCAGCGTAAAGCTGCTGCCGGCTTTGAGGGTCTTGGCGCCGCCCTTCACGTTCGTCACCTTGACGCTCCTGAAGTTGCCGGCCCTGCCGCCCGCCGCGGCGACATGGATGGTTCTGGAAACGCCGATCCGGCTGCCGTCCTTGTCAAAAGCGGCCACGAAGAATTTATAGTAGGTTCCTTTCTTCAGTTTTCTGCCAGCGGCCTTCGTCACCTTGAGACTGCTGCCGGAGGTTTTCTTCAAAACCTTGTATTTGCTGCCGCAGCGGTTGGCAAAGACGACGTACTTTTTCGCTCCGCTTACCTTGTTCCAGCGCAGAGAGATAGAAGTTCGGGCCGCCTTGGTGCTGCGCAGCTGCAGGAGCGCGAAGGAGGAGCCGGCCGGATCGGCGTCGCCCCTGGTGGAAGCGAGCTCTTTCGCTTCCCGGTCGATGCTGCGGTCCGCAGCCGTGCCGCCGCCCGACGAAGTGCCGCCGCCCGACGAGGTGCCGTCGAATCGGAGTGTGAATTCTGCTGTTTTTGTCTCAATGCCATCGCTGACCGTCAGTTCATAGACCGTCTCGCCCCGGAACGGTGTTACGATGACTGTGCGTCCTTCGGAGAGCACAGAAGCGGAGCCCTTCCGGCGCCACTGATAGGAATAGCTGCCGCTGCCGCCGTGCGGTTCGGCAATGCTCAGCAGCGCCCGGCCGTCTTTCTGCCAATTGCTGGCGACGGTTCCGATCGTAAACTCCGGATGCATCTGCACGGTCACCTCGACCGTCTGTTCGGCATCACCGGAGGAGAACGTCAGCGTGCCATGGTGTTCTCCGACCGCCAGATCCCAGTCGGCCGCAGCCGTCACGGTCTGCGAGCCGCCGGCGGGAATGGTGATCTCTTTTTCCCAGACATATCTGCCTCCGTCGGCCAGCAGGACGAGGCCGCTGTCATCGCTGCGCACGTGAACCGCCATCGTCTTTTCCGTCGGATTGTTGATCGTGATCGTCTTCGCTCCGGCCGTACTGTTTCGGTCGGCCTCGAACACGAGGCCCGCATCGGTCACGCCGGACAGGGTGAACGGCACCGTCACGCCGCCCGAGCCGCCTGAACCGCCGGACCCGCCCGCCGTCGTGACGGCGATGGTTTTCTGTGCGGAAGCGCTGCTGCCGGCGGATGTCACTTTGACGGTGTAGGTCGTGTCCTGTTCCGGCTTCACGGTCAGTGTCCTGCCGTCGGCGCCGTCGATCCGCGTACCGTCCGCAAACCACGCATACGCATAGCTGTTGTCACCGCCGGAAGCCTGTGCCGTCAGCGTGACGGAATCGCCTTTCTTTACACTGTCGGCGCTCGCCTTCAGCGTCACCGCCGGTGCGCCGCAGACCTCAAAGAAATAGGAGAACGCCACGGTAGTGCTGCCGCTGACCGTAATGTAAGAGGTGCCGTTGTGCCTGCCGACGGACAGCCCGGTCCGGGGCCGAATCTTCAGCGTCGCACTTTCGCCCGGCGCCAGTCTGGTCTGTGACAGCTCTTCGATGATAAATCTGTCGTTTGCCTGCGGCTGGAGCAGGTCCAGCGTCGTATTGCCTTCGTTGGTGAAGGTCACGGTCTCCGCCGCCGGCTGCGCGTATCCGATGCAGACCGGCGCAAAGACCAGGATGCTCTTATCCACGCGGAGGCTGGTCCGGGCGACGGTGATGGCCTGCGATGCAGAAGCAGCCGTTCTCCCGGCGGACGTCACCTTAACGATATAGTTCGTATCTTTTTCCGGCTTCACGGTCAGTGTCCTGCCGTCGGCGCCGTCGATCCGCGTGCCGTCCGCAAACCACGCATACGCGTAGCTGCCGTCACCGCCGGAAGCCTGCGCCGTCAGCGTGACGGCATCGCCCTTTTCAACGGTGTTCGCGGAAGAAGACAGTGAAGCCTGCAGCGCCGCATAGACAGTACAGGAATAGGAGATGGTCCGGGCATTGCCGCTCTCGGCCGCCAGCGAAAAGCTTCCCTCATAGGTGCCCGGCTTCAGATTCGCCCGCGGACGAATTTCAATCGTCGCCTTTTCACCCGGTTTCAGCGTCGTCTGTGAGAGAGCGCCGAGCTCAAACGCGCCCGTGCCCTGCGGCTGCTGCAGCGAAATGGTGCGATTACCGTCGTTGCGCAGCGTCACCGTCTGCTTTTCCGGCCGCGCATCGTCTTCATAGACCGGTCCGAAGGTCAGTTTGGTCGGTGCCGCCGAGAGCGAGACGTTCGCCTCATTGACGGTAATGGTGCGCGGCGCGGATTCCGCTTCCGCGCTGCCGTCGCGCACTTTCACGGTGTAGCGTGCGGTCGTCGTCGGCTTGATCGTCAGCGTGCTGCCGGTCGCACCGTCGATGGCGCTGCCATCCGCGTACCACTGATAAGTATACCGGCCGGTGCCGCCCTGCACCTTCGCCGCCAGCATCAGGGTGTCGCCGGCAGAAATGCTGTCGACCGCACACAGCACTTCGGCCTGGAGCGCCGCATAGACCTGAAAGCTGATCTCGCACTGCGAACCGGCCGCAGTCAGCGTCGTCGAGTAGGTGCCGGCCGAAAGCCCGCTCTTTGGCTGTACCTTCAGGGTCGCTTCTTCTCCGGGGGCGATGACTTTACGGCTCAGATCAAAGAAGGAAAAATAGTTCTGCTCTTTTTCCAGGCTGCTCAGATCCAGATTGACATTGCCGGTGTTTTTGATGACCGCTTTCCGCGCCTGCGGCTGTGCATAGCCCTCAATGACCGGATCAAACGTCATCTTCGCCGGCGAAATCTCCGCGGCGGCCTGCTGTTCTTTGACCGCGATATGCAGGGTGCTGCTGCGAACCGTGGCGAGGCCGTCGCTGACTTCGAGGTAATAATCAGTATCCTGCTGCGGCGAAACCAGCACCGCTCCGTCGGAAACGCTCGAGCCCTCTTGGAAAAGTTCGCCGTCTGCATACCATTTCATCGTATAATGCTCCGCATCGCCGCCCTTGATCGTCGCGTTGAGCCCGAGCGAACTGCCCCTGACGATCGTAGTCGTGTCGGGACTCGGTGCCACGGAGACCGTCAGCGGATCATAGACCGCAAAATCAACACGGATGGTCGTGTCTTCTTCCTGCCCCTGCAGCAGCGTGAACTCGGAGGAATAGCGCTTCGCCGTGAGACCGGCCCTCGGCTGCACCGACACCGTCGCCTGCTCCCCCGCCGCGACGGTCGAGGGTGAGATGCTGATGTCAAAGTATGAAGTGGAAAAGGATTCGAAAGTGAGTGCGTCGGTACCCGTGTTGGTGATCGTGACCGTCTTCGCCTCCGGCCGGTCGTAACCGGTATAAACCGGGTCGAACGACAGCTTTGTCGTGCTCAGTGAGAGAGAAGATTCCGCTGTTCCGCTCTCACCGGCAAAAGCCAGCGCCGGCATCATGCCGAAAGCCAGAGAGCAGGCAAGCAGTACAGCGAGCAGCTTTTTGCGCGTTTTCATTATGACTTCCTTTCTGTTTCGTTTCACATTTCCGGCAGAGAAAAACTCTGCCGCTGCAAACACCGTGGCAGAGCTCATCGATGGCGGCCGTAGATGGCCGGCCGCAGGACACCGGCTGCAGGGCGCAGTCGATGCCGTCGCTTTATACCCTCTTCGCCGTGCAGGAGATTCGCCCCTTCCGGCACTTTTATGTTACCACGGGCCGGCAGTCCGCAGCAAGAAACAAACAGGCAGTTTTGGCCGCAAACAGGCAGAAAGCATAGCGCGATGGTGCCGCAAAAACAAATCGCACCGGAACCAAACAGGCAGTAACGGCGCCGAAGAAGGCCGAACTCTATGGAGCCGGACAGGGAGCGGCGGCGCCGAAACGGCAAAGCCGCCGCCCCGACCGGGGCGGCGGCTTTCTGCCAGCTCGTCTTTTCCCAGCGGCACCGCACTGCCGGCGCCGCGGATCGAATTTATTTTACCTTCACTTTCACGGAAGCATAGACGCCGTTCGGTGCGTAGACGTAGATGCGGCAGGTACCGGCTTTTTTCGCGGTCACCTTTCCGCTCGCGTTCACACGGCAGACCTTCGTGTTCGAACTCGCATAACGCAGATGCTTGACGATGCGCTCGCTGAGGAAGTTTCTGTGCTTTTTCACTTTGGTGAGCGAGGCGCGGATCTTCGCAGAGCTTCCGGCTTTCAGCGTGAGTGACCGGCTCGCGGTGCGGACGCTCTTCGCATCGGTGTACGATTTGCTGCTGCCGCCTGCAATCGAGTAGCATTTGAGGCTCTCTGCCAGTATCTTCTTCTTGCCGTTGACGGTCTTGTACGCGCGGACGCGGTACTTGTAGAGACGGCCGTTTCTCAAGCCCTTTCGGGTCAGCTGCGTGCCGCGAACCGTGCGGTAAGCGCGGAAATTCCCGTCGCCCCTGCGGGCATAGACCGTGTAGCGAGTCGCTCCGGGGATTTTTTTCCAGGTCAGTTTCTGCGTATGTCTGCCGGCCGCTGTAACCTTCAGATTGAGCAGATCCGTGTCGGTCGTCTTGACGCCGGGATGATCCGGTTCGACCGGCTCGTTTTTCTTCCACTTGGCATAGAACGTCAGATCTCCGGTCGCGTTCTGCGGAATCGCGGTGATCGGCGAACCCGTGAAGTCGGCGTTGTCGTACCAGCCTGCAAAGGTATAGCCGTCGCGTTTCCAGTCGCTCGGAAGCTGTATCTCCTCGCCCGGCGTGTACTCGGTCAGGGTCGTGCCCGTGCCGCCGCTGCCGTTCAGGGTAACCTTTGCACTGACTTTTTTCTCATGGCCGGTGAAGGCGATTTCGCCGGTGTAGGCCCATTCCCAATTCTCGTGTCCGCCGTCCTGCATCAGCCATGTGTCGAGGATCGTCACCTTGATGTAGCGGCCGGTCAGTGTCTTGTCAATCGCCTGATAATCGCTCTCGCGGTCGGCGAACATTCCCGTGTAATCCGGGGTTTCATCTGCCTTCAGAGCCTCGAGATCATCCGATGCATCGACGGTGAAGCGGCGGATGTAATCACGGTTCGCGCGTCCGACCCGCTGTATACCGGTGATTTCGTGCGTCTTCTTGGTATCGATGATGATCGTGTGCGGGAACTTGTAGATTGCGCCGTTCGCATCCGAGCTCCAGTTCGTATGCCAGGCGGTGCCGTTTTCATCGTCGATGGCTTTCTCCGGCGCATAGAGACGGCTCTCGCCGTAGTCCCCCTCGCCGTGGTCGCCGTGCCAGCTGTCGCAGCAGGCAACGGAGAAGTCCGCGTTCTTCATCGTCGTGACCTTCATGGAAGCGTTCATCTTTTCAATGCGGTAGGCGAGCTCGCCGCAGGCATCCTGCTGTTCTTCCTTCGTCTGCGCTTTTTCAGCCTCGTCCAGCGCTTTCTTCAGGTTCTCGGCCGCCTTTTTGCTGTAGGTGATCCCGTTCTCCCCGCCTTCGTTGTATTTCGCGAGCAGGGACTCGGCATCCTTGATCAGGCCGGCCAGCTTCTCCGCATAATTCGTCGTGTCTTCGTGATAGGTCGTGACGTCGTAGATCGCCTTGATCTCGTCAGCGGTGAGCACCCGGTTCCACATCTGCAGACCGTCCATGACAAAATCCGCACCGCCGTTGCCCGCCGCACCGTCGACGCCGATGTTGACGGGGAGACCGGCATTGAACGAGCCGTCAATCATGGACAGATTCGTGCTCGCGCTGCTCTCGGCGCCGTCGATATAAATTGTGACCTTTTTCGTATCGCGGTCGATGGACACGGTCACCATCTTCCACTTGTCCTTGAAGGAAGCACTGGCATCAAAGTCCATTCTCGTGCCGCTGGCGGCCGCGTTAAAGCCGACGGAATCGAGACTGCTCAGACGGAACCCGACGTACCATCCATCATTGCCGCCGCTGTACCAGTTCTTATTGCTGATGATTGCCGCATCGCTGCTGACGCTCGCGGAGTTGATCCAGAAGTTCATCGTCAGGTTCGAGTCACCGGACATCCGGTCATCTTTTCCGAGACTGACGTAATTTTCGTTCCCGGACGGAATGTGAACGCCCCTGCCCTTGATGCCGTCCGTATAGGTGATGTTTCCGTTCGCGGAGGCATTGATCTGGTTCGCGCTGTCCTTGAGGTCCTCATTGTCAAAATCCATATCCAGGAACTTTCCGTTCTTGAGGGATTCCGGCAGTGTCGTTACGGGCTGCTCGCTCTCGCCGGCCGTCTTGAACTTGAATTCCCGGTCCTCGGACTCGTTGCCAAAGGAATCGACGGCGGTGATGCTGACGCGATACGTTGTGTTCTTCTTGAGTTTGGTGAAGTAGTACTTGAGCTGCTTCGGATACGGGCGGATATAGAACCGCGAATAGGACTTGAACGATCCTGTCACTCCCTTGGGAGACATGTCGTAGTCGAACTTCTCCGGGATGACCGAATAGGAGGCGTCTTCGTTGGTTCTCGCGTTCTTCAGGCTGATCCGGTAATGCTGGACGAGCTGATTGTCGACCGCCTGATCGAAGACGAGGTCGGCGCTGTTTTCCGTGATGTTTTCCATCTTTGCCTCGGCGCTGTCCTCGAACCACGGCGCGGTCTTGTCGCGCTGACCCGGTGTATAGCGGAAGCCGTCCCTGCCGGCCTTGGTGTCGATGACCCACGGCATGCCCATCCAGCGCTGGTTGGTGACGTCAAAGCGGCGGATGACGGTCGTGCCGTCCTTCTGAACCGTGATGTAGTTGCAGGTCAGTTCGTTGTGCTTGTTCTCGAGATCCCCCTGGATCCAGTTGAGGACGGAGTTCTCCAGAAATCCGTCACTGGATACTTCGAGGTAATCCATGGAGCCGTTGTTGACGACGGTAAAATTTTTCTGGTAAATACCCGTCTCTTCCTCCGCACCGTAGTGGGAGTGCGCCGTCATCACGACAGCCTGCGGCCAGTCAGCCAGCCTGCTCTGCAGATATCCGCTGCCGAGATCCTGATAGCTTCCCGTGGTTGTGCCGCTGAGGCCGCTGTGGATCTGGATGAAGATCGGCTTTTTCGGATCGTAATCCGAAGCATTTTTGATCTCATTCAGCGTGCTGTCGAGGAACGAGCTGTAGCTGTGATAATCGAGCGTGATGAAATCATAGCCGTTCACCTTGATGTGGAAGTTGTTGTAGTAGCTTCCGTTCTGCCCTTTATAATACCAGTGATCCGCCCATCCGTACTGATCGAACACTTTTTCCATGCTGCTCTGGATGTCGTGGTTTCCTCTGCAGAACTGGACCGGCAGATTGCCGAATGTCTCATTCATCAGCTGCTGAACCGCCGTGTAGAAACGGACGCTGTTTCCCGCCTGCTCTTCTCTTTCGTTTGCTTCGACATCGCCGCCGACCATGACGGTGGCCGTGTTAAAGCCCTTTTTCTCAGACCATTTCCTGATGTTTTCGAACGCCCAGTGCTTCTGTTCGTAGCTGGCGGCATGTGTGTCGGACATGCTGATGAATTCCATCGCTGCGTTCGAATTGTTGTTGTAAGCATCGTTGGCCGTGTCCACCATTTCCTGTGTCAGGGCCGTCGGTGTTTCCTGCCCGCTCTGCTCCCCGGCTCTGACGGCGGCGTTTCCCAGCGTAAAGCCGGACAACGCGATCACACCGGACAGCAGACCAGCGAGCAGTCTTTTGATCCTCATTGTTTGCACCCTCCTTATCTGTGTGTGTTGTACCTTCCCCTTTACTTTGAATACCCGACGAGCATTCTGGCAGAAAATATTATATTCACGGGGCAGTCCCTCAAACAACGATAGCCGGGATAACATTCGGTAAGGTTTTAGTTAATTCCCGTCACAATTCGGCCGTCCGCCTGTAAGTGCCGACGCAGTTTCGAGATCCCGGATCCCCTGCCCGGGCCGAAGATGCGGTGAAATTTTCAACGGCGCGGGCGCCGCCGCGGCGTATCAGCAGCGGCACTTGCGGGTTACAAGAAAGGAAACCTCTTTTGTTATTTTCCGCGCTGCACCTCGCGGTGCCGCGCTTCGCTGTCCAGTTTTACATTAAAAAACGAGCCCACCTGCGGTGCGCTCTTTTCTGCAAAACTGGCAACGCTTTCGCTCCTCCGCGCTGCACCTCGCAGTGCCGCGCTTCGCTGTCCAGTTTTGCATTAAAAAACGAGCCCACCTGCGGTGCGCTCGTTTTTTGTAAAACTGGCAACGCTTTCGCTCCTCCGCGCTGCACCTCGCGGTGCCGCGCTTCGCTGTCCAGTTTTGCATTAGAAAAGAGCGCACCTTCGGTACGCTCTTTTCTGCAAAACTGGCAACGTCCTGCTTTCCCGGCCGGTCGCCCGACAAGTATCATCAGCGCTGTGGAGCTTAACTTCTGTGTTCGGGATGGGAACAGGTGTAGCCTCCACGCTATCGTCACCAGATTTTTCCCTCCGCTTTCGCGGAGCTTCAGGATATGTGATTGTTCTCATACCCTGAAAACTGAATACCTTCACTGTCTGCGCCCTGCGGCGCCGCATCTTCGGAAACCTTCTCTGGTCAAGTATTCGACCTATTAGTATCGGTCAGCTCAATGCATTGCTGCACTTACACCTCCGACCTATCAACGTGATCGTCTCTCACGGGTCTTATCCTTTAAAGGAAGGAGATCTTTTCTTATGGGGGGCTTCGCACTTAGATGCTTTCAGCGCTTATCCCTTCCGCACTTAGCTACCCAGCTATGCCCCTGGCGGAACAACTGGTGCACCAGCGGTACGTCCATTCCGGTCCTCTCGTACTAGGAACAGCTCCATTCAAATCTCCAACGCCCACAGCGGATAGGGACCGAACTGTCTCACGACGTTCTGAACCCAGCTCGCGTACCTCTTTAATGGGCGAACAGCCCAACCCTTGGGACCAACTTCAGCCCCAGGATGAGACGAGCCGACATCGAGGTGCCAAACACCGCCGTCGATGTGGACTCTTGGGCGGTATCAGCCTGTTATCCCCAGGGTAGCTTTTATCCGTTGAGCGATGGCCCTTCCACTCGGAACCACCGGATCACTAAGCCCGACTTTCGTCCCTGCTCGACCTGTATGTCTCGCAGTCAAGCTCCCTTCTGCCTTTGCGCTCTGCGTGCGATTTCCGTCCGCACTGAGGGAACCTTTGGGCGCCTCCGTTACCTTTTAGGAGGCGACCGCCCCAGTCAAACTGCCCGTCAGACACTGTCCCGACACCGGTTCGCGGCGCACGGTTAGAAATCCAACATTACAAGGGTGGTATCCCAACAGTGACTCAGCCAAAACTGACGTCCTGGCTTCAACGTCTCCCACCTATCCTGTACGTGCAATGCCGAACTCCAATATCAAACTGCAGTAAAGCTCCATGGGGTCTTTCCGTCCTGCTGCGGGTAACCGGCATCTTTACCGGTACTACAATTTCACCGAGTCTATTGTTGAGACAGCGCCCAGATCGTTACGCCTTTCGTGCGGGTCAGAACTTACCTGACAAGGAATTTCGCTACCTTAGGACCGTTATAGTTACGGCCGCCGTTTACTGGGGCTTAAGATCGTGCCTTCGCTTGCGCTAAGCAGTCCCCTTAACCTTCCAGCACCGGGCAGGCGTCAGCCCCTATACTTCAGCTTTCGCTTTGGCAGAGACCTGTGTTTTTGGTAAACAGTCGCCTGGGCCTTTTCACTGCGGCCATCTTTCGATGGCACCCCTTCTCCCGAAGTTACGGGGTTATTTTGCCGAGTTCCTTAACAATAGTTCTCTCGCTCACCTTAGGATTCTCTCCTCATCTACCTGTGTCGGTTTACGGTACGGGCACCTACTTCCTCGATAGTGGCTTTTCTTGGCAGCCTGGATTCGGCAGCTTCCGGTACTCATCTTCCCTCCGCGTCACGCCTTGTGCTTTCGATGCACGGATTTGCCTATGCATCACACTCATCGCTTGCACGTGCTCTACCAACGGCACGCTCTGCCTGTCCTTCTGCGTCCCCACTTCTCTCAAACGGATTTCGGTGGTGCTGGAATCTTTCGCCAGCTCTCCATCGCCTACGGCCTTCGCCCTCGGCTTAGGTCCCGACTGACCCTGAGTGGACGAACCTTCCTCAGGAAACCTTGGATTTTCGGTGGACAGGATTCTCACCTGTCTCTCGCTACTCATGCCAACATTCTCTCTCCTATACAGTCCAGCTGAACTTCCATTCAACCTTCTGCCCGTATACGATGCTCCTCTACCACTGCCTTGGCAGTCCCGAGCTTCGGTGGTAAGTTTCAGCCCCGTTTATCTTCGGCGCGGAGTCACTCGACTAGTGAGCTGTTACGCACTCTTTGAATGAATGGCTGCTTCTAAGCCAACATCCTAGCTGTTTAAGCAGCTCCACATCCTTCTCCACTTAACTTACACTTGGGGACCTTAGCTGCGGGTCTGGGCTGTTTCCCTTTCGTCCACGGAACTTATCTCTCGTAGACTGACTCCCGGTTATGATCGCACGGCATTCGGAGTTTGATAGTTTTTGGTAACCGGTGAAGGCCCCTTGAACATTCAGTGCTCTACCTCCGTGTGTCTTTGCTCCGAGGCTAGCCCTAAAGCTATTTCGAGGAGAACCAGCTATCTCCGAGTTCGATTGGAATTTCACCGCTATCCACACGTCATCCTAACACTTTTCAACGTATATAGGTTCGGTCCTCCACGAGATTTTACTCTCGCTTCAACCTGCACATGGATAGGTCACCCGGTTTCGGGTCTGCAGCATACGACTCTTCGCCCTCTTAAGACTCGGTTTCCCTACGGCTCCGATCCTCCAGGATCTTAACCTCGCCGCACACCACAACTCGTTGGCCCGTTCTACAAAAAGTACATGGTCACTTGCGCTCCCACTGCTTGTAAGCATTCGGTTTCAGGTTCTCTTTCACTCCCCTCCCGGGGTTCTTTTCACCTTTCCCTCACGGTACTCTTCGCTATCGGTCACTGGGTAGTATTTAGCCTTGGGGGGTGGGCCCCCCGGCTTCAAACCGGGTTTCTCGTGTCCGGTCCTACTCTGGTGCCACTCCCGGAACTTCCGACTTCGTCTACGGGGATTTCACCCTCTCTGTCCGACCTTTCCAGAGTCGTTCGACTGTCTTCCATCCTCCTTTGAGTGGTCCGCAACCCCGACAGTAAACTGTCGGTTTGGGCTCTTTCCCGTTCGCTCGCCGCTACTTGGAAAATCGAGGTTTCTTTCTCTTCCTGGGGCTACTTAGATGTTTCAGTTCACCCCGTTGCCTCCGCTGACGCTATGTGTTCACGCCAGGGTAACTGCATATTACTGCAGCTGAGTTCCCTCATTCGGAAATCTGCGGATTGGCGGATATTTGCTCCTCCCCGCAGCTTATCGCAGCTTGTCACGTCCTTCTTCGGCTCCCAGTGCCAAGGCATCCTCCGAATGCTCTTTGTCACTTGACCCTGCCATCGCTAGCGTACGATGGTCTTTCGTGCTCTCGCACTTTCACTATTGCTTTTCGCTCGTAGTGAATTGTTCTGGTTTCTCGATGAATCGCAGTTATACCTCGCTTCTTCCAGAAAAACTCTTTTCCTGTTCTCGCTTGATACTTCTCGATTCGTTCGTTGAAAATTTGCTTTGCAAATTCTCCACAGTTTCGGTATTCAGTTTTCAAGGTACGTTCCTCCGTATGGAGGTGATGGTGGGCTTGGGAGGACTCGAACCTCCGACCTCACGCTTATCAGGCGTGCGCTCTAACCACCTGAGCTACAAGCCCAAACAGACATAGTGCAGAAACTTGAGTCTCCTTAGAAAGGAGGTGATCCAGCCGCAGGTTCTCCTACGGCTACCTTGTTACGACTTCACCCCAGTCATCGGTTTCGCCTTAGGTAATCGATTATTGACCAACTTCGGGCGCCCCCAACTTCCATGGTGTGACGGGCGGTGTGTACAAGACCCGGGAACGCATTCACCGCGACATTCTGATTCGCGATTACTAGCAACTCCGACTTCATGCAGGCGGGTTGCAGCCTGCAATCCGAACTGGGGCCGGCTTTTGAGTTTTGCTCCACCTCGCGGTCTCGCCTCTCTCTGTACCGGCCATTGTAGCACGTGTGTAGCCCAGAACATAAGGGGCATGATGATTTGACGTCATCCCCACCTTCCTCCGAGTTGTCCCCGGCAGTCTCTCTAGAGTGCCCAACTGAATGATGGCAACTAAAGACAAGGGTTGCGCTCGTTGCGGGACTTAACCCAACATCTCACGACACGAGCTGACGACAACCATGCACCACCTGTCATTCCTGTCCGTAGAAGGGCTGTTTTACCAGCCTGTCAGGAAGATGTCAAGCCCTGGTAAGGTTCTTCGCGTTGCTTCGAATTAAACCACATGCTCCGCTGCTTGTGCGGGTCCCCGTCAATTCCTTTGAGTTTCATTCTTGCGAACGTACTCCCCAGGCGGAGCACTTACTGCGTTAACTGCGGCACCGAGATCTTGCGACCCCGACACCTGGTGCTCATCGTTTACGGCGTGGACTACCAGGGTATCTAATCCTGTTTGCTCCCCACGCTTTCGTGCCTCAGTGTCAGTTTCAGTCCAGAAAGCCGCCTTCGCCACCGGTGTTCTTCCTGATATCTACGCATTTCACCGCTACACCAGGAATTCCGCTTTCCCCTCCTGTACTCAAGTCTTCCAGTTCGCGGGGCATACTGCAGTTAAGCCGCAGCCTTAAACCCCGCGCTTAAAAAACCACCTACGCACGCTTTACGCCCAATAATTCCGGATAACGCTTGCCCCCTACGTATTACCGCGGCTGCTGGCACGTAGTTAGCCGGGGCTTCCTCCATGGGTACCGTCACTTTCTTCTTCCCCAAGGACAGAAGTTTACGACCCAAGGGCCTTCATCCTTCACGCGGCGTTGCTGCATCAGGGTTTCCCCCATTGTGCAATATTCCCCACTGCTGCCTCCCGCAGGAGTCTGGACCGTGTCTCAGTTCCAATGTGGCCGATCACCCTCTCAGGTCGGCTACTGATCGCTGCCTTGGTGAGCCGTTACCTCACCAACTAACTAATCAGACGCAGGCCCATCCTTCACCAATGAATCTTTGGCGTCTCCGCTATGCAGCGGTGACGTATTATCAGGTCTTAATCCCGGTTTCCCGAGGCTATCCCTGTGTGAAGGGCAGGTTGCCTACGCGTTACTCACCCGTCCGCCGCTTTCCGCCTGCTGAATCTACCGAAGCGTCATCTGCAGGGTTCTCGCTCGACTTGCATGTGTTAGGCACGCCGCCAGCGTTCATCCTGAGCCAGGATCAAACTCTTAATTAAGATCGTATCTAAAGCCCGAAGGCTTTAAATCAAGTTTGATTTCTAAACTCTTCGCTCACGCTTTTCGCGTCTTCATTCGTCTCCGAATTATTGCTTTTGGTTTTAGAAATTGTCGGGAACTTTCATGTTCGTACATGATCGTTCCATTTAGTTTTTTGGTGTTTGAAACACCTTTTTCGACTAAATTTCTACACTATGTTGTTGTCAATGTTCAGGCACGCGGCAGGGCGTTTTCCCTTTTAGCGTGCTTTTTAATTCTATCGCTTTTTGACCCCCGTGTCAATCATTTTTTTGCCTCGCCGGGCTTTTTTTCGCCGCGCCGGGGCCGCGAAATGACTGCGGCAGGCCGGCCTTTCCGGCCGGGCGCCGGGGTGCCGTTTTCGCGACAGCTTTTACATAATATCAGGGCCGTCCGCCCTTGTCAATAGTTTTTTGTCTGTTCTTAACCGTTCTTTTTGCCGAATAGCTGCCCCGATTTTTTAACCGGCTTTGCAGCCGACCCTGCGGCCGGCTCTCGGTCCGGTTCTTCCTCCGCGCCGAATTCCCCGGCAGGCTCTGTGACAGGCTCCCGCCCCTCCGCCGCGCCGAATTCCTCCCCCGGCATCGATGCGCCGGCGACGCGCCGCATGAACGCGCGCATCACCGCCACGTAGCGATCGCTGTCGGAGAGGTAGCTGATGCCGTGGGCCGCGCCGGGAAAGATCTCCAGCTGCACCCGGTCCGGATACCGGTCCCTGATGCGGACGCTCATCTCGCAGGGCACAAAGGCATCGCCGGTGCCGTGGTAGATCAGCACCGGGAGCCGCGACCGCTGCAGCGAAGTCAGCGCGCTCGCTTCCTTGAGGTTGACGCCGCCGTACAGCAGTCCGCCCAGATAGACCAGCGGCCAGAGCAGACGGACCGGCAGACGGCGGTCGCGGATGACGGTGCAGATGATGTCCTTCGGCGAGTCGTAGGGACTGTCGGCGATGAGGCCGCGCACGCTGCCGGGCAGCGGCAGATCAGCCGCCATCAGCACCGCGGCCGCGCCCATCGAGACCCCGGACAGAATCAGCGGGCAGTCCGGGCCGAAGCGCCGGGCCGCGTACTCGGCCCAGGCCAGCACGTCGCCGCGCTCGCGGATGCCGAAGGTGGTGACATGCCCGCCGCTCCTGCCGTGCGCGCGCTCGTCGACCAGCAGCGTATTGACGCCCAGCTCCCATTCGCACTGCCGGCAGGCGGCGTACTCCCGCACCGCCGCGCCGCGGTAGCCGTGGAACTGGATGTGCGTCGGCGCGCCGGGGCGGATTTCGTAGTAGCGGCCGTACAGCGGCAGCCCGTCGCGCGAACGGATCCAAACCTCTTCATAAGGCCGGGCGTTGACGCCCTCCAGCAGGCGGGCGATGCGCCGGCGGTTCTCGCTGTACTGCTCGCCGTCGGGTATGGAAGCCGGACGGCTCTTGCGCTCGTCCGAGTTATAGAAGACCAGATGAAAGACGGCACCGGACGCCGCCAGCAGCAGCCCGGCCAGCACCGCCGCCGCCGTGAACAGCACATGCGTCATCCCTGCCGCCTCTCTTCCTCCCGCTTTGCCCGCTCCGGGGCGAAAATCCGAATCATATAGCGCACGTACACATAGACGACGAGCACCACCGCGGCGGCCGTCTCCACGCCGGCGATCGGTGCGATCCAGGCTTGCGGGCTGCCCGTCGCGGCAGCGGCGGTCATCGTTTTCGCGGAAGCGATGGCGCTGACGACGAACGGAAAGGTATAAGCCGCCCAGCTGGGAAAGAACGGACCGCGCATCGTCCGGATCAGCATCGCAAAGGCAAAGATGTAAAAAAAGCAGGCTGTGAAATACATGCCCAGCACGAACGGAAGCGAGTGCGCCGCGAAGCAGTTGATGTAAGCAGTGAGGCAGAGACTGACCGGCGCCGCGTAGATGCAGATCAGCGGCCGGGCCGGAGGCGGCGTCTCCTGCTTTTGCAAATACCTGACCGAGATGACGACCATCAGCGGAATCATCGTCACCAGGCCGAACCAGAACGTCACCGCTCCGATGCTGTGCACCGCGCCCGTCCGGGCCGGCGCCGTCACAGCCGCCGCGGCCGCGCCGACGTAGACAATGAACCAGCTGGCAGACATCGGCCGTCCGCCCGCATGCGGCAGAAAAGCGGCGGTAAAATAGACGATCAGAGCGGCGTGCAGCGCGATCGCGAGCAGCCAGACGGCCAGCGCGCCGTGTGCGGTGAAGGGCGCAAGATACGTGCTCAGGATCATCAGACCCATGGTAAAGGTTCCCGAAACTCCGGCGAGAACCGGATTTTTCATATCCTCACGAAAGAGCTGCGGGCAGCAGAGCAGCTTCAGCACCAGCAGCACCAGCAGAAACAGCGCCGCCAGTCCGCAGACCGCGTGCGCCGTCGCCGACCGCCCCTGCAGCAGGCTGCCGAGAGCAGCCGTTCCGAGCATGACGCCGCAGGCCGGCAGCGGCACTCTGCGCAGGATGTTCATGCTTCCCCCTCTTCGAGATCGTTTTCCAGCTTCTTGATGAACGCCGCCGGCACGCCGCCGACGGCCGCAACGCGCAGATTGTACTCCGGCCCGGCTTCCGGTTTTTCCAGTTCCGTCATTTCTTTCATGGTTCTCCCCCTCCTTTTGCGCCGACCGCGGCGCGGCCGGCATCGGTATCATTTTACCACAACGGGACGCAAAAGAAAGAGGTGGGGAAAGTGCTTTCCCGGCCGCCCCGTCAGGAGGGCGCGTCCGCAGAGCCGCTCTGCGGAGCCTGCGCGGAATCGTCCGCCGCGCCCGCCTCCGCCGGTACCGGCTTCCAGAGGCCGAAGAAAAGGTAGAGCAGCAGCCCGGCCAGATTCATCAGGCTGAAGAACAGGTAGACGCCGCCCGGCCCGAGGCGGTCCAGCAGCAGACCGCCGAAAAGCTGGCAGACAATAGTGCTGCCGCTGGAGCTGAACGAATAGTAGACCGAGATCGCCAGGCCGCTCAGCTCGCTGCGGACGAGGCGCGCCGCGTAGTTGACGAATTCGACGAGGATGACGCCGTTGACCAGACCCTGGAGGAAGAACAGCGCCAGCAGCAGATAGTACGGCGGGCTCATCGCATACCAGGCAAAGCGCGCCGCCGAGATCACCATCGCCGCGAGGATCAGCTTCTCCGGTGTCAGCCGGCGCGACAGCCAGCCGGTCCACGCCATCACCGGCGCCTCGCTGCCGGCCATCAGCAGAAAGGCGAGGCCGACGCCCGCCAGCGCGCCGCCGCCCTGCAGGTAGAGAAAGCTGAAATAGGTGTTGTTGGCCACATTGGTGCCGCAGAAAAAGAAGGCACAGAGGATCATCATCAGGTAGCGGCGGTTGTGCAGCAGCGCCCGGAAGGCGCCGCGGCCGCCGCGGCCGTTCTGTCCGCCCTCAGCAGGGGCCGCTCTGCCGTCTCCGGCCGGGACCGCACTTTGTTCCTTCCGCCCCGCCGCATCGCGGCGGCCGGCCCGACGGCCGCCCTGCTCTCCGCGCCCGAAGGCGGCAGCGATCAGACCGATGACTGCCGCGGCCGCGATATAACTGCAGCAGTAGATCGGAAAGATCACCGCCAGCCCGGCCGCGTCGGCAATGCGCGCCGCGGCAAACACGCCGACCGCAAAGCCGACAGCGCCGAACATCCGCACAAAGCCGAACGGCCGCCGATCGTCGATCGCCAGTGCGTCGGAGAGCGACATCACCGGTGCCTGAAAGAAATAGAGCACCGCGAAGGAGAGCAGAAAGAGCGGGAAGGAGCGAATATGCATCAGTCCCAGCGCGATCGCCGCGGCGATCAGACAGAGCAGGAGCACCAGGCGATGCCGTCGCCGCGCCGCCGTATAGATCCGTCCCCAGAAGGCGGACGCAAAGATGGCCACCGTCGTGCCCGTCGCCGTGACCGCCCCGATCTCCGTCCCGGAAAAGCCGATGCCTTTCAGGTACTGGCTGATCAGCGGCACGAGAACACCGATGGCCATGTAGGTAAAAGTATAGAGTCCCGCGTAGCGGCGGGTGAGGCCGGCACCGTCTGCCGCAGGGCTGCCGGCCGCTGTATCAGTCGATGATTTCATACATGTTCGCCGCGTCTTCCCGGCGCTGGGATTCCTTCAGCTGCAGCACCCGTGCCGTGATTTCATGAGTCCCGAAGCGGATGCAGATGACGTCGCCGACCTCTACATCGGTGCCGGCCTTGGCGACGCGGTCGTTGACGGAGATACGGCCGCTGTCGCACGCTTCCTTGGCCACGCTGCGGCGCTTGATCAGTCTGGAATTTTTCAAAAACTTGTCGACCCGCATGGTTGTTCTCCTCCCCTTCGGCAGCCGCCGCGGCCTTCCGCACCGCGTTCCTGCTGACAAAGTTTCCGCTGCTAAAAAAGAGGGCAGCCCGGCGGCTGCCCTCAGTGCATAGTCCCTTACTTATTCACCGAATCCTTCAGAGCCTTGCCTGCTTTGAACACCGGCGCCTTGGAAGCCGCGATCTGAATCGTTTCGCCCGGCTTTCTCGGGTTTCTGCCGGTTCTCGCTTTTCTCTGACGCACTTCAAACGTTCCGAAACCGATCAGCTGGACCTTTTCACCCTTCTTGAGTGTATCCTCGATAACGTCCATGGTTGCGTTGACAGCGTTTTCAGCATCTTTCTTCGTGAAGCCCGTTCTGTCTGCTACGGAAGCGATCAATTCAGCTTTGTTCATGAGTTTTCCTCCTTTAAATAATAACTGTGCGGTTGTCATTGAGTCTGCGGGATGCTGCGGGTATCGTTTTTCGCCTTTTCCCACAGAACATCGAGAGTATCCGGATCCAAATCCCTGAGCGGACGGCCGGACGCGGCAGCCAGTTCTTCAACTCTGGCAAAACGCCGAATGAACTTGTCGGTTGCCTTCGTCAGTGCCTCCTCCGGAGAAATCCCCATAAAGCGTGAAACATTCACGACGGAAAAGAGCAGATCACCCAGTTCTTCCGTCATTGCCTCCTTCTCTCCCCGGCGGCAGGCTTCTTTTAATTCCTGACTTTCTTCGGCGAGCTTATCGAGCGATCCGCTGACATCGTCCCAGTCGAGCCCGGCATCTGCTGCCCTCTTCTGTACCTTGCGGCTGCGGATCAATGCCGGCAGCGCTCTCGGTACGGCCTGCAGATGGTCGGCAGCGGTCTGCTCGCCATGCTCTGCGCTTTTGATATTTTCCCATTTTTCAAGGATTTTGTCAACAGTTTTCAGATTCTCGTCGGAAAAAACATGCGGGTGGCGGCGAATCATTTTTTCGCATTCCTCGTTGATCACCGCGGTCAGATCGTAATCCTTCTCCTCCCGCGCCAGTTCGGCGTGAAAAACAACCTGCAGGAGAACGTCGCCGAGCTCCTCGCGCAGATTGGCCGCATCGCCTCGATCGATCGCATCGGCGGCCTCATAGGCTTCCTCGATCAGCGCGCCGCGCAGGCTGCGGTGATCCTGTTCCCGGTCCCACGGGCACTGCACGCGCAGAATACGGACGATTTCATCCAGACGGGCGATGGCCGCGCTCTCGTCCGGAGCCGGCTCCGTCAGCATACGGTACTGTTCCTTAATCTTCATCTTTGACAATCCTCATTCTCGTCAGCACGCGCAGCAGACGCTCGCCGCCGCGCAGGCGCTTCAGTTCTTCCGGTTTGATGCTGCGGGTGACAAACAGCATGATAATGTAGACGATGCCGGCGATCAGGATGGCGGCCAGGCAGGCGATCTTCGGCGTCGTGCCGATCGCCGTCGGCGCCTGATGGAAAATCACGTAGTAGCACAGCGCCGCGACGCCGGCCATCACCCCGGTGGCAGCGGCCGGCCGCGCAAACGCCAGCACCGGGTTGAGCCGTGTGCCGGTATATTTGCAGGCGGCGTAGACGTCCATGCCGGCGACGACGATATAGGTAATCAGGGTGCCGATGCCGGCGCCCTTGATGTTGAGGGACGGAATGCCGACGAGGATCGCCGTAGTGACAATCTTGATGACAATGCCGATCAGCATGTTGCGCACCGGGATCATCTGCTTGTTGATGCCCTGGAGAATGCCGGACACCGTCTGCACGACGGCGATGAAGAGAATGCTGGCCGCATAGAGCGCAAACGTCGGCGCCACATGGATGGCTTCGCTGGCATGCGAGGAATAGAGCAGCAGCAGGATCGGGCAGGCCAGCACCGCCATTCCGGCTGCGCACGGCATGCCGACCATCACCGCCACACGCACGGCCAGCGAGGTATTGCGCCGCATGTTGGCGGTGTCATGGATGCGGTGCGCCGAGGAGATCAGCGGTACCAGGCTCATCGACAGCGCCATCGAGATCGCCTGCGGCAGATTGACCAGCGGCATCACGTAGCCGCTGATCTGACCGTACATGTTCTCCGCCGTCTGCCGCGCCCAGCCGGTCGCCGTCAGCCGCGAGATCACGATCGGTGTGTCGAGGTAGCTCATGATCGGCGCGATGCAGGCGCCGATTGTAATCGGAATCGAGATCAGCAGCATGGTGCGGAGAATGTCGCCGTTGCTCTCCTCCTCGACGTTTTTACTGGCGGCAATGTGCCGCCGCCGCGACCGCCGGCTGAGAACGTAAACCAGCAGCATCACCGCCAGGCCGCCGACCGCCCCCGCCGTGGCGCCGAAGGCACCGCCGGCCGCGCCGCGCTCGCCGGGTTCGTGGCTGGAAAAGAGACCGATAATCCCGTTGTAGAGAACGTAAGCGGTGAGCAGACCGAAGACGACCCGGAAGACCTGCTCGATCACCTGCGAGAGCGCCGTCGGTTTCATGTTCTGCTGGCCCTGATAATAGCCGCGGAAGGAAGCCATCACCGGCACCAGCAGCAGCGCCGGCGCGATGGTCTGCATCGCCAGCGCGCTCTTCGGTACTTTGGAGACGTGGGTGGCGATGAGGTCGGCGCCGAAGAACATCACCAGGAAGGAGACGATGCCGATGCCGAGCATCAGCCGCAGCGACATGCGGAAGACGCGGTGGGCGCCCTCGTAGTTCTGCACGATGGTGCGCTCCGAAACCATCCGCGAGATGGCCACCGGGATGCCCGAAGTCGCCACCGTGACGAGAATCGTATAGATGTAGTAAGCCGGAGAATAGCAGGCGCTGCCATCGGCCCCGATCATTGCCATGAAGGGAATCTGATAGATCGCGCCGAGCACCTTGACGACGATGCCGGCGGCGCCGAGGATGGCCGCGCCCCGCAGAAACGACTGTTTGCTCATTGTACCTCCGCCAGACAGGAGAGAATGCCGTCCGTTGCCTTTTCGACCTCGCAGATCGTCCGTTCGAGGTCGATCGTCTTATAATCACCGTTTTCGTAGAGCACCCGTCCGTCAACCATCGTCATTTTGACCGCGCCGGGATCGGCGCTGTAGACGAGATTGTTGGCCAGACTGTGGACGGGATGCCAGTTCGGCCCGCGCAGGTCCAGCATCACCAGATCCGCGCGGCAGCCCTGCCGCAGCAGACCGCAGTCCTCCCTGCCCTGAGAGAGGGCGCCGCCCCTGGTCGCCGCCCGCAGCGCGTCGGCCGGCGTGACGGCAACGGGATTATTATAATGTGCCTTGCCGGCAATTGCAAATACTTTCATCTCCTCGAAAAAGTTGAGGCTGTTGTTGCTGGAAACCGAGTCGGTGCCGATCGCCGTGCCGATGCCGCTGTCGAGCAGCGCCTGGACGTTGCAGACCCCGCTGGCCAGCTTCAGGTTGCTGACCGGGTTGACCGCCACGGTCACGCCCTTGTCGCGGAGAATGCGGCGGTCCTCGTCGGTGACCCAGACGCAGTGGGCGGCCGTCGTCGGCGCGTCAAAGAGGCCGTGCGCCGCCAGATAGGCGACCGGCGTCTGCCCGTGGCGCTCGATGCACTCCTCGTGCTCGCGCCGGGTCTCGGAGACGTGCACATGCTGGCGGGCGCCGATCTCGCCGGTGTAAGCGGCCAGCTGGTCGACGGTTTTCGGCGTCGAAGTGTACTCGGCGTGCAGACTCATGTCGATGCGCACGCGCCCCTCACCGGCCATATGGAAGCGTTCGAACGCTTCCTTCATCTCCCGGCCGGCATCCATATCGAAGAGATCTTCATCCATGAAATTGGTGATCGAACGCGAAATGTTGTTCTTGGCCCCGCTCTCGAGCACCGCACGGACCATATCCTCGGTAAAATAATACATGTCGGTGGTGGAGACGATGCCGGTGCGCAGCGATTCGGCCATCGCCAGCATCGTGCCCCAGTAGACCGCATTGCCGTCGAGCTGCGCTTCGAACGGGAAGATGCGGTCGGTCAGCCATTCCTGCAGCGCCATGTTCTCTCCGTAGCCGCGCATCAGCGTCATCGGCGAATGGGCGTGGGCGTTGTAAAAGCCCGGCATCAGCAGAAAGCCGCGCCCGTCGCGCGTTTCGCCGTAGTCCTTCTGCGGCGGCGCCGCGCCGAGGTAGTCGATCCACGGCCCCTCGATGCCGACATACATGCCCTCGCGGGCCTGAAATTCTTCGTCGAGAATGGTGATATTCTGAAACAGCATAGTCTTCTCCCTCCTGCTGCTGCGGGTCAGCCGCTGCGCGGCGGCCGGCCGGTTACTGTTTTTCCGTTCGCTGCCGGCGCATCAGTTCGAGCACCTCCAGCAGTTCCGCCAGCGGACTGCCCTCGCGCTCGAGCAGCAGCGTCTGCGGCGGCATCTTACAGCGCTTGTGGAACTGCAGCACTGCGCGCCGGCGCTGCCGCGTCACCTTGACAATATCGAGCGCTTCGGCACAGCTCTTGATCCGCGAGACGGCAAGCAGTGTCCGCACCTCGCGCGGCGGCCGGCCAAAGCGGTCGGTGAGTTCCTCGAGGGCGGCTTCCTCGCCGTCGGCGTCCCCGACGTCGGCAATGCGCCGGTACATCGCCAGCTTGGTCGTCGCGTCGCCGATGTAGCTGTCGGGGATATACGCCGTCACGTGCAGGTCGAGCACCACTTCGTCGTGCTCCTCCCGCACCGTCTCGCCCTGCAGCGCCCGCACCGCGTCGTCGACCATCTTGCAGTAGAGTTCATAGCCGACGTTGACGATGTGGCCGTGCTGCTCGCTGCCGAGCAGATCGCCGGCGCCGCGGATTTCGAGGTCGCGCATGGCGATCTTGAAGCCGGCGCCGAACTCGGTGAAATCCCGGATCGCCCGCAGGCGCTTGGACGCCACCTCGGTCAGCACCTTGCCGGGGCGGTGCAGCAGATAGGCGTAAGCCAGCCGCGTCGAGCGTCCGACCCGGCCGCGCAGCTGATAGAGCTGCGAGAGGCCGAAGTTGTCGGCGTCGAGGACGATCAGCGTGTTGACGTTGGGAATGTCGATGCCGTTTTCGATGATCGTTGTCGCCACCAGGATGTCGACATCGCCCGCCATCACATCCATCATCACATTCTCCATCGCTTTTTCCTGCATGCGCCCGTGGCAGACAGCGATGCGGCGTCCCGGCACCAGGCGGTCGATGCGCTCGGCGAGACGGTTGATGCCGCGGATGCGGTTCCGGACAACATAGACCTGGCCGCCGCGTTCGAGTTCGCGCGTGATCGCCTCGCGGATCACCTCATCGTCTTCCTCCATGACATAGGTCTGCACCGGGTAGCGGTTTTCCGGCGGTTCTTCGATCAGACTCATGTCGCGCAGACCCAGCAGCGACATATGCAGCGTGCGCGGGATCGGCGTCGCCGAGAGCGTCAGCACGTCTACATTGCTGCGCAGTTTTTTGATTTTTTCCTTGTGGGCAACGCCAAAGCGCTGCTCTTCGTCGATGACGAGAAGCCCGAGCCGATCAAAGGCGACGTCGTCGGACAGCAGCCGGTGCGTGCCGATGACGATGTCGACGGTGCCGTCGCGCAGGCCGGCGATGACCTCGCGCTGCTCGGCTTCGCTGCGAAAGCGGCTGATCATCTCGACGCGGAACGGGGAAAGCGGCAAAGCGCTCGGCGAGATTGTGAAAGTGCTGGCTGGCGAGAACGGTGGTCGGCACCAGCATCGCCACCTGCAGGCCGTCGGCGGCGCACTTGAACATCGCCCGTGCCGCGACCTCGGTCTTGCCGTAGCCGACGTCGCCGCAGAGCAGGCGGTCCATCGCCTGCGGCCGCTCCATATCGGCCTTGATCTCGCGGATGCAGCGCAGCTGATCGGGGGTCTCCTCATAGGGGAAGCTGTCCTCGAACTGCTGCTGCCAGACCGTGTCCGGCGAGAATGCGTGCCCCGGCGAGGAAGCCCGCCGGGCGCTGACCCGCAGCAGCTCCTGCGCCATATTGGCGACGCTGGCGCGCGCTTTGGCCTTGGTGGTTCGCCACTCGCTGCCCGCGAGGCGGCTGACCTTCGGCGCCGCTTCCTCCGAGCCGATGTACTTCTGGATCACGTTGGTCTGCTCGGCCGGCACGTAGAGCAGGTCGTCGCCGGCATAGCGGATCTTCATGTACTCGCGCACCTCGCCGCCGACGGTCAGCTGCTCGAGACCGAGGTAGCGGCCGATGCCGTGGCTCTCATGGACGACATAGTCGCCGCTCTGAATGTCGGCAAAGCTGCGGATCGGCTGGGCGTTCTCCATCGAGGCCCGGTGCCGGTGCCGGCGCCGGCGCGTCTGGCCGAAGATATCGGCATCGCTGAGATAGACCCTGTGCTCCTGCGGCAGCTCCATGCCGGTCGAGAGATGACCGGCACAGACGCGGGCCCGCCCCTGCAGGCCGCTGCGCACGAGGTATTCATCCATGTTGCTGCGCCGTTCGGCCGTCGCGCAGACGATCACGGTGTCGTACCCGCGCTCGGCATAGCGGCGCAGATCGCGCTCGAGCAGTTCGAGCTTGCCGTTGTAGGCGAGCACCTGCCGGCTCTCGATGTGCTCGAGAGCGTCGAGCTGTTCGATGCCGTGCAGCTGCCGCGCAAAGAGCATGCCCAGCCAGAGCTCGCCGCTGTCGTAGAGCGCCCGCAGATCCCGCCGCGACGGGTAGTGATCGAGATCGGCGGCGGCCGCCTTCCCCTGCTGCAGATAGACGTCGAAGGCGTCGCGCCGCTCCTGCTCCGCCGCTTCCAGATGCTCCCAGGCGCGGTTGGGATCGTCGACGAAGATGCGGGGCGTTTTTTCTCCGCCGTATTCCCACAGATGCGACGGCCGGTCGTAGAAATAATCGAGGTACATCTCCAGCCGCGGCAGTCCGGCAAAGCTGTCCAGTGCCTCGAGCAGCTCGCGGCGCCGCTCCGGCAGATCGCGGCAGGCGCGGCCGATGCGCTGACGCGCGCCGGTCAGGGCGTCCTCGTCGCGGACCAGCAGCGTCGCCGGATAGAGGCGCACGCTGCCGAGATGCGACAGCGAGCGCTGGGTCTCGGCATCGAACGTACGCAGCGATTCCACCTCGGTGTCGAACAGTTCGATCCGCAGCGGGTCGTCCTCGTAGGGCGTAAAGACGTCGAGAATCTCGCCGCGCAGAGAAAACTGCCCCGGCGCGTAGACCAGCGGCACCCGCTCGTAGCCCATGGCGACGAGACGGCCGGCGAGGGCGGCGACGTCGACCTCATCGCCGGCTTCCAGCGTCAGGCACTGCGCCGTGAACGCCTGCGGCGGCGGCAGATGTTCGAGCACGGCGCCCGCGGCGCCGACGACGACGCAGTCCCCGTCCTCCAGCAGCGTGCGGAGAATGCGCAGCCGTCCCCAGGTATTGTCGCGGCTGCGGGTCTCGAACGAGAGAACCGCTTCCTCCTCTTCGGGGAGCAGGCAGATTTTCTTTTTGACAAAAAAAGAAAGATCGGCGGCCATGCGTTCGGCTTCGCCGTAGGTCGGCGTCACCACGATCCAGCAGCCGCCTTTTTCCCGAATCAGCCGCCCGGCGCAGGCCGCGCTGCGGCTGTCGGCGATTCCCGTTATGCCAGTCTTTCTTTTCTTCATCACCCGTTGCAGGTTGTTATCGTCAATGCCCTTTGCGGGCCGTCACCCGTTGTAAGTTGTCATCGCCTTTTCGATGCCCTCGGCGACAAAGCAGCGAATCGCGTCGCAGGCCCTTTCGATGGCGTGCTCGAGGGGTTCGACGTCCTCATGGCGGAAGCCGCCGATGACATAGTCGATGATGTCCTCGCGGCCGTTGCTGCCGATGCCGATGCGCAACCGCGGCACATCCTCGCTGCCGAGATGCTGCAGCACCGAACGCATGCCGTTGTGCGTCCCGGCGCTGCCCTTGCGGCGGATGCGCACGGTACCGACCGGCAGATCGAGGTCGTCGTAGATCACCAGTATATGATCAAGCGGCACGTCGTAGTAGTCGGCCAGCGGGCGCACCGATTCGCCGCTGCTGTTCATGTAGGTCTGCGGCTTGGCGAGCATCACCTTTTCGCCGTCGAGCCGCAGCTCGCCGACCAGTGCCCGGCATTTCCGTCTGCCGATCCGGACGCCGAGCTGCTCCGCCAGATGGTCGACGGTGAGAAAGCCGATATTGTGGCGGGTCTGTTCGTATTCGCGCCCGGGATTGCCCAGTCCGACGATGAGAAACATCAGTCGAACAGCTTGCTGATGGAGTCGTTGGTGTGGATCCGCGTCATCGCTTCGGCGAACAGCGGCGCCACCGATAGGACCTTCATCTTCGGAATCTTCTGCTCCTCCGGAATGGGAATGGTGTTGAGCAGCACGACTTCGTCAAACGGCGACTCGTCGAGGCGCTGGATGGCCGGACCCGAGAGCACGGCGTGCGTCGCACAGGCGGAGACGCTCCTGGCGCCGAGATCCATCAGCGCCCGGCCGGCATTGCAGATCGTGCCGGCGGTGTCGATCATGTCGTCGACGATGATGCAGTTCTTGTCCTTGATATCGCCGATCACGTTCATGACCTCGCTCTTGTTCGGCTCCGGACGGCGCTTGTCGACGATCGCGATCGGCGCGTCGAGCGGCGTCGCCATCGTCCGCGCCCGCGTCACCGAGCCGTGATCCGGCGAGACGATGACGAGATCGCCGGGGTTCTTCTTCTGCCAGTAGCGGACCAGGATCGGCATGCCCAGCAGATGATCGACCGGAATATTAAAGTAGCCCTGAATCTGCGCCGCGTGCAGATCCATCAAAACCACGCGGTCGGCGCCGGCGGTCTGGAGCAGGTCGGCAACCAGCTTGGACGAGATCGGATCGCGGGCCTTGGCCTTGCGGTCCTGCCGCGCGTACCCGTAGTACGGGATCACCGCGTTGATGCGGCCGGCGCTGGCGCGCTTCATCGCGTCGATCATGATCAGGATCTCCATCAGGTTGTCGTTGACCGGGGCGCAGGTCGGCTGCACGATGTAGCAGTCAAATCCCCTGACGGACTCGTAGATGTTGACCGAGATTTCCCCGTCGCTGAACTTGTTGACCGTCGACTTGCCGAGCGGCTTGCCGAGGATGGCCGCGATCTCCTCCGCCAGTTCGGGATGCGCATTGCCGGTGAAGATCTTGTAGTCCGAGCATATTCCGTTTTTCATTTCAATCCTCCGTTGTTAGTCTTTGTATTCAAAAGGCCGCGCCGGTCAACCCAGCCTTCGATGTTGCGGCCCCTGGCTCTGGATACATGCAGCGCGCCGGCCGGGACATTCCTGGTCACCGTACTGCCGGCGGCAATATAGGCGCGCTCGCCGACCTCAACCGGCGAGATCAGATTGGTGTTGCAGCCGATGAAAGCGCCGTCCGCCACGGTGGAGCGGTGCTTGGCGGAACCGTCGTAATTGACGAAGACGACGCCGCAGCCGAGATTGACGCCCACTCCCACGTCGGCGTCGCCGATATAAGTCAGATGGGAGGATTTGCTGCCGTCCCCCATCGTCGAATTCTTGATCTCCACAAAGTCGCCGACCTTGCAGTCCCTGCCGACCCGCGAACCGGGCCGCATATAGGCAAAGGGGCCGACTTTGGTACCGCTGCCGACCGAGCTTTCGAGAATCACGGAGCTCTGAATCTCCACCCCGTCCTCAATCTCGGAATCGACGATGCGGCTGTTCTGGCCGATCACGCAGTCGCGGCCGATTTTCACGCGGCCCTCGGTGACCACGCAGGGGTAGATCACCGTGCCGGCGCCGACCTCCGTCTCCGCGGAGAGATAGGCCTGGCGAATATCGATAAAGCGGACGCCCTTCTGCGCCAGCCGCAGATTGCGCCGCATTCTTTCGTTTGCTTCTTCCTGGAGTTGTTCCAGCATTTCCGTTTCAGTCATTGATCTTCGCTCCTCTGTGTGCGCCGACGCCGTCCAGCGCGAGGATCTGCTCCCCGACCTTGTAGACATCGCCGGCTCCCATGGTGATGATCATATCATCCGGTTCGGAATTGTCGTAGACAAAGTTGGCAATCTCGTTGAGATCCTTGAAGAAATAGACATCCTTGTCCGGGTAGACCTTCTTAATTTCCTTGGCCAGCGCCTTGGAGCTGATCTTGTGAATATTCTTTTCCCGCGCCGCGTAGATCTCGGCGAGGACGATCTTGTCGGCTTTTTCAAAGGCCGCCGGAAATTCCTCAAAGAGCGCGATGGTGCGCGTATAGGTGTGCGGCTGAAAGACACACCACAGCTCGTTGTGGTACATCTTGCCGGCCGCCTCCAGGGTGGCGCGGATTTCCGTCGGGTGATGGGCGTAATCGTCGATCACGCGATTGCCGTTGACCGTTTCGCCGAGGACGTCAAAGCGCCGCTGGGTGCCGTGAAACGACTCCAGCGTCGACTTGACAACCTCCAGCGGCACCTGCAGACAGTGCGCACAGGCCGCCGCCACGAGGGCGTTGAGCAGATTGTGTTCGCCGGGCACATCGAGCTGCAGATCCAGCAGCCGGCCGCCGTCGTGATAGATCGTGAAAAACGGCTTGCCGTCCTTGTCAAAGCCGATGTCGTCGGCGTAGTAATCGTTGTTCTCGTCAAATCCGTAGGTAATCACATTGCCGCGGTCCTTGATCACCCGCTTGACAAACGGGTTGGCGCCGTAGGCGAGGATGATGCCGTCCCCGGGAACGAGGTCGGCAAATTTATCGAAGGAACGGATGATATGTTCAATATCCTTGAAATAGTCCAGATGATCGGAGTCGATGTTGAGGATGATCTCGATGTTGGGGCGCAGCTCGAGAAAGCTGTCCATGTACTCGCAGGCTTCGGTGACAAAGTACTCGCTGTGCCCGACGCGCACGTTTCCGCCCAGCTCGGCGAGGTTGCCGCCGACGAGAATCGTCGGATCCATCTCCGCGTGCATGAGGATCAGTGAGAGCATCGAAGTCGTCGTTGTCTTGCCGTGCGTGCCGGCGATCGCAATGCTGACGTCGTGGCCCTGCATGAGAATGCCCAGCATCTGCGCCCGGGTAATGCAGGGAATCCCCTTCTCCCGGGCGGCCGTGAGCTCGGGATTATCCTGCGCCACCGCCGAAGAATAAACAAGAAGGTCGGCATCGCCGATGTTTCTGGCCCGGTGCCCGAGATAGACCGTGGCACCATCCCGCATCAGCTGCTCCACCTTCTCACTCTGGTTCATGTCGGATCCGGTCACCCGGTATCCTCTGGCAAGTAAAATATCAGCAATCGCGGACAAACCGATGCCGCCGATGCCGATACAGTGGATCGTTTTGATTGAAGAAAAATCGATCATGTTTATTCTATCCTCCAAATCTCGGACGCAGACATTATATCATACTTTGCCGGTACTGGAACACCAATTTGACAATTTAATTTGCCGCGCCTATGATGGCAGAAAGCGGCAGACGTGCGCTCCGACCGGCCGCCGGTGCGCAGTACGCCCGCCCGCCGACTCCGCCCGTACCCGCACGGCCGCAGCAAGGGAGCAGCAGCCATGAAACGAAACGCCCGCATCGGTGCTCTGATCCGCATCCTTTCCGACCATCCGTCGCGACTCTACCGCCTCGGTGATTTCTGCGACCGCTTCCACGCGGCCCGCTCGACGATCAGCGAGGATCTCAAGCTCGCCGCCGCCATCCTGCGGGAGAACGACCTCGGCCGCATCGAGACCATCCCCGGCGCCGCCGGCGGCGTGCGCTTTGTCCCCCGGATCAGCGAGACCCGCTGCCGGGAAATCCAGGAGGAACTCTGCCGGCGCCTGCGCGATCCGTCGCGTCTGGTCGGCGGCGGCTTTCTCTACACCGCCGACATCATGTTCGATCCCCGGCTCACCGGCGACATGGCGGAGATCTTCGCCCGGCGCTTTGCCGGCTGCGGGGCCGACCGCGTGGTCACGATCGAAACCCGCGGCGTTCCCCTGGCGCTGATGACGGCGCGGCTGCTCAATATTCCCCTCGCCGTTGTGCGCCGCGAGGTCCGCCTCAGCGAAGGGCCGACGCTCTCGATCAACTATTTCTCCGGCAGCGCCAACCGTCTGCGGAAAATGTCGATTGCCCGCCGTGCCGTCGAACCCGGCAGCCGGGCCCTGCTGATCGATGACTTTATGCGCGCCGGCGGTTCCCTCAAGGGCATCTCCGAACTGCTGGCCGAGTCCGAAGTCAGCGTCTGCGGCATCGGCGTCGCCATCGCCGCCGTCGAGCCGGAGACGAAAAAAGTCGCCGAGTTCACCCCGCTCCTGCGCCTCGGAGAAGTCAGCGAAGAAGAGCGGCGCATCGAAATCTCGCCCAATATTCAGATTTTTTGAAATATTCCTTGTATCTTACTGTGAACAATTATATAATAATATCATATAGTAAATCTTGGAATTAGGTTCCCCCTGCCGCAGGGGAGCCAAGGCGGTGACTTATATGAATATTACAGACGTAAGAATAAGAAAAATCCACGACGCGGGAAAAATGAAGGCGGTCGCTTCGATCACCTTCGACGACGAGTTTGTCGTCCACGACATTAAGATCATCGACGGACAGAACGGGCCGTTCATCGCCATGCCGAGCCGCAAGGTCGGCGAGGGCGATTTTCGCGACATCGCTCATCCGCTGATGTCGGAAACGCGCAACAGAATCAAGGAAGCCATTTTTGCCGAATACGACAAGGTTCTGGCGGAACGCGAAGCCGAAGAACAGGAAGCCGCCCCGGCGGCGCCGGCAGCGAGCAGCTCTGCGGCAGCTGCGGACGAGGCGGCGCCGGCAGCGGACGGCACTGCTCCGGCACAGGAAACCGCGGCAGAAGCCGCGGTGCCGGGTGACGACCGGCCTGATCCGGAGGCGGACGGTATCTGACGCCTGCAGGTTCGTCGTATGGCCGATCCCGTGCTGCCGTGCAGCGAAACACGGCAGCTTTTTTATCTGCCCTGCCGAGCGGGCGCAGCGCCGGATCCGCGGCTGCGTGAACTGCCGCGTTCCCCGACAATCAGTCCTGAAGAGAGCGGCGGAAAGACAGGCAGCGGCGCCGCCGGAGAAGCGGCATATTCGGCAGTAAACGGAGCGGCGTACGGCCGACGCATCGAATGGCGGGGATTTATCTGAAATTCGCAGAGACAACTGCTTGACACCACCTGCAACTTTTGATAATATAACTCTTGCAGTATTTATCGCTGTACCAATTGTGGCGGTGTAGCTTAGCTGGCTAGAGCGTCCGGTTCATACCCGGAAGGTCGGTGGTTCGACTCCACTCGCCGCTACCATTGTTTCCACAGCGCGGGCGCCCGGCTCAGCCGGGAATACAGCCGTCACTGCGGCGGATCCGGCAGCGTCGGACAGCGAAACTGCAGTATGTACGGTCCGGTAGTTCAGTTGGTTAGAATGCCAGCCTGTCACGCTGGAGGTCGTCGGTTCGAACCCGATCCGGATCGCCATATGGTGGGTATAGTCAAGTGGTTAAGACAGCGGGTTGTGGCTCCGCCATGCGTGGGTTCGAATCCCACTACCCACCCCAAAAAGGCCGAACAATGACGATGGGGTATCGCCAAGTGGTAAGGCAATGGATTCTGATTCCATCATGCGCAGGTTCGAATCCTGCTACCCTAGCCAAATGCCGGAGAAGCGGAACGCCGCCTCTCCGGCCGATACGGCGACATAGCCAAGTGGTAAGGCAAAGGTCTGCAAAACCTCTATGCCCCGGTTCGAATCCGGGTGTCGCCTCCAAGGAAAACCGTTGAAGATTCAACGGTTTTCGTTTGTTTTTGAAGAGCTGTATTTTCCCCGTCGAGGGACCGTTTCCCGCTGCTTTTCGCCGTTATTTTCGTCCCGGCCCTGCCGGGCGGCAATTTTTTTGGGGGCACGTGCTATTTACCGTTTACAAATCCGGACCGGGAGCGCAGCGAACTGTAATGAGCCCTGCTGACGGAGCTATGCGGTGCAGGGCGCAGGAGCGCCGCCGGACTCAGCGAAAAAGGAGCCGCATGGCGACTCCTCTGTATCGTTATTTCGCACCGGCTCTGTTCACCGCATCGCGAAACACCGGTGCCCGGCGAATCGGCGCGGCAGCTTTCCCGGCGCATTGCTTTCACCGACGCAGCGGTTTCGCCGGCATGGCTGTTTCATCGCCGCAGCTGCTTTGCCGGCACGGCGGTTATTTCACCGTGACCTTCACCCTGGCGTACACGCCGTTCTGTGCGTAGACGTAAATCGTGCAGGTGCCCTTCTTTTTCGCGTGGATTTTCCCGGCGGAAGAGACCGCGGCGATGCTGCTGTCGGACGATTCGAACGCCCGGGCGCGATGCTTGACGACCGCCCTGCCGAGGGGTTTGACGAGCTTCGTTCTGAGCTTGAAGGTCGCACCGCTTTTCAGTTTCCTGCTGCCAAACAGTACATTCTTCACGCGCACCGCACGGTAATTGCCGACGCGTCCGCCGGCCGAAGCCGCGTGCACCGTTTTCGAGACCGAGAGCTGCCGGCCGCTGTCGTCAAAGGCAGCGACAAAGAATTTGCAGTAGGTTCCCTTTTTGATCTTTTCCCCCGCGACACGGCTGATCTTCAGCGACGTGCCGGAAGCAGACGCGATCCTGCGGTACGGATATTTGCTGCCGCCGCAGCGACCGCCAAAGACGACGTACGTCTCGGCGCCCTTTACTCTGCTCCACTTCACCTCGATGTTGTTCTTTGTCACCGCGCCGGTCCGCGCCCGGAGGACGGCGAAGACGGACCCTTCCGGATTCCGGTCGCCTCTGGTCTTTTCCAGCGCCGCGGATGCGGCGGCGATCCGCGCCTCGCTCGTTTCCCCGGCAGTCCGGTAGATGCTGAAAGCCACCGGAGCGGATTCGATCGCATCGTAATTGCTGCCCGCTTCGACGAAGGCTTTCACATAATACGTTCCCGGCGTCGACGGCTTTTCGATCTCGCAGGTGCACTCCCTGTCGCTGTAATAGCGGTACTGCACTTCACCGTAAGCCGCCGCAGCCGACGGTTCGGATGCGGCCTCACCGGCCGTCCAGCTCTGCATCGTCAGCGGCGTCGTGAATCGATTGACTGTTTTCTCCGGTTCCCAGACACTGGTCGGATCAATGCTGCCGTTGTTGTCCGCCGGAATGCTGCTGTCATTTCCCATCGAATCGACGACGGCGAGTCCGAAATCGCCGAGCTTCTGCCGCGCTTCATCGGTAACGAGGCCATCGCTGTGGTCCGCTTCGGAACCGTTCACCAGCGACAGAAGGATCGATTTTACCGTCAGTTCGTCGGAGCCGTAGCCGTTGTATCTGCTGATAAAGTCATAGAACGAATAGCCGTCCGGTACGTATCTGCAGCGTCCTCTGACCGTCCAGCCGACGTGGCCTTTGTACACGGAGCCGGCGGCGCTGCCGCCGACAACGTAGCTGATCGCCTGATTTGACGTGTTGTCGCGGTTGTCCCAGTTCTGAATCGGATCGCTGCTGTCGCCGGAAACAAAGAGGTTCGTCTTGTTGTTCCAGTATTTGATCCCCGTCAGCTCCTGGAAATCCATCGTCTTCAGGACATCTTCCAGCGGCCCGGCGAGATCCGCGAGAGCGGTATTGATCAGTTCATCGACCAGCTGGCCGTTCTCCAGCATCGCCGCTGTGTCCTGAGCCCAGTCGGCCATCTCGCCGTGATCTTCCCCGCCCAGGTGCCGCATATAGACGTAGTTGGCATAGTCGACGATGGTCTCTTCCCCGGCCGTCGACGGGTCGTCCGCCGCGCGGATGGCCGCGACGTCGCTGACGAGCTTGTTCACAGTATCCTCGAGCTCGGCGGGATCGGCGAGCTTCTCATCGACAGTACGCAGCAGCGTCTTCGCGATCGTCCTGACGCGCTTCATGGGTATGAACAGCTTGACGTCGAGGTTCATGTTCGGCAGTTCCGGGCACGCGTTGTAGACGACCAGAATGCCCTCCGCTCTGACTTTTTTCCTGTTTTCCCTGCGGTACTTGACGTAGTACACACGCGCTTTTTCGCCGTTCTTCGGCTTCTCGATCTCGTCCTCATCCTCCGGCGCCGGCGTCAGCAGCAGCGGCAGTTCGCCTTCGAGCATGTCGTCAAAGTCCTCGTAGGGCTTCGCATTGCGGTTCTCCCGCACTTCATTCACGGCGTTGAGCACCATCGCCTCGGCGCCGCCCTGCTGTTCGATCTGCGAGGAATAATCCGCGAGCAGATTGCCGGCGGCCGTGGGCAGCATCTTTGCCGTGATTCCGTGCCCCTTCTCAAAGTCGTACATGTTGTCGATGGTCTCGGTCTTGCCGTTCAGCGCATTCACGTAGGTGACCGGGCCCGTCTTCAGGTAGGTTTTGTACGACATGGATTCACGGATTTTTCCGTCGTCGGCCCGGCGGCGGAGCGTCACCAGCCGCGCCGGCGACGGGAAGGTCAGTACGGATCCGGTCTCGATGTCATAGAGCGTATTGCCGCGGTCGGTGGTCACCCGGGCGATGTCGTTGGCGTGCATGTGGCCGGTGAAGATATAGCTCATGCCGGCATCCGCGTATTCCCGGGAAAGCCGTTCATAGTCGTTGACCAGATACATGGGCAGGATGTCCTGCTCCATGCTGAAATGCGGTACGAGGCCGTGATGTTCCATGCCGATCACCGTATCGCCGCGCTTTTTGGCCGCTTTGATCTGGCCGAGCACCCAGTTTTCCTGATCGGCGCTGATCTGACCGCCGGTCTCGTGCTCGTCCGTGCCCGACTCGGTGTTGTCCGCGCTGTAGCGGGCGGAATCGATGGAAATGATGGTGTAGCCGGCCTGCGGACGAGCGGCATAGGAAAGCCCGCCGGCCGGCTTTCCTGTCGGCGGTTTGTATCTGGCGATGACCGTTTCATCGTTGTAGACGAGATCCGCGTAGGTCTTTAAATATTTCTCCTGCGTAGTGCGCTCCGCCGGCACGGCTTTGCCGTCCGCCGTGTTGAAGTTGAGCGCATCTTTGTTCTGCAGGTCGTGATTGCCGGGGCAGAGATACACCTTTGTCCCGGTTTTCTTTTCGAATTCGCCGAGAATGCCGGCGAGCGCCCGGTGCCCTTCCAGTTCCCCGTCCTTGGTCAGGTCCCCGGAGATCAGGAGCACGTCCGGATCATCCTTTTTGACCGTGTCGAGAAGCTTGCGCAGAAACGCGTCGCTCTGCACAAAGGTCTTGCGATCGCTGTTCAGCGCCCTGGTGAAATCCTTCGTGTCCTTGATCATCGTCGGTGAAAGATAGTGGGTGTCCGACAGCGTGGCGATCTTCAGGCTGCCTTCCGTGGAAGCAGCCCGCAGCGCCGGTGCTTGTCCGTTCGCTGCCGCGGCCGACTGTACCGCCGCCGCAGTGCTGTTTTTTGCCGCGGACGCCTCTGCTTCCGCCGCATTTGCGTTGCTCTGTCCGCAGACCAGAACAACGCCAAGGCAGACCGCGAGAACGGCCGCCGCTCCTCTGCGCAGCCAGTCCGCTGCGCAGCCTTTCAGAATCTCTTTGTTTTTCATCCCCTTGCCTTTCTTCGGCAGCTCACAACGCGCAGTTTCTCCGCACAGCATGCCTGCCGGCCTCCGGCACTCCTGCTGCACCGCATACTGCCTGCGCCGCGATCCGCTGTCTGCATGCGCCGCGATCAACCCCCTTTTCACAACGCGGTCCGCCGCCTTCGTGCGCCACGGTCAGCCGTCTGCGTACACCGCGGGCCACGTGCAAAACGCTAGCGATTATACAAAGATCCGTTTTCTTCTTCTACCGGATTTCGGACAAGGGAATGTTAAAAAAATGTAAGCCGGCCGGACCGCGGCAGGCACGGGCACGAACGGCCGAGAGGAACCCTGCACCGGCGATGTCGTTCACCGTCCGGGATACACGGAGCGCAGAGAAAGCGCCTTCAGATCCGGTGACGATCTCCCCATTCGCACATCTGATCCAGGATCGGCATGAGCGACTTCCCTCTCTCCGTCAGGGAATATTCGACCTTCGGCGGTACCTGCGGGTACTCCTTCCTGTTCACCAGTCGATCCTTTTCCAGCTCTTTCAGCGTGGCACTGAGCGTTTTATAGGAAATTCCGCCGATGTACCGCTTCATTTCATTGAATCGCACGACGCCGAATTCCATCAGGGTATAGAGAATCGTCATTTTGTATTTGCCGTTGATCAGAGACAGCGTGTAGCTGAATCCGGTTTCCGTCAGGGTCTCATCTGCGATGCAGCGGTTTTTCATCTATACTTTCCTCCATGATAGTATATTACCAAAATGTTCGTACTTGCCATTGCTGCCATTACGCTAATATAATTGCGGTAAGGAGTCAATCCCAAAATAAAAAATCATTCCGACAGAGGAGAAGGAGTCGGTCTCCGAACGAGAAGGAGGAATCACATGAGCAAGAACATCGTCGTGCTGAACGGCAGCCCGCGAAAAAAGGGAAACACATCTGCCCTCGTGCAGGCTTTCACCGAAGGTGCGGAGAGCAGCGGCCACCGCGTCACGGAATTTTTCCTGCAGGATATGGACATCCACGGATGCCGGGGCTGCTTTGGCGGACACAGCAGCCGAGAATGTCCCTGCGTGCAGCAGGATGACATGGCCGCCATCTATCCCGAGGTTAAAAAAGCGGACGTCATCGTTCTGGCTTCCCCGCTCTATTACTGGATCGTCAGCGGCCAGCTGAAGACCGCCGTCGACCGCCTGTTTGCGCTGGAGGAAGGAGACGGGCAGAAGCTGCGCGCAAACGGCAGAGCCTGCGCCCTGCTGATGGCAGCGGAAGGAAGCGGCTTTGAGGACAGCCTCAGTTATTTCAACAATCTGATGGATCATCTGCAGTGGAAGAATCTCGGCGCGGTGCTGGCCGGCGGCAATGCGCAGATCGGAGACATCGAAGGCAAGCCGGAGCTGCAGCAGGCCCGCGATCTGGGCGCGTCGCTCTAGTCGATCTGCCGGGGCCTCGGTACGGCCGAACGCATGGCGGAATGTCGATCCGCAGGCTTCGCGCCGCAGCAATAACGGAAACAGGGGCTGGCTGCATCGCCGCGGAATCACCGTCTTTGCTGCCGGCTTTTGTTTTTCTCTGAAAATCCGAGCAGGTTGTCTGTCCGAGATCTGTGCGTTTCGGTTATGCCGTTATCTCCCTTCGCACCGCCGCTCTTTGTCAGCTCTTGTACTCACTGTGCGCGGCGGCCTGAGATAACCCGGAAATGCCATTGATCAGCAGCGCGCCGCCCGTCAGTACGGCGAACCACCGCCCGGGGTATCCCGGATGCAGCAGAATCAGTACGCCCATAACTGCAGCGATCAGTGCAAACAGTGCACTGGTTTTCCAGGAAATATTCTGCATATAGCGCATGGAAAGGACGCCGAGAAGGTCAAAGCAGGCGCTGAACAGCACTGCAACGCCCATGATGAGCGGAAAGAATTTATACCCGGCATCCGGATTGGTCAGGAAAAAAATTCCGAAAATCGCCATGACCGCACCGCTGATCAGCAAACCGAATGTGCGCGCGCGGCGGGGTTTCGCCAGAAAGAAAACAACGACATAAGCGGCCGCACAGATAACCAGCGCAATTCCGGCGGCCCGCACATAGGAAGCCACTGTCGTCACTTTGCCGAAGAGCGGGAGCAGTCCCAGCATCAGGCTGATGGCACCCGACACCCATTTATATCTCATGCGTCCCATTTCCATGTTTTTCTCGGTTTCTTCCATGCACATACCCTTTCGTTGATGTATCCTTCCGTATTCTTTCGTATTCCGCCGCATTTCATCGTGTTCCCGGCACTTTGCCGGCAGCGCGTCCTTCCGGGAAAGGCCGGCTGCGGCTGGGCGAATGAGAATAAGCGACATCCGCGGCGGCAGTTCGATACAGCGCCGTTTCGGCAAATCAGATCAATCCAGTGCCCAGTCGCCTTCCTGCTATGCGCAGCACTGCTGCATCACAGTTCCCGGAACCGCTGCATCCTTAATGATGGTGGCGGTGATGCTTGTGATGGTGATGCTTATGATGATGTTTGCTGTGATGCTTTTTCGAATGATGGCTCTTGTGATGCATCGTCGTATACTGATGCGTCGTGGATGCCTGCGCTGCAGCCGCAGGAGACGGCCCGATCGCCGGCATAAAAGCGACGGCAGCGGCAAACATCAGCGCAGCCGCCAATACGTTTACGACCATGGATTTCATGCATTTCATAGTGACTCCTCGCAATCCGATGTTCCATAGTATGCGTCAGTGATCATCAATGACCATGGCACTAAGAACATTATATACGATTGCGGATATTTGTGAAGTAAAACCGACAGCATCATCACTCAATTTCATCGTTCGCATCGGCGGCCGGCGTCATCGCCCGCCGTCCGCATCGACCGTGACGACCGATTGGGCCGTTGTCATCGCAGCGGCCCTCTGTCAGCTGCAGCTGTCACAGCGGCCGTTCGGCAATCATGCCGATGTCGCCGTACACGCCGGGCACGATCACTGCACCGGTCCGGATCCGTTCCGGCGCAGCGGCCGGTTCTCCCGGCGCGGCGGCCGGTTCTCCCGGCGCGACAGCGGGTTCTCCCGGCGCGGCGGCACCCTGCCCCGCCGTGTGCCCGGCCAGCGCTTCCGCAACGGTCGTCTCCCGCAGTTCGGCCGCGATCCTGCGCATCTCGCGCAGCGGCACCGGCCGGTCGCTGCGCACCGGCAGCAGACGGCTGTCTGCGGCGCTGATCCGCATTGTCGTCGTGAGGATGCGGCGCGGTTCCTCCCGCTCCTGCCGCGCCAGTTCCGCTCCCTTCGGGCAGCCGTTCCCGGTCACGGTTCCGTCCGCCCGAATCTGAACCTGGCATCCTCTGGGGCAGAGCGTACAGGTGATGCTGCCCTGTTCCGGCATCCCCTTGCGTGCTGCGTTATGCGGATTCTTCTGCCAGGGCTGCAGCGCTTCACCGAGCGTATAGCGGGCAGCGTTGGCCCCCGCCAGTTCTCCCTGTTCGGAGACAAAATCGGCCAGATCCATCACCGCTCTGGCATTGCCGCAGGCAAAGATCCCGGGCACGGAGGTCTGCAGAAAGCGATCGGTCAGAGCACCGTTGGTCCGGCGGTCGAGAGAAACGCCGGCTGTTTCCGCCACTTCGTTTTCCGGAATCAGCCCGACCGACAGCACCAGGGTATCGCAGGGAATGATGCGGCCGCTGCCGGCGATGATCCGTCGGTTTTCATCGACCCGGGAAATCTCCACGGCTTCGAGCCGATGCCTGCCGAAAATATTGGATACCGTCCGCCCGAGGTGCAGGGGAATACCAAAGTCATCGAGACACTGGCTGACGTTGCGGGCCAGCCCCTGCGGCTCGTCCATGATTTCCGCCGCACCGAGCACTTCCGCCCCTTCCAGCGTCAGCCGCCGCGCCATGATCAGGCCGATGTCGCCGGAGCCGAGTATCACAATGCGTCGGCCGATCATGACATTCTGCAGGTTGATCAGATTCTGCGCCGTACCGGCGGTGAAAATACCCGCTGGCCGGGTTCCCGGAATCGACAGAGCGCCCCGCGTCCGCTCGCGGCAGCCGGTGGCGAGGACGACGGCGCCGGCCCGGATCCGCCGCAGGCCATTCGGCCCGAGCGCAGTCACGATCCGGTCGGAGCTGATTTCCAGTACGGCTTCTCCGGTTTGCACGGCAGCCCCAGCCTGCACGGCCCGGCCGCATTCCCTCTCCGCATATTCCGGCCCGCTGAGCTGCAGCCCATAGCGGACAATGCCAAAGCCGTCGTGAATGCACTGATTGAGAATGCCGCCGGCACGCCCGTCCCGCTCCAGGACGGCAACCCGTCCGGCCCCGCTCTCGCAGGCCGCCGCCGCAGCTGCCAGGCCGCCGGGGCCGCCGCCGATGACGACAACATCGTACTGCTCCATCTGCTCCATCACGCAATCCTCCTGCTCAGTTTTCCGTTCAATGACCGACCCGAACATGCCGGCACCAATTCCAGACCGTTTCCACGCCGCTTTGGTGCCGCTTTCATACTGCTTTCGTGCCGCTTTCATACTGCTTTCGTGCAGCTTTCATACTGTTCTCGTGCCGCTTTTGTCACTTCACCCTTCCGGTAAACAGTTCGCTGCCGCGCTCGCGATAACGAATTTCCTCCGGCTTCATGCCGTATTCGCGGATCATCAGCGCCGCAATCCGCGGCAGACAGAAGCCGCCGGCACACCGTCCCGTCGTCGCCCAGGCCCGGTACTTGACGGCCGCGACGGTGCGGGCCCCGAGCGGGTTTTCGATGGCCTCGCGGATCTCGCGTTTGGTGATGTGCTGACAGCGGCAGAACAGCTGTCCGTATTCCGGGTCTTCGCGCACTAGCCGGCTCTGCACCTCCGGCGTCTGCTCGCGAAAGCGGAGGATGCCCCGGCGCCGGGCGATGAAATCCCGCTTTTCCGGCGCTTCCCGGCCATAGCGCTCGGCCAGAATCTCCCGCGCCATCGCCGCGACCTTGCGGCCGATCGGCGCCGAAGCCGTCAAGCCCGGCGATTCGATGCCGACGAGGTCGATCAGGCCGGGCACCGCCTCTTCGCGGCGGATCACAAAGTCGTGGCAGCCGCCCTCCTGCGGCGGCGTCAGCTTGGGCCGGATGCCGCTGTAATTGCCGATCGGGCGGGCCTCGCGCAGCGCCGGCAGCAGCTGTCCGGCCTGTTCGCGCAGGCGGTCCATGACCGGCCGCGTGCAGGCGTAGTCGCTGCGGCTGTCGAGGTATTCGGCACTGGGACCGAGGAGGACGCTGCCCTCGATGGTCGGCGTGATATGCACGCCGAGTCCGCCCTCGCCCTTCCTCGGTGCCGGGTAAACCGGCATCGACAGCGGTGTCTTATCGAGGATGAAATATTCGCCCCGGCACGGGTAAATGCGGTAATCCTTCACGCCCGCCATCGCCGCGATGCGGTCGGCGCAGAGTCCGGCGCTGTTGACGAGAACGCGGCAGGAGAACGCGCCCCGGCTGGTCTGCAGGCGAAAGCCGCCGGGCCCGGAGGAGATGCCGGTTACCGTCGTTTCGAGGAAAAATTTGACGCCGTTGGCGAGGGCGTTTTCCGCCAGCGCCACGCAGTAGAGGAAGGGATTGGTGATCCCCGTCTGCGGGGAATAGAGAGCTTTCAGCCAGCCGCCGGACGAATGTTCACCGGACGAGGGGGCGGAAGCCGCAGCGCCGGCCGAATTCCTGCCGGCCGATGTGACGGAAGCTGCGCTGCCCGCTTTCACATTGCCCGCATCCGCGGTGTCTGCGGCCGCACCGCCCGTTTTCACATGGTCCGCGTCCCTGCCGCCTTGCCGCAGCAGCCGCTGCCCGGTTTCTCCGTCAACCAGAGACAGGCCGCGGCAGCCGCTGGCTCTGCCGTTTTCCATCAGCTCTTCGAGACTGCGCACGCCCTCTTCGTCAAACGCCGTCAGCAGCTTGCCCGTGCGGCGGAACGGCACGTCGAGTTCCCGGCACAGCCGCGCAAAGCCGCGGTTTCCCTCCACGCACAGCTGCGCCGCCAGCGAACCCGGCCGGTTGTTGAAGCCGGCATGCACGACCGCCGAATTGCGCCCGGTGGTCTCGCCGGCCACGTCGCTGTTCTTCTCCAGCACGGCCGTGGAAAGATGATAGCGGGACAGTTCCCTGGCTGTCGCACAGCCGACGGCCCCGCCGCCGATGACAATCACATCGTATGTCATAATCAACCTCCTGCCTCTCCGATTATACCACCATCGCGCTGCTGCGAACACTGCCCGCCGGAGCTGTTTCGCCGGTCTGCACCACCGAAACCGCCCTCCGAGCCTGCCGGCCTTCCAGCCCGCTCATCACAGCGGATGCCGTTTCGCATTCTTTGCGCACGGTTTGTCGCGGCTTTCGCCCTCTGCCCGGGCCGTTCTTTAGTAATGCCGCTCTCCTTTGACATTCTTTGTTTCTCTGCCCAAACCGTCCCTCCGGACCGCTCCCGCTGTACTGTCCTGCTTAAAGCTGTTATACTGGAGACAGAGATACCAAATAGAAGGAGGACGGCGATGGATGAGAAGAAGATCACCTTTGAGGAACTGCGGGAGCATCTGAATCGATACATCGCGGAAGCTCCCGGCCGCGCGATCGATGCCGACTATGCGCTGCGGCCCGAACTGATCGGCATCCGTTACTTTGACGAGCCGCTGATCGGATGCGCCGACGCGCGAGATCCGCTGTTTGAACAAATGAAGAACGATCCGTACATCTACGGAGATTTCCTCCGCCTGCCGGAGGAATGGCTGCCTGGTGCCAGAACTGTCATTTCCGTCTTTTTTCCGTTCTCCGCCGCCATTCGCGACAGCAATAAAAAAGATCCCCGGCTTCCTTCCGGAGAATGGCTGCACGGCCGGATTGAAGGGCAGGAATTTTTCCTCGCCGGCATGCGGCAGCTGCGGCAGCTTCTGATCCGGCGCGGCCGGCAGGCTGTCATTCCCGCACTGGACGAAAAATTTCAGATCCGTGAGCAGCCGGAAGCTTTCACCCGGGGCATGCCGCCGGTTCTCAGCAACTGGTCGGAACGGCACGCAGCGTATGCGGCCGGGCTGGGGACGTTCGGTCTCTCCAAGCATCTGATCACGAAAAAAGGCGTCTGCGGTCGCTTTTCCAGCATCATCACCGATGCGGCGTTCCCCGTTACGCCCCGGACCACCGGCGATCCGTTCGCCGGCTGCAGCAAATGCGGCCGCTGCGTCCGACGCTGTCCGGTGCGGGCGATTCGCCGGCCGGCACCGCAGGCATCGGCGATTGAGCTGTCGCAGAGCAAGGACAACCGCATCTGTTCAAAATACGTCGACTACCTCAAGGAAAAATTCGCGCCTCGCTACGGCTGCGGAAAATGCCAGGTCAACGTTCCCTGTGAGCGCGGCATTCCGACCGGGGATGATCTCTGAGCCGGATCCCTTGTGTACCGACCATATTATTTCGGTAAATCGGCAGTATCTTTTCTTCGCTTGCGCTGCGTTTGCACAGCTGCCCGAAACCACAGCCGCTCTCCGCAGCTAAAAGTCCTTGCTGTCGAATTTCAGCTCCTGGTTGTTGACGCTGACCCGCGTTCCCGCCGGCACCGAGCTGGTCAGGAACGCATTGCCGCCGATCACGGAATCGCGGCCGATGACCGTATTGCCGCCGAGAATCGAAGCGCCCGAATAGATGGTCACATTGTCCTCGATGGTCGGATGCCGCTTCACGCCGTGCAGCTGATGGCCGGCGCTGGTGGACAGCGCCCCGATCGTCACACCCTGATAGATCTTGACATGGGAGCCGATGACGGAAGTGGAGCCGACAACGATGCCGGTGCCGTGATCCATGAAGAAATATTCGCCGATCTGCGCGCCGGGATGGATGTCGATGCCGGTGATGCTGTGCGCATACTCGGTCATCATGCGCGGAATCATCGGCACTTTGAGCTTGAACAGTTCGTGGGCGATGCGGTAGATCGTGCTGGCCAGCAGGCCCGGATAGCAGAGCACGATCTCTTCTTTGTTGTCGGCGGCCGGATCGCCGTCAAAGGTAGCCTGCAGGTCGGTGTCGACAAGGTGGCGGATCTTCGGGATCGAACGGAAGAACTCCAGCGCCAGCATCTGCGAACGCACACTGATGCAGGCTTCGACATTCCCTTCCCCAGCCGCACCGGAAAGAGCACCGCGCAGTACCGCCTCGCCGCCCGGCATGCCGCCTGCCGCTTCGCTCGTCGCCGCACCGTCGCCTGTCACGCCGCCTGCCGCCGCATCGCCGACCGCACCGCCGACCGCACCGCCCGGCCCTGCGGACTCCTGCGTCGGCGCCGTATCCATCGACGTTCTGCCGTCCAGATCATCGGCATATTCCAGCGCAATCGCGATCTGCCCGGTCAGGTTGTACATCACGTCCTCAATGAGAACGGAAATTTTATTGTAAAGGTTGTAGAATTTATAGGTGCGGTCGCGGTAATAACCCGGAAAGAGGATGTTGAGCATCTTGTTGACGATGTCCACGACCACCGCCTTTTCCGGCTGGTCAAAGACATCCATCTTGTCGATGTCACGCCCTTTCTGGTAATCTTCGAGAATGCTGCTGACGATGTCCTTGAGCTGCAGCCCCGTTGAATTATTCACATTCTGATGCATGGTGAGAGTCCCCCCTTGAGCCGCCGTGCGGCCCGGAAACAGAAAAGCCGGCCGGTCAGGCGCAGCGCTTGGCCGCGCGATTCGACCGCGCGTCTAGAGAAAGCGGTCGTAGCGGTGGAAGCAGGCCGGACAGACCCGCTTGCCGTTCTGAAAGCGCAGGAAGTAGTCGGCCGTCATCTCCCCGCACTCTTCGCACGGACAGGAGCGGAAAATGCGCGCCGGTTCCGGCAGTTCGAACGCCGCCGGCCCCGTGGTGAAGATCTCTTCGCCGGACATCTCCCGCATTTCTTCTTTGGGAATCTTCGGTTCCCGCAGCAGCAGCCGCACCGAGCGGTTCTGCTCGCGGCTGTAGAAGTTGTAAGCCTGCTTGCCGCGCAGCCGCAGCAGCAGATTCCCCTTGCCGAGCGTGCAGCCGGCGACGTACTGAATGCCGTCGATGCCGCAGGAATCGTTTTCGGAAATGCAGATCAGCTCTTCATCACCGGATCTCTCCATGCCAAAGAGCTGCAGAATATAAACGGCCGCCTTGAAGCCGATCAGCAGGCCGCCGCATTCGTGTCCGTGAAAAGCAATACATTCCTGCCAGAGCTGTTCCTCACGCTGATTCATCTTCTTCCCCCCGTTCCAGTATTTCAATCGGGTCGCCGGCCCCGGCCGTGCCCTCTTTGAGAATCTTGACAAAGATGCCCTCGCGCGGCATCACACAGTCGCCGGTCAGGCGGCGGATGGCGCAGCCGTAGTGACACTCCTTGCCGATCTGCGTCACTTCGCCGACGGCGGTGCCGATCTTCAGGCGGGTACCGATCGGCAGGGTGTAGAGGGTGATGCCCCGGGTGAGAATGTTCTCGGCGAAAGCTCCCGGCGGCAGTTCGATGTCGATCTTTGCGCGCATCTTGTCGACGCTCTCCTCGCCGAGAAGGCTGACCTGCCGATGCCAGTTCCCGGCGTGCGCATCGCCGACGATGCCGTGGTCGACGCGAAGCTTTACTTCGTCAACCGGGTGCTTCTGCTCTCCCTTCTTTTCACTGATGCATACCGCAACGATCTCTGCCATCACGACTCTCCTTCCTGTACTCATGGTACCCGGTTCCCGCGCCGCTTCCGCTGCGCCGGCGCCGCGGACCGGTAGATTCTGTCATTCATCGGCCGATGCCGGTTCGCTTTCAACGGTTCATCGCCGGGCGCCGGCGGCCGGTTCGATGTTCACCGCCGACAGCTGCCGACTCTTTCGACGGTTCGCCGCCGACAAATACCTGCTATTTTTTCGACGTCTCTCCGTCGGTCGATGCCTTTTCCGCCGCGGTCCGCGTTCCGTCGAGTCTGTCCTGCAGCGGCGAAGGGTCGTGCGTGTGCAGCTCGGCGCAGTCATGGCTGACATCGAGCAGCACTTCGACGCCGTGGCGCAGCGGCTTGATCACCGCTTCCAGATTTTCGCCGGCCGCCTTGGCGCTGCCGGGCACGTTGAGAATCAGCGTGCGTCCGCGCAGACCGGCCGCCGCCCGCGAGAGCATGCCCATCGGCGTGATCTTCATGCTGGCCGCTCGCATCGCTTCGGGCAGGCCGCGCACTTCGCGGTCGCAGACGGCGAGCGTCGCTTCCGGGGTGACGTCGCGCGGCGAAAAGCCGGTGCCGCCGGTGGTGACGACGAGTGTCACCTGCAGTTCGTCGGCGCACTTGACCAGCTCCCGGCAGATCGTGTCATAATCGTCGGGAATTATGTTATGGTAGACAACGTCCCAGTCATGATCCCGCAGGAGTTCCTCGCACAGCGGACCCGCTGTATCGACGCGTTCGCCGCGGGATCCCTTGTCGCTCATCGTGATTACTGCCGCTTTATATGCCGTCATGTGCCCGTGCCTCCCTTTCTCGTCTGCTCCGTTCGCTGCAGCCTGCCGGCCGTTTCCGCCGCTGTGATGCATCTGACAGCCGGCGTGCCGCGCACGCTGCTCTTATTCTTCCCGGCGAAAATCGCCGCTCTTGCCGCCGCTCTTGGAGAGCAGACGGATGTCTTCAATCACCATATCCTTCTGCACGGCTTTGCACATGTCGTAGACCGTCAGCGCCGCAACCGAAACCGCCGTCAGCGCTTCCATCTCCACGCCGGTGACGCCGTCGCAGCGCACCGTGGCGGTGATCTCCACCGCGCAGTCTTCTTCATTCATCTGAAAGCTGACATCGATGCCGTTGAGCAGGAGCGGATGGCACATCGGGATCAGTTCCGGCGTGCGTTTGGCGCCCATGATGCCGCCGATCTGCGCCGTGCCCAGTACATCGCCCTTCTTCATGCCGCCGCTCTTGATCAGGTTGAACGTCTCGCGGCTGACGCGCACGCGCCCGGCCGCAGCCGCCGTGCGCCGCGTCACTTGCTTGCCGCCGACGTCCACCATGTGCGCCCGGCCGGCGTCGTCAAAATGAGAAAAATCCGCCATCCTCAGCCTCCGATCTCGTTCATGTCGCGGCCCGCCTGGCTGGGATGCAGCTCGTCGATCGGCGGCCGCCGCTCCGGCTTCTCCAGAATGGCCCGCCGCAGTGTCGCGCGGATGCCCTCATAGTCGCGGCCGCGCACATCGTATTCCTGGCGGGCGTGCAGGCACGGCTTGATCTTGCCGTCCGCCGTCAGGCGGATCTTGTTGCAGCCCTCGCAGAATTCACAGCTGATCGGGCGGATCAGGCCGACCCGGCCCTTGGCCCGCGGCAGCGTGTACAGCCGCGCGACGCCGGACTCCTTGCCCATCGAGACCAGCTTCGGCACTCTGGCCAGCACCTCATCGGCGGGCACATACTGCTCGCGGTTGAAGCCGATGCCGGCGCCGATCGGCATCAGTTCGATAAAGCGCACCTCGAGGTTTTCGCGGCGCGTCATTTCGACGAATTCGGGAATATCGTCCTCGTTGACGCCCTTGGCCAGGACGACGTTGATCTTCAGATTTTCAAACCCGGCGGCATCGGCGGCGCGAATGCCGTCGAGCACGTCCATCAGGTTGCCGCCGCGGGTGATGTCCGTAAAGCGATCCGGATCGAGGGTGTCGACGGAGATGTTGAGCCGGCTGACTCCGGCTCGCCGCAGGCTGTCGGCGTACTCCGGCAGCAGCGTGCCGTTGGTCGTCATGCAGAGCTCGCGCACCCCCGGAATATGACTGATGGTATGGCAGATCTCGATGATGCCGCGCTTGACCAGCGGTTCGCCGCCGGTCAGACGGATCTTGTCGATCCCCAGCTCCGCCGCCGCGCGCACCGTGTCAAAGAGTGTCTCCCAGGTCATGATTTCCCGATGATCCTTTTTCACCACTCCTTCCGGCGGCATGCAGTATTTGCAGCGAAGGTTGCAGAGATCGGTGACCGATACCCGCATATAATTGATTTCACGATTATAACTGTCTTTCATGTCGCTCTCCTTACCGCTATTATATCGCACCCGCCGGCAGAGATAAAGGGAAAATCCCGCGCCGCGCCGGCACACAGAATCCCGCGCCGCGCCGGCACACAGAATCCCGCGCCGCGCCGGCACGGCCGACGCACCGTCCACTCCGTCCGGCCGCAGCAGAAGATGCCGGACGACAGCCGGCATCGCCCCGCGCCCGCGCGGAAAATCGAAAAAACCGGACCCCGACGGCCGGAAGGCCGGCAGGATCCGGAAACAGTCATGACCGTGCCGCCGCACGACGACGATCGATGCGAGCAAAACCGCGCGGCGAATCCGCGCCGTGCCGCTAAATCGCTTCGTGGAACGTCCGCATGATAACCTCGCGCTGGTGCTCTCTGGACAGCCGTACGAAGTTGACGGCATAGCCGGAGACGCGGATCGTCAGCGTCGGATATTCCTCGGGATGCTCGTACGCCGCGATCAGCAGGTCGCGCGACATCACGTTGACGTTGAGGTGATGCGCCCCCTGGCGGAAGTAGCCGTCGAGGATCGAGGTCAGGTTGTCGACCCGCTCCGGTTCGTCGCTGCCGAGAGCCGCCGGAACGATCGAGAAGGTATTGGAAATGCCGTCCTGGCAGACACTGCGATAGGGGATCTTGGCCACCGAATTCAGGGAAGCCAGCGCTCCGTGGGTGTCGCGGCCGTGCATCGGGTTGGCGCCCGGTGCCAGCGGCGCGCCGTGCTTGCGGCCGTCCGGCGTATTGCCGGTCTTCTTGCCGTACATGACGTTGCTGGTGATGGTCAGCGCCGACATCGTATGACGGGCGTCGCGGTACATGCGGTGCTTTTTCAGCTCCGAGGAGAAGTACTTGACGATTTCCACGGCCAGATCGTCGGCGTCATCGTCGTCGTTGCCGTACTTGGGGAAGTCGCCGAGGATTTCAAAGTCGACGGCCACGCCCTGCTCGTTGCGGATCGGCTTGACGCCGGCAAACTTGATCGCCGACAGCGAATCGGCCGCCACCGAGAGACCGGCGATGCCGAACGCCGTGACCCGCTCGACGTGCGTGTCGTGCAGCGCCATCTGGCTCGCTTCATAGGCGTACTTGTCATGCATATAGTGGATCACATTGAGGGTGTCGACGTAGAGCTCGGCGACATAGCGCATGACCTTCTTGTAGCTGAGCATGACCTTGTTGAAGTCGAGGATCTCGTCGTTGGCCATCGGCTCGATCTTGGGGATGACCAGGTCGCCTGTCAGCTCGTCCACGCCGCCGTTGATCGCATACAGCAGCGACTTGGCGAGGTTGGCGCGGGCGCCGAAGAACTGCATCTGCTTGCCGACGGTCATCGCCGAGACGCAGCAGGAGATCGCGTAGTCATCACCGTAGACCGGACGCATCAGATCGTCGTTCTCGTACTGGATCGAATCGGTGCGGATGCTCATCCGGGCGCAGTAATCCTTGAACGCCTGCGGCAGGTTCTGGCTCCAGAGCACCGTCAGATTCGGCTCCGGCGCCGGTCCCATGTTGTCGAGCGTATGCAGAATGCGGAAGGAATTTTTCGTCACCAGCGTCATGCCGTGAATGCTCATGCCGCCGACCGACTCGGTGACCCAGGTCGGATCGCCGCCGAAGAGTTCGTTGTACTCCGGCGTGCGCAGATGCCGCACCAGGCGCAGCTTGATGACGAACTGGTCCATCAGTTCCTGCGCTTCCTCTTCGGTCAGCGTGCCCCTGTCGAGGTCGCGCTGGATATAGATGTCGAGGAACGTCGACGTGCGGCCGAGCGACATCGCCGCGCCGTTGTTCTCCTTGACGCCGGCCAGGTAAGCCATGTAGACGGCCTGTACCGCTTCGCGGGCGGTGGAAGCCGGACCGGACAGGTCGACGCCGTACTTCGCCGCCATCGACTTCATTTCCTTCAGCGCCCGGATCTGCTCGTGCAGTTCCTCGCGCACGCGGATCAGCTCATCGGTCATCGGACCGTCTTCCATCTCGACGTCCAGTTCCTTCTGCTCGATCAGATAGTCGATGCCGTAGAGCGCCACGCGGCGGTAGTCGCCGATCAGCCGGCCGCGTCCGTAGGCGTCGGGCAGACCGGTCAGCAGACCGTTGTGGCGCGCCACCCGGGAACGATGCGGGTAAGCGTCGAAGACGCCTTCATTGTGCGTCTTGCGATACTCGTGAAAGCGGCGCTTGACCTCGGGATCCATCTCGTAGCCGTACTGCTCCAGCGCCTGCTCAGCCATGCGGGTGCCGCCGTAGAGGTTCATGATCCGCTTCAGCGGGGCGTCGGTCTGCAGGCCGACGATGACTTCGTTTTCCTTGTCGATGTAGCCGGGCGCGAAATTGTCGATGCCGGAAACCACCGAAGTGTCGACATCGAGGATGCCCTTTTTCCGCTCTTCATCGAGCAGTTCCTCGCAGCGCGCCCAGACTTTCTTCGTCCGCTCCGAGGGACCGACGAGAAAGCTCTCGTCGCCTTCATAGGGCGTTGCGTTCTTCTGGATGAAATTGCGCACGTCGATCACGTGCCGCCAGTTGCCGCTGTGAAAGCCCTTCCATTCGGGGCGCATCGGCATCGTCTGCTCCATGCCGCCGCGGCGTTCGATCAGTTCTTCCTGTGTTTCCGTGTGATTCGGGGTGTTGTTTGTTGCCGTCATCATATGGCTTCCTCCTCGTTTACCCGCTGCCTCCGCTGAGCGGAGACGGCATTCTGCGTTACGACTGCCCGGTGTGCGGAGCGGCTGCTCCACCTCTCTGCGGCCGGCTCTGCCGGCCCGGCTTTTCTGTTTCCGCCGCGGGGTGAAACCCGCTGCCCTGCCATTCTGCCTTTCCGTTCTCTCGGCTGGCGCGGGAGCAGCGCATCGGCTCTGTGTCCGCTTCCCGCTCCGTGCCCGCTCCCTGCACTGTGCCCGCTGCCCGCTATGCGCGGAGCAGCTGTTCGAGCTCCTGCACCGCGGCGCGGTCCATGGCCGGCACGCCGGCCAGAGAATAGGGAATGCCCATCGCTTCGTACTTTTCCTCGCCGGCACGATGATACGGCAGCAGCTGCACGCGCTCCACGCCGGGGATGCCGCGGACGTAATCGCGCAGCCGCAGGATGTGCTCGCGGCTGTCGGTGAGTCCGGGCACGACCACATGCCGCACCCACAGCGGGATGCCGTGCGCGGTCGCTGCCGCGAGAAAGCGTTCCGCCTCGCGCAGTTCACCGCCGGTCAGTTCCCGGTAAGCGTCGGCATCATAGTGCTTGACATCGAAAAGGATCAGATCGGTATGGCGAAGGATTTTGTCGAGCAGCGAATCCGGTTCCCCGGCTCGTTCGAGCACGTCGGGACGCGCCGCGCCGGCCGTGTCGAGACAGGTGTGAATGCCCTGCTCCTGACAGAGACGCAGCGCCTCGGCGAGGAATTCCGGCTGCATCAGCGGCTCGCCGCCGGAAAAGGTGACGCCGCCGCCGCTGGAGAAATAAGGCTTGAAACGGGCGACCTTGCGCACCAGCTGCGCCGCGGTCATCCAGTCCTCGGACTGCCGTCCTGCCGCGGCATGCCGCACCGCATCGGGCAGAACCGCCGCAACGGCGGCTCCGGTTTCGTCCGCTGCAGCGGCGCCGGTGCCCGCCGCAGCCGTCTCGGCCGGATCCGGCAGCTCCCAGGTATCGGGATTGTGGCAGTAGCGGCAGCGCAGCCGGCATCCCTGCAGGAATACCACCGTGCGTACGCCGGGGCCGTCCACCAGCCCCATGGATTCCATTGAATGTATCCTGCCCTTCATCTGCCTGCTCCCGTGCTCCAAAACATCAGCTTCCTTCGCACTGTCCCGTCCGCGCCCTGTCAGCGGCCGGGACCGGAAATAGAAAAAGCCGCACCACCGGGCTTTTTCGCCCAGACGGTCGGCTTTGTTACAATCATACTCCATGTGGTTAATTCCACGGTTCCGTCAGTCATATGATAGGGTTATAATATCCTACCGATTTTAGTTTGTCAAGACCGAAAACCGGCAGCAAATGTCGATTTTACTTCCGGTTTACCCTGATTTCATCGCCGATTTGCCCGATTTTACCGCAGCAGGAGAATATTCTCCTCCTCGAACTGCAGATAATCCGGCAGGCCCTTTTCCGCCAGCAGATGCTGGATCTCGCCCTGGATAAACCAGCAGATCAGCAGGTCCCGGCTGCCGCCCTCTTCGGCATGGAAATAGTAGTTCTTTTCAAACGGCAGATCATCGGTCTGCGCCAGGCGGAAAGCGATGCAGTTTTCCCGCCGCTCGCCCCAGACCGGCAGAAAGCAGTGGGCGCGATAGCCGACGTGCCTGGTGTCGGGCGGGATCTCGCGCTCCAGGTGCAGTCTGACGCCCCACTCGACGGCATCGAGCGTATGCGCGTCGATCACCTCCGCGTCCGAAAAATTCTTGCACCCTGTCAGCTTGGCCGCTTCGATGCTGCCCGGATCGCGGAACACATCCCGCGTCTTTCCCTGCCGAATGACGCGGCCGTCCCGAACCACGAACAGTTCCTCGCTGAAGCGGTACAGCTCGTCCCGGTTGTGCGAGACCATCATCACCTGACCCGGATAGTCCTCCAGCATTTCCAGCATCTCCACCTGCATGCGGTCGCGAAGGTACTGATCGAGCGCGGAAAAGGGTTCGTCGAGGAGAATGACTTCGGGGCGGCTGACCATGATGCGGGCCAGTGCCACCCGCTGCTGCTGACCGCCCGATAATTCCCCGGGCAGCCGGTGTTCCAGGCCGTCGAGGCGAAAGCGATGCAGCATCGCCAGCGCGGCTTCCTGCTTCTGCTGACGCGTCCCGCGGCAGCCGCAGCCGACGTTCTCGAGCACCGACATCGTCGGGAAGAGCGCATAGTTCTGGAACATGTAGCCGACGTTCCTCTGCTGCGGCCGGCAGTCGATTTTCCGGCTGCTGTCAAAGATCACGCGCTCGCCGACCCGGATGCGGCCGCGATCCGGTTTTTCGATGCCCGCGATGCTGCGCAGCGTCATGCTCTTGCCGCTGCCGGACGCGCCGAGTATCCCGATTCTCTTCGCGTCGCTCTCGATCTTTATATCGAGGCGGAACGACCCCGCCTGTTTGTCGATCTCTGCAAAAAATCTCATTCGCGGTTACCAGCGCTTTACGTTTCTCATCTGCCGGCCGGAAATAAGGTTGATGATAAATACACTGAAGAAGGCTATCACCAGAACCACGACCACCCAGAAGCCGGCCGTCAGGTAGTCGCCGTTTTGAATGACCATCGCGATTCTCTGGGAAATGGTGCCGGTTTTGCCGGGAATGTTGCCGGCCAGCATCGACGTAGCTCCGTATTCTCCCATGGCCCGCGCGAATGTCAGAATCGTCCCGGATGCGATGCCGGGACCGGCCGTCGGCACGACGACTTTCCAGAAAATCTCGGTATCCGACATGCCCAGTGTGCGCCCGGCATAGACCAGATCCTCATCAATCTGTTCAAAAGCCGCGCGCGCGTTGCGATACATGAGCGGAAAGGCGATAACGATGGCGGCGATGATGCAGCCCAGCCAGGTGTGGACGGCAACGATGCCGAAATGGTCTTCCAGAAACATGCCGAAAGGCCTCCTCCTGCTGAAGATCAGCAGGAGGAAAAACCCGGCTACGGTCGGAGGCAGCACCATGGGCAGTGTAAGAATGCCGTCGATGATGGATTTTGCCCGGACATTTCTGCGAATCACTTTTCGCGCCGCGAAGATCCCCAGAAAGAACGAGATCATGGTCGCGACGCAGCCTGTTTTCAATGAAATCCACAGCGGACTCCAGTCCAGCTGCGCCAAAAAAGATTGCAATTTGTGCTCCTCTCGCCGTCGCCACTAGCACCCTGACAGGCCGTGCCCGTCAGTCCACATCCGTGTCAAAGCCATATTCTTTGTACAGTTTCATCGCATCGTCGTTGGTGATGTACTTGACGAAGTCCTCTGCAGCTTTGGTCTCTTCTTCGCTCGCATCCTTGTTTTCGATGCGCGCCACCGGGTAGATGATATCTCCCGAGACTTTGTTGCTGACCTTTTCGAGGATCTTGACTTTCTTTTCGTGTCCGACGGTATCCGAAAGATACGTGGTACCGACTTCGCACGACTCTTCTTCGACAGCGGAAAGCACCTTCGAGACATTACCTTCCTCGCTGATTTCAACGCCGCCGAGCTGCTTGGAGACCGACTCCGTTGTGATGGTCGACGGATCCTCCACTTTCTTCAGCATGCCGAGGTTGATCAGAGCCTGTCTGGTGTACTTGCCGACCGGCACACTGCCGTCGGCCAGAGCGATGCTCCCGGCCTTGTCGATGTTCTTCAGACCCGTGACCGCCGTGTCGCTGTCCGGCTGTGTGATGACGACGAGCTGGTTATTGACGACGTTTGTTCTGGTGTTATCGACAACCAGTTTCTTGCCTTCGAGTTCATCCATCTGCTTCTGCGCCGCACTGAAGAAGATATCGCAGCTCGCGCCTTCTTCAATCTGCTCCATCAGAGCACCGGAGCTGTCCGCATTGATGACAAGATCCACGTCGGGGTTGTCCTTTTCGTAGTTCTTTTCGAATTCCTCCATAATGGGGCTGAGGCTGGCGGCGGCAAAGACATTGACCGTCGTCTTGTCATTGCTGTCTCCGCTGTCGCTGCTGCTGCTTCCGCAGGCAGTGGCAGTCAGAACCATGGCAGCAATCATTAGTATTGCCAGCAGTTTCTTTTTCATAATCTCTCCTTTGTTTTATTGATACCGCAAATCGTCAGCACACAGCCGTCAGCATGCTCTCATGTCGTGCTGAATCCGGGCCGGTTCAGGATCGGCCGCGTCGAAGGCGATGCCGGTCTGTCGTTTGCCATGCTGCAGTGCAGAGCAGAAATCATGCCGCCGGGCACTCCGGCGGCGGCCCCGCGTTCGCAGCGCATGATTGGTGTATGCCTGTCGCAGTAATCTGAAATATCGTGAGTTCATTCTTTCTGTTCCGGCAAACGCCATCGGCCGATCTTCCCTATATTATATCATAACGGGCATAAATAAGAAACTCCGGCGCAGAACAGGAGAGTTCGCAGGCGCAGGACAGGGGAACCGCAGCACCTAAACATGGGCGTCGCAGCGTCCGGCACAAGGGCGCCGGAACGCAGAGCCGGAAACCGCCGCGGGCGGTCTCATCCCCCCGTCCGGCCGCTGGCAGAGCCCCTGCTCAGTGCGATGCCGGACGGCCGTCGCAGCGATTCGACGTGACCACGAACGTGTAAGCACCGCCCCTGATTTCGTCACCGATCCGTACCGGATGATCGATGACCGTGCGGCGTGCGGCGCGCATCACGGCCGGGATCTCCGCGCGGGAGACGGTCCCCCCGGTGCGCACCGAAACAGTTTCCGGCAGATCCGGCGCCGCTTCTGCGCGAACGCGCAGCACCGTCGTCACCACCCGCCGCGGATCGCTGAGCTCCTGACGGGCAAAAGCTTCGCCGCGCGGACACCCCTGCCCGGTCACCGCAAACGGCGATTCGCGAACCTGCAGCACGCAGCTCTGCGGACAGACTGTGCAGACCATGTTGCCCTGCCGGTCCTTTTTCTGCTGCGGCAGATCGGCTTCCAGCAGCCGGCGGACATCGGCGGGCAGCTCCTCCTCCCGCACGCCGCAGACCCGCACAGCCGCGCGCACCGCGGAAACGGTGACGTGATCGACAAGGTCAAAGACATGATCGGCATTGCCGCAGACGACAAAGCCCGGTCGGCCGAGACAATTCGCGAAAGCCGCGGTATCCGGAACCAGTCCGGCCGCCAGCAGCAGCATATCGCAGGGAATGTATTCCCGCCCGCTGCCGTTCACTTCGCGGATGTTCACGCCCTTGAGGCGCTTGTATCCGTGCGTGGAAGCCACGGTCCAGCCGTAGCGCAGCGGCAGATCAAAATCGCGCACGCACTGGACGACGTTGCGCGCCAGTCCGGAAGCCTTTTCGCCGAGGATCATCTTCACGGGGATGCCCTCCAGGGTCAGGCGCCGCGCCATGATCAGGCCGATGTCGCCGCTGCCGAGGATCACCGCACTGCGCCCCGGCAGATAGTTTTCGAGGTTCATCATCTGCTGCGCCTCGCCGGCGGTGAAGATGCCGGCGGGCCGGCTGCCGGGGATATCCATCTGCGGAAGAGTGCGCTCGCGGCAGCCGCAGGCGAGGATCACCGCATCGCAGCGCAGCAGCGCCGAACCGCTGCGGGCATCGACGTAATGCACCAGCCAGCCGCCGCGGCGCGGATCTTCTGCTCTCTCCCGATCATCCCCGGAGCACTCCTGTGCCGACATCACCGTAGCCCCGAGACGGACATCGATGTCGCGCTGCCGCACGCGTTCTTCCCAGCGTGCCGCGTATTCGCCGCCGGTCAGATCGGCGTGCAGGATCTGCGTGCCAAAGCCATTGTGAATGCACTGAGGCAGCACGCCGCCGAGCTGCTCGGCGCGCTCCAGCAGAGTCACGCCGGCGCCGCAGCTGGAAGCCGTCCAGGCCGCGGCCATGCCGGCCGGGCCGCCGCCGATCACGCAGATCGAAAGACGGCCGGAGGATGATGTGGTACGTGCGGTTTCTCTGTTCATGGCCTCACCTTTCCCTTCACCAGGGCACTGCCCGGTTCGCCCTTTTCCACCCGCTGCGGCGGCACACCCCACTCGCGGGAGAGGATGCGGATCAGCGCGGGAACGCAGAAGGCGCCCTGGCAGCGTCCCATCGTCACGCGCAGCCGCTTTTTCAGGCCGTTGAGCGTATGCGGCGGCAGACCGCCGTGCAGACAGTGGAGAATGTCGCCTTCGGTGATGCCCTCGCACTTGCAGACGACGCGGCCGTAGGCGGGGTTTTCCCGCAGCATGCGCGCCTGCTCGGCCGGTTCGGCCTTGAGGAACAGCGGTCGAAAGCGATGCACGGGCTGGAACTGCGGATTGTCCTCGCAGCGCAGGCCGTCCTCCCGCAGCAGCCCGATAATCCGCCTGACCAGCGCCGGGCTGGCCGTCATGCCCGGGTTCTTGATGCCGAGAGCGCTGACGAAATGCGGCGCCGAACGGCGCACGACAAAGTCCTTTTCCTCCTTGGGCACGTTTTCAATGTTGGCGCGCACGCCGGCAAAGGTGGCGATGACGCGGCCGAAGTCGACGCCGGGGAGGATCTTTTTCGCCACCCGGCGGATATGGTCGTGCCCGCGGCGGGTGGTCTCGGTGTGCGCAAACGACGGCACGCTGTAGCTGGTCGGCCCGGCGATCATCTGCCCGTCGGTAGTGGGCGCGATCAGCGTACCCTTCTCGTTGTTTTCCTGCGCCTGATAGATGACGTGGCGAATCGGCGAGGGCGCATCGAAGATAAAGAACTGACCGCTCTTCGGCTTGATGACGAGATCGCGCGGGTGCACAAACGCTTCCACCCCGGCCGCCCCCTCGCCGCTGGTATTGACCACATAAGCAGCCTCGAAGCTGCCGCGGTCGGTCTGCAGCCGGTAGCCGCAGGGCGCCCTCTCCACCGCTCTCACGCAGGCATCAAAGAGAAACTCCGCGCCGTTGGCGGCGGCGTTCTCCGCCGCGGCCAGCACCAGACGAAACGGCGAAATGATGCCCGTTGTCGGCGCCCACATGGCGCCGATCACGCGCGGAGAAAGGCCCGGTTCGATGGCCCGTGCTTCGTCGCCGCTGATCATCTTCATGCCCGGTACGCCGTTCTTCTCGCCCTTTTTCACCTTCTCGAGGATGGACTCCATGCCTTCATCGTGAAAGGCGACGAACAGCGAGCCGGTGTAGGACATCGGCACGTCGAGATCGCGGCAGAGCGCCTCGTGCAGGCGGTTTCCCTCGACACAGGAGAGACCCTTGAGACTGCCGCCGCGGGGATGGAAGCCGGCGTAGAGAACACCGGTGTTGGCCTTGGTCGCGCCCTCGGCGAGATCGGCCTCGCGGTCGACGACGAGCATCGAAAGGCGATAGCGCGTCAGTTCTCTGGCCGTCAGACAGCCGAGAATACCGGCGCCGATGATCACGACATCATATTTCATTTCCACTCCCCCGTTCTCATACTGCTTGTTTCTTCATACCCTTTTACTGCTTTTATTTGTTCCCGTCGACACGTTTGATTTTCCTTTCTTCGTCTCGGCTCCGTCGTCAAACACCGCTGCTTGCGGTCTGGGTTTTGCGATCCTTCCTTCACGCTGTCCGGAAACCCGCCGGGATTTCAACCATCCTTGCTGTCCGCCGGTTATCTCCGGATTCTTGATCCGTATTCCAGGTGCGGCTGCTCATCTCGTCTGCTCGCTCATGCGGCGGCGTTCGGGCAGCAGGCTCCGCAGTCCGATCAGCAGCGCGATGACCCCCAGGGTGATGGCCGCGTAGACCATCCAGCGGGGATCGGTGCTGCGGGTGACATGTTCATTGACGACCCCCGTTCCGGGATGCTGCACCCGATGCGCAGCGGTCTGCGGGCGATAATCCTTTTTCTGTGTTTTGTCCTTTTTCATTTCTGTCTGTTGTTTGGCCCTGGTGGTTTTCGAATCGGTCGAACGCTGCAGCGCCACCGAGCCGCTGCCGCTGCTGTCCTCTGCGCTGCGCCGGGCGGCATTGCTACCGCTCTTTTTTTTACTGGCGGCGGCCGTCGTTTTTTTCTTCTTTGACTGCAGGAGCGTGAAGGAACCCGTCTGATCGGTATGAAACACCAGATCTGTTTTTGTGTTCGTGGAATTGAGCTCGCTGCGGCTGCCGTCATCGGCAACGCGATAAAGTCCCACGCCGCCGCCGCGCAGCGCCGACGGCTTGTTCACCTGAACGGTGATGGTTTTCTTTGGCTGCTCGGCTTTATCGGTATCGGCATCGCGGAACTGGATGACAAATATTCCGTGATCATAGCTGTCACTGTCAGCAAGTTTTTTCAGCATCATCTGATAGAGCGAAGAAGATTTGGGCCGCAGCCAGCGGGCATAAAACGTCGGCTTTTGATCGAAAGCGCTCTGCGGCACGGTGACGTAGATACCTTCCATTTCAAACTGCCAGCTGGCCTCTTCGGCATGGCTGAGTTCCAGTTCATCGATCGCATTCCGCAGTTCCTCGGCGCGCTGATCGATCTTTTTCTGATTGTAAGCGTAACGGGTGAGCGCTTTTTCGCCCTGCTCCAGCGCCCGCACCAGAGCCTGATACTCCGCTTCCCCGTACTGTCCGGTCTCGCTGCCAATGTGATCCTTGACTTTGTTTCGCAGTGTTTTGCCCTCTTTGATCAGACGTTTCAATTCGGCGAGATCGGCTTTTTCCGGCTTTTCGCTGCGGGCCTTCTTCAATGCCTCGTTGAGTTTTTTCACCATTTTCCGCTGCTTCCGCTCGGACTGTTTCTGCAGCTGCCTGCGCACCGTCGTCTTCGCCTCTTCCTGATAGCGGTTGTAGAGCGTCTGCAGCGCCTTGACGTTGCTCTCGACATATTTGCCGCTGCTGTAGTCCGCCTCTGTCACGGAGTTGAGAAAGTTCTCGGCGTCCTTTTTCCCTTCGTTCCAGATGCTTTCATCGGCATAGGTCTGCACGGTGAAGATCATCGTGCCGCCGTCGCGGCCGGAAATCTGATGCACCGTTCCGGTCTGCGGATCGCGGAACACATACTCCATATTCTTCTGGTCTTCGTAGCGATTCTTCTCTTTGTTATTTGAAAAAACACGGTTTCCGCTGGCATCCCGTTCCATTTGGATGTACCCCCTGGGGCTGCTGCTGTCATCGCTGAGCACGAGCGTGATGCCGTTGTTCGCCATCATGCCGCGCAGAAAGCCGAAGGCGTAGCGTGTGCCCTTCTCCCATTTGAAATGGTCGATCGGGATCTGCCAGCAGGTGCCCCGTCCGGAAGGATCGATGTTCGGAGAGCGGCCGGGTATGCCGGCGGAAGCACCGAACCCTTCAATTTCGCTCCATTCGGCGGTGCTCTTCGTTTCGTCGTCGGTCTTCCAGGCAGCGAGGAAATTCTTGCCCGGCGTCGGGTTGCGGTCGGTCATCGCATAGAGCTGGTAGCTGCTGTCGAGATCGAGATAGCTGAGGCCGTTGACTTCCCCATACTGAATTACCTCGCCGCTGTTGTCGAAATTGCTGCGCAGCCACTGCGAGCCGGTCTCTTCATTGGTGACGAAATAGCCGCGCGGAGTAAAGGGATTTTTTCCCTGGCCCGAAGTGCCGAATTCCCAGATGACGGCAACAGCAGCGGTCGTCGTGCTCAGCAGCACGATCACCGCAAGACTGATCACAAATATGATTCTGTACCTCTGCCTTTGCATCTCCTTTGCCCCGTTTCACTCCCCTCCGGTTTATGATATCATAAACCGGTAGGAGGCGACCATGAAAAAACGTATTCTGATCCTGTCACTTCTGTGCACCCTTCTGGCTGCACTGTCACTGTCCCTGCCGCTGCACTTTGCTGCCGCCGACGGCGGCGACGGCTCCGGCGGGGGCAGCGGCAGCGGCCAGGGGAAGAACCGCGATATTCCCCTGACGCTCGCGGCCTCAACGCCGGAAGACGGGTCGGTCAACGTCGCCCGCGATGTCATCATCGAACTCGATTTCAATAAAAACATCTGCAACGTCAAGGTGCTCGAAAACAATAAAACCTGTTTTCATCTGACCCGCACCGACAACGACGAGGTCATTCCCCTCACCGTCACCGTCCCCGACGACCAGGTGCAGCGAACCTACAAGCGGGAGGTCTTTCTCAAGCCGCAGAAAAAGCTGCGCGCCAAAACCGAATACCGCATCGCCGTCGACTCTACGCTGCGCGCCAAAAACGGCACCACCATCGACAACGCCCACCGGGTGACGTTTCGCACCGGCACGAAAACCGGAGCAGAGACGCCGGAGACGCTGAAAAAGCTGGGTATGAACAAGCAGACTTTCACCTCTGCCCGTGCCGAAACCAAGGCTTCTGTGCCCCATTCACAGGAAAAGCGTCTCGACGCCGACAACCGCGGCGGGCTGTCCACGCAGGCACTGGCCGCGCTGGCCGCCGCTGTGCTGATCGCCGTCATTGCCGGCGCCGTGCTTCTCTCCCGGCGCCGCCGCCCGCGGCCGCCGCAGCAGTAAGCTCACCGCAGACGCTGCTATCCGAATTCGCATTCCTTTTCCGGCACCTATTTGCGACATTAGCGGAGAAACAGAATCCCCCGCATCAGCAGACGGCGATACCAGGGACATCCCATATAGATCGTCGCCGCGAGCTCCCGCACATAGGCATTGAGCGCATCGGTCTCCTCTTCCGTCAGCGCGGTTTCGCCAAAGCGCACCTGATAGATCAGACGGATAGCTGCCCGATAGGAAAGGGTTGTAGCCGCGTCATAGCGGGCGCCGATTTCCTCGCTGCGGCGGCAGGGATCGCGCCGCACGCGCCGAAATCCGTCAAACGCCAGCAGCCGGCAGAGATAGCGGAAGCAGTCGCTCCAGTCGCGCCGTCTTCGCAGACGGCGGTGACCGATGAATTCCGCCGCTGCGACCGCGGCCGCGGCCGCCATCAGCAGGATGACCCACAGCGGCAGCACCCGCCGCCCCTGCGGCTGATCCGGCTGCGGCGATGTGTTGATGTGCCGCTTTGTCTGATGCTGCTTGGTCTGCTTTTCTTTCTCCGTCTTTCGTGTCTGCGTGCTCACCTCTTTTTTCAGTTTGTAGTAGCCCGGTGTCACTTCCAGCGGCACCCAGCCGAGGCCGTCGACATAGACTTCCACCCAGGCATGCGACATCGAATCGGTGACTTCGATGCGAACGTCGTGCAGATCCTCGTAGAGTGCGAGATCGCTATCCGACAGGTAATATCCTTCGGCATAACGTGTCGGAAAGCCGGCCTCCCGCAGCATCATCACGGCAGCCGTTGCAAAATGCGACGAATTGCCGGTCTTGTTCCGCTGCAGGAACCAGATCAGCGGATCCTGATCGGCCGGGGCGGCCTTGGTGGAAAGGCTGTACTTGTACTTCTTTTCAAACTGCTGCCGTATATAGTAAATCGTCGCGTCCAGTGTCCGGTCGCGATAGCTGTCGATGCCGGTGCTGCGCACGGCGCTCCGTTCGGCAGCGGGCACCGTGGTGTAAGTTTCATAGACAAAATGGCGATACACTTTCTCCTTGCCGAGGAACGCATCATAGCCGTCCTGCCGTCGCAGCGTGCGGAGGAAATTGTCGCCCTTGGTATCAGTGTAATTTTTCAGAGTCGTATCAAAGAGACGCGCCTTGTAGGAGCGCTGACCGCGGAAGCCGCGCGCCAGCAGGGCGCGATCCTGATCAAACCGCACCCGATCCGCCGTGATATCACCGGTCACCGCCGTTTCGTACGGCACCCAGATATATTTGGAAGATGCCTTCTTGTTTTCGATTTCGACATCGGAAAAGCTGAAATCATCGGTCAGTCGATAGAGCGAATTCCACTGGCACCACGGATAAATTTCGTCTTCCGCCATCCATTCACAGATCCCGCGAAAATCTCCGGAATACGCCCTCTCATCCGTCTCCGTCCAGCGCCCGTCTTTAAAATCAGCGCCGGCAAAGCCGCGCAGATACAGCGACTGCCCTTTTTCCATCCGCAGTGAAAAGACAGCTTCGTCGCTGTATTCCAGCGGATGCGTCTGCCGCAGATCGCCGCGCGGCAGGCTTTCGATCCGGCTGCCGCCGTAACGCAGCGTTTCCTCCCATTGAACGAGACGGTCGCGCACCTGATTGACGGATTGCAGCGGCTTCCAGTCGGCGGCGGTAAAGAGCAGTGACAGTGCGGCCAGGACCACCAGCGCCGCTGCCAGCACCGGCAGACGGCTGCCGGCCGCCGTCAGGAAAAGCGCCGTCCAGGCGAGGATCAGCAGCAGAATCATGAAAACGGACGGACTGCCCTTGAGCAGAATGCCGATCAGCACCGGCACGGCCGTAAAGAGAAAGCCGATCAGCGGCTGCCGTCTCACCACGCTGTGTGCCGCAGCCGTTGCGAAGATCAGCATCACCGGCAGCAGCGCCATCCACAGCTGCACCGTTTCCTCGCCGCCGGATACAGTAAAATCAAGATAGCCGGTTCCCAGCCTCGCATTGAGCATATGTACAGCCCCGTTGGCAAAGCGCAGAAAGCCGTTCCAGACCTGACGGTAAAACAGCAGGAAATATACGGCAATGGCCAGCAGGACGTAAAAGGCCGCATAGCGGCCGAAGCGCGGCAGCCGGCAGACCGCCGTCATCACCAGCGGCAGCAGGATGACCAGCGCCAGCGACGGCAGAAAGGCCAGCGGAGAGCCGAACATCGAAAAGAGACTCCCCCAGCAGCCGAGGGAGAGTGCCGACGCCACCGCCAGTTCGTAGACGAGGCTGCTCCGTTCCCGTATATTCTCTTCGCTTTTAATCAGCTTCATCTGTTGTCGATTTCCCCTTCGTCCGGGCTCCCTCTTTTCGGTTTGTCCCGTTTCTTTCCTGTTCCGGCTCTTCGTATCGATTTACTCTGTCTGCAGCCGGTTTTTGCTTTGTCCCGGGGCTTTTCCCGCTCCGCTACACCCAGATTTCGGTCTCGGTATCCTCCTGTGAGGCGTCAATCACCCGCACCGTCTGCCGTACTGCCACTTCGGCTACGCGATCCTCATTCGGATGCGTGGTCACATACAGCAGCGTACTGCGCGGATCGCAGTAGACACTGCCGGCGTAATGCTCCAGCGCCGGCGTTTCCTCTTCGTAGGCGTAGGAAGCCAGCAGCTGCGCCAGTGCCACCTCCAGGTCTTCCACGTCGGTCAGCTCATAGACCTGCAGCTCTTCCTTGCTGCCGTCGAACCAGGCCAGGTTGTGGTTGACGCCTTTTTCCATCAGCACGCGGCTGGCGGATGAGTAAATCTCCAGCGCCCGGTCCATGACCTCTTCCGATGCCCGGCTCAGTTCGAGGAGCAGGAACACAGAGAAGTTCAGCGGCAGAGAAAAGTCCCGGACGACCATCTGATCCACTTTCGACGACATCTTCCAGTGAATGCGGCGAATCTCATCACCGGGGACATACTCGTGCATGCCGAAGATTTCGCTGATGTCGCCGCCCTTCCGATCCGGCGACCAGCGGCGCCCGTCGCCCAGCGTTTCCACCGGCACGTCAAAGTAAATCGCCACCTCACGCAGCGTCGGATAGACCACCGTGATGCCGTCGGGCAGATCCGGCAGCCGCAGGCAGAAAATACCGAAGGCGTCCTCCAGGCGAAGTGCATCGGTCGACACCACCGTCGTTCCGGTGCGCGGCTGTGTCAGCGTAAACCGGATCTCACGACTGCGCCGTCCGCCGACCGAAGCAGAGGTTTGCATTTCCCGATGCGCAAAGGTCAGCTGGTTGTCCACCCGCACGCGCCAGGCCACCCGTGCCGCAGGCAGTCGGCTGCGATTCTCGATCACATAGGAAAAAGATGTGTCGCGCTCTTTTTCCATCGTTTCCGGCAGCCGCAGAGTCAGGCCCACCTGCCGCGACGCCAGCAGAAGCGCCAGCGACAGCAGCGGAATCACGATCACTGCCAGCAGCAGGAGCAGCGAAATATAGGAGTTGGAAAAGATGAACGTGAGCGCCGCCGTCAGCAGCAGCAATGCCCAGCAAATACGGTTTCGCATCATCATCTGCCGGCCCTTTCGCTACCGTCCCAGTACCTGCGGCACCGGTGTATCCTCGAGGATCTGCCGCAGCACCTCGTCTTCCGTCTCTTTGCGGATACGTGCCCGCGCCGTCAGGATCAGGCGATGCCGGCAAACATCGAAAAAGCTGTCCTTGATATCTTCCGGCGTCAGATAATCGCGATCATCGATGTAAGCGCCGGCTTTCGCCATCTGCACCAGCGCCAGCACCGCCCGCGGGCTGACACCCTGATCCACGCTTTCCGGCCGCCGTGTATTCTCGCAGAGCTGCGCGGCATAGGCGAGTACGTCGTCGACCGCACGCACGGCATCCACTTCCCGGCGCATGGCCAGAATTTCCTCTCCGTCGGCGACGGTCACCACGCTGTCAATCGGATCGCTGCCCTGCCGCTGCTTGATGATTTCCACCTGTTCGCCGACTTCCGGGTAACCCATCGACAGCTTGACCATAAAGCGGTCCAGCTGTGAATCGGGCAGCTTCTGTGTGCCGGCCGATCCCAGCGGATTCTGCGTCGCGATGCAGATAAACGGATGCGGTACCGTATGGGTGATCCCGTCGACCGTCATCGCCCCCTCTTCCATGACCTCCAGCAGGGCCGCCTGCGTTTTTGCCGAAGTACGGTTGATTTCGTCGGCCAGAAACAGATTGCACATCGCTGCGCCCTCTTTGTAGGTGAATTGTCCCGTGCCGCGGTCATATACGGAAAACCCGGTGATGTCGCTGGCCATGGTGTCGGGCGTGAACTGCATGCGCCGGTACTGAAGATCCATGGCCCGGGAAAAGGACAGCGCCAGCTGTGTCTTGCCGACGCCCGGCACATCCTCCAGCAGCACATGACCGCCGGCAAGGATCACCATCAATACCTTGCGAATCACATCGTCCTTGCCGACAATGACCTTTTTCACTTCCTGCATGATTTCAGTTGACTTTTTCTGCATCGTTGGACCTCCGCATGCCTTCTCCGGCGAGGATGCTGTTGATGGTATCATCATCCAGCGTCAAATCAAAGTATTTTTTGTAATAGTCCCGGACGTATCCCTTGAAATCAAAATCCTTGAAGTCATCGGGATAGAATCGCCAGGCCACCGCCAGCACTCCCATATGCGCTTCGATGGAACCGGGATGGCACCAGCGCGTGGCGCCCACCGGAAGGGTGTAGACCTTCTTTTTCTTCACAGCCTGCAAGCCTTTCCACTTGCTGTCGCTCAGCACGTAGGAAGTGACGCTCGATTCATTGGCGATGATAGCCTCGGGATCCCATTTGTAGATCTCTTCAATGGTGGCGTACGTCTTGTTCTCCTCGGTGCTGAGATTGTGTTTCGTGCTGATGTCGGTCACGCCGGCCTTCTCCATGATTTCTTCGCAGATGCCGCCCTTCGGGTCGGTGCGGATCGCCTCGTTGACCGAATGGTAGACCTGCGGCCGCCGGCTGTCGGGTACCTCGCCGATCCGGTCGGAGACCATGCTGATGGTTTTTTCGGCAAACCGGTTGTAGGAAGCGGCCCTCTTTTCCCTGCCGAAGATGCCGCCCATCAGCTTCACCGACTTCCGCAGTTCACGGATGTTTTCAAAATCTACAACGATCCACGGAATGCCGGCCTTTTCCAGCTTTTCCTTCTGCCCCGAGGCGGAGATCTGGTTGCGTTTGACGATCACCAGATCGGCTTTGATGTCGATCAGTTCCTCGATGTTGAGATCGTTGTCCTGCATCGGCACCGACAGATCCTCGAGATTGTCGATCTTGCGCTTCATCAGTTCGTCGGACTTGACGCCGTTGGGCACCGCGACAATCTGATCTTCCTCACCGAGCATCGCCATCATGTGGGCCGCCGCGGAGTTGATGCAGGCGACCCGCTGCGGATCCTCCGGAATGTCGACCTCGCGTCCGTCCAGATCGGTGACGGTTTGCTGCGGCACATTTTCGGAGACGCCGCCGCGATCGCAGCCGCAGAACGTCAGCGGCGCCGCCAGCAGCAGCACGCACAGCAGCAATGCCGTCAGCTGCTGCCGGCGCCGGCGAATCTGTACCCGGAAGCGCTCGGTGACGCGGTCGGATCCGCGGTCGGGCCGGCTGTCCGCCCGGCGATTCCAATCGGTATGTTCTGTCTGCGGCATGGCAATTCCTCCTCTTTGCTTGCGGTTTTTCGTTTCTGTTTGCTGCGGTCGACCCGGCGGGGTTTCTCAGTCTCCGCCGGTCGCCGGGCGTATCTTCCCTCGGATCCGGCCCGTCCGATGCATCGCCGGCGGCTTCTCCGAAAGCGCACGGATCCGGGTAGGGATTCCCCTTGCGATCATCGGATCATCGGGGCTTGTCCGGAAGCGCACGGACCCGGGGCCCCGGGATCACTCAGTCCCCGCGATCCGTTCCCGGCTCCTGTTTCTTTCCGGTGGCAATCGGCAGGATGTACCGGCGCTCGCGGCTGGAAACGATCTCGGTGATGATATTGAATGTCTCCTCGAGCGTATCTTCGGTCAGCACTTCGCCCGGTGTGCCTTCGCGCACGATACGACCGTTGTTCATCAATGACACACGCGTATCGCAGCCGGCATTTTCCAGATAATACGCCTGGTTGAGAAAATGCGTCGCCATGATGATCGAGAGGTTGTTTTCCTTCACCAGGCGGGCGACGATCTCCATCACCCGCATCTCGTGGCGAAAATCCAGGTGCGCGGTCGGCTCGTCCATGATCAGCACCCGGGCGCGCTGGGCAATGGCGCGGGCGAGAATCACCAGCTGCAGTTCGCCGCCGGAAAGGCGCGTATAGTCGCGGTCTTCAAAGCCGTCCAGCCCGACCTGCGCGAGGGCGTCTCGGGCGATCTCCCGTTCGGCTTCGCCGGGCGGGGAAAACATCTTCGCGGCATAGGTTCGCCCCATGGTGACGACGTCGAGCACGGTAAAGCCGAACGTCGTCTTATGGCCCTGCGGTACATAGGCGATGTGCTCCGCCAGCTCCGCCGCCCGCATCGTGCGGATGTCACGCAGCCGGCTCCCGCTGCGGACGAGAATCCTCCCTGTCGAGGGCTTGTTCAGTCCCAGCAGACAGTCGATCAGCGTCGTCTTGCCGCAGCCGTTGGGGCCGATCAGACAGCGAATCTGTCCGCTGTCGATGCTGAGATGCAGTCCGGAAAAGATATCGCGCCTGCCGTCGTAGGAAAATGTCAGGTTTTCCGCCACCAGTCGTTCCATGTTCTCACCAGCTCTTTCCCTTGGTCTTTTTCAGCAGATAGATGAAGAACGGTCCGCCCACCAGCGCCATGACGATGCCGAGCGGAATCTCCGCGCCGGTCAGGGTACGGCAGATGGTATCGACAAGGATCAGAAAGCAGCCGCCGATCGACAGGCTCGCCGGAATCAGGCGGCGGTTGTCGGAACCGATCAGCATCCGGCAGATGTGCGGCACGACCAGTCCGATCCAGCCGATCACACCGCTGATGCTGATCGCGGCCGCGGTGGCCATGGTGGCAAAAGCGATGACCAGTCCTTTGTTGACCGCGACATCGAGGCCGAGGGTTTTCGCCTCCCGATCGCCCATGGCCAGTACATTGAGCCGCCAGCGGAACAGCAGCATGCCGACGATGCCGATCAGCATCGGAATGGAAGCCAGCTGCAGCTCCCGCAAACTGGTATGCGCCAGGGAGCCCATGTGCCAGTAGGTGATCGCCGGCAGTTCGTTTTCCGGATCGGCGAGATATTTGAGCAGCGACACCAGCGCCTGAAAAATCGACTGCACGATGACGCCGCCGAGCACCAGCGTGATGGTCGGCGAGGCGCCGCTGACGCGACCGACGAAATAGGCGCAGACGACGGCGATAATGCCGAAGAAAAAAGAAAAGAGCGAGGTCATGACCATATTGCCGAACAGCAGGATAGCCAGCGCGGCGCCGAACGCCGCACCGTTGGAAACACCGAGCATGCCGCTGGATACCAGGGGATTGCGAAACAGCCCCTGAAAGCAGGCACCGCTGGCCGCCAGCGCCGCGCCGACCAAAAGGCCCTGCAGCGCCCGCTGCAGGCGGTTGTTCATGACCACGGCAAAAACGGCATCGGTCACCAGATGTTCCCCGGTGAGGCTCTGTCTGATGGCGGCGAACACATCCGCGATGCTGACGGAAAACCGGCCGATGCAGATCGTGCCGATCACAAAAACGATCGGCAGGATGATAAAGAGCGCGATCAGCCAGCCGTTCTGCCGCTCCCGCCGCGACCGCGGGCGCTGTTCGTCCGGCCGCTGCGCCTCGTTCCGCTGCTGCGCATCCGACCGCGCGCCGCGCCGTCGACCGCTTCCGGCCGTCCGTGCTCCCTGCCGCTTATGCTCACTGCTCTGCTGTACTCGTTCCTTCATGCTCCTTCCCTGTTTGTCGGGCCAGGCCTGCTCTGCCTGCAGTCTTTCGTCCGGCCGCCGCTCAGATGTCCGCTGCGGCCCCGCCGTCTCTGACGCAGCGGTATCCGTCTTCAGTCCAGCGCCGGTAGAGGCAGTTCCAGCAGGCGGCTTCGCCCTCGCTCCAGCATTCCTCAAGGTCGTTGTCCACGGTGAACGCATCGCAGGGCTTCTGCCAGTGGTGGATGCGGCGGTCGCCGTGATACAGGTCGTTCTTGGTGCAGGCGATCAGGGCGCCGTCACAGCTGCGGGCCACAAGCGTCACGCGATGATCGAGATAGGCGAGCTTGAGGCGCTCGTCGACGGAGACGGGGACATCGTCCGCGAGCAGGTTTCCGTCAAAATCCACGACCTGCTCGATGCCCATCTTCGTCTGCTTCCATTCCCGGACGGTCAGCGTCTTCCCGGCGAATTCCGAGCCCTTGCCGCCGCGCATCGTTCCGTCGCTGCCGGAAAGCCTCAGACCGCAGCCGGCCAGTGCGCCGATGACGCCGCTGCCGTCACCGCCGTACGCCTTCAGTTCGGTTCCGCCGATCGCCGCCGCGGTATCATACGCTTCCCGCTGCGTCAGCACTTCGTGCTGCGCGCGCCGGCCGAAAGCGAGCAGACGATCGGCATCCCGCAGTTGATCGGGGCGGCAGAAGCAGAGCCCGGGATCGCTGGCCGCCGACATGCTGCGGCGCAGCACGGCCTCCGCCGTACTCTGCAGACGCGGCAGCGGCAGCTCGGTTTCCAGCTCCATGCACATGGAACTGTTGTGTGATGTGTAGTCGATTTGGTCGGAGAGCAGCAGCTGATGCCGGGTGACCCCGCGAATCAAGCGGGCACCTTCCTCTGCAGCTGCCTGCGCGATGGCATCGGCAATTTTCCCGGTACTGGTTTCCTTGGTCAGATCATCGGTGTCGTCGACACAGATCAGTATTCTCATCAATGCCTCCTGCGTTTTTCCGGCGCTCCCGCGCCGCTCTGCCGGTTTGCGCTCTTCTCAGCGGCGCATGGTTCTGCCGCCGTTTTCCGGACAGCCGCTCCGCGCGAAAAAGCACTTTGTCACTTGCTGCCGCACATGAATTCAGTTTAACCGTTTCCCATACTTATTGCAAGCCGCGAACAATGACCGGGCCGCCGGCGAACAATGACCGGGCCGACGACGTATCACAGCATGAGCACCGCACAGGGTGCGGTGCTCAGCCGGTAATCATTACTCTTTAGGAAGATGTTCCTGCGAAGCAGGAGTCAGACATTATACCATATGACCATAACGGAGGTCTAACGGTAATGTACCTGAGTCAGAACGAGTACTTCCGACTTGTCTGCATGATACAATGATCGTCCCCGCTTTTCAATCACGACATTGCGGTCAAAGTACGATTTGTTTGCCTTCTTTATTCTTTTGTTGGTATAACGACATTTCCTGCCCGCTGCGGATGTCAATCCTTGATTTCAATCGTTACGTCCACGCCCTCTTCGTAGCCTTTGAGGGAACGGACCATGCCCAGCACCGCACCTTTGAGGATATCCTCCACGAACGGCACCATCGGCACCTCTTCCCCGTCAAAGCGCAGGGTGATTTCCTTTTCTCCCGCTTCCTTCATATCGCTGTACTCCTTTCTTCGACCAGATCCGCGAGCGCCTCGATCGCCTCGACGGCGCTGATCACCGGCAGGCCGTCATATTCATGCAGTTCACCGGCGACGATGCCGGTAAAGCCGACCGTCCGCTCATCCCGGCGCCGCTCGAGGTCTTCTGTCGTGCGGCCGGTGACCAGATTGGCGCAGGCCAGTCCGCAGTCGCCCTCGCAGACCAGGAAGTCCTCGTGAAAATGCCGCAGCAGTTCCGCAGGTGTCAGGCGGCGCTGATAGAGGACATCGGTTTCCCGCAGTCCCAGCGCCGCGACCGTGCGCGCCCCGGCCGCGGCATGGCGGCTGGTGTCGCTGCCTTCGCGGTCGATCGCAAAGCCCTCAAAATGAATGTCCTTGATGCTGCCGACGGTATGGCCGCGCCGCACCAGTTCGCCGATCAGCGCCGTGCAGCTGGTGGTCTTGCCCGTCTTCGAATAGCCCTTGATCATGATCAGTTTCATCGCATACTCCCGAGACAGTAAAAAGCCGCAGAGCTGCGCGGCAGCGCATGGTTCTACGGCTCTTTTCTTTCAATGCCGGCCTCAGCCGCCGGAGACGGTCGACCAGGCCTTCAGTTCGTCTCCGTCCTCCAGACGGTCCGTGATCATGCAGCGCTTGCCGTTGCGGACCACGAACCCGAAACGGGGCGTTGTCCTGTAATCTATGCCGATGCACTGAAGTGCTTCGTCACAGGTGCAGTGGTCCGGCACTTCGACCACCCGTTCCGTTTCGCCGGGCATATACTTTTTCAAAGTGCCTCTCATTGTAATCGTGATCTTCATGCCTGTTTTTCTCCTTTTCTGCCCCCATTGTAGCACGGCGGCGCGAAAAAGGCTACAGTGTATCGATCAGCTCCTGCGGCAGACATCCGTTCTCATCCCAGCCCATGATCTTGTAGTACTGGCTGAGCATATCCTGAAATGCCTCCTCGGGAATCGTCTGCCCCTTGGCCGGACCGTCCCCGCCGAGCGGATCCTGCGCCAGCCTCTTCGGCATCGTGTCGTCCTTGCGGGTAAAGCCCTCGCGCTGGTTGAACGCGCGGCCGATGTTGAGCACGCGGCGGCCGACCGTCGACATATCCTCGACGGTCCATTCGACGCCGGTGATCCGCGTCAGCAGTTCGGACATATATTCGTAGTTCACCGTGCCCCAGAGGTCGCAGAGGCAGCAGGAGAACTTGATCGCATTGAATTCACCGAGGTCGTAGACGATCTGTCCCTTGCCCTCGGAGATATACGGCGGAATGGAAGCTTCAAAGACTTCTTCGTTCGCCGCGTATGCCCGCATGTGGCAGGCGCCGCGGTCGGAGACCGCATAGGACATCGACATGCCCCACGAACCGCGCGGCTCATACTGCGGGTACTCGAGGCCCTTGCTCTGCATCGCGAAGTCGGTGCCGCCCCACTTCTCCGAAGCCAGCTTGACGCCGTCGGTCAGCTCCGCGCCTTCGCCCTTCCGGTTGGCCATATCATAGACGGTCTGGATCATTTCTTCTTCATTGCCGAAATGGACACCGAAATCGTGGATGCCCTTTTCGGCCATCTCCATCGCCCAGACGATGGTCACGCCGGTGCTGATGGTATCCAGTCCCATATCATCGCAGACCTGATTGTACTTGACGTTGTGCTTGACGCTGCGGATATCCGCCTGCGGTCCGGAGACCGCCGTCGTTTCATATTCCGGTCCCTCGCAGATCGCGCCGTCGACGTTCATGAAATTGCCGCAGCCGAGGGCGCAGCTGCCGCAGCCGCGCTTGCCGACGCGATAGGGCAGCGCCGCCGCCGCGTTGTATTCATCCCACTTGGGGTCGGTGGCCGCCGAAAAGTTGTGCGCCGGCAGAATGCCGCCGTCGTTGCAGGCTTCGAGGAAGGCGTAGGTGCCCTCTTCAAAGACGTAGGCGTTATCCTCCGTCATGATGTCGGTCTGGATGATTTCGAGGATGCGATCGGTCGTCTCCTCGATGTTCGGTACTTTGACACCGCCGGTGCCGCGCACGAGGATCGCCTTGATCTTCTTGCTGCCCATGACGGCACCGATGCCGCCGCGGCCTGCCTGCCGATAGTAGTCGCAGTTGATGCAGGCCAGATTGGAAAGGTTCTCGCCGGCCGGGCCGATCGTGAGGATGCTGAACTCGAGTCCGTACTCCTCGGCGAGGCGCTTTTCCGCGGTATGCGCGGACAGGCCCCAGAGATCGCCGGCCTCATGGAAGCTGACCTTGTCATCGTCGATGACGATGTAGCCCGGGGCATCGAGACAGCCCTCGAAGATCGCCATATCGTAGCCGGCAAACTTGAGCCGGATGCCGACGTGGCCGCCGATCGAGCAGTCGTTCATCGTCCCGGTCGCCGGCGACTTGGCCGCCACCGACAGCTTGCCGGAGCAGGGAATCGGCGTGCCCGTCATCGGGCCGGTCGTAAGCAGCAGTTTGTTTTCCGGGCCGAGCGGATCGATGCCCGGTTTGATATTTTCGTACATGTAGCGGATGGCAAGACCCTTGGATCCCACATATTTCCGCGCGAATTCCATGTTCAGCGGTTCCGTCGACGTCGTCTTGTTCGTGCAGTCGACACGCAGTACGTTGTTATGATAAGCTTGCATAATTTCTGCCATTGCCGTCCACCTCCTATTCAAACGTCAGTGCCTTGTTGGCACAGGCCTTGACACACTTCGGATCGCCCTCGCAGGTATTGCAGATCATCGCCTTCTTGTCGCGGATCTGCACGACATGCTTGGGACATTTCTTGGCACAGAGCCCGCAGCCCTTGCACTTGTCCATGTCGACGTGGATGTAGCCGTTGTCCATATCAATGGCATCAAACGGGCAGGTCTTCATGCACATGCCGCAGAGAATGCAGTAGTCATCCTTGTATTTCAGCGCCCCATTGTCGTAATAGGTTTCGATCGCAATCCTTGCTTTCGAAGGAATATACATGCCTTCCTTGTACGCCGAGCAGACAATGGCGCACAACTGGCATCCTATGCAGTTGGCCTTCTTGAATTTCAGTCTTTTTCGTTTCGCCATAAGTTCTTCTCCTCCTCACGCAGTATCGTCCGTCAGTTCGGTCAAAAAAACGCAAAGTCGACCGAACGGTCTCCTTTGCGCACTGGCGGGCGCCCGGATTGCTCCGGACACCTATCGTTCCGTCCCGGCACACCGTGTGTGTCAAAGAGGAATCGGAGTTCTCATTACTGTTATTATACTGTCTGCCGCCGGAAAAAGCAACTGAAAAATCCGTCTCTTTCCACGGCGGATGATCCCGTAAAGTCGCAAAGTACATTCCGGGTTTTCAGGAAATGCGGTATTTCGCATGGGAGGCCGCAAGCTTTCTGTCCGCCGCGCTCCGCAGCCGGCCGCGATGCGGGGGCGCATGCAGCGAAGGATGCAGCTGCCGCGGTCTCAGCGCGGATGCGTGCGGCTGCGGAAGGTCGATGTCGGCTGCTTGAAATCCACTTTGTGGTTCTCCCGCCAGGCGAGGAGAATGCGCCGCGCCTCCTCTTCGCTGCCGCCGCGCTGACAAAGCGCGATTAGCTCGGTTGCCAGTTCCACCGCATTGATCAGCAGGATGCCGGCCACTCGGCCGTGATCGAGAGAGACGCGCACATAGCGTTCGCGGCGGAAATCGAAGACCTCGACATCGGCATGGCGGAGAAAGACACCGTCTGTGCCTTCACCGCTGCTCTTTCCCATGGTAAACAGCTCGGTATCAAAGCCGTTGAAGACATGGCTCTGCAGCACGGGATGATAGGTTTCCCTGCCGCCGGCCGCATTGGCGCCGGCCACGCGCCCCATCGCCCGCGCTTCATCCCAGACCGCATCGTTATGGCCGTGCAGGGCCGCCGTATCGCCGGCCGCAAAGATATCCGCATCGCTCGTGCGCATCTGTTCATCGACGTCGATCCAGCGGCCGCCGCGCCCGCCGCAGCGCAGTCCGGCAGAACGGCCCGGCTCGATGCTGGGTGTCACGCCGGTGGAAAGGATCACCATGTCGGCCGGAATCTCCCGGCCGGTGTGAAAGAGCTTTTCCCGGGCCGGCGTACGCTGGCGTTCCTGATTGAGGACGATGAATGCCTCGCGCAGTTCCTGATCCGATACCACGTGATCGGAGGCCTTTTTGACTTCGGCGTCGAGGGTGTCCGGTCCGGCCCCGGCATTCCCCGCACGCTCCGCATTCTGCCCGGTCCCCGCATCGTGCCCGGTGCCGCCGTCGAGCGCTGCCTTCGTTTCGTCCGTTTCAGACTGAACGGGCGCAGCGCCGCCGGCCGCCGGCGCCGCCTGCGGTTCCTTCGCCGCCGGCTTCGGGACCGCTTCCTCCGGTGCTTTCCGCAGGAGCACTCTTCCCGCTTCGATGCGTTCGATGTCCGCGCCGGTGATCACGCGGGCGCCGCAGCGTTCGATGCGGCGCTTGAGGAGATCGGCGCCGGTGCGATCCAGCTGGCCCGGCATCAGGCGCTCCTCGCGCTCGAGGACGGTGACAGCCAGTCCTCTCTGCTGCAGCTGCCAGGCCTGTTCGAGGCCGAGCATGCCGCCGCCGATCACCACCGCCGTTTCCGCCTCCAGGGCTGCCCGGTGGATCTGCCGCATGTCGGACAGCGTGCGCAGGGCATAGACCTGCACCCCGTCGGCTCCGGGAATCGCCGGCACGGCCGCCGCCGCGCCGGCGGCATAGATCAGACGGTCATACGAAAGTTCTTCTTCCCGGCCGCCGTCAATCGGCTGCAGCCGCACGCTATGCGCCTGAAGATCGATGGCCGCCGCCCGTCGCCCCAGCAGCAGCTCTACCCGCTGCTGCGCGGCCCAGTCATTCTGATTGACAAAGAGATCCGCGGCACCGTCTTCCGCGGCGATGCCCTGAATCAGCATCGGCCGGTTAAAGCAGCATTCCTCCTCCTCGCTGACCATGCGGATCTCCGCATCCGGCAGCCGCCGGCGGATCTCCTCCGCGGCCGCCATGCCGGCGATGCCGCTGCCGAGAACGAGAAAGCGGTTCGGTCTCTCGTTTGTCTCTGCCTGCTGTGTCTGTCTGTCTGTCGTCTGCATTTCTGGTCTCCTTCGGCCGCGTGCTTTGCCGCCGCGGCTTTTTTCCGTACGATGACGGCAGTCTTCCCCTGCCGTTCAAGGCTGCGGTTCTGCCCTGCTGTGCGAGGGCTGCGGCCCTTCGCCGCTGTTCAATGGCTGCGGTTCTCCCCTGCTGTTCAATGGCTGCGGTTCTCCCCTGCTGTTCAATGGCTGCAGTTCTTCGCCGCTGTTCAATGGCTGCGGTTCTCCCCTGCTGTTCAATGGCTGCAGTTCTTCGCCGCTGTTCAATGGCTGCAGTTCTTCCCTGCCGTACGAGCATTGCGGCCCTTCCCTGTTACTTGACAGGCACGCACTCCCCGGTGCACCGGAAGGTGTAGCCGCCGAGTTCCTCGACCCGGCTGCGGAACTCCGAACTGCCAAGGAGCTCGAGAAAAGCCCGGATATGCGGCAGTTCGAGGAACGCAGTGGGAATGGCAAAGTCGTACTCCTCATCGGCGATCGGCAGAAAATCCAGATCCATCGCCCCGGCCGCCGAATAGACACCCATACCGGCATCGGCACCGTCACCGGCCACCGCCGCCGCGACCGCCATATGCGTCGTCGCTTCGCGGTCATAGCCGTTGATATCCTCCGGCCGCAGACCTTCCTGCCGCAGCCGGTAGTCAAAGAGCACGCGCGTGCCGGCGCCGCGCTGGCGGTTGACATAGCGAACACCGCCGGCGAGATCGGCGATACCGGTAATGCCGAGCGGATTGCCCTTCTTTACCATGATGCCCTGCGTCCGCCCCACGCCCTTGACCAGCGTCACGCGGCCGTCGGTGCCGAAGAGCTGCCGCAGCACCGGGACGTTGTAGGTCCCGCTCTTCTCATCGAGCAGATGCGTCGGCGTAACATGACATTCACCGCGCCGCAGCGCCATCAGCCCGGCCATGCTGCCGACGTGGGTGCTGGAGAGAAACATGCCGTGAAAGCGGTTGGGCATCAGATCCGCCATCACGTCGAGGATCAGATCGTGACTGCCGATGACGACCACGGTGTTCTCCACCTCTTCGAGTTCGCGATAGAGCTCCACCCGCACCGTGTCGCCGGCTTCCACCCCTTCGCTGTTCTGCGGGATGACGCAGAAGCCGTCGGCCCGCACCAGCGACATCGCCGCGCCCGCACCGCGCGCCAGCGGAGCCGCCACCATGCGCTCCCCGACGCGGCCGACTTTCACGCGCACATATTCGCGGTGCTTGAGGCTGCTGACCAGGCGCCGCGAAATTACAGCATCCACGACAGCCCCGCGGCGGACGTCATCACCGCTCAGCGCCGCCAGCAGCGGGGAGACAAAGTTGACAAAGCCGAGATACGCGGAAACCGGATATCCCGGCAGACCGATCACCGGCTTGTCATCGACGATCGCCAGGATCACCGGCTTTCCCGGCTTGATCGCGACGCCGTGGACGATCACTTCTCCGAGCTCGCGCAGCACATGCACTGTGTAGTCATCGCGTCCCGCCGACGAACCGGCGTTGATCAGTACCAGGTCGTGATCGCGCAGCGCCTCCTGCACCGCGTCGCGAATGCGGACGCGGTCGTCGGGCAGTGTCGGATAGCGGTCGGCCAGTCCGCCCGCTTCGCGCACCATGTTTTCGAACATGCGCGAATTCGATTCGATGATCGCACCGGTCGCGGCCGGATCGTCTCCGACTTCTTCGGCTTCGACGATTTCATCTCCGGTCGGAAAAATCGCCGCCCGCGGCCGCCGCACCACGGTGACGCGCGTAATGCCGGCGGAAAGCAGCACACCGATGTCGATCGGGCGGATGCGATGTCCGCCGGGAAGGATCATTTCACCGGCGACGATGTCCTCGCCGACCGGCCGCACATGCTGCCAGGGTGCCGCCGCCGCGGTGATGGTGACGCCGTCCGCGGTCTCGACGAGATCCTCGGCCATGATCACGGCGTCATAGGGTGCGCGCACCGGATCGCCGGTGTCGACGACGACGTAGTCCTCCCCTTCGCGGAGGGTCTTCGGCGCCACTTCGGTGGCCCCGGTGGTGTGCGCGGCAATGACGGCGATGCCGTCCATGGCGCTGGCGTTGTAGAGCGGGGAACTGCAGCGGGCGTAGATGGCCTCTTTTGTGATGCGGTGAAGAGCGTCCGTCACGGCAATATCCTCATAGGAGGGCGCCAGCCGGCCCGCCAGCGCGCGGCGGTATTTTTCCTGCGCTTCGTCGACGGGAATCGTATGCAGATAGAGATTTCTTTTGCCCATATTCTACAGCGGTGTGACGTTCACCGCTTCTCCTTTCTTCAGTCCTTCCCGATTGTGATCGATCAATGTATAGCCGTCGGCGCGCACCAGCGTTGTGATCAGACCGGATTTGCCGAGAATCGGGCGGGCCAGATACGGCGGCGCGCCGGCTTCCCCGGTGTCGCTGCGGTGCAGCTGCACCAGCTGGCAGACCGCGCGTCCGGCGCCGCCGGCGACGTTGGTCTCCATGCGAGCCCGCAGGACGGGCGGATCCGGCACATCCATGCATCGACGCAGAAAGCGGACAACGAGCAGTTCAAAGACGAGCATGGCTGCTGCCGGGTGACCCGGCAGCCCGATCATCAGCGTCCGGCTGCTGCCGTCATAGGCGAGAATGGTCGGCTTGCCCGGCTTGAGGGCGATGCCGTGGGTGAAGACGCCGCCGGACGTCAGCTCGTCGAGCACGTCGGCGGTAAAGTCCTGCGTGCCCTGGCTGCTGCCGCCGCTGACCGCAACCAGATCGCTGTCGCGCATCGCCGCCGCCAGACGCTGCCGCAGCAGCTCCCGGTCATCGCGCAGCAGTTCGATGCGCCGCACCGCCAGACCGGCCGCCCGGCTGCGCGCCGCAACGGTATAGGAGTTGATGTCGCGCACCTGGGCCGGTGCCGGCTCGGCCGCGGCGTCCACCAGTTCATTGCCGGTGGAGAAGATCGAGATCGTCGGCGGTGCATAGACTTCGACCTCGGCGCAGCCGACCGCCGCCAGGGCACCGATTTCCTGCGGCCGCAGACGAGTTCCGCGACGCAGCAGCGGCGCTCCGGCCCGGATGTCCTCACCGATCCCGATGACATACTGTCCCGGCGAAACAGCCTGATAAACGGCAATCTGCGTGCCGCTCTCGTCAAACGCTTCGGCGTACTCCACCATGACCACGGCATCGGCGCCGGCGGGCATCATGCCGCCGGTCGGCACGTAGGCGCACTCTCCCGGGCCGATCTCGGTCTGCGGCGGACGGCCGATCTGAATCGTGTCGACGACGATGAGAAAGCAGGGGATGCTGTCCCCGGCTCCCTGCGTGTCGGCGGCGCGTACCGCATAGCCGTCCATCGTGGACTTGCGAAACGCCGGCACCGCGTCCGCCGCCGGTACATCCGCCGCCAGCACGCGCCCGCCGGCCTCCGCCAGCGGCAGCATGTCCGTGCGCAGCGGCAGCCCGCCGGCAGCGGTCTGCAGCTTTTCGCGCGCTTCCTTCAGAGTATCTACCTGTCGCAGTTTCATAAACAGCGTTCTCCTTGTTCTTCGTTCGGGCAGCATGGCCCGGTTCTGCGATGTATTATAACACAGCGGTGAGCAGATCGAAACCGCCGCAAAAGCCTGCAGCAGCAAAAGCCCGCCTTGCGGCGGGCCCCTGCCCCGCGGCGCTGTGCAGAAGCACCGCAGTTCGTATCATTTTTATCACCCAGCATAGACTGGAGGATAAACGCATCAAGCCGGGCATAAAGATTACCTGTCTCGATCTCCGGAAGGCGGCAGCTGCCCGGCAAGGCCGCGTCCCGGCGTTCATGACTTACTGTTTCTGAGGATACAAAAACGCAAAGGGACGAGTCGCCTCCTTTGCTAATCTGGCGGGCACCGGGATCACTCCCGATACCTTGCGTTTCTCCCGGCACACCCCGTGTGTCAAAGAGAAATCGGAGATGGATTACTTTTAATATACCAAAAACAGATAAAAAATCAAGTTCCTTTGGATATATTTTTAAAAAAGATATGTTTTCTTAAAATAAACGGAATGCCGTATCGACCCTGCAGCCGCATCGACCGCCTGTGCCGTCGACAAATCGGCAAAGAGTGCGGCACTGCGTCCGCTGCTGACGCGCCATTACTTTTCCTCCCCATCCGAAGCGGTAAAATTCATCCCCTTTGTCTTCAGGATGCTGTCATCGCGCTTGATGATCAGCGCCTCATACCCGTCCTCCTGCTCGACCAGCGCTCTGCCCTTTTTGCTGCCCAGCAGCAGGCAGGCCGTACTGAGCGCGTCGCAGCGCGCCGAGGAATCGCCGGGGCCGACGATGGTATCGGCCTCGATGTCGTTTTCGATCGGATAACCGGTGCGGGGATTGATGATATGATGATAGAGCTTGCCGTTGACCTTGAATTTGCGTTCGTAGATCCCGGAAGTGACCACCGCCGCCTCATGCACTTCGGTGGAGCCGATCACTTCCGAGCGATCGGTGAACGGCCGCTCGATGCCGACGTTCCACGGATTCCCACCGTCCTTGGAACCGATCGTCACAACATTGCCGCCGAAATTGAGAATCGCCTGTTCCACGCCCTGCTTTTTCAGATACTCCGAAGCACGGTCGGCAATATAGCCCTTGGCGATCGCGCCGAGATCGATTTTGGTGCCGGGATTGCTGAGCCGCACCCTGCGGCCGCTGATATGGATGTTTCGATAGCCGACCGTTTTCACCGCGGCGCGGATTTTCGCCGCCGAAGGCACCTTCGGGTGCTCGGATTTGAAGTCCCAGAGATCGGTCAGCCGGCCGACGGTGACGTCAAAGAGGCCGTCCGTGCGGCGGCTCATCTCTATGCCCAGCCGCAGCAGCCGGACGGTATCGCTGCCGACCGTCACGGTTTGGCCGCCGGCGCGGTTGATGCGGTCGACGTCGCTGCCGCGCACCGTCTTGGAGAGCTTTTTCTCATAGTTCTTGCAGAGGTCGATGGTCTGCCGGCAGAGTTCCTCTCCCTTGCTCTTGTCGATGTTGTAGATCGTCACCGTGCAGTCGGTGTCGAGCATGAACGCGTCCTGTGAAACCTGCGCTTCCTTTCCGCAGCCGGTCTGTGGTATAATAAGCAGCACGCAGAGCGCACACAGCGCGAGAATTTTTTTCATTTTTCCTCCATGGAGATGCAATGTCCAAACGTACTTTGCCGAAACTGAAAGTCATCCGTCTCGCCGACCTCATTCTCATTGCCGCTCTGGTCGTCTGCGGCCTCGCGGCCGCGTTCCTGCTGTCGCAGGGCAAGAGCATCGGCGGCCGCGTCGTCGTCAAGGTGGACGGCGAGACCTTCGGCACCTACGATCTGCTCACCGATCGCACGATCGATACCGGCACCGGCAACATCATAGCAGTTGAGGACGGCGCTGTCTATATGAAGTCCGCCACCTGCCGCGGGCAGGACTGCGTCCATCAGGGAAAGATCCGCGATACGTCGCAGTCGATCATCTGCCTGCCGCATCGCGTCGTCGTCGAGATCGAGGGAAAGGAGGGAGAATATGACACGATCGCCCGCTGAGCCGCCGCGAAAAGCCGGATCAAGAACCGGATCTCCGGCCGGTTCCGGTATCGGACCGTCAGCCGAATCAAGAACCGGATCATCAGCCGGTTCAAAGATCGGATCATCAGCCGGTTCAAAGATCGGATCATCAGCCGGTTCAAAAGCCGGCCCGGGCGCTTCGCTGTCGCGCGGCCGCATGGTCGCGTACGCCGGCCTGCTGACGGCGCTGGCGCTGATCTTCTCCTACGTGGAAGCGATCCTCCCCTTTCAGGTCGGCATCCCCGGCGTCAAGCTGGGCATCGCCAACCTCGTGGTGCTGATCACGCTCTATCTCTTCGGCGCCCGCAGCGCCCTGCTGATCAATCTGCTGCGCATCTTCCTCGCCGGCTTTCTCTTTTCCGGTGTCTTCGGCATTCTCTATTCGCTGGCCGGCGGGCTGCTGAGCCTGGGGCTGATGGTGCTGCTGAAGAAAACCGGGCTCTTTTCGCTGATCGGCATCAGCGTCGCCGGCGGTGTCATGCACAACGTCGGGCAGCTGCTGACCGCCGCGCTGATCATCGAAAACATCCGTGTCTTTGTTTACTTCCCGGTGCTGCTCTTTTCCGGCATCGTCTGCGGCATCATCGTCGGCACCGTCGCCTGGCTGGTGCTGCGCCGGCTGCCGGGCAATGACTACAGCAGCCGCGCCAGTTCCCGGTAGAGCTGCCGGGGATCCGGCGGCTTGACGAGGCAGCCGTTCATGCCCGCCTCCCGGGCGCGCGCCCGCTCCTCTTCGTAGGCGGTGCTCGCCAGCGCGATGATCGGTACCGCAGCGGCTTCGGGCCGTTCTGCCGACCGGATCATCCGTGCTGTTTCAAAGCCGTCCGGTGCCGGCATCCGCAGCGCGATAAGCACGGCATCAAAAGGCTTCTCTGCGTTGATGAATTTTTCCCGAGCAATGCTGCCGCTGATCGCCAGGCTGACACAGCAGCCGGCCTTTTCCAGCATCAGTGTTACCAGTTCGGCATCAAAGCCGTGGCTTTCCACCAGGAGGATCCGCCGGTCGTGGAGCGCATCCCAATACATGCTGTCATCAGCCATGATCTGTCCCCTTCTTTCATCGCCGCACCGTTTCCGACCGGCGCACCGCCGAATTCGGCACGGCTTATTCCAAGCCCCATTGTAACACTTCCGGCCGCCGGCGCAAAGGGAACGCTGCCGGGAAACGCCGGCGAAATTTCTGTAAAAGGTGCATGCGTCTCGGGTAAATCCCCCGATAGACCGGCCGCATGCACCAATGATCATGAAACCTCCGCGCACCCCGGGTGAATCTCAGTCGTACTCCATACGGTTCTGCGGCGCCATTGCCAACGGATTTTTCTGATTTTCGCTGATTTTCGCTGATTTTTTCGCAATTTCGCTGATTTTTGGTTTCTTTTCAGCTAAAGCAGGTATATTATAAAACATAATGTCATCCTCGGAGAGAGAATGACAATGTTACAGGCTTATTACCAAAGGAAAGGAACTCAACATCATGCAGAAGAACAATTATTCAGCTTCCTCGGAACAGAGACCGGCAATGTCTCGTTTTGAACTCGTCCTCTATATTATTACCATCGTACTGGCGGCGATCGGCGCCTATCTGACTTACCGCGCCATCAACTATATCTCGCAGTACTACGCCAGCTACGGCATGTCATCGGGCGGCAACTGGCAGGACAACTTCCAGTATGTCCTCTCGCAGAGCGGCGTCTGGTTTGTCTATGCGTTCTTCGCCTATGCGGGCGCTCGTATTGTGGCCCGGCTCGACTACATCAAGCCGCTGGCAGCCGCGGCACCGCGCATGAAGAAAGAGAAAGCACCGAAAGCAGCCGCTCCGGCAGCGAAAGACGCCTCCGCTGACAGCACCGCAGAGACGGCGACCGGCACAGACAGTGCGGCAGCCGGACAGACCGGTGAGCAGGCTGCAGCGACCGAAGCAGAACAGGCTCCGGCAGCCGGACAGGCGAACGGCACTGCGGCAGACAGCACCGCCGAGACGGAGAACAAGCCGCAGTGACGCTGGTACTCAATACCTCAGCAGCGTCTAATACTGACCATGTGGACCGGAATAACAACCCGGACAGGTCACTGATCCGATCATCCGACACAAAAAACAATAGGCGGAGAACAGAATCACTGTTCTCCGTTTTTTCGGCTCCATATCAGAGAACGGAACAGAAGCAGATCCACGATATCCTGCATCTCCGTCGATTGCCCGACGCCTGACAATACCATGACGGGAACTGCATGATGAAGCAGATCAGGCTGCGGCGCAGATGGGATATACTTAAAATCAGGCCTTTTCCTTTTCATGCAAACGAAAGAGCGGAGGGAACATGCACTCCGCTCTTTGAATGCTGAAATTCAAACAGATTATTAATAATCCGCTGTGGCTGCCGGGATCATGCTTTGCATGACAAACCGTGTGGTTCGGCCGATCTTATTTTACGGTGACCGAAACGGTCGTCCAAAGTCCGTTGGGAGCCTGCATGTAGATCGTACACCGGCCGGGATAATGTGCTCTCACCTTACCTGTACGACCCACCGAAGCCACCGTTTCGTTATTGCTGGCAAATCTCACCCGAGACACATGATCCTTCGGAAGATAATATCTTCCCTTCTTGCGCTTGGTCAAACCGGCCTTTACTTTTCCACTCTGCCCCGCCTGCAGTGTCAGGGTTTTGGCGGCAGGCTTGATCGATACCGGGTCGGTATACTTTTTGCTGTATCCACCGGCAATACTGTGAGCAACCTGACTGGCTGCAATCACTTTTTTCTTTTTACCATTGTTGACCGTGCGATACGCCTCGACCTTGTACTTGTAGCTTTTTCCATTCTTCAATTTTTTCTTTGTCCAGGCAGTCGCCTCACCGTTCTTAACGGTCTTGACTTTCTTGAAGGAATGAATCATTGAGCCGGTATTGCAGCGCGCTGCATAAACAACATAACCGTCGGCACCGTCTATTTTATTCCAGGTGAGTCCGGTTGATGTACGACTGCTCTTCACTGCCTTGAGCATGAGAAGCTGTTCGGGATCCGGTATATTTACCTTGATCGACGCCGAAGCGGAAATACCGCTGCCGTCCTTGGCAGCAGCTGTGATCACCGCATTGCCCGGGGCAACTGCCGTGACAATCCCCCGTTTGTTCACCGTGGCGATTTTTGAATCGGAAGAGGACCAGACAACACCCTTCTCATTTGCATCCTCGGGTTCAACAGATGCCGTCAATGTCGTTGTTTGGCCTGGTTTGAGCTCTGCCGAGGAAGGGGTGAGGTGAATACCCGTCACTAATGTTGAGGCCGTTGTGAAATGAAATTTTATTTCTTTGTCCGACTTTGTCCTTGCACCCATACCCTTTTTAAAATCCAGCACGTACTCGGTATTCGGCTGCAATGTTCCTTTAGGAATACGCATGAAAAGATCGAAACCGCGCGCAGGGCCGCTGCCGCCCCCGCCGCCTGTTCCGCCCATATTGGCATTTTTCCAGCATTTTCCGTCGGTGAATTCACTCTCCGTGTCAGCAAGCTGATCCGCACCGGAAAGGACAACCGTTCCGTCTTCCGTCTGAACACTGGCACAATCCAACGTGCTGACAGCTGCCTGATCGGTGCCCTTTGCCGTCTGCGGTCCGCTGAGGAAGAAACCGAAAAGTATGGGCTTTGAAGCATCTAATTTATTCTGAATATAGTTATCCCAGTAATCCTTCTGATCTTTATCTGTACGAATGTCATATTGATAGCCGTAATTATTGGCGTAGACATGTTTGGCATCGAGCTGGCCATCATTTTCCCGTTCAACCTCGGCACCATGAAAGAAATATTGGCGAATATTGCTAGTACCGCCTTGACCGATGCGGTTGCTCGACTTATCATAAGATGCCTCGTTATAATCAAGAAATGTTGCTGCATTGGCCGTAACAGCAGTCACCGCTCCGGTCTCAACCGGCTGCTGGCTGATCAGAGACAGCGCCGGTGCCATCGACAGCGTAACCGCAATGGCCATCAAGATGGCAAGCAGCCGTCTCGATATTGCCTTTCCTTTGTTCATTTCATAACCTCCTTGTCATGCTATTGCTTTGTAAAATTGCTGCTATTAACTAAACAGTCTGTGACGGGCAATGATTGCCTGCATCACGTTGTCCATTCTACCTTACTATTTTTACCTTCTTCACTGCTGAATATGCCCCGTATGTATTGGCGGAACTGACAGCACGGACTTTATAGTAATAGGTCTTCTTCTTTTTTAATCTGCTGTTTGTCCACGATCGGCCAGACGTTGTTTTCACCAGCTTGTAACCGCTGGTCTTTTTTGTCGACCGGTAAATCTTATATTTTTTCGCACCATCGGCTTTCTTCCATGACAATGCGACTTTGTATTTCTTTTTATTAGCTGCCTTCAATCCGGACACTTTACCCGGCGTCGTACGTATCATTTTTACGGCGGAATATTTTCCGTAAATTCTATGGCCATCTGTCAATTTATACCCTCGCACCCGGTAATAATAGGGAGTCCCGGTTTTCAAACCCGTGTCGGTATACTGCAGCGTATCAGCCGGAACGGTCCCGACCGTTTCATAGCTTCCGCTGCTGCCGTCAGATCGCTGGATCTGATATCCCGCTGCATCTTTCATGGCAGTCCAGGTCAAAAGCCCGCTGTTGTAAGTTTTTTCTGTGCCTTTCAGTGTCACCGCTTCCGGCTGACTGACCATAACTTGACAGACGGCACTGCGCTCATTGTCTGTTCCCTCCGCGACAACGGCCCGCACTGCCACACTGCCGAACTGTTCAGCCGTGATGGTTCCATCCGGCTGCAGGGCAACGGCATCGGGATTATTGTCCTCATCCTGATGGCTGTCAATCTCCCATCTGACGGTGGTATCCGCATCATCTACATGAGCGGTTACCTGCGCATCCAGTTTATCGGTCTGATAGAGCTCCAGCGTTTTTGTCTTATCAACCTTGATGCTTACCTGCGGCACAACAGACAACCCGGGAAAGTCATACAATTCGGACTGATAATATGCCTCCCAGGTGCTGCCCGGCACATAAATCGTTTTTACCGTATTTCCGCTCCACGGTACAGAGCCGGAATAGCCGGGCGGCGTCAGAGGCCGCATGATAATCGTGGAAAGGCGATAGCAGTAGGCAAAGGCCGAGTCCCCAATGCCGGGGTTGCTGCTGCCGCTGGAACCCACACTCTTTGGCACCGTAAAGCTGCGCAGATTGGCGCAGAAAGCAAAGGCCCGTCTCCCTAAATGCCGAATCGCATCGGAAAGTTTGATTTCTTTCAGATTGCGACGGCCTTCAAACACCGATGCCTGAATGTTCTCTTTGTCAAAATGAGTCCTGGTCAGGTCAATGGTTATGGCTCCGAGAAAATGTGTCTTCAAATACGGCAGATCATCCGCCTGACTGAATGCCACATTATCCGGGCTGGTGATCGTTAAACAGGTCACCTGACTTTGATCAATCCCCGCCTGACGGCAGGCCTCTTCCGCGGCTTGCTGCAGTCCGCCCGACCTGGTAAAATTCACCGTCAGTGACACTTTATCCATTTCCTTGATCGTGAACTTTGCCCATTTGTCCTTCGAACGATATTCCTCGGCACAGCCCGCCGGTACATATATGGTTTTAACCGGCGTTTGGAACTGCTCGCTGTTCAATCCATTGAAAGCGTCGCCGCAGCCGTTTTCCGATTCATCATCCGTACAGGTCGGCGGCAAAGCCGCATAACATTTCATTTCGGCTGACAGCTTCGGACACTGGGCGAATGCTCCGCCGCCAATTTTTTCGATTACAGCGGGCAGATCCACGGTCGTCAAATTATCGCAATGATAAAACAATCGCTCGGGAATCACTTTTAAACAGCTGGGCAGTATTACTTTCTGCAGACTGTCGCAATTTTTATATGCTTCCTTGGGCAGAACGTTCTCTTCCGTCTCGGCTTCCTTCAGATCCAGTGTCTGCAAGCCGGTCAGTGCTGTGCGCATAAAGCCGATATCTTCTAGACCTTTCCGAGACACATCTCAGGGTACAATTAATATTTGGTTCAGTTTTACCGGCACTGCTGCCAGTGTATACGCCGGCAGCAGCACCAGTATGAGCAGCGATTACTTTGCACGGGATCTCCCGGTCATGCATCGCGGCATTGTTTCTTTTTTTCTCTGTGTTTATTTAACTGTAACGTTAACCGTTCCACACAAATGGCCTTTGAAGATCCGGAAGGCCTACTTTTCCATTCCTCACATCACTGAGCAAGTCTCCGACCTTACTCGGGATGTTGTCAAACAATTCTTTTCCCATGTCGATTAATTCTCCTGTCCATTATGCTCTTTGCTTTGATCCAAGCGTTGTTACGCCGACCTTTTCCAAAAATTCGTTACATTCATTTATTGATTTCCCGTACATTCCGGTAAAGAGATATTTGTACGCCTGTTGCTCTTTATCACCTTCCCTAAAAGAAAGACCCGCAAGCGTAAGAATCTCCTCCATTGCCGAAAGATCAAGCCTAAGCCCAACGCCCATCGCTACAAGCGGTCTTATAGTGAACTTGTAATCTGGTTTCTGCACTCTGGTATAATTCATCGCATCGAGATTGGTTCTGTATTCAAAGATTGTTGTATTCCATCCTTCTGCCTCCATGTATGACCAAAGAAGCTGTGGTGCTGTTCTATGTATCGCTTTTGCGCGTTTGAACTGTCTCTCAAAGTCCTTCGCCTTGTTGTAAATCTCAGTATTTTGAGTGTTGGCATCAAAGGATCGTTCTTCCTTAAAGACCGTATCTGCACGATACATCATGTAAGATGACGAATCGTGAATCAGATATTGCTCAGCGACCAACCTGACAGAAAAATCGAGTGTGCATTCAGCAAGGTGCGTTCTCGCGTATTCAGTCAGGTGATAGGCTATACCATCGGGCTGGACATAGGTAGAATCACGGAGTACAAAATACCCATCCGCAAAGCAGAAAACACCTGTATCTATCGTTTCTCTAAGAGTTTCATTCTCCAGATACAGTTTAAATGCATCCTCAACAGTAATAGGGCGCTGATGCCTTGCTGCATTTGAAGCAATCCGCTCCCTCGGTTTACTTGATTCATCAGAGATTCTGCCTGGATCAGTAAATCTCGCAGCCTCATCGTATCCAAGCTCTGTCATCCTTATTGCCGCGGACTGTTTTGAAACAGCGAAGAAGTCTGCAAGTGCTGCGACGACCTGCTCCGTACAGGAGGTTCGGCTTGCACCGGTTGAAGAAAATCCCGCGTATAAAGACTCGATCTTTTTCTTCGTGGCTTCCTGCGAAATATAACTTGCTATATATGCCTATCAGAGCGAATATACACATACCAAAAGAGAAGCGCACAGAGCAAGGAGGCAAAACCATGTGGAACAAAGGAAGCATCGAGATTGAAAACACAATTTGCGATTACTGGGTAAAGCACTACGAAGAGCCGAACGAAGACTACGGAATCGACGGAGGAAGAATCAGCAAACTGATGCGAAGGAGGCGAAAGTCACCGCTGTTCGGGCGCAGGGAACGGCAGACGGCGCAAAATGTCTCGCAGACAAAGCAGGAAGCGCTGCGGAAAATGCCACTAACGCCGCCGGAACTGCGGGTACTGCAGCAAAACAGGCTGCCGCTCAGGCAGATCAGGCAAAGACGGATGCTGCTAATGCCCGGAATGCAGCAAATAAGGTGAATGTCAAATTTTCATCACTGATTCGAAAGACCGACGATGGCATTGAATGCGGCATGGTACCGGATGCTTCCACACTAACGGATGGAAATTCTGTAATAGTGCCGGCCGCACTGGTTAACACAGACGGAAGTTTCGATGTAAACCTTATCACCTATACGAACACTTCCGGCACCGTCAGCCGGACAAAATCCGTGCGTTTCGCATCTTTCGGAAAAGAAGCGGTGATTGGGGGAAACCAATCAGACACATGCCCGGATTGATACCGACAGCTTCGACATCATCGATGCGGACGGTTCGATTCGCGCAAGCCTCGGGGGAGCCACCCCGCTGCTTCAGATCGGAAAATTTACATTTACCAACCGGGAAAACGGAAATCTAACACTTCAGCTGAATTAAAGGGGGGAATCTCTATGGCCTTGTATAGTAGAAAATTAATGCTTTCGCACATCGGCTTCTTAGCGGACGGTGCGGGAACACTTTCCAAAAGCAGTTATCTCTTGTGCGAAGTCACCGGCGTTGCCTTAGCGGATGGAAAAAACTGTTGCAACGTTAAAATACAGTCTCTATGGATCTTCATCGAAAAGCCGTTCTGTCACCGCAGAAATCTATGCCGCCGGCACGAGCATATCAAAGACTGTGACAATCGGAACTAGCATGAAATGCCTTCTGACATTGACAGGCACAAAGACCGGATATGACGATATCTCGGATTACGCCAACGCGTCATTTTCCTATAGCGTGAAGAGAAAGCGGCGAAATTATGGAATCCTCCTATAGCATTACCACTAAACCGGATCTCATGTCGACAACAGAGCTGACCTACGTAACTTTTGCTTCCCTAAACAGTTATCCGTCAGAGCTGACCTACGGAAAAAGCGGAGATTTCCAGTTTTCAAAATCGTCCGCCTACAAGTTGGAGTTCTACGATCCGGATGGCGTGCTAAGATACACAACAACCTTTACAGGCACCAGCGCAAACATTACTGTCCCAACCAGTGTGTTCAAAGACTGCGGAAAGAATCTGACCCATTTCACTTTTTATGAAATGAACGGGGATACCGCTATTTTTCGAGATACCTACTCCGTCACTGTAGCAGAAACAGCATGCGCGCTGACTCTTGTCGCATATCGTAACGGAACATCTGACAATCCGGACAATGTTACTCTCCTGGTTAACGGTCAGTCTGCTTCGGTCAGCGAATCAAGAACGATTACTTTCTATGCGAAAGAAACCAGCGCAACAGAATGGACAAAGCTTTCAGAAAGTCTATCGCCGTCAAGCGCTGCTTTCAGCGATTTAAGTTGCGAAGTCTCTCTGTCAATTGATTACGCATGGGATATCTATGGCGCGATCGAAGACGGATATACAAAAGCGCAATCCACAAAAGTCCGGATTTTCTCAAAATATTACATCATGGACATCCGGACAGACGGAACAGGTGTTGCTTTTGGAGGTACTGCGGCAAATCAGGATGAGCTGTACTGTGGCTTCAAGAACTTCCGAGCGGATAACATCACGCCGTCCGATATTACCGGGATTGCAAACCTGATCTATCCGGTCGGCTCCATCTATATGTCGGTAAACAGCACATCGCCTGCCACCCTCTTCGGTGGCACCTGGGAACCGATCAGCGGAAGATTCCTGCTTGCGGCGGGAGGAGGTTATTCCGCAGGAGATACCGGAGGTGAAGCTTTTCATACGCTTAACATCTCTGAAATTCCTTCCCATCAGCACAGCGGAAGTACAGACAGCGGCGGGTCGCACAGTCACAGCTATGGGTCTGGTAAGTATGTGCATTTGACAACGGACGGTGAAACCGGCGCGGACGGAAGTAGCAAACTTTCCGGTTCCGGATATAAGGTGCCGCATTCCCAAAGCAGCGCCTCCTACTCCCACAGCAGCAGCACAGCAACGGCAGCAACATCCACGCTCATCAGCTGATTGCTGTCGCAGAAGAACTCCCAAAGTTTTGAATTATTACCGATGTTAAGATGCCTGAGTTTATTGTTTTTGCAGTTCAAACGGATCACCGCGCTCGACTGTGAGACATCCAGGTCCGTCAGGTTATTGTCGCTGCAATAGATATAATAAAGTTTTGGATTTTGACTAAGATCCAAATCCGACAGCTTGTTGCCGGAGCAGTCTAAATTCCCTAATTTGACGTTTTGACTGACATCCAAACTTTCAAGCTGATTGTTGGCACATTGCAAAGTCGTAATTTCTGGATTTCTACTGACATCTACCTGCGTCGCGCCGGTATTTGAACAACGAAATGAGTTCAATTTCTGATAGCCGCGCACATCCCAGTTCCCAAGGTCTTCGTTGCCGCTCAGTTGAAGCTCTCTCAAGTTGGTTGTGCCCTGCATGTTGAGTCCGGCTTTTGTTAAATTATTATTTTCGCAGCGCAGCTCACTCAATGCGGAATCATGACTGACATTCAAGGTGTTTAATTGGTTATTATTGCAGCGAAGTCGCCACAGCTTCGTTTTTCCACTGAGATTCAATTCTGTCAATTTGCATCCGCTGCATTGCAATGTTTGAAGTTTATCCTGTTTGTCGAGGTTTAATGTTGATAGCTGCGTGTTATCGCAGAGCAAACTATTCAGTTTGAGATTATTACTGAGATCTAAACTCTTCAGATTATTATCATCGGTAAAATTGATAGATGTTAATCCGATATTACCGCTAAGATCAACACTTTCCAGCGGTGCATTAATACATTTTATATAATATATCTTTTCATTATTTCCTGTCTTCAGTGTTGTTAAGTTCGGCGTGTTACTAATATTCAAAGATGTAATGTTATTGTTTTGGCTGAAATCAGCCTGTTCCATCAAACTGCCATCACACCCAAACGAAGTCAATTCCGTAAAATATACAATTCCTTTAAGATCTTTCACGCCTCCCCCGGGGGTCGAGCTGTCACCATAGAGGGAAATACTCTTAGCCCGGCCGATCTCTTCCGAAGACAGTTCATCATTCTGATCTTTATCAAACCGCTCCTTTACGTATGCACGAAAACTTTCGTCAGGAAAGTGATCTGCATCAATGGCTATTGCCTCCGGAGTATCAGCTGCAGAGGCACTCGTTTTCGGCAGCATCGGAGCCATCGTCAGGCACAGCACAATACTGAATAGTACTGCCGAGATTCTTTTGACAACATATAATTTCATTTTGCTCCTCATCATAAATAGCGTCGGTTGATTTCTTTCCAGTTTTCCCATTCACATTAGTGATGCTGCATCACCTCTCAGGCAAAGTGATGCAGCAATTTACAGCACTTGTTATTACACGAGTCCAGCTGATTGATTTGCATGTACACTATTACTATAGTTTATGGTATGCTTCTAATTTGCTGTCGTGAAGTGGAACTTGATCTCTTTATCTGACAATGTGCGTACACCCATACCCGGCTGGAAGTCCAATATATAATCTGTGCCAGGTTGCAAGGTACCTCCAGGAATGCGCAGAAAGACATCAAAGCCGCGAGCCGGCCCGATCCCGGCACCGCCGCCGGTTCCCGTTCCACCGCCGGTTCCCGTTCCACCAAGGCCGGCATCTTTCCAGTCCTGACCATTGGTAAATTCACTCTGTGTATCACCTAACGCAGTACCGGAGATGACCGTGCTGTTATCCGATGCCTTCTTGACGCTGACGCAATTTAATGTGTTGTTCACAGCCGTCTGAGTTCCATGCGCAGTCTGCGGGCCGCTGAGAAAGAATCCGAAGAGAATAGGGCTAGAGGCATCAAGAGTCTCCGAAATATAGTTGTCCCAGTAATCCTTTTTATCAATATCCGTACTAATACTGTAATCATAATTATAAGTGTTGGCATAAACATGGTTCACATCCATTATGCCATCATTCTCATCTTCTATCGGTGCACCGTGAAAGAAATATTGACGAATATTGTTTGTCCCATTTTGTCCGATGCGACCCAGCGTCTCATTTGTCACAGAAGCAGTATTGTAATCCTGCATCGTCTGTGCATTCGCCGTGGTAGACGAAAATGCACCGAGATGAATCCCGTTTCCTTCTGTCTGCTGGCCGATCCACGACATCGCGGGCGTCATAGCCAGTGTGAGAGCCAACGCCAAAAGAACTGTCAAAATACGTTTTGATAAAGATCGTGTCTTTGTCATGTTTTCCCCTCCTGTTTGCAACGCATTGACCATATGCCTTTCGTTTCTTGATATTCGTATGAAAAAGCACTTTCTTGGTCATTCACATAAAAATATTACTTGAAATCCTGCGACTACCTCTTTTTCTCACCTCCGATAAGGTGTTGACGCAAGATTGACACAGATATTCATTTCCATATGCAAAAAACCGGTTTGTACTGCAAACATATACGCCTTTTCCGAAAAGCAGCTTTGGCTTTCCAAGAAAAAACTTTTCAGCTCTGCTGAAAAGTCCCGGCGTTGTGCAGACAGACCAGTTCTTTCCAAACACGGGAGGCACTCTCGTTTCCCAAAGTACCCATAGGCTGCCGACCGTAAACATTCAATAAAATGCATTGCTCCTGTCTTTAGGTCCGCACAACTCGAACTCTGTGTCAAATATCCTGTTTTCATACAAATGCTAACGCTTTTTCTTTCGTTCGTCAAGCGGTTTTTTTGCCTGATTTTCAAAAATTTACAGGTTTATGTTATGTTATCAAAAACATAAAATCTCCCTAGCCCCGACATTTCAACGGCTGCGGCGATTGGGTCCGCCATACGAAAAAATCAACGTAAAACGAAAAATATTTTTACTTCCGGACGCTGTTGTCGGCGCAAAACATTGTCAGATTATACTGCCGGAAGACGCATATTGCACGTATGACTGCCCGCGAAAATCTGCATCTCTCCGTCTCACAGGCATGACAGGGCGAAGCACTGCTGCTGGCATAAAAATATTTTTTGAAGAACTGTTCAATACAGCAGTCGACGATGTTCAATACAGCGGTCGAGCCCGCTTGCAATTTTTCGCATGGTGGGTATGATGAAAAAGGAGAACAGCCTATGATAATAGGAAACCGCAAAGGAGGCAGCATATGGAACGAATCAAGCAATGGCACCTCCAATGGCACCTCGAACAGCCCGGACCGACGCCGCTGACCGCTGCCCTGAATGCGAACGGTCTTCTCGAAATCCACGGCGCCGGCAGCGGACGGAATCTCCAAGCCATCGGCCGCAACTCTGAAGCTGACGCAATTCAGAAACTGACGGATCCCAGGGCTGTCGCAGTTATAAACTGACGGATCCTGAAACTGACGATCCCGAAACTGCCGCCGCCCTGAACTTTTCCGCCGCACCGCCGGCCCGCCATTTCTCCATTTTCAATACAAAAACAGGACGCCGCCCGCAGGCTGTCGCATCCTGTCCGCGCCGTCACGGCCTTTCGCTCGCCGCACATACTGCGCACGTCAAACGGCACCGCGCCGCCCGTTATTTTTCCTCGTCCTCCGCCACTTTCTCAATGCGAAAGACATTGATCGTATCCGCATCCGGGCAGCAGAACACCGCCTGCCCCTCCGGCTGTCCGGGAATCTGCCCGCCGTAGCGGAGAATGTCGATATAGGGAAATGCCACGTGCATCACCATCGGACACAGCTGTCCGCGTTCGCTGTCAAAGTCAAACGAATCGCCGACGCGGTGGCCGCGGTGACAGGGGTATTCGCCCTTCCGCTCGATCAGCGTCAGGCAGATCTTCGGTCGTCTCGCCATGCTTTCCGCTTCCTTTCTGCTCCTCTTCCCGTGCCGGCCCGCTCGGCGCTGCGCTCGCTGCCGCAGCCGAGTCTGTTCGCTCTCATCACGGCGCCCGCTGCCGCTGCCGGTCCGTTCACTCTCGCCGCGGAGTCCGCTCCCACAGCAGAACCCATTCGCTCTCGCCGCGCCTAAAATTCCGCCGTCTTCGGCGTGCGCGGGAACGGCAGCACGTCGCGGATATTGCTCATGCCGGTCAGATACATGAGAATGCGCTCAAAGCCGAGGCCGTAGCCGGCATGCTCGACGCCGCCGTACTTGCGCAGCTCGAGGTACCACCAGTAATCCTCCCGCGCGAGGCCGAGTTCGTCCATGCGCCGCTCGAGCACATCGAGCCGCTCCTCGCGCTGGCTGCCGCCGATGATCTCGCCGACGCCCGGCACCAGCATATCGCAGGCGGCAACGGTCTTTTCGTCGTCGTTGAGGCGCATGTAGAAGGCCTTGATGTCCTTCGGATAATCGGTAACGAAGATCGGCTTTTTGAAAATCTTCTCGGTCAGATAGCGCTCGTGCTCGGTCTGCAGATCGATGCCCCACTCGACCGGATACTGGAACGAAGCGCCCGATTTCTGCAGCAGTTCGACCGCTTTGGTATAGCTGACGCGCTCAAAGTCGGCGTCGACCAGCTGCTGCAGCCGCGCCAGGATGCCTTTGTCGATGAAGCGGTCAAAGAACGCCATCTCATCCGGCGCCTGCTCGAGAACGTAGCGGATGATGTACTTGATCATCGCCTCGGCGACATCCATGTTGCCGGCCAGATCGGTAAAAGCCATCTCCGGCTCGATCATCCAGAACTCGCTGGCATGCCGCGCCGTGTTCGAATTCTCCGCCCGGAACGTCGGCCCGAAGGTGTAGACATTGCGGAACGCCAGAGCAAAGATCTCCGCTTCCAGCTGGCCGCTGACGGTCAGGCTCGTCGGCTTGCCGAAAAAGTCCCGGCTGTAGTCGACGCGGCCGTCCTGCTGCGGGAGCTGATCGAGATCGAGCGTCGTCACCTGGAACATCTCGCCGGCGCCCTCGGCGTCGGAGCCGGTGATGATCGGCGTATGTACGTAGACAAAGCCGCGCTCCTGGAAAAAGCGGTGAATCGCGTAAGCCGTCAGTGAACGGACGCGGAAGACCGCCGAAAAAGTATTGCTGCGCGGCCGCAGATGCGCGATCTCGCGCAGATATTCCATGCTGTGCCGCTTCTTCTGCAGCGGGTAATCGGGATCGGAGTCCGCTTCGATGCTGATTTCTTCGGCCCGCAGTTCGAACGGCTGGCGCGCTTCCGGGGTCAGCACGAAGGTGCCGCGCACCCGCAGCGCCGCCGCGATCGGCGCCCGGCTGATCTCCTTGTAATTGTCGAGCGAGGCCGCCTCGCAGACGATCTGCAGCGAGCGGAACGTCGTGCCGTCGTTGAGCTCGATGAAGCCGAACTTGTTGGAGCCGCGGTTGGTGCGAATCCAGCCGCGCACCACAACCTCCTGATCGGCGTACTGTTCACTGCTGCGGAAGAGTTCTCTGAATTCAATGTCTTTCATTTCCTGTACATTCCCTGTTCTGTTGCTGTTCTCTCATTGGTTCTGCTGTGCGCTCCCGGAGGATCTGTCCCGGAGGATCTGCTGTGTGCAGCACTGTCCCCGGCGGGTGCATCCCGGCGCGGACAATCGTGACAATTATACACGCTTTGGCGCCGCCGCTCAAGGGAGGGCGCCGTTCGCTGGCCGCGTGCAGCAGGGCGCTCCGTTCGCCGGCCGCGTGCAGCAGGGCGCCGTTCGCAGGCCGCGCGCCGCAGGGCGCTCCCTTCGCTGGCCGCGCGCCGCAGAGCGCCGTTCGCCGGCCGCGCGCAGCAGAGCGCTCCGTTCGCCGGCCGCGCGCCGCGCCGTTACCTTGCCTGCGGTGCCCGCTCGCGCAGCCAGCCGATGAAGGTCTCCGGATCGCCGCCGGTAAAACTGTCGCGCGGCAGGGCGATGCCGGAGTAGCGGCCGAAAAGAATGCAGTACATCCGCCGCGAGCTGCGAATGCGCACGATCTGGCTGAAGTCGAACGTGCTCTTGCTCTCTCCCTCCAGCACTTCGATGCGATCGCCGAGACGGATGACGGTCTCCGGCATGGCGTCGCCGTGCATCTTTCTGCCCTGCTTCATCGCGATGTGCGCCATCAGCCGGTGATAGGTGCACAGCAGGATCCCGATCACCAGTTCGACGATGCCCATCACCAGAATCGTCACGCCCGTTTTGGCGCTGAAGTGCAGGTCCAGTGTCCCCGTCATCACACTGGCAATGACGGCCAGCTGAAACGCGGCGATGCAGAGGATGACAAGTCCGATCGCCCGATACGGCCCGCAGACCGTACGCCGATAGAACTCGGCGAGGAGTCCGGCATTGTTCGTGTATCGCACTTCATAGACTGCTTCCATCGCATTCTCCTTCCCGGCGATGCCGGGCTTTGTACTCGCGCCGCATCTGCCGCCCCTCAGACGCAGGCCAGGCGGTAGATCGCGTCGGTGTAAATTTTCGTCAGCAGCCGCCATTTCTCCAGGTCGATGTATTCGTCCTTCTGGTGCGCCATGTCCTCATCGCCGGGGAAACGGGCGCCGAAGGCGACGACATGCTCAAAGGCGCGCGCGTAGGTGCCGCCGCCGATAATCTGCGGCCGGCTCGCGGTGTCGCCGGTGTGTTCCCGGTAGACATCCATCAGCGTCGTCAGCAGCGGATCCTCGGCCGGCAGATAGATCGGCGCCTCATCCTTGCCCTTGATGATGCCCAGATTATAGCGGTCGCAGACTTCGGCCATGCCGGCATAGACATCTTCGGCCGTGCAGGTGATCGGATAGCGCACGTTGACCGTCAGCCGCACGGACTCGGGATCGAGATCAATGCCGCCGACGTTGACGACCGTGCCGCCGGAGCGTGCATCGGAAAAGCCGCAGCCCAGCGAGCTGCCGTCCGTTTCCTCGCCGATATGGCGGTTGTAAAAGTGAAGAAAATCGCAGACATCGTCGCCGGCGAACGGCAGTCTGCCGAGAAAGCGCAGCAGCCCGGTGATGGCGTTGACGCCGAGCTCCGGATGCGCGCCGTGGGCGGAGACGCCGCGCACGACGATTTCCAGACTGCGCCCGGCGGCTTTCGTCTCGATGTCGAGCCAGCCCTGCTCCTTCTGCAGCGCCGCCGCACTGCGGATTTCCTCGTAGATCTCATGGCCCTTCTTGGCATAGACCACGGCGCGGGCGTAATCGGCGACCATGTTCGGCGCCGAGCCGCCGCGGATGCTGCGCAGCTGCAGGCCCTCGCGCTCGCTGCGGTCGAACTTGCGGGCGATGTCAAAGACGAGGATGCCCTTCTCGCCCTGGATGACCGGAAAGTCGGCATCCGGCGTGAAGCCGAAATCGGGCGCCGGGGCCGCTTCGCGGTATCTGCCCATGCCGACCCAGTCGGTCTCCTCGTCGAGGCCGAGGATCAGGCGGATGTTATGGCGCGGCACGATGCCGCAGTCGCGGATCGCTTTCATGGCGAACAGCGCCGCGACCGCCGGGCCCTTGTCGTCGGCGGTGCCGCGGCCGTAGAGACGGCCGTCCTCTTCCTCGCCGGCGAGCGGTTCATGCTGCCAGCCGCTGCCGACCGGCACGGTGTCGAGATGGACGACGATGCCCAGCGTCTGCGGTGCGTCGGCTTCACCGGCATCGCAGCGAGCGGCGGAGCCGCCTTCCGCATGGGTGACGTCGGCCTCCCCCGCAGTGCCGGAGCCGCCTTCCGCACCGCTTTCGGAGCCGCCGCTTTCCATGCCGTCACTGCCGCCGGCGGAAAGCTGCAGGTGGCCGCCGTAGTGATCGGCGTCGAACGCTTCCAGTCCGAACGTCCGGCCGCGCTCGAGCACATATTGATAGGCACGCTCCACGCCCTCGCCGAACGGTGCCTGCGGCGAAGCCGCCTCGCTCTGCGGATCCGCGGCCACGCTCTCGATGGCGACCAATTCCCGCAGCGTGCGCAGCTGCTCGTCAAAGTTTTCCTCCAGTTTCTGCTCCAGCCGAAGCGGTAATCCCATTCCCGGTTCCTTTCTGCCCGCGTCCAAACTGCCGACCATCCGCAGACGGTCGGCAGCACAGCTTCCTCGAAAGTCGGGCGCCGGACCGGCCGGCGCCCTCGTCGTTTTCCCCTAGACCGTTTCCACGCTCTTGATCTCGGGGTAGCTCTCCTTCAGTACCTGTTCGACCACACCCTTGATGGTCATCAGCGCGCCGGGGCAGCCGGCGCAGTGACCCTGGAGCCGCACCTTGACAACGTTGTCGTCGGTATATTCGACGAATTCGATATCGCCGCCGTCACGCTGCAGAAAAGGTCTGATCTGATCGAGGCCTTCTTTGATTTTCTGTTCCATTTCCATGTTTCTATCTCCTTCTTCTTGTCATCAAACTGAATAAAAAATCTCCGGCCGTGCCGGCCGGCTTTCCGCTTTTCGACGCAGAGCCTCCGCACGGCGATTTAACATCATTATACCCTTTGTCTCACATAGAGTAAACAAAAATATGTTTTAACCGCGGGAACTGTGGTATATTCCTAGTACAGCGAAGTACAATACAGTACAGAAATTCATTCGACATAGTTGAAAAACAGTGCAGGCCGGCGCCAATCTGCCGGTCGGGCATAACAAGGAGGTAACTACCATGAAATGGACTTGTACAGTATGCGGGTATACCTATGAAGGCGACAAGCCGCCGGCAAAATGTCCTCAGTGCGGCGCGCCTGCTGAGAAATTCCAGAAAGTTGAAGAAGGCGAAATGGAGTGGGCTGCCGAGCACACCGTCGGTGTCGCCAGGGGCGTAGACGAGGAAATCCTCCAGGGTCTGCGCGAGAACTTCACCGGTGAGTGCTCCGAAGTCGGGATGTACCTGGCCATGGCGCGCGTTGCCCACCGTGAAGGCTATCCGGAGATCGGCCTCTATTATGAGAAAGCCGCCCACGAGGAAGCGGAACACGCGGCCAAGTTCGCGGAGCTGCTGGGCGAAGTCATCACCGACTCGACAAAGCAGAACCTGCAGATGCGAGTCGACGCCGAAAACGGCGCCACCGCCGGCAAGACCGCTCTGGCCAAGAAAGCCAAGGAGCAGGGGCTCGATGCCATTCATGACACCGTTCACGAAATGGCCAGAGACGAAGCCCGCCACGGCAAGGCCTTCGCCGGTCTGCTGAAGAGATACTTCGGTTAATGCACCGCTGCGAAAGCGGCAGAGCCAAAATTTCCCGGAACCAAAACTTAAGAACTGAAGGAACCAAAACTTAAAGAACCAAAACCATTACGAAATACCGCCGGCTTGCAGCCGACGGTATTTTATTGAAAAGAGATTGGATCCGTGTTTCTGTCCGGGACTGAGTGCGCGGCATCATTTCACTTTCTTTTTCACCGCTTTCGACCAGGCACTGCGATAGACATCGCCGTTGACCTTCTTATAGATGCGGATGCGCACATAATACGTCTTCCCTAACTTTAACTTCTTCAGCACGACACGGGTCTTCCTGCTGCCGCGCGCATTTTTCATCCGCGCTCTGCGGAAATTCCTGCTGCGGCTGTATTGGATCTGATAACCGCTGATCCGCTGCCGGCGCTTCTTCCAGGTCACCGTCAGCTTCTTCTTTCCGGTCTTCACCTTCTTCACGGTCGTACCCCGCGGCACGATGCGGAAGGTCCGCGTCACGCTCCCCTTAAAACGACCGATGCCGGTGATCGTGATCCTGGCGGTGCCGATGCTGCGGTTGCGCTGATAACTGACGCGGTAATCGACGCCGTCCTGCAGCTCCGTGCCGTTCATTATAACTCGCGGAGCGGGCTTGATTGCCTTGCCGCGGTAAACGGCAGAGGATTTCATACCGCCGACGGAAGCAGCGGCGATATCAATGCGCAGTGCATAGAGCAGGGTCTGCGCCTGTTCGTTCTTTTCCTCCGCTTTTTGCACTGTTTCTTCGGCCTGCCGTAGTGTTTCTTCGGCTTCCGCCGCCTGTGTTTCCGCCTCTTTCTGCTGTGCTGCGGCCGTCTCGGCAGCCTCGCGTTTTTGCTCCGTCAGTGCTCTGGCCTGCGTGTCCTTCGCTGCGGCCCCCGCATAGGCGGTCCGGGCGCGTTCGTAGTCCTCCTGCGCCTGCTGCAGCGATTTCTCGGCAGCACTCTGTTCTTCATTTGCTTTCTTCTGCGCGTCCTGTGCCTGTGTCAGCTCCGTTTCTGCCTGTTCCGATTCCTCTCGGCAGGCTGCTTCGCTGCCTTCCGCAAGGTCACAGGCATCCTGCGCTGCGTCAACCGTCTCCTGCGCCGCAGTGAGCTGCTCCTGCGCTTCCTGCTGCGCCGCTTCTGCTTCTTCCTGCGCCGTCTGGCAGCTTTCGTATCTGCTCAGGGCCTCCTGATAGTCCTGCTTTGCCTGCGTCAGCGCCGCGGTCTTGTCGGCTTTCTCCTGTGCGGCATTCTGCCTGGCCGCTGCGGCCGCATCGCGCGTCTTGACCGCCGCCTTGTACTGCTTGATGGTGCTTTCCAGACCGCCGGTGTATTGGTTCAGCCTCTTTCCATAAGCAGAGACGGTATACGTCTTGTCACCGCTGTCGGCGGCGTAGAGGAAGACCTGACTGTACGTCACCCAGTCGTTATTGCTGCGGCGCGTACAGACCGCGAATCCGGTCACGGTGTAAGACGGGTTGATATCATTGAGATAATGACCCGTATCGCTGGTCCACAGATCCTTGTGTTTCTGGTAAGCTTTCCAGGGATCTGTGCCCACCAGACTCGGATACTTTTTTGCCACCAGTTTTTCAAATTCAGCCTTCTCCTCATCGTACCACTGCTCGTAGGGGTTGCTGCCCCCGTTCCAGGCCAGGTTCTCGCCGACGTTGAACTGTTCGGAATGCCTGATATTGACATCGGAATAGTCAGCGTTGGCCTGGGCGCGGGCCATCATCCGATCCGTCACCTTGACGCTCTTCAGACCGAGTCTGCTGCGCAGCTTGTTGTAATATTTCAGCCATTGCAGCGTCGCCTTCATGTTCGACAGCGAAGTGGCGTCAACGGAATATTCCTTTTCACTGCTGCCCTTGTCGCGGGTTTTGATATAGGATTTGTATTTGCAGCTGCTGAGAACCTTTTTAGCCGCCGAGGCGCCGACCGATTCAAAGAAGCCGATGCTGCCGCGGTCATATTTCTTTTTGGCCGAGTTATAGCTGCTCTGCAGCCCGCTGACTTTCTGGACGGCCGTCTGATACGACTGGTCTGCTTCTTCATATTGGGACGCGGCATCGCTGCTCTCCTGGTCGGCCTTGTCCAAGGCGGTTTTTTTATTCTGTTTATCCTGTTCGGCTTCTGTTGTCTTGTCCTCTGCCTCCTGCAGTTTTTCATTCGCTGCAGATGCCTTCTGCTCGGCCGTCTGCAGCGCTGCTTTCGCTTGCTCCCAATCGTCCTTTGCACTCTGCAGCGCTTTCCTGCTTTCCTGCCAGGCCTCCCGTTTGGCGGCGACGGTTTTCTTCGCCTTTTCCACCTTTGCCGCCGCCTGCTGCGCCGCAGTCTTCGCATTCTCTGCCCGATTCTTGTCTTTCTGCAGCTGCTGCGATGCCTGTTCCTTTTCTTCTTGAGCCGCCTGCAGTTCCTGTGCCGTTCCGCTCTGCGCGGTTTCGGCTTCGCGCAGTTCCTGCGCAGCCTTCTCGTACTCCTCCTTCGCCTGCTGCAGCGAGGCACGGGCCGACTCGACCTCCTCCTGCGCTGCTGTCTGCTGCTGCCGTGCCTCTTCCAGTGCGGCTGCCGCAGCGTCAGCGTTTTCCATCGCCGCGCTCAGTTCGTCGTCGGGAGTCTGCAGCACCTGTGCATGGGATGCTGACCCGCTGCCGGCGGAAGCGGCACCGTCTCGAACCGCCGCCCTGCTCCCGGCAGGGGCGGCAGTGTGCCCGATGCCGGAGCCGCTCCCGTCAAAGTCGCCGCTTCCCGCCAGTGCCGAAACCGGCAGCCAGGTACCGGCGACAAGCATGGCGGAGAGCATGACGGCGGTGACCCTGTTTCGGCGGCCGCCGATCCTGCTTTCATTTCTGTTTTCCTTCTTTCTGATCATCATCCCTTCCTCCTTATCCTTATTCCTCGAACTTCCCTATGAGTTCAATATACAAGGAGTGCAAATGCTTCGTTGGACAGTTCGATACGGCCGTCGGGCAGCAGGAGAATCACCGTGCCGGAGCCGCCTTCACCCTGGCCATCACATCCTCCACCAGTCTGCGGCGATCGGCAACCGGCAGATACCAGTAGTTCTCCGTCTGCAGAAATGCCTGATGCATGAGGATGTCCAGTTTCGCCTGCACGCGGCGCCGGAGGTCCTCCGTCGTTTCCGTCGTGCTGACAGCCGCCTCATGCCAGAGAATGCCCTTCAGCCAGAGGTCAAACTCATCTGGTACCCGCAGCGAAGCAATGCCATTCCAGGCACGGATATAGGTCGCGCTCACCAGCTGCAGCGCTTCCTTTTTATGCTCTCTGATCACAATAGCGTAAAGATACAGACTGCCGCAGCCTTCGCGAACCAGAGAAGCGAAAGCTTCACGATCACCGGCCTGGACCAGTCGAATCCGCTGATTGAGCTGTGAATAGTTCATGGCACATCCTCCCGCCTTCCGATTGCGTCGGAAACCCGCAGTAACGCTGGCGCGGCAGCTGCAGGCAAGCTTTTCATCTGTTCCGTATTTTCATCGGGGTACTTCCGTCGCGGAGGTTTCTTCCACCACAGTGCCGCTCTGAATAACCTGCGTCGCATCACCTTACGTATCGGCAGACTGCACCGAAAGCACAGCCTTGCGGATAATAGAAAAATGTTGTCGGGTATTCCCGCTCCACATGATAAACATTCATATAGATAATACCTTTCTTTCTCTTCGCACCGCATCCCGGCGCGTGGATATAAATACAAAAACCCGGGATATCAGCCGGTGAATCCCAGTGTAACGAAAAATCAGACAATGCGGGATAGTCCTCAGACTTATTTCGTGACGATAGTCGATACTTCGACCTTTACACACCCATTGCACTTATTATTCACATTACACTTCTCAGTTTTAATTTATCACAGCCACACCTGTTTGTCCATAAAGTAGTGGGAATTTTCGGCTTTTTTCTTTCTCTTTATCCTCGTCTTTGCGCTTGTCGTTTTTGCCGTTTTTTGCGTCTTTTGCGTTTACGTTTTTATCGCTGCTGATCGCTTTCCGCTTCAGCTGTTTTCTGTGGCGCACGAATTTTCAGGGTTTATCCGTGACAGGCTCCATCCGCTCATGCCTTTGTAAGACAAAAGATCGGTTCGCGGCCGATCTTCATAATAATTGCTGCATAGAACACCGTAACAAGCAGGATTCAAGTCTCTTTCTTCCGCTTTGACTCACGGTGTTTTCTTCCGTCTTACGGTGCTTGAAACCCGGCACCGGTGGTATTCACCGCCGAAAAACAGAACGATGCCCGTGAATCGAGCAGCTTTGTTTCACTGTTGTTCCGGCCGCCGGCTTTCCTACAGGACGATCAGCGACCCCGCACCGAAAGCATCTCCGGCGAAAGCCGCAGCGAGAAGATAGAAAATGACAAAGCACGCGATCAGACTCAGCGACCAGCCGATCGCAAAGGAGCGCAGCGCCTTCCCCGGCTCCAGTCCAATATGCCGTTCATAAGTCTTCCACAGCAGCAGCATGGTCAGCATGATGGAGATCACAAAGGCAGTCAGACCGATGCCGATTTTCGTGCAGCAGAGCAGCAGCGAAAGGATCGTGCCGAGAGTGCCGTAAACCGCCGCCGGTGTCATCGCGCCGATCCAGCACCGCATCGATATGCTGCTTCCACTCCATTTTCCCAGCGCGTACACCAGCAGCACCGTAACAGCAATAGCCAGACAGGCGATTGCCAGCGATGTACCGAACAGCTTTCCGCCGCCGGGCAGACCGTCGGGCATCACACCGCCCAGCATCGAGCCCATTCCAGGTATCAGAGAGTCGGCGCTGTCGGACAGGGTACCCATCAGATGGTGATAGCTGATCGCATAAGCCGCCAGCGCGATCAGGGCGGTGAGAAGCATCTGGGCCGCCAGCACAATGCCGCCCGTCAGCACCGAAAGCCGATCGTCGCCGGTCTGTTCGATCGCCCGAAGAGGATGAAGAAACGCCAGATGAATTCTTCTGCCGACGGCGGCCGGATCAAAGCCGGATGCGGCACTCCTGCCGCGCCGATTCCTTCTGTTTCCGGCAGCCGCCCCGCCTTTAAGCGGCGCACCGCAGGTGTTGCAGAATGCTGCTCCGGGCGGATTCTGCGCCCCGCAGACGGGACAAAGAGACGCCTTCTTGTCCTCATCGCTGGCGTCTGAATTTTCTTTCCGGCGCTGTCCTTCCTGTGTACCTTGTTCTTCTTTTGAGTTTTGCTCTTCTTTCGAGTTCTGCCCTTCCTGTGCGCTTTGCTCTTCGGATGCCTTCAGTTCACCGTTTACCGAGTCGTTTTCTTCAGTATCCGGCTCCAGTCTGGTGCCGCAGTAGCGGCAGAATACGGCATCCGGCTGATTTTCTTTCCCGCATTTCCTGCAATACATAAATGCCCCTCTTTGTTTTCCGTACACCCGAACGACCGATCCTTTCTCTCCGAACCACGCCGCCTGTGCCGTTCTCTCATTGATTATATCGTTAGTCCTGTTCTCCGGTTCATCTGCGCCGTTCCCTAGTTCAGATAATCCAGCAGCGTCTCAAGGTTCGTTTCCTCGATCTCGGTGAGGTTTTCCCGTACCTTGTCCTGACTGCTGATAAAGGGATCGGTGCCATACATTTCGCTGCGATCAACGTAGAAATAATCATACCAGTATTTCTTCTGGAAAATATAGCCGTTATTGGCGAAGATCTCATTGACAATCGCCTGCGCGTCCTCGCTGCTGAAGCCTTCCAGATCCTCATCGTTGATATATTCTGCGGACGTCGGCCACAGGTATTCGTCGTAAGGGCAGTCGCGATAGGAATACCCGGTCTCATAGAGATAGTAGTCGGAATACGATTCACCGCTGTGGCTCGCGGTATGACCGGCTTCGCTTCTGTTTCCGGTATTGCCGCTGCTGCCGGAAGCATTGCTGCCGGCGTTCTGACTCGACGAAGACGCTTTGGAGAGCCCCGAAACTCTGTACGTCTTGCTGGTCGGGGTTATCGTCAGACCGTACTTCTTCGCCTGTGTCTTTTTGTAGTGCAGCGTCACCGTCACCTTTTCATCGTTGGACAAGCCGTTTTCCTTGTCTGCCGTGAAGTAAAAGTTGTCGGTGTCGTTGGTGAAGTCCCTGATCCTGCGATTGTGTCCGTCGTATTTATAGGCGGAAATCTGAATCGTTCCGTTGCCGTCGGCACCGTCGTAAGTGATATCAATGCCGTCAAACATATCGACCTCGTTAGAGTAAAAATACGACCAGACAAAAAAGCCTGCCGCGGCAGCCACGGCCGCGATGATCAAAGCCAGAACCACCCGGCCCGCCGTGCTGCGCCAGAAGGGCGGACGCGCTGCCGCCGCACCGCCGTTATAGCCATAGGGCGGCGTGCCGCCGCAGCCGTCCCCGCCGCCATACCCGCCTGCGCCGCCGTACGGATCATACCCGGGGCCGGTTTGCCAGCCGCCGTTCTGATAAATGCTATCGGAGCTATTTCTTCCGCCGGTGCCATAACCATTCGATGTCCGGTACCCATAATTGTTCTGCGCACCGTACCCGGCAGTGTTTCCGCTTCCGGCAGCACCTCTGTGCGCCGCGTACGCTTCGCCGGCGGCTGCGCCGCTTTCCTGCGCATCGTTGATCTGTCTGCGGATTTCTGCTGTCGAAATGGTTTCGGTCTCATCGCCGTTTGCCTTGCGTCCGGTGCCCGAAGGCCCCGTGATCTCTTCGTTCACCAGCTCCTCCAAGTCGAGCGCCTGCGTCTCGTCGAGGTTCGATGCCTTGGCTTTATCGAAATGCGCTGTGCGCGCTTCGTTGACACCCGGCTGCCGGTCTTGATCGCTGTCCGGCTCCCTTGCCGCTCCGTACTCTTCTGCCGCAGCAGCATTTTCCGCCGCCGCGTGCTTCTCTGCCGCATTGTGTTTTTCTACCGCAGCGGCACTCTCCACCGCCTCGTTCTCCGCGCTGACCGGCGCGCCGCACTGCGGACAGAAGCTGCTGTCGTCCGGAATCTGCGCTCCGCATTTGATGCAAAACATAACTCACCTCAACCTTTCAACAAGATACTGCGCACTGTTTTCTGCAGAGCAGCAAACAGAACACCGCACGCGAACTCCTGTGAAAAAAAAGAAATCAGAAACTCCCATCACGGCTGCTGTGACAGCGGGAAGCCGCCGACCGGAATGTCGGTACTGCCAATCCTGCTTTCCGTACTTTTCACATCGCACTCACTCAATTTCACATTACCATGATCACTCTGCTTTGTCCAGCTCATGACACGTCAACAACGGGACACTGACACGTCGACAACGGGACACTGACCCAGTCCCTCTGGCCGTTCCTCCGGCAGCTGCTTCACACTGTCCACGTCGCCCTGCACCGCCTGCGCCGCCCCGGAGCCGCAGTATATTCGCCTACAGCGGCAGCATATGTGAATGATGGAAGAAATCGAGGTTCGGCAGCGAGTATCCGAATACATTTAATATCACCATTGCAATGACCACCAGGCAAATAATATTGAGCGTCAGACCGATAATGCCGGTCACCAGCCCCGCCGTGCGCGTGCCGCTGACATTGCCCATTCTTTTGGCCGCGGAAGCCTGATGAATACCGAGGATCCCGAGGACGATACCGGCGATGCCGCCCACAACAGTGAACGAGAAGAGTACACAGACGCAGGCGAGGATACCGAAAATCAGACTGTTGTTGGCCTTGCCGGCGCCCGGCGGCTCCTGCCAGCGGTTCAGGCCTTCCTGCCAGCCGCCGCCATACATACCGCCCTGCCCGCCGCCGTTATTCCAGCCGCTGCTCTGTCCGCCGGGCGACGCATTCCAGCCGCCCTGCCCGCCGCCGCTATTCCAGCTGCCGCCCTGGCTGCCGGGCGAACCGTTCCAATTTCCGTTTTGCCCGCCGGGTGAGCCGTCCCGGCTCCCGTTCTGCCCGCCGGGCGACGCATTCCATCCATCCCGGTACGGCTGCGTATTCTGCCACCTGTCGTTCCAGTGCCCCCCGGCGGAGCCGTCATCACTGCCGGCTGCCTTCCGCGTCTGCTCCGGATCCTCGATCGGCGTGCCGCAGATCAGGCAGATCTTCGCGTCCCCCTTCAGCTCTGCTCCGCATTTGGGGCAGTATTTCTTTTCTTCAGTCATGCTCGCTTTCCTTCCCGCCGCGCCTGCCGGCTCCGGCCTTCGTACAGAAATATCATAGCACAGTTTCCCGGCAGCCACAACGAAGGTACCGCCTCTGCCCGCAGGCAATGCCGCCCCGCCGTCTGCCGCCGGCCCGAACGATGCGGGCACTGGTCGGCGGCCGGAAAAACAGGGTGCCCGCATAAGCACCCTGCCTTGTTATTCCGTATGCACTGCAGCGCCGTATGCACCGCAGCTTCCTGTTTCACAATCTGCAGCTTTCTGCCTCACGGTTGCGCAGCTTCCTGCCTCACGGTTCCGCAGCTTTCTGTTTGCAGTCCGCGGCTTCCTGTCTCACAGCGTGCAGACTCCCTGCCTCACAGCTCCTTGATATGCGTATCGAGCGTGATGTCGAGTTCGGCCGCATACTTGAAGTAGGCGTCGACCTGATCCATCGTCAGCATATCCGAAGAGATCATGCCGGTCTGATCATAGAGATCGTTGAGGAACAGCTTGGAGAAGAGGTAGCCGCCCTGCCCGGTCAGATACATCTCCGCAGTGATGCCGGCCCTGGCAAACGATTCCGCCAGACCCGGGGCCATCACATGCGTTTCAACGAGAACGTCCCTGCCGTCCTTCTTGCCGTAAGCTTCGATGACCATGCAGCCCGAATCGGAGACCAGCCCTTCATCGAGGATCTCCTGAATCTCTTCTTTGTATTTCGGTGCCGGCGGCACATGGCTGAGAATGTACTCGAAGGGTACGATCTTGTGCCCCTGGAATTCCTCCTCCTCATGGCTCAGCAGCCCGGCCTGATAGAGCGGTGCGCAGAAATCCATACCGGCGCCGGCATACTTGAAGTAAGCGTTGCGGCAGCCCTTGAAGAACTCATCGGGATGGAAGCTGTACTGCAGCGGTTCGTCGTGGCAGTGCTCCCGGAACGTGATTTCCTCGTCCATGTACTCGTACTGCCGCTTGATCGGACGGCCGTACGGCGGCGTGTTGACGAGTCTGCCGTCTTCGTAAGCCAGCGCAATATCGCTCATGTCGTTGAGCGCCGTGATCGGTGACCACCAGAACGGCAGGAACCGCTTGGCGATGACACCCTCCCAGATGATATTGTAGATGGTCTCGCAGCTGTCGAGATAGCGCATCGCGTCGCGAGTAGCCGCGCAGATCAGGCCCGGTGCGGAACCGGTGCCGAAGATCGCCAGACGGCCGATATCACGAAAGCGGGGCGAATACACTTCATACATCGCCCGCAGGCTGTCATACCAGCGCAGCGTGACCGGATCTTTCAGATCCGGAGTCGTCGCGTTTTTGGCCTGTTCGCTGCTGCGCCAGACATCATACAGCTCGGTGGACCCGGCGTAATCCTGATAGTTGGCCTTGACCGACAGCGCCGCTTCGAGGACGTTTTCCGTGCATTCCAGCGGCAGGGCGTTGAGAATGAGATCTACCCCGTCGGCGGCAGCGATAATGCTGTCTCTGTCATGGGCATCCACCCGGACGCCGCGCGCCTTGTCGAGCTCGTCGACCAGCGTGCTGACCGCGCGCATGTCATAATCGGCACACACGATCTCTGCGACTGATTCTTCCTGGTTCAGTCGGCGTGCGGCAGCACTGCCCTGTGCACCGGTGCCGAGGACTAAGATCTTTTTCATTATTTCACCTCAAATCTTGATGAATCCGTAAAGAGAATGATTTACACCTACAGTATGCCATAAATTTACGCCGCGCTCCATACATTTTTCTAATTTTTCTGCATTTTATGATTATTTGTGCACTTTCATCCCGGCATCGTCCGCTGCCGCGCCGCCGGGCCGTTTCTTTGCCGCACCGCCGGGCCGTTTCTTTGCCGCGCCGCCGGGCCGTTTCTTTGCCGCACCGCCGCCACCGACTGCCGACCGCAAAAAAGCAGAGTGCTTGCGCACCCTGCTTTTCGTTCTGTCTGTCGGTTTCTGCGCGCCGCGGCTTTGCCGGTCTCATTCCCGCGCAGCGGCTGCACCTTCTGCCTCGCCGCTGCTGCAGGGCCATGTTTGTCCGTCTCGTCGCTGCCGCAGGACCATGTTTGTCCGTCTCGCCGCTGCCGCAGGGCCACTGTTTGTCCGTCTCGCCGCTGCCGCAGGAATACTGCTTGTCAGCCCTGCCGCCGCTGCAGAACCATCGCTTTTCCTATTTCAGCGCATCAGCCAGCGCATTGATGTCGCTGATCTCCTGATTGCAGTAGGATTTTGCCGTCTGCAGGCACTGCCGGCGTGCTTTCTGGTAGACCTTGATGGCCTCATCCCAGTCGACATTCGGATTCTCCTCGCCGCTGGCGGCATTGAGCGCATACGTCGTGTCGCCGACGTCAACGACCGGAATCGCTTTCTGGTAGCCCCAGCATTCGACATTGCGCTGCTGGCCCTTCGGCGAATACATATTGGCGACATCCCGCGCCACTTTGGTGCTGAAGATGCAGTAATTGTATTCGTGATTGGCGTTCAGCTGCCAGATGTTGTCGAGGGCGCCGGATTCTTCATCGTCGGCCCACAGTTCCTTGTTCTGCAGACCCTTGATGGCGCCGTCGAGGTGCTTGATGTTGTCGTAGACACCCTTGTGGCCGTAGTAGATTTCAAAGTCGTTGTCCTTGAGGAAGTCATCCTGCACGGTGCGGAAAGCCGCCAGGGTGCTGCGGTTGAGCTTCTGCCCCTGCCTGCGCAGCTGGTTCATCTTCTCGGTGTCGTTGGATTTCGCCGCCTTCTCATAAGCGTCGTTGATCTCCGCGATGCGGTCGTTCCGCTGCTCGCCCGCTTCCTTCAGGTTATCGAGCGCCGCCTCGTAGCTGCTGACCTTGACGTCGGCTTCCTTGGCCAGATCGGAGTCGAAATTCTTCTCCAGGTCGGCGGCGGTCTGCGTCAGATCGAGCTCCAGGGCCGGACGGCTGTCGACGTACATCGCCATCGCGCCGTACCAGTTGATGTTGGTGCGCATCGTGTCGAGATTCCAGGTGCTCTTGTTGTCGGCCCGGGTATGGTAATTGCTGTAGATAAAGCTGTCGTCTTCAAAGCTGTTGATGAAGTACGGCACACCGTGCCAGCGGTAGGACACGCCGTCCTCCATGGTGGTCGAATCGATCGGCGAACGGCTGAGGCTGACATCGCCGGACGTCACCGCCAGGCCGCTCTTGTCGACAAGGTTCTTGGCCAGGGTGCGGAATTCCGGCACCGAGCCGATGGCGACCTCGTTGTTCTTCAGTCGGAACGCCGGCAGTTCGCAGTTCAGCATCGCCAGTGTCGAACCCTGCCAGTCTTTCTGCTTTTCGATCATGCCCCAGGCACCGGTCGTCCAGTCGAACTGCGAGTCGGTGGTGCCCCACTCCTCGGCGCCGTGGGCGACGAAGACGATATCGTTCTGCGGCTTGTAGCCGGATTCGATCATCGATTTGGCAACGGTGAAGACCAGGCCGATCGCGGCGCAGTCATCCTGGAAGCCATACCAGTATTTATCATAGTGACCGGAAACGAGAATGCGCTGGTTGTGATTCACGCCCTTGATCTTGCCGACCACATTGTAGGTTGTGCCGCCGTCGTCGACCATCTCGGCATCGAGCATCAGGGAAGCCTTATTGTGGCCTTCCTTGATTGCCGATTTGAGCTGTTCGCCCTGTTTCTTGCTGACCGCGCAGGTCGGAATCAGATCGGGGCAGCAGATATCCTGCACGTTGACCGTTTCGTCGTTGGCCTGTCCGTAGCCGGAACGGCCGTAGGTGACGAGCGCCGCGGCGCCGTGTTCGTCGGCTTCGCGGATATAGCCGTCGATCCAGCTTTCATCCTTTTGATCGATGCCCGCGAGGACAATTTTGCCCTTCACATTCTTGCCTTCGTAATCCGCTTCCAGGCCGTGATTGACATCGACGATCTCCGCATCCAGTCCTTCGACGCCGGTGCCGTTGCACTGATAGGAAGCCGGCTCCAGATCGATCTCGGTGCCGGACAGCTTCAGTTCGGAATCGTTGAACTGGAACTTGTCACATGGGACGGGAACCTTTTCGACATCGGTGAGACCGATTTTATTCATCTCTTTTCTCAGGTATTCCGCGGTCTTGTGCTCGGCGTCGGAACCGGCCGAACGCCAGCCGAGATCGTTGTCCATGAGATCTTTGCTGTAAGCCAGATGTTTGGTGAGGTCATAGGCGTAGTCGGTGTCCACTTTGTCGACAAAGTCCTGTACATCCTCGGCCGCCGAGAGATCGGAATTCACCTTGCTGGCCTGATAGCCGCTCTTCTCGCCGCTCTTGTCGCCGCTGTCACTGCTGCCGCAGGCCGCAAGGGTCCAGACGATCATCATCAGTGCCAGCAGAACGGCTAAACGTTTGCTCCACTTTTTCATAGTATTCCTCCCATGCCATAAGAAAAATAGAAAACTGAAAATTGCAAGAATCTCCGTATGGCGCCGTCATGACGGAACAGAAGTCTGTCTGGGCGCCGTCATGATCGAATCAAATCTTAATAATTATTTTACATAATTTTCAGTTATTTTGCAATAATAGAACTGGTATTGGGACGAATCCTGCGGAAAAGAGCAAAATCGGCGCGAATTGACGGCAATATTGTGCCGATGCAAAATCACCCGGCCGGGTCGTGCCGAAACCGGAACCGCGCAAAGATCACCCGCCCGCAGTGAAACGAGGGCGGGCCGGCTTTCGATCGCTCGAGCGGAGCGGCCCCTGCAGGAATGCAGGAAGATCAGGCACGGCGGAAGAGACCCGGCAGCAGTCGCCGGCGGACAATCAGCGCCCAGAACACGGCAGCCAGCAGCACGCAGCCGCAGGTGATGAAGCCGATGCCGTGGATTGTCGAATGCCAGGGAATCGTTGCCAGCGAAGTGCCGACGCAGCCGACCAGATTGAGCACGAACTGCATCAGCGCACTGGCGGTGCCGACCTCCTGACTGTAAATTTCCAGCAGCACGATCATGCCCAGCGGCCGGATGATGCCTTCGGCGATCATCACCGGCAGCACACCGGCGAGGAAACTGAACGGCGAGAGGACGGCCGCCGTCAGAAACGACACCCCGCCGGCCAGGCAGACGAGGATCGCGATGGTGACCACCCGTCCGACGCTGGCAGCCTTGGTCAGCCACAGATAGAGGAACGGCGCGATCAGCGACATGATCGAGCCCACGGCGTAAAACGCTCCGTAGTGCAGATTGCTGAGGTGAAAGTGATCGATATAGACATAGGAACTGACGGAAATATAGGCCCAGACGGGAATGGTCAGCAAAGCCATGATCGCCAGGAAAAAGGCAAACGCCCGGTCGCGGGCCAGCGCCGCGGTTTCCCGCAGCATTTCCAGGAGACTGCCGATGATCCGTTTTTCCGGCGGCCAGGTTTCGGTGCTGAAGAAAATCGGCACCGCCGAGGCAATCGTCGTGGCGCTGAGGAAGAAGAAGATCAGCCGCCAGGAACTGAAGTTGATCAGCAGTGAACCCAGCGACGGGGCGACAATCGGCCCGATGACCGCCACCGACTGCATGGCCGTCATGATGGTCTGAAAGCGCCGGCCGCAGAAGCTGTCCTTGATCATGGCCGTGGTGATCGTCAGCGCAAACCCGCAGCCCAGTCCGGCAATACCGCGCATGATCGAGAGCTGGACGATGCCCTGCGAAAGCCCGGCCAGAAAACTGGCCGCGCCGGCGGACAGCAGACCGATCAGCAGCAGGCCGCGGCGCCCGTAGCGGTCGGAAAGCGTCCCGCTGATCAGCGTACCGATCGCGCAGCAGACAATGCCGGTATTAAGGCTGATGTTGAGGACTGCTTCGGACAGATGAAAGGCGCTCTTCAGTACCGGCAGCGCCGGCAGATACATATCCAGCGTCATCCACTGCAGCGTGGTGATGATCATCAGCACGACGATAAAGGCCGACATGCTCATGTGCTTCTGACGCAGCAGTACATCGCCGCCGTGTCCGGCAGCGGCCGCAGCGGCTTTCCCCTGTGTTTCCGTCGTACCGGTTCCACCCGGTGTTTCGGTCATCCGGGTCTCGCCTTGCGCTTCTGCCGCACCGATCTCACTCGCCGCGTCCGCCGCGGGGGCACCATCCCTCCGGCCCGCGTCACCCGCATCCGCGTCGGCCGCGGCAGCCTCTGCCGCCGTATTGTTCTCCTGCTCCGGCTGCCGCTGATCGTTCCGTTCTTTTTCTCTGCCCATATGCTCGCCCTCCCGGGTTTTCCGCTGCCATTCTCGTGCCGCCGCCACGGCACGAGACCGTCTTCATAGTAAAAAAGCGCCCGGTTATCCGCATAACCGAGCGCACTCGACATCTTCTCCGATCCCGCGGTTGCGACCGCGGATCCTCCGATGGACACTATTCATCTGCCTGTTATTCTAGCACAACCCGCCGTACGGCGCAACCGGTATCATCATCGTGCCGCAGTCGTGCCGTGCCGCTTATCGTGCCGTGCCGCAATCATGCCGTGCCGCTTATCGTGCCGTGCCGCAATCGTGCCGCTTACCGGCTGTCATCACTGCGCCGCTTACCCCCGCGGACTGCCCGCGCACAGCCGCGACGCTACTGTTCATGCGGCGGATTCTCCGCTTCGCCGCGCTCGCCGTCCGCATTCAGATGCCGGCCGTCCGGAATCAGCACCGTCACATCGGTCCCGATATCCGGCTGACTGTGCAGATCGATTTTCGCGTGCAGCACGATCGCCGCGTGCTTGACGATCGACAGCCCCAGACCGGTTCCTTCCGCCTGCGGCGAACGGCTCTTGTCGACGCGGTAAAAGCGTTCGAAGATGCGTTTCTGATCCTCTTCGGAGATGCCGATGCCGGTATCGTGCACGCGCAGGCTGATGCCGCCTTCGGTGCGCTTGACGCTCACCTCGACCATGCCGCCGGGGCGGTTGTACTTGATGGCGTTGTCACAGAGATTGCTGATGATCTGCCGCAGCAGCTTCGGCGCCGTGTAGAACTGCAGCGGTTCGGTGTAGCTGAGCAGGCGTACCCGGGCCTGCTGGGCGGAAGTGCTCAGCTCATTGATGATCTCCTTCGTCATGGCTTCCACATCCGTCTCGCTCCAGGCGACCTCCGCCGCGCCTTCATCGAGGTGCGTCAGTGCGATGATATCCTCGACGAGGTGTGACATGCGCCGCGATTCATTGTAGATGCGGCGGTAGAATTCCGGCTTGTCCTCGTCCTTGGCGAGGCCGTTGGCCAGCAGTTCCGCGTAGCCGGAAATCGACTGGATCGGCGTCTTCAGTTCATGCGATACATTGGCGGTGAATTCGCGCCGGATCTGTTCCGAGCGATCCAGTTCCTCCTGCTGACTGCGCAGTTCCTTCTGCTGCATATCGATGCGCTTGAACAGCGGTGCCAGCTCGTCGTATTCCTCGTTGGCCAGCGGATGCTCGAGGTCGAGCTCGTTGAGCGGCCGCACAATGCGTCGCGACAGGCGGACGCCCAGGGCCAGCGCTAGGGCCAGAGCGACGACAACGATGAGGATGATCGGCCCCATCATGTTCAGCAGCAGCGTCAGGGCGCTGTGCTGGTTGATCGCCAGACGCAGGACGCTGCCGTCGTCGAGCCGCTTGGCCGAGTACAGCGATTCGACCATCAGGGTCGCCGAATGCCGGCGGCTCTCCCCGTAGCCGTCGGACATCGCTTCCTTCACTTCCTCGCGATCCTTGTGGTTGGCCATCTTCGCCGCGTCGGTTTCGCTGTCGTACAGCACCTTGCCGTCGGCTGCAATCCAGGTGAAGCGGGACGTGGCGTCCCTGAGGCCGCGCAGATACTTGATGCCGGAATCCTCCACGCCCTGCGCCGCCAGAACGGTCTGGTTCTTCAGCTGCGCCTGCAGTACATCGGTAAAGTGTGAATAGAGCGCGCCCATGAACAGCGCCACCGAAGCCGCAAAGACGATGATCGCGGTGAGCAGGATGGCAGCGAATATCTTGCGTGAAATCTTCATGCTTCCTCCATTCTGTATCCCACGCCGCGAACCGTCTTGATCATGTCGCCGGCATCACCGAGCTTGGCGCGCAGTGTCGCGACGTGCACATCGACAGTGCGCGATTCGCCGACAAATTCCTCGTCCCACACGGAGAGCAGGATGGCGTCGCGGGTGAAGACCTGTCCGACATGCTCCAGGAACAGATTCAGCAGCTCGTACTCCTTGCGGGTCAGCTCGACCGGTTCGCCGTCGACGTGCACGGAATGCTCGCGCTTGTTGAGCGAGATGCTGCCGACGCTGAGGACGTCGTTGTCCGGCTTTTTCACACGCCGCAGAACGGCGCGGATGCGCGACACCATCTCCATCATGCCGAACGGCTTGGCGAGATAATCGTCGGCCCCCAGATCCAGTCCCAGCACTTTGTCGTACTCGGCGCCCTTGGCAGTGGCCATGATCACCGGGATCTCCATCGTGTTGTACTGCCTGCGCAGCTTGCGCAGGATGCTGATGCCGTCTTCATCCGGCAGCATGATATCCAGGAGAATCAGCTCCGGCACATTCTCGTCGAGCGCCTTCCAGAAAGACGCCGCGTCTTCCAGGCCGACCGCCTGAAACCCCGTCGAGTTCAGCGTATAGACCATCAGTTCACGAATGCTGCTGTCGTCCTCTACACAATAGATCATATTATTCTTCCTCGTTGTTGTGCTGTCCGGTGATGGAAAAGATCACCCATTCGGCGATGTTGACCGCGTGGTCGCCGATCCGTTCCAGATACTTGGCGATCATCAGCAGGTCGAGTACATACTCGCCGTCCGGATCTTTTTCTTTCACCAGTTCAATCAGGTGATTCTTGATCTTGTCAAAATATTCGTCCGCTTCGTCATCGCTGGCGATAATGCGAAGGGCCAGATCTTCATCCTGGCTGACGAAGGCGTCGACACTGCGCGTCACCATGCGGGCGACGACTTTTGACATATCTTCGATTTCCAGTTTGTCATCGTTCTTGCCGATGTTGGCCATGAGAACGATCTCGGCGATGTCACGCGACTGATCGCCGATCCGTTCCATGTCGGTGACCATCTTCAGAGCCGAGGAGATCATGCGCAGATCGCGGGCCACCGGCTGCTGCCGCATCAGCAGGTCGAGACAGAGGTTCTCGATTTCGCGCTCCTTGCGGTCGATCGCATTGTGGATCGAGCCGAGCTTGCCGGCTGCCTGATGTTCGCCGGTAACCAGAGCCGCTGTCACTTTGCTGATCGCCTCCTCGCAGAGCATGCCCATCGAGGTCAGTTCCCGGTTCAGCAGTGCCAGCTGTTCCTGAAATTTCGTTCGCATCATCCAAACCTCCCTGTGATATAATCTTCGGTTCTCTTATCGGACGGCATGGAGAACAGTTTCTCCGTGTCGCTGATTTCTATCAATTCTCCGAGCAGGAAGAAGGCGCAGGTATCGGAGATACGCGCCGCCTGCTGCATATTGTGCGTCACCATGATGACCGAATATTTTTCCTTCAGCTGCACAGCCAGTTCTTCGATCTTGCCGGTCGAAATCGGATCCAGCGCTGAGGTGGACTCGTCCATCAGCAGCACTTCCGGTTCCACGGCCAGCGCCCTGGCGATGCAGATGCGCTGCTGCTGTCCGCCGGAAAGGCCGAGTGCCGAGGTCTTGAGCCGGTCCTTGACTTCGTCCCAGATGGCGGCGCCGCGCAGTGATTTTTCGACGATTTCATCGAGCTTCGCCCTGGAGCGGGTGCCGTGGATCCGCGGTCCGTAGGCGATGTTGTCGTAAATACTCATCGGAAAGGGATTCGCCTTCTGGAATACCATGCCGATCTGCTTGCGCAGCCAGGTGACATCGACCTTGGGGGCGTAGATATCCATATCGTCAAAGCGTACCGATCCCTCGATGCGCACGCTGGGGATGAGGTCGTTCATGCGGTTCAGCGTTTTCAGAAACGTCGATTTGCCGCAGCCCGACGGTCCGATCAGCGCGGTGATCTGATTGCGCGGCAGACCGGCGCTGACATCTTTGAGTGCGTGATTCTCCCCGTACCACAGATTCAGATCCTTTACTTCAATGACATTATCCATTCGAGCATATTTCCTTTCCTAACGTTTCAGTTTGCGTGCCGCGATGCCTGCCGAGAAGTTGATCAGCAGCGTCAGCAGAATGAGGATCACTGCGATAGCAAAAGCCGCGCCCGTTTCACCGCGTTCACTGGCGTAGACATACAGGGCCACCGACAGCGTCGCGGAAGAAGACTGCATGGCATGGAAGAAGTCGTTCAGCACCAGACCGAAGCCGGCGGTAAACAGCAGTGCGGCCGACTCGCCGACAATGCGTCCGATCGCCAGGATGCAGCCGGTGACAATGCCGTCGATCGCATTGGGCAGTACGACGGTGCGGACCATGTGCCACTTGCCGGAGCCCAGTGCCAGCGATCCCTCGCGGTAGCTCTGCGGCACCGTCTTCAGGCTTTCCTGTGTCGTCCGCATGATCGTCGGCAGGATGACGATGGTCAGCGTCAGCGCCCCGGCGAGAATGCCCTGCTTCAGGCCGGCCAGCTGGATGAAAAACAGCATGCCGACGAGGCCGAAGACGATCGAGGGGATGCCGGTGAGAATCTCCGTGGCAAATTCGATGATGCTGACCAGGCGATGATTGGTCGCGTATTCGGTCAGATAGATCGAAGCACCGACACTCAGCGGAATGGCTATAACCATTGTAACACAGATGATATAGAGCGTGTTGAGGATATTCGGCAGGATGCCGATGCGCCCCGTCAGGTAGCTGGTCTCGGTGGAAATCATCTCCCAGGTCAGATTGGGAATGCCGCGAACAAAGATGTAGCCGATGATGAAGACCAGCAGTATGATCGTCAGCGCGGCACAGACACCGAGACCGGTCTTGCGGCCGATGTCCGCAATGCGCCGCGTACTGGTCAGCCGCGTGGACTGCGGCGTGACAGTCGGCACGATGCTGCCGGCGGATTTTATTTCACCTGCCCGGTTCATTCTTCCACCTTCTTTCCCTTGACAATGACATTGAGGAGAAGATTGATCAGCATGATGAAGATAAAGAGCACCAATCCGATCGAAAAGAGCGCGTTGCGCTGCAGCGATCCGACCGCCGCATAGGACATCTCCGAAGCGATCGCCGTAGTCATGAAGCGGACCGACTTGAAGAGTCCCGGCATATTGGCTACGTTGCCGGACACCATGATGATCGCCATCGCTTCGCCGATGGCACGGCCGATGCCGAGCACGATCGCCGCGGCAATGCCGCTGCGCGCCGCCGGCACGGAAACCTTGAACCAGGTTTCCATCTCCGTGGCACCGAGTGCCAGGGAAGCTTCCTCGTATTCCTTCGGGACACTGTTGAGTGCCGTCTCCGAGACGCTGACGATCGACGGCAGGATCATGATCGCCAGGACCAGAATCGCCGTCAGCAGCGTCGCGCCGGACGACAGGTGAAACAGTTTCTGCACGACCGGCACCAGCACGATCATGCCGACCAGGCCGTAGACGACCGACGGGATGCCGGCCAGCAGTTCAACCGCCGAATGAATGACATAGCCGATTCTCTGCGTTGAAACCTTGGACAGAAAAATAGCTGTCATCAGACCGATCGGCACGCCGATCAGCACCGCACCGCCGGTACCGTACACACTCGTTAAGATAAAGGGCAGGATCCCGAACTTTGCCTCTTCACCGCTTTTCGGATTCGGCTGCCACTCGGTGCCGAACAGAAAATCGACAAGACCGATCTCCCGGATAGCCGGGAGACCGGAGATGATCAGATAAACGGTGATGCAGAGAACAAACCCTACCGCGGCGATGCCGCAGAGAAGAAACACGAGATGAATGGTGTTTTCTGCCAGATTACGATGTCTGTTTCTCATCCATCATCCGTCCTTTCTTATTCCGCCGTCGGAACCGCACCCGCGTCTTCGATCAGGCTGGAGGCGTCCTTGGAAGCCGCATAGTCATAGAAGGCCTGCGCTTCTTCGCTCAGTTCGCTGTCCTTCTTGGTGATCAGGTTGAACGGTCTCTGGATCTTGTAAGTGCCGTCGGAAATATGATCCGGTGTCAGCTCGACGCCGTCGACCTTCAGGATCGTCACGCCGTCCTTGCCCTTGACGTCCGCATAGGAAGCATAGCCGATCGCGTTCTTGTTGCCCTTGACAGCTTCGATGACTGCGCCGGTGGAAGTCAGCTCCTGTTCGAGCTTGCACTTTCCTTCGGTCTCGGTGATCGTTTCAAAACCGTCGCGCGTACCGGAGCCGGATTCACGGCCGATGCAGACGATCTTGCCGCCGTCGTCCCACTTGGTCTTGTCGCCGGTATAGATCGACTTGATGTCATCCATCTTGATGTCGGTCAGCTTGTTGGAGGAATTGACGATGATGGCGATTCCGTCGAGAGCGATGGTCTTTTCTTCGAGACCCTTGTCTTTTTCTTCATCCTTCAGCGCTCTGGAAGACAGGCCGATATCACAGCTGCCGTTGCTGACGGACTCAATGCCGGTACCGGAACCAGTCGCATCATAGGTGACTTTGACATCCGGGTTGTCCTTCATGAACTGCTCGGACAGACCGCCGATGACACTTTCCATCGAGGTCGAACCGTTCGTCGAAACGGTGCCGGACAGATCGCCGCCGCCGCTGCTGCCGCTGTCACTGCTGCCGTTGCTGCCGCAGCCGGCAAACACCAGAATGCCGAGACATAAAGTCAACGCGATTGTGATCACTTTTCCCGCTTTTTTCATTGTTGTTCATGCTCCTTTCAAAACATTCATCTCTTGAATACGGCTATTGTAGAAATCACAGATTAAATCCAATACCGTCTTTTTGTTAAATCAATGTAAAGCAGCCCGGGCGCCCGCGCGGCACTGCCGGGAAGCCGCAGAAACGCTGGGTTTGTGCGGTATTCCCTGAATATTCACGCATTCCGCCGGGTGCGGACAGGTGCCGGAAACGGCCGCAAAACTTAAACTTACAGTTTAACTTTGATGCTCCGTTTAACAAACTGAGACGCCGTCGGACCGCGCTGACGCCGCCGCGGCCGCTTTTGTAAAACCGCTGCCGACGCTGCCTGCATGCCTGCAAAACCGCTGTCGACGCTGTCTGGCAAAGCCGCCGGTACGGCCGCCCCGGAAAAACCGCAGCCGGTACTGCCGCCCCGGAAAAACCGCAGCCGGCGCACCAGCCCTGGCAAAACCGCAGCCGGCGCACCTGCCCCGGCAAAACCGCAGCCGGTGTGTACGAAAAGCATGCAGACAAGAGAACAGGATCCGTTTCCGGATCCTGTGCTGTGTGAGTGTTTGTGAATGATTGAGAGGAGTTATGAAAGGTGTTTTTCTTTTTACGCGTTAAGGATAACGCCATTTACTGAAACGAGTCTGAAAAGCGGAAGATAAACCGATGTTTTTTTTGCCGTACATGCCCACGGGCTGCGCCGTCGTTCCCTCTTCGGAACGGCCGCCTTCCCGCCGGGTCCTCTCTGTACTTCGCAGGCGGCATCGCACTCGGTGCGAAGTCTGTCCGGGCGCTTCGGATTCCGGGCCGCGCCGCTGACGGCCGCTTCGGATTCCAGGCCGCGCCGCTGGCGGGCGCTTCAGATCCGGACCCCGCCGCTGACGGGTCACCTCAGATTCTGGCCGCGCCGCTGGCGCGGGCCGCCTCGGCAACCGCCGCCGCCACCGCCGGGCCGACGCGGGGATCGAAAGCCTTGGGAATGATGTTGTCGGCGGAAAGTTCTTCGGGAGCGATCAGGTCGGCCAGCGCCTGCGCCGCCGCCAGCTTCATCGCGTCGTTGATTTCGCTGGCGCGGACGTCAAAGGCGCCGCGGAAGATGCCCGGGAACGCCAGCACGTTGTTGATCTGGTTGGGGAAGTCGCTGCGGCCGGTGGAGATCACCGCCGCCCCGGCCGCGCGCGCATCGTCGGGGAAGATCTCCGGCGTCGGATTGGCGCAGGCAAAGATGATCGGATCTTTTGCCATGCTGCGCACCATTTCCCGGCTGACGACACCCGGCCGGGAAACGCCGATGAAGACGTCGGCGCCCTTCATGCTGTCGGCGAGTGTCCCCTTCAGCCCGCGCGGATTGGTCAGCGGCGCGATTTCGCGCTTGATGTCGTTCATGCCCTCTTCGCGGCCCTCGTAGATCAGGCCGGTACGGTCGCAGAGCGTGATATCCTTCACGCCGGCCGAGAGCAGGATGCGGGTCACGGCGATGGCCGCGGCGCCGGCCCCGTTGATGGCGATCTTCAGATCCTTCATCTCCTTGCCCACCACCTTGAGAGCGTTGGTCAGACCGGCCAGCGTGATCACCGCGGTGCCGTGCTGGTCGTCGTGGAAGACCGGGATGTCGCATTTTTCCTGCAGTCTGCGCTCGATCTCAAAGCAGCGCGGTGCGGCGATGTCCTCAAGGTTGATGCCGCCGAAGCTGCCGGAGATCATGTAGATGGTATTGACGATCTCATCGACATCGTGGCTCTTGATGCAGAGCGGGAAGGCATCGACGTCGGCGAAGGACTTGAAGAGCACGCACTTGCCCTCCATGACCGGCATGCCGGCTTCCGGGCCGATGTCGCCGAGCCCCAGCACGGCCGAGCCGTCGGTCACCACGAGGCAGAGGTTCCAGCGCCGCGTCAGCTCATAGCTCCTGGAAAGGTCCTTTTCAATCTCCAGGCAGGGCTGCGCCACGCCCGGCGTGTAAGCCAGCGAGAGATCCTCCTGATTCTTGACCGGCACCGTCGCCGTCACCTCCAGCTTGCCCTTCCACTGTTCGTGCAGCCGCAGCGATTCTTTTGCGTAATCCATTTCAATGTGCTCCTTCCTTACTTCCGCCGGCCGACCATATCCTCCGGCCTGACGTATGCGTCGAATTCTTCTTCTGTCAATATACCCAGCTCCACGGCCGATTCCCGCAGACTGATGCCTTTTTCATGCGCGTGGCGGGAGATCTGCGCCGCTTTCTCGTAGCCGATGTGCGGGTTGAGCGCCGTCACCAGCATCAGCGAATTGTGCAGATAGCCATCGATCCGCTCGCGGTCGGGCCGGATGCCGGCCGCGCAGTTGCGGCGGAACGAGTCGATCACATCGCTGAGCAGCCGCGCCGACTGGAGAAAGTTGTAGGCGATGACCGGCATGAAGACGTTGAGTTCAAAGTTGCCCTGAGAAGCGGCGAAGCCGATGCAGGCGTCGTTGCCCATCACCTGGCAGGCAACCATGGTGACCGCTTCGCACTGCGTCGGGTTGACCTTGCCGGGCATGATCGAAGAGCCCGGCTCGTTGGCGGGAATCGTCAGCTCGCCGATGCCGCAGCGCGGTCCGGAAGCCAGCCAGCGCACGTCGTTGGCGATTTTCATCAGATCCGCGGCCAGCGCCTTCATCGCGCCGTGGGCGAAGACGACGGCGTCCTTGGCCGTCAGAGCATGGAATTTATTGTCGGCGGTACGGAACGGCAGTCCGGTCAGTGTCGCAATCTGCGCCGCAACGCCGCGGTCAAAGCCATCGGGTGCGTTGAGACCGGTCCCCACCGCGGTGCCGCCGAGCGCCAGTTCCGAGAGCCCCTCTTCGGCCGCCGTCAGCATGCCGGCGCTCTTGTCCAGCATCGTCCGCCAGCCGCTGATTTCCTGTCCCAGCGTCAGCGGCGTCGCATCCTGCAGATGGGTGCGGCCGATCTTGATGACGTCGGCGTATTCTTCCTCCAGCTGCCGCAGCGTGTCGCGCAGCCGGCCGAGCGCCGGCAGCAGATCCCGTTCAAACGCCGTCTTCGCGGCGATGTGAATCGCCGTCGGAAAGGTGTCGTTGGAGCTCTGGGATTTGTTGACGTGATCATTGGGATGCAGCAGGGTTTCGCCGGCGATCTCGTTGCCGCGATGGGCAATGACCTCGTTGACGTTCATGTTTGACTGCGTGCCGCTGCCGGTCTGCCAGACCGCAAGGGGGAATTCCTCCGGCCAGCGGTCGTCGAGAATCTCATCGCAGACCGCGGTGATCAGCTCCGCACGCCGCGCGTCGAGCACGCCCAGCTCGCGGTTGGTCAGCGCCGCCGCTTTCTTGAGCACGGCAAAGGCGCGGATGATCGGCACCGGCATCTTCTCCGTGCCGATGCGGAAATTCTCATAGCTGCGCTGCGTCTGCGCACCCCAGTGATGATCCGCCGGCACCTTCACCTCGCCCAGCGTATCGTGTTCCGTCCTGTATTCCATCTCCGGTTTTCCTCCGTTTCTCTTCTTCGCCCCGAAAGCCGCAGCATCCGCCGGCCGTTTCGTCCACCGATTCCGGGACAGCTGCGCCTCCCGCGGGTCGTTTCTGTCCTATTATAGTACGAATCTGCCCGCCTGGAAACCGCAAACCGCGGCAAAAGAAAAAGAACGGCTGCAAAGCGGCTTCGGCGCGGCTGCTAATCCACTTCAACATTTACTTCAAATCCACTTCAATACTTACTTCAAATCCACTTCAACACTTACTTCAAATCCACTTCAACACCTACTTCAAATCCACTTCAACATTTACTTCAAATCCACTTCAACACTTACTTCAAATCCACTTCAACACTTACTTCAAATCCACTTCAACACTTACTTCAAATAAACTTCAAAACTGCTTCAAATTCATGAAATTTATCTTGCTGCGGTTAGAAACGATGGAAGCGGCCGGCAGTACGGGTTCAGTTCGGCTGCATGAAGATAACGGCATCCCGATCGGTTTGAGAGTGGCATATGTTAAGCCTTGCTGGACTTATGTGATTTTTGGTATGTGTATACTTTTCAAAATGGAAGAAAAATGATGAAGAGTAAAACAGGAAAATCCTGGTGAATGGCTTTGCCGGTTTCAGTAATAGAGACATATCTGATGGAAAAGGACCCGCCTTTTGGATAAAACGTGTCCAATACATGTCCGAAATAAAGGAAAACACTTCCGGGAAAACTCCGAAAGTGCTGAAATTTCATGGTTGCGGGGGCAGGATTCGAACCTGCGACCTCCGGGTTATGAGCCCGACGAGCTACCAACTGCTCCACCCCGCGGCGTTTTCTGCCGCGCGCTTCGCTGCAGCGCTTTGAAAAAATCTGGTGCCGGCGACCGGGGTCGAACCGGTACGGGGATCACTCCCCACGGGATTTTAAGTCCCGGGCGTCTGCCAATTCCGCCACGCCGGCGGGAACACCGTGGTGATCAGCCGGGGCCGCGGTCTGCACACTGCTGCGGCACACGTCCTGCGGCTTTCTAAATGGCTCCGAGGGTGGGACTCGAACCCACAGCCTACCGGTTAACAGCCGGTTGCTCCACCATTGAGCTACCTCGGAATACCTGTCGACTCGCGACAAAGATTATTATAGCGAGAACCGTCCGGGATGTCAACTTGTTTTCGCCGGCCGGCGAAAATTCCGGGCGAAAATTCTATCGCCGGGCGGTAAAAATTCCATTCACCGCAGGGAACAATTCCATTTGATTCCGCGTCTCTCTGCCCGGGGCTGCAGCGCAGGCAGTGAAACCCGCCTCGCCGCTCTGCAGAACCGCTCCGCAGCACCGCTATTTCAGCCGCCGAATGCCGGATTTGGTCGCCGCGGGTCCGGCGGCGCCGTCCGTTTTCCCCGCGTTCTCCGCTTCCGCCGCCCTGCCTTTCGCGGCCGCATCACCCTTTTTCGCGCCCTGCGCCTGCCGCTGCCGGGCCTTCTCTTTGGCGCTGCTGCGCAGCGCGCGCCGCGAGGTGTTGCGCGTCGTCCGCTTCGCCTCTTCTTTCTGCGCTTTGCGGCGGGCTTCCGCCTCCTCTTCGCGCAGATCGGCGCGGATCAGCTTCATCTTTTCCTCGTACTTGCGGATGTTTTCCTTGTCGTTCTGGGCCCGGTAGATCGTCAGCAGCTCCTCCATCGTCTCCAGATGCGAGGGGTTGAGCGACAGCGCATACTTAAAGCGCGACACCGCCTCCGCGGTGCGGCCGGTGCGGGCGCAGGCCAGCCCGACAAAGTAGTGCAGCGGCCACCACTCGCGGAACTGCGAGTCGAGGTAGGGCTCGAGGATCTCCAGACCCTCCTCCCAGCGGCCGGTGGAGATGTCGTTGCAGCCGGCTTCGATGCGCACCGGATCCTCGATCTGGCCGAGACGCTTGCGAATCTCCGCCTTGTCCTTGCTGTTGTGCGATTTTTTGATGAAATCCTGCCAGGCCAGCTTGGCCTTGAGGTAGAGGCCGATGTTGAGGTAGGCATAGCCGAGGTAGTAGTAAGCCTGAGCGAAGTTCGGATAGTACTTGGTCAGCAGTTCCCACCAGTCCAGCGCCTCGGCCTTGAAGCGGCCGACATATTCGGTGTCCTCGCCCTGCTTGTACATCTCCCGGCAGACGCGCGCGTAGGAATACATCGCGTCCATGTACTGCGGGAAAATGCAGAGACTGGCGCGGAAGTGCACGCAGGCGCTGTCGTATTCCTCGCGCTCGGCTTCGTCCCCGGCCCTCTTTGAGCAGCGATTCGTAGACCTTGATGTTGAAGTACTTGTGGATGTAAGCGACGTAGTCGCCGGTGTACTTGAAATGCGGATCGCAGCCCATCACCCAGGCCATGTTCTCGACCAGGACGTTCGGCTTCAAACCGTCGCCGCCGTCGAACGCCTTGAGATCCTTGCGGCGCAGCGGAATCGGCACGCCCTCCATGATCTCCCGGGTGCGGGTGCGGTCGAGATAGGCGTCGGAAAACTCGACGAAGACAAATTTATCGAGGTACTTGCGAAAGTACCGGCCGATGCGGTCGTCGCGTGTCTTGATGTCCAGCTCATCCGGTGCCGTCGTCGGCGGTTTGCTCCAGCCGAAGCGCTGGGCCAGATTCGGTTTTTTGTATTCTTCTGCCATCGTTCACCTCATTGTTCACAGGTCCGGTTCAGCCGGCCGATTCGGACGCCGTTCCGTGCGCACCGTCGGCAGCGGCGTTTCCGCTGCAGCGGGTGCCGGCCGATGCTGCCGCCGCGGCGGGCTGCTGTTCTCTCCCGAAGCCTCTCCGGCCTCGCTCCGCGCACAGGAGCCCGCGCCGCCTCAGAGCATGCGAAAGCGCTCGTCCTTGAGCAGATTCGTGTGCTCCATGGCCCGGCGCAGCTCGCCGATCATGCGCTCGCGATCCTGCGGCAGGTCGCCGCGCAGGGAGAAGTAGTTGGAAGCGTGATTGCTGCGGAAGACGCACTTCTTCCCGACCTCGATGTTCTGCAGCATCAGCAGCGTCTCGGCGACAACCTCCTCGGCGCTGAGCAGCTCAAAGCGGCCGGCGCGGACGTCCTCGCGCAGCGGCGCGCCGGGCTCGAGCATCAGCGTCAGCAGACCGACGTAGGACGGCTCCATGGCGGAGATCATCGTGCCGCTCTCGATCGCATGCTCCCGCCAGTCGGGCCGGCCGCCGAGACCGGAGATGAAAGTCACGCTGGCGGCGATGCCGGCTTCCTCGATCTTCTGCACGGCGGCGATGATCTCGGCGCGGTCGGCGCCCTTTTTGATCGCCTTGAGAATCTTGTCGCTGCCGCTCTCGGCGCCGATATAGATGATCCCCAGGCCCGCTTCGCGCAGCCGCTCCAGCTCCTCCGGCGTCTTGCGCAGCACGTCCTGCGGCGAACCGTAGACGCCGACCCGGCGGCATTCGGGAAAGAGCGCGGCGATGCGCTCGAGAATGCGCAGCAGCCGGTCCTCGGAGAGGCAGAGTGCGTCGCCGTCGCAGAGAAAGATCTTGTCGATGCGGCGGAAGCGGCTGCGGGCCATCTCCAGGTCCTCCATCACTTCCGCTTCCTCGCGGACGCGGAAGGTCTTGTCCTTGAACATGCTGCAGAATGTACACTGGTTGTGGGCACAGCCGATCGTGACCTGCAGCAGATAGCTGCGGGCTTCGCTCGGCGGCCGATAGATGTTTCCTTCGTATCTCATGCGTTGCTGCTCCTGTACGCGGCCGCGGGGCCGCGCCGTCATTCTTACATGCGCTCCGGCGCCTCGATGCCGAGCAGCGCCAGACCGCTGCGGATCGCCGTCTTGGCGGCGGCCACCAGCGCCAGGCGGGCGCGGCGCTCGTCCGCATCGTCGACGAGCACGTGTTCGTTGTGGTAGAAGCGGTTAAAGCTCTCGGCGATCCGGATCACCTGCCGCGTCACCAGCGACGGCTCGTACTTGTCGCCGGCCTCGACGATGACATCGGGCAGATGGTAGATCTGCCGCGCCAGGTCGTAGGCGCTGTCGCTCGTCAGCACCGAGGCGTCGATGTCACTGCCGTCGATCTCCCCGTCGCCGTAGCGCTCGGCGGCGTTGCGCAGCACGCTGGCGGCACGGGCGTGCGTGTACTGCACGTAGGGGCCGGTCTCGCCGTCAAAATTGAGCACGCGGTCCCACTTGAAGACGTAATCCTTGATGCGGTTGTTGGACAGCTCCTGGAAGATCACCGCGCCGATGCCGACCTGCCGCGCGATCTCATCGGTGTTTCCGGTGGCCACGCCCTTTTCGAGAATGATCTCGCGGGTCTTTTCGACCGCCTGGTTGAGCACGTCCTCGAGGAAGACCACGCGGCCGTGGCGCGTCGACATCGTGCCCTCCTCGAGGCTGACGAGTCCGAACGGCACGTGCACGCAGTCCTGCGCCCAGTCATAGCCCATCAGCTCGAGAATCTTGATCCACTGCTGGAAATGCAGATTCTGCGCCGACGCCACGACGTAGATGTTCTTGTAAAAGTCGTAGTGCTGCTTGCGGTAGACGGCGGCCGCGATATCGCGGGTGATGTAGAGCGTCGAGCCGTCCGACTTGGTGATCAGCGCCGGCGGCATGTCGTAGTCGGAGAGATCGACGATCTGCGCGCCCTCCGATTTCTGCAGCAGCTTCTTGTCCTTCAGTTCCTGCACGATGGCCGGCATCTTGTCGGAATAAAAGCTCTCGCCGGCGTAGGAATCGAACTCGATGCCGAGCATCTTGTAGACGCGGGTGAATTCCTTCAGCGACTCCTCGCGGAACCACTGCCACAGCTCGACTTCTTCCTTTTCGCCCTGTTCGAGGCGGGTAAAGGTATCGCGCGCCTCCTGATCGAGAGAGGGATCCTTCTCGACTTCGACGTGGAACTTCGTGTAATAGGAGAGCAGCGTCTTGATCGGCGCCGCCTCGACTTCTTCCCTGCTTCCCCAGCGGCGGTAGGCAACGATCATCTTGCCGAACTGGGTGCCGTAGTCGCCGAGGTGGTTGATGCGCACGACCTTGAAGCCGAGGGCGTCGAAGATCTTGTAGAGGGAATTGCCGATCACCGTGCTGCGGATGTGGCCGATGTGAAACGGCTTGGCGATGTTCGGCGAGGAGAACTCGACGATCACCGTGCGCTGCTGTCCGATGTCGCTGCGGCCGTAGCCGTCGGGATCGGCCAGCACGTCGCGCACCAGGCTGCCGGCGAACGCCTCGCGGCTGAGGAACATATTGAGATAGGCCTTGACCGGCTCGACGCGCGCAAACAGTTCCTCGCCCTCGATTGCGGCGGCCAGTTCCTGCGCGATCAGCGGCGGTGCCTTGTGCAGTGTCTTCGCCAGCTGAAAGCAGGGCAGCGCGTAGTCGCCCATCTTTGCGTCGGCCGGCACCTCGAGCAGGTCGCGCACCTGGCCGGCGTCCAGGCCCTCGATGTGCGGCGCCAGCAGGGCCGCGATCTTGTCTTTATACTGAATCATAGCTTCGTTTCTCCTTCTTCTCCGTAGTCCTTCCGTTGGCACCGGGCCGCTGCGCTGCCCGGAACCCCTCTTCCCGCCGCGGCGGCGGTGCTGCGCAGTCTGCCCCGCCGCGCTTTGCTCAATGCGCCTTGAGGCGGACGATGGTGACACCGTCACCGCCTTCATTGTACCCGCCCCTGCGGAAGCTGTCCACATGGCGGCTGCGCTTCAGTTCGCGGCGTATGCCCTCTTTGAGCACGCCCTCGCCGCGGCCGTGAATGATCGTCGCTTCGCGCAGTCCGGCCATGAAGGCGTCGTCGAGGTACTTGGCGACATTGGCGGACGCCTCGTCGAGCGTCTGGCCGCGGACGTCGACCTCGCGGGCCACAGTCTGCGCCTTGCTGCGGTAGAGTCCGCCGTAGCCGGCGCGGCCGCCGGCGCGCTTCTTTTTCTTTTTGCGGCCGTCCTGGATCAGCTTGAGGTCGTCGACGCCGACGCGGATTTTCATCATCCCGACCTGCACGGTGAGCTCGCCCTTGTCGTCGGGCAGGGCGATGACCTCGCCGTTCTGTCCCAGCGACAGCACCTTGACGCGGTCGCCGACGCGGACGGTGCTGAGGTCGACCGGCCGGTCGTTGACCTCGCGGATGAATTCCTCGCGGTAGCGGCCGGCGGCGTCCTTGAGCTTGTGCCGGCTCTCGGCAAAGCGGCGGTTGCGCTCGCCCAGCGATTCGACCCGGTTCAGCTCCTTCAGCTCCTGCTGCACCTCGCGGCTGACCTCGCGCGCCTCGCGGATGATGCCGCGCGCCCGGGAACGGGCCTCGTTGAGAATCTTCGTCTCCTCTTCCTTCGCCTGCTGCAGGGCGGCGTCGGCCGCTTCCTTCTGCGCCGTCATTTCGCGGTTCAGCGCCAGGGCTTCGTCGCGCTCCCTCTCGGCCGCTTTTTTGTCGGCTTCGATCTGACTGAGGACATCCTCGAAGGCGAGGTCACCGCCCTCCATCAGTTCGCGGGCGCGGTCGATCATCGCCGCGTCGAGCCCCAGCTTGCGGGAAATTTCGAAGGCGTTGGAACGGCCCGGAGTGCCGATGCGCAGACGGTAGGTCGGGCTCAGTGTGGCGACGTCGAATTCCATACTGGCGTTTTCGACGTCGTCGGCGGTCAGCGCGTACTTTTTCAGTTCGTTGTAATGCGTCGTCGCCATCACCACCGCACCCTGCGCCTGCAGCCGCTCGAGGATCGCGACGGCCAGCGCCGCGCCCTCGGCCGGATCGGTGCCGGCACCGAGCTCGTCGATCAGCGCCAGCGTCCCCGTGCCGGCGTCGCGGAGGATGTCGACGATGTTGTTCATGTGCGAGGAAAAGGTCGACAGGCTCTGTTCGATGCTCTGCTCGTCGCCGATGTCGGCGAAGATGTCGCGGTAAACCGGCAGGCGGCTGCCGGGGGCGGCGGGGATATGCAGGCCGCTCTGCGCCATCATCGCCAGCAGGCCGCAGGTCTTGAGGGTGACGGTTTTGCCGCCGGTATTGGGTCCGGTGATGATCAGCGCGTGGCAGCTGTCGCCGAGACGGACGTCAATCGGCACCACTTTCTGCGGATCGATCAGCGGGTGACGCGCCTGCCGCAGCTCGAGCACGCCGTCCTCGTCGAGGATCGGGCAGACCGCTTCCTGCAGCTGTGCGAGACGGCCGCGGGCGTTGATCAGATCCAGCTGCAGGAGCAGGTCCTGGTTGTTGCGCAGCGGTGCCGCGCAGGCGGCGACTCGTTCCGAGAGCTCGCCGAGAATGCGCTCGATCTCGGCCTGTTCGGCCAGCTCCAGCTCGCGCAGCTCATTGTTCATGTTGACGATCACCTGCGGCTCGATGAAGAGCGTCTGGCCGCTGGCGCTCTGGTCGTGGACGATGCCGGGGACGCGGCTGCGGTTCTCGACCTTGACCGGCAGCACGTAGCGGCCCTCGCGGATCGTGACCAGGGCGTCCTGGAGCACGGTGCGGTTGTCCTGCGAGCCGATCATCTGCTCGAGCCGTGCCCGCAGAGCGTCGTTCTGCCGCACGATCGCGCGGCGGATGTCGCGCAGTTCGGTGCTGGCGTTGTCGCTCATTTCGTCCTCGCTGAGGATGCAGCGATCGAGATCCTCCTCGAGATCGGGAAAGAGCGCCAGCACTTCGACGATCGAGCGCAGAATCGGCAGTTCCGGCACCTCGTCGCCGTGAAGGAACTTTTCCGTCTCGCGCGCCGTCTTCATGTTGTAGTGGATGTGCAGCAGCTGCTTCATCGTCAGCGTGCCGCCCTTCTGCGCATAGGAAAGCGAGGCCGCGATATCGTAAAAGCCGCCCAGCGGCAGCGGGCCCTTGCTCTCGATCAGGCGCACCGCCTCATCGGTTTCGGCGAGAGCGTCGCGGATCGCGTGCGGGTCATCCGACGGCCGCAGCGCGGCGATCGCCCTGCGGGTCATGCCGGCGCCGGCCTGCTGCTCGAGCAGGGCGATGATTTTGCCGTATTCAAGGACTTCAATAGCCTTTTGATTCATCGACTTCCCTTAGTTTGGCGCGCAGTTTTTCCAGCTCGCTCTTGATCTGGATGTCCTCCATCTGCAGATCAAAGTAATTGTTCTCCAGCTCCTTGTACTTGGCCTCGATCGCGCCCACCGCTTCCTCGGAACCGCGCTGGGCATCCTGCTCGGCCTGCTGGCGGCTGCGCATCATTTCCTCCAGCTCGCGGTCCTTTTCGTTGAGCTGGCTGCGCAGTTCATCCTTCTGCTGCGAGAGGCTCTGGATTTCGTTCTGCGAATCCTTCTTGTAGGAGACAAAGCTCTTCTTGGCCTCCTCCCAGAGCTGTTCGTAGTGCTGGCCGTCGGCTTCCAGCTGTTCGTTGAGCCGCTGCAGTTCGGTGATCCGATCCTGCAGCTCAAAGTACTCGTCGGCGATGTTGACGGCGGAGAGCACGGCCAGCGAAGAGACCGGACCGCCGTCGATGCCTTCGGCGATCTCGTTCATGCGGCTGTCCACATGCGCCGCGATCTTGGCGATGTACTCCGGCGATTTTTCTCCGACGATGGTGTACTCCTGCCCGTAGATACTGACATTGACTTTGTTCGTCGTCATTGATCTTCCTTTCCTGTCTGTTATGATGCGGCCGGCTTTGAGCCGGTCCCGAACCGGTCCCGCGACCGGCCCCGCGATCAAACTTCGCGCAGCACGGCGTGGAAGGTCTCCTCGAGCGCCGCCAGCACGCCGGCGTGCACCGGCTCTACTTCCTCATCCGTGAGCGTCTTATTGCGATCGCGGTAGGTCAGCGTGAAGGCCACGCTCTTATGGCCCTCCTCGACCTGTTCGCCGCGGTAGATGTCAAAGAGGCGCACCTCCTCAAGCAGCTCGCCGCCGCTCTTCCTGATCAGTTCCTCGATGTCGCCGACCGGAACGCTCTCGTCGACGACCAAGGCGATGTCGCGCGAGGTCGAAGGATATTTCGGCAGCGGCGTGTAGCTGACCTCGGTGCGGGCCAGATCGGCGACCACGGCAAAATGCATCTCGCAGCCGCAGCAGCGGGTGCCGATGCCGTAGTCGGCGGCGACGTCGGGGTGAATCTCGCCGAGAATGCCCAGTTCGATGCCGTCCTCCGCATTGTCCGCGCCGCGGCCGCCGCTGAGAACGCGGGCGCAGCGTCCCGGATGGAACGGGCCGTACTCCGTTTCGGGCACGAAGCGGAGATCGTCGATGCCGAACTTGCGCAGCATCGTCTCCACCATTCCCTTGAGGGTGAAGAAGTCCATCTCGCCGCCGTAGAGCCCGATGCAGAGGCTGTCCTCTTCCTCGGGCAGCTCGTTCGGATCGATCAGCGGCGCGCTGAAGACACTGCCGATTTCGAAGGCCTTCACCGTCTCATTGCTGCGCGACCAGTTGCGGCCCAGCGTTTCCAGCATCGCCGGCAGCAGCATCGTGCGCATCACCGAATTCTCCTCGCCGAGCGGATTGCGCAGGCGCACGTAATTGCGCTCCCAGGTGTCCTCATCGAGACGCAGGCGGTCGGCGTCGCGCGGACTGACGAAGGAATAGGTCTGGATCTCGCAGGCACCCATGGCCGTCAGGCAGGAGCGGGCCATGCGCCGGATCGTCTCCGGCCGCCCCAGCGAAGCTTCGCTGCTGCCCTTCGGCAGCGTCGTCGGCAGCTGATCGTAGCCGTACATGCGCGCGACTTCTTCGACAAAGTCGACCTCGGCGACGAGGTCGAGGCGCACCGTCGGCGGCGTCACCTGCAGCAGCTCGTCATCGCCTTCAACCTGCATTTCCAGCGCGGTGAAGTAGTCCCGCATTTCCGCGGCTGTCAGCTCGGTGCCCAGCACCTTGTTGATCCGCGCCGGCCGCACCGCGACAGTCCACGGCTGCACCGGCCGCGGATAGCGGTCGACGGTGCCCGGCTGCACGGTGCCCGCACCCAGCTGCTCGATCAGATGGCAGACGCGGTCGGCGGCCGCCTGGCAGAGATTGGGATCGACGCCCTTTTCAAAGCGGCTGCTGGCTTCGGTGCGCAGTCCCAGCGCCTTCGAAGTCAGGCGCACGCTGTCGGGGTCGAAATTGGCCGACTCGATCAGAATCGTCTCGGTGTCGGCCTCGATTTCGGAATTGAGACCGCCCATGACACCGGCAATGGCCACGCCCCGGCTGCCGTCCCTGATCAGCAGCATCTCGTCGCTGAGCGTGCGCTCCTCGCCGTCGAGGGTCGTGAAGGTCTCCCCGTCGGCGGCCGTCTCGACGACAATGCGGCCGCCCCGAATCTGACGAATATCAAATGCGTGCAGCGGCTGGCCGTACTCGAGCATCACGAAGTTGGTGATGTCGACGATGTTGTTGATCGGCCGCATGCCGGCATACATCAGCCTCTTCTGCATCCACCACGGCGAGGGGCCGATCTTGACGTCGGTGACGACGCGTGCCGCGTAGCGGCGGCACTTTTCCGGGCTGCGGATCTCGACGTCGATGAAGTCGGAAGCCTGCTTTGCGCCGCGGTTTTCGCAGTCGACGGCGGGCATCCGCATCGTCGTGCCGAAGGTCGCCGCCGCTTCCCGGGCCATGCCCGTCATCGACAGGCAGTCGGGGCGGTTGGGGGTGATCTCAAAATCGACGACCGCGCTCTTCAGCCCCAGCGCTTCCTCGATCGGTGCGCCGACCGGCGCGTCGTCGGGCAGCACCCAGATGCCGTCGCGGTGCGCCACCGGCACCACCTTGTCGTCAAAGCCGAGCTCGCTGCAGGCGCAGAGCATGCCCTCGGAAACCACGCCGCGCAGCTTTCCCTTCGTGATCTTCACGCCGCCCTCCTGCTTCGGCTGCCCGTGCAGCGGGCCGGGGATGCGGCTCTTGTGCAGCGCCACCGGCACCTTCTGGCCGGCAGCCACGTTGGGCGCGCCGCAGACGATCTGCAGCGGCGCCTCGCCGCCGACATCCACCTGGCAGACCGAGAGGCGGTCGGCGTCCGGGTGCTTTTCCTTTTTCTGCACCAGGCCGACCACGACCTTTTCAAATCCTTCTCCGAACTGCTCCACCGTTTCAATGTTGGAGCCCGACATGATCATCCGATCGCAGAATTCTCCGGTGTCCACATCGATTTTCACATAATCCTTCAGCCATTCGATTGGTACTAACATCCCGGAACCTCCTATTTGAACTGATTGATGAAGCGCATGTCGTTTTCGTAAAAGAGACGGATATCATCCACGCCGTACTTGAGCATGGCGATGCGCTCCACGCCCATGCCGAAGGCAAAGCCGGTATACCGTTCGGTGTCGATGCCGCCGACTTCCAGCACCTTCGGGTGCACCATGCCGCAGCCGAGGATCTCGATCCAGCCGCTGCCCTTGCAGACATTGCAGCCCCTGCCGCCGCACTTGAAGCAGGAAACGTCCATCTCGGCGCTCGGCTCGGTGAAGGGGAAATGGTGCGGCCGGAACTTGGTGCGCGTCGACGTGCCGAAGAGCTTTTTGGCCATGCTGTCGAGCGTGCCCTTGAGGTCGGCCATGGTGATGCCCTCGTCGACCAGCAGGCCCTCGACCTGATGGAACATCGGCGAGTGGGTGGCGTCGGGGGTATCGCAGCGGAAGCAGCGGCCCGGCGAGATCACCTTGATCGGCGGCTTCTGCGACTGCAGCGTGCGGATCTGCACCGACGAAGTATGCGGCCGCAGCACCGTGTCCTTCGTGATATAGAAGGTGTCGGTGAGGTCGCGGCTGGGGTGGTTCTTCGGCGAATTCAGCGCGTCGAAAGCGTTGAAGACGGTCTCGACCTGCGGCCCCTCGGCGATCGAGTAGCCCATCGCGGTGAAGATCTTCGTCAGTTCGTCGATGGTAATGGTAATCGGATGCTCGACGCCCAGCGTAAAGTCCTCGCCGGGTTCGGTGACGTCGATGGTCTCGAGGCGGAACTGCGCCTGCTTGGCGGCCTCCCTGAGCTCGCCGAATTTCTCTTCAAAGAGTGCCTCGATCTCGCCGCGGGCCTTGTTGGCCGCCGGTCCGATCTGCTTTTTCTCTTCCTTGGCGAGCTTGCTCATCGATTTGAAGATTTCGGTCATCCGCCCCTTGCGTCCCAGAAAAGCGACGCGGGCCTGCTCCAGTTCGTCGACGGCAGTCGCCGAGGCGATCTGCTCTTTCGCTTCCTGAAGAATCCTGCTGATTTTTTCCTGCATTGTCTTAACCCTTATTACTCCTCTACTGAATCTTTTCTGATCGTCTGATACATGAGGATGCCGGCGGCCACCGCCGCATTCAGCGATTCCACCGCTCCCTGCATCGGAATTTTTATGCTGATCTGTCCGCGCTCCGCAAAGCGTGCGGAAATGCCGTTTCCCTCGTTGCCGATGACGAGCGCGATGTCGCGGTGCAGATCGACTTCGTCATAGCGCCGCGCGGCGTCGAGCGAGGTCGTCACCACTCTCTTGCCGGCCGCTTCGAGCCAGTCGCAGACGGCGTCGGCGTCGTCCATGACGGCGGTCGGCAGCCGCAGCATCGCGCCGGCGGCGGCGCGCACCGTCTTCGGTGCGAAGAGATCGCCGGTGCCGCGCACCGCGATGGCCCCGGCAAAGCCGGCCGCCTCCGCCGTGCGCAGAATGGCGCCGATGTTGCCGGGATCCTGCAGCCGGTCGAGAACGACGTAGTTGCTCCCGGCGGTGACCGGCAGCGGCCGCTCCTCTTTGCGCACCACGGCCGCCAGTCCCTGGCTCGTCACCGTCTGCGCGATGCCGGCAAAGAGCCGGGGGCTGAGATCGGCGATGCGCAGGCCGGCGGGCCAGTCGGGGTGGCGGGCGCGCAGAGCCGCGGCACGGTCCTGCCCGCCGTCGACGAGGATCCACTCGACGCGGCCGGCGGCGGCCGCCTCGGCGATCAGCTTTTCTCCCTCGAGGAGAAAGGTGCCGGTGCGGTCGCGGTATTTCTTCTTTGTCAGCCGGCGGCTGCGCCGCACGAGGCTGTTGTCCGCGGATGTAATCATGCTTCCTGCCTGCTGTAAGAAAAAGCCGGCATCAGCCGGCTGTTTCCCTGCCTCTTCGCTATTTCAGGAAGGACGGGATGTCAAATTTCGCTGTACTGCCGTCCCGGCTGTCCTCTCTGCCCGCCTCTTTCGCCGGCCGTTCCGCGGCCGAACCGGCAGGCGGCGCCTGTCCGGATGCAGGCTGCGGCGGCGTCTGCCCGGATGCGGGCTGCGGCGGTGTCTTTCCCGGTTCGGGCTGCGGCGTGCTCTCCGCGCCGGCAAAGCCGGTGCTCTGCGGTGCGGCCGCACCGCCCGGCTGCGCCGCGAAGCCTTCCGCCTGCGCGGCCGTCTCGTCGTCCGCCTCTCCGCTCAAAGGATCGTTGTCGACGAAGTTGGCCGGTTCGTTTTCAAAGCCGGTGGCGATGACCGTGACGTTCATTTCATCCTGGAATTCCTCGGAGACCGCCGCACCGAAGATGATGATGGCATCCTTGTCGGCGACGCTCTGAACCTGCTGCGCCGCTTCGTTGACATCCATCATGCTCATGTCGTAGCCGCCGGTGACGTTGAGCAGAATGGCCTTGGCGCCGGCCACCGTGGTCTCGAGCAGCGGGCTCTCGATCGCGGACTTGACGGCATGTCTGACCTTGTCGTCGCCCTTGCCGGTACCGATGCCCATGTGGGCCACGCCGCGGTCGCGCATGACGGTCTCGACGTCGGCGAAGTCGAGGTTGATCAGGCCCTCCTCGGCGATCAGATCGGTGATGCCGCGGACGCCCTGCTTGAGCACTTCGTCGGCCATGTTGAAGGCCTCCATGAAGGTGGTGTCGTCTTCGGCAACCTCCAGCAGCTTGTCGTTGGGAACCACGACGATGGAATCGACGTAGTTCTTGAGGAAATTGATGCCCAGTTCGGCGTGTTCGGCGCGCTTTCTGCCCTCAAACGAGAACGGACGCGTGACCACCGCGACGGTGAGAATGCCCATGTCCTTGGCCACCTTGGCGATGATCGGCGCGGCGCCGGTGCCGGTGCCGCCGCCCATGCCGGCAGTGACGAAGACCATCTCCGCGCCCTGCAGCCGCTGGCCGATGTCCTCGGCGTTCTCCTCGGCCGACTTCTGGCCGATTTCCGGATTGCCGCCGGCACCGAGCCCCTTGGTCAGCTTTTCGCCGATCTGCAGCTTGTTCTCGGCCTTGCAGGAACCGAGTGCCTGCTTGTCGGTATTGATGGCCAGAAAATTGATGCCCTTGAGATTGGCATCGATCATTCTGTTGACGGCATTGCAGCCGCCGCCTCCGATTCCGATGACAATGATCTTGGCGCTGCCGCTTTCACTCTTTTCGAATTGCAACATGTATGACATTCCTCCCGCCATAGGCTGATTTTCAAAATCTCTTTGATTATATCATAAAACCCCGATTCTGCACAGTTTTTTGCCCGATGTTTTGCGGGGTTGTTTTTGCGGCTTCATCGAGGTGCAGCGGCGGTCGCCGCCGCCTGTCCCGCTGGGCCTGCTGTCCGGCCGCCGCGCCGGTTCTGCCGCCGCGCCGGCCCGGCTGCGCTGCCGTCACTACTGCGCCACCTTGGGGCTGTAGGAAATGTAATTGCCGCTGCCGATGTTGATCGTGCCCTTCTTGATCTTCTTTTTGTAGAGATCGTAGACAATATCCGGCAGCGACCCGTCCCGCAGCGTCCTCTTCAGATTGGCCGGCGTGCCGCGGCAGACCAGGTCATCGTAGATATAGGCGTTCATATAGACCTTGCTGACAGTCAGGCGCTTGAAGAAGATCTCGCTCTTGCGCATCGCCCGCAGCACTCCGAGCGCCTTGTGCAGGCGGTCGGTTTCGGCGGTGCCCAGCTTTTCTCCCTCTTTCAGGGTTTTGATCGTGATGCCGTCGAGACGGGTCAGCTCCGGTTCCTTCGCAGTGACCCTGAGAACGACGCCGTTCTGGTTGATGACGATATACTTGCTGCCGTAGGGCAGATAAGCCGTTTCCTTGCGCTCGACGAGGCGGATCACCAGCTCGTGCGGCGGCTTGCGCTGCAGCGAGACGTCCTGGATATAGGGGTTCTCGGTCAGCCGGGCCTTCACCCTGCTGCCGCGCACGCGAAAGAGGTTGCTGCCGTGGGCGCCGGTCCTGACGCCGGATTTTTTCACGACCCAGTCGGCGCTGCAGGTCTCGCAGCCGCGCACGGTGATTTTTTCCACCGAAAAATAGGAGGAATTGAGAAAGACAAGGCCGCCGGCCAGCAGCGCGCAGATGATGCAGAACCAGAGAAAGCCATGTTTTTTCCTCCGCTTTTTGTGCGGCCGCCGGCGCACGCCGGGCGATTCCGCCCCGGTTCCGCTGCCGCTTGCGCCGTTCTCCGCCGGCATGGCATCGCCGGCCGTCTGACCGCCGGCCGTTTCCTCCGCGCTGTCGCACGCGGCGCCGCCGGTTCCGGCGTTCTCCGCTTCCGCGTCGGTGCCGTCGCGCTCTTCGCGGCGATGCATCGCCTGCAGGCTCTCCGCCATCTCGCGGCCGTACTTTTCCTCAAAACTTCGGGTGTCCGGCGGCGTGACCGGCGCAGTTTTCCGCTGTTCTTCTTTCTTATCCCTGCGCTCGTCCATGCGCCGCTCCTAAGTAATCAGTGTATAGTAGATAATGTCGGCGGAATCCGGCATGGCCGCCCGCCGGCACTGCCCGGCCATCCCTTCGAGGTAGGCGGGATCCTGCCGCAGGCGCTCGATTTCCAGATAGAGCCGGTTGTCCTCCAGCTGCTCTTCCTTCATCAGAATCGCCGCTCCCTTGTCGGAGAGGGCGCGGGCGTTGAACGTCTGATGATCGCCGGTCACATTCGGCGACGGGATCAGGATCGACGGCTTGCCGCAGATGGTGATCTCCGAGACCGTCAGTGCGCCGCTGCGGCTGACGACCAGATCGCAGGCCGAAAGGTACGTCGCCATATCCTCGATGTACTCGACGATATGGATGTTGTCGGCCAGCTCGACGCCGTGGTCCTGCAGTTCCCGGCGCACCGGCTGATAGTAGGAACTGCCGGTGGCGAAGAAGATCTGCACCCGGGAAACGCCGTTGTAGCGGATGATGGTATCGATCATCGCCCGGTTCACCCGGCCGGCGCCCTGGCTGCCGCCGAAGGCGAGGAGCATGAACTGATCCGGCTCGACGCCGAGCCGCTGGCGCGAAGCCGTCGGGCTGGCCGTAAAGAACTCGGCCCGCACCGGGTTGCCGGTCACGATGTGCTTTTCCGGATGCTTGAAATACCGCCCCGCCTCTTCAAAGCCGAGGAAGACGTTTTCGACGCTGCGTTCCAGCAGCCGGTTGGTCAGTCCGGGATAGGCATTCTGTTCCTGGATATAGCAGCGGATGCCCATCGCCGCGGCCGCCCGCACGACCGGGCCGCAGACATAGCCGCCGGTGCCGATGACGCAGTCGGGCCGGAATTCCTCGAGGATCTTCTTGGCCTGACGGTGCCCCTTGTTGTAGTCCAGCATCACTTTGATATTGCGCAGCGGCCGCCGCCGGTCGAGGCCGCGGACCGTAATGAAGCGGATCGGGTAGCCGCGTGCGGGCACCAGTTCCCGCTCCAGACCGTGTTCGGTGCCGACGAAGAGTATCTCCGTGTGATCGTCGCCCCGATCCCGAATTTTATCGGCGATGGCAATGGCCGGATAGATGTGGCCGCCGGTGCCGCCGCCCGTCATAATCACTCGCATGACACGCCTCTTTTCCTGGTATCTGCTCTTTCGCCGCGTCAGCGCTGTTCGCTCCGCTGCCGCCGTTCCTGCAGCCGCGAGCGCCGCTGCCGGTCTGTCGTCCCGCCGGCCGCATCCGGTGCCTGCACGGTCTTCTTTTTGCTGCTGCGGGAGATGTTGAGCATCACCCCGGCCGCAAACATGCAGATCCACAGGGCGTTGCCGCCGTAGCTGACGAACGGCAGGATCACGCCGGTGGGCGGCATCGAGGAGGTGACGACCGCGACGTTGAGTACTACCTGTAATCCTATCATACCGATGATACCCGATGCAAGCAGTGTTCCGAACCGATCCTCCGCTTCCATGGCGATTTTGATGCCGCGCCAGATCAGCAGCACATAAACGACCATCAGCACGAGGACACCGATATAGCCGAGCTCCTCGCCGATGATGGCGAGAATGAAGTCGTTCTGCGGTTCCGGCAGATAGAGCGTCTTCTGCACGCTGTGCCCGAGGCCGAGACCGAAGAGCCCGCCGGAGCCGAGCGCCTCCAGCGACTGCCGCACCTGGTAATTGTCGTCGGTCGGATTGGCGAAGGGGTCGAGGAAGGACGTCACCCGCCGGCGCCGGTAGCCCTCCGAATCGCCGAAGATCAGTCCCAGCGCGGCAAAGAAGATCAGCACCAGGAGCCCGATCAGGTATTTGTAGTGCAGACCGGCCACGAACATGATGACGAGGATGATGCCGATCACCGTGATCGCCGTCGACATGTTCGGCTGCTGCATGATCAGAAAGCCCATCACGCCGCCCAGCAGCAGCATCGGCAGGATGCCGCGGACCGGGGAGACAATGCGGTCGGGCTTTTCGCTGAAAAAGCGGGCGCAGAAAAAGATCGCCGCCAGCTTGGCCAGTTCGCCGGGCATAATCGTAAAAGCGCCGTAGCCGAGCCAGCGCTTGGCGCCGTTGGTCTCAATGCCGAGCGGTGTCAGCACCAGCACCAGCAGGACGATCACGAGCAGCAGGAACGGCACCGCCGCCTTGCGGTATTTGTGATAGTCAAAGAGCGCCGCGGCCATCATCAGTGCAAAGCCGGTGACGGCGAAAAAGAGCTCGCGCAGCAGATACGTGTAGGGATTGCCGCTGTTGTTCAGCGAATTGTAGTAGCTGGCGCTGAAGACCATGATGACGCCGAAAATCACCAGTCCGAGGGTGAGGATGAAAAAGAGAAAATCAGCTCCCCCGCGCCGGCTTGTGCCCGTCGTCCGCAGCCGCGAATGCGGCGCCGCCGTCTGCCGCGCACGCGTTCCGGCCGTCTTCGGCCGCATTCCTGCTCTGTTCTGCCGCCGTTCCGTCATTACCTCTCCAGTTCCTCCACGCATTGGCGGAAGTGATCGCCGCGCTGCTCAAAGTTCTCATACATGTCCCAGCTGGCGCAGGCCGGCGAGAGCAGCACCGTATCGCCCGGCCGGGCCAGGCGCGCCGCCTCGCGCACGCAGTCCTCCATGTCCTTCATGATGGTTGTATGCGTATAGCCCTTGTTCTCGGCTGCGATCTTGATCTTGGAAGCGGTCGCGCCGAGGAGCACCACATGCCGCACCTTGGTGCCGAAGGCATCGATCAGCATGCCGAAATCGGCATCCTTGTCGTAGCCGCCGGCAATCAGAATCAGATCGCCCTTGATCGCCTCGATGGCCTTGATCGCGGCATCGGGGTTGGTGCCCTTGGAATCATTGACATAGCGCACGCCGTCGACGGTGCCGCAGTATTCGATGCGGTGCGGCACACCGGTGAACGAGCGCAGCGCCTTGCTCACAGCCTGCGGATCCACGCCGGCGAAATAGGCGATCGCCGTCGCCGCGAGGGCATTTTCGAGATTGTGGCTGCCGGGGATCTGCAGCTCGTCGACGCCGCAGAAATCAATCGTCTCCTCCTCGTGGTTGCGGATCACGATGCGGTCGTTTTTGACAAAGGCTCCGAACGGCAGCTTTTCCTTTCTGCTGAACGGCACCAGCGTCGCCCGCGCGGAAGAAGCCAGGCGAAAGCTTTCCCTGTCGTCAAAGTTCATCACCACGTAGTCGCCGCGTTCCTGGTTTTCGAAAATCCGCGCCTTGGCGCGGCTGTAGTTCTCCAGGGAGCCGTGGCGGTCGAGATGGTCCGGGGTGATGTTGAGGATGGCCGACACCTCCGGCCTGAAGTCGTGGATCGTCTCCAGCTGGAAGCTGCTGGTCTCGGTGATCAGCCAGGTGTCCTCGTCGGCCTTCATCGCTTCGCTGATCACGGCGACGCCGATGTTGCCGACCACGCGCGTGTCAAAGCCGCCGGCGCGGAACATCTCTCCGACCAGCGAGGTCGTCGTGGTCTTGCCGTTGGTGCCGGTGATGGCGGCAAAATGGCCGCGTCCGAGACGCCAGGCAATTTCCAGCTCGCCCATCAGCGGCACGCCGGCCGCGGCCGCCTGCTGCAGAAAAGGCAGCTGCAGCGGTACACCGGGGCTGGGCACGATGAGATCAAAGGCTTCGATCTCTTCCGGTGCGCGGCCGAAACAGCAGGTGATGTGCTGATCTTTCAGCCAGGCGAGCACATTCGCGTCGATCTCGCTTTCCTTTTTTGCATCCTGCACACTGACGTCGGCGCCCAGCGCCAGCAGCGCCTGACAGGCCGCGATGCCCGAGGTCCCCAGCCCCACGACCAGCGCTTTTTTGTTCTTATATATCTCAGCTTTATCAGCTGCCTTTTCCTTCTTCATGTTTTCCTCCTTTTTTCGTCCGGGTGCACACTCTCTTCCTGCTTCCTCCCTGCTGCCGGCGGGCGCGCACTCTATACGGCCAGCACGCCGGCGAGGCAGGCGGCCGCAGTAATGGACCAGAACAGCACCACGACGTGCGTCTCCTTCATGCCGGAGAGTTCAAAGTGATGGTGCAGCGGCGTCATCCTGAACAGCCGCCGGCCGTGCGTCGCCTTGAACCAGGCGACCTGCAGGCAGACCGAGAGAACCTCCAGGACATAGATGATGCCGACAATGGGCAGCAGCAGTTCCATCTTCATGACGATCGCGGCGGCGGTGATCAGGCCGCCCAGCGCCAGCGAGCCGGTATCTCCCATAAATACTCTGGCCGGATGGTGATTCCAGACCAGAAAGCCGAGGCAGGCGCCCAGCAGAACCGCCGTCGACAGCGCCGGTGCCGCGGCCCGCAGCGTGCAGGCGAGCCAAAGCAGGAACAGCGAGACGATCGCCGTCGTGCCCGCCGCCAGTCCGTCGAGTCCGTCGGTCAGATTGACGGCGTTGACCATCGCCAGGATGGTGAAGATGATAAACGGATAGTACCAGAAGCCGAAGTCCGTGTCAAAGCCGGCAAACGGCAGATAGACATGCGTGCCGTCCGCGGTAAAGCAGCCCATGTAGACCGCGATCAGCACCGCGACAACGAACTGCAGGCCGAACTTCTGCCAGGCCTTGAGTCCTTCGTTCTGTTTCTTGATCACCTTGAGGTGATCGTCCCAGTAGCCGATCAGACCGAAGAGCAGAAAAGCTCCCAGCAGCACCGGGGTTTCGCGGTGAAACCGCAGGGGCGGCTCTGCCGTATCGGGCAGCAGCAGACTGCCGATGACATAGGCGGCGACAACGGCCGCCAGCATCGCGATGCCGCCCATCGACGGCGTTCCCGCCTTGGCCTGGTGCGCCTGCGGCCCCTCCTCGCGGATGTTCTGCCCGGCCAGGCGCCGCAGCACCGGAATCAGCAGCCGGGTCAGCACCACCGTCAGAGCAAAGGCGATCAGCGCCGGTATGATCATCATCTTCCACATCTGTCTCCGTCCTCTTTCCCTTTCATCCGCGCTGATGCGCTGTCTTTCTTTCCTGCGCCGCCGTCTTTCCGCCCGGCCGCGTCGTTTACATTTCCCGCCGCGCCGTCTTTCCGCCCGGCCGCGTCGTTCTCATTTCCCGCCGCGCCGTCTTTCTGTTCAGCCACGTCGTTCTCGTTTCCCGCCGCGCCGTCTTTCCGCCCGGCCGCGTCGTTCTCATTTCCCGCCGCGCCGTCTTCTCCGCCGCTCTCCTCCCGGGCCCGCAGTGCGGCGACGATGGTTTCCATATGCATGGCCCGCGAACCCTTGACCAGCACCGCGGCACCGTTCGGCACCAGCTGCGGCAGCTGCCGCAGGCACTCCTCCGTCGTCTCCAGGCGGCAGGCCCGCGCGCCGGCGCCGGCAGCGAGGTCGGCGGCCCGCTCGCCGACAGCGATGACGCGGTCGATGCCCAGCGCCGCGGCGGCTTCTCCCATCTGCCGATGCCAGCGGCGGGTGTCGCCGCCCAGTTCCAGCATGTCGCCGAGAATCGCGATGCGCGGCGTCTCCGCCTGTGCGGCCAGCACCTCGAGTGCACCCCGGACCGAATCCGGACTGGCATTGTAGGTGTCGTCGATGACGCAGCCGCGGGCGCCGCGATGCACAGTCAGCCGTCCCGCCGTCAGCTGCAGCCCGGCCAGCGCGTCGGCCGCCTGCGCCAGCGGGATGCCCAGCAGTTCGCCGGCCGCCGCGGCCAGAGCGGCATTGCGGGCGTTGTGGCGGCCCGGCACCGGCAGCCGGAAGACCTGCCGCTCGGCGCCGTGGGTCAGGGTAAAGCGCAGCCCGTTGCCGTGCGCGGCGCAGTCGGAGATGACGTAATCGTCGTCCGCCTCGGTGCCGGTGGTGAGCAGCCGGTAGGGGCCGCTGACGCGCTCGCGCCGCAGCAGATCCTCGCCGGTGCTGATCAGCAGCGTGTGATCGGCGCCGAAGCCGCTGGTGATCTCCATCTTCGCCCGAAGGATGCCCTCGCGGCTGCCGAGGTTTTCCAGATGGGAGACGCCGATGTTGGTGATGATGCCGATCTGCGGCCGGGCGATTTCCGCCAGCCGGGCGATCTCGCCAAAGTGATCCATGCCCATTTCCAGCACCGCCACCTCGGTATCCTCGTCAAAGCCGAGGATGGTCAGCGGCAGGCCGATCTCGTTGTTGTAGTTGCCCTGCGTGCAGCCGGTGCGGTAGCGCGATGCGCAGACGCAGCCGGTCATATCCTTGGTGCTGGTCTTGCCGGTGCTGCCGGTGACGCCGATGACCCGCGCGCCGAGGCGGCGCAGATACCAGGAAGCGAGATCCTGCAGCGCCCGTGTCGTATCCTCGACGAGCACGGCGCTGACCGTTTCCGCGCCGGTCGCTTCCGCGCCGACGTCATCCCGTCGCTGCGCCAGCGCCTCCTCGAGCGCCTCGGGCTGCGAGATCAGCAGTGTCCGGCAGCCGCGCGCCAGCACTTCGGGGAGAAAGCGGTGGCCGTCGAGGCGGGCGCCGCGGAGAGCGACAAAGAGCGTCTGCGGTGCCGCTTCCCGCGAATCACGCACCACTGCCTGCACCGGCCGGGCCGCCTCGCCGCACAGCAGCCGTCCGTTCGTCGCCGCCGCAATCTCAGTCATCGTCAATGTCTTCATTGGTCCGTTTCCTTCACTTGCATATACTGCAGCGTCTTCTGCAGCACCGATTTCGCGCCCGGCGCAGCCACATCGCCGCCGAACACTTCGCCGGCCGGTTCATCGATGATGTACAGGATCGAGATCTTCGGATCGTCGACCGGTGCCACGCCGGCAAAGCTGGCGATGCGGGCATCGTAGGTACTGCTGCCCTCGGTCTTCTTTTCCGCCGTGCCGGTCTTGCCGCCGATGCGCCATCCCTTGATCTTCGCCTTCTTGCCGCCGCCCTTTTCGACGACGTATTCCATATATTCAAGGATCTTGTCGGCCGTTTCTTCGGAAACCGTCTGACGTATTTTCTTGGTTTTGATGGTCTTCGTTCTGCCGTCGCTGCCGCGCATCTTCTTGACCAGATGCGGCTGCACCATCATGCCGTCGTTGGCAAAGCTGTTGATCGCCGTCATCAGCTGAATCGGCGTGACCGCGATGCCCTGGCCGAAGCCCATCGTCGAGAGTTCGATGCGGCCGACGTCCTTCTGATCCTGGATCTGCGCGGACGCCTCGCCCGGATAATCGATGCCGGTGGTGGAAGTGATGCCGAACGTGTCGAGGTATTCATAGAACTTCTTCTTGCCGACTCGCTGCGCCAGACGCATGAAGACCGGGTTGCAGGAATTGCCGACCGCCTGCTTGAGGGTTTCGGTGCCGTGCGAGCCGGGATTGATCCAGCACTTGATGAAGGTGCCGTTGACGTTCAGTCCGCCGCCGCACTCAAAGTATTCGTCGTCGCTGACCTTGTTTTCCTCGAGCGCCATCGCGGTGGTCAAAAGCTTGAAGGTCGAACCCGGTTCGTAGGTGTCGCAGATCATCGGGTTGCGCCAGATTTCGTTGAGGTAATCGAGCTGCTTGCCGGAGCTCATGCGGGAAAAGCGTTCCTTGTCCGCGGCCCGCGGCTCCCGGGCGTTATTGGGATCGTAGCCCGGCGTGCTGGCCATCGCCAGCACCTCTCCGGTCTCGGGGTTCATGACCAGGCAGCTGACGCGCTTGGCGTGGACGCTCTTGCGCGTCTTGGCGATCGCTTCCTCGGCGTATTCCTGAATCACCTCGTCGATGGTCAGCTGCAGCGCGGCGCCGTTTTTGGCCGCATAGTATTCTTCATTGCCGTTGAGCAGGGAATTGCCGGAGACGTCCTTCTTGCGGATCCAGCGTCCGGAAACGCCCTTGAGCTGGTGATTGTAATAGAGCTCCAGACCGGCGAGACCGTTGTTGTCGTCGGTGACGTTGCCGAGCAGCTGAGAAGCGAAATTGCCCAGCGGATAGTAGCGCCGGGTCTCCTCCGTCGTCGTGACGCCGGTGAGTCCGGCCTTGCGGATTTTTTCGGCGACGTCGAGATCCTGGTCCTTGGCGATCTTGAGCGAACCGCTGCCGCTGCGGATCTTCTTTTCCAGCTCGGCGCTGTCGAGATCGAGAATCTGCGCCAGCTTTTCGGCGGTCTGCCGGACCGCGGCCTCGTTCTTGTCGTCGCTCTTGTACTGGCGAACCTCGGAGGGCCGCACCCAGACCGCGTACTTGATCGTGCTGACCGCCAGCTCCTCGCCGCTGCGGTCGGTGATGTCGCCGCGCCTGGCCTTGACGACTTCGTCCTTGGTCTGCTGCGCCACCGCCTTTTTCTTGTAGCTGTCGCCCTGGACAATCTGAACGTAGCCGACCTTGATGCAGAGCGCCAGGATCAGGATGCAGAGGATCACGAAAGCGATGATCAGACGTTTTTTATTGGTAATCGATACCGATGTATTGCGCACAGTGTTCTCCCGTTCGCGCCGCCGGCTGTTTTCGGCGGCAGACAGAAAGAGTCAGACAACCTCAACTGGTCCATAATTCAGTTGTCTGACCCGTTCCTCTATATGAAATTATTTCACAGCAAGTTCAGCGCGGCTGCTCGAGAGCACTCCTCCTGAGATTGGCCGCAAAATTACTGCCCGGCTTGTCCGCTTCCGACAGCACAACCAGCGCATCGCCGTCCGGATAGACCATGCCGAGTCTGGTGCGGGCCGTCTTTTCGATGTTGGCGATGTTGCTGCTGCTCTTGATTTCAATCTGCAGACTCTCCACTTCGCCCTGCAGGGCGGTGTTGCTTTCCCGCAGCTGGTTGTTGGTGTAATTGAGATTGGCGGCATAAGCGCCGGCGATGATAAAACCGATGCAGAGAAGACCGACCAGCAGCATCAGCACGATCAGATTTTTCTGATCCTGCGCGGTCACCCGCAGGAAACTGCCGGCGGGCACGGTGTGACGAACACGCACGCGGACGCGCACGCCCTGACGGCGTCGTCTGTCCCTTTCGCGATAAGTTCTCTGCGCAGTGTTCATCTTTCCTTCCCTTTCTCGTCCAATTTCTCCGCGACCCGCAGCTTGGCGCTGCGCGCCCGCGGATTGGCCGCCACCTCCCTGTCGTCGGGATAGACGGGCTTTTTGGTCACTCGCCTGACGTCGGCTTTCCTGCCGCATACACACACCGGGAAATCGGGCGGACAGGTGCACGGGTCTGCTCGGTCGCGGAAGCAGTTCTTGACGATCCGGTCTTCCAGCGAATGGAAGGTGATCACACAGAGTCTGCCGCCCGGCGCGAGCACATCGAGGAATTCTTCCAGAGCCCGGGTCAGACCGCCCAGCTCATCGTTCACTTCGATGCGAATGGCCTGAAAAGTGCGCTTGGCCGGATGCGGGCCGTCTCTCCTCGCCGACGCCGGAATAGCCGCCTTGATGATCTCCACGAGCCGTCCGGTTCGGGTGATCGGCGCGTCCTTCCGTGCCGCGGCGATGAATTTTGCAATCCGCGCCGCCCAGCGCTCTTCGCCGTATTTTTTTATCAGCGCGGCGAGTTCCTTCTCACTGTAGCCGTTGACCACGTCAGCGGCGGTTAAGGAAGCCCGCCGGTCCATTCTCATATCCAGCGGCGCGTCCTGCATATAGGAAAAACCGCGTTCGCTGTTGTCAAGCTGAAACGAGGAAACGCCCAGATCGAGCAGTGCTCCGTCGAGGGCTGCGATGCCTTCCGCGGCGAGGATCGCCTTGATATTGGCGTAATTGTCCTGCACCAAACGGGTTTGGCACGATACCTCCGCCAGTCTGGCGGACGCCGCCCGCAGCGCGTCGCTGTCGCGGTCGATGCCGAGCAGCAGACCCTGCGGCCCCAGCTTTTCGCAGACAGCCGCCGCATGGCCGCCGCCGCCGAGAGTTCCGTCGGCATAAATGCCGTCGGTGCGGATGCGCAAATACTCCACACATTCACGACGCAGCACGGAGGTGTGCTTAAATTCCATAGTTCTCCATGCCCTGCGCGATTTCGCTGCCGGACAGCGCGGTCTGTTCCTGCTGGCTGTCCCATTCGGAACGGCTCCAGATCTCGATCTTTTCGCCGTTGCCGATCGTCACCAGCTCCTTCTCGAGATGTCCGTAGTCCCGCAGCGGGGCCGGAATCGTTACCCGGCCCTGACGGTCGATCTCACATTCCTCGGAATTGCCCAGGCAGTGACGGACAAAGCTGCGCGCCCTGGCATCGGCCTTGGGCAGCTGCATCAGTTTTTCCGCAAAGGCCTCCCAGGCTTCCATCGGGTAGATGTAGAGACACTGGTCAAAGCCCCGGCTGATCACGCACCGCAGTCCCAGTTCATCCCGGTATTTGGCGGGAATGATCATGCGGTTCTTCGCGTCTATGGAATTGTGATAGGTGCCCATAAACATGGAGAACCTCCGCGGTACTGCGGTCGTCCTGCGGCGGCCCGATGTCCGCTGCGGCAGTTTTCGCTGCCGGCGAAACGGTTTCTGCTGCCGCCGGTGCGGTGCCCTGCGCAGGCGATGCGGTGCCCGTTCTGCACCCTCCGTCCTGCCGGCCGCCGACTCTGCGCCGAGTTTCAAGTTTCAACTTATCTCCACCTTACTCCACTTTCCTCCACAATGCAACAAAATACGGTGAAAAAATGGGCCAATTTGATCGGTTTCCCCCACATGGAAAGCGCAGATCAAAAAGAAAATTTCCCAAACCGCAACATCTTGTATCTGCGTTCGCGAAAAGATCAATATGTCGTAAATTGTGCAAAGAACGTCGACAGAGTATAATATCTCTGACTCGAAGAAAGGAGGAACTGCCCCCAGCCATGCCAACCCCGGATCCCATTGCTTTCACCGTCTTCGGACTCGACGTCCGCTGGTACGGCATCCTCATGGCGACGGCCATCGCCGTCGGCCTGCTGGTGATCATGCTGCGCGCGCCGCGCCACCATCTGCAGCGCGACGATCTTCTCGACATCGTCCTGGCTGCCATTCCCTGCGGCATCGTCGGCGCCCGCCTCTACTACGTCGGCTTCAACTGGGAGCTCTATGCCGGCAGTCCGCTGCAGATTTTCAACCTGCGCGCCGGCGGTCTGGCGATTCACGGCGCGCTGATCGGCGGCGTCGCCGCCGCCCTGCTGGTCTGCCATATCAAGAAAATCAGCTTCTTCAACTGCCTCGATCTGGCGGCCCCGGCGATCGCGCTGGGCCAGGCCATCGGGCGCTGGGGCAACTACTTCAATTCGGAAGCGCACGGCGGACCCACCGACCTGCCCTGGGCGATCACCGTGATGGGCGAAAAGGTGCACCCGACGTTTCTCTACGAATCGATCTGGTGCCTGCTGCTCTTCTTCCTCCTCAGCGCCGCCGACCGACACCGCAGATTCACCGGGCAGATCATCTGTCTTTATGGTATACTCTATTCGATTGAGCGCTTTTTCGTCGAGGGGCTGCGCACCGACAGTCTGATGATCGGCCCCTTCCGCCAGGCGCAGGTCATCAGCATCGCGATCATCATTCTCAGCGCGGTGCTCTACGCATGGCTGAAAAAGCACAGGATACAGGACGAAACGGCCGAATAGCGAATGCCGGCCGGTCAGCCGCCGCGAAAAACTGCCGCGGAACGTGCGGCAGAAAGAAGCTGTCGCGGGAAGGCACCGCCGCGGGATGACGCCGCTTGAGAACGGCACTGCCGCAGGATGACGCTGTCGCAGAAGGACACGATCGCAGCCAGGCATGGCAGCCGGTACCGTACACCGCAGCCCGGACACGGGGCTGCAAAACACCGCAAAGAAACCAATAGTAAGGAGATCAGCAAATGAAATTAGGAATCGTCGGCCTGCCCAATGTGGGCAAGAGCACGCTCTTCAACGCCATCACCAAAGCCGGTGCGGAAGCGGCCAACTACCCGTTCTGCACGATTGAGCCGAACGTCGGCGTGGTGACGGTCCCCGACGAGCGGGTGACGCGGCTCTCGGAAATCTATCACTCGAAGAAGACCATCTACACGACGATCGAGTTCTGCGACATCGCCGGGCTGGTCAAGGGCGCCAGCAAGGGCGAAGGGCTGGGCAACCAGTTCCTCGGCCACATCCGCGAGGTCGAGGCGATCGTTCACGTCGTGCGCTGCTTTGATGACGGCAACGTGGTCCACGTCGACGGCAGCATCGACCCGCTGCGCGACATCGAAACCATCAACACCGAACTGATCCTCTCCGATCTGGAGGTGCTCGAGCGGCGCATCAACAAGACGAAAAAAATGCTCAAGGGCGACAAGAGCCTGCAGAAAGAACTCGACCTGCTGCAGCGCCTCAGCGATCACCTCGGCGAGGGAAAGACGGCGCGCTCGCTGGAGCTCGAGGACGAGGAAGCGGCCTTCGTGCAGTCGCTCGATCTGCTCTCCGGCAAGCCGGTCATCTACGCCGCCAACGTCGGCGAAGACGAAGCCGCCGACGGCGACAACGACTACGTCCGCGCCGTCCGCGAGTTCGCCGCCGCCGAACATTCGGAAGTCGTCGTCATCTGCGCCCGCCTCGAAGAGGAACTGGCCGAGCTCGATGACGATGAGCGCCGGGCCTTTCTGGCCGACCTCGGCATCGCAGAATCCGGTCTCGACCAGCTGATCAAGGCCAGCTACGCACTGCTCCGTCTGATTTCCTTCCTCACCACCGGCGAGGATGAGACCCGCGCCTGGACCATCCGCCGCGGCACCATGGCCCCGGCCGCCGCCGGCCGCATTCACACCGACTTTGAGCGCGGCTTTATCCGCGCCGAAGTCATCGGCTACGAACAGCTGATCAACGACTGCGAGGGACGGCTGGCAGCGGCCCGCGAAAAGGGACTGCTGCGCTCCGAAGGAAAGAACTACGTGGTGCAGGACGGCGACGTCTGCCACTTCCTCTTCAACGTCTGAGTTTCACGCCGCCTCTATGCGCCCTGCCGCCGTCCGGCCCGACCGGCACAAAGACTGCCTTTTATCACTGCCACGAAGGCTGCATTTATTACTATAGCAAATACTTCATCGGGTTCCGGGCTCGCACCGATGCCCGGCCTTCACCGGAAAGGAACAGCATATGACCGATTACGTCGACGTCATCCGCGCAGCATGTGAGGAGTATTACCGCAGCGGCTCCGCTCTGTCAGCGGCAGAAATGGCCGCGGAAATCATGCACAAGGACGGCTTTCCCATGCACAGCCCGCACCACCACTATCTGGTGCCGGCCGTGCTGATCACCGCGGCGGCGATCGCCGCCGATCTGCCCGAAGAAGAATTCAGCAAGCGCCTCCGGCTGGCGGAAAAGCGGGGCATGAAGGTGCCCGGTGCGGTCTGCGGCGAATACGGTGCCTGCGGTGCCGGTATCGACTGCGGTCTCTTTTTCAGCGTCTGGAACGGCACTACCCCGATGTCCGCCGCCGATCTGGGGCAGGCCAACAGCGCCACCGCGGCTGCCCTGCGGGAAATCGGCCGGTATCCCGGCCCGCGCTGCTGCAAGCGCGTCACCTTTCTGGCGCTGCAGGCGGCACTGCCCGTGATTCGCGCGCAGCTGCGGATCGATCTGCGGGACACCCCGGTCACCTGTGAATTCTTCACCGCCAACACCGGGGACTGCCTGAAGAAAGAGTGTCCGTTCTTCCCCGCCGGCAGAAAGGGCTGAGACGGCAGCCTTTCGATTCAAAGACGGTCCGGCTCGCGGCAGCGTATCCGTACCGTCGGCAGATTCGTACCGCCGGCATTCCGACCGCAAAAAAGACGGCGTCCGAAAGACGTCGTCTTTGCTTTCTATTCCCGCCGGCGGCAGAAGCTGCAGCTCCGCCGGCAGCTTTCCGGCCGTTTCCTGCCGGCCCGCCCGGTCGTCAGAAGCTGGCCACCTCGGGCTCCGCTTTCTGCGCCCGCTCGATGCTGCGGCAGTGCAGCACGGGTCCTTCTTCGTGATACAGATCCTCGTACTCCACCTTGATATCGGCGGTCAGCGCGTACCAGCCGCCGTGCTTCAGCTCGCCGACTTTCGGCCAGCGGGCGGCCAGCCCGGCAAACTGAATATCCTGCACGCAGCAGGTCATCAGGTGCCGGCCCATGACAAAGGTGTTCTCGGGCAGCTTGCCCTCGGTCAGCACCCGGCACTTGACGCGCACGGTCTTGCCGTCGTATTTTTCGGATTCGTCGTTGATGTCGCGGTACCACTCGGCGAAGTCGCTGTCGCGGATCGTGATCACCGGCGCATCGATGTCATAGGGCAGCGGATCCTTGATCGTGTCCGGCTCGACATCGTTCTCGCCGTACTCGTAGAGGATCTGGCTCTTGCGGTTGGCGACGCGGACGATCTTGTGCAGCGCCTCCTTGTTGAGTTCGCCGCGGCGGCAGCGATTGAAGATGACGATCTCCGCTCCCTGCATCTTGTCGAACGTCAGCTGCCGCATGTTCTGATTGTACATCTCAAACGTGCCGGCGTCCGCGAACATAATCTGCTGGTAGATGATCCACTCCCGCGGCATGTTCTCGTAAAAGCTGTTCATCGGCCACATGCCGTTGTATTCGACCACCACGCGTTCGGCTTCGGCTCGGGTACAGAGTTCGTCGAGTCCCTCAACCGAGAGGTCCTCCTCGTCATCAACCGTCTCGATGACGACATTGTTGAACGAAAACCGCGACGGATCGTACTCCTCGATGCCCTCTTCGCAGAGCAGCAGCAGTGTGCGCTCACCGGCGTTGAAATCCGAACCCTCGAGCAGTTCCTGTATGAATTTTGTCTTGCCGGCCTCGAGAAAGCCGGTAACCAGATAAACCGGAATATCCATCGCTGTTCCCCTACTGTTCCAGTGCAAACAATTCGCGGATGCGGTCCCGATCGATGCCGGCGCCGATGACGCAGATCATGCCGGTCGGCGCCGCGCTGCCGCGGCGCACGTCCGGTTCGCCGGGGACGTAGTCAAAGTGAATCCAGCGGCCGTCTTTGCCGGCGACGATGCCCTTGGCGCGCAGCACCTGCCCGCACTCGCCGATGTTCTGCAGACCGCTCAGCGCCTGCTCGATTTCCTCGACCGTGTACTTGCGGATCGTTTCGGTGCCGAAGTCGTCGAAGACTTCGTCGGCGTGGTGGTGATGATGGTCGTGACCGCGGCCCTCGTGATCGTGGTCATGATCATGTTCGCCGTGACCGCGGTCCTCGTGTTCGTGGTCATGCTCGCCGTGAGCGTGATCTTCGTGATCGTGATGACCGTGTTCATGCTCATCGTGATCGTGGGCCCCGTGGTCGTGGTCATGCTCATGATCGTGATCGTGGCCTTCGTGTTCGCGGGCGTGCGCCGCTTCCTCGCGCAGGCGGTCGAGCTCGGCCGACAGCGTCTGCTTTTCCTCCATGATTGCGAGGATCTGTGCGCCGTCGATCTGATCCCACGGCGTCGTCACGATACTGGCGCGATCGTTGTACTGCCGCAGCAGATCCACGCACTGCTGCAGCTTCCGGTCGCTGAGCCCGTCGGTATGGCTGAGGATCAGCGAACTCGCGTTTTCGATCTGGTTGGTAAAGAACTCGGCAAAGTTCTTCAGATACATGCGGCACTTCTTGGCGTCGACGACGGTGGTAAAGCCGTTGAGGCGGATTTCGTCGTTGTGCAGATCCTGCACCGCGATGATGACGTCGCTGAGCTTGCCGACCCCCGACGGCTCGATCAGAATGCGGTCGGGATGGTACTCTTCGATGACCTGATTCAGCGCCCGTCCGAAATCGCCGACCAGACTGCAGCAGATGCAGCCGGCGGACATCTCATTGATCTGCACGCCGGTATCCTGCAGAAAGCCCCCGTCGACGCCGATTTCGCCGAACTCGTTCTCGATCAGCACCAGCTGTTCATCGCCGTATGCCTCTTCGATCAGTTTCTTGATCAGCGTCGTCTTGCCGGCGCCGAGGAAGCCGGAAAAAATATCTACTTTCGCCATTGATTCTGTCATCTCCTTCTTTAAAATGCAATGGTCATTATAACACAAAAGATCCCCTTTTTCACCCGGCGAAGCAAACACCGGCGGCATGCCCGCGGCAGGCTGAAATACACCGCCGGCGGGCGCGATCCCGCCGCGCCGCTGTCACTCCGTCGATGCCGGCTCTGCGTGCTCCGCACCGGCCTCCCGCGCCGAACCGCTTTCCTCTTCCAGGCGGCGCTGCCGGCGGCGAAAGCGGTCGGTGATTTCGAATTCCAGCTCCTGCTGCAGATGACGGTGAAAGAGCGCGAGGCGCTCCGGCGAAAAGCCGTCGATGGCATCCTCGCCCGCTTCGTGCCAGTCTGCGTCAGGGGGGTCCTCGGTACCGCAGAAGAGCCGGTTGGGTGTCAGATCCAGCAGCTCCATCAGCCGGACGAGGATCTCCAGACTGGCACCGGCACGGTCGTTTTCTATATGACTGAGATGGGTCACGCTGATGCCCAGCAGGGCCGCCAGCTGCGTCTGCGTCAGCCCGCGCGCCCGTCTGGCGGCGCGGATGCGGCGGCCCAGCCGGTGCGGATCGATCTTCATTTCGCTCTTCTCCTTTCCCCGTACTGCCCGCATGCCGCCGGGCGGCCCGTTTTCGGGCCCTCCGTCCGCTGCGGGCAGCGATATGGTATAATACAGGCAAATCCTTTTTCCAGTATCCGGGAGGTTTTATGAAACCCTTCGCAAAATATTTTGATCATACTCTGCTGCAGCCCGACGCCGATGCCGACGACATCCGCCGGCTCTGCGAAGAAGCTCTGCAGTACGATTTCGCCTCGGTCTGCGTCAACAGCTGCCGTGTTCGGCTGGCGCATTCCCTGCTCGCGGACAGCGATGTCGCCGTCACCTCCGTCGTCGGCTTTCCGCTGGGCGCCATGCATCGCCGCGCCAAAGCCCGCGAAGCGGCGCTCGCCTGCCGCGACGGTGCCGATGAGATCGACATGGTGCTCAACATCGGCGCTCTCCGGGACGGTGAGGACGACCTCGTCCGCCGCGATATCGCCGGAGTCGCCGGGGCCATCGGCCGGCAGCGCACGCTCAAGGTCATCCTCGAGACGCATCTGCTGACCGCCGGCCAGCTCGATCGTGCCTGCCGTCTGGCGGTGGAAGCCGGCGCCGATTTCGTCAAGACCAGCACCGGCTTCAGCGGCGGCGGTGCCACCGTCGAAGCGGTCCGCGCCATGCGGGAAAGCGTCGGCAGTCGCGCACGCATCAAGGCCAGCGGCGGCATCCGCGACCTCGATACGGCGCTGGCGCTGATCGATGCCGGCGCCGACCGCCTCGGCGCTTCGGCTTCGGCTGCCATCATGAAGGAATATCTGCGCCGCGGCTGAGCGCGGCCTCCCGTTCCGCCCGGCAGGGGTTCCCCCCTGCCGCTTATTTTTTCCATATACCAAAAAGCTGTGAGCTTTCGCTGCACAGCCTTTTGGTATATGAAATGTGAATAAGAAAGAAAGCAATTTCAGTTGGGCTCTTGCCCTGTGCCCGAGGCACAACTCTGTTTTCAAGTGTATCCTACCACCAACCCGAGGGTCTGTCAATGCCGATTGAGGGTATTTTTGTTTTATTTTTATGTTTTTTTCATAGCACAATATCCGCCCTCCGTCCGCTGCTGTGCAGAGCGGGCGAAAAAGCGGCATGGCCGCCGGCGCCGCCGCGGCAGAACCGCGGTCGGCACCGGCAGCGCTTTGCTTTTTCATTGCTGCTGTCGTGCCGCTGTCAGCGGAGAAGAACGGGCAGTGACTGCCGCGCGGCCCTCATCAATCCTCGTCGCCGCTGATTTCATCGGTGCGGTAGATGAACTTGACGCTGCCCTCTGTGCCCTTGGTGAGATCGGTAAAGGTATCGTAGCTGCTGCCGGCCTGCTGCAGGTCGTCGAGCTTGCTGAGCACCTTTTTCACGTTGCCGTTGTAGGCGTCGACGATCTTCTTGATGCCCTGCTGGTAGTACTGCTCGACGCCGCCGGCGAGTTCCGCGGATCCGCTGGCCAGCTGCTTCTCGCCGCTGACAAGGGAGGAAGTGCCGTTTTTCAATGTCTTCGTGCCGGAAACGAGCTGTCCGGCGCCGTTCTTCAGCGCCTTGGAGCCCTTCTTCGCCGACTTTGTTCCCTTCAGCAGCGACTTCGAACCGCTGCTGAGCTTCTTGGTGCCGCTCCGAAGATCTTTAACGCCGTTGGCGAGATCGGACCCGTCGCCGACCTGGCTGTAGAGGCTGTCGGCACCTTCTGAAAGCTGGCTGGCGCCGGTGGAAAGCTTGCCGGCGCCGGTGGAAAGCTGGCTGGCACCGTCGGCCAGAGACGTCAGGCCGCTGCTCTCGTTACCGACCAGCTGGGCCGCGCCGCTGGAAAGCGTCTCCGCTGTTGATGAGTCATTTTGTGCGGCGATTTTCTCTTGGATATCATTATATGCTGTTTTTAAGTTTGTTAGTTTCGCCTGATCCTCTGCACTTAACCCCGATGTATCAATAGTATTGAGAACACTATTAGCCTGAGATAGCTTGGTAGACGCATTGGTCAATGTGCTGGAAATACCGCTCTGCAGATCTTTTGCACCCTGCAGCGCCTGCGCGGCGCCGTTGGAGACGCTCTGTGCGCCGGACGAAACTTCGCCGGCGCTCTGTGCCACCGAAGAAGCGCCGTCCTTCAGCTCTTTGGCGCCGGAGACGAGTTCCGGATACTTGCCCGCCAGCGTGCTGACGCCGCTCTGCAGTGTACCGAGACCGCCGTTGAGACTGCCGGCACCCTGCTGCAGTTTGCCGAGTCCCTGATCCAGGGAGGCGGTGCCGCTGTAGAGCGAACCGCTGCCGCTGACCAGCTGTCCGGCGCCCCGGTCCAGCCTGACGCTGCCCCGGTAGGCGCTCTGCGTGCCGGAAGCCAGCTGCCGCGCGCCTTTGAGGATCGCCTGGCACGAAGTGTCGAGCTTGTCGATCGCACTGTCGAGATCTTTGATCGTGCCGTCTTTGCCGAGCTTCACATCGTCCAGCTGGAGCGGGGAAACGACGGTCATAATGGTCGACAGCGAAAAGTCCTTCGCCTTCGCCTTGATGGTGACCGAATCCGAGAGGTCGACGTCCTTCGACGAAAGATCAAAGCTCTCCGTCAGACCCGGCATCGCGTAGCCGACGACCATGCTCTTGTCGCCGTCGTCGATGACCTTGCCGTCGGACACCGAGATATTGGTAAAGTTGTCGTCGTCAAAGGTCAGTGCGCTGAGAGCCAGGAACGGCACATAGACGCCGTTCGCTTTCTCGCTGTTGGTGTAGTCGATGCGGATCTCGACCGTGCCGTCCCGGCCGCCGAGCTCGGACGGTTCGATTTCCTCGCCGTTGAGCGTATAGGTAATCTTCGTCTCCACCGGCGCCTTTTTGCTCGTCGTACCCTGATAGTAGACGTTGCGGCCGCCGGCATTCCAGGTCAGATCGCCGTCGCTGTTCTCGAATTTCTTGTCATTCTTGACATTCTCGATGTTGAGCAGATTGCTCTTGTCGGTCAAACTGCTGTATTCCTTCTTGTTGGTCAGCTGATCGCTGACGATCGTTTTGGTCGGCGTGCCGTCGGGATCGGTAACCATATAGACGGTCTCATCTTTCTTGGAGGCATTGCCGATCGATTTTCCGGCCGTCGAACCGGTTACCGGTGTCATCGTCATGACAGCGGCCACGGCCGCGGCAAGGATGATGCCCCCGGTTCGTCTGAGAAAATGGTGCTGGTGAAGTAATTCCACTCTGCTGTTCATGCTTTCACTCCCCCTTTTGTCATCTCTGCGAAGAGTCTTCGCGTTTTATATATGTTCTCACTGTTTTATTTACTTTACTTTAGTTCACTGTACTGTACTTGCACTGCTTTTGTCAAGTGCCGCGGCTCACTGCGCGCTGTCCTCTCCGGATGCCTGCCCGGCGCCCTGCGTCGGCAGGAAGCCCTTGCTCGTTTTGCAGATGATTTTGTCAAAGAGCTTCAGCATCGACGGCAGGATGAAGATGACGACCACCATGCTGATCAGCGCGCCGCGTGCCAGCAGTGTACAGATCGACTTGATGATATCGATATTCGAGTAGACGGCCACGCCGAAGGTGGCGGCGAAGAAGCCGATCGCACTGACGATGATCGACGGCACCGAGGTGAAGTGGGCGATGCGGATCGCTTCCTCCCGCGGTTTGCCGTTCGAGCGCTCGAATTTGTAGCGCGTGGTCATCAATATGGCGTAGTCGACCGTCGAGCCGAGCTGAATGGTGCCGATGCAGATCGAAGCGATGAACGGCAGCGACGTCCCCGTATAGAAGGGGATGCCCATGTTGATGCAGATCGCCAGTTCGATCACCGCCACAAGGATGAACGGCAGCGTCGCCGACTTCAGCACGAGACCGATGATGAGGAAGATCAGCAGCATCGAAATAATCGTCACGACGTTGAAATCGTGATCGCTGATGGTGATCAGATCCTTGGTGCACGGCGCTTCGCCGATGACCAGTCCTTTCTCGTCATACTGATCCACGACCCGGTTGAGGTCGTCGATCTGCTTGTTGACCGCGTCGCTGGCCACCTTGTACTTTGTGTTGACCATCATCATCTGCCACTTGCCGTGTTCAAAGGAATCCTTCAGACCGGACGGCACGAACTCCTGCGGAACCGACGGACCGATCACCGTGCCCATGCCGAGGGCGCTCTTGACGCCCTTCATATCCTCGACGTCGTGCTGCAGCTGGTCGATCTCGGAAGCCGACATGTCGGAACGCAGCATCAGGATGATCGTCGTCGACATATCAAAATCCTTCTCCAGCTTGTCGGAAGCCTTCATGCAGTCGAGGTTCTTCGGCAGGCGGCTGGAGAGGTCGTAGTAAACGTCGTAGTGCATCTGCCCGTAGATCGCCGGAATGAAGGCGATGATGAACAGGGCGATGAAGGCCTTGTAATGCCTGGTGACGCCTTTGGAGAGCCTGCGCACGTTGAGACTGAAGACGCGGTGCGTCGTCTTTTCGATCGCGCGGTCAAAGGTCAGAATCAGAGAAGGCAGGATTGTCACGCAGCCGATGACGCCGAGGACGACGCCCTTGGCCATGCAGAGACCGAGGTCGCGGCCGAGCGTAAAGCTCATGAAGCAGAGTGCGATAAAGCCGGCGATCGTGGTAATCGAACTGCCGGTCACCGAACTCAGCGTGCGGGTGATGGCCTTGGCCATCGCCGTTTCCGGATCATGCTGGAAATATTCCTTCTGCTCCCGGTAGCTGTGCCAGAGGAAGATGGAGTAGTCCATCGTCACGCCCAGCTGCAGCACCGCACTGATGGCTTTGGTGATATAGGAAATCTCCCCGAGAAAGATGTTGCTGCCGAGGTTGTAGATAATCTCCATGCCGATGCCGATGATGAACAGCAGCGGCAGCAGGAACGAATCCATGAAGATCGCCAGCACGATGCAGCAGAGGATGACCGCCAGCGCCACATAGATCGGCTCCTCCTGTTCACAGAGGTCCTTGAGGTCGGTGACGAACGCCGTGGTGCCGCTGAGAAAGCACTGCTTTCCGGCGATGTGCCGAATGTTGGTCACGGCCTCCATGCTTTCATCCGAAGACATCGGCTGGTTGAAGAGGACGACCATCATCGTGGCATCGCCCTTGTTGAACATTTTATAGTATTTCTCCGGCAGCATCTCCATGGGAACGGAAATGTCCGCCAGATCATCGTACCAGATGGCATCCTTGACGTATTTGACGTCCTCGATCTTCTGTTCGAGCTTGACGACGTCCTTGTCATCCATGCCCTCGACGATGCACATGGCGAGGCCGCCGGTGTCGAACTCGTCGAGCAGAATATCCTGTCCCTTCATCGTCGCGATGTTCTTGGGCAGATAGGAGAGCACATCGTAGTTGATGCGCACCTTCATATAGCCGATAACGGAGGGAATCAGCAGCAGCAGGCAGACAACCAGGATCAGCTTCCTGTGCCTGACTACCTTCTCCCCAAATGCATTCAAAATATCACCCCTCTGTGTCCAGTAAATCGATTGTATTGTACCTTTTTACCGCGAGGGGTGATATGGGCAAAAATATCCCGGTGCCCAGATTTTATACGCTATCTCATATTTGTCTAATTCTGCTCCTCGCTGCTCCGCGCGCCGCCGGACTCGGCGGCGGTCAGCCGCACGGCATTGGCGAGGATGCCTTCCACCGCGCCGTCGAGGAGCGCGTGCAGCTCGCGCAGTGCCGCCGCCGGCTCTTCCTGCATGCCCTCATCGATCCAGTGCAGCGCCCAGCCGACGAGCGCGTATTTCATGGCGTCGATGATCATCCGCAGATACTTTTCTTCGATCCGCAGGCCGCGGGTCAGGGCCGTGACGTGGCCGTACATGATCTCGCCGAGCGTATCGTAGAGATAGCGCTCGAGCTGCTCCCGCCGCACCGTATTGTAGACGTGGTAGATCATCTCCCGCTGCCGGTAGACATATTCCATGGCGGCGCGGATGCCTTCGCCCCACTGTTCCGGCGCATCATAACGGCTGACGATGCGCTGCGCCTGACGGACGAAGATCCATTCGACCAGTTCGTAGATGTCGTGAAAGTGATAGTAGAACGTGTTGCGGCTGATTGTGCAGCGCTCACTGAGTTCGCGGATGGTGATCTGATCGAGCGGTTTTTCCTGCAGCATCTCCATCAGCGTATCCGCCAGAGCTTCCTTTGTGATTTCGGCCATGCGTCCTCCTGAAAAAAACCGGAGCAGCGTGCTGCTCCGGTCATTGGTTTTACGCAGATTTATTTGTCTTCCGCCAGCTTTTTGTATCCGGCATAGCGTTCCATCGCGTCGGCCTCGGTGTGCTCGAAGAGCGTTTCGGCGAGGTCCGGGAATTCCTTCTGCAGGGAAGCGTATCTGACCTGTCCCATGATGTAGTCACGGAACTTGCCGTTCGGCTCCTTGCTGTCGAGGGTGAACGGGTTCTTGCCCTGCTCGCGGAGATCCGGGTTGTAGCGGTACAGCTGCCAGTAGCCGCAGTCGACCGCGTCCTTGATGTGGCTCTGGGTCCGGCCCATGCCGCCGCGGATGCCGTGATTGATGCACGGTGCGTAGCACATGATGATCGACGGTCCCTTGTGCTGTTCGGCTTCGACAACCGCCTTCATGAACTGCGCCTTATCGGCACCCATGCCGACCTGCGCGACATAGCAGTAGCCGTAGCTCATCGCCATGCGGCCGAGGTCCTTCTTCTTGACGCGCTTGCCGCCGGCCGCGAACTTGGCGATCGCCGCCGCCGGGGTGGCCTTGCTGGCCTGGCCGCCGGTGTTGGAATAGACTTCCGTATCGAAGACGAGGATGTTGATGTCCTCGCCGCTGGCGAGCACGTGGTCGACGCCGCCGTAGCCGATATCGTAGGCCCAGCCGTCGCCGCCCAGCGCCCAGACGGACTTCTTGACGAGGAAGTCACTGCGGTCGAGGATCTCCTTCGCCAGCTTCTTCTCCTTGCCGCTGAACGAGGCGTTTTCCAGCGCCGCCGTCACAGCCTCGGCACGCTCTCTGGTGCCGTCGCCGTCCTGCATGCCGTCGATCCAGGCGCGGCAGGCCTTTTGTACGTTCTGATCGCCGGTGACGGCCATCAGTTCGGTCATCGCCGCGTGGATCTTTTCGCGGATCTGCCGCACGCCGACGGCCATGCCGAGGCCGTATTCGGCGTTGTCCTCAAAGAGGGAGTTGGCCCACGACGGCCCTCTGCCGTCGGCGTCCTTCGTATAGGGCATCGACGGTGTCGAAGCGCCCCAGATCGAGGAGCAGCCGGTGGCGTTGGCGATCATCATGCGGTCGCCGAAGAGCTGCGTAATGACCTTGATGTACGGTGTCTCGCCGCAGCCGGCGCAGGCACCGGAAAATTCGAAGTAAGGCATCGCGAACTGGCTGCCCTTGACGCTGGTCCTGTCGATGCGGTCGGCGCGGCTGGGAATCGTCATCGCGTAGTCCCAGTTGGCCGCCTGGTCGGCTTCCTCGGCAAACGCCTTCATCACCAGCGGCTCGCCCTTGGCCGGGCAGACATCGACGCAGTTGCCGCAGCCGAGGCAGTCCATCGGATCGACCTGCATGCGGTAGTGCAGGCCCTCGAGTCCCTTGCCCCTGGCCGCGACCGTGTCGAAGCCGGCCGGAGCGGCATTCTTCTCTTCGTCGGTCAGCAGCACCGGGCGGATCGCCGAGTGCGGGCAGACGAACGAACACTGGTTGCACTGGATGCACTGCTGCGGATCCCAGGCCGGAACGTGCACGGCCACGCCGCGCTTTTCATAGGCTGCGGTGCCGGACGGGAAGGTACCGTCCTCGATGCCGGCAAACGTGCTGGTCGGCAGCTTGTCGCCTTCCTGACGGTTCATCGGCAGAACCACGTCTGCGATGAACTTCGGCAGATCGCGCTTCTCCGTCTTTTCGTCGGCGGCGTCGGCCCAGGAGGCCGGCACGTCGATGCGGATGGCGCCGGAGATGCCGCGGTCGACCGCTTCGCAGTTCATGTTGACGATCTTTTCGCCCTTGCGGCCGTAGGTCTTTTTGATCGATTCCTTGAGGTAGGCGATCGCATCCTTTTCGGGGATGACCTTGGAGAGGTGGAAGAACGCGGACTGCATGATCATGTTGATGCGGTTGCCGAGTCCGATTTCCTCGCCGATGCGGGTCCCGTCGATAATATAGAAGTCAATGCTGTTCTTCGCGATATAGCGTTTCATCGCTGCCGGCAGGTTGTCGCCGATATTCTCCGGCGTCCAGTTGCAGTTGAGCAGGAACGTGCCGCCCTTCTTGAGGCCGTCGAGCACATTGTACTGATGCGTGTAGGCCTGGTTGTGGCAGGCCACGAAGTCGGCTTCGGTGATCAGATAGGTCGACTGGATCTTCTTCTTGCCGAAGCGCAGATGGGAGACCGTCAGACCGCCGGACTTCTTCGAGTCGTAGCTGAAGTAGCCCTGTGCGTACATGTCCGTGTGGTCGCCGATGATCTTGATCGCCTGCTTGTTGGCGCCGACCGTGCCGTCGGAGCCGAGACCCCAGAACTTGCAGCGCACGGTGCCGCTCGGTTCCGTCGTCAGCGGCAGTGTCTTCAGCGAGGTATTGTTGACATCATCGGTGATGCCGATGGTGAAGTGATCCTTGGGCTTGTTCCTGCCGAGGTTTTCGTAGACCGCGTAGATCTGGCCCGGCGTGGTATCCTTGGAGCCGAGGCCGTAGACGCCGCTGACAATCTCCGGCTTGAAGACGTCATTGGCAAAGCTGGTCGCGACATCGAGGTAAAGCGGGTTGCCGAGCGCGCCCGGTTCGAGCGTGCGGTCGAGTACGGCGATGCGCTTGACGGTCTTGGGGATGACGCGCTTGAAGTGCTTTGCCGACCACGGCCGATAGAGTCTGACCTTGACCAGGCCGAGACGCTCGCCCTTCTTGTTCAGTTCGTTGATCGTCTCTTCGATGGCTTCGCAGACCGAACCCATGGCGATAATGCAGCGTTCGGCATGCGGATCGCCGACGTAGTCGAACGGTTTGTATTTGCGGCCGGTGATTTCACCCAGCTGCTTCATATAATCTTCCACGACCTGCGGGACGACGTCGATCTTGTGGGCGCCGGATTCCCGTGCCTGGAAGAAGATGTCCGGATTCTGCGCCGTGCCGCGGATGACCGGGTGCTCCGGATTGAGCGCGTGGTCGCGGAACGCCTGCACGGCCTTTTTGTCGAGCAGTTTGTCCAGATCCTTGTAATCTATCACTTCGATTTTCTGAATTTCGTGCGAAGTGCGGAAGCCGTCGAAGAAGTGCAGGAACGGAATCCGCGCCTTGATCGCCGACAGGTGGGCGATGCTGCCCAGATCCATGACTTCCTGGACGGAGCTCGAGCAGAGCATGGCAAAGCCGGTCTGCCGGCAGGCCATGACGTCGGAATGATCGCCGAAAATGCAGAGTGCGTGAGTCGCCAGCGTACGCGCCGATACGTGGAAGACCGCCGGAAGGAATTCGCCGGCAATCTTGTACATGTTCGGAATCATCAGCAGCAGACCCTGCGAAGCGGTGTACGTCGTCGTCAGCGCACCGGCCGCCAGAGAGCCGTGCACCGTGCCGGAAGCGCCGGCTTCGGACTGCATTTCCACGACCTTCACTTCCTGTCCGTAAAGGTTCTTTGCTCCGTGCGCCGCCATTTCATCGACTTCTTCAGCCATCGGTGAACTCGGCGTGATCGGATAGATGGCAGCGACGTCGGTAAACGCATACGAAGCATATGCGGCAGCCGTATTGCCGTCCATCGTTTTCATCTGTTTTTTTGTCATCATACCCTCCAAACTTTTCCCGCCAGATGCGGTGAAAAGAGACTAATAACGTTTGTATTCCAGTTTATACCCCGCGTTAGACGGTGTCAATGTGTTCGAAAAAAAATACAATGTGCAAGCAAAAACAACAGCGTCCGGGCCGCAGGTATGCAAAGAGCCGGCGAAGCGCTTCCGCCGGCTCTCTTGTTTCTTGTCTGTCTGCCGCGGTCCTGGGGCCGCGGTATTGCTGTTCCTGTCTCAGGCCTGCGGGGCGTCGCCCTGCGGTGCCGCAGCGTCGTCCGCCTTGGCCGCCTTGGCGTCATCCGCCTTCGCTTCCTTCTTCGGTGCCTTTTTCGGAGTCTCCGGGACATCGAAGGAGTCGGTGACTTTGACCACATTCGGTGCCGTATACTCCGGCTCATTGCTGAGGCACTGCTTGGGGCAGGTTTCGACGCAGCAGCTGCACTGGATGCACTGCATGCGCTGAATCTGCCAGGTGCGGGCCTTGCGGTCCACCGTGATCGCGTTGGTCGGGCACTTGCGAGAGCAGATGCCGCAGAGGATGCACTTGCTCACATCGATTTCAATGTGACCGCGCGTCCGTTCCTGCCACTGCCGCGGAATGACCGGATACATCAGCGTCGCCGGTTTGTGGAACAGGCTCCGCGTGACAACTTTGCCCAGTTTAAACACTCCCATTCTGCTCACCTACCTTTCCGTACAGCTGATACACGGGTCAATGGTCAGAATGATCATCGGCACATCGGCCAGATCGCAGCCCTGCAGGGCCTTGACCATGCCGGGGATATTGGCGTTGGTCGGCGTCCGCACCCGCATCCGTTCGAGATAATTGTTCGGTTCGTCGTAGCCCTTGGCGTAGTAGAACGCTTCGCCGCGCGGCTGCTCCATGCGGGTGATGAATTCACCCTCCATCTTGCCCTTGACCTTGGCCGACAGCTCTCCGTCGGGGATCTGCTGCACCGCTTTCTCGATCAGTTCGATCGACTGGAAGACCTCGCGGATCCGCACGACGCAGCGTGCATAGCAGTCGCCGTCGGTTTCCAGGCAGGGCTCAAAGCCGAGCTCGTCGTAGACGCCGTTGCCGGTCAGGCGGATGTCCTGCGGAATGCCGGAAGCCCGCGCGAACGGGCCGACGGTACCGAGATCCATCGCTTCCTGCTTGCTGAGAACGCCGACGCCGACGAGACGGTTCTTGACCGAATTGTCCTGTATAAAGACGTTGCAGACTTCTCTGAGTTCTTTTTTCAGATCGTTGAGAATACCGACGAATTTCTGCAGGTCTTCGTTGCTGATGTCCTTGCGGACACCGCCGACCTTGCAGACCGAGAAGATAACCCGGCCGCCGGTTGTTTCCTCAAAGATGTCGAGAATCGTCTCGCGCAGCCGCCAGGAGTGGTTGAACAGCGCTTCAAAGCCAAAGCCGTCCGCCAGCAGACCCAGCCACAGCAGATGCGAGTGAATCCTCGAGAGTTCGTGCCAGATTGTCCGCAGGTATTCTGCCCTGCGGGGCACTTCGATATTCATAGCTCCTTCGACGGCGGCGCAGTAGCCCCAGCCATGTCCGAAACTGCAGATGCCGCAGATTCGTTCGATGACATAGACCATCTCCGGATATTCTTTCTTTTCCACCAGCCGTTCCAGCCCGCGATGGATAAAACCGATCGAAGGAACGGCTTCGACGACCTTTTCGTCCTCGATGACCAGATCCAGATGGACCGGTTCCGGCAGTACCGGGTGCTGAGGTCCGAAAGGAATAATAGTTCTTTTGCCCATTTCTGCCTCTTCCTTTCCTTACGATTCCAGTGTCAGGCACTTCTTCGGGCACTTTTCGACGCAGGCGCCGCACTCGAGGCAGGCATCTTTGTCGACGGCCCATGTCTTGGCCTTCCTGTCAACGGTAATCGCATCCGCCGGACACTCTTTGGCGCAGAGGCCGCAGTAAACGCAGTTGTCCCGGCTGCACTGCAGACCGCCGGCCGCTTCGGCCGGGGCAGCGTCGCTCTTCTTCACCTTGACCTTGCCGGACGCGGCATCGAGCCACGGTGTCGGCTGCGCCGTCTTGAAGAAGTTGCCGCCGTAATCGAGCGCGTTGTGCAGGAAGGAAATGCCGAACAGGTCATGCATTTCGTTTTCGTAGATAAACGCGTGCCAGTATTCGCCGGTAACGCTCTCGACGCTGTCTTCGCGGCCGATGCGCACCCGCAGGTTGGCGAGGACGTGATCCTTATCGAAGGAGTACAGCAGTTCAAAGCCTTCCGGCTTCGTCGTCGCGCAGATCTGCCCGAGGCGATAGCCGTCCGCCTTCATGTTGCGAACCGTACTCAGAAGTTCTCCGTTGGCGACGTCCCGGAAATCCTGAATCATAAATTTCTTTTCGCTCATTCCGCCGCCTCCTTTTCTTCTTCTGCCGACGCGGTCCCGGCGTCATCGGCTTCCGGCGGCAGGCCCTTTTCCATGCGGGCCCGTTTTTCCGCGAGAACGCCCAGTCCCTTGACCACGCCGTCGATGATCGCTTCCGGCCGGGCCGCGCAGCCCGGTACGTAGCAGTCGACAGGGATAACGGTGTCGACGCCGCCGAGGATATTGTAGCATTCCTTGAAGATCCCGCCGTTGCAGGCGCAGATCCCAACCGCTACGACCACCTTCGGCTCCGGCATCTGATCGTATATCTGTTTAACAACTTTTTTATTCTGTTCATTCACCGAACCGGTCACGAGGAAGACGTCCGCGTGCTTGGGGTTGCCGGTATTGATGATTCCAAACCGTTCCACATCGTACATAGGAGTGAGGCAGGCCAGAACTTCGATGTCGCAGCCATTGCAGCTGGAACCGTCATAGTGAATGATCCATGGTGATTTTGCTACATAAGACATTCTTTCTCACCTCCTACAGGAACAGCAGGATCATCAGGTTGATGCCGCCGGCGATCAGCGTGACGAGCCATGCAGAGTTCAGTGCTACTTCCCACTTCATCCTGGCGAAGGTGTTGTCGATAAAGATTTCCAGGAAGTATGCCGCCAGGCACACCACCACGCCGACAACAGCGCCCCAGACGGTTCCGTTCACAAAGAACAGGAAGATGACGGCCAGCAGGAAGACATTTTCATACCAGTGGGAGATTTCGATCATCGCCATTGTTTTGCCCGAGAACTCCGTCGTCAGACCTTTGACCAGTTCCTGGTGCGCGTGGTGCGACATCGAGAGGTCAAACGGTGACTTGCGGAATTTGATCGTCAGCATGAAGCCGTAGCCGACAAAGAAGCCGACCAGCACCGGCAGCGACATATGATCAGCCGTGATGATCTTATCCACCCGGAAGCTGCCGGTGGCCATATAGAACCCGATGCAGGTCAGCAGCACCATCGGTTCATAGGCCATCATCTGCAGCAGCTCTCTCTCGGCACCGATCTGTGAGTACGGTGAATTCGAGGAGAACGCCGCGAGGATCAGGAACACGCTGGCCAGAGTCAGCACGAACATGATCAGCAGCAGGTTCTGTCCGACAAAGAACAGAGCACCGGTGACGATGACGAAGACCAGGAAGCACATCACATAGAAATCCTGAATGCGGTTGACCGTGATGTCTTCCTTTTCCGTTAATTTGAAGAAATCGTAGAACGGCTGCACGATCGGAGGGCCTACTCTGCCCTGCATGTGTGCCGTGATTTTTCTGTCGATACCTGCCAGGAGACCGCCGATCAGCGGAGCCAGAACGAGGTATGCCACAACCGAGATAATTCGCATAAGCATATTACATTCCTCCTAAAAATCCGCCGATGACGAAGCCCCAGGTGATGACAATCGTACACGCCGTCAGCACGACGCCGATGACATTCATCCGGTATTCGTTGAAGTATTTATCCATGTACCAGTTGCGCAGCGATACCGCTTCGGACTGCTGCATCGCGTTGACGAAATGCAGGTCGTCGCCCTCGTTGACGCCGTTCATATAGATCGGCACAATCCGCTTCCTCGTCTTGCCGAAGCCGAAGAGGAAGAGCAGAATCAGCACAACAACGATCACACAGAGGATCAGCATATTGTCTGCCGACAGGCCGACGGCGTCGACGCTGCCGAAATTATCCTGCAGATAGGGGATCAGCAGATAGCTGGAAATCAGCGGGAAGATCAGACACAGCACGATGGTCAGAACCGACAGCGTGATGTGCACGAACGTTTCCTCGCCGTGGATGCCCTGCTCGATGCTCTCCTGTCCGGCCATCGTGGCCGTCAGCTTGCCCATCCACTTGGCCCAGTAGAACGCCGTGGCGGCGGAACCGAAGCAGATGATGAGGATCAGCAGGACGTTCTTGGAATCGACGAAGCCGACCATGGTTGCCCATTTGGAGATCAGCATACCGAACGGTGCCAGGAACATGCCGGCGATACCGATCATCATGCAGGTCGCCAGCCGCGGCAGCTTGTAGAAGATGCCGTCCATGTCCTCGATGTTGCGGCTGCCCAGCCGGTGTTCGGCGGTGCCGACGCAGAGGAACATCAGAGCCTTGGTGACCGCGTGGAAGATGATCAGCATGATGCCGGCCCAGACCGTGGAAGCCAGACCGACGCCGCCGCAGGCCACGATCAGGCCGAGGTTGGCGATGGTCGAGTAAGCCAGCACCCGCTTGGCGTTCGACTGCGAGATGGCCGCGAACGAAGCCAGCAGGAAGGTAATGCCGCCGACCAGCATGCACATGATGCCGGCCAGGTTCCAGCCGAGAACCGGTGAAAGCTTGATGATCAGGAAAACGCCCGCCTTGACCATTGTCGAAGAATGGAGCAGAGCGGAAGTCGGCGTCGGCGCCACCATGGCGCCCAGCAGCCAGCTGTTGAACGGCATCTGCGCCGCCTTGGTGATGCCCGCAAAGGCGAGGAAGACGGCCGGCGCCGTAACGCTGAGACCCATCGCGCCGACACTGATCATGGTCGACAGCTCCAGTGTATTGTAGGAAACGCCGAGAATGATGATCGCGATGACAAAGCCGATGCCGCCGGCGAGGTTCATGACCAGAGCGCGGAAGGCGTTGCGCGTAGCGATCTTGTCCTCGTTCTCCTTCTTATGACACAGGCCGTTGTAGCCGATCAGGAAGAAGGACGAAAGTGAAGTGATCTCCCAGAAGAAGAACATCCAGATCAGACTGTTGGAAACCACCAGCCCGTTCATCGCGCCGAGGAAGAGGAAGATGACAAAGAAAAACCAGGGGCGCCGGTCGGGCAGTCCCGCCCGCAGGTGCTGCTGGAAATCCTTCATATACCCCAGACCATAGACAGCGATCAGGGAACCGACGATACCGATGATCAGGATCATGATCATCGACAGACGATCTACGCAGATCTGATTCTGGACTTCGATGTGATGACCGTATTTCAGCTCAAACCAGAGCATCAGCGGTGTCTGAATGATCGCAAAGACAGGTGCAAGCACACGCTTGTGCATGACGCCGAGAACCACAATGACGACCGCCAGCGCGATCTCCACGTACATCATGATCTGACCGATCAGTTCAGCATGTTCGACGGCATAATACTGTCCGCCCGAACTGAACTGCTGCACCACAAGATAGATCGATGCCGCCGCGATCAGCGCCGCGGAAATCTTGACAACGATATCTCTTGCCGCATCTGCTTTGAGAACCAAAAGAGCCGCTCCGATCACCATCGGAAAGATGATTAAGAAAGTAATAGTGCTCATTTAATCCTCCTAAAACGATGAAGTAATGTATGACACAATAATATTATATAGAGGTATGAAGAAAATACAACCTTTTTCACAGATTGGGAAATTTCTGACAATTGCCGCCGGGCGCACAGCGGCACCGGTTTCAGGCCTTTCAATTCCCCATTTTCAGCCGTTTTTCGAGTGCGCTCCGAATCCCGGCCCGCCCTCGTTTTTCGCACCGTCGCGGCACGTATCGCGGAGCACTTCTCCGTAGAGGCTGAAGGTCCGTCCCTCGGTGATGCGCACCGGTACAATGCGGCCGGTCAGCTCCTCGGTGCTGTGAAAATTGACCAGCTTGAAGCCGTCGCTGCGGCCGCTCTGCATCAGCACGCCGCGCTCGGCCGGCCCGTCTACCAGCACCTCGAGCGTGCGGCCGACGCAGCGCGCATTGTGCTCGGCGGCGCAGCGGTTGACCGTCTCCACGAGACGGCCGAAGCCGGGAGTTTGACAGTTTGAGATGATCAAAATCGCTGAAAGCCTTGCAATGGCCTTGTTTTTTTGTCAAATTTTATTGAATTAATTGTAGCATTTTTGTCGCATTTCTGGTATAATAGTACTGGAGGGACAAAATCATGAGAGTTACATTATCACGATCCAAGAACGCAGAACAGGTCTACATCACAAAAGCTTACCGCAATGAGAACGGGAAGAGCACTTCGAAGATCTTCAAGAAACTGGGAACCATGGCAAGCCTGCTTCCGGAACACGACAATGACCGGGAAAAGGTGCTCGCCTGGGCGCGAGAACAGGCAAAGATCTACACGGCCGCCGAGAAAAAGGAACAGCTGGAAGTTCCGTTTGAACTCTCAGAGGGCAAACAGCTGGCGATCAACGAGCAGCACGTTTATCAGGGCGGATATCTGTATCTTCAGAAGATCTATCACGAACTCGGTCTTGACGAAATCTGCCGCAGCGTCAGCAAAAAATATCGCTTAAAATATAACCTGTCTGATATTCTTTCTGGTCTGATCTACGCGCGCGTTTTATCGCCTTCCTCAAAACGCGCCAGTCACCGCTATCTGCAGGGGCTGTTGGAGAAACCCTCCTATCAGGAGCAGGATCTTTACCGGTCACTTGATGTGCTGGACGCAGAATCGGACCGGATACAGTCCCTTTTGTATGAGAAGCACGGGCATTGCAGAAACACCTCCGTGCTTTACTACGACTGCACCACCTACTTCTTCGAGATCGAGCAGGAAAAAGGGATGCGCAAATACGGGAAGAGTAAAGAACATCGGCCCAACCCGATTGTGAAAATGGGCCTGTTCCTTGACGGAGACGGATTTCCGCTTGCCTTCACGGTCTTTCCGGGGAACGAAAGCGAACAGCCGTCCCTCATTCCCCTGGAAAAGCGAATCCTCAAGGACTATGATCTGTCAAAGTTCGTCATCTGCACGGATGCCGGTCTTGCCAGCGCAGCAAATCGGCGCTTTAATGATCGTGAAAACCGTTCGTTTGTTGTTACGCAATCCCTTAAGATTCTGAAATCCCACCTCAGAGAATGGGCTCTCGATCCGGAAGGCTGGTCTCTCGGCGACGGCACGGAAACATACAACCTTTCAAAGATTGATGAAACAATATATCAGGACCACGTCTTCTACAAAGAGCGCTGGATTCACGAAAACGGATTTGAACAGCGCATGATCGTTACCTACTCTCCCAAGTACAAAAATTATCAGCGGGAGATCCGTAATCGACAGGTTGAGCGTGCGGAGAAGATGATCGACCGCGGGAAAGAAACGAAAAACCAGAACAGCCCGAAACGCTTTATCGAGCAGCTCTCATTCACAGTGGACGGTGAAATCGCAGAGCAGGAAAAACGTTACCTCAACGAGGAAAAAGTGAAAGACGAAGAGCGGTATGACGGCTTTTATGCGGTCTGTACGACCCTCGAGGACGATGCCTCCGAGATCTTAAAGATCAACAAACGGCGCTGGGAAATTGAAGAATCCTTCCGGATCATGAAAAATGATTTTAAATCACGCCCTGCATATGTGCAGACGGATGCACATATCAAGGCACACTTTTTCACATGTTTTCTTGCACTCCTTGTATATCGCACGCTGGAGAAGAAACTGGATGACAAGTACACGGTCTCCGAAATCACCAAAGGATTAAAAGACATGATGTTTTACAAGGTGAAGGGCATTGGCTATGCTCCGTGCTACACCAGAAGGAAGTTTACCGATGACCTGCACAAAGTATTCGACTTCCGTACCGACAAGCAGTTCATTTCGAACAAAACAATGAAAAAAATTATCCGGCAGACGAAAAACTGAAAAAATACTACATTTTCGACCAATGCAAAAAGCGCTGAAACGCAGTCATACGAACGTCTCGGCGCTTTTTTGATAACGCAAACTGTAAAAGACAGGATTATATAGAGGTATGAAGAAAATACAACCTTTTTCACAGATTGGGAAATTTCTGACAATTGCCGCCGGGCGCACAGCGGCACCGGTTTCAGGCCTTTCAATTCCCCATTTTCAGCCGTTTTTCGAGTGCGCTCCGAATCCCGGCCCGCCCTCGTTTTTCGCACCGTCGCGGCACATATCGCGGAGCACTTCTCCGTAGAGACTGAAGGTCCGTCCCTCGGTGATGCGCACCGGTACAATGCGGCCGGTCAGCTCCTCGGTGCTGTGAAAATTGACCAGCTTGAAGCCGTCGCTGCGGCCGCTCTGCATCAGCACGCCGCGCTCGGCCGGCCCGTCTACCAGCACCTCGAGCGTGCGGCCGACGCAGCGCGCATTGTGCTCGGCGGCGCAGCGGTTGACCGTCTCCACGAGACGGCCGAAGCGCTCGTGCTTGACCTCCTCCGGTACCTGCTCCGCATACTCGGCCGCCGGCGTGCCGGGGCGCGGGGAATAGAGGAAGGTAAAGGCTGAATCAAAGCGCACGGTCTCGCAGAGATCGAGAGTGGCCTGAAAATCCTCCTCGCTCTCGCCGGGAAACCCGACGATCAGATCCGTTGTCAGCGTGATCTGCGGCCGCACGGCCCGCAGACGCCGCACCAGATCAAGATAGGCGGCCGCCGTGTAGCGCCGGTTCATGCGCCGCAGCACGCGGTCGCTGCCGGCCTGCACCGGCAGGTGGATATGGCCGCAGAGGGCGCGGCTGCTGCCGAAGGCCGCGATCAGATCGTCGGAGAGGTCCTTCGGGTGCGAGGTCATGAAGCGGATGCGCTCGATGCCGTCGACGGCATCGATGCGATGCACCAGGGCGGCAAAATCGACGCCGCCTTCGCCGCGATAGGAATTGACATTCTGCCCCAGCAGCGTCACCTCGCGGACGCCGTCCGCGGCCAGAGCGCGGACCTCCTCGAGAATCGCCGCCGGCGTGCGGCTGCGCTCGCGCCCCCGTGTATAGGGAACGATGCAGTAGGTGCAGAAATTGTTGCAGCCCTGCATGATGTTGACAAAGGCCTTGTGCCGGTAGCGGCGCCGCGACGGCAGCTGTTCGACCGGCTCGCCGTTTTCCTCCCAGACTTCGACCAACGGCTCCCGCTCCGCGGCCCTGCCGGGTCGTGCCGCTGATGCGTTCCGGCATACAGCCGGCGCTGCCCCGTCTGCGGCGGTCACGTTCCGACTCGACGCCGGCGCTTCCCCGTCTGCCGCAGACGCCGCCCGGCGTGCCGCCAGCGTTTCCTGCAGGAGCACCGGAAAACGGTGCAGGTTGTGGGTGCCGAAGACCAGATCGACCCAGGGAAAGCGGCTGCGCACGCGTTCGACAATGCGCGGCTGCTGCATCATGCAGCCGCAGAGACAGACGGTCATGCCGGGATCGGACAGACGGCGCTTTTTCAGCTGGCCGAGGGTGCCGAAAAAGCGTTCGTCGGCATGCTCGCGCACGCTGCAGGTATTGAGCACGACAACATCGGCCGCCTCCCTCGAGGCGGCCGCCCGGTAGCCCATCTGTTCGAGCATGCCGGCCAGCGTCTCCGAATCGCGCTCGTTCATCTGACAGCCGAAAGTCTGAATATAATACGTCTCAGTCCCGTTCATGACGGCGGTCTCTCCCCATCAGCCGCTGCAGCGCCGTGCGGGCATCGGTCTGCCCGTGGATGACGCGGTAGATCTGTTCGGTGATCGGCATTTCGACACCGACCCGGCGCGCCAGCTCCCAGGCAGCATCACAGGTGTACATGCCCTCGACGACCATGCCCACTTCGTCCACCGCCTCCCCGGGCGCCGCGCCTTTGCCGATGAGAATGCCGCAGCGGCGGTTGCGGGAATGCATGCTGGTGCAGGTGACGATCAGATCGCCGACGCCGGTGAGGCCGGAAAAAGTGGCCGGTTCGGCGCCGAGGGCGATGCCCAGCCGGGCGATTTCGGCCAGACCGCGCGTCATCAGCGCCGCCTTGGCATTGTCGCCGAAGCCCATGCCGTCGGAAATACCGGTGCCGAGAGCGATGATGTTCTTGAGGGCGCCGCCGAGTTCCATGCCGGTCACATCGTCGCAGGTATAGACGCGGAAGCGGTCGGTGATAAATACGTCCTGCATGTATTCGGCCAGCGCCCGGTCGCGGCTGCCGACCGCCACCGTCGTCGGCATCAGCTGTCCCACTTCCTCGGCATGCGAGGGGCCGGAGAGCACGACATACTTGACGTCGGGACGGATTTCATAGGCGATTTCCGACATCCTCTTCAGCGTCTTCTGCTCGATGCCCTTGGCGACATTGACCACCGTCATCGACTCGCGCAGGTATGGCTGCGCCGAGGCAAAGGCGCTGCGGAAATGCTGCGCGGGCGCGGAAAAGAGGGCGATGTCGGCCCCGTCGAGCGCCGCTGCGACGGAATCCGCCGTCTCCACCTGCGCCGGCAGCGCAATGCCCGGCAGATAGCGGCGGTTTTCTCTGTGTGCCGCCAGATCGGCCAGATGTTCCGCGTCGAGATCCCAGATGCGGACACTATGCCCCTTGTGACCGAGGGTCACGGCCAGCGCGGTGCCCCAGCTGCCCGCACCGATGATTCCGATTGTTCTCATAGTATTACTCCTTGTTCGATTCCCTGTGTCCGCCGAGTCGGAACGGCGGCTCCTCGCCGCGAACCAGGCGGCGGATGTTGGCGCTGTGCTTGCCGAGCACGATCAGCGACATCAGCAGCGCGTCAATGGTAAAGTGCGGCAGAAAGATCCAGGCCAGAATCGGGTTGGCCGCACAGCCGACCAGCGAACCGACCGACATGCGGCGGCTGATCAGCAGTCCGATCGCGACGAGAGCGAGATCTCCCAGACCGACGGCCGGGCAGAGCATGACCAGCGCGCCGAAGGCTGTCGCCACGCCCTTGCCGCCGCGAAAGCGGAGAAAAACCGGCCAGATATGTCCCAGCATCACCGGCAGCACGGCCGCCATCGCCAGCAGTTCTCCGCCGAGCAGGCGTCCGAGGAGAACCGCCAGCGCCCCCTTGCCGATGTCGATCACCAGCGTCGCGACGGCCGCCCTGCCGCCCAGCACGCGGGCCGCGTTGGTGGTGCCGGCGTTGCCGCTGCCGGCCGTCTTGATGTCGATGCCGCGGGCGCGGGCGATCAGTGTCGCCGGCGAAATATTGCCGAGCAGATAAGCGGCGATGAGAACGGCTGCCGCCAGCAGCAGCGCCGCGCCCGTCCCCAGACTGCCTGCCGCCCGCGCCAGCGGACAAACTTCACTGCCGCAGCTCCAGAAAGCCGGCTGCACGAGCGCTTCGAGCCCGTCGCCGGCCAGCCGCATGATCAGCTCAGCCATGTTTCTTCTCTCCCTTCTCGCGGAAGACGAATTTGATCGACGTGCCCTCAAAGCCGAAGGCGTCGCGGATTCGATTCTCCAGATAGCGCGCGTAGGAAAAATGCATCAGCCGCCGGGCGTTGACCTGAAAGGAAAACAGCGGCGGCTTGACGCCGATCTGCGCTGCGTAGTAGATCTTCAGCCGGCGCCCCTTGTCGGCCGGCGGCTGCTTCATCATCACGGCGTCGGCGATGAGGCTGTTGAGACGGCCGGTCGGCACGCGCAGAGCGCGGTTCTCGGCGACGACCTGCGCCATCCCCAGCACCTGCTCCACGCGCTGATGCTGCTGCACGGAAATGAAGATCGACGGTGCATAGGAGAGAAAGCCCATCTCGCGGGCGAGGCGGCGGCGGAACTCCTGCATCGTGCCGGTCTCCTTTTTGACCAGATCCCACTTGTTGACCACCAGGACGATGCCCTTGCCGGCTTCGTGGGCGAGGCCGGCGATCTTCTTGTCCTGCTCGGTCAGGCCCTCGGAGCCGTCGATCATCACCAGACAGACGTCGCTGCGCTCGATCGCCGCAATCGCGCGCACGACGCTGTAGTGCTCGACGTTTTCGTGGACGCGGCTGCTGCGGCGGATGCCGGCGGTGTCGATCAGCGTAAAGCGGCTGCCCTCCCATTCCAGCGGCGTGTCGATGGCATCGCGGGTGGTGCCGGCGATGTCGGAGACGATGACGCGCTCTTCGCCGAGCAGCTCGTTGATCAGCGAGGATTTGCCGACGTTGGGCCGGCCGATGACGGCGACGGCGACGCGGTCCTCGTCCTTTTCGGCATCGCCGCCGGGAAAGTGCGCGACGACGAGATCGAGCAGGTCGCCGAGACCCATCATATTGGCCGCCGAAACCGGCACCGGCTCACCGAGACCCAGCTCGTAAAAATCGTAAAAATGATCGGGCAGTTCGTTCTTGTCGACTTTGTTGACCACGAGGATCACCCGCTCCGCCCGGCGGCGCAGCATCTCCGCGACCTCGCGGTCGGCGGCCGTCAGGCCTTCGCGGCCGTCGACGAGAAAGAGAACGACGTCGGCCGTTTCCATGGCCGTCTGCGCCTGCTCGCGCATCCGCGACGGGATCGGCTCGGTGCTCGCCGGCTCGATGCCGCCGGTGTCGAGCACGGCAAACTCGCGGCCGCTCCAGTCGGCTTCGGCATAGATACGGTCCCGCGTCACCCCGGGCGTATCCTCGACGATCGCCAGGCGGCGGCCGATGAGACGGTTGAACAGCGTCGACTTGCCGACGTTCGGCCGTCCCACGACGGCAACAACCGGCTTGCTCATGCGAAAATCCCTCCTATGAATTCCTGCGGATCAAAGGGCCGCAGATCCTCGAGTTTTTCCCCGACGCCGACAAACTTGATCGGCATATTGTATTCGTCGGCGATGGTGACGGCGATGCCGCCCTTGGCCGTGCCGTCGAGCTTGGTGAGGATGACGCCGGTAAGGTCGGTCACTTCGCCGAATTCCTTCACCTGCGAGACGGCGTTTTTGCCGGTCGTGGCATCCAGCACCAGCAGTGTCTCGCGCGCCGCCTCGGGGAACTCGCGGTCGATGACCTTGTTCATCTTCTCGAGTTCGTTCATCAGATTGCGCTTGTTCTGCAGCCGCCCTGCGGTGTCGCAGATCAGCACATCGGTGCCGCGGGAGCGCGCCGACTGGCAGGCGTCAAAGAGCACCGCCGAGGGGTCGGCACCCTCCTGGTGGCGGATGACATGGGCACCGATGCGGTCACCCCAGATCTGCAGCTGTTCGCCGGCAGCGGCACGGAAGGTATCCGCGGCCGCCAGCAGGACGCTCCTGCCCTGCTGCTGGCAGCGGTAGGCGACCTTGCCGATCGACGTCGTCTTGCCGCCGCCGTTGATGCCGATCATCAGAATCACCAGCGGATACTCTTCACTGAGCCGCAGCCGCTCGCCCTTGTCCATCATATTGCTCATCACCTTCTGGAGAATCGTCTTGATGGTGGCGGCCTTGCGGATGCCCTCCTCGGCGGCCGTCTCGCGAATGCGGTCCATGATGCGCATGGTCGTGTTCATCCCCAGATCCGAAGTGATGAGGATCTCCTCCATCTCCTCGAACAGTTCCTCATCGACCTCGCTGTGACCCATAATGGCTTCGCTGAGCCGCTCACCGAGCCGCCCGAAAAACGATTTTTTTTCTTCCTGCATTGCTGCCCCCTTATCCTTTCCTGTCGATATGCCTGCAGCGAAAACCCGTGTACGCCGGGTACGCGGCAGATGCGCGCCGAGTGCCTTTCGGATATGCGGCAAACCCGCTTCGGCGGAGATGCCGCGCGGCGCCGCGCCCTTTTCCTCAGCGGTGCGCTGCCGCGGGCGTTTCTTCGTCGTCCATGCGCAGCGAATACACTCTGGAGACGCCGCTCTCCGGCATGGTGATGCCGTACATGACGTCGGCGTGCTCCATCGTCGTCTTCTGGTGCGTGATCAGCGTGAACTGGACGCCCTCGAACGCGCGCACGTAGTTGCCGAAGATATCGAGGTTGCTGTCGTCGAGCGCCGCTTCCACCTCATCGAGCACGCAGCACGGCGTCGGTTTTGTCTTCAGCACCGCAAACATTAGCGCGATCGCCGTCATCGTCTTCTCGCCGCCGGAGAGCAGGTTGATGTTCTTGAGCTGCTTGCCGGGCGGCTGTGCGGTGATCTCGATCTCCGAGCCGAAGGGATCGTTCTCGTCGCTGAGCATGATGCGGGCGTGGCCGCCGCCGTAGAGCTCACGGAAGACGGCTTCGAAATTTGTCACCACCTGGTCAAAGCTTTCCTTGAACTTGCGGCGGATGATGCGGTCCATGTCGCGGATCATGCCGCGCAGCTCGGTCATCGACGTTTCGATGTCGCTGCGCTGCGAGGTGAGGAATTCATAGCGTTCACTGACTTCTCTGTATTCTTCAATGGCGCCGACGTTGACGTCGCCGAGCTCCTGAAGGCGCTTTTTGATGCCGCGGTTTTCCTTGACCGCGGCGCTCATGACAAACTCCTCGTCGCGCAGATCGAGGGCCTGCGCGTAGGACATCTCAAACTCTTCCCAGAGCTTGTCGCGGGCGTGCTCGAGCTGCGTGTCGAGACGGGTCAGGCGGATTTCCAGCGCGGCCTTCTGGTCGGCCAGTTCGCGTGCCGTATGCTCGAGTTCCTCGCGCTCGAGACTCATCTCCTCGCCGCGGACGATGACCTCGTCCTTTTCCTGCCGCAGCGCCTGCAGTTCCTGTTCCTTTTTCTCCTGTGCCGCTTTCTGATCGCGCAGCGCCGTCTCGTTGCTGCGGCGGGCGGATTCCAGTTCCTGCCGCTCGCGGGCCTGATCCTCCAGCTGCTGCCGGCGGCGGTCGCGCTCCTCTTCGAACCCGCGCAGCGCTTCTTCGGTCTTGTCGGCGACGGCGTCGACCTTGGCTTTTTCACTCTCGCACGAGGAAACAGCCAGGCGCGCCGCGACGATATCCTGGTCGCCCGCGGCCAGCTGCTGCCGGCGTTCCTCAAAGGCGGCGGTCTCCTGCTCAAGATCGCTGCTCAGCTGTGCCGCTTCCTGCTGCAGTTTTTCCGTCTCCTGCCGCAGGCGCTCGGTCACCTTGCGGGAATCGGCCTCTTCGGCCGCGATCGAGCCCAGTTCCCTGGACCAGCGGCGCCGATCCTCCTCGTAGCCGGCCAGCGTCTTCTGCAGCGCGGTGAGTTCGTTCTCGGCAGCGAAGAGATCGTGCTCGAGACCGTGGATCTCCTCCTCCCGCTCCGCCGCCTGCTGCTCGAGCCGTTCGCGCTCGGCGCGGGCCGCATTCAGCGCCGCGGCGGCTTCCCGCTGCGCCTCCTCCTGCCCGCGGCAGCGCTCGGCGAGGCGCTGGATTTCGGCCTTGCGGCCGAGGATGCCGGCGTTTTTGCGGCGCGAGCGGCCGCCGGTGATGGCGCCGCTGCTGTTAATCACCTCGCCGTCGACGGTGACCAGACGGTAGCGGCGGCCGGCGCGCCGCGACAGCGCCAGCGCGTTCTCGAGGCTGTCGACGATGAGGACGCCGCCGAGCAGATATTCCATCACCTTGCGGTACTTTTCGTCGAACTTGATGCAGTCGACGCCGTAGCCGCGAAAGCCGGGTGCCGTGGCGACGCCGGTCTCCCGCTGCACCGTGCGCGGACGGATGGTCTGCGCCGGCAGGAAGGTCAGACGGCCGGCCCGGTTCTCCTTGAGCAGGCGCACCGCCTCGCGGGCGACCTCGTCATCCTCGCAGACGATGTTCTGCATCGCCGCGCCGAGCGCGGTTTCGACGGCGGTTTCGAGGCCGTCCGGCACCTCGATGAGATCGGCGATGACGCCGTCGATCCCCGCGAGGTCCTGCTTCATGATGAATTTGACCGCCTGGTTGTAGCCCTCGTAGCTGTGCTCCATCTCCTCCAGCGCCCGGCGGCGGGCCGTCAGCTTGCCCAGTTCGACCTGCTGCTCCTGCATCCGGGTCCGGCTGTCGTTCTCGCGCTGCCGGCTCTCGGCCGCGCTCTGCAGCAGTTCCTGCCGGGCCTCGCGGCTCGCCGTCAGCTCCTCCTGGAGGTGCGCTTTTTTCTCTTCGGTCTGCCGCTGCAGATCCTCGGCGGCGCGGCTGTCCTCGGCGCCGCTGCTCTGCTCGGAAGCGATCGCTGCCCGCCGCTTGTCGAGGGTTTCCTTGAGATTGTCGATGCTGTCGATTTCCACACCGCGGCTGCTGATGTCGCGCTGCAGTTCGATCAGGCGGTTGCGGTGATCGTCGAGGGTGCGACGCGCTTCCTCGAGCGCCTGCTGCTCGGACTCCTGTCCCTGCAGCCGGCGGTCGAGATCGCGCTGTTTCTTTTTCAGTTCGTTCTCCCACTCCCTGCGGCGCGCCGACAGGGACCGGCTGTTTTCCTGCTCGCGGCGGATCTTCTCCTCAAACTCGGCGATTTCCTGCTGCAGACGGGTGTCGTCGTCGGTCAGTGCCTGCAGCCGGGCGTCATCCAGCTCGCCGCGGCTGGTGAGGGCGTGGATCTCGTCGAGCAGCTGCACCTGTTCCGCCCGCTTGGCGTCAATGCCGCGGTCGAGCTCGGCCCGCTTGTCGGTCAGCTCGCCGATGCGCCGATCCGCTTCCTGCCGTTCCTTTTCGCCGGCGGCAATCTGCTGCTGCAGGGTCTGCAGATCGTCGTCGGCCAGCTGGTGCCGGTTGTTGAAATCGTCGATATTGCGCAGAGTGATGTTGATGCCCAGGCGGCGATAGCGGTCGCGCAGCTGCAGATATTCGGCCGCCTTTTCGCTGCTCTCGCGCAGGCCGTCGATGCGGCTCTCGATTTCACCGATGATGTCGTTGACGCGCTCAACGTTGGCCGTCGCCGATTCCAGCTTGCGTTCGGATTCCGCCTTGCGGCTGCGGTACATGACGATGCCGGCCGTCTCCTCGAGGATCTCGCGGATGCTGTCGGTGTTGTTGCTGATGATGTCGGAGATCTTGCCCTGACCGATGATCGAATAGCCCTCGACGCCGATGCCGGTGTCCATCATCAGCTCACGGATATCGCGCTGGCGGCACTGGTTGTTGTTGATCAGATACTCGCTCTCGCCCGAGCGGTACATGCGCCGTGTCACCGCCACTTCGTTGTAGTCGATCTTCAGCGCGCCGTCGCTGTTGTCGATGACCAGCGTCACTTCGGCCATGCCGCGGGGCCGGCGGCTGGCCGTGCCCGCGAAAATCACATCCTCCATCTTGTCGCCGCGCAGCGCCTTGGCGCTCTTCAGGCCCAGGACCCAGCGGATGGCGTCGCAGATGTTGCTCTTGCCGCTGCCGTTGGGGCCGACAATGCAGGTGATGCCGCGGTCGAATTCGATCGTCACTGGATCGGCAAATGATTTAAAGCCGTGTATTTCCAAACGCTTAAAGTACATATACTCCCTATTCCCCTTCCGTCGCCGGCAGCGCGGCGATCGCTTCCATGGCTGCCTTCTGCTCCGCCTCCTTCTTGCTGTGGCCGAATCCCTGTCCGCAGGGGATTTCGTCGATCAGGACGGCCACGCGGAAGGTCTTGTTGTGATCGGGGCCGTTTTCCTCCAGCAGCCGGTAGCGGATGTCGGCCGGGCCGCCGCGCTGCACCCGTTCCTGCAGGGCGCTCTTGTAGTCGCTGTAGACGCGGCCGGCCAGGGCATCGTCGATGCGCGCGGCGAACTGCCGCTGCACCAGATCCCGGGTGCGGTTGTAGCCGGCATCGAGATAGAGTGCGCCGATGATCGCCTCGGTGGCATCGGCGACAATCGATTCCCGGTCGCGGCCGCCGGACTGCTCCTCGCCGTGACCGAGCAGCAGCAGCGCGCCGACGCCGAGACGGCGGCCCACCTCGGCCAGCGATTCCTCGCAGACCACGAGGGCGCGGTACTTGGTCAGCGACCCCTCCTTGTTCGTCGGCAGCAGCTCGTACAGCCGCTCGCCGATGATAGCGTCAAAGAAGGCATCGCCGAGAAATTCCAGCCGCTCGTTGCAGGCGGTGCGCGGCAGGCTGCACTCGCGGGTGTAGGAGCTGTGGGTCAGGGCCTGATCCAGCAGCGCGGGATCTCGAAAGGTGTAGCCGATCCGTCTCTCAAACTTCTGCAGTTCCTGTTTTCTCTGCTGTGCCTTCATATCTATCGCCTGCCTTTGCGCATCGAGTCCTGAATGACTTCGACGACATTTTCCTCGGCAAACGGAATGGCCTTGAGGATGGTGCTGCGGACGGCATTGGTGCCGGCCGAGCCGTGGGTCTTGATGATGCCGCCGCGTACGCCGAGGATCGGTGCGCCGCCGTATTCCGAATAATCGAATTCCCGCTTCAGTTCGCCGAGCTTGTCCCTGAGCATCAGCGCTCCGAGTTTAGCCCGCGGGCCGTCGGTGAATTTGCGGCGCAGCAGACCGAGAATGTTCCACGCCAGTCCCTCCGTCAGCTTGAGGATGACGTTGCCGACAAAGCCGTCGCAGACGATGATGTCGCAGGCCTGCTGGGGCACATCGCGGGCCTCGACGTTGCCGATAAAGTGCAGGTCGCTCTCCTCCAGCAGCTGATAGGCCGATTTGGTCAGCGGCGATCCCTTGGTCGATTCGGCGCCGATGTTGACCAGCCCCACGGTGGGGTTGGCGCGGCCGATGACTTTTTCCATATAGATGCTGCCCATGGTGGCAAACTCGAGGAGATTGGCGGGACGGCACTCGGAATTGGCACCGGCATCCACCAGCAGCGACGGCCGGCCGCCGAGCACCGGATAGATGCTGGCAATCGCCGGACGATCTACGCCGCGGATGCGGCCCAGGAGCAGCAGGCCGCCGGCCATCAGGGCGCCGGAATTGCCGGCGGAGATGAAGAGATCGCCCTCGCCCTTTTTGACCATATTGATGCCGACCACGATCGAGGAATCCTTTTTCGTCCGGATCGCCCTCACCGGGGCGTCCTCCATGGTGATGGCCTCGCTGCAGTGGCGCACCGAAATCTGCGCCGCGTCGTACTGATGCTGCTCCAGCTCCCGGCGCAGCGCGGTCTCGTCACCGACGAGACAGATCCGGTATTCGGCCGGCAGCTCCTCGGCTGCCGCGACCGCTCCGGCGACGATCGCCTGCGGCGCGTTGTCACCGCCCATACCGTCGACTACGATTTTCATGCCTGCACCTCCCGTCTCATCACCTGCGGATGACAGCTGCTGCCGTACTGCGGACAGGTAAAGCACTCAAAGAAATTCGGCGCCTCTTCGCGGGGAATGGCGGTGAAGCCGCTGCGCGCGAAAAAGCCCGGCGCCCGGGCCACGAGATAGAGGCTGCGGCCGCCCCGCCGCGCGGTTTCCGCCAGCGCCGCCGCGAGCATTTCGCGGCCGACGCCGGTGCCGCGCAGGGAAGCGTCGACGGCAATGCCGTCGATGATGAATTCCCCTTCGCGCCGCGCCAGCACGACGGCGCCGACGAGCGCCCCGTCCTCGCGCCGCAGCACCTGCCAGCAGCGAACCAGATCGGTCGGAACCGGTTCGTCCTCGGAAAACTCGAGCTCGTTGGCGATAAAAAACGGTACCAGTTTTTCGTAATCCCCGGTGACGGACATCTCCAGATCAGCGTTCATGTTTTTCACTCCCTTTCGGTGTACAGATGCGCAGCCGTTTGTGAAGCATGCTGAAATCCAGCGGCAGAGGCTCCCCCTTTTCACCGTCAACATCGGTCGTGATCTCGACCTCCGACTCGATGCGCAGGCGGTCGGTCTGAAAGGTGACAACATTGCGGTTGTTGGGATGATTGCCCTGCAGGACGCTGAAGAGCATCGGGCCGAACTCCATAAACGGCATCTTGCGGAAGACGACGACGTCAAAGAGTCCGTCGTTGATGTCGGCCTGCGGAGAAATTTTCTTGAAGCCGCCGGCCGCCTTGCCGTTCATCACAACCATGAAATAGATTTCCTCCTCGCGCGTTTCCTCCGGCGTGATCAGGCGCACCGGCAGCGGCTTCAGGGAAGTCAGTTCCCCGAGAGCGCGAAGGTAATAGGAAAGCAGGCCGAGGGTGTTCTTCAGATCCGGGTCGGTCTTCTGGCTGACATCGACCAGCGCACCCAGCGCCGCGACGTTGATAAAGCAGCGGTCGTTGCAGAGGCCGACGTCGGCCGTCCTGACATCGCCGTGCAGCGCCACTTCGATCATCTCCTCCACCTCCGTCGGCAGGTGGAAATAGTAAGCAAAGTCGTTGGCCGTGCCGACCGGAAAGATGGCCAGCGGCAGATGCAGATTATTGCGGATCATGGCATTGACGCAGATATTGATGGTGCCGTCGCCGCCGGCGACGACGATCTGCCGGTATTCCGCTTCGTTCATCGTGTCCATGAAGCGTTCGATGCCCATGTCGCGCGAAGAGCGCACCGGAATCACCTGCAGACCGGCCTGCTGATACCTGCCGATGATCAGGTCGAGACTGTTCTTGAACAGACCGTTGCCCGAATACGGATTGTAAAATAGCAGCACCTTGTCAGCTTTCTGTTCGCTCACTGCGAATCCTCCTCCTCAGCGCTCCGATCAGATACAGCGACCCGGCACACAGGATCACATCGTAGCTGCCGCCTTCTTCCAGTGCCAGCCGCAGCGCCTCCTCGCGGTCGGGCACACTGCGGCAGTTTCTGCCCCGGCTGCGCAGACGCGCCGCCAGTTCATCGCCGGACAGCCGGCGGGGATTGTCCGGTTCCGTGGCGATGAAATCATCGCCGAGATGGACAGCCATATCGAGGATATCGTCGACCGCCTTGTCGGCGAGGAGCCCGAGCACCGTCAGGGTGCGGCCGCCGTAATAGCAGTCGTCCAGCGTCTGCACCAGCGCCTCCATGCCGCCCTGATTGTGTGCGCCGTCGAGGACGATGTCCGGCGTGCCGGGGAAGATTTCAAACCGCCCCTTCTGCCGGGCCCGCTGCATGCCCCGATCGAGGGCCGGACGCAGTATTTTAATTATACCCGATTTGCGCAGGATTTCAATAGCGGTGAGCGCGCAGACGGCGTTCTCAACCTGGTGGCCGCCGCACATCGAAATCTCCACGCCGGGGTAGGCGGTGCCGTCGATTTCGGCGTCAAAGAGACTGCCGCGGCGGTCCTCCCGCCGCACCGTCACGGGGCAGGCGGAGGCGTTGTAGAGTCGGCTTCCGGCCGCATATGCGGCACGGGCGATGACTTGTTCCGCTTCCGGCTCGCGGGCGGCGCACACCACCGGCACGCCGGGCTTGATGATGCCGGCCTTTTCCCCGGCGATCTCCGCCAGCGTGTCGCCGAGGCGGTCCATGTGGTCGTAGGAGATCGAGGTGATGACGCTGACCAGCGGCCGCTCGATGACGTTGGTCGAATCGCCGCGGCCGCCGAGACCGACCTCGAGAATCGCAAAATCGACCTCCTCCTCGTGAAAATAGAGCAGCGCCGCCGCCGTCACCGCTTCGAACTCGGTCGGACTCTCGAGGCCGTCCGCGGTCATCGCGGCGACAGCCGCCATCACGCGGTCGGTGATCTCCGCGAGCCGCGCCTCCGAAATCAGCGCGCGGTCGCATTCGATGCGCTCGCGGAACGTCTCCAGATACGGTGAGGAAAACAGACCCGTGCGGTACCCGTTTTCCTCCAGCACTTCGTAGATGTAGCGGCAGACCGAGCCCTTGCCGTTGGTGCCCGCGACATGGATGACGCGCAGCCCCTGCTGGGGATTGCCGAGGCGGCGCAGCAGTTCGCGGATGCGCTCCATGCCCAGCCGCATGCCAAAGCGCAGCAGCCCGCCAAAACGTTCCTCCGGCGTCGGCTCTGCCGCCGCGCCGCGATCGGCCGTGAGCGATGCCGCCGATTTCCCCGCCGTTTCCGCCGTCGATGCCGCCGTCGATCCCGCGGCCGATTTCGCGGCCGGAGCCGCCGTCGATTCCGCGGCCGATTTCGCGGCCGGAGCCGCCGCTGATCCCGCGGCCGATTTCGCGGCTGGAGCCGCCGTCGATGCCGCGGCGCCGGTTTCTGATCCGGCGCTGCCGGATTTTGTGCCGGCAGCCGTCCTTTCCCTGTGGTCAGTGTATCCTTTGTCTGTCATCTCTTCCCCGTTCCGCAGCACCTCTGCTGCCGCACAGCCGCGCCGCCCGGGCCGCCCCGGGCCGTCCGGTCCTCTTCGTCCTGCGCTCTCTCTGACGCTGCCTCCGGGCGCCGCGGTGTATCCTCGCAGTGCCGCGGTTCCCGCGCTACGACAGCTGCCGCTCCACCATTTCCAGGCGTTCGCTGACCTTGGCCAGCATCTCCTCGTAGCGGGCTTTCTTTTCCCGCTCCTCTTCGATCTTGCGCGCCGGCGCCTTGCTGACAAAGCCGGGGTTGGAGAGCATCTTCTCGCAGCGGGTCACCTCGCCCTCGAGCTTTTTCTTCTCTTTGCGCAGGCGGTCCCGCTCGGCCGCAAAGTCGACGAGGTCCGCCAGCGGCACGAAGATCTCCGCGCCGGGGATGACGGCGCTCATGACGTCGTCGCCGATGCCCGCCTTGTCGTCGAGGAAGTCGAGCCGGGAAATATTGCCGAGCCCCTCGATGGTGCGCGCCGTCGCGGCAATGTCCTCGCGGGTCTCGCCCTCGGCGAGAACGCGGACCGTAAGCCGGCGCGAGGGCGCCGCTTCCGCATCGACGCGAATGCCGCGAATCGCGCGCACAACCGCCTTGGCCGTCTCCAGCCGCCGCGTTTCCTGCGGCCAGTGCAGTTCCTCGCGGCGGCGCGGCCAGCGCTCGTGAATGAGAAAATGATCGGGATCCTCGTCGCTGTCCGATGCCAGACGCGGCAGATAGCTCCAGATCTCCTCGGTGATGAAGGGCATGAACGGATGCAGCAGGCGCAGCAGATCCTTGAGCGCGTGCACCAGCACCATGCGGGCCACAGCCTTGTCCTCTTCGTCGTCGCCGTAGAGACGGTCCTTGACGATCTCGATGTACCAGTCGCAGTACTCGTTCCAGATCAGATCGTAGACCTGCTGCCCGGCCAGCGCCAGATCAAAGCGGTCGAGATGCCCGGTAATGCCGCCGACGGCCTCGTTGATCGTCGAGAGAATCCACTTGTCCTCATCGCGCAGCGCCGCGGTGTCCTCGGCGGCCAGCGGCAGGAAGCTGCCGTCCTCGTCCTGCAGATTCATGATCACAAAGCGGCTGGCGTTCCACAGCTTGTTGGCGAAGTTGCGCGCCGCGGCCAGCTTGTCCTCGGAAAAGCGCATGTCGTTGCCCGGGGTGATGCCGGTCGTCAGCATGAAGCGCAGGGCGTCGGCGCCGTATTCGTCGATCACCGCCAGCGGGTCGATGCCGTTGCCCAGCGATTTGCTCATTTTCCGGCCCTGGGCGTCGCGCACCAGACCGTGCACGTAGACGTAGCGGAACGGCGGCTCGCCGGTCGTCTCCATCGCCGCGAAGACCATGCGCACCACCCAGAAGAAAATGATGTCGTAGCCGGTGACGAGCACGCTGGTCGGATAGAAATACTCAAAATCCTCGGTCTTCTCCGGCCAGCCGAGCGTGGAGAACGGCCACAACGCCGAGGAGAACCAGGTGTCGAGCACGTCTTCATCCTGATGCAGATGACGGCTGCCGCAGGACGGGCACACGGTCGGATCCTCTTCGCTGACGATGACTTCACCGCAGTCATCGCAGTACCAGGCAGGAATCCGATGTCCCCACCAGAGCTGCCGGGAAATGCACCAGTCGTGGATGTTCTCCAGCCACTGCAGATAGGTCTTGTTGAAGCGGGCGGGCACATGCTGCAGGCGGCCGTCGCGGGCCACCTCCATCGCCGGTTTGGCCAGTTCCTCCATCTTCACGAACCACTGCTCGGAGAGCATCGGTTCGACGACCGTATGGCAGCGATAGCACTCGCCGACCGGAATCGTCAGCTCCTCGATTTTTTCCAGATAGCCGGCCGCTTCCAGATCGGCCACCCAGGCACGGCGGCATTCGTAGCGGTCCATGCCGGCATACTTGCCGGCCAGTTCGTTCATCGTCGCATCCTCATTGATGCAGGACAGCTGTTCGAGCTGGTGGCGCTCGCCGACCTCAAAGTCGTTGGGGTCGTGCGCCGGCGTGATCTTGACCGCGCCGGTGCCCTTTTCCGGATCCGGATAGGGGTCGGCGATCACCGGAATCTCGCGGTTGACCAGCGGCAGGATGACTTTGCTGCCGACCAGATCCCGGTAGCGTTCGTCCTCGGGATGCACGGCGATGGCGACGTCGCCGAACATCGTTTCCGGCCGCGAGGTCGCAACCACAATGCCGTCGCCGCCGTCGGCGCCGGGATAGCGGAAATACCAGTACTTGCCGTTCTTGTCCTCATGCTCCACTTCGGCGTCGGACAGCGAAGTGCCGCACTGCGGGCACCAGTTGATCAGGCGGTTGCCGCGATAGATCAGGCCCTTCTTGTAGAGACGGACGAAGAACGCGCGCACCGCCCTGTTGCAGCCCTCGTCCATCGTAAAGCGTTCACGGCTCCAGTCGCAGGAATCGCCGAGGCGGCGGCACTGCTGCGTGATCTTGCCGCCGAATTCGCGCTTCCAGTCCCAGGCGCGCTCGAGGAAGGCTTCGCGGCCGATCTCCTCTTTTTCTTTCCCCTCTTCCTCGCGCAGCCGATTGACCACCTTGACCTCGGTGGCAATGCTGGCGTGGTCGGATCCGGGCAGCCACAGCGCACTGTATCCCTGCATCCGCTTCCAGCGCGTGAGTACGTCCTGCAGCGTCTGGTCGAGGGCGTGTCCCATGTGCAGCTGTCCGGTGATGTTGGGCGGCGGCATGACGATCGTGAAGGGTTTCTTATCACGGTCGATCTCCGCCCGAAAGGCGTTCCGGGACTCCCATTCCCGGTAGATACGATCTTCAAACTGCTTGGGATCGTAGGTCTTCGCCAGATTTTTCTTCATATTTATCCTCCGTATTCCTGCGGTGCTGTGCGTACGCTTCGCGCACGCGCTTTATTCTGTTTTTTCTTCGCTCCCGGCGGGCAGCCCCGTATCCGCCGGGGAAGCCGCCTGCGGCCGGGCTTTTCCCTTCGCCGCGGCCGAGCCGCCGGTTTCACCGGGGTCCCTGCGGGCGACTGCCGTCAACCGGCTGTTATTCCACGCCCGCGCCGGGCAAAGAAAAAGTCCGTCCTGCAAAGGACGAACTGAACTCTCTGTCCGCGGTACCACCTTTGTTCCGCGTCCGCCTTCCCCGCATGGCGGGTGCCGTCACCGGCTGCCGGACGCAGCGCTTGTTTTCCGTGAGCTCCAAAGCGACCTTCACGCACTGCCTTCCCGGAGATCTTTCAGCCTGCGGATCTCCTTCTCTGCCGGGGGCCGGCACGCTACTGCTCTTCTTCCACGCTCTATGCGATTGTACTGCCCTATTCTATTGTTTTTTCCCCGCTTTGTCAAGGAGACGCGCAGGTTCGCCGGCCTCGCCGGTCTCACTTCCCAAGAAGGCGGCCGTCCCGCCGCAGCGCAGCGCAGAGGTCCGCCTCGCCGCCGTTCGCGGCTGCTCATGAACGCGGCCGCTCACGACCGCGGCGGCTTGCGAGCGCGGCTACTTGTGCAGATGCACCTTGAGCGCGAACAGCTGTCCGGCAAACGACTGGGCCACCATCTTCATCAAGTAGTCCATGTCCTCTTCGTCCTCTGCCCGGGCAAACGTCTGCTCGACCGCTTCCTCGGTATAATCGCAGAATTTATTGTACGCCTGCAACATGTCGTCGCGTCCCATGGCCAGCGCGATCAGGCGCGCGATGTCGCCGATCGAATAAACCGATTTCAAATAGGAGATCAGAAACAGCGCCGCCACCGCGCGCTTGTCGTATTTCTTGTTTACCGGCGCGGGGATGATTTTCTGCCGCACATAGTTGTTGACCATGGTGCGGGTGAGCACGCTGCGCCGGCGGCCGGCCAGAAGCCCGGCCATGCTGCGGTTGATCAGCGAAAGCACCTGCTCGAGATAGAGGTCGACATCCGGCAGTTCCTCCCAGCGGGGCAGCTTGAATTTTCGTTCCTGTTTTTTCTCCGCCATATCCTTTTCTTCCATAGATGTAACGATACCATGCAGCGGGAAAGGTTGTCAACGATGAGGGCGGAAAACACCGTCTCTTCTCTTGACAAAGTAACATAAACGCTGTTATATTGTATTTAATACAAGATGTCCCGTTATTATATGCAATTGGAGGCACGGACCATGTATTCTGCCGCAGCAGCTCAACGACTGGAAATCCGCATCCCGCAGCGTCAATACCACGATCTTCGTCAGATGCTGGAGGACGACGTGCGCCGTTTCGCGGCGCGCCCTGCTTTCCGCCTCCGGGCGCAGAACAGCCAAAAGGGAAGACCACCGGCCGCGGCGCCCGCCGAGGTCGAGATCAGCTACCGCCGCTTCGGCACCTGGAACGCCGAACTCGGCGCAGCGCTGGCCAGGATGCCGGGCTGGCAGAGCGGCATCTCCGTCGCGCTGCTCGGCGAAAACAGCTGCTCCTGGGTGCTCGGCTATTTTGCCGCCCTCTCCGCCGGCGCCCGCGTGGTACCGCTGGACAAGGGCCTGCCCCGCGAAGAATGCGCCTCCCTGCTGCGGCGGAGCAGAGCCCGCGTGCTCTTTTTCGACCGCGCCCACCGGAAGCTGGCCGACGAACTGCGGCACCGCGGCGAGACCGGGGTGGAGCAGTGGATTCTTCTCGACGATGAGGCGCTGATCCGCGCCGCGGAAAACTGTGACGAGCACAGCCGGGAAAATGAAGCGGCCGCCGCGTCAAATGCAGACAGTACCGCGGGCAGCAAAGCAAGCGCCGCCGCGTTAAAAGCAGACGGTACCGCGGGCAGCAAAGCAAGCGCCGCCGCGTCAAATGCAGACGGCACCGCAGGCAGCAATGCGGGCGCCGCCGGAACAGGCGACGCGGAAGTCCTGTCGCTGCCGGCGCTGCTGCGGGAAGGCGCCGCCCTGCGCCGCCGCGGCTTTGATCCCTGCCGGGATCTGCCTCTCGACGCCGATACCTGCTCCGTGCTGCTGTTCACCTCCGGCACCACTTCCCGCGCCAAGGCGGTGATGCTCTCCCAGCGCAATCTCTGCGCCAATCTCTACGGCTTCACCTCCTGCCAGCGTATCGTGCCCGGTGACGTCAATCTCGCCTTCCTGCCCTACCACCACACCTACGGGGCGCTCGCCGCGATGCTCGCGCCCCTTGCCTGCGGTGCCTGCAGCATTTACTGCAGCGGACTGCGGCAGCTGCAGCGTACGCTGCGGGAAGCGCACGTGACCGTCTTCATGGCGGTGCCGCTGATCCTTGAAAAGCTCTATCACAAGGCTGTCGCCCGCGTCGCCGCACAGCCCGGCAGCGCGGCGGACGAAGCGGCACAGAACGCAGCACAAAAGGACGCCCTGCGCCGGGAGCTCGGCGCCGATCTGCGCCTGGTCATGACCGGCGGCAGCGTCGCCGATCCGCAGGTGCTCGACGGGCTCAACGAAGCCGGCATCCTCACGGCGCAGATCTACGGACTGACCGAAACCTCACCGGCGATCACCATCGAGAACGACGTCCACCGCCGCAGCGGTTCCGTCGGCAAGGCGCTGCCCAACGTCAGCCTCCGCATTCTCAGCCCCGACCGCGACGGCGTCGGTGAAATCGCCGTGCAGGCGCCCTCGGTGATGCTCGGCTACGAAGGCGATCCGGCCGCCACGAAAGCCGTCCTCCGCCAGGAAGCGGACAGCCTCTGGTTTCACACCGGCGACCGCGGCTTTCTCGATGACGACGGCTTTCTCTACCTGCGAGGCCGCAGCCGCAATGTCATCGTTCTCAAGAGCGGCAAGAACGTCTATCCGGAAGAGCTGGAAACGCTGGTCAACCGGCTGCCCTACGTGCGCGAATGCCTGGTCAGCGGCGTACCCCGCCGCGGACGCAGCGAGGATGACCCGGTCGTCTGCCTCAAGCTGGTCTACGACCCTGCCTGGTTCCGCCGCCGCAGTATCGCCCCGCAGCCGGCCGCGATCCGCCGCCTGGTCGACCGCGACCTCGACGCCATCAATGAAACGCTGCCGGCGCATCAGCAGATAAAAAAGCTCATCCTCACGGATGAGCCCCTGCACCGCACCACCAGCGCGAAAATCCGCCGCGGCAGAGAACAGGAAAAACTGCGGACCGAATCCATCGAACAGGCCGTAAATCTTTAAGTAAGCGGCACGTAAATTCTTAAGTGAGCAGCCCGTAAATCCTTAAGCCGTCACGGCCGGTATCGCGGGTACCCCGGCCGACGCCGCAGCGGCCGTCCCGCCGTGCCTGTTCCACTCTCTTCCGCAGCGCCGCCTGCCGCTCCGGCGGCACCGCTGCCGCTCCGAAACCGATCAGCGCCGCCAGACCGCCCGGCGTCACCATCTCCATCTCGATATCATCCTGGACAAAAGTATAGGCGCACTGCTGCTGCAGCGCCCGCACCGCCGGCACCGGCACCGGCAGCTCGCCGTGGCTGCAGAGGATCGTGCCGCAGCCGTCATGCACCGCGGAAACCCAGATACCGGCCGGATTCAGCGTCTCCAGCGCCGCCGCGGCTGCGACAATGTTAGCGACGGCTTCCGCACGCCCCACTTCGTGAAAATGCACCGTCTCCAGTGTCTCGCCGTGGACTTCCGCTTCGGCGGCGGCCAGCGCCGCGTAGACCGCCAGGGCGGTGTCCCGCGTCGCCGGCGTCAGGTCCGCCTGCAGCAGCATGCTGCGCATCGCGGTATAGCTGCGATGCGCCGGCAGCGGACCGAGTGCCGCCGTCTGCCGTGCCGCGTGTTCCGCCGCGCCACGGCCGGCCGCCGCTCCGTCCGGCAGATGCGCCGCCAGATCGAGCAGCGCGTCCCTGAGCATATCCGTACTGACTCCGCTGCCTGCATCGATATACAGTTCCATCGCTTTCCGCGGCCTGCGCCGCGCCTCCTTTTCTCCGCACCGTGTTATCGCTTTTTCGCGCCGCTTCAGCGCCGCGGCCGATTGATCCTGTCCGCCAGACAGGCGGCGCCGTAGCCGTTGTCGATGTTGACGACGCCGACCCCGGCGGCGCAGCTGTTGAGCATCGTCAGCAGCGCGGAAAGGCCGCCGAAATTGGCGCCGTAGCCGACGCTGGTCGGCACGGCGATGACCGGTGCCGCCACCAGTCCGCCGACCACGCTGGCCAGTGCGCCCTCCATGCCGGCGACGACGATGACCACCCGTGCCGCGCGGATGCGGTCGAGGTGCTCGAACAGCCGGTGTACGCCGGCGACACCGACGTCATAGATGCGGTCGACTTCGCTGCCGAGACAGGACGCCGTCACGGCCGCCTCTTCGGCGACCGGAAGATCCGCGGTGCCGGCGCTGACAACGGCAATCCGCCCCGCCGCCGGGCGCTTTCCGCCGGTCACCTGATCCGTTCCGTCTTCAGAACCGACCGCGGGGACAAAGATGATCCGCGCCTGCTCGTAGTACACCGCCTGCGGCACGGCATCCCGCACCGCCTGCCAGACTTCTTCATCGGCCCGGGTGGCCAGCACCCGCGAGCCGGTCGCAGCCAGCCGCCGGACGATCGCCGCGGCCTGCGCCGTCGTTTTGCCCTCGCAGAAGACCGCCTCCGGCATCCCGGTACGCGCTTCGCGTTCCAGATCCAGATGCGCAAACGCCGCCTCATCTCCCGCGCCTGCCGGCGATACTGACGCCGTGCTGCGGCGCTTTTTCTCGTCCCCGTTCATATCCGTGCTCCCGTCTTCGTTTCCCGTCTTCTTCCTGTCTTCCTGTTTCGGTCTCTGTCTCTCGTCTTCACGCTCGCTGCTTCATTCTCCCATTGCCGCCGTCACGACGTGCTGCATGAGGATGCTCGAGGTCACCGTGCCGACACCGCCCGGCACCGGCGTCACGGCGCCGGCGTGCTGCAGTGCCGCCTCGTAGTCGACGTCGCCGCGCAGGCGGCCGTCCTCGTCGACGTTGATGCCGACGTCGAGGATCACCTGCTGCTCATTCATGCAGTCGGCGCCGACGGCGCCCGCTCTGCCCATCGCGGCCACGAGAATGTCGGCGCGGCGCGCTTCCGCGGCCAGGTCGGCGGTGCGCGAATGGCAGATGGTCACCGTGGCGTCGCGGGCCAGCAGCATCATCGCCGCCGGCTTGCCGACCACCTGGCTGCGGCCGATCACCGTGGCCCGCCGGCCGGCCGGGTCGATGCCGTAGTGATCGAGCACCGCCAGACAGGCCGCCGCCGTGCAGGGCTGAAACCCGACCCCGGTAAAGAGACCCGACATCGAATAATCGGTGATGCCGTCCACATCCTTGCTCGGGGAAAGAGTATTGCGCACCAGATCCTCGTCGACATGCGGCGGCAGCGGCCGCAGCAGGAGAATGCCGTGCACGAGGCTGTCGCTGTTGAGGGCGCGGATCGCGCCCAGCAGTTCCTGCTGCGGTGCCTCCGCGGCCAGCCGCACCCGCCGTACGTGAATGCCCAGCTTCTCCGCCTTGCGGCCGGCCTGCCGCTCATAGGCGATGTCGTCCGCCGCGTCTCCCACCCGCACGATCGCCAGACAGGGGACGGTGCCGCCCTCGCGCAGCATCTCCGCCGCTTCCCGCGTGCGGGCGTCGAGAGCAGCTGCCACTTCTCTGCCATTCAATATTTCCGCCATCTACAGTTCCTCCCGTACCTGCTGAAACAGTTCTTCCGCCGTCTGCGCGTATTTTGCCAGCATCTCCTCCGCTTCCGCGTCCAGCTGCGCCGCCCGTTCCCGATCGCGCATCAGCCGGGTATTGACAAAGACGTTGAGGGACGCGCCCTGCAGCGCCGCGCGGCAGCAGGCGGCTCCGACGCCGGCGTCGGAGCGGGCCAGGCGGCTGCCCTTGGCGGCGAATTCCTGCAGCAGCTGCAGTACTTCGCAGCAGACGCGCATGATCTTCAGCGGCGGCAGCACCGCCTGCCGCAGACAGTTTTCCATGACTTCTTCCTTGTGCCGGCGCGCCTCTTCGCTGTCGGTCGGCAGACCGTACGCCGCGGCCAGCGGCGCGAAAGCCCGGCGATCCTCGTCGATCAGCTCGAGCAGCTGCTGCCGCAGATCCTGCGCGCGTGCCAGCAGGCGGCGGATCTCCTCCTCCACCGCCGCGTATTTTTTCCTGCCGACTGTCAGCGATCCGACCATGCTGCCCAGCGCCGCGCCGACCGCGCCGACGAGCGCGGCGGCCCCGCCGCCGCCCGGGGTCGGACTGCTGCCGGCGAGCCGGTCGAGAAAGCTGCGGATCTCCATATCGGCCATCGTTTCCGTCGTCATCGCCGCCTCCTTAAAAGAGCCCGCTGATGCGGCCGCTGCTGTCGACGTCGATGTTCTCCGCCGCCGGCACCCGGGGCAGGCCGGGCATGGTCATGATATTGCCGGTCAGCGCGACGACAAAGCCGGCGCCGGCATTGACGCGGACGCTGCGGATGGTGACGCGGAAATGCTCCGGTGCGCCGAGCAGCTGCGGATCATCGGAAAAGCTGTATTGCGTCTTGGCCATGCAGACCGGCAGACCGCCGAAGCCGAGTTCCTCCAGCTTCTGCAGTTCCTTTTCCGCGGCCGGCAGCAGGGTGATGCCGTCGGCGTGATAGATTTTGACGGCGATCTCCTCGATCTTGTCGGCCAGGCTCTGATCGAGCTCGTAGCTGCAGTGAAAATCGGACGGCTCCTCGCAGAGACGGATGACTTCGTCGGCCAGCGCCTCGCCGCCGGCGCCGCCCTTCGCCCAGACTTCCGACAGCGCGGCGCGGACGCCCAGCTCGCGGCACTTTGCGGCAACGAGGTCGAGTTCCGCCCCGGTGTCGGTGGGAAAGGCGTTGATCGCCACCACCGTCGGCAGCCCGTACACTTCCTTCATGTTGCGCACATGCTGCAGCAGGTTGGGAAGGCCGCGCTCCAGCGCCTCCAGGTTTTCCTTTTCGAGATCGCCTCTGGCGACGCCGCCGTGGTGCTTGAGCGCGCGCACCGTGGCCACGACCACTGCCGCCGCCGGCTTGAGGCCGGCCGCCCGGCACTTGATGTCGAGGAATTTTTCGGCTCCGAGGTCGGCACCGAATCCGGCTTCCGTAACCACGTAATCGGCCATCTTCAGCGCCATCCGCGTGGCCATCACCGAATTGCAGCCGTGGGCGATGTTGGCGAACGGCCCGCCGTGCACGAAGGCCGGCGTGTGCTCCAGCGTCTGCACCAGGTTCGGCTTGAGGGCGTCCTTGAGCAGCGCCGTCATCGCCCCCTGCGCCTTCAGCTGACCGGCCGTCACCGGCTCGCCGTCATAGGTGTAGCCGATGACGATGCGGGTGAGGCGCTCCTTCATGTCGTCGAGATCGGAGGAGAGGCAGAGAATGGCCATGATCTCGCTGGCCACAGTGATGTCAAAGCCGTCCTCGCGGGGCACACCGTGCGGCCGCCCGCCGAGGCCGTCGACGATGCTGCGCAGCTGGCGGTCGTTCATGTCGACGCAGCGCTTCCAGGTAATGCGGCGGGGATCGATGCCGAGGGCGTTGCCCTGGTGAATGTGGTTGTCGATCATCGCCGCGAGAAGATTGTTGGCCGCGCCGATGGCATGCATGTCGCCGGTGAAGTGCAGATTGATGTCCTCCATCGGCACCACCTGGGCATAGCCGCCGCCGGCCGCGCCGCCCTTGATGCCGAAGACCGGCCCCAGCGACGGTTCCCGCAGGGCGACAAAGACGTCCCGGCCGCGCCGCTTCATGCCGTCGGCCAGCCCCACCGTGGTGGTGGTCTTGCCCTCGCCGGCCGGAGTCGGCGTGATCGCGGTGACGAGAATCAGCCTGCCGTCCGGCCGCGCCGCGCGGTCCCGCAGCAGGCCGTAATCCACCTTGGCCTTCCACTTGCCGTAGGGTTCGAGATACTTTTCCTCGATGCCCGCCGCCGCGGCCACCTCGGTGATCGGCTGCATTTCCGTTTCCTGCGCAATTTCAATATCCGACTTGTATGCCATTGATCTTACCTCCGTTAGAACCGTTAGAATGTGCCGCGGATGCCGGAATCGTTGATGATTTCGGCCAGGTCGCGGTACTTGTTCAGCGAGTACAGATGCAGCCCGTCGATGCCGCGGGACATGTACTCGTAGATCAGATTGAGCGTGAATTCCTTGCCCGCTTTCTTGAAGTCTTCCTTATTCTCCCCGTAGCGGCCGATCAGCGCCGCCAGCTGCCGCGGAATCGAGCAGCCGTTCTGCATCGTCATGCGCAGCACGCCGTGCTTGTAGAGCACCGGCATGACGCCGACGACAACCGGCAGCGTCACGCCGGCCTTGCGGATGCGGTCGACAAAGCGCTCGTAGGCCTCGACGTCGTAGCAGAGCTGGGTCATCAGGAAGGAAGCGCCGTTGTCCTGCTTGGAACGCAGATGGGCGATGTCCGAGATGTCGCTGCGGGCTTCGACGTGGGTCTCCGGGTAGGCGGCGCCGCCGAGGCAGAGATCCGGGAAGCCTTCGTGGATATAGCGGATCAGTCTGTCGCCGTGGTCAAAATAGCCGCCGGTGCCCTGCTGCCCCGCGGGGATATCGCCGCGCAGCGCCAGCACGTTGCGCAGGCCGAGCTCGCGGTAGTCGCGAATGCCCGCCGTAATCTGTTCGGGACTCTGCCCGATGCAGGTATAGTGGGTCATGACCGTGTGGCCGCTGTCGAGAATCGACCGGCAGACTTCGCGGCTGCGGCCGACGTTGGTGCCGCCGGCGCCGTAGGTGACGCTGATGAAATCCGGCTGGTACTGATAGAGATTGTCGAGCGTCTCCAGCAGCGGTTCCAGCGGCTCCTCCTCCTTGGGCGGAAACACCTCAAAGGAGAAGGTCATCTTCTCCCGCAGCAGATCGCCGATGCACTGCTGGCCGCCGCCCGGGCGGCCGTTCGCTTTGGTTTCAGTTGCTGTCATTGTTTCTCCCCTCCCTGCTGCGCAAAAAACCTGCGCAGAAAAGTCCGCCGGTGCAGCGGACACGGGCCCTGCTGCCGCAGACCCTGATAATGCGCCCTGGTGCCGTAGCCCTTGTTCTGCGCAAAGCCGTAGCCCGGATAGCGTTCGTCCATGCGCACCATCATCGCGTCGCGGGTGACCTTGGCGAGGATGGAAGCGGCCGCGATCGAGAGGCTGCGGCTGTCGCCCTTCACCAGCGCCCGCTGCGGACAGTCGATGCCGTCGAGCTCGACGGCGTCGATCAAAAGCCAGGAGAGGCTGCCGCCGCAGCGCTCGCGGAGCATGACCCGGGCCGCCGCGACGGCTTCGCGCATCGCCCGCTTTGTCGCCTCGAGGATGTTGATCTCGTCGATCACCTTTTCGTCCGCCTGTCCGAGCCCGTACGCCGTCGCCCGCTCGCGGATCACCGCCGCCATCCGTTCGCGCCGCCGGGGCGTCAGCTTTTTCGAATCATCGATGCCGGGCACGTCAAAATCCGGCGGCATCACCACGCAGGCCGCGACCACCGGACCGGCGAGCGGGCCGCGGCCCACCTCGTCGACGCCGCCGATGTACCGGGCACCCTGCCGGTACAGTTCATTTTCCGTTTCCTGCAGTTCCCGCAGCCGGAGCCGCAGCTGCTTTTCCCGTTCCGCCTTCTTCATCGCTTCAAGCCTGCCTTTCCGCCGCGATGCTCCGCCTGCCTTCGCGCAGAGCTGTTCTTTTCCCGAGCAGAGCCGCTCTTGCCGCGGCCGGCCCCGCCCCTTTTCCGGCCGGTTTCGTTTTTTCCTCTGCCGGCATCTTTCTTTTCGCGAGCGGAGCCGTTTTTCTCCCGGCCGGTCCCGCTGCGGCGGCTGCCTTCGCGGGGTTCCTCCTGCGGGCGCTCGAGCGTGATGCGGCCGAGGACGCCGCGGCGGAACTCATCGAGCACGGTGCGGGCGCAGCGCTCGGTGTCGACGCGCCCTCCGGGCAGCAGAAAGCCGCGGCGGGCGGCAATCGCCTCCAGCAGCGCCGCCGTCTCCTGCGGCAGTTCCGCGAGGCCGTAGCGCTGCCGCAGCAGCTGCGGATAGAGCGCGGTTAAAAGGCGCAGCAGTTCCAGCGCCAGTTCCGTCGGATCGACGATGTCGTCCTTGATGGCGCCGCAGAACGCGAGGTGCAGGCCCACCTGCGGATCTTCGAATTTCGGCCAGAGGATGCCCGGCGTGTCCAGCAGCTGCATGCCGCTGCGCAGCGTCAGCCACTGCTTTCCCCGGGTGACGCCGGGCCGGCTGCCGGTACGGGTGCTGCGGCGGCCGGTGAGGCGGTTCAGCAGCGAGGATTTGCCGACGTTGGGCACGCCGACGACCATCATGCGAAAGGGCCGGGCGGCGCGGCGGCCGCCGCGCTCCGCGCGCAGCCGCGACAGGGCGGACAGCAGGGCGCCGCCTTTTCCCTGCAGGCAGTTCATCGCCAGCGCCTGTTCGCCGCCGCCGCGCAGCGCCGCCAGCCATCGTTCGGTGACGGCCTCGTCGGCGAGGTCGGCCTTGTTGAGCACAGTCAGCCGCGGCTTGCCGCCGATCAGTTCGTCGAGTACCGGATTGCGGCTGGAGACGGGAATGCGCGCGTCCAGCAGTTCGACGACGCAGTCCACCAGACGGAGATTGTCGCGGATCAGCGCGCGCGTTTTTTTCATATGTCCCGGATACCAGTTGATGTGCTCGATCATCTTCGCCTCCTCCGCTATTCTAACATATTCACCGATAAAAAAGAACAGAGGCGGAAGAGCTTCCGACTCTGCTCTGATCGTTGGCAACGCTTATTCCGCGTCCGTTTTTTCGTCCGCCGCCGTATCCCCGGCTGCAGCCGCATCGTCGGCCGGTGCTTCGTCTGCCGCCGGCGCGGCGTCTGCCGCTTCTGCGTTCGGTGCGTCTTCGGCAGCGGTTTCAGCCGCCGCGTCGTCCGCCGGAGCTGCCGTCTGCGCCGCTTCATCGGCTGCCGGTTCCGCGGCTTCTGCTTCTGCCGCAGGTTCCGCCTCGGCCGCTGCTGCGTCTGCCGCGGCCTCTTCGGCCGCCGCAGCAGTCGCCCTGGCTTCCGCCAGCTCTGCTTCGTAGACCGCCTGCTCCGCGGCAAGCTGCTCTTCTGTCAGGACTTTCGCCTTGATGCGAGCCGATTTGCCGGTTCTTTCACGCATATAGTGCAGGCGTGCTCTTCTGACATCGCCCTTCTTCACGACTTCGATCTTGTCGATCTTCGGAGAATGGAGCGGGAACGTCTTTTCGACGCCGACGCCGGAAGCGATTCTGCGCACGGTAAAGGTCTCGTTGATGCCGCCGTGCTGTCTCTTGAGTACAAAGCCTTCGAAGATCTGGATGCGCTCGCGCGCGCCTTCCTTGATCTTGATATGTACTCTGACCGTATCGCCGACCCGGAATGCCGGAATGTCATCCCGTTTGTATTCCGCAGTGATCTGATCTAATACATTCATCGGTCTTCCTCCTTCCCTCATAGACGTTCATGGTGCCTTTGCAGCGTGTGCACTCAGAGGACCGCCCGTAATAACTTCGATAGCTTATCACAAACCTTTGTGAAATGCAAGGAAAAACAGCGTAAAATCCGCGGTAAATCCGTAAAAACCGGCGGCCGCAGAACGGCCGCCGATCGAAGTTCATATTTATGCTGCCGCGCCGCGTCTACATGTTCGGCAGACGGACGATGTCGACAACGCTGCCGTAGACCGGGCTGACAATGACGCCGGTGCTCGGCGACGAAGCGTGAATGATCAGGCCGTCGCCGTAGTAGAGCGCGACGTGATCAATGCCGCCGCCGTGGGTGATGAAGACGATATCGCCGGGCTGCGCCTTTTTCAGGCTGCCGCCGATCGAGTACTGCCGCAGACTCTGGTATTCGTCGGCCGCCGTGCTGCGGGCAAATTTCTTGCCGGCCACTTTCGCCGTCTTGTAGACCCACCAGACATAGCCGCTGCAGTCAAAGGAATTCGGGCCCTGGGCACCGGATTTATAGGCACAGCCGCGCTTTGTTTTGGCAAGTTTGAGCAGCTCGCGCGCGTTGGAGCCTTTCCAGTACTTCGAGTTCTGGTTGCACCGGCTCGGGGTTCTGATGCTCTTCACCGCGGTCGCTTTGGCGGTGATGCCGTCTTCCTGGCGCTGCGCTACCACTTTATATGTGGTCGTGGCGCCGGGTTTCATATTATTGCTGGTGGCAGTTCTTCCGCGCGTCGCGCTGCAGAGCTTTTTGTAGCTTCCTTTGCTGCCGACCCGACGGTACACCGTATACCGTTCGGCACCTGCCACGGTTTTCCATTTCAGCTTGACACAGCGGCTGCCCTTGACCGTGCCGCTGATGGTTGTCTTCTTCAGCTGCGGCGTGGCGCTGACCGGTTCGGACTCCAGCGTCGACTCGTCGTTCATCGCCTTCACTTTAAAGGTTGCCTTGCGGCCGGTGACCAGATCGTCCGCCGTGACGCTGACCCTGCTCCTGCTGCCGGCCTGCACGGTTTCGATCTTCTTCCATCCGCTGCTCTTTTTCTTCTGGTATACTTTATAGGATCCCGCATTCTCGATGCGCTTCCACGTCAGTTTGACAGAGTCGTAGCTCTTGACACTGGCGGAAACATCGGGCTTTTCAGAAATGATATTCGACTCGGCACTGCTGCCGTCGCCGCTGCCGTCACCATTGTTCTGATCGGCGCCCAGCGCCATCGTCGGAACGGAGAGACAGCTGACTGCCATCGCGGCGGCCAAGAACGGAACTAAGATTTTACGTTTCATATACTCCCCACAACTCGGTTGAAAACACGTTCCATTTCCTTCTTTTCAACACGTTGCAAGGGTACCACCCGGGTCGGGCGGGGGTCAACGAAAGTGCGGCAATGTTCACTTAATTTTCACATACTTGCCTTTTTAAGGGAATAAATTTGCGATTGGTGACGTTTAATTTGCGGCTTTTTCCGGCCCGCGAACGTCGCTGCCCCGGCCGGCTGCCGGCTTACTGCCGGCGATCCGCTTCTCCGCGCCGCGCCTTTCCTTCGCTGCGCTCCGCGTTCCCGCTCCGCGCGGACTGACGGCGGCCGCGCCGGGCGGCATCCCCCTCGCTGCCGGCGTGCACTTTGCCGCGGTTGGGGTCGGTGAGCAGGACGTACAGATAGAGGATGGCGATGATCGCCAGGCCGACGGTTTCCTTGTAGAGGCCGCGCGCCACCATGATCGCCGCCATGCTCATGATGCCGCAGACACCGTACATGCAGAGCACGGTGCGCCGCTGCCCGAGGCCGGCCCGCATCAGACGGTGGTGCAGATGGCCGTTGTCGGCCTGCATGATCGGCTTGTGATTGACCAGCCGGCGCACAATCGCGAAAAAGGTGTCGAGGATCGGCAGCGACAGCACCAGCGACGGCATGATGACCGCCACCACCGTGGTGCTCTTGACCGGCTGCAGCAGCGACAGGCTGGCGATCATAAAGCCGAGGTAGAGCGAACCGCCGTCCCCCATAAACGTCTTGGCGGGGGAAAAATTCCAGGGCAGAAAGCCGAGACAGCCGCCGGCCACCGCCAGCAGCGGAAAGCAGATCGCATAGTAGCCGAAGATGTAGGCGACATAGGCAATGCAGAACGACGCAATCGCGACGATTCCCGCCGCCAGCCCGTCGAGACCGTCGACCAGGTTGATGGTATTGGTTACGCCGACGATCCAGAGGATCGTCAGCAGATAGCAGACAACGCCGGTAAACGTCGTGCGCCCGAAAAAGCTGGCAATGAAGGTCAGCTGCACGCCGAAGCAGAAGGCGACCGTTGCCACGCCGATCTGCCCCAGCAGCTTCACCCAGGCCGGCAGATCCAGATAATCGTCGATCATGCCCAGGAGGTACATCAGCGCACTGCTGAAGAGCAGGCCGTAGAGGCGCTCGCGGGGAATATCGTGCCGTCCGGGATCGCAGTAGCCGAGCCGGACCGCGAGATAGAAAGCCAGCGAGACGCCGATGAAAATCGCCAGTCCGCCGATGCGCGGAATCACCCTGTGGTGCATGCGCCGGTCATCACGCGGCACATCCATCGCGCCGGTGGCGCGGGCCAGACGGATGGTCAGCGGCGTGCAGGCTGTCGTGACGCCGGCGGCGCAGAGCAGAATCAGCCAGAATTGTCCCATCGAATAGTGCATTCGTTCCCCTACGCGCGCGGATGCGCTTTGTCGTAAACATCCTTGATACGGTTTTTCGTCACCGAGAGATACACCTGCATGGCCGTCATGTCCTCATTGCCGAGCAGTTCCTGCAGCGATTTCAGGTCGGCACCGTTCTGCGCCATGTGCACGGCAAAGGAAATGCGCAGCAGATGCGGCGTCAGCTGCTTTTCCAGGCCGGCTTTCTCACCGTATTCGCGGAGAATCTTCCACAGCCCCTGGCGGGTGATGCGGCGGCCGTAGTAATTGACAAAGAGCGCCTTTTCCTCCTCCTCGTCCTCCGGCACCAGCTCCGGACGCGCTTCATAGATGTACTGTTCCAGAGCCGCCCGTGCCGGCCGTCCCATGGGAATGATGCGCGCCTTGCCGGAAGAGCCCGGACAGGTGAAGAAGCCGATCCGCAGGTTGACGTCCTCGACATTGGCCGCTGTCACCTCGTTGACGCGGATGCCGGTCGCATAGAGCAGTTCCAGCAGCGCCCGGTCGCGCACGCCGAGGGTGCTGTCGTCGGGCGCGGCCAGAACCCGCTCCACCTCCGCGACGCTCAGATATTCGAGTTCCTTTCTGCGGACGCGGGGCGGCTTGATGTCGCGCGCCGGATTGTCGCGCCGCCGGCCGCTGCGCTCGAGATAGGTAAAGAACGAACGGATGGAAGCCAGCTTGCGATGGATCGTGGAAGCCGACCTGCCGTCGTCGCGCTGCTGCATCAGAAAAGCAGCGATGTCAGCGGCGCAGATCTCCAGCGCATCGGACGTTCCGCGCGCGGCGGCAAAGCGCAGAAACTCATCGATATCCCGGCGATACGCCTCCTGCGTGTTGGCCGCCATCCCGCGTTCCTTCTGCAGGTATTCTGTGAACTCTTTAACGTACATATTCGCTTACCTCGCTGCCGCCGCGGAAAACGTTCCGCCGCGGTTTACGATCAGTATACTCTTTCTGCTGCGGGTTGACAATAATTTCTTGGTGAACGGCTGCGGCAGCCGGATGCCGCCGGGTGCCGTCCGGGCTTTCTCCGATGCCGGAAGCGGCTGCGGCGGCTGTCGATGCCGGGCGAGCCGGCAGCAGTCAGGTGCCGGACGCGCCGGCGGACCGTCAGTGCCGGGCGCGCCGGCGGGCAGTCAGTGCCGGATGCGCCGGCGGACCGTCAGTGCCGGGCGCGCCGGCGGGCAGCCAGCAGCACGGCCGCGATCGTTTTGGCATCGCAGATTTCCCCGCGTTCGATCATGCCGACGACTTCCTCAAAGTCCATCTCGACCACGTCGATGGCCTCGTTGAGATCGAGGTCGGTCGCCCCGGGCGTCAGGCCGGTCGCCAGATAGAGATAGTCGATCTCGGTCGTATAGCCGACCGAGGGCGCCATCGCCGTCAGCGGCACGATCTCGGCCGCAGTATAGCCGGTCTCCTCCTTGAGCTCGCGCCGCACCGCCTGCTGCGGATCCTCGCCCCGCTCGATCTTGCCGGCCGGCACCTCGAGCACCGCGCGCTCCAGGGTCTTGCGATACTGGCGCACGAGCACGATCCGGTCTGCGGCGGTAAACGCGGCCGCCGCCGCGCCGCCGTTGTGTTCGACGATTTCCCGCGTCGAAGTGCCGGTGCGCACCGTCACCTTGTCGCGGCGCAGGTTGAGAATCCGGCCCTCGTAAACACGCTCGCTGGCCAGCGTCTTTTCTTCGAAAATCATCGCCTGTTCCCCCGCCTCTAGTCTTTCGCTTCGGACATCTTTCTGGATTTGTCCGCCGCGGCCCGGAAGCCCTCGGCGACATCCTCCTCAAAGCCGTTTTTCTGCAGCGCGTTGACCGCTTCGATCGTCGTCCCGCCCGGCGAGCAGACGTCGATGCGCAGCTGCTCCGGTGTCTTCTCGGAGTCCAGCACCATCTGCGCGGCACCCTTGACGGCCTGGGCGGCGAAGACGCGCGCCTTTTCCTCCTCCATGCCCTCGGCGACCGCCGCCTTCATCAGGGCCTCGATGTACATATAGGTATAGGCCGGGCTGCTGCCGGAGATGCCGATCACGCAGTGGATCAGCTCCTCGGGCACCTCCTCGGCACGGCCGACGGCGTTGAAGATGCGCAGCACCGGTGCGAACGCTTCCTCATCGACGGCGTCGCTGCGCGACAGCGAGGTCATCGCCATGCCGACCTGCGCCGGCGTGTTGGGCATAATGCGGACGATCTTCGCGCCGCTGCCGAGCACCGCCTCAATAGCTGCGATGGTGACGCCGGCGGCCATCGAAACCAGCACCTTGTCGGGCTGCCAGACCGCTGCGATCTGCGGCAGCACCGCCGGGTACTGGTCGGGCTTGACGCCGAGGACGACGATCCCGCTCTGCTCCGCCACGGCCGCCGCATCGGGCAGCACTTCGACCGGGTACGCCGCGGCGATGGCCTGCACCTTCTCCGGGCTGCGATTGCAGGCACAGATCGTATCGCCGTTTTCCCGCATCGCGGCGCAGCACCCTTTGAGAATCGCGCCGCCCATGTTTCCCGTTCCGATAAATCCTATCTTCATTTTGCATCCTTTCCGAGAAAGCAGGTGCCGGCCGCCTGACCGCGCATCGCTTCCAGTATGATATCTTCCTTTCTGCCGTTGAGCAGAATCGTCGGTATGCCGTACTCGCCGACACGGCGGGCGGCATCGATCTTGGTGGCGATGCCGCCGGTGCCGAACTCGCTCTTGCCGCGTATGTCGATGCCTGCGAGCAGGCGGTCGATGTCGTCGACCTCCTCGATCAGCTCGGCATCGGCATGCTGTTTGGGGTCGCGGTCAAAGACGCCGTCGATGTCGCTGAGGCAGATCAGCAGATCGGCGTTCCAGAGGCTCGCCGTCAGCGCCGACAGCGTGTCGTTGTCGCCGATTTTGATCTCATCGACGCTGACGCTGTCGTTTTCATTGATGATCGGCAGCACGCCCTCATCGACGAGGGTGAAGAGCGTGTTGCGCACGTGCAGCGTGCGCTCCGGTTCGGTAAAATCGCCGCGCGTCAGCAGCATCTGGCCGACGTGGACGCCGTAATCGGCAAAGTATTCCTTGTATGCCAGCATCAGTTCCACCTGACCGATCGCGCACAGCGCCTGCCGGTAATTGACGTCGCGGCGGCGCGACCACTTGTTGATGGCACCCACGCCGCAGATGCCGGCTCCCGAGGAGACGATGATCACCTGCTTGTTTTCGCGGATCAGACCGTTCACCTGGGCGGCGATGTTATGCATGGTACCGCGGTTGACCGCACCGTCCTCATCGGACAGCACGTTGCTGCCGATTTTGACGACGATCTTGCGGCTCTGCCGCAGTATGTCGCTCGTTCTCTGCATCATCCTGCATTCTCCTTCTGCATTCTCCTGCGCCTCACAGATCCCGGAAATGGAAGCTGCGGCGGCCGGATGCGTAATCGGCGACGATGTGTCCGTCGCCTTTGAGACGATATTTATAGGTTACCAGACCGTCGAGACCGACCGGGCCGCGGGCGTGCAGCTTGCCGGTGCTGATGCCGACCTCGGCGCCGAAGCCGTAGCGATAGCCGTCGGCAAAGCGCGTCGAGCAGTTCCAGTACACGCCGGCCGAATCGACGCGGTCCATAAAGAGCTCGGCATTGGCCGCATCCTCGGTGACGATGCAGTCGGTATGGTGGGATCCGTTGCGGTTGATGAAGTCGATCGCTTCCCCGACGTCAGCCACGCGGCGCACGGTCATGATATAGTCGAGGAATTCCCGATCCTCCCCGTCGCGCACCTCGATGTCCACCGGGCTGGCCTGCCGCACCCGCTCGACCAGATCGTCGGCGACGTCCTCCTGCACCAGCAGCGTTTCCATGGCATTGCAGGCCGCCGCGTACTGTGTCTTGGCGTCGACGATGATCGGCACGGCCTTGTCGAGATCGGCACTCCTGTCGACATAGACGTGGCAGATGCCGTCGGCATGTCCCATCACCGGAATGCGGGAATGGGTGAGAATGTACTGCACGAAAGCGTTGCTGCCGCGGGGGATGATGAGGTCGATCGATTCCTCGCACTGCAGCAGCTCATCGATGGCCGTGCGGTCCTCCACCTGAAAGGCGAAATGCTCCGGCAGCCCGGCGCCGCGTGCCGCCGCGGCGATCGTTTCAAAGAGTGCTTTGTTGGTGTGCCGCGCTTCGCTGCCGCCCTTGAGGATCGCGCCGTTGCCGCTCTTGATGCAGAGCGTGGAGATCTGCACCAGGGCATCGGGACGCGATTCGAAGATGACGCCGATGACGCCGATCGGGCAGGTCGTCCTGCTCAGCACGAGTCCCTCGTCGAGCTCGCGCCGCATCAGCGTGCGGAAGAGCGGATCGGGCAGAGCGATCAGATCGTGGATGCCGCGCACGCAGTCGTTCAGCTTGTGCTCGTCGAATTTGAGCCGGGCCGCGATCGGCGCCGGCAGAGCGTCCGCTGCGGCCAGATCCGCCTCGTTGGCGGCAAAGATTTCCTCCCGATGTTCCTCCAGGGCCGCAGCCACGGCCGCCAGAGCGTCATTGCGGGCCGCTTCCGGCAGGGTCGCCAGGGTATAACTGTCGCGCTTTGTCAAAGCGGCTAATTCTCTGTAATCCATTGCTGTATCCTTTCTGTCAGCAGCCGCGCCAGACGGTTGACGCTGCGATAATCGACGGCCGCGCTGCGGCTGCCGCGCGCCAGCCGCAGCACCAGCAGCTCGTCGTGCTGTGCCGGGTCGGAGCCGTAGCGGGAACGGTACGCCGCCGGGTCGAGCCGCAGCTCGCCGAGATCGGCAAACGTTACCCCGTCCTGTTCATGCACCGCCGCCCTGATCTCAAAGCGGCCGTCCTCGCGGCGCAGGTGATAATCGAGGATGCCGTCGCCGCTGTATTCATAGTCGACCGCCTCGTCGTGCCGGCCGGCGCCGCGAAACTGCAGGCCGTGCACATGCAGGCGGTGCGTCGTCAGATGCACCCGGGAAATCTGCCAGTTCCCGCAGGGAAAGCCGCTGCCGGCCATCGCCCGATGCAGATCCGTCTTCTCGACCACCTGCATCAGCCGCACCATCTGGAGTATGTCGTCGCGGTTGTGCAGCAGCACCGTGTGCCGCAGCTCCTCCTCCCCGCTGCGCAGCCACTGGCCGTAGAGCCGCACCGATTCTCCGCCGTCGATGCAGTCGTCGCGATCCGTCGCCAGGCCGAGGAAATCCTCCAGCGTCTTCTGCCGCAGATCGGGCAGAAAATGCCGCAGCTCGGAATAGTGGCGCACCAGCAGGCAGAGGTCGAAATCGGCGGGCAGACGGACCCTCCGCGAAAGCCCCGCGGCGGCCGCACGCGCCTCCAGAAACGGCAGGTCAAAGCGACGGCCGTTGTACGTCACGACCGCGTCCAGAGCCGCCAGATCCGGCAGCAGCGCAGCCAGCAGTTCGCCTTCCTCCTGCGGCCGCTCGGCAAAATACTGACGGGCGGTATAGACCGCCTCCGGATCGTCATTCTCCGGCGGCAGTACCAGGCCGGCTAGAATCAGCCGGTGCCGTTCAGCCGAGAGTCCCGTCGTTTCAATATCAAAAAAGCCGACCCGACAGGGATCATAGTACTCGGCAAACGGATGCTCGCGGTAAACGGGCAGTGCAGTTTGATAATCCTCCGTATGCATGTCTTTTATTGTACCAAAAAAGCATCTCCGGCGCAAAAATCCCGGCTCCGTTTTCCTGCGCACGCCCAGCTCCGTTTTCCTGCGCACACCCGGCTCCGTTTTCCTGCGCACACCCGGCTCCGTTTTCCTGCGCACACCCGGCTCCGTTTTCCTGCGCCGCTTTCCGTGCCGAAAAAACGCGAGTCTGCATCCGCAGACCCGCGCTCGCGGTCCGATCCCTGCCGGAGACGGACGAATCGGTCCTTTCTTTTCTTTGTTCTACTTGATTTTTTTGCACTTAACGGCATACGCACCCGAGGACTTTCCGCTCTTGCCGACGGCAATGAGAATCCTGTAGTTCACAGTCTTGCCATTCATTGTATAGAAATCAATACCCTGTCCGCTTTTCATGCGTGTTACACTGATGGACGTCTTTTTGCCTCTTGTGCCCGCGGCACTGACCTTGACGCTGGCAGTCAGCTTGTTGTCAACGGCGCCTTTGAAATACACTCTGATTCTTTTCGCGCGTTTCGAATATTTGTAGTATTTCTTTGCCTTGCTGCCGGCGGCAATATATCCCCGGCGGAAATTATTGCCGGAGAGTTTGGCTGCCTTTTTGGACGATTTGCCGTACTTGCCCTTGAACGCCTTGCTCTTCACATAGAAGGTCGTAGTATATACACCCTCTCTCGAATATTGCAGTGTCGAAGAGAGCTTGATCTTATAGGTCTTGCCCCTGGCAACGCCGAAATAGATCTGTTTCAAGGTTGAGCTCGAAGAACCGGCATTGACATAGAGCGAGTTTGAAATCGCTTTGCCGGACTTGGTATACAGACGAACATGGGAATTGCCCGTAGCACTGACCGCCAGAGCGCCGCTTCGCGGCGCCTTGTACCGGAACGTTGCCGTCCTTTTTGCCGGACTCGCAGCCCAAAGTGTCACAGTTTGCCCGTCCTTAATCGTATAGCTGCTGCTCATCGGCAGCGCCTTATTTTTCTGAAGGTTATTTTCCGTTGTCAGATTCGCCGTCTGCGTGACGGTCGCAGCGGAATGTTCTATCTGATCGGCCGCCGAGACCGACAGCACCGAGCCGAACGTAAAGACCGCGCCGACCATGACGCCGAGCGCAAGGGTGAATACTTTTTTTAATCTCATGACTGGTCTCCTTTTTCCCTTTGCAGTGGGATGAGTGTTGGTAGTGTCTGGTGTTGGCAGTTGGTTCTGAGTTGTCGTTGATTTTAGATGCCAGTGTCAGATGCGTCTCATACCATTTTCTGCCACGGACATTATAGCACAGCCGCCGGCAGTCACCAAAGAATATTCCTGACGATTCGCTGTCAAATATTCTTAACAATCCGCTGCGAATATTGCCCGGTTTTCCCTCCGCTGCGCCCGATTCACCGGGCGCGCCGCGCGGCCGGTTCGCTGCAGTTCGCCGCGGCAGTTCGCTGTGAAAAATTCTCCGTTCCGAACCGCGTTGCTGTGTTATAATAAACCTATGAGCAGCCAAAACGGGAAACATCGAGCGCATCGCGCTCTGCAGGAGCTCCTGCGCGCCGTTTTCTTTGTCAACGACGCCGACGAAACGTACGACGAATGCGGCGACCGCCGCGAAAATACGCAGCCGGATCAAAAAGACCGGGAGCCCGATGACAGCCCGGGTCGAAACGGCCGGGAACCCGCTGACGACGAGGATCCGCCGCAGCTCTTTTCCTGAAGCCGAATCTGCGGACAGTTCGGTACGCAGAACAAACAGGCGCCCGTGGTGGAATTGGCAGACACACCAGTTTTAGGTGCTGGCGGGAAACCGTGGGGGTTCAAATCCCTCCGGGCGCACCAATACAGTATCGCCGAACGGCAGAATAAGGAGGACCGTATGATGAACAGCAGCACAGCAAAGAAAGTACAGCGCAGCGAACGCCTGCTCGGTCCGGTGCGGTTTCAGACAGAAACCACCGATCGGGGCGGCGTGATCACCGGACCGGGGCAGGCCTGGCAGACCGCGACGACACAGGTGATGATTTCCCACGGGTGGATGTCGATCCGCACCTGGAAGCAGGCCGGCGGCAGGTAGCGCCGGCAGAGCGGCGGCGCCGCGCAAACCGCGCATCGACGCGGGCGGCGCGAACATTGTATCGACCGCAGAAACTGCGGCCGATATTTTATTTTATCGACTCTGCTGTCTTCACGCCCCGGGCGCCGCCTGCAGCCGGATCTGGCACGACTGCAGGGTGGTCAGCGCCGCCTCATGCTGGGCCGGCGTGACCCCGGCGCAGCAGTCCGGATCGACAAAGATCGCGGTCTCCGGCAGCGCCGCTTTCAGCAGCAGGGCGTTGGAAACCACACAGATATCGGTGCAGACCCCGACCAGCTCGATCGTCAGCGGTGCCCGTTCCGCCCTCTCCTTCATCGCCGCCGCCAGAGCTTCGGAGCCGAACGTCGGCTTGTCAAACAGATGATCGGCTTCCACGCCGGCGGCGATTTCCGGCAGCAGCTGCCAGCCTTTTGTGCCGCGCCGGCAGTGCGGCACCGGCAGATTCCGACCCTCCTGCGTCTGCAGGTAATTCTCTTCATGCGTGTCACGTGTCGCAAAGATATCACGGCGCGCATAGTTCCGCATTTTCCGCACCACTGCCGGAACGATCGCCCTCGCCTCCGGCGTTCCCAGCGCACCATCGATAAAATCATGCTGCATATCGACCACAATCAGTATTCTGCGCATGTTGACTCTCCTTTCCGGCGGCAGCAGCCGCGGCTTTTCAGCGCCTTCGAACCGGCCGCCGCCTTAACGGTGACACATCCGCGGCTGCCTGTCAAGGCTGTCCGGGCGCAGGTTTATTGTCCCGCCCGGGCGCAGGTTTATGGTCCTGTCCGGGTGCAGGTTTTATGCCTCGCCGGGCAAATATTTTTCCTCCGACCGGGTGAAGGTGTTCTCTCCGGTTCCCGTCGATCCCGGCTAGGGCGCCGGCAGTACGGCGCGCCGACGCGCGGCAGAAAGGCAAAAAATAATGCAGAGCATTTTGGTGAAATTTAAGCTTCCCGGCCTATACTTCCCTCATCGCAGCGATATGTGTCCCCTTTCAATGACTGCCGACGGGCGGCATTGATCCGTGTAGAACCAAGGAGAAGGAAACATGTATATATTCAGAAACGCGTTGAAAAACATTCGACGCAGTAAAGGACGGTCGATCCTCTTCGGCGTGATCATCTTCATCATCGCGCTGGCTGCCTGTCTGGCGCTGTCGATCCGCCAGTCCGCCGTGACAACGCGGCAGCAGGGGTTGAACGATCTCTCCATCACCGCCAATATCACTCTCGACATGGACGAAATTGCCAAAGGCAGCAACGGACAGCCGCCGAGCAAAGGCTCCATGAAACAGGCCATGCGTCAATCCTCGCTGTCACTGAACGAGCAGCAGAAATACGCAAAGCTCAGTTCGGTCAAGGATTTCTATTATACCGGCAGCGTCTCTGTCGATGCGAAGAAAATAGACGCCGTCACAGCCGGCGGCGATTCGAACGGCGGCGCGGGCGGCCGTCCGGGCGGCATGAACGAGTCGTCCTCCGGCGGTGACTTTACGATCACCGGATACAGCAGCGATACGGCGATGACCGATTTTGCCGACGGCACTTCCAGCATCACCAGCGGCAGAATGTTCAGCGAGGGCACTTCCTCCGCCGAATGCATCATCAGCAGTACGCTGGCCGAATACAACAGTCTTTCCGTCGGCGACACGATCACCCTGCGCAATCCGAGCGACACCTCAAAGACCTTCAAGGTTAAAATCGTCGGCATCTACAAGGCTTCCTCGACGCAGTCAGACGGCGGCGGAAGCGGCATGATGCCCGGAAATATCAACAACATCTGCATGAGCTATACGGCTCTGAAGAAACTCGCCGGCAGTGCGGATCTGACGATGAACACGCGGGGCACCTATACCTTTGCCAGCTATTCCGATTACAAGAAATTCAAATCGCAGGCCGCCGCAGCCGGACTCGACGACAAATACACCGTCGAGTCGCGGGATATCAGCAACTACCTGCAGCAGCTGCAGCCGCTCAACAATCTGAGCAAATACGCCAAATACTTCCTCATCGTGCTGCTGGCTGTCGGCGCCGCGATTCTGATCGCACTGAACCTCTTCCAGATCCGCGGCCGCAAATATGAGATCGGCGTACTGGCGGCGATCGGCATGCACAAGAGAAAAATTTCCCGCCTCTTTTTCTACGAGACGGCGGTGATTGCCATCTGCGCCATCATTGCCGGCGGCATCGTCGGCTCGCTGACATCGGTCCCGGTGACCAATGCGCTGCTTTCCGCCGCCTCTTCCGCGACACAGAACAGCGAGAGCTTTGACCGCGGGCCGGGGCAGGACGGCGGTGCTCCGCAGCAGAACAACGACAGCAGCGATGACGCGGCCGCGAGCACATCGACATCCGACAGCAGCGCTTCTGTCACTGCCGCGGACGTCGACACCACGAGCTCGGCTTCGAACAGCAGCGGCAGTTCTTCAGCCGATGCGAACAGCGGCAGCTCTGCCGACGACAGCGGCGCAAACGGTGACAGCGGCCGGCACCGCTTCGGCGGCCCGCCGGCAGCGGATTACATCGACAGCGTCACTTCGGCGGCGAATCTTAAAGTCATCTTCCAGCTGCTGGTCATCGGCCTCGGTCTGATTCTCGTCAGCGGCGGTGCGGCCGTGGCGGCTGTGACCCGCTGCGATCCGCTGGAAATCCTCACCCACCGCGACTGATGCGGCAGGCGGCTGCCCCGGTCCGGCGGCTCGCAGCCGCGCAGTGCGACAGCAATGTCAGAAAGGAAAGCCATGTGTACTTTACAGATAAAAGATCTCTCCTACGCCTATACCCCGGGCGGACGGAAAATTTTCGATCACTTCAGCTGCAGCTTTGAAAGCGGCCTTGTCTATGCCGTCAAAGGGCGCTCCGGCGCCGGCAAGACCACGCTGCTGTCCCTGCTGGCAGCCCTGACCAGACCGAGCGAAGGACAGATTCTCGTCCATGACCGGAATATCTTCGCCGGGGATACGTATCGCTACCGCTGCAGCGACGTGGGCATCGTCTTTCAGGACTACAATCTCCTGCCCAAGCTGACGGCCGTCGAAAACGTCGTCCTCTCGATGGACATTTCCGGCCGCAGCTGGGACGATAAAGATGCCGCCGCCCGCCGGCTGCTGGCCTCTACCGGCATCGCCGACGAGGACCTCGAACGCCCGATTCTGCAGATGTCCGGCGGACAGCAGCAGCGCGTCGCCATCGCCCGTGCGATCTCCTACGATCCGGAGATTCTCCTTGCCGATGAGCCGACCGGCAACCTCGACGCCGAAACGGAGGGAGAGATCCTCGAAATCTTCCGCCGGCAGGCGCACGACAGGGGGAAATGCGTGATCATCGTTACCCACAGCGACGCCATTGCCCATGCCGCCGACCGCACTGTGCTGATTGAACGCACGGCGGGCCGTCCCCGCGGCAGCAATTGAAAAAGCGACAGACGAAAAAAGAGAGCGGCCGGTGCCGCTCTCTCTTTTTATCTGTCGAAATACGGGAGGCAAGCCGGGGCACGAAGGCTGTGCCGCACGCCGGGGGCACGAAAGCTGTGCCGCACGCCGCGCTGCGTGCTGCGCTTATTCTCCCTTGAGGATCGCAACCAGTTCGCCGGCCTTGACCTGCTGGCCGCCCTTGATCAATACCTCTTCGATTTCACCGTCGTCCGGCGAAAGGATGTTGGTCTCCATCTTCATCGCTTCCATGACCGCGATCGTCTGTCCGGCTTCGACACGGTCGCCTTCGCGCACCAGTACCTTGACGATGCTGCCCGGAATGCTGGCACCGATTTCCAGCGGGTTCTCCTCGTCGGCATAGCGGGTCGAAGACATGGAGTACTGCGACTCGACGTCGTTGTCCTTGACCTTGACCACGCGGTGGATGCCGTTGACTTCGTAGACCACTTCCCGCATGCCCTCTTCATCCGGCTTGCGCACTTCCACCAGCTTGATGACCAGTTCGTTGCCGGCATCGAGCTTGACCTCGCAGGTCTCGCCCTCGGCGAGACCGTGGAAGAAGATGTCGGAGCCCATCAGGCGGAAGTTGCCGTCCTTTTCCAGACTCTTGAGATAGTCCTCATAGACATCCGGATACATGGCGTAGCTGATGACCTGCTGGTCGGTACCCTCGAGGCCGTAGTATTTCTTCAGGCCCTTGCGATAGTACTCGAAGTCCACCGGATCGAGCAGCTTGCCGGGCCGGCAGGTGATCGGTTTTCTGCCCTTGAGTACAACCTTCTGCAGATCCTTCGGGAAGCCGCCCGCCGGCTGCCCCATCATGCCCTCGAAGTAGGAGACGATCGAATCGGGGAAATCCACTTCCTTGCCCTTTTCGAGGATGTTGTCCGGCGTCATTTCGTTCTGCACCATGAAGATGGCCATGTCGCCGACCGCCTTCGACGACGGCGTTACCTTGACGATGTCGCCGAGCATCTGATTGACGGTTTTGTACATCTTCTTGACCTCTTCGAACTTGTGGCCGAGGCCGAAGCTCTCCACCTGCGGCTTGAGGTTGGAATACTGGCCGCCGGGAATTTCGTACTCGTATATTTCGGCGCTGGCCGCCAGCAGACCCGACTCGAACTGCGCGTAGACCGGCCGCACATCCGACCAGTAGTCGGAAATCGGCTGGATCTCCGCCGGGTCGATGCCGGTATCGCGGTCGCTGCGCTGCATCGCGGCGACAATCGAGTTCAGCGCCGGCTGCGAAGTCAGTCCGGACATGCTGTTGAAAGCCGCATCGACGATGTCGACACCGGCCGCCGCCGCCATCAGCACGGTGGCAACGCCGTTGCCGCTGATATCGTGGGTGTGCAGATGGATCGGAATATCGATCTCCTCCTTCAGAGCCGAAATCAGCTTGCGTGCCGCCATCGGCTTGAGCAGTCCGGACATGTCCTTGATGCCGAGGATGTGCGCGCCGCGCTTCTCCAGCTCTCTGGCCATATTGACGTAGTAGTCGAGGTCATATTTCTTGCGCCGTTCGTCGAGGATGTCGCCGGTGTAGCAGATGCAGGCTTCGGCGAGCTTGCCCTGTTTGAGCACCTCGTCCATCGCCACTTCCATGCCCTCGATCCAGTTCAGCGAATCGAAGATGCGGAAGAGATCGATGCCGCTCTCGGCCGACTGGCGGACGAATTCGCGGATCAGATTATCCGGGTAGTTCTTGTAGCCGACGGCATTGGAACCGCGGATCAGCATCTGGAAAAGAATGTTGGGGATCTTCTCGCGCAGCGTCTCCAGACGCTCCCAGGGCGATTCGCGGAGGAAGCGGTAGGAGGTATCGAACGTGGCGCCGCCCCACATCTCAAGGGAGAACAGATTCTGTCCGTAGAGCGCCACGGCCGGCGCGATCTTCTCCATGTCAACCGTGCGCACGCGGGTAGCCAGCAGCGACTGCTGGGCATCGCGCATCGTCGTATCGGTGATCAGCAGCTTCTGCTGGTTGCGGATCCAGCGGGCCATCTTTTCCGGCCCCTTTTCATCGAGCATCTGTTTGGTGCCGCGCAGTCCGGCGATCTGCTCGGCGGGAATGCGCGGGAATGCCGGCACGTTGAACTGCGGCTTGACGCCCTTGGTTTCGTTGACCACCTTGCTGCCGATGTATTTCAGCACCTTCAGCTCACGATCCTCGCTCGGCGCGACGTTCATCAGTTCCGGATGATCGCCGATGAAGCCGGTATTGCATTCGCCGGCGGCAAACGTCGGGTGGTTGAGGACGTTGAGCAGGTAGCCGATGTTCGTTTTGACGCCCTTGATCGTCGTCTCCTTGAGGGCGCGGATGGCTTTGCGGCGGGTATTCTCAAAGGTGTTGGCAAAAGCCGTCACTTTGACCAGCAGCGAATCGTAGTAGGGAGTGACGACCGAACCGGTGAAGCCGTTGCCGCCGTCGAGGCGGATGCCGAAGCCGGAGCTGGTGCGGTACTGGTCGATCGTGCCGGTGTCGGGGGCAAAGCCGTTTTCCGGATCTTCCGTCGTAATGCGGCACTGAATCGCATAGCCGCGGCGCGTGATGTCGTCCTGGCTGCGGATGCCGATTTCCTCGGAATCGAGTGTATAGCCCTGCGCGATCAGGATCTGCGCCTGGACGATATCCCGGCCGGTGATCAGCTCGGTGACGGTGTGCTCCACCTGAATGCGCGGATTCATCTCGATAAAATAGTGATCGCCCTTTTCGTCGAGCAGGAATTCCACCGTTCCGGCGCTGCGGTACTGAACGTGCCGGGCGATGCGCAGCGCGTCCTCGCAGATGGAGCGGCGCTGTTCCTCCGTCAGGCACAGCGCCGGTGTGAATTCAACCACCTTCTGGTGGCGGCGCTGGATCGAGCAGTCGCGCTCAAACAGATGCACGATATTGCCCTCTTTGTCGCCGAGAATCTGCACCTCGATGTGCTTGGGATTTTCAAAATATTTTTCGATGAAGACATCATCAATGCCAAACGCTTTGGCCGCTTCGCTGCGGGCGCTGCGGAATTCCTTGACGATCTCGTCACGGCTGCGCACCACGCGCATGCCGCGGCCGCCGCCGCCGGCCGCCGCCTTGAGGATGACCGGATAGCCGATCTGATCGGCGTATTCGACCGCCTCGTCCTCGGTACGGATCGCCGCGTCCACGCCCGGGATGGTCGGCACGCCGACTTCCGCCGCCACCAGCTTGGACTGGATCTTGTCGCCGAGGCGGTTCATCATCTCCGAAGTCGGACCGATGAACTCAATGCCGGCCGCTTCGCAGGACTCGGCAAAGTGCTCGTTTTCGGACAGAAATCCATAGCCGGGGTGAATCGCATCGACACCCTTGGCCTTGGCCAGGTTGATGATTTCATCGATGCCCAGATAGGCGGCCACGGGCGCCTTGCCCTTGCCGATCTGATAGGACTCATCCGCTTTGGTGCGGAACAGCGCCTTTTTATCTTCTTCGGAATAAATCGCAACCGTCCGGATCCCCAGCTCGCTGCAGGCCCGGAAGATGCGGATGGCGATCTCCCCGCGGTTCGCCACCAGTACGCGTTTTGAAATTTTTGATCTCTCCCATTTTCAACTCCCTTGTTGTCGGCTCCCTTGCCGTGGTTTTCTGCTGGTACACTGTATACAATGTCGTCGAGACGACATTGTCTTAAATTGTACTACAAGCCGCAGCCATTTGCAATGCCGCGGCAGCAGAAACCGGCACCTCTCCGATGACCGCGGCAGCTGAAACCGGCACCTCTCCGATGACCGCGGCAGCTGAAACCGGCACCTCTCCGACTGCTGCCGGAAAAGTGCCGGGGGGAAAGGGAAAACATCTCACAAAATCCCGGCGTCAGCACAACGCCGCGCATCTGCGGACGGGTCCGGTCAGATCCACTCCGTCGCGGCCGCCAGAACCCGGCCGATCCGGTCATGGATCACCAGGTCGGCCCGCTCATCATAGGGGGTGCGGTCGCGGTTGATCAGCACGAGACACCGGCCGTGAAAGTGATCGAGCAGGCCGGCCGCGGGCTGCACGGCCAGGGAAGTGCCGCCGACCAGCAGCGTATCGGCCGCCTCCACAGCCTGTTCGGCCTCGGCCAGCACCTCCTTCTGCAGTTCTTCCTCATAGAGGACGATATCCGGCCTGACGATCTGTCCGCAGGAACGGCATCGCGGCACGCTGCCTTCGCAGTTGCCGCTGTCCATCACATAGTCCAGATCATAGGCGGTGCCGCAGTGCACGCAGTAATTGCGGTAAATCGATCCATGCAGTTCGCAGACTTCCCTGCTGCCGGCCTTCTGATGCAGGCCGTCGATATTCTGCGTGATCACCGTCTTGAGGAGACCCAGCCGCTCCAGGCGGGCGAGGGCATAATGCGCTTCGTTGGGCTGCACATCCGGATGCACCAGCTCCGCTTTGTAAAAGGCGAAAAAGCGCTCCGGTTCGTGCTCAAAGAAGCTGCGCGAGAGCATATCCTCTCCGGAAACGCCGAAGGCCCTCTGCCGCGCGTACAAACCGCTGCCGGAACGAAAATCGGCCAGGCCGCTTTCCGTGGAAACACCGGCGCCGCCGAAAAAGACCAGGCGGCTGCTGTCTTTGATGATCTTTGTCAATTCCTGATACATCATGGCTATCCTCATTTCTGCTGCAGCAAATACTTTACGATATCGCCGGAAAAGCGGTACGCCTCCGCCGGCTGCTGCGGCCGGACGGCGGCCAGCGGCACTTCCCGTTCATGGAGTGAGCCGTGGCTGCGGGATTCCTGCGTTGCCACGATCGGCTCCCCGCATTCGCCGAAGGCGCTGTCCCCGGTCGCGAGCAGCACGAGATCACCGATCTGATCGGCCGGCAGATGAAAGGCCCGCGCCGCCTCCGCCGGCGTCATCACGCTTTCGACATACGGCTGCGCTTCGGCAAACGTCCGCAGCGCGGCCAGCTGCTCTCTGTGCTTCACGAACAGATAGGCCATGCCGCTCTCCTGGTAGAGATGGTTCTCGATATAGCGATCCTTGAGAGGCAGCAGGCAGTAAATCTCGAATCCGGCCTCCCGGGCCACGCGCCGAAAGTCCACAATGCGTGTCTTCTGGTTCATGCCGTGATCGGCCGTAAGATAGATCTGCCGCGCCGGATCCTCCGCGGCGATGCGGGCGATTCTCTCATCAATGGCCTTGATCTGCGCGCGTGCCTCTGCCGTACCGGGCGCATAGTGGTGAAAGATATAGTCATTCGTCGTACAGTAGACGAAATCCGGATCATCCGTCTCGATGCAGGCCCCGGCGGCATCGAGAATCCAGGGTGTCGCCGCGGCGCTGGCGACAGCGGGCGGCTGCGGCAGTCCGTAATGCCGCAGAAGCTCCGCATCCGGTGTCTGCACGCTGATGCCGATGTCTGCGCCGTCGCCGTAAACGCCGAGAATTTTGCCCTTGACGGTCAGCAGCGCCGTGGTGCCGCCGTTGCTGCGGTAATGCTGCAGAATGGTTTCCGCCTTCATGCGGCCGCGTTCTTCAATAAAGCCTTCCTCGCCGGTCTGCGGGTCGTAGTAGTAATTTCCGGTAATCTTCGTGACATTCGGCTGCTGTCCGGACAAAATGCAGGCGTGATTGACATTGGTCACGGACGGCATGGCACCCTGCACGGTCTTGAAAAATCCCTCTGCCGCGGTCAGGCGGAAGATCTCCGGCGCCGTCTCCGGTGTCAGATAGGCCGGCGCACAGCCGTCGATGACGAGAATCAGAACCTTCTCCATGGTGAATCGCTCTCCTTCCGAAATAGTGCGGAGCGGATCCTCCGCCGCGGCGCATCAGCGAACCGCACCCTGCTCCCGCTCCCGCAGATACCGGGCCAGCCGCTTTTCCTGCCCTTCGTTCACGGTGATAAACCCGTACTGATAGAAATCGATCACATCCGCGTCCTTGACCAGCTCTTCCAGCGGGGTGCCGACCTCATTCTTGCGGCTGTGGTTCTTTACAGCCAGCGCGATTTCCTGCACTTCCTCTTCCTGCAGGAGCCCGGTCTTCCGGAGAAACGCCTGCACCGGCAGATAGCCGGCCTCGGCATGGTCTTTCTGCCTGCCGGTGATAATGCGACCGTAATCGTGGCAGGAACAGGCACAGGCCGCCAGAATCGGATCCAGCCCCCTCTTTTCCGCCAGCTGATAGCCGATCTTGGCACAGCTGACCAGATGAATCCTCTCCCAGTCGATAAAATGATCCCTTTCTTCCTGCGGTACGATTTTTTCGTATTTATCGACTTCTTTCAGCAGCGCACTCTGCAGCCTCAGTATTTTCTTCATTGATCCTCCTTTGCCCTGCGGCAGAATCTTCACCGCCCTGCATGCGGCCGCCGCGGCGGCGCGGCAGAACCGCCGCCTGCCGCCGGGCTTCTCTTATCATACCATGAAATACTGCCGCCGCAAATGTCGGCGGGACGGCTGCCCGGCATCGCCGACTCCCGTCATGCTGCCGGCCGCGAAGCGGCCGGGACGGTTATTCGCGGCACAGGACAGGTTCTGCTTTTCATCTGCCCGCAAATCGTTATAATGGAAATAGAAGAACACTGTCAACGGAAGCAGAGCGCACTGCCGCAGCCGGTGCCGGAGGAGATCCATGGCCAAGGATAAAATTCTCATTGTCGACAATGAAATGGAAATCATTCAGCTGATCCGCATGATTCTGTCCCGTGAAGGCTATCAGATTGTCTGGACCACGGACAGCAGCAAGGCAGCGGATCTGGTGCGCACGGAAAACCCCGATCTGATCCTGCTGGACGTTGTCATGCCCGGTCTCAGCGGCATCGAGGTCTGCGGTCAGATCCGTGAATTCAGCACGGCGCCTATTCTCTTCGTCAGCTGCAAGGATCAGGAAATGGATAAGGTGCTGGGGCTGACCATCGGCGGAGATGACTACATCACCAAGCCGTTCAGCCCGGCCGAACTGGTCGCCCGCGTCAAGGCACATCTGCGCCGCAGCAATCTCAGCGGCCGCGGGGAGCCGGCCGATGCCGCACGGGAAACCATCCGGGCCGGCGATCTCAGCATTCACCCGGCCGAACGAACCGTGTCGGCTGCCGGTCGGGAAATTCGTCTGACGGCGACAGAGTTCGACCTGCTCCTGATCATGGCGCGCGAACCCAATCGGGTCTTTACCGCACGGCAGCTCTTTCACGCCCTGTGGCGCGATGCCGAGGAAGACGAAGATGTGCGGACGATCATGGTGCACATCAGCAACATCCGCAAAAAGCTCGGCAGTCCCGCAAATACCTATATTAAAACCGTCCGCGGGGTCGGCTACAAGCTGGTCAAATGAGTACGGGTCCGTGGGCGGCACGGACCCGCTGACTCCTCCCTTTCATGGCCTCCCCCTATGCAGTATGCCGCGCAGCTGCGCGGCATACCGTTTATTCAGAGGAGCCGTCGTTTGCTTTTACTGCAGTATGCATCCTACTTGCGGAAGGCTCTCCGATTTTTTCTGTCACCCTGCCCGTCAGGGAAACTGTCAGTCGTTGTACCGGCAGGGAATCTGCACATTGTATTTGCGCAGCGCCTCTTCCAGAACGACGAAGAAATCTTCGATGTCCTTGGGCACGATCGTACCGAGGCAGCAGAGCCGGAACGTCGGCAGATCGGCCACCTTGCCGGGATAGATGATGAACCCGCGTTCGTAGCAGTAATCATGGATCTGCTCGTAGTTGAAATTGGGATCATCCGGATACAGGACGGAAACAACCAGCCGCGACTGCTGTTCCCGGGGGATGATGGTCCGGAAGCCGAGCTTGTCAAGGCCGACATAGATGGCCTCCCACAGCGACTGATGCCGTTCCCATTTGGCCTGCTCGCCGACTTCCCAGTACTCCTTGATGGCCTGCCGGGTCGCGTACACCGTCTGTACCGGCGGGGTGAAGTGCATCTCGCCCTTCTCCTTGATGAAATGATACTGCATGTACAGGTTCGTGTAGTACGACCGCGTCGGGAAATTCTTTGATTCCTCGATCTTGGCGGTATTGCCGATGACAAAGGAGAGCCCGGTCATCGACATCAGCCCCTTCTGCGCCGAAGCCATGATAAAGTCCAGATTATCGCGATCCATATCGATCGGGATCATGGCATAGGTGGATGTCGTATCGACCACCATCGTGCAGTTGTACTTGTGTGCCGCCGCACCGATTTCGCGGATCGGATTCAGAACACCTGTGCCGGTTTCATGATGGCAGCAGTAGACCACGGCCACCTCGCCCTGCGCGGCGCGCAGTGCCTCCTCCACCTTGCTGACATCCGCCGGCTCGGTGATCGGCAGCTTGAGGTCGATGTAATCCATGTGATAGTACTGCGCGACCTCGGCCGCCCGACCCGAATAGGCGCCGTTGTCGACGATGAGAATTTTCTTGCCTTCCGGGACCAGCGAACTGACGGTGGAATCGATGTTGATGGTGCCGGATCCGGTGAACAGGACCGCCGTGTATTTGTTCAGATCGCCATGCGCGATCTTGACCAGGTCTTCACCCATGTCCTTCATGATCTTGCCGAATTCTTTTTCCCGCGGACAGATATCGGGCACCACCTGTGCATATTTTACTGTATCCGTTGTCGTTGCCGGACCCGGATTCAGCAGCACATTGCGTTTTACTTTCGGATAATTCATGGTTCTCCTCCTTTGCGATAGATGCGGCGAACCGGTTTGCCGCAGCCGCGCCGACGGCTGCGGCTGCGGCGCATCGGCTGCCTTTTCTTAATTGCTGCCGCCGTCTGCGGCCTCTGCTTCCGTCTTATTCTTATTCATTCCGCTTCCGGCAATAATCGCCGCCACGACGATCACCGCGCAGACGCCCACGATGCAGGTGAAGACCAGCGTCCAGTTATTGCTGTGCGCCAGCACGCTGCCGAAGACCAGCGCCTGCACCGAAGCACCGATGTAGGCAAACGCGTCGAGAATGCCTGCTGCGGTGCCGGCAAAGACGCGGCCGCCGACGTCGGTCGCATAGGCCCAGACAATGCCGTTGATGGCGTAGATGAAGAAGCCCGCCGTAAACAGCAGTGCACCCGCGGAAACACCGGGGCCGACGCCCATGAAACCGAATACCGTGGCTCCGGAGACCGCCGCACAGATGATGACGGCCGGCAGCCGGTTATTGGGACAGAATTTATCCGTCAGCCAGGGCACGACAAAGGTACCGATCGCCATTCCCAGCGGCAGCAGCACCGAACCCAGCAGACCTTCCTGAATATCCGTATCGAATTCCTGTACATAATAGGTCGGGATCCAGGTCAGAAGACCGTAGCGGGCGATGCTGGAGCCGGCGATAATGACCAGCCAGAGATCGAACCGCCACTGCCGGAACAGATGTGCATACGGGTAGAATTTTCCCTTTTCGGCCATCACGGCACGCAGCTGCGCTTCCTCTTCGGCGCGTTCCGAATCGTCTTCCTTGTAGTCGGGCAGCCCGATCTTGCTGGGCTTGTCCTTCACCAGGATCTTATAGATCACAACCATAATGAGCATCGGAATGACCGGCAGGATAAAGGCTGCCCGCCAGCCGAGTCCCGGCGCAATGGCAAATGCGGCGACCACCGACAGTGTCGCACAGACCTGCCCGAAGCCGGAGAAGGCATTGGCAAATCCGGTTGCGAAGCCTCGTTTGTCACCGGGCCACCACTGCGAGAGCAGGGCAATGCCGGGCGACCAGAGCATGGACTGGAAATAGCCGTTGAATCCCCAGCATACACAGAGAATCACCAGCGACTCCTGCAGTCCCAGTACCACATTGGCCACGGCAGAGAGAATCACGCCGAGAACGATGAATTTGTTGACGCCGAAGATCTCGCCGAGCCGTCCGTTGAATAGATGGCCCATGCCGTAAGTCCAGAAAAAGATCGCCGACATGATGCCGAGATCCTGCAGATCCCAGCTGGTCTGTTCGGCCATGGCCGGCATGGCGGCGCTGAGATTCAGACGTCCGCAGTAAAGAAAACAATATAATATCGAAAACCCCAATAGGACAATCCAGGAATTCTTCGTGAATTTTTTCATTTGTTCAGGGGTATATCCCAGATTATTTTGGACTTCCACAGTCATCCCTCCTTTCTAAAAGATGCCGGGCCGCGGCATGGCGACCCGGCACCAACTGTCGTCCTTCCTCCATGTCTCCCTGTCCGGGGCGATGCCCGGGCAGAACAGCCAGGCACGCTGATCAGGTTTAGACAATTGCTGATGACGAGGCTGGTCAGATGGTTTCGATGATGCCCTGTCCCGGTCTCTCACCCCGCCGCAGTCTCGGTTCGATCTGCTCGAAGATGATATCCGGCACATACGATACATCGGGAACCAGGAAGTCAGGTTTGGATGCCGCCAGTTCGTCATAGGTATTGGATCCGGAGACATAGAGTCCGATGGTCCAGGCACCGGCGTTGTTGCCGCACTTCATGCCGGCCGCCGTATCGTCGATCTTGACAACCGCCTCGCAGGGGAAGACCTTCTTGGTCTGTTCGTAGGCCTGCTGCATGCAGTCATACACCATGAACGGGGACGGACGGCCAGGTACCTTCTCGGAATTCGTCACGGCGTCGAAATGCATGCCGAATTTCTTTTCCAGCAGGTCGTTCAATGCCACCGAGTCATCGGCAAAATAGCCGGTGTCGCAGCCGACGAGAATGCCGGCAGCATGCAGTTTGTCGATGCATTCCGGTGCACCGGGCACGGGTTTGGCCAGATCCTCATCGACGATGTACTTGGACATCAGCGGGCGGAACGCAGCCAGCACTTTATCGTAATCTTCTTCCGTCCAGGGGCCGCCATGCTTTTCTTCCCACTGCTTTTTAACATCGGGATCGTTCATCAGCATGCGCAGATGGGTCGGCTTGAAGGCGCCCATCGGTTTGCGGATCGTCGCCCAGCTGCACTCGACACCGAACTGCTTCAGTGCCTCATAGAACGGTACAACCGGCGCTTTGCATCCGCGCAGATCGTCGAGCGGCCAGCGATCACGCAGATCCTGCGGTCCGTCACAGAAAGTTCCCGCGGTATCGAGAACGGCCAGTTCGATTTTTCCGGTGTAGTGTCTGTTATACATAGTGCTCCTCCTTTACAGGTTTCATGATCTGCGATCTTTTCGAGACCGCGGACGTGATGTCTGCTTTGATGATTACACTATAAAAGAGGAACCTAAATGTTCCGGCAAGATAATTTTCAGATTTCTCAAAAACTTCTTAAAGATCTGTTAAAGAACCCGCTGCCGACGGGCTTCCTAGCCGCGGGCTTCCGGCTCAACCACCGTATCCTTCCGGCTCACCATGATGCCGCAGAGGATCATGCCGATGCACAGCAGTTCAATCAGGTAGAAGACCGACAGCACACTGCCGGTGCGGCGGATCATCATCGGTGTAATATAAAATTCCAGCGCCGCGCCGAGATAGGCAAAGCCGTTCAGGAGTCCGGCCGCCCAGCCGGCGTAATGGCGAGCGCCGGCGCGAATCGCATAGAGCCAGAGGATGCCGTTGATGCCGTAAAGGAAAAAGCCGGAAAAGAAAATGCTCATCAGAACGGCACGCGATATGCCGACCATCGGCACCACAATAACCAGTGATCCGCACAGGGCGGCTGTCCAGACAATCATCAGACCGATGTTGTGCCGAAAACGCGTTCCGGTCAGCCAGGTGATAAACAGTGTTCCCATCGCCATCCCCAGCGGAAACATCAGATTGGAAAATGTCTCGCTGATGATCACCTGCTCGCCCCTCCCCTGAAAATACGAGGGGATCCAGCTCAGCAGACCGTACCGGCACATGCTCGACATCAAGGCGATCAGGCACCAGACCATCAGCTTTCGATGGCGGCACAAAAAGCCGAAGACACCGCCCGGCCGATCGGCCGAGCGCTGCAGACGCCGTTCGTACACGGACTCGCGCGCAGACAGCGCATAGGGCGGCAGGCCGCACTGCTGCGGAGACTCTGCGGAAAACATAATAAACAGGATCAGAAACAGTCCCCAGACGTACATCGGCAGAACGATTTCGCTCTGCCAGCTGAGCCGCGACATCACCAGGAGGATGATCTGCGGCAGCAGAAAAGCCGTAACATGGGACAGCCCGGAAAAGAAATTGGCAATGCCGACACCGATGCCGCATTCCCGCGGCTCCCACCAGTCGGCCAGGATCGCAATGCCGCCGACCCAGATCATCGACTGAAAGTATCCGTTGACAATCTGAAGAACAAAGACCGTTTCCCAGTTGACCGCCAGGACTGTAAACATATTGGCAAAGATCGAAATCGAAGCGCCGAGAATGACGAGCCGCTTGCCGCCGAGACGGCGGCAGAGCATGCCGTTGCAGAAGCTGCCGATTCCGTACGACAGAAAGAGGCAGAAATAGATCAAATCCTGCTGCGTGCTGCCGACGGTCACCGCATCACTGAAATCAGACAGATGGTCAACGATATTGAAACGGCCGACATACGCGAAATTGTACATCAGCGAGAAAGTCAGCAGCGTGACCCATTTATACCGCGTAAATCTGCGCTTGTCCTCTCCTGCAGGCATTTCACTCCCCGTCCCGCTGCAAAGATGCAGCTGCCGTCCGCCGCGGCCGGCAGGATTCTGACGATCTCCCGCCGGCGGGACATGTTTACAATTCGATAAAAGTATTTTATCATGAAAGAAAGCTCCGAACAATCACCGATAGACGGGAGCAGTGAGGTAAACGGATGATGTATGCCTATTCGATGCTGTATTCGACGGCAACAACTTGCATTCTCGGGATTCTTTTTCTCTTCCTGTCCCGTCAGAGCGGAATCCTGTACATGCGCTACTGGGGCATCTGCTGGCTGGTCTGCTCGGTCATGAGCATCTTCGACTTTTTCAATCTCAATGCCGCCGAACCGCAGCAGTACTATGCCGCGGAGCGGCTGGGATTTGCGCTGGCCTGCGCCTGGCTCTTCTTTGCCGGCACGAGGCGTTTCTTTCAGCGGCGGGTCTCCCGTCCCGCACTGCTGCTGCTCGCTCTGTCAGCCGTCCTGATCCTCATATCCATTCCGTCTCCGGCGGTTTATTCCGTCGTGGTCGTTCCCGTCATCATCCTCACCGCTTCGCTGCTGATCAGTTCCGGATGCATGTTCATCTCCTACTCCTGGACACAGAATCTGCCGGAAAAAATCATCGCCAGCTTCCTGATCATCCTCTGGGCATTCTTCCTCAACCATTTCGGCTTCACGCTTTCCAACCTGCATCTGGCCATCGCCGCCTACTATATCGACGTCGGCCTGATCACGGTTGTCATGCTCCTGCTGCTGATCATCCACTTCAAGAAAGTGCACTTTCTCGACAATCGGCAGGCGTCACGCTTTCGGCTCCTGGTCGAGCATTCCTCCGACTGCATGTTTCTCTACGACTATAAGACGCGCGATTTCAAATATGTCAGCCCCGCCGTCAACCGCGTGATCGGCGTCACGGCCGAGCAGCTGTACCGGCAGCCGGAGAGTTTTTTCGATCATCTGGAAACCACGGAGAAATACAAAGAAGCGCTCACGCTCTTCTCGCGCCCGATCCAGCAGGCCGGCCGCGCCGTACTGTCGCTGGTGCGCCGCGGTCAGACCGTACAATGGGCGGAAATGCACTACACGCCGATTTTCGATGATACGGGCGATGTTTCCGCCGTCGAGGGCATTCTGCGGGATATTACACAGCAGCAGCTGGCAGCCGAAAAGGTCCGCGACACCGAGGCCGCCAAACAGGCCTTCATCGAAAACATTACCCACGAAATTCGCACTCCGGTCACCCTGATCCGCGGCTATGCGCGGAGCATGATCGACGGTATTGTACCGACCTCGTCGTTCAGGACATATCTTTCGATGATCGACGCCAAGGCCGTGCTGCTGAACAGCCTGCTCGACGATCTGCGGCAGGTCACCGATTTCAATTCACAGGAACTGGAATATCGTTTTTATGAAACGCAGGCCGCCGATTATTTCCGCAATGCGATCGAGCAGTGCAAATATCAGGTGGAGCAGTCCCGGCATGCGTTTTCTGCAGAACTGTCGCTGCCGCCCGACCTCACCACCATCATCGACCGCCGCCGCATCATCCAGGTTCTCTCCAATCTGATCAACAATGCCATCCGCCACACGCCGGAGGGGAAAACGATTGCGATCACCTGCCGCACCGAGCCGACGGCCGATGACGCACCGCTGCCCGATACGGTCGATGATACGCTGCCGGCCGGCATGATCGCCGTCCGCGTCAGCGACCAGGGAGACGGGATTCGCAGCGAAGATCTCCCGCATCTCTTTGAGCGCGGTTTCCGCGGCCGCAGCCGCCGCGGCGCCGAGCAGGAAAGCAGCGAGTACAGCAAGGAAGAACGAGAAAACTGCGGCCGCGGCAATGCAGGGCCGGTCGGCAGCAGCGCCGGCGATGCCGGGGACAGCGGCGCTGCCGAAAGCAGCGGCGGCACCGGCAGGGAAGGGCGCAGCACCGACACCGGGCGAAAAAATGCGGGGCTGGGGCTCTATATCTCGCAGCAGATCATCCAGCAGCATTCCGGACAGATTTCCGCCGCCAACCTGCCCGAAGGCGGCGCCTGCTTCTCTTTCTATCTCCCCTACTACACCTGATCGCCGCTGCCGAAACAGCCGGCAGCCGCCGGCGGCCGATCGACGCCGTCACAGCGACGCGGCTCTGCGGCAATCGAACTCCGCCGTCCGGCCGGTCCGCACAGCGACCCTCTCTGCGCCGCAGAAAGCGGCCGGCGGCTTTTCGCTATCCTTCGGCACGCCGCCTGCGCCGCAGGCGATCGGCGGCGAACGCCGCACCGGTCAGCAGCAGGCCTCCCAGGATCCAGGGCAGCGTGCCGCTGCCGCCGGCATCCGGCAGCTCGCCGCCGGCCGGGTTCCGAACCTCCAGGACCACGACATTCTTGCACTCCAGCACCTGCACTCCGGTGCCATTGCCGCCCGTGCTGTTATCGATCTCTCCGCTGCCCGGGCTTCCCTCCGGCAGGAAATACGTGATCTTCCCGGTCTTGTCGATATAGATCCGGATCGGATCGCCGAGTCCGATGTAACCCGCCGGCGCTTTCGTCTCCTTCAGATAATAATCTTTGTCCACGGCCAGCGTGCCGATTTTCGCGGCGCCCTGACCGTCTGTCGTGACGACGATCGGACTGCCGTCGCTTCCCTTGACGGGCTCTTTGCATTCCGCGTCGCTGAACAGCGCAAACTCCGCGCCCTTTAAAGTCTGTCTGCCATCCGCGGATTTTTTCAGGATCCAGATCGTCGTCTCGACGGTGTTGGTCCCGGTCAGGACAGCCTGGTTCCCCGATCCGCAGTAATAGAACTCACTCGGCGAATCCTTCAGATACGGATGGATCTTCCCGCCCGTAAACTGATAATCGACTTTCACGGTCGTGCCGTCCGCTTTTCGTTCCTTTACAGTATAGGTGTGCCCTTTGTCCAGCACATTTCCGTTGTTCACACTCTGGTTTTCGCTCGCAGGGCTGCTCACCCAAAGGCCGGTGGAGACATAGACCTCCTGCTTCCAACCGTGCTCCTTATTCAGTTCGACCGTCCCCATCATTGTGCCGTCCTGATAAATGTCAAAAAGCAGCTTGTCCGGGCGGACGTCCGACGCATTGCCGTCGACCCATTCTTTCTTCACGAGGATCTTCGGCACCGTCAGCTTCATGCCTTCCGGATTTTTCAGATCAACCGTTTCGTTATCGTCGACGAGCCTGACCCCGCTCGTGCCGTCATCCGGCTTGACCAGCGTCTGCTTGACCGTGTCATAGCTGACCTGCGCCTTCCCGTTGGTTCGCAGGCGGTAGACCCCCTGTTCGTCCTTGTAGATCTGGCTTTTAACGGACGAATCGAGCTTATCATAGGCATCGTCCGGGTTCTCGGCGTTCTTGATCTTCATCAATGTGTCATAGGCATCCTGTCCCGGCCAGACGCGGAACTTGACCACATAGGTAACGCCGTTCTCCAGCTTCGCTTCCTCCCACTGCAGTTTGCCGTCGCTGTTCGTTTGGCGCGGTCCGAGAAGATCCCAGACGACCTTGCCGTCCTTGTACTGCGCGGTCCCGAGGCCGGCGCCCTTCAGATCCTGCTCGGTCAGCTCTGTCGGATTCTCTGCGGTTCCATATTTCGGATTCCCATTCGCATCTTTTTCCCCGCCGTACTTGTAATACGTGAAATTCGATTCGTTCAGCGAGACATCGTCCGTCTTGGCGTCGAGCATGGTGCAGCCGGTAATCTCATCCGAGACGTGGACATCGCTGTACATATAGTCGACCATGATCTGATTGGTGATGTTCTTGAATGCATCATTGAGACTGGTCTGATCGGCTGCCGCATAGTAATGTCCGTCCGGTGTCCCGGTGCTGACGCTGTCCGAACCGTTGTAGGCATAGTTCAGCAGATTCCGCATGTTGCCGATATTGCCGAAGGCGCTGATGCTGTAGAAACTGGTTCCCGAACGCACGAGGGCCCGCGCGTTGTCCCGGGATTCCCAGTAGCATCGATTTATATTGGTCGCACTGCTGACAGTGGTGTAGCCGGTACGGTTACCGTTTTTCCAGTGTACCTCGATCGGGAGGCTATCGCTGCCGGTACCGTAAATCGGGAGGCTCAGCGTTCCGGTATAATGATAGGCATATGTCGGATGATACGGGCTGTCATCGACATCACCGAATCCGTTGTAGTAATATCCTGCCGAATTCCGGACGGTCGGATTGCCGTCCGAGACAAAGATCACATAGTGCTTGGCGTTGTCACGCGTCTCGACGCTGTAGGCTTTTTCCAGCGCGTCCTCCCAGTTCGTCGCCACGCCGTTCACGTTCTTATCAAGCTCATCGAATTTGTCTTCGATGGAATCCTCCGTGACGCTGTTCACTGCGGTCTGAAACTCTTCAAGACTTTTCGTACTATCCGCCGCATCCGTACCAAACGTCTTTTTTTCGGCGATATTGCCGAACGTCACGAGCGACAGACGCACGGCATCCGGATGATCCTCGTCGTTGCTTTTCAGCAGGGTTTCCGCCATGCAGTTGATCGCGTCCCGGGCAATATCAAGACGTGTATTCCCGTTTCCGTCCTTGTGTTCGACCATGCTGTAAGAATTATCGTAGATGATCGTGATGTCCGCCTTGCCGGATTCGCTGAGTGATCGGGTCTTTCCGGTCACGCTCAGCGTCAGATCATAGGTCCCGTCGCCCTCCGGATTTTCCGCCGTCGCATTGTGCGGCGTCAGCTTTTTATCGGTCTGCGGCGCGCCGAGATCGATGGTATCGTCATCGATCTTCTCCTCGTCCGGATCGTCCGGATTGGTGAAGTCATGGACAAAATAAACGCTGCACGCATCGTCGGAAATCGACGGATCCGCCGCGGTATCTCCGGTTACCGTGCCGCGCCGGATCTTCATCGCAGCGGTATCAATTCCGAGATAATACCGATTGCTGTAAGCGTGATGGTAGATCTGACCGCTGCCGCTTCGGTACATGTACCAGCTGGTGTTCGATGTCAGCGCGTCGCCATTATAGGCCTGGATATATTTCGTGCACGGCAGGTTGCCGATCTGGTACTCTCCCGCATGCTGGTTCTGTTCTCCGGTATATTGTGAAAGGAACCAGTAGTAGTTTCTTTTCAATTCCTTGAGTGTGTCGACCTTGTTTCCCTCACGGTCGAATACCACCTGCTGCTCTGCCGTTCCCGGATTGCGAACCGAGACCGGCGTCAGACCGCCGTTCTGATCGACGGCGTAATAATTCTGCCCGTCGCCGGTCACGACCATCACGTAGCCCTGATCCGTATCCGACGGCCATCCCTTCGACAGCGGTTCGACCGCGGTTCCGACTACGGAAAAGCTGCTCTGCCGGAAACTGACGGCAGAGACCTGCTTTTTCCCGCCGCGCTGCGCAGCCGTGGTTCTGGCCGTCAGCACTTCCGGTTTTTCCCGGCCGTTTTTGCGGGCAAAGTGAACAACCTGCAGTTTCTGTGACGTTCCGATCTTCAGCGCACTGCCGTAGCGGATCTCCGTCTGCACCGACGCCTTCGGTTCGATTTTTCTGCCTCCGCGGCTGTATATGCTGATATCGAAAAAGCGGGCCTGAGAAAGGGCGCGATCGGTTTTGAGCGCCTGTTTCGAAGCCCGGTAATAATGACGATACCGGCTGCTGCCCGTCTTCAGCGCACGGACTTTCAGCGTCGCACCGCGCGGGATTTTGGCCGCGGCCGTGTAGTGCACGCGCACCGTGCAGAAGCCGCAGGAAGCGGTGAGCGTGCCGGCGTGTGCCGTCTTTGAAATAGCCGCCTTTGTTTTTTTCGTCGCTGTATTCGCCGTCAGCGGCAGCCGTATCTTTGCCGCGGCCGCGCCCGCGGCGCGGGAATCGCTGCACTGTCGGACAAGCTCGACGGCATGCCGGTCAATGCATTTCTGCCGGGCTGCCTCCTCGGTTTTCCGTGCCGCCTCGTTCTGATCCAGCGCCATAGCCGGCAGGATCAATGCATACGTGACCGCAAAGACAATGATAGCGCTGAGGGCCGTAAGGCCCTTGAACCAGGTTTTCCGTTGAACGTGCAGCCGCAAAAATCGCGGGCTGCTGTCAGGTTGTTCGATCATTCGCTGCCTCACTTATAATAATATCTGTTTGACGGTCAAAATGTATGCGCCTGTGCGTGCCGCAATGCTGCTTTTGCAGAGAAGCTTCCCCTTCCGCAGACCGTCATCAGGCTTCTTTTTGCATACAAGAAAATGCAGGCTCCGCACTGCCGCCGCAGGGTGAAGTTCAGCCCTCAGCATCAAGAAGTCAAATTGTTTATCGTTTGAGGGATCACATTTCAACATGTATTTTAACGTAAATATTACATAAGAGCAACCATTATTATACATTTTCTCTATTTTTCGCAAATGGAAATTTTGAATTCTATTAGGGAGGCGTTCAACAGCGTTTAGTCTTTCATAAATGGAGTTTAAACCTGCATAGGCTTGACGCATTGCGACGGGCATATTATGGTAGTGGCAGTTTCCCGGGGACGATGGAGGAGGTTTCAAATGTCGAAAAACATACCGGGAAATCAGAAACATCTTAAGTTGGAGGAGCGCCTGTATATTGAGCAGGGGCTGTTCGATTGGTTTTCGAACGTCTCCAGCGCTCTCTTGGCGGTCCTGACTCGTTTCATACTCTCTTTCCCGTCATCCTTACAGATCGGGGAGCCGAATTCGGAAATCCGGAAAGACTGGAAAACAGTCCGGAGGGAACGCCGCGCAGCAGCATCTATTACTGCGATCCCATGAGAAGTGATCAAAAGGCCGGTATTGAAAATATCCATACAATGCTTCGCATGATCTTTCCAAAAGGTACAGATTTCCAGCCTTACACGCAATGGGATCTCAGAAAGGCGGTGGATCATATCAATTCCACACCTCGTTCGGCGCTGAGTGGAGATACACCGTATTCTCTGGCGCTAAAAAAAAATCGGCTCTGAGAGACTCAGAGCCTTGCAGCTACAGCCGGTACCGGCTGATGAAGTGGCACTAACACCTCAGCTGCTTAGATAAACCGTATCCTGGAATCAGATCGTCCCCGAGAGCTCAAAATTGAAAATCCGCATGCAAACCTGTGGAAATTAAACATGCATAACATATTTCCAGAGGCCCTATTAGAGTGCCCGAAAACAATTTCTTTTTCTAAGAAGCTGAGCTAATTATACCACATCGGCAGTGTGTCATCTGAAAAAACTTTAAAAAAACAACGGTTTTTCATTGCATGTGGAATTCACTTTTACACATAGAATTTAAATTTTCAATTCAGCCTGCTCGGAGCGGCCCGTAGTTTGCTCCAAGTCGAATCGTCCCGTTTTCACTAAAAAAAGCACCGAAGCGCCGGATGCAGCGTTTCGATGCTTTGCGTTTGGTGACCCTGTCGAGAATCGAACTCGAGTTACCGCCGTGAAAGGGCGGTGTCTTAACCGCTTGACCACAGGGCCGAAAAAACTGGCAACGTCCTGCTTTCCCGGCCGGTCGCCCGACAAGTATCATCAGCGCTGTGGAGCTTAACTTCTGTGTTCGGGATGGGAACAGGTGTAGCCTCCACGCTATCGTCACCAGATTTTTCCCTCCGCTTTCGCGGAGCTTCAGGATATGTGATTGTTCTCATACCCTGAAAACTGAATACCTTCACTGTCTGCGCCCTGCGGCGCCGCATCTTCGGAAACCTTCTCTGGTCAAGTATTCGACCTATTAGTATCGGTCAGCTCAATGCATTGCTGCACTTACACCTCCGACCTATCAACGTGATCGTCTCTCACGGGTCTTATCCTTTAAAGGAAGGAGATCTTTTCTTATGGGGGGCTTCGCACTTAGATGCTTTCAGCGCTTATCCCTTCCGCACTTAGCTACCCAGCTATGCCCCTGGCGGAACAACTGGTGCACCAGCGGTACGTCCATTCCGATCCTCTCGTACTAGGAACAGCTCCATTCAAATCTCCAACGCCCACAGCGGATAGGGACCGAACTGTCTCACGACGTTCTGAACCCAGCTCGCGTACCTCTTTAATGGGCGAACAGCCCAACCCTTGGGACCAACTTCAGCCCCAGGATGAGACGAGCCGACATCGAGGTGCCAAACACCGCCGTCGATGTGGACTCTTGGGCGGTATCAGCCTGTTATCCCCAGGGTAGCTTTTATCCGTTGAGCGATGGCCCTTCCACTCGGAACCACCGGATCACTAAGCCCGACTTTCGTCCCTGCTCGACCTGTATGTCTCGCAGTCAAGCTCCCTTCTGCCTTTGCGCTCTGCGTGCGATTTCCGTCCGCACTGAGGGAACCTTTGGGCGCCTCCGTTACCTTTTAGGAGGCGACCGCCCCAGTCAAACTGCCCGTCAGACACTGTCCCGACACCGGTTCGCGGCGCACGGTTAGAAATCCAACATTACAAGGGTGGTATCCCAACAGTGACTCAGCCAAAACTGACGTCCTGGCTTCAACGTCTCCCACCTATCCTGTACGTGCAATGCCGAACTCCAATATCAAACTGCAGTAAAGCTCCATGGGGTCTTTCCGTCCTGCTGCGGGTAACCGGCATCTTTACCGGTACTACAATTTCACCGAGTCTATTGTTGAGACAGCGCCCAGATCGTTACGCCTTTCGTGCGGGTCAGAACTTACCTGACAAGGAATTTCGCTACCTTAGGACCGTTATAGTTACGGCCGCCGTTTACTGGGGCTTAAGATCGTGCCTTCGCTTGCGCTAAGCAGTCCCCTTAACCTTCCAGCACCGGGCAGGCGTCAGCCCCTATACTTCAGCTTTCGCTTTGGCAGAGACCTGTGTTTTTGGTAAACAGTCGCCTGGGCCTTTTCACTGCGGCCATCTTTCGATGGCACCCCTTCTCCGAAGTTACGGGGTTATTTTGCCGAGTTCCTTAACAATAGTTCTCTCGCTCACCTTAGGATTCTCTCCTCATCTACCTGTGTCGGTTTACGGTACGGGCACCTACTTCCTCGATAGTGGCTTTTCTTGGCAGCCTGGATTCGGCAGCTTCCGGTACTCATCTTCCCTCCGCGTCACGCCTTGTGCTTTCGATGCACGGATTTGCCTATGCATCACACTCATCGCTTGCACGTGCTCTACCAACGGCACGCTCTGCCTGTCCTTCTGCGTCCCCACTTCTCTCAAACGGATTTCGGTGGTGCTGGAATCTTTCGCCAGCTCTCCATCGCCTACGGCCTTCGCCCTCGGCTTAGGTCCCGACTGACCCTGAGTGGACGAACCTTCCTCAGGAAACCTTGGATTTTCGGTGGACAGGATTCTCACCTGTCTCTCGCTACTCATGCCAACATTCTCTCTCCTATACAGTCCAGCTGAACTTCCATTCAACCTTCTGCCCGTATACGATGCTCCTCTACCACTGCCTTGGCAGTCCCGAGCTTCGGTGGTAAGTTTCAGCCCCGTTTATCTTCGGCGCGGAGTCACTCGACTAGTGAGCTGTTACGCACTCTTTGAATGAATGGCTGCTTCTAAGCCAACATCCTAGCTGTTTAAGCAGCTCCACATCCTTCTCCACTTAACTTACACTTGGGGACCTTAGCTGCGGGTCTGGGCTGTTTCCCTTTCGTCCACGGAACTTATCTCTCGTAGACTGACTCCCGGTTATGATCGCACGGCATTCGGAGTTTGATAGTTTTTGGTAACCGGTGAAGGCCCCTTGAACATTCAGTGCTCTACCTCCGTGTGTCTTTGCTCCGAGGCTAGCCCTAAAGCTATTTCGAGGAGAACCAGCTATCTCCGAGTTCGATTGGAATTTCACCGCTATCCACACGTCATCCTAACACTTTTCAACGTATATAGGTTCGGTCCTCCACGAGATTTTACTCTCGCTTCAACCTGCACATGGATAGGTCACCCGGTTTCGGGTCTGCAGCATACGACTCTTCGCCCTCTTAAGACTCGGTTTCCCTACGGCTCCGATCCTCCAGGATCTTAACCTCGCCGCACACCACAACTCGTTGGCCCGTTCTACAAAAAGTACATGGTCACTTGCGCTCCCACTGCTTGTAAGCATTCGGTTTCAGGTTCTCTTTCACTCCCCTCCCGGGGTTCTTTTCACCTTTCCCTCACGGTACTCTTCGCTATCGGTCACTGGGTAGTATTTAGCCTTGGGGGGTGGGCCCCCCGGCTTCAAACCGGGTTTCTCGTGTCCGGTCCTACTCTGGTGCCACTCCCGGAACTTCCGACTTCGTCTACGGGGATTTCACCCTCTCTGTCCGACCTTTCCAGAGTCGTTCGACTGTCTTCCATCCTCCTTTGAGTGATCCGCAACCCCGACAGTAAACTGTCGGTTTGGGCTCTTTCCCGTTCGCTCGCCGCTACTTGGAAAATCGAGGTTTCTTTCTCTTCCTGGGGCTACTTAGATGTTTCAGTTCACCCCGTTGCCTCCGCTGACGCTATGTGTTCACGCCAAGGTAACTGCATATTACTGCAGCTGAGTTCCCTCATTCGGAAATCTGCGGATTGGCGGATATTTGCTCCTCCCCGCAGCTTATCGCAGCTTGTCACGTCCTTCTTCGGCTCCCAGTGCCAAGGCATCCTCCGAATGCTCTTTGTCACTTGACCCTGCCATCGCTAGCGTACGATGGTCTTTCGTGCTCTCGCACTTTCACTATTGCTTTTCGCTCGTAGTGAATTGTTCTGGTTTCTCGATGAATCGCAGTTATACCTCGCTTCTTCCAGAAAAACTCTTTTTCCTGTTCTCGCTTGATACTTCTCGATTCGTTCGTTGAAAATTTGCTTCGCAAATTCTCCACAGTTTTGGTATTCAGTTTTCAAGGTACGGGTGGTGGAGAATAGGAGATTCGAACTCCTGACCCCCTGCGTGCAAGGCAGGTGCTCTCCCAACTGAGCTAATTCCCCATGAACCTCGGCCGGCATCCGCAGATGCCGGGGCCAAGTTTCACACGCACCGGCCGCGGCCGAAGGAATCGGTGCGCCGCCGGTTTGTCATAAACAGACATAGTGCAGAAACTTGAGTCTCCTTAGAAAGGAGGTGATCCAGCCGCAGGTTCTCCTACGGCTACCTTGTTACGACTTCACCCCAGTCATCGGTTTCGCCTTAGGTAATCGATTATTGACCAACTTCGGGCGCCCCCAACTTCCATGGTGTGACGGGCGGTGTGTACAAGACCCGGGAACGCATTCACCGCGACATTCTGATTCGCGATTACTAGCAACTCCGACTTCATGCAGGCGGGTTGCAGCCTGCAATCCGAACTGGGGCCGGCTTTTGAGTTTTGCTCCACCTCGCGGTCTCGCCTCTCTCTGTACCGGCCATTGTAGCACGTGTGTAGCCCAGAACATAAGGGGCATGATGATTTGACGTCATCCCCACCTTCCTCCGAGTTGTCCCCGGCAGTCTCTCTAGAGTGCCCAACTGAATGATGGCAACTAAAGACAAGGGTTGCGCTCGTTGCGGGACTTAACCCAACATCTCACGACACGAGCTGACGACAACCATGCACCACCTGTCATTCCTGTCCGTAGAAGGGCTGTTTTACCAGCCTGTCAGGAAGATGTCAAGCCCTGGTAAGGTTCTTCGCGTTGCTTCGAATTAAACCACATGCTCCGCTGCTTGTGCGGGTCCCCGTCAATTCCTTTGAGTTTCATTCTTGCGAACGTACTCCCCAGGCGGAGCACTTACTGCGTTAACTGCGGCACCGAGATCTTGCGACCCCGACACCTGGTGCTCATCGTTTACGGCGTGGACTACCAGGGTATCTAATCCTGTTTGCTCCCCACGCTTTCGTGCCTCAGTGTCAGTTTCAGTCCAGAAAGCCGCCTTCGCCACCGGTGTTCTTCCTGATATCTACGCATTTCACCGCTACACCAGGAATTCCGCTTTCCCCTCCTGTACTCAAGTCTTCCAGTTCGCGGGGCATACTGCAGTTAAGCCGCAGCCTTAAACCCCGCGCTTAAAAAACCACCTACGCACGCTTTACGCCCAATAATTCCGGATAACGCTTGCCCCCTACGTATTACCGCGGCTGCTGGCACGTAGTTAGCCGGGGCTTCCTCCATGGGTACCGTCACTTTCTTCTTCCCCAAGGACAGAAGTTTACGACCCAAGGGCCTTCATCCTTCACGCGGCGTTGCTGCATCAGGGTTTCCCCCATTGTGCAATATTCCCCACTGCTGCCTCCCGCAGGAGTCTGGACCGTGTCTCAGTTCCAATGTGGCCGATCACCCTCTCAGGTCGGCTACTGATCGCTGCCTTGGTGAGCCGTTACCTCACCAACTAACTAATCAGACGCAGGCCCATCCTTCACCAATGAATCTTTGGCGTCTCCGCTATGCAGCGGTGACGTATTATCAGGTCTTAATCCCGGTTTCCCGAGGCTATCCCTGTGTGAAGGGCAGGTTGCCTACGCGTTACTCACCCGTCCGCCGCTTTCCGCCTGCTGAATCTACCGAAGTGTCATCTGCAGGGTTCTCGCTCGACTTGCATGTGTTAGGCACGCCGCCAGCGTTCATCCTGAGCCAGGATCAAACTCTTAATTAAGATCGTATCTAAAGCCCGAAGGCTCTAAATCAAGTTTGATTTCTAAACTCTTCGCTCACGCTTTTCGCGTCTTCATTCGTCTCCGAATTATTGCTTTTGGTTTTAGAAATTGTCGGGAACTTTCATGTTCGTACATGATCGTTCCATTTAGTTTTTTGGTGTTTGAAACACCTTTATCGACTAAATTTCTACACTATGTTGTTGTCAATGTTCAGGCACGCGGCAGGGCGTTTTCCCTTTTAGCGTGCTTTTTAATTCTATCGCTTTTTGACCCCCGTGTCAATCATTTTTTTGCCTCGCCGGGCTTTTTTTCGCCGCGCCGGGGCCGCGAAATGACTGCGGCAGGCCGGCCTTTCCGGCCGGGCGCCGGGGTGCCGTTTTCGCGACAGCTTTTACATAATATCAGGGCCGTCCGCCCTTGTCAACACTTTTTTGCCCTGCCGGCGAAAACATTTTTGCCCTGCCGGCGGAAAATATTGCTGTCCTGTCGGAGGAAGGCGTTTGACCCCGCAAATATACTGCCGTGCCGGCGGAATTTCTTCCACCGGCACGGCAGCACCGACCCCTTCACAGGGAACTTCCGAGCGCCTCATGCGGCGCATCCCGCGGCGCACCCCGCGAAGACCCTTGCGGGTGCCTTTGCGAAACCCGGGTGCATCCGCAGGCCTTTCCCGGACGCATCTTCAGGCAGCTCTTCCCAAAGCATCCTGCGGGTTAATAGGTCCAGTTTCCCTCCTCCGCATCAACCGTTATTTTGTCTCCGTCCTTCAGGTTGACATAGGATTTCTTTCCCTTTTTGGCTTCCGTATAGTCAAAGCCGCCGACTCTCTCATCGTATTTCGTGCCGTCCAGTGTTTCTTCCCTGCCTTTCGAGCCCTCTCGAGTAATCCAGAAATAATCCAGACCCCAGTAATCTTCTTCCGACTTTTCTGTCTTGTAGGTAATATAGTACTTTCCTGCCGAAAGGTCCTCACCCACAACATAGGTGCCGCCGGGCAGATCCTTGTTCTGGACCTCCACTTCATCAACGTCTTCATCGACATCTTCTTCGCTGTCCTCATAGTCTTCTGCATCATCGGCAGTATCGGCATTTTCTTCCACGCTGCTTTGATTATCGCCGGCCGTATCCGAACTCTCGCTGCTGCCGCAGGCCGCAAAGCAGCAAACCAGACTCAGGCACAGTGCGATGGCTAATAATTTCTTTTTCATGACTTCTCCTCCGTTATCTTTTCGATTCCTGTTCTCTTGCGTTCTCCGTGCCGAATGTTCGGCACGATCAGTTCCCCGTATTCAGCTGCCGCTCCGCTCGCCGCTGCCGTCTTTTCTGCACCAGCATGGCGATCGCACCGGCCAGCAGCAGCGCCGCGCCGACATAGCAGAGATAAAACGCGATGCTCCAGTGATAGGACATCGCATCATCGGCGACCACGCCGCGGGATACAAAGTCGGCGTACTCGGCGAGGAACGTCAGCAGTGTCAGAATACCGAATACCAGCGACAGCACCGGTTTCCGCCGCAGCGTCGACACCAGTGCCAGCACGGCAAAGACCAGCAGTGCGATCAGCAGCCCCAGATATATCATCCCGTCTTCGCTGCTGTTAAACAATTCCGTGCTGTTCTGATAATAGAATGTATTGAACTTGAATACCGACACGCTGTCCATGCCGTCCACACCGAATTCCTCATAGGCAGTCAGAGTATCCAGGCTGTCCTCCAGTTCCTCCCCCGCCGAGACAAAGGGCACAAAGATGCAGAGGAGCATGATGCCCGCTCCGGCGATGGCCGCGGCGGCTGCCGCGGCCGGGTTTCGTGTTTTTTTCATTTTTCTCATCCTTTCGTCTGCCGGCTTTCCCGCGAAGCCGGTCATCATTTGTCATACTTTGCTTCCCGCGGCGGATCATCCTTGTCACACCGTCCGTTATGCAGCCGGATTTCTGTCGCCTTTCCGGCCGGACGCGAAGGGCCGCGGAATGCCGCCGATCGCCGCGGGAAGCGGGGTGCTGTCTGCGGCTGCTGCGGAACGCTGTCTGCGGCTGCTGCAGGGTGCTGCCTAAGGGCGCCGCTGCCCGGATGCCGACGACGGTGCGGAGGAAGCCTCGAGAACTTCGTTTTTCCAGGCGGCCACCCATTCCACATAGGTTCGTCCGCCCCGTTTCTCCTCCGGCGGCCGCGGCGGCAGGCCGTCCTGCATCACCCGCTCCAGCAGCAGAATCATCTCATCCAGTCTGTGCATCTGCGCTTCCAGCATGGTTCGCAGAGTGCCGAGCATCTCCCTGCGTCGTGCCGTCGGTGCGGCCGCCATTTCGCCGATCGTGCTCAGATCCAGGCCCAGCTCCCGGCAGATCATGATTCCCCAGATCTTATCCAGAGCTGCTTCATCATAGAGGCGGTGATTGCTCTCCGAACGCATGACCGGCACCAGGCCTTCGTCGTCATAGTACTGCAGCGTTCTCCTGCTGAGTCCAGTCAAAGAACTCACTTCATTCACTTTTCGCATTACGGTTCGCCTTTCTCCGCAATATTCAGATTACGCTATCACGTCAACGTGACAGCAAGTCCTTTTTGCGGTGTGCTCCCTGAAATAACTCTCATATAAGGAGCTGTAAATTTCGCGAACCGCAGCGAGGCCGGCTGCCGCCTTCATCGGGAAGCCGCCGCGCGCTGCCCTTCTCTATATCAGGAGCTGTAATTTTCGCGAACGGTTCCCGCGGTGCGCCGCCGCATAAAAAAGGCACCGTCCGGGAAAGGACAGTGCCTGGTGAAAGTGCGGCCCGTCAGGGCCGCATGCAAGCCGGCGGTACGGCCGTCGGCCGCCGTTCGGCCATTCTGTTTTCATTTGTTTCGCTCTTTTGTCTTTCTCCTCTTCCCTGCTTTCCGTCTGCCGCCGCGGTCCGGTTTTCCGGCCGCCTTGCCGCCGCGATTTCTTTGATCCGCTGTCACTCTGCTGCCGCCATTCCTGCCGTCGGCTGCCGCTTTGCCGCCGCGGTCCTTTTCCCGGTACAGTATCGTCTTGTCACCGAAGGGACCCGGCTCCAGGCGATAGCGCCGGCCGGTGCGGTCGGTCAGAATGCCGCTGTCAAAACGATGTTCGGTGATCATCAGGATATCCGGATCCGCGGCGCATTCCCTGGAAGCTTCGACGACCGTCACGCCCAGCTGCGCGAGCGCCTCCGCGGCTGCGGTGTTGGTAACGTTGAGTCCGGCGCCGCCGAGGACGCGGCGGCCGCTGTTCTGCAGTTCCCGAATCCAGCCGAGGTTTTCGACCAGCACGGTCTGCGGCAGCGAGGCCGGGATCCCGTCCACCGGCAGAGAACCCGGCGTTCCGTCCCGCGGAGCCGGGGCCGCATCGGGTTCGGTCAGACCCAGCTGCGCCGCGAGCCAGCGGTCGCCGGCGCCCAGGGTGACCGGCGGCAGACGCAGCAGGCCGTCGCTCTGCACCGCCGCATCCCGTTTCGCTGCCGCTGCCGCCGGCAGCGCATCGGTCGGTCGCATCGATCCCGTGCCGCCTGCCGCAGTGGTGTTTCCCGTGCCGCCATCCGCCGGCGGCAGGCCCTTCTCCCGCCGCGCCCGGCGCAGTGCGGCGGCCGGATTCCGCCGCGGCAGCCTCTCGATCTGCGGCCGCCGGCGCGGCCGGGCAATTCGCTCTGTCAGGGCCTCGACGGCATCGCGCCGCAGCCGGTTCAGCTCGGAGCGCGGCAGGGAAAGGCCGGGATCGAGCACCACGCGCAGATGACGGAGATGAAACGGCGTGCCGCCCGTTTTCTCCAGCTGCTGCCGCACCATCTCCGCATCGACGGCGCGATGCCGCGCCGCTTCCGGCACAAGCCGGCCGCTGACACTGACTTCCGCCGCCTGAGCCCGCGCTGTCAGCTCCGCCGGCCGGCCGGTGCGGAGCACGAAGGTCAGATCCATCGGCGTCGTCCGCCGCCCCTGCCGGCAGGATGCTTCGGCGGCCCGTACCTGCTCGCTGTCGGTGATGCGAAAGACCGCATCGCCCGGCTTCACCCGGTCTGCGCCGCGAATGTCGCCGATGCGCAGCAGACCGCCGGGGCGCGCTTCGCGGTAGGTCACCACGCCGCCGGTCAGCGGCCGGCTGTGGATCTCGATGCCGTCGCCGTTTCGCAGCGGCCGGTCGGTGCGGATGTCGAGCAGCTCCCGGCCCGCCGACGCCGCGACGGTGCCGATCCGCACCCCCTGATGCTTGGGCAGGTCGCCGGAAAGCAGCGACGCGCCGGGGTCGCCGTGCAGATATCCGTCGGTGAAGCCGCCGCGGTTGAAGATCTGCGCCAGCGCCAGGCGGTCCTCTGCCTCGATGCGGAACGGCGCTCCGCTCTGCGGGGACAGACAGCGATCGAGATATTTGCGGTAAATCGACGTCACCACGGCGACGTAAGCCGGTGATTTCATGCGCCCCTCGATCTTCAGGCTGTCGACGCCGGCCGCCGTCAGTTCCGGCAGGTGGTCGAGCAGGCAGAGATCGCGCGGTGAAAGCAGGTATCCGCTTCGCCCCGCCTCGTCCCGATACGGCAGCCGGCAGGGCTGCGCGCACTCGCCGCGGTTGCCGCTGCGGCCGCCGAGGACGCGGGACAGCTGGCACTGCCCTGAGTAGCAGATGCACAGCGCGCCGTGCACGAAGATCTCGATTTCGCAGGGCCTGGCCGCGGTGATTGTGCGCAGTTCATCGAGCGGCACTTCCCGGGCCAGCACGACCCGTTGAAAGCCGAGCTCGGCGGCTGCCCGCACGCCGCTCAGATTATAAACCGTGCCCTGCGTGGAGAGATGCAGTTCCATCTCCGGCAGCTGCTGCCGCAGCAGCCGCGCCAGTCCGAGATCCTGGATGATCAGTGCATCCGCGCCGAGGGCATAGAGGTCCGCCGCATAGTCGAGCGCATCCTGCAGTTCCTCATCGCGCAGCAGGGTGTTGAGGGTGACGTGGATCTTCACGCCGCGCAGATGCGCGTACGAGACGGCTTCGCGCAGGTTCTCGAGGGAAAAGTTATCGGCATGCATACGCGCGTTAAAAAGCGGCCCGCCGAGATAGACGGCGTCGGCACCGTTTTCAACCGCCGCCCGCAGCTGCGCCGGACCGCCGGCCGGCGCCAGCAGTTCGACGCGGCGGGACGGCGCCGCAGTCTTTGTGCTCACTGCCGGCCGCCTGCCGGGCGGGGACTGTCGTCCGCCGGGTGCAGCCGGGACAGCTTTTACTCCTGATTCTTTCTCCATTTCCTGCCTCCGCGCCGCCGCGGCGGGTTCGCGCCCGCCGCGGCGTCCGGCGCCGGCTCTTTCCGGCGCCAATGAAAAAGCAGACAGTACCGGATGATACTGCCTGCCGATTCTATCCCTTATACGAGTTCGAGGAAAACCTCTTCCGCATCATCGCCGCGGCGCGGTCCCAGTTTGAGAATTCTGGTATAGCCGCCGCTGCGATCCTGATATTTGGGTGCGATCTCGTCAAACAGCTTGCTGACGACATCTTCGTCGTATACATATGCCAACACCTGCCGTCTGGCGTGCAGGTCGCCGCGTTTGGCCAGCGTGATCATCTTTTCCGCCGCCTTTCTGGCTTCCTTGGCCCGGGTATTGGTCGTCGTGATGCGCTCGTTTCTCAGCAGATCGGTCACCAGATTGCGCAGCATGGCCTTTCTGTGTGCCGATTTTCTGCCCAGTTTTCTATAGCCCGGCATCGGTACTCTCCTTTCTCTACTCGTCGGTTTCGCGGAGGCTGAGGCCCAGCTCGGCAAGCTTCTGCTTGACTTCGTCCAGCGATTTCTTGCCCAGGTTGCGGACCTTCATCATATCGTCCTCGGTTTTGCGAGTCAGTTCTTCTACAGTATTGATGGACGCTCTCTTGAGACAATTGAAGGAGCGAACGGACAGTTCCAGTTCCTCGATTGTCATCTCCAGCGCTTTTTCCTTCTGATCTTCTTCCTGCTCTACCATGATCTCCATGCCTTCGGCACTGTCTGTCAGAGCGATGAACAGGTTGAGGTGCTCCTGCATGATCTTGGCGCCGATCGACACGCCCTCCTTGGGCGTGACCGAACCGTCGGTCCAGATTTCGAGCACCAGCCGGTCATAGTCCGTCACCTGGCCGACACGGGTGTCCTCCACGGTGAAATTCACCTTGCGTACCGGGGTGTAGATCGAATCGACCGGAATCACCGCGATCGGCGTGCTCTCCGTCTTGTTCTGCTCCGCCGGCACGTAGCCTCTGCCCTTGGCGAGGCTGATCTCCATCACCAGCGTGGCGTTCTCTTCCAGAGTGGCGATATGCAGATCCGGATTGAAGATCTCCATATCGGCATCGCCGATGATATCCGCGGCTGTTACTTCCTTCGGACCAACCGCGTTGATGATCGCGCGTTTGGTGTTCTCCGATCCGACCAGCTTGACCGCCAGCCTTTTGAGGTTGAGGATGATCTCGGTGACATCTTCCTTGACGCCCGGCAATGTGGAAAATTCATGCAGGATGCCGTCGATCTTGACCGCCGTAACGGCGGCACCCGGCAGGGAGCTGAGGAGGATCCTCCGCATGCTGTTGCCGAGGGTGATGCCGTAGCCGCGTTCCAGAGGCTCGACGATGAATTTTCCATAGTTTACATCATCATCCGATGTAATGCACTCAATTGTCGGTTTTTCGATTCCGATCATTCGTTCCTCCTTTTTTTGCTGCTCCATGAACCACTGTCTTCCGCTGCGATTACTTGGAGTACAATTCTACGATCAGGTGCTCTTCGATCGGTGTATCGATCTGGTCGCGGGTCGGATCGGTCAGAACCGTACCCTCGAACTTTTCCTTATCGACACTGAGCCAGGCCGGTACGCCGACCTCCATCTCCTTGATTTCCTTGAATTTGGGAGAGCTCTGGCTCCGCTCCTTGACCTTGATGACGTCGCCGGGCTTTACCTGGTACGAGGGGATGTTGACGATCCGCCCGTTGACCATGTAGTGACGGTGCACCACCAGCTGTCTGGCTTCCCGTCTGGTCGTGGCCAGTCCCATGCGGTAGACGACGTTGTCGAGCCGCTCCTCCAGCATCACGAGCAGGTTTTCACCGGTGATGCCCTTCTTCTTGGCGGCTTTCTCAAATGTATTTCTGAACTGCTTTTCAAGGACGCCGTAGATGAACTTCGCTCTCTGCTTTTCCCGCAGCTGCAATCCGTATTCACTCATCTTGCGATAGGTGCTGCGCTGCGAAGTTCTCTTTGATTCCTTGAAGATGCCGACATAACTCGGATCGATCTGCAGTGATCTGCACCTTTTTAAAATGGGTTCTCTGTTTACTGCCATGATTCACTTCCTCCTTGCCTCAGACTCTTCTTCTCTTCGGTGGTCTGCATCCGTTGTGCGGAATCGGTGTGATATCCTTGATCATCGTCACGCTCAGGCCTGCCGCCTCGAGCGCGCGGATCGCGGCATCGCGGCCGGAACCCGGCCCCTTCACGTACACTTCCACCGTCTTCAGCCCGTGTTCGATTGCCCCTTTGGCGGCCGTTTCGGCAGCCATCTGCGCGGCAAACGGGGTGGATTTTCTCGAGCCCTTGAAGCCAAGGGAACCCGCACTGGACCAGGACAGGGCGTTGCCCGACATATCCGTCAAGGTAACGAGCGTATTGTTGAAGGTAGACTGAATATGTGCCTGGCCCTTTTCTACGTTCTTGCGCTCTTTTCTTCTTTTTCTTGTCGATTTTTTCTGCGCTTTTGCCATTTCTCTCTACCCCCTTATAAAGTTGCCTTCTTCTTGCGGCCTACGGTCTTTTTAGGCCCCTTGCGTGTTCTGGCGTTGGTCTTGGAGTTCTGTCCCCGCACCGGCAGGTTCCGTCTGTGACGGATGCCGCGATAGGAACCGATCTCCATGAGCCGCTTGATGTTGAGATTGACGTCTCTTCTGAGGTCGCCTTCCACCATGTACTCTTCGTCGATCACGCGTCTGATTCTGCCGACTTCCTCTTCGGTCAGATCCTTCACCCGGGTACCGGGATCCACACCGACTTTTTTGAGGATTGTCTGGGCAGTCGGTCTGCCGATCCCATAGATATAGGTCAGACCGATTTCAACTCTTTTCTCTCTTGGTAAGTCAACTCCGGCTATACGAGCCATAATTTCCTCCTCTTCCCATCTTCCGTCGCGCAGCCGTCAAGGCGCAGGAAGCGCCCCGGGCGCAATATAAACGGGATGTTTTTCAACAGCTGCCAGTCCCGGCAGCAACTTTTCTCTGTCAACCCTGCTTCTGCTTGTGCTTGGGATTTTCGCAGATCACCATGACCTTGCCCTTGCGCTTGATGACCTTGCATTTTTCGCACATCGGTTTGACGGATGCTCTTACTTTCATCTTGCGAAACCTCCTGTTCCTGCGGGCCGTTTCAGCCCTTATCCCGCCATGTGATCCGGCCCTTGGTCAGATCATAGGGCGACAATTCCACCTTGACATGGTCGCCCGGCAGAATGCGGATGTAATGCATGCGGATTTTGCCGGAAACCGTGGCCAGGATCGTGTGTCCGATGCCCTCCAGTTCAACGACAAACATCGCGTTCGGCTGGGCTTCCTTGACGATGCCCGACGCCTCGATAACATCTTTCTTTGACATCTAAGAATTCTCCTCTTCTGTGTCCAGAGTGAGCAGCTCCGGCTCGTCGTCCGTTATCACAACTGTATTTTCGTAGTGGGCAGCCAGGCTGCCGTCCGCCGTGACGATGGTCCAGCCGTCGTCGAGCTGACGGATCTGCGGGCTTCCCGCCGTGATCATCGGCTCAATCGCAAAGACCATGCCTTTGGCAATGCGCGGACCGCGCCCCGGCCGGCCGTAATTGGGAATCTGCGGTTCCTCGTGCATGCGGCTGCCGACGCCGTGGCCGACCAGCTCCCGCACTACCCCGCAGCCATCCCCCTCCACGCTTTCCTGTATCGCGTGGGAGATGTCGGAGACCCGGTGCCGCGGACGGCACTCGGTCAGACCGCAGAAGAACGCACGCCGGGCGGACTCGATCAGACTCCGGGCGGCCTCGTCGATGCGCCCGACCGCATAGGTGCGGGCGGCGTCGCTGACGTAGCCGTGCCAGGTGCTGCCGATGTCGACGCTGACAATGTCCCCCTCCTGCAGCACGCGGCGGCGGGAGGGAATGCCGTGCACAATCTCGTCGTTGACCGAGGTGCAGGCACTGGCCGGATAACCCTGATAGCCCTTGAAGGTCGGGGTCATGCCCTGCGCGCGGATGGCCTCGTCGACGTAGTGATCGATGTCCCAGGTCGTGATTCCCGGGCGGATCAGTCCCTTCAGATCCCGCAGGATCCGGCCGGTTACCCGGCCCGACTGACGCATCAGCTGCAGTTCGTACTCACCCTTGATGCTGATCATCTCAGGCCTCCAGCAGCTCCACGATCTTGTCGAACAGCGGCTGCAGGCCGATGGTGCCGTCGAGGTGGGCGATGCTGCCGGCCTTTTCGTAGTAATCGACCAGCGGCTTGGTCTGCGATTCGTAGACCTTGATGCGGTTGCGCACCGTCTCTTCGGTGTCGTCGGCGCGCTGGATCAGCTCGCCGCCGCACCGGTCGCAGATGCCCTCTTTTTTCGGCGGCATGCCCTTGATGTTGTAGGTGGCGCCGCAGTTTTTGCAGACCCGGCGGGTGATCAGGCGGTCGACGAGGATCTCCTCTCCGACCATGATGTCGAGCACCCTGTCGAGCCGGTCGCCCTTGTCGGCCAGGAATTGATCGAGGGCGCGGGCCTGTTCGACCGTGCGCGGAAAGCCGTCGAGCAGGAAGCCGCTGCGGCAGTCATCGCGGCCCAGTCGATCGAGCGCGATCTCGATCACCAGTGCATCCGGAACGAGCTCGCCGCGGGACATATATTCCTCCGCCTTGCGGCCCAGTTCCGTCTTGTTCTTAATGTTTTCCCGGAAAATATCTCCGGTGGAAATGTGCGGGATGCTGAATTTCTCCTTGATCATCGCCGCCTGCGTGCCCTTGCCCGCTCCCGGCGGGCCCAGCAGTACCAGATTCATTGCCAGTTCCTCCTCACTTCAGGAAACCTTCATAATTTCGCATGACCATCTGCTGCTCCAGCTGCTTCATCGTATCGAGGGCCACACCGACTGCGATCAGCAGCGATGTGCCGCCGAAGTAAACGTTGAGGTTGGTCAGCCCGCTGACGATGGTCGGCAGAACCGCGACGGCTGCCAGGAACAGCGCCCCGACGAACGTGATGCGATTCATAACCTTGGTCAGATAGTCGACCGTAGCCCGTCCCGGCCGGATGCCGGGGATAAAGCCGCCGCTCTGTCTCATGTTGTCCGAGACCTCTTCCGGCTTGAAGGTGACCGCCGTATAGAAGTAGGTGAACAGGAACGTCAGCACGATGTAAAGTGCGGAATAGATCCATACACCGGGGGAGCCGTTCAGGGACAGATACTTGTCTACCCAGCGGCCGAAGCCGGTGTTGTTTCCGGTAAAATATGTAATTGTCATCGGGAACTGCAGGATCGACATCGCGAAGATGATCGGGATGACGCCTGCCTGGTTAACCCGCAGTGGTATATGCGTAGCCTGTCCGCCGTACATTTTGCGGCCGACGACCCGCTTGGCGTACTGCACCGGGATCCTTCTCTGGCCCTGCTGCACTTCGATGATGCCGAGGGTAACCGCAATCGCGAAGACGATGAACAGGATGATGGTCATCATGCTGATCTCGCCGCTCTTGTAGCTCTGCCAGGTGGTGCCGATGCCGGACGGCAGGCGGGCGATGATGCCGCCGAAGATGATCAGCGATATGCCGTTGCCGATGCCGTTTTCATTGATCTGCTCACCCAGCCACATCAGGAAAGTCGTTCCTGCCGTGAGGATGAAGATGATCACCGTGATCGACATCGGGTCGGTGTGAACCAGCGCCTGACGGAACAGCCCGACCGACATGCCGAGCGCCTGCACCACGGCCAGGATCACCGTCAGATAACGCGTGTACTGCGTAATCTTCTTGCGTCCCTCCATACCCTCCTTGGACAGCCGCTCGAGCGACGGAATCGCTATCGTCAGCAGCTGCAGGATGATCGATGCCGTAATGTAGGGCGTAATGCTCAGTGCAAAGATTGTCATATTGCCGAACGATCCGCCCGAAAACAGGTTGAACAGTTCGAACAGTCCCGTGGATCCGTCAAACATCTGCGACAGAACGTCGCGGTTGATGCCCGGTACGGGAATATTGGAACCGATGCGGAAGACGACCAGGATCAGCAGCGTATAGATCATTTTTTTGCGCAGCTCCTGGACCTTCCACGCCTTTCCCACTGTCTGCAGCATTTCCATCAGAGAACCTCTGCCTTTCCTCCCGCGGCTTCAATTTTTTCCTTAGCGGATTTGCTGAATTTATCGGCCTTGACAGTGAGATTCTTTTCCAGTTCTCCCTGCCCCAGGATTTTAATGCCGTCACCGGCCTTCTTGACGAGTCCCGTCTCGCGGAGCAGCTCGGGCGTCACTTCGGTCCCCGCGTCAAAGCGGTTCAGTGCGGCGACGTTGACTTCGGCATATTCCGTGCCCCAGATATTGGTAAAGCCGCGCTTGGGGATGCGGCGATAGAGCGGCATCTGGCCGCCTTCAAATCCCAGCCGAACGCCGCCGCCGCTGCGGGATTTCTGGCCGTTCATGCCTCTGCCGCCGGTCGTTCCCTGACCGGTAGCGGAACCGCGGCCCCTCCTCTTGCGGGATCTGGCAGCACCTTCGGCTGCTTTCAGTTCATGCAGTTTCACAGTTGCACCTCCTTTTTACAGCTTTTCGCAGGTGACCAGGTGGGATACTTTCTGCACAGCGCCTGCGGTCACCTCGTTGTCCTGCATTTCTACGGACTGGTGCATCTTCTTCAGACCCATGGCGGCGACAATCTTTTTCTGTTTCGGAGTCGCGCCGATTGTGCTCCTGGTCAGTGTAATTCTTACTTTGCCTGCCATCCTGCTCCTCCTATCCTAAGATTTCTTCCTTGGTCTTGCCGCGCAGTCTGCTGACTTCCTCCACGGTTTTCAGTTCCTTCAGCCCCTGCAGCGTGGCGTACGCCATGTTGACGGCGTTGTTGGAGCCGATGGATTTGGCGCGGACGTCCTTGACGCCGGCCGCTTCCAGAACGGTACGAACCGCGGAACCGGCGATCACGCCGGTACCTTCGACGGCCGGCATCAGCAGCACGCGTCCGGCGCCGAATACACCGACATGGCGGTGCGGGATCGTCGTTCCGACGGTCGGAACCGCGATCAGATTCTTCTTGGCGTCTTCCGTCGCTTTTCTGACCGCTTCGGGGATTTCCTGTGCTTTTCCGAGTCCGACTCCGACGTGGCCCTCGTTGTCGCCGACGACAACCGTCACGCTGAAGCGCATGTTTCTGCCGCCCTTAACCGTCTTGGCAACGCGTCTGATGTCGACAATGGTGTCGTTCAAGTCGAGCCTGGAAGCGTCGATTGTATTTCGCATTGGTCTCCTCCTTGCTAGAACTTGAGCCCGGCTTCTCTCGCGCCTTCGGCCAGTTCTCTGACTCTTCCGTGATAAAGGAATCCGCCCCTGTCGAATGCGACGGTGTCGATTCCCTTTTCCAGGGCTCTCTTTGCAATAGCTTCACCGACGGCTCTGGCCGCGGCCTTGTTGCCGCCGTTGCCGTTCTCGAGCGTATTCTTCAGCTCGCTGTCGAGCGTCGATGCGGCGGCCAGAGTGCGGCCGTGCACGTCATCGATAATCTGTACGGAAATATTCCTGTTGCTGCGGAACACGCTGAGCCGCGGTTTTTCAGGAGTGCCGAACAAATCTCTTCTGACTCTCTGGTGTCTCGCGAGGCGTTTCGCGTTACGCGATGTTTTTGCCATCTGTCTTCACTCCTTTCCCTATTCTCCAGCCTTGACGCCGGCTTTTCCTTCCTTGCGGCGGACATATTCGCCGACATAGCGGATGCCCTTGCCCTTGTACGGTTCCGGCTTTCTCAGCTGGCGGATGTTGGCGGCGTAATTGCCGACCAGCGCCTTATCGATGCCCTTGACGACGATTTCCGTCGCCGACGGGGTTTCGGTCTCGATGCCTTCGGGATCCTCCATCTCCACGGGATGGGAGAAACCGAGGCTGAGTACCAGTTTCTTGTTCTTCTTCTCTGCCCGGTAGCCGACGCCCTGCAGTTCCAGACGCTTTTCAAAGCCGTTGGTCACGCCTTCGACCATGTTGGCGATCAGCGTTCTGGCCAGGCCGTGCTGCGCGCGGTCATTCTTGTCATCCGACGATCTGGTGACGTTGACGGTGCTGCCGTCGACGGCCACCGCGATGCAGTCGTTGATCTTTTCCTGCAGCTGCCCCTTCGGGCCCTTGACGCTGACGAGATTGTCAGCACCGACTTTGACTTCCACGCCGGCAGGAAGATCAATGGGTTGATTGCCTATTCTTGACATGTTGCATTCCTCCTACCAAACATAACAAATCACTTCGCCGCCCACGCCGAGCTTTCTCGCTTCCTTGTCGCTGATCACGCCGTTGGAAGTCGAGATAATCGCGATGCCGAGGCCGCCGAGAACCTTCGGAACTTCCGAAGCCTTGGCATAGACCTTGAGGCCGGGCTTTGATATCTTCTTGATGCCGCTGATCACTTTTTCCTTTTCCGGACCGTACTTCATGCTGATGCGAATGATGCCCTGCTTGTTGTCGTCGATCACTTCGTAGCCGTTGATGTACCCCTCGTCAGCGAGAATTCCGGCAATGGATTTCTTGATCTTCGAAGCCGGCACGTCGACCGACTTGTGCTCTGCCGTATTGGCATTCCGGATCCGTGTCAGCATATCCGCAATCGGATCTGTCATTGTCATCGTTCTTGTCTCCTTTTCCTCCGATAGTTTTGCCCGCTTCGGCGGCCGCCCGCCGCGGCAACTTGTCGGAAAGTACAGTAGTTTACCAGCTCGCTTTTCTGACGCCGGGAATCTCTCCCTTGTACGCGAGCTCTCTGAAGCAGATGCGGCAGATGCCGTACTTTTTCAGCACCGAATGCGGTCTGCCGCAGATCCGGCAGCGGGTGTAGGCCCGGGTGGAGTACTTGGGCTTTCTCTGCTGCTTCACCTTGAGTGATGTCTTCGCCATATCGCCGCACCTCCTACTTTTCAAACGGCATGCCGAGGGCTTCCAGCAGCGCCGCTGCCTCTTCGTCCGTTTCCGCCGTCGTGGTAAATACAATGTTCATGCCCTTGACCATATCGACATCGTCGTAATTGATCTCGGGGAAAATCAACTGTTCTCTGACGCCCATCGAGTAGTTGCCTCTGCCGTCAAACGAATTGCGGCTGACGCCCTTGAAGTCTCTTACACGCGGAAGAGCGATGTTGAACAGTTTGTCGGCAAACACATACATTCTGTCGCCGCGCAGGGTGACTTTGGTGCCGACCGGCATGCCCTGTCTGACCTTGAAGTTGGCGATCGATTTGCGCGCCTTGGTCACGACCGGATGCTGTCCGCTGATCGCCGCCAGTTCCTTGACGGCCGTCTCCATCAGCTTCGGGTTGTCCTTGGCTTCACCCAGGCCGATGTTGATCGTAATCTTCTCCAGCTTTGGTACCTGCATCGGGTTGCCGTAGGAGAATTTCTCCTGCAGGGCGCCGAACGCTTCGTTCTGGTATTTTTCTTTCAGTCTTGCTGTCAACGACCTCTCCTCCTTTCCTAGTCTATCGTCGCGCCGCTGCGGCGGGCGATTCTCACTTTTTTATCTCCTTCGACCTTCATGCCGATCCGGGTCGGTTTGCCGTCGCTGTCCACGAGGGCGACATTGGAAACGTGGATCGGTCCCTCCTGGTGCTTGATTTCCGCCGGCGCCGTGCGCGTCTGCTTCTGGTGCCTGGTCTGCACGTTGACGCCCTCGACGATGACGCGGTTTTCCCTGGGCATGGCCTTCAGCACTTTGCCCTTCTTGCCTTTGTCCTGTCCGGTGAGGACAATGACCATATCGCCTTTCTTAATGCGCATCCTGTCCTCCTTTACAGTACTTCCGGAGCCAGGGACACGATCTTCATAAAGCTTCTGTCCCGCAGCTCTCTGGCAACCGGTCCGAAAATACGCGTTCCGACCGGATTCTTGTCTTCCTTGATGATGACGGCGGCGTTCTGATCGAATTTGACGTAGCTGCCATCGGTGCGCCGTGCGCCCCGCTTCGATCTGACCACGACCGCCTTGACGACGTCGCCTTTCTTTACCTGACCGCCCGGCGCCGCCTCCTTGACGGTGCAGACGATGACATCGCCGATGTTGGCGTACTGCCGGCTGGTGCCGCCGAGAATGCGGATGCACAGCAGTTCTTTTGCACCGGAATTGTCAGCGACCCGCAGTCTGCTTTCTGTCTGAATCATACTCTGGTGCCTCCTTATTTAACCTTTTCGACAATGTTGACCAGTCTCCATCTCTTGTCCTTCGACAGCGGTCTGGTCTCCATAATTCTTACTTTATCGCCGATGCTGCATTCATTGTTCTCATCGTGCGCCTTGACCTTCTTCGTCCTCTTGACGGATTTGCCGTAGAGGGAATGTCTGACTGAATCCTGCAGCGCCACGACCACAGTCTTGTCCATCTTGTCACTGACAACCATGCCGACTCTGGTCTTGCGTCTGTTTCTCGCTTCCTGTGTCATGATTCTCTCCTCCTTTCTACTCCGTCTGCGCCTTTGCCAGCTGCTTTTCGCGAATGATGGTCTTGACGCGCGCAATATCTCTTCTCGTATCCCGGACCTTGATCGGGTTTTCCAGCTGTCCGGTGACGTGCTGGAATCTCAGGTTGAACAGGTCTTTTTTCATCTTCGTCAGTTCTTCGTACAGTTCGGCGTCTGACATTTCTCTCATTTTGCTCAGTTCCATTACGCTTCACCGCCCTCCTGTCCTTTGATGGCAAACTTGCTCTTGATCGGCAGTTTGTGGGCTGCCAGGCGCATCGCCTCTTTGGCCTGCTCCAGCGGGATGCCTTCAATCTCAAACATTATTCTGCCCGGCTTGACCACCGCGACCCAGTATTCCGGGGCGCCCTTGCCGGAACCCATGCGGACTTCGGCGGGCTTTTTGGTCACCGGCTTGTGCGGGAAAATTTTGATGTAGACCTTGCCGCCTCTGCGGATCGACCGCGTCATGGCAATTCTGGCCGCTTCGATCTGATTGGACGTGATCCAGCCCGGCTCGGTAGCCATGAGGCCGTATTCACCGTATGTCACTGTATTGCCCTTGGTAGCTTTTCCCTTCATTCTACCTCTGTGGACTCTTCTGCGTTTAACGCGCTTTGGCATTAACATGGCGTTGTCCTCCTTTCGCTGTCGCTATTCTTCCGCCGGGGTCTCGGCAGCGGGCTGATCGGCGGCTGCTTCGGCCGCGGCGCTGTCCGCGGGTGCCTCCTCATCCTGCTGCGGTGCCGGTTCCTGCTTTTTGGGCCGGATGCGGGCTGCCGCCTTGGGCAGTTCACTGCGTCCGCCGCGGCGGTCGCCGCGTCTTCTGTCGCGTCTGTCACCGCGCCGTCCGCGTCTGTCGCCGCGTTTTCTGTCACGTCTGCCGCTGCCGGCTTCCTTGTCGACGCGAACCACATCCTGCAGACCCTTGTCGAGGATCTCGCCATGGTTGATCCAAACTTTGATGCCCAGCTTGCCGTAGGTCGTGTCGGCCTCGGCAAAGCCGTAGTCGATGTCCGCGCGCAGGGTATGCAGCGGGACGTTGCCCTCGCTGTACTTTTCGGTGCGGGCGATTTCGGCGCCGCCGAGACGTCCGGCCGCGAGGACCTTGACGCCCTGCGCACCGGCCTTCATAGTGCGGCCGATCGCCTGTTTCATCGCCCGGCGGAAGGAGACACGGCGCTCCAGCGCGGCCGCGATGCTTTCCGCGGTCAGCTGCGCGTCGAGTTCGCTGCGGCGGATCTCTTCGATGTTGATGCTGACCGTCTTGCCGGTCATCTTCTCCAGCTGCTGCTTGAGAGCCTGCACGCCTTCGCCGGATCTGCCGACGACCATGCCCGGTCTGCCGGTCGCGATCGTAATGCGCATTTCATTTTCCGTGCGCCGCTCGATGACGATCTGCGAAATGCCGGCCGCATACAGCGTTTTCTTGATGTATTCTCTGATCTTGTTGTCTTCTACCAGGTAATCGGCGAAATTATTTTTGTCTGCGTACCATTTGGAACCCCAGTCCTTGATGACGCCGACTCTGAACCCGTGCGGACTTACTTTCTGTCCCATTTACTGAACCTCCTCTTCCTTTTCTCTGAGCGTAACGCCGATATGGCTGCTCCTCTTCAGAATGATCGAGGCCCTGCCCTGCGAGCCGGCTCTCCATCTTCTCATCGTCGGTCCCTGATTGGCGTAAATTTCCGCGACATACAGGTCGTCCGGGTTCATGTCAAAGTTGTTTTCGGCATTGGCTGCGGCCGATCTGACGACTTTTTCCACCAGTTCCGCGCCCTTGCCGGAGGTAAATTTCAGGATGGTCAATGCCTCGTTGAGATCCTTGCCGCGCACCAGATCGGTGACCGGTTTCAGCTTGCTCGGAGACATTCTCACATATTTTGCTGTTGCTTTCGCTTCCATGCCCTGTGTTCTCCTTTCTTAAGCGCTCGGTGTCGTCTTGGGTGCTGCGGCTGCTGCCGGCGCGGCGGCTGCCGGTGCGGCGCCGGTGGCGGCGGCGGCAACCTTCTTATCGGCGCTGTGGCCGCGGAAGGTGCGCGTCGGCGCAAATTCGCCGAGACGGTGACCTACCATGTCTTCGGTGATATAGACCGGCACATGTTTTCTGCCGTCGTGAACGGCGATCGTGTGGCCGACCATCTGCGGGAAGACCGTCGAAGCTCTCGACCAGGTCTTCACCACTTTTTTGTCGTTGGCTGCGTTCATGTCATCGATGGCCTTGAGCAGCTTTTTATCAACGAACGGGCCCTTTTTCAGTGATCTGCCCATGAGTATCTCCTTCCCTTATTTCTCGTTTCTTCTCTTGATGATGAACTTATTGGATTCGTTCTTCCGCTTTCTGGTCTTCAGGCCGAGAGCCGGTTTGCCCCACGGTGTGACCGGGCTGACACGGCCGATGCCGGCCTTGCCTTCGCCGCCGCCGTGCGGGTGATCGTTCGGGTTCATGACCGAGCCGCGGACTGTCGGGCGGATACCCATGTGCCGTTTTCTGCCGGCTTTGCCGATATCGATGTTCTGATGGTCGTTGTTGCCGACTTCACCGATGGTGGCGCGGCAGCGCAGGCTGACTTTGCGGACTTCGCCGGAAGGCAGTCTGACCTGGGCAAAGCCCTCTTCCTTGGCCATCAGCTGGGCCCCGTTGCCGGCCGAGCGCACCATCTGGCCGCCCTTGCCGGGTTTCATTTCGATGTTGTGGATGACGGTGCCGACCGGTATGCTCGACAGCGGCAGCGCGTTGCCGACGACAATGTCGACGTCGGCGCCGGACTCAATCGTCTGGCCGACCTGCAGCGTCTGCGGCGCGAGGATGTATCTCTTTTCCCCGTCCGCGTAGTGGATCAGGGCGATGTTGGCGCTGCGGTTGGGATCGTACTCGATCGCCGCCACCCTGCCCGGCACGCCGTCCTTGTCGCGCTTGAAGTCGATGATCCGGTACTTCGGGCGATAGCCGCCGCCGCGATGACGCACCGTGATTTTGCCCCGGGAGTTGCGGCCGGCGTTCTTCTTCAGGGTCACCGTCAAGGATTTTTCCGGTGTGTCTTTGGTGACTTCTTCGAAGGACGAGACCGTCATGCCTCTAACCCCGGGAGTCGTCGGATTGTATTTCTTGATTCCCATTTGCTTCCTCCTGTATTAGAGTCCCTGGAAGAATTCGATCTCCTTGCTGCTGTCCTTCAGCGTGACGATCGCCTTCTTGCCGGCCGCCGTATAGCCGGCCGTTCTTCCCATTCTCTTGTATTTTCCTTTAACGTTCATGACGTTGACCTTCTTGACCTCCACCTCGAAGATTTCTTCGACGGCGTTCTTGATCTCGGTCTTGTTGGCATCCGTCGCGACACGGAATGTATATTTTTTGTCCTGCGCGTCCGCCATGCTGCGTTCGGAGATGACGGGCTCGAGGATGACGTCGTAAGGAGTTCTCATTAGGAATACACCTCCTCCAGTTTCTGGACCGCGTCCTTCGTGATGATGAAGTTCGTGTGGTTGAGGATGTCGTAGACGTTGATCGAGTTGACCACTGCCGTTTTGACGCCCTGCAGGTTGGCGGCCGAGCGGACGACGTTGTCGTTCTTCTCCGCCGTCACGATCAGCGCTTTGCCTTCCGCCTTGATGCTGGCCAGCACGTTGACCATATCTCTGGTCTTCGGCGCATCAAGCTGCAGCGTGTCGAGAACGATCATCTCGTTGTCCTGCACCTTGGCCGAGAGCGCCGATTTCATCGCCAGCCGGCGCACGCTCCTGGGAAGCTTGTAGCGGTAGCTGCGCGGTTTGGGCGCAAAGACGATACCGCCGCCGATCTGCGACGGGTCGGTCGTGGAACCCTGACGGTGACGACCGGTTCCCTTCTGCCGGAACGGTTTTCTGCCGCCGCCCCTGACTTCCGCGCGGGTCAGAGCAGACTGCGTGCCCTGCCGGCGGTTGGCCAGATAATTTCTGACCGCTTCATGAACTGCGTGCTGGTTGGGTTCGATGCCGAAGATCGCGTCATTCAGCTCCAGTGTCCCAGCGTCTGCACCATTCATGTCCAGCACTTTGATTGTTGCCATCTTGATGTCCTCCTTTCGAACCCAGCCTATTTATCCTGACCCTTGACCGCGTTCTGAACGCGAACCAGGCTGCCTTTGCCGCCCGGTACGGCGCCCTTCACGAGCATCAGGTTTCTGTCGGCGATAACTTTGACGAGGTCAACGTTCTGAACGGTGACCGTCTCGCGTCCCATTCTGCCCGGGGCCTTGTTGCCCTTGAAGACTCTGCCCGGGTAGGAAGCGCCGGCCAGGGCGCCGGCCAGTCTCTTGTGCTTGGAGCCGTGGCTCATGGGGCCGCGCTGGTGTCCGTGCCGCTTGATGTTGCCCTGGGTGCCCTTGCCCTTCGAGGTGCCGGTGACATCCAGCTTGGTGCCTTCTTCAAAGTCGGCCACGGAAATGGTCTGTCCGAGTTCATACTCCTCGCCGTCTTCGACGCGGAACTCGGTCAGGTTCTTCTTGACGTCGACGCCGGCCTTTTCAAAGTGGCCGGTCATCGGCTTGTTGACGCGCTGCGGCTTGGCATCTTCAAAACCGACCTGCACGGCATTGTAGCCGTCCGTTTCCATGGTCTTGATCTGCGTCACCACACCGGGGCCCGCTTCGATCACGGTGACCGGTATTACGTCGCCTTCTTCGGTAAAGATCTGCGTCATGCCGATCTTTCTTCCCAGCAATGCTTTCATATGTTTACCTCCTGACTGCTTACAGCGGATCACCTTGCGGCGATCATACTAAGGGGAGATCCCTTTCGCTCCTATAACTTGATCTCGATGTCCACACCGGCAGGCATTTCCAGCTTGGTCAGCGCATCGGTTGTTCTCGCCGTGGCGCTGGTGATGTCGATCAGACGCTTGTGCGTTCTCTGTTCGAACTGTTCTCTGGAATCCTTGTACTTGTGGACGGCTCGCAGGATCGTAATCACTTCTTTTTCCGTCGGCAGCGGGATCGGGCCGGATACTTCGGCGCCGGTGCGCTTGACGGTGTCGACGATCTTGGCTGCGCTCTGATCCAGCAGCGCGTGATCGTAGGCCTTCAGTTTGATTCTGATTTTCTGCAGTTCGCTCATCGTCTTCTCCTTCGCAGTTGTTCTGTACTATTATCGCTATTCTGGTACAAGGTGCCGAAATGCCGGTTTTGCAGCGTGTTTCGGGTTTCGCCTGCGTCGTACACGCGGCCGTGCGTTTCCTTATTTTTCACACAGCCGAAAGCGCGGCCGACACCCTCGCCCCCGTCCGGCGGGGACAATTCTCAGTGGAAATTACCTGATAGCCCAGCAACTTCCCACTTCTTCGCGGTTACGCAAGCTTTATGAGTATATAACACCTGCCCGGCAAATGCAAGAGTTTTTTTGAAAAAAGGCGAATGGTTTTTTTGCCTTTTTGCGAAACAAAATGCGTGTTTTTCAATGCTTTGATGCCGCGGCGCCGGACACGCATCCGGGTGTGCCTTCCGCCGGCGGGGCGCTCTCCCCGCCGGTCAGCCGCCGCAGGGGACGCCGAAAGCAGCATCGCGGCAGCGGAGCGCTCTCCCCCGCCGGTCAGCCGCCGCGGGGAACGCCGAAAGCAGCATCGCGGCAGCGGGGTCCCCCCCGCTCGTCAACCCCCCGGACACAGAAATGCCGGCACGCCTGTGCGGCCGGCATTTCACGGACACATGCGGACTGCCCCTTTCTATTCCTTCGTTTCCTCCGCCTGCGCGGCTGCTTCGGCCGCTTCGGCAATGCGGCGCTCCACTGCTGCGGCCGAGAGCTCGTCGCTGACCTCCTTGCGGCTTTCCAGCGTGATCGCCGCCGCCGCCAGACCGCGGGCCGCCGTTTCTTCGATATCCAGGCCGTCAAGCGTCGCCAGCAGCGCCGCGGCCGTGAACGCCGCCCCGGCGCCGTGCTCGTTGAGCGCGGCCGGCTGGTAGGCGGGGACGATGCCGCTGCGGCCGTTTTCATAGTAGAAAACGCCGGCGCCGGCGATGGTGATGAAAACGCGCGCAACGCCGCGTTCGGCCAGCCGGCGGGCCGCTTCCTCCATCTGCTCGGGGCTGAAGATATCCATGCCGGTCAGCCGCTCCGCCTCCTCGCGATTCGGCGTGATCAGCTGAAAGCGGCCGATGAACGGCCGCGCTTTTTCGGCATGTTCCGGCGAGACCGGGTCGAGCGCCAGCGGTATGCCGTCCAGCAGCGCCGTCAGCTGCTCCAGCCGGTCGCCCGGCATGCAGGCGTCAAAGCAGACCCCGTCGGCATTCCGCAGCCGCGTCCTGACATCCTCCGGCAGATCGGCGCGAAATTCATCGAGCAGATCTTCATTGCCGAACGCCATCTCCAGCTCGTCGACGATGTTGCGGATCTCGAGCGAAGCCGGGGTATCCTTCTCGCTGTCGACGGCTATGCCGCTGGTATCGATGCCGGCCGCGGCCAGTTCATCGATGGCCGCATGTCCGGGGAAGTCGTCGCCGACGCGGGCGACCAGCGCCGTCTCCGCACCGAGGCGGGCGAAGTTGAGCGCCAGATTGCGGCCGGAGCCGCCGATGCGCAGCGACAGCCGGCCGGGATTCTGCATGCCGCGACGCACCTGTCCGTAGGGTCTGCCCTGCACGGCAGCGCTGACGCTGCCAATCACTGATATTTTATGTGTCATATTCGTTCTCCTTTTTCTGCTGCCCGCTTCGCGGCACCTTTACCGCTGTGTTCCGGCGGCGTCCTCGTCGAGGAAGACACTGCCGCCGATGAATTCCCGCAGCAGCGAATTGTTGGGAATCAGCTCATCGTGCTCGATGGTGCGGAAGAAGGACAGAAAGCGCAGCATCCGCACCGCCTCGCCGTACTCCTCCTGTTCGCGGGTGATCGCCTCCAGCAGCGGCACCGCATATTTCTTCAGCACCCCCAGCTCATAGAGATGGGAAGAATTGAAGAAGGCATCGGCGCGGCTGTTGTAGGGAAAGATGTTCTTGTCTTCGCCGGCGCGCACCCGGGGCCAGTCGTGAATGGTGCGGGCGGCGGCGTGACCGCGGTACTTGTGATCGCGCACCAGGCGCCGCACCATGCGCGCGTCGGTGACCGAGATGCAGTTGTGCTCGTCGATGTTCAGCGGCGTCAGCGGGCTGATGTAGATGCGGTACTTTTCGCGGTCGTGGATGTGCGGCGTCAGTTCATCGTTGAGGGCGTGGATGCCCTCGATCACGATCGGCTGCCGCGCTGTGATGCGGGTGAGGCGGCGGCCGAAGACCTTGCGGCCGGTGAGAAAGTCAAAGGTCGGCAGATCCACCTCTTCGCCCCGCAGCAGTGCGTTCATCTGCCGATTGAAAAGTTCCACGTCCACCGCCGCGAGATCCTCATAATTGCGTTCGCCCTTTTCATCCAGCGGCGTCTCCGCGCGCTCGTGAAAGTAATCGTCGGTTCCCAGGTAGAGCGGCCGGACGCCCTCCACCTGCAGCTGGATGCAGAGCTTGCGGGCAAACGTCGTCTTGCCGGACGAAGACGGGCCGGCAATGAGAATGATGCGCTTTTTCTGCCGCATGATCGCCGCCGCAATCTCGACGATTCTCTTTTCCTGCAGCGCTTCGGAGAGCTGGATGATTTCGCGGCTCTCGCCGGCCGCCACCTTCTCGTTGAGGTCGGCGACGTAATGGATGCCCTGGGCTTCATGCCAGCGCTGCGTCTCCAGAAACGCATCGTAGAGCTTGCGGTCATCGCGCACCCGCGGCGCCGCATCCGGCGACTGCTGCTGCGGATGGCCGAGGATCACGCCGCGCCGGTAGCGGCGCACGGCGAAGGAATAGAGGTAGCCGGTCGAAGGCACCATGAGACCGTAGAAAAAGTTCTTGAAGCCGTCGAGATCGTAAAAGTCCATGTACTGCATACCGGGTCTGGTTTCCAGTACGTGGAGTTTTTCCTTCTGATCGGTTTCCCGCAGGATGCGAAGGGCCTCTTCACGGTCGACGCGCATGCGCCGGAAGGGATGGTCGGCAGCGATGATTTCCTGCATGCGGCGGGTAATCGCCGCCAGCTGCTCCTCGCTCAGCGACAGCAGCGCGCCGCGTTCGCCGATCTCGGTGTAGAGCCCGCGGCCGAGCGAATGCAGCACCTCCACCCGCACCCTGCCGATCACTTCCTCGATCGCTTTGAGATAAACAAGAACCAGGCTGTGCTGGTAGATCAGCCGTGCCGCCTGGCTGCGGACGTCGAGGAAGACCACGCGGTCGCCGTCGGCCAGCGGCGTGTTCAGCGCCACCAGTTTGTTGTTGCGGCGGGCCGCGATCACGGTCCGCGGCACCTGTTCCCGCCGGCGCCGGTAGAGATCCTCGATCGTATCCCCCGCGCCGGCCGTCACCGCCTGATAAGTTCTGTCCTCTTCGCTGAGCTTTAAAGAAATGTTCATACTTTCCTCCGCCATAGATATCAAGTATAGCACAGGAAAAGACGGTACCGCAACAGTCGATACCGCCCTCTCCCGGGTTTTCTCTGGTTCTTTATCCGGTTCTTTTTTTGGTTGACCGGCGGCCTCTGCGGCCGCCGCATGTCGGGCTGAAAGCGCGGTTGACAGACGGCTTCAGCGCATTTCGCTCTCGAACTCGCGCCCCTGCAGCAGGTCGCAGATCGCCGCCATCTCATCCGGGAACAGGGTGATGCCGCGCGTCATGTGCTCGTGGTTCATGTCCCACTCGCGAATGTCGTACTTCGGCGCCCCGTTGTTCCAGGCAATCACGTTCAGTTCCTTCTGCCAGCCGGTGTTGAACGTCTTGATCACACCGATGTGCTCGCGGATCTCATACGTGATGTCGTTTTTTCCGGTTTCCTTTGATGCCATACGCGTTTCTCCTTTCTTTCTTATTCCCTCTTCGAAGTATTCCTATCATACCTGATTTTCCATATATTGTCAATTAAGAGGCGGCGCCCGGTGCGCACTTTGTCCGCAGGCTGCGCCGCTTTTTCCGCATCTTGCCGCGCGGGCGGCAAAACGCAAAAAAAAAACCGACCGCATGCCGGTACGCTGTCCTCGCATGCGGTCGGCGATCGATCTGGAGCGGATGACGGGAATCGAACCCGCGTCGCCGGCTTGGGAAGCCGGAATGCTGCCATTGTACCACATCCGCCCGCGGTTACGCAGGATATTATACGACACTTTGCCGTCCCGCGCAACCACCGGCGGCGATTTTACCGCGGCTCGGCGTTTCGTGTATTCGAAATTCCGCCGCGGTCCGGAACTGCTGCCGCAGCCCGCGGCCCGGGCCTGCCGCGGTCCCGCCGTCTCCGCTATTTCATCACCCGGGCGATGGCCTTCGCCGCCCGAACGCATTTTTCCTCCGAAATCGAAGCCACGGAGATGCGGATGCCCTTGGCCAGCGGCACCACGAAGATGCCGTCCTTCATCAGTTCCGCGCTGACCGCATCGGGATCGTCGCAGGCGATGCAGGTGAAGAAGCCGGCATCGAAGGGAACATTCTCCAGGCCTTCGCCGCGCAGTGTCTTTTCAAAGGTGCGACCGCGCCGGATCAGCATGTTGCGGTAGGTCTCGCGCTCGGAGCCGACCTGCGCCATCAGCTGCGGATCGTCGTAAATCTTCGCCAGCACGCTCTGCCCGGCGTGGACGCTGTTGGACCAGCTGCCGCGGGAGGAGAACTCCGTCACCTGCTTGAACTCGGCGGCGATCTCCGCCGTCGGCGCCAGGCAGATCATCGCCCCGCAGCGCATGCCGTAGAGCGTCAGCGTCTTGCTGGCGCTGTAGCCGATGACCGGCAGCACGCCGGCGTCGAGCGTCTCGAGCTTGGGCAGGAAGCTGCGATACTGCTCCTCGTCGCCGGCAAAGTCGATGTAAGCGGCATCGACAAAGAGCGTGATGCGGCCGCTGCCGGCAGCTTCGTTGAGGCAGGCGATGACCTGATCCCAGTCCTCGTCGCTGAGCGAATAGCCGGTCGGATTGTGCGCCGGGGTGTTGAGCAGAATCACCAGCTCACCCTGCGCTTTGGTCAGCGCCCGCACCTTGCTGCTGAAATCCGCGATATTGAACTTTCCGTCCGCGTCGAACAGCTCGTAGGTGGCGATGTCGCGGCCGATCTCCTGGCTGATGGTGCGGTACGGCGCCCAGAACCAGTCGCTGGTCAGAACCTTGTCGCCGGGCCGGCTGTAGTTGGAAATCGTGTTGCGGATGGAGCCGGTGCCGCCCGGCGTGGCGCAGACTTCGACGTGGCGCGTCGGCTTGAAACCGGCGCCGAACGCGGCCCGCTGCACGGCCTTCTTGAAAGCCGGCGTACCGCCGATCGGTGCGTATTCGGCATAGTCCGTCGGCTGCAGCGTCTTCAGCGCCTCGAGGACGGAAGACAGCACGACCAGATCGCCGTTGTCATCGAGCAGCGCGCCGATGGTCGCGTTGGCGACCGCGTCCTTTCCCTTTTCGGCGATCATCGCCCTGGCCTTGCCGCTGATGGCGAAAATTTTATCCTCTTTGGGCATTTTTCTGCCGTTTTCCTGTGCAAAAATCATAGGTACCTCCTTCGCGTCCGCGGTGACAAAGCGGACATAGTTGATCTTCTTTCGCAGCGCGGAGAATTTGTCCTCGTACTCCGTGCGATACAGTCTGCCGCGGCAGCCGCTGCCGTGCAGGTCGCGCGTCAGTTCGGTGACGCGCAGGCCGCAGGCCGCCGCTTCCCGCAGGGTAAAATCGAAAAACGCATCGTTGTCGGTTTTGCAGGCGACAAAGCCGCCCGGCCGCAGAATCCGCCGATAGCTCTCCAGAAAGCGCCGATGCGTCAGGCGTCTCTTGGCATGGCGGGCCTTGGGCCAGGGGTCGGAAAAGTTCAGATAGATGCCGTCCAGTTCCCCCGGCGCAAAGATCGCGTCCGGCTGCGACAGGTACGCCGCGACCAGACGCACGTTGTCAGCTTTCTCCTCCTCCAGACGCGCGGCCGCGCGCACCGCCACACTCAGCTGTCCCTCAAACGCCAGATAGCGGCTGCGGGGATGCGCCCGCGCCAGGCTGCTGAGGAACTGCCCCTTGCCGCAGCCGATCTCCAGGTAGAGTCCTTCCTCCGCCTGCAGCACTTCGCGCCAGCGCCCGCGGCAGCGCGCCGGCTCCGCGATCAGGCGGTCGGCGCAGCGCGCCAGGCGCGCATCCAGATCTTTCAGTCTCCGCTGTCTCATCGCCGCACCTACAGCAGAATCCGCAGGACGATGATGCCCGCCGCAAAGAGGCAGAGCAGAACGATCGCCGCCGCGTCCCGGGAAGCCATCTTCATCGCGTTCATCCGCGTACGCCCGTCGCCGCCGTGATAGCAGCGCGCTTCCATCGCCATCGCCATATCCTGGGCGATGCGGAAGGCGCTGATGAAGAGCGGCACGAGTATCGGCAGCAGACTTTTGGCACGGTGAAAGATATTGCCGGTCTCAAAGTCCGCACCCCGCGCCTGCTGGGCCTTCATGATCTTGTCCGTCTCGTCGAGCAGAACCGGAATGAAGCGCAGCGCGATGCTCATCATCATCGCCAGCTCGTGCGCCGGCACGCCGAAGCGGCGACCCGGCCGCAGCAGGTACTCGATGCCGTCGGTGAGGCTGATCGGCCGCGTCGTCAGCGTCAGCATCGACGCGCCGATGATCAGCAGGATCAGCCGGACCGCCATGTAGACAGCCCGGTCCAGACCCTCCCAGGTGATCGTCAGCGGGCCGATCTGCCAGAGCACTCTGCCGTCGTACATAAAGAGATTGAGCACGAAGGTAAAGAGGATCAGCAGGAAGATCGGTTTCAGCCCGCGCAGAATAAAGGACAGCGGCACGCGCGAAACGGCGATGACGACGGCCAGCGCCGCGGCTGCCGCGGCCAGCCCGTAATAGCTGTCGGCGACGAAGAGCAGGATGATGTAGACGAAGACGGCGATCAGCTTGACGCGCGCGTCGAGCCGGTGCACCCAGGAATCCCCGGGGTAATATTGACCCAGTGTGATGTCGCGAATCATGCCCGGCCCTCCCCGAGGCAGCGCGCCAGCTCCTCTTCGGCCCGGTCGACGGTAAAGGTGTCGGGATCGACCGCAAATCCCTTCTGCCGCAGCGTGCGCATCAGCGCCGTGACGTCGGGAATATCGAGGCCGATGTCCCGCAGCTCCGCTTCCCGGCCGAAGACCTCCGCCGGTGTGCCGGACATCGTCAGGCGGCCGCCGTCGAGAACCAGGACGAGATCCGCCAGCCGGGCGATGTCGTCCATGTTGTGGCTGACGAGAATCGTGATGTTGTGCTGCAGGCGGTGCACCTCCTCGATCATATGCAGAACGTCGCGGCGCGCCTGGGGATCGAGCCCGGCCGTCGGTTCATCGAGGATCAGCACCTGCGGACGCATTGCCAGCACCCCGGCAATCGCCGCCCGGCGCTTCTGCCCGCCCGACAGTTCAAACGGGGATTTGTCCCGCACCGCCTCCGGATCGAGGCCGGTCAGGCGCAGCGATTCGTCGACGCGAGCCTCGATTTCCTCCTCAGCGAGATCGAGGTTGCGGGGCCCGAAAGCCACATCCGCAGCCACGGTCTCTTCAAAAAGCTGGTATTCCGGGTACTGAAAAACGAGACCGATGCGCTTGCGGATGTCGATCATCGACACGCCCTCGGCCGTGATCTCGGTATCGTCGATGAAGATCTGTCCGGACGTCGGCCGCAGCAGGCCGTTGAGCTGCTGCAGCAGCGTCGATTTGCCGGAGCCGGTGTGGCCGATGATGCCGGCAAACTGACCGTCTTCAAGGCGGAACGAGATGTCGTCGAGCGCCACCGTCTCCTGCGGCAGGCCCTCATTGTAGATATAGCGGATGTTCTTTACTTCAATTGACATAAAGCCGTAATCAGCTCCTCGTTATCGGCAATATCCGCGGGCAGGTCAAAGCCGCGGCGGCGCAGGCGCCACGCCAGTTCCACCGCCAGCGGTACGTCGAGACTCAGCTCCCGCAGCTGCTCGCGGCGGGAAAAGATCTCGCCGGGCGTGCCGTCCATGGCCACGCGGCCCTCGTTCATGATGAGAATGCGGTCGGCCTGGGCGGCTTCATCCATATAGTGCGTCACCAGGATGCAGGTGATGCCCTCCTCGTGCAGACTGCGAATGATGCGCATCACGTCGCGCCGGCCGTCGGGGTCGAGCATCGCCGTCGGCTCGTCAAAGAGAATGCAGCGCGGGTGCATCGCCACGGCGCCGGCGATCGCGATGCGCTGCTTCTGACCGCCCGACAGCATATGCGGTGCCTTGCGGTGATAGCTGCCCATGTGCACCGCCTCCAGCGAAGCGTCGACGCGGCGGCGGATTTCGGCGGGGTCGATGCCGAGGTTTTCCGGGCCGAACGCCACATCGTCCTCGACGATCGCGGAAACGATCTGGTTATCGGGATTCTGAAAGACCATCGCCGCAGTCTGCCGGATCTGCCAGACCGCGCTCTCATCGCGGGTGTCACAGCCGGCAACGGTTACTTCCCCCTCCGTCGGCAGCAGCAGCGCGTTGAAGGTCTTGGCCAGCGTCGATTTGCCCGAGCCGTTGCGGCCGATCACAGCGACAAAGCTGCCCTCTTCAATGTTCAGCGTGACCCCGTCCAGGGCCCGCGCCGTCGGCCGCCCCTCTTCATCGACGTAGTCGTAAACCAAATTGCTGACGCGTATCAGATCGCCCATGCCGTCTGCCGTTCTCCTTTCGTGACACTGCGACTCATTATACCGTATCGCGGTAATATTCGCAAATGCAGGCGCGGGTCAGCGCGGCGTCCATCTGCCCCGGTGCCGAGGGCGGCAGACCGTTTTCCTCACCGCCGGCGGCAAAGGAAACAGCCGAGCCGAAGCTGCCGCCGCAGATGCGGCTGACCTGTCCGCGCGCGCCCATCGCCAGCGCGATGAACGGACCGCGGGCGTAATGCTCGTGGAAGACGCGGGCGGCTTCGAGGAGATCGAGGACGTCCCGGTCCGACTGCGGCATCACCGCGATCTTGGGGAGGTCGGCACCCAGCTCCTGCATCACCAGCAGGCGCCGCACCATGACGTCGAGATCCGGCGTGCTGTCGCACTGGTGGCTGGAAAGCAGCACCGTGCGCCCCGCCTCGTGCGCCAGCGAGGTCAGAAACTCGATCTTTTCGCCGTTGAAGCCCTGCTGTTCGTCGAAGGCCTCGATATCGACGGCATCGACGTCGAGTTCCGTGGATAGATCGCGGAGCAGACTGTAGTACTCGCGGCGGTCGAGGCGGACGAGGCCGCCCTCCGCCTCGGTGCGCAGCGTCAGCAGCAGCGGCTTGTCCAGTCTCTGCCGCACTGCCTCCGCCGATTCAATCATGAAATCGAGATCCCGCAGCTGCGCCGGCGGCAGCGCGTCGGCGCGCCACTCGACCAGATCGCAGGGCACCCGACAGGCCGCTTCCGCCTGCCGCAGCAGCTGTTCGCGCCGCGCACTCATAATGGGCACGCAGATCTTCGGCACCCCCTCGCCGATGGTCACACTGCCGATTCCGACTGTCTTCATTTTCTCCTCCTCCCGGCCGTTTCTGTCTGCGAGCAATTGCACTGATTATACCACAAGCGGAGCAAAAGAAAAATACGCTGTTCGCACAGCGCATCTTCCCCTTTCCTTCCTGCACCGGTTGCACCGGTAATTTCATACAAAATATATATTTACATCATATTTCATATCTTGGTTCAATTGTCTTTCGACGGTTCTTTTATACCACAGCTTTATGCAAGGAAACACGCAAAATGCATAAATGGCATTTGAGAATGTCTAAACGGCATGGAGCAGCCGGTAATTTTGTAACCGGTTTATTTTTATCCCGTGTTCCCCTTCCGGCCGCGGATTCGTTCGCGCAAGCTTTTGTATCAATTTCCATAAAAATACGCCGGGCGAGAATCCCGGCGCATTTCCGTTTGATCCGTTATTCGATGCGCTTTCGGCTATTACTGTTTCTTTAATTTCAGTGTCGCACCGCTGTATTCCACCGTTGCTGTTTTTTTATCATCACCGACTTTAAAGTTCATGTCTCCGCTGCTGTCCTTTACTTTGAAGCCGCTGTCCGTTTCTTCCCAGTCTCCGCTTCCGCTGTTGTCGCCGGCATCCACCGTGCAGCTGCCGTCCTCTTCGAGCGTCAGCGTCATTTCAAGGCCGACCGTTTTCATTGACACTTCGAAACCGCTTACTTCGGCCGAAACCGCTTTCCAGGTTCCTACATACGGGCTGTCCGCATATTTGTCCCCGCAGCCGACAAGGCACATCATGCCGATGCCGATCACCAGACAGGCGGCAGCAGCCAACAGCTTTTTCATCTTCACTTTCATAATACATCTTCTCCTTCCTCTCCAGCACGAATCAGTCCTGCAGGGATAGTTCCTCTGTCTGCCCGATCACCTCTTCGGCGCCGCAGTGCAGCCGATCCCTGACGAGTCAGAAATACTCTCATTCACTATTCCGTTCTCCTTCGTATATCACGGAGCCGTGCTGTATATAACTTGTAATACAAGCATACCATATTTGCAAGATTTCCGATACATTTTTTTGAAAATTCACTAAATAAATCATAGCATCGCCGCGCTTCCGGTGAGCACAAGCATATCGCAGCGTTTCGCAGCCTCCGTTATGACTGTTTCGACGCATCCGCCTGTTTTCTGCGGCGCCGCGCCTCCGAGAGCAGAGCGGCATCTGCGAGCAGACACCTCAGACAGCCGATCACGCAAAAGAGAAGCGCGCCGGGCCCTGCCGCAAGGCACCTCCGCAGGCGGAGCGCAGCGCTGTTCGCATCCTGCCGCAGGCAGAGAATATGAACATACCACTGCCGGCCGCGGAGCGGCCGCGTAAAAGGCCGCATAAAAAGAGGAGCCGCCTCCGCGGCTCCCCGGATATTCGCTTCTGCGTTCTTACTCGATGATCTCGGTTACAACGCCCGATCCGACCGTCCGGCCGCCTTCGCGAATCGCGAAACGCAGACCTTCTTCGATCGCGATCTCCGTGATCAGATCGATCTCCATCACCACGTTGTCTCCCGGCATGCACATCTCCGTGCCCTCCGGCAGCTTCAGATCGCCGGTCACGTCCGTCGTTCTGAAGTAGAACTGCGGTCTGTAGCCGTTGAAGAACGGTGTGTGACGGCCGCCTTCTTCCTTCTTCAGCACGTACACCTGACCCTTGAACCTGGTGTGCGGGTGGATCGAGCCCGGTGCCGCCAGCACCTGGCCTCTCTGAATCTCATCGCGCTGCACGCCGCGCAGCAGGGCGCCGATGTTGTCGCCGGTGCGCGCTTCGTCCAGCAGCTTGCGGAACATCTCGATGCCCGTGACGACGACTTTTCTCTTCTCGTCCGTCAGACCGACGATTTCCACTTCTTCGTTCAGCTTCAGCGTGCCTCTCTCGACACGGCCCGTCGCTACGGTGCCGCGGCCGGTGATCGAGAAGATGTCCTCGATCGGCATCAGGAACGGCTTGTCGGTGTCGCGCTCCGGTTCCGGAATATAGCTGTCGACCGCTTCCATCAGTTCGACAATCTTGTCTCCCCATTCGCCGGCCGGGTCTTCCAGCGCCTTCAGCGCCGAGCCGCGGATGATCGGCGTGTCGTCGCCCGGGAAGTCGTACTCGTCGAGCAGTTCTCTGACTTCCATCTCGACCAGATCCAGCAGCTCCTCGTCGTCCACCATGTCGCACTTGTTGAGGAAGACGATGATGTACGGTACGCCGACCTGACGCGACAGCAGAATGTGCTCTCTGGTCTGCGGCATCGGACCGTCGGTCGCCGCGACCACCAGGATCGCGCCGTCCATCTGCGCCGCGCCCGTGATCATGTTCTTGACGTAGTCAGCGTGTCCCGGGCAGTCAACGTGCGCGTAGTGGCGGTTCGGTGTTTCATATTCCACGTGCGCCGTGGAGATCGTGATGCCTCTCTCCTTTTCTTCCGGCGCCTTGTCGATTTCGTCAAAGGCGACGTCTCCGCCGAGCTGGTATCTCTGGTGGAGCACCGTCGTGATCGCCGCCGTCAGCGTCGTCTTGCCGTGGTCTACGTGACCGATCGTACCGATATTGATATGCGGCTTGTTTCTTTCAAATTTCTCTTTTGCCATTTCAGCTTCCTCCTGTTATTTATTGATTTTGTCGACCAGGTTGTCCGGCAGTTTCTCAAAGTGATCAAACTGCATGACGTAGACGCCGCGACCCTGGGTCTTGGACCGCAGGTCGGTCGCGTAGCCGAACATTTCCGCCAGCGGCACCATGCCGCGCACTGCGACCGCGCCGCTGCTCATGTCGGACCCTTCGATGCGGCCTCTGCGGCCGCTGATGTCGCCGATGACATCGCCCATGTATTCTTCCGGCACGGTGACTTCCACCTTGAAGATCGGTTCCAGCAGAACCGGCCTGCCCTTCTTGCAGGCTTCGCGGAAGGCCATCGCCGCCGCGGTGCGGAATGCCATCTCCGAAGAGTCGACTTCGTGATAGGAACCATCGTAGAGCTCGACCCCGACGTCGACGACCTGATAGCCGGCGATCGGACCATTCTCCATCGCGCCGACGATGCCGTCTTCGATTTTGGGGATGTACTCCTTGGGGATCGCGCCGCCGACAATCGAGTTGACGAATTCGAATCCCTCTCCCGGTTCCCGCGGATATACCTTGATCTTGACGTGGCCGTACTGGCCGTGGCCGCCGGTCTGCTTGGCGTACTTGTAGTCCACATCGGTTGCCTTGGTCAGCGTTTCCTTGTAGGAAACCTGCGGCTTGCCGATGTTGGCCTCGACTTTGAATTCGCGCAGCAGCCGGTCAACGATGATCTCCAGATGCAGTTCGCCCATGCCGGCGATGATGGTCTGTCCGGTGTCTTCGTTGGTGTAGGTCTTGAACGTCGGGTCTTCCTCCGCCAGCTTGGCGAGAGCAATGCCCATCTTCTCCTGGCCGGCCTTGGTCTTCGGCTCGATCGCGATCTCGATGACCGGATCGGGGAAGTCCATCGACTCGAGGATGATTTCCTGTTCTTCGTCACAGAGTGTATCGCCGGTTGTTGTCTCCTTGAGGCCCACCGCCGCGGCGATGTCACCCGAGTAGACTTCTTCGATTTCAGCGCGCTTGTTGGCGTGCATCTGCAGAATCCGGCCGATTCTCTCCTTCTTGCCCTTCGTCGAGTTGTAGACGTAAGAGCCGGATTTCATTTTTCCGGAATAGACGCGGAAAAATGCCAGTTTGCCGACGTAGGGGTCGGCCATAATCTTGAAAGCCAGCGCCGAGAACGGCCCGTTGTCATCCGCCGGACGTTCCGCTTCCTCGCCGCTTGCCGGATCCACACCCTTGATCGGGGGGATATCGATCGGCGACGGCATGTAATCGACGATGGCGTCCAGCAGCATCTGGATTCCCTTGTTCTTGTAAGCGGAACCGCAGGTCACCGGCACCATTTCGTTGGCGATCGTCATTTTGCGGATCGTCTGCTTGATTTCCTTCGGCGTGATCTCCTCGCCTTCGAGGAACTTCATCATCAGTTCCTCATCGGTTTCGGCGACCGCTTCGAGCATCTTCTCCCGCCATTCCCTGGCGGTATCGAGCATGTCGTCGGGAATCTCTTCAATCGAGTATTCCTTGCCGAGGTCGTCCTTGTAGATTTCGGCTTTCATGCTGATCAGGTCGATGATGCCGGTAAAGGTATCTTCAACACCGATCGGCAGCTGCACCGGGACAGCATTGGCCTTGAGCCGGTCCTTGACCATGTCGACAACCCTGTAGAAGTCGGCTCCCATGATGTCCATCTTGTTGACGAAGATCATCCGCGGGACGCCGTACTTCTCAGCCTGCCGCCAGACGGTCTCCGACTGCGGCTCGACACCTCCCTTGGCGCACAGTACGGTGACTGCGCCGTCCAGTACACGCAGCGAACGCTCCACCTCAACGGTGAAGTCCACGTGTCCCGGGGTGTCGATGATATTGATTCTGGTGTCCTTCCATTGTGCAGTCGTAGCAGCAGAGGTAATTGTGATACCTCTCTCCTTTTCTTCATCCATCCAGTCCATCTGTGACGCGCCGTCATGGGTTTCCCCGATCTTGTGCGTCTTCCCGGTATAGAACAGAATCCTTTCCGTGGCTGTTGTTTTGCCGGCATCGATGTGCGCCATGATGCCGATATTTCTGGTCTTTTCCAAAGGAAATTGTCTAGGCATCCAGATCTACCTCCTTTCTGCTCTCTGTTCTTCCTACCATCTGTAGTGGGCAAAAGCTTTGTTGGCTTCCGCCATCTTGTGTGTATCTTCTTTTTTCTTCACGGATGCGCCGGTGTTGTTGGCGGCATCGATCAGTTCCTTTGCCAGTTTGTCTGACATTTTCTTTTCGCCCCTGGCTCTGGTGTAGCTGGTCAGCCAGCGCAGTCCCAGAGTCTGGCGGCGGTCGGCTCTCACTTCAACCGGTACCTGGTAATTGGCACCGCCGACACGTCTGGCCTTGACCTCGACCACCGGCATGATGTTGTTCATTGCCTTTTCGAAGACCTCGAGCGGTTCTTCGCCGGTCTCCTCGTGGATCTGCCGGAACGCGTCGTAAACGATCGCCTGTGCGGTCCCCTTCTTGCCGTCGAGCATAATGCTGTTGATCAGCTTGGCGACGACGACACTGCCGTAAACCGGATCAGGGAGCACTTCACGCTTTGGTGCGTTTCCTTTTCTTGGCACTTCTCTTCCCTCCTTGCCATAAAAATGACATCGGTACTCGACTCCGAACCGTCACAATGTTTCGGAGCCGCGGGCCTCGATAAAATATATGTTTCTATCAAGGGCACGGAAATTCCCGATCTCTGTTTACTTTTTCTTCGGCCGCTTGGCGCCGTACTTGGATCTTGCCTGACCCCGGTCCGCCACGCCGGCGGTATCCAGGGTGCCGCGGATGATGTGATAGCGCACACCGGGGAGATCCTTGACTCTGCCGCCGCGGATGAGAACCACGCTGTGTTCCTGCAGGTTGTGGCCGATCCCGGGGATGTAAGCCGTCACCTCAATGCCGTTGGTCAGCCGTACTCTGGCTACTTTGCGCAGCGCCGAGTTCGGTTTCTTCGGCGTCACCGTCTTCACCGACGTGCAGACACCGCGCTTCTGCGGCGAGTTGACGCTGGTGGTCACGCGGCGCAGCGAGTTCATGTTCTTGCCGAGCGCCGGTGCCGTTGACTTTTTGACACTGGATTCTCTGCCTTTTCTTACTAACTGGTTTATAGTAGGCATTCCACTCTCTCCTTTCCCTTGCCCCTGACAAGTAGATTTTGTATTTGAAGCTGTAAAACAGCCCAAAACCGACGGTTATTCTATCATAACCGCGCGGGCTTTGTCAAACAAAGTCCGGCGGTGTCATTGTTATCTTTTCGTTAGCTTTTCGTCAGCTGAGGCGGCCGTCCCCGCTGCCGGGGCACTCGGCCGCAGCCGCCTGGCCGCCGGCGTCTCAGTCGAGATCGCTGTCGCGGCTGTCCGCCGCGCCGCCCGCGCCGTCGCCCGGGTCCGCGGCCGCCGTATCATCGATCGGAGCCGCGGTGATTTCCGCGCCGCCGTCCGGGTCCGCGGCCGCCGCATCATCGATCGAAGCCGCGGTGATTTCCGCGCCGCCGTCCGGGTCCGCGGCCGCCGCATCGTCGATCGGAGCCGCGGTGATTTCCGCGCCGCCGTCCGGGTCCGCGGCCGCCGCATCGTCGATCGCGCTGCCAGCGGTATCCGCACCGCCGGCCGCTTCACCGGCCGCCGTCATATCCGACAGCATGGTGTCGGTCGAGGGGATGAATTCCGATTCCGCCATGTAGATGTTTTCATCCTCCTCTTCCTCGCGGGTGGAATAGCTCTCGACGTATTCCGTATTGGGGCCGTAGTCGACCTCGATGTCGCGGTAGCGCTTCATCCCGGTGCCGGCAGGAATCAGCTTGCCGATGATGACGTTTTCCTTGAGCCCCTGCAGCGTATCGTTCTTGCCCTTGATGGCCGCGTCCGTGAGCACGCGCGTGGTCTCCTGGAAGCTGGCCGCCGAGAGGAACGAGCTGGTGGCCAGTGAAGCTTTGGTGATGCCCAGCAGCTGGCGCTGGTATTCGGCCGGCTGCCTGCCCTCCTCCTCGGCTTTGGCGTTGGCTTCCTCGATCTCAAAGCGGCTGTACATGCTGCCCGGCAGCAGATCCGTTTCGCCGGCGTCCTCGATGCGGTATTTGCTGAGCATCTGGCTGACGATCACTTCAATGTGCTTGTCGTTGATGTCGACGCCCTGCAGCCGGTAGACCTTCTGCACTTCCTTGAGCAGGTAGTTGTAGACGCCGACGACGCCGTTGATGCGCATGATATCGTGCGGGTCGAGCGGACCGCGGGTCAGGTTGTCGCCGGCTTCCACCTCTTTGCCCTCCTGGACACTGAGGCGGGCGCCGTACGGCACGTCGTAGGTGCGCGCGCCGTCTTCGCCGCGGATGACGACCTTGGTCGTCTTGCCGGTCGTGGTGATCGATTCGACCACGCCGTCCTCTTCGCAGATTTCGGCCAGGCCCTTCGGCTTTCTGGCCTCGAACAGCTCCTCGACACGCGGCAGACCCTGGGTGATGTCGCCGCCGGCAACGCCGCCGGTGTGGAAGGTCCGCATCGTCAGCTGCGTGCCCGGTTCACCGATCGACTGCGCGGCCGTGATGCCGACCGACTCGCCGATGTTGACCAGCTCGCCGGTCGCGAGGTTGCGTCCGTAGCACTTGGCGCAGACGCCGTTGCGGCAGTGGCAGGTCATGATCGAGCGGATCGCGACTTTCTTGATGCCGAGATTTTCGATCTCCAGCGCCATGTTGTCGGTGATCTCCTCCCCGGCCGGCACCAGCACCTCCCCGGTTTCCGGATGGCAGATGTCGGTCAGTGAAATGCGTCCGGCAATGCGTTCGTGCAGCGGCTCGATGACGTCCTTGCCGGTCTCGCTGTCGCCGGCGAAAGCGTTGACCTCGATGCCTTCATCGGTCCAGCAGTCGAGCTCGCGGACGATGACGTTATGGGAGACGTCGACCAGACGGCGCGTCAGGTAGCCGGAGTCGGCCGTCCGCAGCGCGGTGTCGGCCAGACCCTTGCGGGCGCCGTTGGTGGAGACAAAGTAATCCAGTACCGACAGGCCCTCGCGGAAGTTGGCCTTGATCGGGATCTCGACCGTCTTGCCGGTGGCGTTGGCCATCAGGCCGCGCATGCCGCCGATCTGGGAGATCTGCTTTTTGCTGCCTCGCGCTCCGGAGTTGGCCATGATCTTGAGGTTGTTGAGGCCGTCGAGGCTGTCCATGGCGACGTCGGCCACCTTGTCCGTGGTCTCGCTCCAGATGCTGCAGACTTTATCGTAGCGTTCCTTTTCCGTATAGAGGCCCCTGTTGTAGAAGTCCTCGCACTGATCGACGACGGCTTCCGCATCCTGGATGATCTGGTGCTTTTCCTCGGGGATCTCCATGTCGGCGATACTGATCGTGATCGCCGATTTCGTCGAATAGTGGTAGCCCATATCCTTGATCGCATCCATCATCAGCACGGTGTCGGTGTTGCTGTGCACCTTGTAGCACTTGTCGATGATCACGCCGAGATCCTTCTTCGTGCAGAGGAAGTCGATCTCCAGCGAACTGGGATCCTTGCTGCGGTCGACGAAGCCCAGATCCTGCGGGATCTTCTGGTTGAAGATGAACCGTCCCACCGTCGATTCGACGAGCGCGGACGCACCGTCCTCGCCGCCGGGCATGCGCACCTTTACCCGGGCGTGCAGACTGACCACCTTAGTGCTGTAAGCCATCAGCATTTCGTCGATGTCGGTGAACACTTTGCCGTCGCCGTCCTCGGGCACTCGTTCGCAGCTGATCTGCGTATAGAGGTCGGTGAGTTTCTGCCCCGGCTCCAGCTCGCTGAGGCCGAAATGGTCCATCGCCCTCTTGCCGGCCGTCTCACGGATCTGATTCTCCACCACCCTGGGATCGCGGAACTCGTCCATGACGTTGAAGCTCTGCTCCTCACCGTCGATCTCCACCCTGACGCGGGCTGTGCCCGGATATGTCAGATAGTAGCTGCCGAGAACCATGTCCTGCGTCGGTGTGGTAATCGGCGAGCCGTCCTTCGGCGCCAGGATGTTGTTGACCGACAGCATCAGGAAGCGGGCCTCCGCCTGCGCTTCCACCGACAGCGGCACGTGCACCGCCATCTGGTCGCCGTCAAAGTCGGCGTTGAAGGCCGTGCAGGCCAGCGGATGCAGCTTGATCGCCTTGCCCTCGACCAGCACCGGCTCAAAGGCCTGGATGCCGAGACGGTGCAGCGTCGGCGCGCGGTTCAGCATCACGGGGTGCTCCTGAATGACGTCATCCAGCGCATCCCAGACCGGCGTCTCTACCTTTTCGACCATCTTCTTGGCGTTCTTGATATTCTGCGCCAGACCCTGGTCGACGAGTTTCTTCATGATAAACGGCTTGAACAGCTCGAGCGCCATCTTCTTGGGCAGGCCGCACTGCCAGAAGCGCAGCTCCGGGCCGACGACGATGACCGAACGGCCGGAGTAGTCGACGCGCTTGCCGAGCAGGTTCTGGCGGAAGCGTCCCTGCTTGCCCTTGAGCATGTCGGAGAGGGACTTGAGCGGGCGCGAGCCGGGGCCGGTCACCGCTCTGCCGCGGCGGCCGTTGTCGATCAATGCGTCGACCGCTTCCTGCAGCATGCGCTTTTCGTTGCGCACGATGATGTCGGGCGCGCCCAGCTCGAGCAGGCGCTTGAGCCGCTTGTTGCGGTTGATGACGCGGCGGTACAGATCGTTGAGGTCGGAGGTCGCAAAGCGTCCGCCGTCCAGCTGCACCATCGGCCGCAGATCCGGCGGGATCACCGGGATCACTTCCAGCACCATCCATTCGGGACGGTTGCCGGAGAGGCGCAGGGCCTCGATCACCTCGAGGCGGCGCACCAGCTTGGATTTCTTCTGGTTGCTGGCCGTCTTCATCTGCTCGCGCAGATCGGTCGAAAGTTCATCGAGATCGATATCGGCCAGCATTTCCCGCACGGCCTCGGCGCCGATGCCGGCGCGGAAGCCCGTGGAAGCATATTTTTCCTTCGCTTCGCGGTACTGCATCTCGGTGATGATTTCCTTGTAGGCAAAGCCGCTGTCGCCCGGTTCGAGGACGACGTACTCGGCAAAATAGAGAATCTGCTCGAGGCTGCGCGGCGTCATGTCGAGGCACAGTCCCATGCGGCTGGGGATTCCCTTGAAGTACCAGATATGCGAAACCGGGGCCGCCAGCTTGATGTGGCCCATGCGCTCGCGCCGCACCTTGGATTTGGTGACTTCGACGCCGCACTGGTCGCAGACGATGCCCTTGAAGCGGATTTTCTTGTATTTGCCGCAGTGGCACTCCCAGTCCTTCTGCGGACCGAAGATCGCTTCGCAGAACAGACCCTTGGGTTCCGGCTTGAGGGACCGGTAGTTGATGGTCTCCGGTTCCTGCACCTCGCCGTGAGACCAGCTGAGGATCTTCTCCGTGGAGGCCAGACCGATCTTCAGTGATTCAAAATTATTCAATTCATAACTGTTATCTTTAACTTCGCTCATGCGATGCCTCCTTGGCTGTTCTTACTCTTCGCTTTCTCCGTCTTCCGCCTCTGCGGCAGCCGGCTCTTCGTCCCCGGTCTCCGCTTCGCCGGCGGCGGGTTCGTCCCCCGCGGCCGTGTCGAAGGCGGCGGGCTCGACCGTCTCAGCCGTGTCGAAGGCAGCCTCGTCCGTGCCGTCCTCCGGCGCCGCGGTCTCACTGTCTCCGTCCGGTTCCGCCGCTGCCGTATCCCCGGCGGCAGATGCGGCCGCGCCGGCCGCTTCGGCGTCGATCGCGGCATCGAAGGCGTCGACCGCCGTCTCATCGACGGTTTCGTCTTCGTCTCCGCCGCTCTCCTCATCGTCTTCCTCCGGCGAGAGGTTGTCGATGTCCGAGAAGTCATAGGTCACGCGCTGATTTCTGCCCAGCGGTTCCCGCTCGATGTCGCGGATATCGGTGGGTTCGTCGATTTCGCTCGATTCACGCAGCGTCATCTCCTCCTGATTTTCCGTCAGCACCTTGACGTCGAGGCCCAGCGCCTGCATCTCCTTGATCAGTACCTTGAACGATTCGGGGATGCCCGGCTTGGGGATGTTCTCGCCGCGGACGATGGCCTCGTAGGTCTTGACGCGGCCGACGATGTCGTCGGACTTGACCGTGAGGATCTCCTGCAGCGTGTAAGCCGCGCCGTACGCTTCCAGCGCCCAGACTTCCATCTCGCCGAAGCGCTGACCACCGAACTGCGCCTTGCCGCCCAGCGGCTGCTGGGTCACCAGCGAGTACGGACCGGTTGAGCGGGCGTGAATCTTGTCGTCCACCAGATGGTGCAGCTTGAGCATATACATGTAGCCGACGGTGACCGGCGCGTCAAAGTATTCGCCGGTACGGCCGTCCCGCAGCCGCAGCTTGCCGGATTCGTCATAGCCGCATTCCTTCAGCAGCGTGGTTATATCCTTTTCCGTCGCGCCGTCAAAGACCGGCGTAGCGATGTACCAGTCCTTGTGCTTGGCGGCCAGACCGAGATGCACTTCCAGCACCTGCCCGACGTTCATCCGCGAAGGCACGCCCAGCGGATTCAGCATCACCTGCAGCGGGGTGCCGTCCTCGAGGAACGGCATGTCCTCCTCGGGGAGGATGCGCGAGATGACGCCCTTGTTGCCGTGCCGGCCGGCCATCTTGTCGCCGACGTTGATCTTGCGCTTGGTGGCCACGTAGACGCGCACCACGCGGTTGACGCCCGGCGGCAGATCGCCGCCGTCGTCACGGGTGAATTCCTTGACGTCGATGACGATGCCGGTTTCGCCGTGCGGCATCTTCAGAGACGTGTCTCTGACTTCCTTGGCCTTTTCACCGAAGATCGCGCGCAGCACCTTTTCCTCCGGCGACGGTTCGGATTCGCCCTTCGGCGTGACCTTGCCGACGAGGATATCCTGTGCGGTGACTTCCGCACCGACGCGGATGATGCCGTTTTCGTCGAGATCCTTGAGCGCGTCCTCGCCGACATTGGGAATGTCGCGGGTGATCTCCTCCGGCCCCAGCTTGGTATCGCGGGCTTCGGATTCGTATTCTACAATATGGAGCGACGTCAGTACGTCGTCCATGATCAGTCGTTCGTTGAGGACGATGGCATCCTCGTAGTTGTAGCCTTCCCAGGTCATGAAGCCGATCAGCAGGTTCTTGCCGAGGGCAATTTCGCCGTTCTCGGTCGAGGGACCGTCGGCGATGACTTCGCCCGCCTCGACGTGCTCGCCGTGGAAGACGATCGGCCGCTGGTTCAGGCAGGTGCCCTGGTTGGAGCGCTTGAACTTGAGCAGGCGGAAGGTATCGGACCCCTCGCCGTCGTCGCGCTTGATGCGGATCTCGTTGGCATCCACATATTCGACCACGCCGTCGTGCTTGGCCAGCTGCACGACGCCGGAGTCGCGCGCCGCCTTGTATTCGATGCCGGTGCCGACGATCGGCGCCTCGGTGACCATCAGCGGCACCGCCTGGCGCTGCATGTTGGAGCCCATCAGGGCGCGGTTGGCGTCGTCGTTTTCCAGGAACGGGATCATCGCCGTCGCCACCGAAACGACCTGCTTCGGCGAGACGTCCATAAAGTCCACCCGCTCTCTGGCGACGAGACCGATTTCTCCGCCGACGCCGCGGCTCGCCACCCTGAGGTTGGCAAAGCGGCCGTCGGATTCCAGCGGCTCATTGGCCTGGGCCACCGTCATCCGCTCCTCCTCGTCGGCCGACAGATAGCGGATCTCGTCGGTCACCACGCCGTCGCGGACAACCCGGTAGGGCGTCTCGATGAAGCCGTACTGGTTGACGACGCCATAGGTGGTCAGCGAGCCGATGAGGCCGATGTTCGGACCTTCCGGCGTCTCGATCGGGCACATTCTGCCGTAGTGGGAGTGGTGCACGTCGCGCACCTCAAATCCGGCCCGTTCCCGGGAAAGACCGCCGGGGCCGAGAGCGGAAAGCCTCCTCTTGTGCGTCAGTTCGGCCAGCGGGTTGGTCTGATCCATGAACTGCGACAGCTGCGAACTGCCGAAGAATTCCTTGATCGCCGCGGTCACCGGACGGATGTTCATCAGTGCCTGCGGCGTCGTGACTTCCATGTCCTGCACCGTCATGCGCTCCTTGACGACGCGCTCCATGCGCGCCAGACCGATGCGGAACTGGTTCTGCAGCAGTTCTCCGACCGTGCGCAGACGGCGGTTGCCGAGGTGATCGATGTCGTCGACGCTGCCGATGCGGTGCGCGAGGTTGAGCAGGTAGCTGACGGAAGCGATCATGTCGTCGAGAATAATATGCTTCGGCGAAAGATCGTTCTTGCGCTTGACCAGCGCTTTCTTCAGCTCCGCTTCATCCTGGTTCTCCTCGAGGATATGCATCAGCACCGGATAGTAAACCTTGTCCGCCACTTTCAGATCCGAGGTATCAAAATGCACGTAATCCGCGAGGTTGACAAAGTGATTGCCGATCACGCGGGTCACGGCTTCCGGATTATCCCGTTCGTAGACGCGCACGGCATAGACACCGGCATTTTCCACCCGGAACGCCTGCTCGCGCGTCAGCGGCTCGCCGCCGAAATTGGCGTTGTCCTTTTCGACGAGGATTTCGCCGGTATTGGGGTCCGCCACATCTTCAGCGACGATGGTGTCCTCGATGCGGTTGGCGAGTCCCAGCTTCTTGTTGTATTTGTAGCGGCCGACCTTGGCGATGTCGTAACGCTTGGGATCGAAGAAGAGGGAGTGAATCAGCGAGTAAGCGCTCTCGTCGGTCGGCGGTTCGCCGGGCCGCAGCTTTTTGTAAATTTCCTTCAGCGCATCGCTGCTGGTTTCAACGTCCTTGTCCTTCTCCAGCGTGCGCAGCAGACGATCCTCCTCGCCGAACAGAGCGAGGATGTCGTCATTGGTTTCCAGCGACAGGTCGGCATGGTTGCCGTAGCGTTCCTGTTCGTCGGGAATAAACTGCTGCAGGGCGCGGACCAGCGTCGTAATCGGCTGCTTGCGGGTCCGGTCGACGCGCACCGACAGCACCTCGTTGGAATCGGTTTCGTATTCCAGCCAGGCACCCCGGTTCGGAATCACCGTAGCCGCGTACAGCTCCTTGCCTTCTTTATCGATCGATTTTTCATAATAGGGCCCGGGCGAGCGGACCAGCTGAGTGACGACGACGCGTTCGGCGCCGTTATAGATGAACGTTCCCTTTTCCGTCATCAGGGGGAAATCGCCCATGAACACTTCCTGTTCCTTGATTTCTCCCGTGGCGTTGGTGATCAGCCTCACCTTGACTTTGAGCGGAGCCGCATAGGTGGCATCCCTGTCCTTGCATTCCTCCTGATTATATTTCGGAGGATCGCTGAGCGAATAGTCGATAAACTCGAGCACCAGATTTCCGGCATAATCCTGAATCGGTGAAATGTCTTCGAAAACCTCCCGCAGGCCCTCTTTCAGAAACCAGTCATAGGATTTTGTCTGGATCTGGATAAGGTTCGGCATTTCAGCGACTTCATTAATTTTGGAAAATGTCTGCCGCTCTTTTCTACCCAGCTTAACGGATTTTGGCATTATCATCACTCCTTATACTACTTGCAATTACATTGCGTGGCAGTCTGATATTATACATCGATAGTGTCAAGAATGCAAGCGTTTTTTTTATGTTTTTTTCGATATTTGCGAGAACTTTCTGATTTCTTTACAGAAAGAACCGGCCGACGCGCGCGCGTCGGCCGGCCATGCTGTCGATTCTCTGCAGTAATGCCGCCTTACTTGAGTTCGACGGAAGCGCCGACTTCTTCCAGCTGCTTCTTGATGTCTTCGGCCTCTTCCTTGGAGACGTCTTCCTTGACGTTGGACGGCGCCTCGTCGACCAGCGCCTTGGCTTCCTTGAGGCCCAGACCTGTGATCGATCTGACGGTCTTGATGACCTTGATCTTCTCGCCGCCGATCTCGGAGAGGACGACGGTGAATTCGGACTGCTCTTCGCCGCCGCCGGCACCTTCGGCCGCCGGACCGGCTGCCACGACCTGTGCGGCCGCGCTGACGCCGAATTTCTCTTCGCAGGCTTCTACCAGCTCGTTGAGTTCGAGGACAGTCATGTTTTCAATGGCTTCGATGATCTCTTCTTTATTCATTGTTTTCTCCTTTATAATATGACTTTGGTTCCAGATTTATTCACCGGATCATCAGGCTTCCGGCTTGTCTTCTTCGGTCTTGTCGGCCGCGGCATCTGCCGGTGCCGCTTCCTGCTTGCCGGCCTCGGCTTCCGCCGGTGCCGCTTCCTGCTTGTCAGCCTCGGCTTCCGCCGGTGCCGCTTCCTGCTTGCCGGCCTCGGCTTCCGCCGGTGCCGCTTCCTGCTTGTCGGCCTCGGCTTCCGCCGGTGCCGCTTCCTGCTTGTCAGCCGCCTCTTCGGCCGGCGCGTCGCCGGCTTCGGCCTTGGCGTCGCGAATCGCGGCGAAGGTCCGTACGGCCTTGCTGATCGGTGCCTGGATGCTGCCCAGGAACTTGGCGATCAGATCATCGCGCGACGGAATGCTGGCGATGGTCAGCAGCGCTTCGGCGTCGTAGTAACTGCCTTCAACGATGCCGCCCTTGAACGCCATCTTGTCCATCTTCTTGATGGCCTTGTTGAGGACGCGGGCCGGTGCGGTGGCGTCGGTCTTGCTGATCGCCAGGGCGCTCGGGCCCTCCAGCACCTGCGTCAGTTCCTCAAATTCCGTGCCCTCCAGCGCTCTGCGCATCAGGGTATTCTTGTAGACGGTGTAGTCTACGTCTTCCTCACGGAGCATCTTCCGCATCTCGTTGGCTTCATCCACCGTGGTCCCGAGATAATCGATGATCACCGCAGACTGTGCGCCTTCGAGCTTGCCCTTGATCTCGTCAATGATCACTTGCTTCGCTCCGTAAGCTGCTCTTTCTTCAGTCATGCTCTGTCTGTTCTCCTTTCTGACCGGGCCTGCGGCCCGATCGAATAGGTACGCAATAAAATGTCCTCACAGCAAAAACCTGCGAGGACAATGTTCTTTATCTTGTACCTCGGCGGGAAATTAAGCTTGCGCACCCGCTGTCTCAGGTTGGATATGCAACTGTCAATGGATCCGGTCTACTGTGCTCCCCCGACTCTGGCAGGGTTGACCTTGACCCCGGGGCCCATGGTCGAAGTGACCGTGATGCTCCTCAGATACTGCCCCTTGGCGGCCGCCGGTCTGGCCTTGACGATCGCGTCCATCAGAGCATTGAAGTTCTCCGTCAGCTTATCGCCGCCGAAGGAAGCTTTGCCGATCACGGTGTGGATGATGTTCGCCTTGTCGAGACGGTACTCCACTTTACCGGCTTTGATCTCTTTCAGTGCTTTCTCGAGATCCATGGTAACCGTTCCCGACTTGGGGTTCGGCATCAGGCCCTTGGGGCCCAGCAGTCTGCCGAGTCGTCCGACCACGCCCATCATATCCGGAGTGGCAACGACGACGTCGTAATCAAACCAGTTTTCCGACTGAATCTTCTGTGCCATCTCCTCGGCGCCGACGAAATCGGCTCCGGCCTGCTCCGCCTCTTCGGCTTTCGGGCCCTTGGCAAAGACGAGTACTTTGACTTCCTTGCCGGTGCCGTGCGGCAGGACGATGGCGCCTCTGACCTGCTGGTCAGCGTGACGGCCGTCGACGCCCAGTCGGATGTGCGTCTCGACGGTTTCGTCAAATTTGGCGCCGGCATTGTCTGCTACCAGCTGCAGCGCTTCCTGCGGATCGTAGAGTTTGCTGCGATCAATCTTTTCCGCGCTGGCTCTGTACTTTTTTCCCTTTTTTGTCATGTCTGCCTCCTGTGGTTCCAGCGGCGGTGTCTCTGCACCTGCCTCCCACTGCATTAGTCTTCGACAATAATTCCCATGCTTCTGGCTGTGCCCTTGATCATCTCGGTGGCAGCGTCGATGTCGGCTGCGTTGAGATCGGGCATCTTGGTCTCGGCAATTTCACGGGCCTGTGCCGTCGTGATCGTCGCGACCTTGGTCTTGTTCGGTTCACCGGAACCGCTGTCGATCTTGGCTGCCTTTTTCAGCAACACCGCCGCCGGCGGAGTTTTGGTGATGAACGTGAAGCTGTGATCTGCATAGACCGTGATCACGACCGGTATGATCATGCCGTTCTGATCCTGGGTCTTGGCGTTGAACTGCTTGCAGAAGTCCATGATGTTCACGCCCTTCTGTCCCAGCGCCGGGCCGACCGGAGGTGCCGGTGTGGCTCCGCCTGCGGGGATCTGCAGCTTGATATAGCCGTCGATCTTCTTAGCCATCTCCTCAGTCTCTCTCCTTTCTGTTAGATTTTATCTATTTGATCATATTTCAGTTCAACCGGTGTATCGCGGCCGAACATAGATATCTTCGCCTTGACGGTTTCCTTTTCCTCGTTGATTTCCTCTACGACGCCCATGAAATTCTCAAAGGGCCCGTTGATGACCTTGATGTTGTCGCCGACATGCAGATCGAGATCGATGTGCACCTTCTCGATGCCCATGCGACGCACTTCCTCGACGGTCAGCGGCATCGGGTTGGAGCCGTGGCCGACAAAGCCGGTCACGCCCTGCGTGTTGCGCACCAGATACCAGGACTCGTTGGTGACCACCATCTTGACGATGACATAGCCGGGGAACATCTTGCGCGTCCGGATGACCATATGGCCGACCTTCGGCTCGGCGCGATCCTCGGTCGGCACCACGACCTGCTGAATCAGATCCTGCATGCCGCGGCTCTCGACCAGTTTTTCGATGTTCATCTTGACCTTGTTTTCGTGGCCGGAATAGGTATGCACCACATACCACTTCGGCGTGCCGTCGCCGCGCAGTCCCTCGTCCTTGATCGGGGAAACGGAATTGATCTTCTTTTCCTGTTCCGCCATAACCGCACTCCTTACATCGAAATACCGAGAAGCTGCCGCAGGATGGCGAGGAAGCCGCTGTCGATGCCCCAGAAGAGCAGCGCAAAGAATGCGCAGGCCGCGATGACCACCACGGTATAGGAACCGAGTTCCTTCCGCGTCGGCCAGACGACCTTCTTCATCTCGGTGCGGACACCGCGCAGGTAGCCGATCAGACCTCCCTGCTCGGATTCCTCACTGCTCTGCTGCCGGCGCGACCGCGCTTCCGAACGCGCCTGCTGCCGGCGCGCCCTGCGCTCCTCGTCCGCCTCGTTCAGAGCGGCATCCGACTGCTGCGCACGATCCGGTTCGCGCTCCTGCTGCCGGTTCTTGTTGTTCTTGTCGTTCGACTGATCCGCCATGCCTGAACCCCTTACTTGGTTTCCTTATGAACCGTGTGCTTTTTGCAGAACGGGCAGTACTTTTTGAATTCCACCCGATCCGGCGTGTTCTTCTTGTTCTTGACCGTCATGTAATTTCTCTGCTGGCATTCGGAACAGGCCAATGTTACCTTTACTCTCATGCTATTCCTCCATCTACCGAAAATTCATCGCCGCATCGGGCCGGAAGCCGGCCGCGGCGTCATCTTCACATAAAGTCGCTAGATAATTCTACCCGAAGCGGCTGTCAATGTCAAGGAGAACCTGCGGGACGGCGCCACTAAAAAAGAGGCCCCAGCCGTCGCAGCCTCTATGACACTATACAACATTTCCGCGCCGGTGGCAAGGAAAAACGGGAAAACAGTTCGGCGGCACGAACGCATAAAAAGACGCATCAGAGATAAAAAGAGGAGCCGCCTCCGCGGCTCCCCGGATATTCGCTTCTGCGCTCTTACTCGATGATCTCGGTTACAACGCCCGATCCGACCGTCCGGCCGCCTTCGCGAATCGCGAAACGCAGACCTTCTTCGATCGCGATCTCCGTGATCAGATCGATCTCCATCACCACGTTGTCTCCCGGCATGCACATCTCCGTGCCCTCCGGCAGCTTCAGATCGCCGGTCACGTCCGTCGTTCTGAAGTAGAACTGCGGTCTGTAGCCGTTGAAGAACGGTGTGTGACGGCCGCCTTCTTCCTTCTTCAGCACGTACACCTGACCCTTGAACTTAGTGTGCGGGTGGATCGAGCCCGGTGCCGCCAGCACCTGGCCTCTCTGAATCTCATCGCGCTGCACGCCGCGCAGCAGGGCGCCGATGTTGTCGCCGGTGCGCGCTTCGTCCAGCAGCTTGCGGAACATCTCGATGCCCGTGACGACGACTTTTCTCTTCTCGTCCGTCAGACCGACGATTTCCACTTCTTCGTTCAGCTTCAGCGTGCCTCTCTCGACACGGCCCGTCGCTACGGTGCCACGGCCGGTGATCGAGAAGATGTCCTCGATCGGCATCAGGAACGGCTTGTCGGTGTCGCGCTCCGGTTCCGGAATATAGCTGTCGACCGCTTCCATCAGTTCGACAATCTTGTCTCCCCATTCGCCGGCCGGGTCTTCCAGCGCCTTCAGCGCCGAGCCGCGGATAATCGGCGTGTCGTCGCCCGGGAAGTCGTACTCGTCGAGCAGTTCTCTGACTTCCATCTCGACCAGATCCAGCAGCTCCTCGTCGTCCACCATGTCGCACTTGTTGAGGAAGACGATGATGTACGGTACGCCGACCTGACGCGACAGCAGAATGTGCTCTCTGGTCTGCGGCATCGGACCGTCGGTCGCCGCGACCACCAGGATCGCGCCGTCCATCTGCGCCGCGCCCGTGATCATGTTCTTGACGTAGTCAGCGTGTCCCGGGCAGTCAACGTGCGCGTAGTGGCGGTTCGGTGTTTCATATTCCACGTGCGCCGTGGAGATCGTGATGCCTCTCTCCTTTTCTTCCGGCGCCTTGTCGATTTCGTCAAAGGCGACGTCTCCGCCGAGCTGGTATCTCTGGTGGAGCACCGTCGTGATCGCCGCCGTCAGCGTCGTCTTGCCGTGGTCTACGTGACCGATCGTACCGATATTGATATGCGGCTTGTTTCTTTCAAATTTCTCTTTTGCCATTTCAGCTTCCTCCTCTGCGCCCGCTGGCGTTTCTTCTGGCGCCCCGGCGCCGGAACCAAAAACAAAACACAAGTTTTTTAAAAATTGGAGCTGTTGAGCAGACTTGAACTGCCGAACCTCTTCCTTACCAAGGAAGCGCTCTACCAACTGAGCTACAACAGCATAGCATTCGTATTTTACTATATGTCCCCGGGGATGTCAACAATTCGCCGCAACAATTCGCGGCATTGTCCCTTCCCTATCTTTCCTGCAGGAAGGCGATGATTTTTCGTTTCATCCGCTCCATCGCATTGTAGACCGATTTTTGATTTTTGTCCAGTGCCGCGGCGATTTCCCGGTAAGATTTTCCCTCCATGTACTGCTTCCAGACCTGCCGCTCCAGCTCGGAAAAGGTGCCCTCCCGGTTGGCGGAGATATAGGCAATCAGTTCTTCGATGACGAGGCTGGTTTCCGGATCTTCCTCGTGCGCCGCCGGCAGGATTTCCTCCAGTGTCTGCGGCGAGGAGGACTTGACCGGCTTGTTGAGGGATACCGACGTGTTCAGCGGTTCGTGCTTTTTGCGGCTCGCGGCCCGCATTGCGTCGAGGATCTGGCGGTGAATACAGAGCTCGGCGTAGGTGCGGAAGGCCGTGTCCCTGCCCGGCGCATAGGTCTGGATCGCTTTCAGCAGCCCGATCAGCGCTTCCTGATACAGATCCTCGGTCTCGGCGCCCATGATAAAATAGCCGCGGATCTGCCGGCGCACGATGGCGCCGTAGGCGCGGATCAGATATTCCTCCGCTTCGCGGTTGCCCTGCTGCGCCATGCGCACCAGCTCTTCATCGCTGCGGGCGGAAAAGTCATCTGCCATCGCGCTGCCTCCTGACTTCATACATCAATACCGCGGCCGCATTCGACGCGTTCAGCGATTCGATCCGGCCGCAGAGCGGGATCGAGACCGCAAAGTCGCAGGTCTCCCGCACCAGACGGCCGAGGCCGGCGCCTTCGCTGCCGATCACAAGGGCGATCGGGCCCTTCAGGTCGACGCTGTCGTAGCGCTCCCCGTCCATATCGCAGGCGGCCGTCCAGATGCCCCGCTGCTTCAGTTCCGCAAGGGTGCGGGCGATGTTGGCGACGCAGGCCACCGGCACGTATTCGACGGCTCCGGCACTGGTCTTGGCGACCGTCGCGGTGAGACCGGGCGAACGCCGCCGGCCGATGATCACGCCGTGCGCGCCCGCGCATTCGGCGGTGCGCAGGATCGCGCCCAGGTTGCGGGGATCGGAGAGATCATCGAGGACGATCAGGAACGGATCCTCCCCGGCCCGCTGCGCTCGGGCCAGGATCTCCTCCACGCTGCTGTAGGCATGCGCCGCCGTGTAAGCGGCCACGCCCTGGTGCACGCCGCCGGTCAGCCGGTCGAGTTCGCTGCGGCTGACAAAGCGAACCGGCACGCCCCGCTGCCTGGCAAGGGCAGTCAGGCGCCGGATCGAACCTTCGCTGCCTCTGGCCGCCAGCAGGCGGCGGATCGGGCGGCCGCTCTTCAATGCTTCTGTGACCGCGTTGCGGCCGATCAGCAGATCATCCGATTCGTTGGTATGTCGCAAAGTAGTACCTCACTCCCTGCTCCTCCCGCTCCGCACTGCGGTCGGTCATCCGGAACGCATCGTCGGCCGTCAGATCCGGGAAATGACAGTCGGCGCCGGCAAACGCCCGGCGGATATGCGTCACATAGACCGTGCTGCAGTAGGGAAGCAGCTGCCGGTATACCGTCGCGCCGCCGGAAACGAAGATTTCCTCGTCGGGCAGACCGGCCAGATAGAGGAGCAGCTGCGTCAGCGAATAGCACACCGTGCAGTCCGGACGATGATAGCGTTCATTGCCGGTGAGGACAATGTTTTCGCGGTGCGGCAGCGGCCGGCCGCCGGGGAACGATTCCAGCGTGCGGCGGCCGATGACGATATGATGTCCCTCGGTTCGGCGGCGGTAGTATTTCAGGTCGCCGGAAAGATGGACCAGCAGCTTCCCGTCCCTGCCGATCGCCCAGTTTTCATCTGCCGCGACAATCGCGTTCATAGTCTTTCGCCTTTCTCCCGCCGCCGTCAGATGGCCACGGGGATGCTGCGCACCTGCGGGCCGGTGCGGTAGTCGCTGATCTCGATGTCATCGACGGTAAAGTCATAGAAGTCCCGGATCTCCGGGTTGAGGCGGAAATGCGGAGCCGGATACTGCGGCCGCTCGATCAGCTCGCGGATCAGCGGCACGTGCCGGTCGTAGATGTGCGCGTCGGCAATGACGTGCACCAGTTCCCCCGGCTGCAGATCGCTGACCTGGGCAAACATGTGCACGAGCACGGCATACTGCACCACGTTCCAGTTGTTGGCGGTGAGGATGTCCTGCGAACGCTGGTGCAGGATCGCGTTGAGCCGGTCGCCGGTGACGTTGAACGTCATGCTGTAGGCGCAGGGCTCCAGATTCATCTCGTGCAGGTCCTGAAAATTATAGATGCTGGTGAGAATGCGGCGCGAATAGGGCTGATGGCGCAGCTGCCAGAGGACGTTGTCGACCATGTCCATCTCCCCCTGGGCAAACTGATAGCGCACGCCCATCTGATAGCCGTAGGCTTTGCCGATCGTGCCGTCCTCGCCGGCCCACTCATCCCAGATGTGGCTGCCGAGGTCGGCGACGCGGTTGGATTTCTTCTGCCAGATCCAGAGCAGTTCATCGACCGCCGAGCGGATCGCCGTCGGACGCAGGGTCAGAGCCGGAAATTCCTCCGCCAGGTTGTAGCGATTGACAACGCCAAAGCGCTTGATGGTATGCGCCGGCGTGCCATCCGGCCAGACCGGACGCACCTGCTGTCCCTCCGAGGACCAGCCGTGATCGAGAACATCGCGGCACATGTCGACAAAGACGCGATCTGCATAGCTCATTCTTATTCTCTCCCTTCAGGCGCCGTCCGCTTTCGCCGGCGTCATGCTTTTTGCCCGTCAGCGCGGCGCGGCAGATGCCGTCTCCGCACCGGGGCCGGACACCCCGGTTCAGCGAAACACCACGTAGCGCAGGACAATGCCGATCAGGCCGGCGATGATCACCACCAGCATGATGCGCTCGCCCGTGCTCCAGGGGGCTCTCCCGCCGCTTCCTTTCTCCCGCTCCTGCGCAGCACGCGCCTGTTCGTTGTCGCGCTCCGCCCGGCGGTTGGTGCGCCAGTAATCCCCGATCACGTCGCGGGCCTTATTGCGGACTTTCTTCTTCGCCATCTTCCTGTTCTCCCTCGCGGATGACCCGCATCGCGGCGGCGATGATTTCCTCCATGCGGGCGGTGTCTTCAATCAGATACAGATAACCGATCAGCGCCTCAAAAGCCGTCGCATATTTGTAGGTCAGCGGATCCGTATGCCGCGCCCTGGCGGCCGAACGGCGGTTGCGCGCCCGCCGCACCAGATTTTTTTCATCCGGCATCAGTTCATCGTAGAGGGTGCGGACGGCCTGCGCCTGCGCCGCGGCGCGGACGTAGCGCACCGTCATGCGGTGCAGCTTGTCGGCGCGGCTCGATCCGGTCTCGATCATTGCCCTGCGGACGTAGACTTCATAGACGGCATCGCCCATGAAAGCCAGCGTTGTCGTGTTCAGCCTGTCGATATTCATTCCTTGATGATCTGCACTCCCTGCGGTGTATCCTTGAGCGTAATCCCGCGCGCCTTGAGCTGATCGCGGATGGCATCGGCGCGGGCATAGTCCTTGTTTTTTCGCGCCTGCTGCCGCTCCTCAACCAGCGCCTGCACGTCCTCGCCGATCTCGCTGTCACCGCCCTGACGCAGCAGACCGAGCACGCCGGTCAGCTCCTCGAGCAGCGCCAGCGCCTGCTGCGCAAACTCCCGGCTGCAGCCGCCCTCTTCGCGGATCAGCAGATTGACGGCGCCGATCTCCTCGAAGACGGCGGCGATGGCGTCGGCGGTGTTGAGGTCGTCGTCCATCGCGGCGATGAATTTGTCGCGGTACTGCGCCAGATCCAGGGCAGCTTCCCGCTCGCTCAGCGGACCGCTTTCCTGCGCGGCGAGGAACTGCAGGTTGTCGCGGGCATTCTCCATGCGCGCCAGCGACTGCCGCGCCTGCTCCATCACCTCGGCGTTGTACTCTATCGGACTGCGGTACTGCCCGTTGAGGAGGAAAAAGCGAATCGTCTCGCCGCTGTACTGCTGCAGCAGATCGCGCACGGTGAAGAAGTTGCCCTTGGATTTCGACATCTTGGCCTTGTCGATGGTGATGTAGCCGTTGTGCATCCAGTAGCGCGCGAACGGCTTGCCGTTGTGCGCCTCCGACTGGGCGATCTCGTTTTCGTGGTGCGGGAACATCAGATCCTGGCCGCCGGCGTGGATGTCGATGGTATCGCCGAGATACTTGCGGGACATCGTCGAACACTCGATGTGCCAGCCCGGCCGGCCCATGCCCCAGGGCGATTCCCAGGCGATCTCATCGGGCTCCTTGCGCGCCTTCCAGAGGGCGAAATCAAGCGGATCCTTTTTCTTCTCCTCGATCATGATGCGGGCGCCGGCCTCGAGGTCGTCGATGTTCTGCCCCGACAGGCAGCCGTAGCGCGGGAACTTGCGCGTGCTGTAGTAGACGTCGCCGTCGACCTCATAGGCATAGCCCTTGTCGATCAGGTCGCTGACGAAGCGGATGATATCATCGATGGTCCGGGAAACCCGCGGATGCACGGTGGCGCGGCGGACATTGAGCGCGGCCGCGTCCTCAAAGTAGGCCTTGATGTATTTCTCGCTGACCTCCGGCGCGCTGATGCCTTCTTCGCGCGCCCGGTTGATGATCTTGTCGTCGACATCGGTGAAGTTCTGCACAAAGCTGACCTGATAGCCGCGATACTCCAGGTAACTGCGCATGGTGTCAAAGACGACGAAGGGGCGGGCGTTGCCGATATGAAAGTAATTGTAGACGGTCGGCCCGCAGACGTACATTTTCACCTTGCCCTCTTCCAGAGGGACGAATTCTTCTTTTTTCCTGCTCAGGGTATTGTATATTTTCATTGCTTTCTTCTCCTCGCCTTCGCTTTCAGATGCGGATGCACCTGCCCCGTTATTATAAATGATTCCCCCGGGAAGTGCAATAACGGTACCCCGGAATATCACGGCGACCGGCTGCCGGCCGGACCTCGGCGCCGGGCCCGGCAGCGAGCCGCAGCCGGGCGGCGGGCGGAGCGGGCCGGGCCGGTCCATGCCGCGAAAGCCGGCGGCGGGAAAACCGGCGGCCGGAAAGCCGGCAGAGCAAGAAAAAAGCGGCCGCACGGCGGTCGCGGTGATGCCGAATGCGGGCGGCACCTCCCTGCCGCGGCAGTGAACCCGGCGCCGTCTCAGCGCCGATAAAAGGAAAAGCCGCCGTGGCTGCCGCCGCCGTGGAAGTCGGAACCGCGGGTGATGTCCATGCCGCGCTGCTCCGCCAGGCGGCAGAACGCCTCGCGCTCACGGCCGCTGTGTTCGGGGTAGTCGCATTCGATGCCGGCCAGACCGGCCGCACGCAGATCGTCGACGATCGCTTCCAGCCGGGTCAGGAAAGCCTCGCTGCCGCGCTCGCCGAGATGCTTGATCAGTCCCGGATGCGCCAGCACCGGTCGGCCGCCGGCGGCGCGCACCAGACCGATGGCCTCCGCGGTCGAATACTTTTTCTTCTTGATCTTTTTCGCCGGCGGCACATCGAAAAATCTGCTGAACGCATCCTTCTCCCGCTCGATATAGCCGTGCCGCACCATCGCCCGGGCGAAGATCGGCTTGCCGATAAAGCCGTTTCCGCCGCTCCGCTCCAGTTCGTCCTCGTCCAGCGGCCAGCCGTTCTGCGCCAGCAGATCAAACAGCCTGCTGTTGCGTTCCCGCCGCCAGTCGAGCATCTTTTCGCAGGCATTCCGCAGAGTGCGGTTCTGCGTATCGATGCCGTAGCCGAGCAGGTGGATGCCGGTGCCCTCCGGGACCGCCTCGCCGGAGTATCTGGTGGCGATTTCGATGCCGGGGATCACGCGGATGCCGCATTTTCTGCCCGCGTCCAGCGCCGCGGGAACACCGTCCATCCCGTCATGGTCGGTGACGGCGATTTCCTCGAGGCCGTTGCGCACGGCCCAGGCGGGGATCTCCGCCGGCGCATACGTACCGTCGGAGCAGGTTGTATGGATATGCCAGTCGCGATGGACGTCGCCGCACAGATTCAGCGGTTTCGTCATCGGTACCACCCCCTGCGGAACATCTTCCTGCGCCCGGCGACCTCCCAGGTAAAGTAGCCGATGAGGGCGAACATCACGCCGCTGAAGATCAAATCGAGTACCGTCAGCAGCGGAAAAAAAGCCCTTTTCGGTCATCAGCCAGATCAGGTCGTTGTCGTGGTCGAGACCGGTGAGCAGCCTCCCCCAGGTGACGCTGCGCAGCAGCGGCCAGATCTTGCACAGGGAAGTGAACGCCAGCAGCGGCACAAAGACCAGCGCGCTGCGGCGGAACGTCTGCATCAGCCGTTCCTTTTCCCGCCAGCGCAGGAGAAGGAAATAGTAGAGTGCGGAAACAGCCAGTGCCGCCGCACCGATCAGAAGAAGGATATCCATGATCAGGCGGTACTGCTGCATGACCTTCTTGTCCGCCCTGGTGAAGACGTCCCCGGGGTCGTAGTCGACCGCCTCCTGCAGTGAATAATCATCGGTTTTATGCTGCATGTAATCCGCGGTCAGATTGACCACGTCGACGTTTTTCGCCGCTTTCGGCGCGTCATCGAGCGCCTGGGAGGCATCGAGGCTGTTGGTATAGGTGTCCGAAAGCCGTGTCGTGATATTCATCGCCAGGCAGACGATCATGATCGGCATTACGACCAGCAGAAGGCGACTGAAAATGACTTCCCGGCGCACGCGCGGTTCCTGCATATAGTTGCGCCAGGGATTGCGTCTGGAATTTTTTCGATAGGTTTTCATACCTCAATGATACTCGGCGGCCGCCGCAAATACAAGTAAAAAATCTGTCACAAAAGGCGGATCGGCGGTGTTTCCGGCATCGGAACCGGCAGCGGACAAATATTGAAAACGGCAGGCCGAAAGGCCTGCCGTTATGTTTGTGTGAAAATCAGTTCGATGCAGCCGGAGCATCCGCTCGCCGATCATGCCGTGCACCGCCGCACCGCCGCCCGCCGTGCCTCGGACGGGAAACGGAATTTATTCCTGTTCCGCCTTGTAGGCCTCGATGACCTTGTCGGCCAGCTGCTGCGGCATCTGGTCGTAGCGTTCGAACTTCATGTCGAAGGAGCCGCGGCCCTGGGTGATCGAGCGCACGGTGATCGCATAGTCGAACAGTTCCGCCTGCGGCGCTTCGGCGACGATCTTCTGGTCGCCGCTGGCCAGCGGTTCCGAACCGAGGATCCGGCCCCGGCGCTTGTTCATATCGCCCATGATATCGCCCATGCTGTCATCCGGGATCGTGATCTCCAGATGCATGATCGGCTCCAGCAGGCACGGAGATGCTTCGACGATGCCCTTCTTGAAAGCCAGAGAAGCAGCGATCTTGAACGCCATTTCGTTGGAGTCGACTTCGTGATAGGAGCCGTCGTAGAGGTTGGCGTGCACGCCCTGCACCTTGCAGCCCGCGAGCGGGCCCTTGTCCATCGATTCGACCAGGCCCTTTTCGATCGCCGGCACATAGTTCTTCGGAATCGAACCGCCGAAGAGCGTTTCCTCGAATTCAAAGTCGGCATCGCAGGGCGAGAACTTGATGTGCACATCGCCGTACTGACCGGCACCGCCGGACTGCTTTTTGTGCTTGCCCTGAACATCCGAAGTACCGCGGATGGTCTCCCGATAAGCGATCTTCTGCGGTACCGTCTTGACCTCGACGCCAAAGCGGTCCTTGAGCTTTTCCATGACCACGTTCATCTGCTGTTCACCCTGGCCGCCGAGCAGCGTCTGCCTGGTCTCGTTGTTGCGCTCGATGGTGAAGGACGGATCCTCTTCGCCGAGCTTGGCAAGACCGGAGAAGACTTTGTCCTCCTGCTTTTTGTCGGCCGCTTCGATGGCATTGTAGAGTTTCGGCGTCGGATAGCGGACTTCGGTGTATTTGATCGGCGCGCTCTTGTCGCAGAGCGTATCGCCGGAAAGGGTATTCTGCAGTTTGGCGACGGAAACGATGTCGCCGGCCGCCGCTTCGCCGATCTCCTCCTGCTCGTTGCCGCGCAGGATGAAGAGCTTGCCGAGCTTTTCGGCGCGTCCGGCTCTTTCGTTCTGCAGCTCGATGCCGCTGGTCAGCCTGCCGGTGACGATCTTGATCACGGAAATCTTGCCGGCAAACGGGTCGTTGATCGTCTTGAAGACAAAGCCGGAAGCCGGACCGTCGACCTTCGGTTCCTGCTCGATGTCCTCGCCCTGATCGTTCTGCGCCTGATAGGGGCCGTGCTCGAGCGGTGCCGGAGCGAAAGCCGTCAGCAGTTCCAGAAAGTCCCCGGTCCCGCCGATCTCAAACGGTGTTTTGCAGACCGGCACGATGCTGCCCTCGTTGATGCCCTTCTTGAGACCGGTCTGGATCTCCTCGTCGCTGAAGGACTCTCCCTCGAAGTACTTTTCCATCAGTTCGTCATCGGCGGAAGCGATGGCTTCCATGAGATCGTCGTCGATGTCGCCGAGCGGCCAGGCGAACGGCGTCAGCGCCGCGCCGAACTTCTCCTTCAGCTGCGCGAAGAGCGCGTCAACGTCGCAGTCATCATCGGGCTTGTGATTGATGACGAAAAAGCGCGGCTTGCCGTACTGTTCGCAGGCCTTCCAGGCTTTTTCGGTTCCGACTTCGATGCCGGAGCCGGCATCCACCATGATGACCGCCGCTTCCGCCGCGCTGAGGGCGGCATTGACTTCGCCGACGAAGTCGAAATATCCCGGAGTGTCGATGAAATTGAGCTTTGTATTCTGAAATTCGACCGGAATCATGGTCGCGTTGATGGAATATCCCTTTTCTTTTTCGATCTTATCGTAATCGGATACGGTCGCGCCGGCTTTCCCCATCTTGTCGATCGCGCCGGTATCGGCGAGAGCAGATTCAAGGAAGGTCGTCTTGCCGCAGCCGCTGTGGCCGATCAGGGCGATATTCCTGATCTTGTCGCTGGTGTAGGCTTTCATTCTGATTTCCTCCTAACATAAAGTTAACATGCTATAACAGTATAGCATCAGACCCTGCGGTTGGCAATCCTTTCCGGCCGCAGCGCGGTCAGAACGCGCGGAGCGCGGTGAGCAGCTCCGCTTCCCCGGTGATGCTGTTGATGCGGCGGCGCAGCGCGGCCGCGCCCCGTTCGCCGCGGAAATACCAGCCGGCGTGCTTGCGCATTTCCAGCACGGCGCGGCGGCTGCCGACGCGCTCCGCCAGCAGCCGGAAGTGGCGCAGCATCGTCTCCTTCTTCTCTTCCCGCGTCGGCCGCGGCGGCAGCGGTTCGCCGCGCCAGGCCGCCGTCAGCTCGCGGAAGATCCAGGGATTGCCGAGCATGCCGCGCCCCACCATGACCAGATCGCAGCCGGTCTCCTCGAGCATGCGCAGGCCGTCGGCGGCGCTGAAGACATCGCCGTTGCCGATCACCGGAATCCCGACGGCCTGCTTGACGCGGCGGATCTGCGACCAGTCGGCGCGGCCGCTGTAAAACTGCTGCCGGGTGCGTCCGTGCACGGCGACGGCGGCAGCGCCGGCCGCTTCCAGAGCGGCGGCGGCTTCGACGGCGACGATCGAATCGTCGTCCCAGCCGAGGCGGATCTTGGCGGTCACCGGCGGCGGCGTTCTGCCGCACGACGCGGCCCCGCGGGCGGCGCCGCGCACCACCGCGGCCGCCACCTCGTGCAGGCGGGACAGGTGCCGCAGCAGCGCCGCGCCTTCCCCGTTCTTCACCACCTTCGGCACCGGACAGCCCATGTTGATGTCGAGCACGCGAAAGGGCCGTGCCGCCAGGCGGGCGGCCGCCTCCTCCATCACCTGCGGATCGGCGCCGAAGAGCTGGCACGCCGTCGGCCCCTCGCCGGGATAGAGGAAGAGCAGTTCCTCGGTGCCGCGGCTGCCGTAGAGCAGGCCTTTGCCGCTGACCATTTCCGTATATGTCAAAGAAGCGCCCATTTCGCGGCAGAGCAGGCGCATCGGCGCGTCGCTGATGCCCGCCATCGGCGCGGCGATGAAGGGTGTTTCGAGCTGCAGGGAACCGATCCGGCAGGCCGTCATTTCGCGGCGCCCTCGCGCCGGTGTCCGCGGCGGTTCTTCTCGTAGATGATTTCCAGTCCTTCGAGCGTCAGCATCTTGTCGACGTAATCGATGCAGTCGATGCCGGAATCGATCAGGCCGGCCAGACCGCCGGTGGCAACCACATGGATCGGCTTGTCGCCGCAGACCGCCCGCAGTTCCTTTTTCATCCGCGCGACCACGTGCTCAACCATGCCCATGTGCCCGTATACGAGACCGGCCTGCATGCTCTGGATGGTGTTGCGGCAGATCACGCGGCCGGGGGGATCGAGCTCGACCTTCGGCAGCTTGGACGTCTTTTCAAAGAGCGCGTCGGAGGCGATCTTCAGACCCGGGGCGATGGCGCCGCCGAGATATTCCTCCTTTTCGGTGATGGCGCAGAACGTCGTCGCTGTGCCGAAATCGATGATGATCAGCGGTCCGCCGTACTTGTTGTAAGCGGCGACGGCATTGACGATGCGATCGGCGCCCACCTGCTTGGGGTTGTCGTATTTGATCACCAGACCGGTGCGCACGCCCGGTTCGATGACGATGGCACGGCAGTGAAAATATTTCTGGGATAGATGCTGTACCGTATAGAGGACCGAGGGGACCACGGTGGAGACGATCACATCCTCGACATCATCGGTGGACAGGCCTTCATAGGTGAACAGCTGATTGATCAGCATTCCGTATTCGTCGGCGCTCTTGTTGTTATCGGTTTCGAGTCGCCAGCTGCGGATCAGTTCCCTCTCGACGAAAGCGCCCAGCACGATGTTGCTGTTTCCCACGTCAAAAGCCAGTAGCATTGGTGTTCCTCCTTCAGCTCTGCTTTGCAAAAAGTCGGGAAAAACGCCGGTGCCTCGGCACCGGCGCCGTATATTCATTGCTGTGAGCGGCTGTCTAGACCAGCGTGACCAGCGTATCGCCGGCAGCGACGGCAGCGCCCTTGGCGGCCGGAATGGTATCGACGGTGCCGTCCTGCGGCGCGACGATTTCGTTTTCCATCTTCATCGCTTCGAGGATGACGAGGACATCGCCGGCCTTGACGGCCTGTCCCGCCGTCACCTTGACGTCGAGGACGGTACCCGGCATCGGGGCCGTCACGCTGGCGGCCCCGGCGGCCGGCTTGGCGGCCGGGGCCGCGGCCGGTTTTTCAGCGGGAGCCGGCGCAGCGGCCGGAGCAGCCGGCGCCGCAGCTGCCTGCGGAGCGGCTTCGCCCTTTTCTTCCACTTCCACTTCGTAGGTCGTTCCGTTCACTTTGATCGTATACTCTTTCATGTTATTGATTCTCCTTCTGCATTGATTAACGTCTGCGGCTGTCGATGCATTCCTGCAGTCCTTCTCTCGCCCAGGCCGGCGAACTGCCGGCGACGCGCCGGATGCGGCGCACGACGAGGTCGGTGCGGACGACATCTTCTCCTTCATAGGCGGCAATGGCCGCGGCGATGACGGCTGCCAGTTCGGCTTCATCGAGTCCCGGCTCCGCCGCTGCGGGCGGTCCGGATTCACTGCCGACAGCGGCTGCTGCCGCCGGCGCGGGCTGCGGAGAGGCCGTTTCCCGTGCCGCCGCTGCGGGAGCGGGTGCTGCGGGGGCGGCTGCGGCCGTACCCGCCGCCTTGGTTTCCGCCGCCAGCACAATTCTGTTCATCAGCGCGATAATGCCCCACAAGAGGATCAGGATCGCGAAGGTGGTGCCCATGCCCATCAGCGTGGTCATGCCGGCACCCGCCATCTTGTCACCGAAGGACAGGCTGTGCATCAGATTCGGGTCTTTGAATTGATCCATCAGACTCATACTGCCACCTCCTTAGAGTGGAATATTGCCGTGCTTTTTCGACGGCCGTGAATCTCTCTTTGAAGCCAGCATGTCGAAGGCGCTGATGATGCGCTGTCTCGCGGTAGCCGGCTCAATGACATCGTCTACATAACCCATTTCCGCGGCGCGGTAGGGGTTGTTGAAGGTCTTTTCGTAGCGCTGGATCTCCTCCTGCGTCTTGGCGATCGGGTCGTCGGCTTCCTTGATTTCGCGGCGCACCGAGGAGATGATGTTGGTCGCGCCGGAAGCACCCATGACGGCGATTTCGGCCGTCGGCCAGGCGAAGACGACGTCCGCGCCGAGCTCCTTGTTGCACATGCCGATGTAGGCGCCGCCGTAGGCCTTGCGCAGGATCATTGTCACCAGCGGTACGGTGGCCTCGCAGTAGGCGTAGAGCATCTTGGCGCCGTGGCGGATGATGCCGCCGTATTCCTGGTCGGTGCCGGGCAGGAAGCCGGGCACGTCCTCCAGCGTCAGCATCGGAATGTTGAATGCGTCGCAGCGGCGGATGAAGCGGGCGGCCTTGTCCGAAGCGTTGATGTCGAGGCAGCCTGCGCCGATCTTCGGCTGGTTGGCGATAACGCCGACCGTTCTGCCGTCCATGCGGATGAAGCAGGTGATCATGTTGCGCGCATAGTGCGGCGCCACATCCAGCAGCTTGCCGTCGTCGGCCAGCCCCTTGATCACTTCATACATATCGTAGGCCTTGTTGGGATTGTCGGGCACGATCTTGTTGAAGGAGGGAATCAGCCGGTTGGGGTCGTCGGTCGGTTCGTATTCCGGCGGCGTCTCCATGTTGTTGGACGGGAAATAGCTGAGCAGTTCCCGCACCTGGAGCAGCGTTTCCTCGTCGTCCTTGCCGACGAAGTGCGCGTTGCCGCTCTTAACGTTGTGCGTCATCGCGCCGCCGAGTTCCTGGGCCGTGACTTCCTCACCGGTGACGGTCTTGATGACCTGCGGTCCGGTGATGAACATCTGACTGGTGCCGTCGACCATGAAGATGAAGTCGGTGATTGCCGGCGAATAGACTGCGCCGCCGGCGCAGGGGCCCATGATCACGGAGATCTGCGGCACCACGCCGGAAGAAATCGTGTTGTTCTTGAAAATCTTGCCAAAGCCGGAAAGCGCGTTGACGCCTTCTTCGACACGGGCTCCGCCGGAGTCGTTGAGTCCGACGATCGGCGCCCCCATCTTCAGCGCCATCTGCTGCACCTTGACAATCTTTTCCGCGTGGTATTCGCCCAGCGAACCGCCGATGACGGTAAAGTCCTGGGAATAGGCGAAGACCAGCCGGCCGTCGACGGTGCCGTAGCCGGTGACCACGCCGTCACCGTGATACTTTTTCTTCGGCATGTCAAAGTTCGGGCAGCGGTGCTGCACAAAGGTGTCAATCTCCACGAAGCTGTCAGGATCAAAGAGGATGTCGAGACGCTCTCTGGCCGTCAGTTTCCCCCTCTTGTGCTGTGCTTCGATTCTCTTTTCCCCGCCGCCGAGAGCGATCTTCGCTTTCATCTCGCGGAGTTCTTCCAGCTTGTTCATCTATGCTTCCTCCTTCAGTAGTAATAGCGGATTAAAATGTTAAATATTCTGATTTCTTGCCAAATAATACTATACCGCAAGCACCCGGCGCTTGCAATAGTCATTGACATGTGTATACATTATTCTTTTCCCTTTTGTCCCCTGCGCCGGGCGCGCCGGAAAGCGCACGGATCAGACCGTCACCCGTTCCAGACGCCGGAGCGCGAGCGCGAGCGTCAGCCCCGGGATCACGCGGCTGCCGTTGACTTCGACGCCGAGCAGATCGTTGATCCGGTGCAGCCGGTACTGCACGGTATTGGCGTGGATGTCGAGCAGTTCGGCGGTGCGGCCGCTGTTCATGCCGGCATCGAGGACGAAGGTCAGCAGGGTTTCCAGCAGCTGCCTGCCTCTGGCGCTGTCCTCATCGAGGGGCCGCAGCAGCGCGGTATAGTTTTTCTTCACGATGCCGCCCTGCAGATGGATATGGATGCAGCTGGAGATCAGCGTCATCTCGAATTTGGTGAAGACGCTGCGATGGGGAAAGACCGCCTGCGCAAACGGAGCGGCTTCGTTGATCAGCCGGTAGGCATCGGCCGCTTCCTCGAGCCCGCTGAGGCCGGTGACGTGAAACAGACGGGCGTCACGGTCGTCCCGGAGCCGGTCGAATACCCTGCAGCAGGTTCGCTGCGCCGCAGCCGGCTTCTGCGCCGAGAGCACCAGGGCGTAGGTTTCCGCTTCCTCGGTGACGCGCAGCAGCGTCAGCTGCGGATCGGCTTCCAGCGCCTCCATGACCGCGCGGCCGCGGCCCGCCGCCAGACCGGTGCCGGAGAAGACGCTGACGATATCGCCGGGCTCGATGCCGGCCTCTTCCACCAGGCTGTAGGCGAGGCTGCGGCTGCCGCGCCGCAGTGCCTGGATCAGTTCGGCCCGGCTGTCCCGCTCCGGCGTATAGTGCCACATGCCCATCGCCAGCTCGATGATTTCCGCCAGCCGGGTGATCTCCGAAGCCGAATAGGAGTCTTCGTTGTCGACGAGGAACATAAAGTGCCGCCGGCCGCGGATCGTAATCGGGCCCCAGTAGGTCAGCACACCGTTGACGTCGATCAGCGTATAGACGGCGCCGCTCCGCTCCACGTCGCGTTCCCGGCCGAGGCGGATGGCCTCGGCAATGGTCGTTCGATGGCGTGTCTCGATCGTGAAGATCGGGTTGAAATCCTCGGAGAGAAGGATCAGCTGAAAATCGTTGGCCAGCGCGGCGGCACGGGCGGCCTCGGGAAAGCTGGTGTATTTTTCAAAGTTGAGCAGATGGACGACGGCGTTGTTGAGCAGCGTATTGGCGAGGGCCTTGTCCCGCATCAGCAGCTGCCCGGAAATCTCCGCAATGACGTCCCCCGTATCCATCTTCAGGTCGGGGGCGAGCGCGATCAGCGGCAGTCCGGCCTTCTCGGCGGTGAGCACGACCTTGCGGGAAACCTGCCGCACCACTTCGCCGACATGAAAAAGGACGAGAGCGGCGGTGCCGCTCCCGGCCAGTATCTGAATCGCTCGGCACTGGGCGTCTTCATCGGCGCGCATGCCGAAAAAAGAGGTGAGCACCATCTGCTCCCGGCCGGTGCAGTAGGCGGCCACATCGGCGGCCGCCGCGGCTTCGAGCACGGAGACCTTCTTGACGACGCGATCGAGATGATCTTTTCCCGCCAGCACCTGCGCCCGGTCAAAGGCGGCCAGATGCAGGCAGTCGCGGACGGTCACCTTCATGACCGCTGCCCGTCGCCGTCGTCATCGCCTGTTTCCCCGCTGTCGTCCCCGCGCTGTGCCTCCGCGTCTTCCGCCGCTTCGGTGTCGCCGGTTTCTTTCTTCTCTGCGGCCGCTTCGCTTTCCGGTGCGGCAGCGGCTGCCGCCGTTTCCCCGCCTGACTCGCCGGCATCCCCGGCCGCGCTGTCCGCGGACCGATTTTCTTCGTCCTCTTCGGGCGCTGTCTTTTCTTCTTCCTCCGCCTCGCGGATATCGTCGGCGCTGAGGTAGTCGGTATCGTAGATCGACAGATCCTCGTCGTCGTCGAGGCCGTCGGAGAGACGGATCTCCCCGTCGCTGGGGCTGACGGCATCGCGGGCCATTTCCTCGGCCTCGCGTTCGTTCCGGGCACGGATATCGGCGTCCCTTTCGCGCTGTTCCGCGGCCAGCTGTTCGGCCGTGATTTCGCCGTCATAGAGCTGGCGGAACTGCTCGCCGTCGAGTGTCTCCAGCAGCAGCAGCGCATCGGCCACGGTCTTCAGTTTGTCGAGTTTGGTGGAGAGGATCTTCTCGCATTCGGCAAAGCATTCGACGATGATGTTGTGGACTTCCTCGTCGATCTCCGAAGCCACTTCTTCCGAATAATTCTGCCGCGTCGAGAGGTCCTTGCCGAGGAAAACCTCCTCGCCGGAGCTGTAGTTGACCGGCCCCAGCTTATCCGAGAAGCCGTATTTGGTGACCATGTCGCGGGCGATCTCCGTGGCCCGCTGGATGTCGTTGCTGGCCCCGGTGCTGATGTCGTCGAGGGTCAGCTTTTCGGCCACCCGGCCGCCGAGCAGGTGGATGATCTGCTCGCGCATGCTGGCCCTGGTGCCGTAGTACTTGTCTTCCTTGGGCAGAACCATGGTGAAGCCGCCGGCGCGTCCGCGCGGCACGATCGTGATCTGGTGCACCGGGTCGGTCTTCGGCAGCGAATGGGCCACCACCGCGTGGCCGGCTTCGTGGAAGGCGGTCAGACGGCGTTCGTCCTCGCTGATCACCCGGCTCTTCTTTTCCGGGCCGGCGATGACCTTGGTGATCGCTTCCTCGATTTCGTCCATGCGGATGTATTTGCCGTTGCGGCGCGCCGTCAGCAGCGCCGCCTCGTTGAGCATATTCTCGATATCGGCCGGGGTAAAGCCCGGGGTGCGCCGGGCCAGCACTTCCGGCTTGACGTCTTCGGCCAGCGGCTTGTTGCGCGAATGAACGCGGAAGATCTCCTCGCGGCCGCGCACATCGGGTGCGCCGATGACAATCTGCCGGTCAAAGCGCCCCGGACGCAGCAGTGCCGGGTCGAGAACGTCGGGCCGGTTGGTCGCGGCGAGAATGATGATGCCGGAATTTTCGGCAAAGCCGTCCATCTCGACCAGCAGCTGGTTGAGGGTCTGTTCGCGCTCGTCGTGACCGCCGCCGAGACCGGCGCCGCGCTTTCTGCCGACGGCGTCGATTTCGTCGATGAAGACGATGCAGGGGGCGTTTTTCTTGGCCTGATCAAAGAGGTCGCGCACCCGGCTGGCGCCGACGCCGACGAACATTTCGACGAATTCGGAACCGCTGATGGTAAAGAACGGCACTCCCGCTTCACCGGCTGTCGCCCGCGAGACGTAGGTCTTGCCGGTGCCCGGCGGGCCGACGAGGAGAATTCCCTTGGGGATGCGCGCTCCGAGGGCGTTGTATCGCCGCGGATTCTTGAGGAAGTCGACCACTTCCTCGAGCTCCTCCTTTTCCTCCTTGAGACCGGCCACATCGCGGAAAGTGATCTTACGCTGATCGGATTCCTTCTGCAGCTTGGCGCGGCTCTTGCCGAACTGCATGGCCTTGCCGCCGCCGCCCTGCTGGTTCATGATCATCACCCAGAAGAGAATCAGCACCGCGATCATGATGATCGTCGGCAGCATCGAAACATACCACGGCGTCTCCTTCGGCGCCGCGCTCGACATCTTCAGATCACCCTTTTCGCTCTGCGGCAGGATGTATTTTTCATCGATCAGCATGTAATCCGTGGTGGAAAAATAGGTGCGGATCTTGGTACCGTCCTTGAGCGTGCCGGTCATCACCATCTTGTTGGTGTCGACATGCAGCGTCTTGACGTTCTCCTCTGCCAGCTCCTGGGTAAAGGTTGAAAGCTTGACATCCTTGATTTTATCTCCCGGAGTGCGGTTGTAGAGCACCGCCATGGCGATGACGATCGCAAATATAATCAGATAGATCCCGATATTTCTGGACAGACGTTTCACTGTGCAGCTCTCCTTCTATCGTCAAAAATTGGTGTCCGGCAAACCGATGCAGAACACCAAAAATAGAGTCCCTGGTCAGACCTGGCTGTAATTCTATCATACCTCTTTGACCATTTCAAGTACCAGCACCCGCGCCGTTTCCGGCCCCGTACGGTAGCGGCCGCTGCAGCGCGCCCGGCAGTACCCGGCGGGAATCCACAGCACTTCGCTGCCCGCCGCGGCCAGGAGAATGCGGTCGCGCACCTCGCGCGGCACCTTCATGTCGACAAAGAGATCCTGGATCCGCCGCCGTCCCGGCCGCAGGGCGATGTAGTCGCCGGGGGCGCGGCGGCGCAGGACGATCTCCGGCAGCGCGCCGCCGGCCCCGGGAGCGGCCGCCGCCAGCAGGTCGGCGTCAAAGATCGCCCGGTTCCCCGGCGTTGTTCCGGCCGCCGCCGCCGCGATCAGATCCTCCGCCTCGCGGCGCGGCAGTACGCGCCGGCGCAGCTGCTGCGGGGTCGCGGGCGGAATGCGGTCTGCCGCGGCCGCGGCGCAGATCACCAGCTCGTAGGAGACGCGGCAGCGATAGCCGTGCGGCAGGTCGACCGCCGCGGAAGCGGCCGTGCCGGTGATGATGCCGTCCATCTGCTCGAGGTGGTCGCGGCCGAGATCGCGCTCCAGTCCGGCCCGCTGCAGGGCCCGCTGCAGCAGTCGATGACGGATCGCCGCCGGCTGCTGCCGCAGCACCGCACGCCGCAGGCGGCAGATGCCGCCGGCCGGTTCGTCGGGTTCCGCTCCCCGCGCCGGGGTGCCGTCCCCGCTGCCCGCGACGGCCGTTTCGGCGGCACTGCCGCATCCCGCGGCACCGCTTTCCGGCGCAGTGTCACCGTCGTTTTCGGCGGCACCCCGTTCTCCCCGGTACAGCGCCTGCGGCCAGACGCGATCGGCTGCCTGCCGCAGGCAGTCGCTGTCCTCGCGGGCCGTGCGGCTGAGCCGGAGCAGCGCCTCGCGCACCCCGGGGTTATAGTGCGCTTCCAGTTCCGGCAGCAGCCGATGGCGGATACGGTTGCGCATGTAATGCGGATCGTCGTTGCTGAGATCGCGGCGCGGTGCGAGCCCGCGCGCCGCGCAGTAGGCTTCGATCTCGGCGCGGGAGATCTCGAGCAGCGGCCGCACCACGGTAAAGCCGGACGCATCCCGCCGCCGGTACGGCATCCCGGCCAGTCCGTCGAGGCCGCTGCCGCGCAGCAGACGGAAGAGCAGCGTCTCCGCCTGGTCGTCGCGGTTCTGGGCCACGGCGATGCGCACCCGCTCCGCCGGCAGGCCATCGCGGGTGAGCGCCGCGGCGGCCCGGGCAAAGGCGGCGTAGCGCACCCGGCGTCCGGTTTCCTCGACGCCCTCGCCGCTCGCGGCCGCCAGCCGGCGGCAGTCGACGCGCTCGACCCGGCAGGGAATGCCGTGCCGGCGGCACTGCTCCTCGACAAAGCGCTGGTCCTCGTCCGCCGCTCCCGGGCGCAGGCCGTGGTGCACGTGCACCGCGGTCAGCCGCAGTCGCAGCTGCGGCGCCAGTCGGCAGAGAATATCAAAAAGGCACAGCGAATCGGGCCCGCCGGAAAAGCCGAGGACGACGGCGTCGCCGTCTCGCAGCAGACCTTCGCTGTGCACTGTCGCCCGCACCCGCGCGGGCAGAGTTCGAACGATCTCCTTCATAGGTCAAAAAACCTCTCCGCATTGCGGCAGGTAATGCGGGCCATTTCCTCCGGCGGCAGCTCCTTGATCTCCGCCATCCGCCGCACCGTATGGATCACGTACGAAGAGCGGTTGGGCCGGCCGCGCAGCGGTTCCGGCGTCAGATAAGGGGCATCGGTTTCGGCCAGCAGAAATGCGGACGGGATGCGTTCGACGACACGCACCGTCCTGCGGTTGTTCCGGTAGGTCAGAGGGCCGGCCGCCGAAATCCAGGCGCCGCGCCGCACATATTCCTCGCCCAGCTCGGCGCTGCCGGAAAAGCAGTGCAGCAGCACGCGCGCGTCGGCCGCCGCGTCGGTCCAGCCGGCCGGCACCGGCCGCCGGGGAAAGCATTCGCGTCGCTGCGCGGCGAACGCGCCTTCACTCTCGAGGATATCCATCGTCAGCCGGTCGGCCTCGCGGCTGTGGATGACGATCGGCAGCCGCCGCTCCAGTGCCAGCCGGATCTGACGGCGAAAGCAGTTCTCCTGCACGTCGCGGGGAGAGAGATCGTAGTGAAAGTCGAGGCCGATCTCGCCGATCGCCCGAACTCCCGGCTCCGCTGCCAGGCGGCCGATCTCCGCCAGTTCCTCCTCTCCCATCGCCGCCGCGTAGTGGGGATGAAAGCCGACCGCCGCATAGCACCAGTCGTAACGGCGGGCATGGGCGGCGGCCAGGCGCGAGGTCGGCAGATCGCAGCCGATGTCCATGACGAACTGCAGATCCGCATCCGCCTCGATCTCGCGGATGCGCTGCTGCCGCTCGTCCTCGCTGAATTCCTCGTAATTGAGATGGGAATGGGAATCAAAGAGCTTCATCGCTGCACCGCCGCGGTCACTCGACCGGATTGCCGTCAGCGGCCTCGGTGGTGACGAATTCATAGCGCTCACTGCCGTCGACGACACTGCGGGCAAAGAGGATCATGCCCTTCGACTCCAGCCCCCGCAGCTTGCGCGGCGCCAGGTTGGCGACGACGACAACTTTGCGGCCGACCGTCTCTTCGGGGCGGTAGTATTCGGCCACGCCGGAGATGATCTGCCGCCGCTCGCTGCCCATCTGCACCTGAAAGACCAGCAGCTTGTCGGCGTTGGGGTGCTTTTCGCAGGAAAGGATCGTCCCGACCCGCAGATCGAGCTTGTCAAAATCATCGTAGACGATTTCGTCCTTCAGTGTGAGCGGCACATTCTCTTCCTCTTCGCCGCCGCAGAGCGCATCCAGTTCCTGCAGCTCCTTTTCGATGTCGAGCCGCGGGAAGAGCGGCCTGCCCTTCGTCACCGCTTCTCCGTCCATGGTGTCGAAGACAATCGCTTCGTCCCACTGCGGATCTCCGGGCGCCAGACCGAACTGACGGCGGATTTCGTCCGCGGTCGTATGCATGAACGGATAGAGGAGCACGGAGATGATGCGGATGGCTTCGGCGAGATTGTGCAGCACCATGTCGAGACGCGCCTTGGCGCCCTCGTCCCGCGCCAGCACCCAGGGTTCGGTTTCGTCGATGTATTTGTTGGCGCGGCGCACCAGCACCCAGATTTCCTCGAGCGCCAGATTGAAGCGGAAGTGCTCCATCTGTTCCTCGACACGGCCGCGGGCCGCCAGCGCGATCCGGCGCAGATCCTCGTCGTACTCACCGGCTTCGCCGCCGCCGGGCACCTTGCCGCCGTTGTACTTTTTGATCATCGCCACGGTGCGGCTGACGAGGTTGCCGAGGTCGTTGGCAAGGTCGTAATTCATGCGCTTGAGCATCACCTCGTTGGTGAAGACGCCGTCCTGGCCGAAGGTGTACTCCCGCAGCAGGAAATACTTGAGGGCATCGACGCCGAAGCGATCGATCAGCGTCACCGGATCGACGACGTTGCCCTTCGATTTGCTCATCTTGCCGCCGTTGATCAGCAGCCAGCCGTGACCGAACACGTGCTTTGGCAGCGGCTCCTCGATGCTCATCAGCATCGCCGGCCAGATGATCGAGTGAAAGCGGACGATCTCCTTGCCGACGAGGTGGACGTCGGCCGGCCAGTACTTGTCGTAGAGTTCCGTCTCCTCGGGGTAGCCGAGGGCGGTGATATAGTTCGTCAGCGCGTCGAGCCAGACGTAGATGACATGATCCTCGTTGATCGGCACGGGAATGCCCCAGTCAAAGCTGGTCCGCGAGATGCAGAGATCGTCCAGTCCCTGCTCGACGAAGGCGATCATTTCGTTGCGCCGCGTCTCCGGCTGCAGAAAATCGGTGTCCCGGAGCAGTTTCAGAATCCGATCCTGATACTTGCCGAGACGGAAGAAATAGGCGTCCTCGGAAGCTTTCTCGACCGGCCGGCCGCAGTCGGGGCACTTGCCGTCGACGAGCTGGCTCTCGGTCCAGAACGATTCGCAGGGCGTGCAGTACCACCCCTCGTACTTGCCGAGATAGATATCGCCCCTGTCGTACATTTTACGGAAGATCTGCTGCACGCGCCGCACATGCCGCGGTTCGGTGGTGCGGATAAAATCATCATAGGAAATCTCCATCGTCTTCCACAGCTCCTTGACGCCGGCGACGATGCTGTCGACGTACTGCTGCGGCGTGACGCCGGCCTTGTCGGCGATATTCTGGATTTTCTGTCCGTGTTCGTCGGTGCCGGTCTGGAAGCGCACATCGTACCCCTGCGCCCGCTTGAAGCGCGCCATCGCGTCGGCCATCACCGTGCAGTAGGTGTGTCCGATATGCAGGTTGTCACTGGGATAATAGATCGGTGTGCTGATGTAATACGTTCCTTTGCTCTCTGTCATGGTTGTTCGTTTCCTTTCCGCCCTCCGTCAAATGAGACGAAGCGGCCGTATCCTGTGCCTTTTAGAATAGCACAGATTTCTTTCCGGAACAACAAACGGAGCTGCCGCAAGGCCGCTCCGTGTCGATTCGTGTCGAGTTCCGCTGTCTGACCGGCATGCCGTACCGCCGCCGCGGCATTTCCCGGCAGCGGCGGCCGCCGCACCGTTTTCCGGCGCTGCTGTCCGTCCTGCTGTGCTGCGCCGCCCATCCGGCCGCGCCGCCTTCAGTTGCGCAGATCGATATAGTCGAGGATAATCTTGACAAAATTGTCGATGGAGATATAGCCGCTGTCCATCGAGAGATGATAGTTGACCGGTTCGCCCCATTTCTGCCCGGTATGATAGCGGTAATAATTGGCGCGCGCCCGGTCGACATCCTGCATCGTTTTTTTGACTTCGTTTTCGGGCACGCCGTACTCCTCCACCGCGCGCTTGATCTTGTCCTTCTCTTCGGCATAGACGAAGATATTGGTGGCGTTGGGGTAATCGCGCAGCACATAGTCGGCGCAGCGGCCGACGATGACGCCGCCCTCGCCCTTCTTGGCCAGATCGGTGATGTATTCGAACTGGGCGATGAAAAAGCGCTCGTTGATCGAGAGCGTATCCGGTCCGTAGCCGGCCGCGCCGAAAGCATTGGACAGGCTGTAGAAAAAGCCGTTCTTCGCTTTCTTTTCGTCTTCTTCAATCATCTCGACAGAATAGCCGTGCTCCTTGGCGATATCGTCGAGAATTTTCTTGTCGTAATACGGCACATTCATCGCCTCGGCCAGTTTTCTGCCGATCAGTCTGCCGCCGCTGCCGAATTCGCGGCTGATGGTTACGATTTTTTTGCTCATGGTGTTAGATTCCTCCTGGCTGTATTATACATCAAGAGCCGCGCAGATGTAACTACAAAGATCGAACATTGTTGCAACATTGCCGCGGCGGAGCGCCGCGCGATGCCGTCAGCGGTCCCGGCGAATGATGCGGCCGATGTCGCGGCGGTACTGGGCGCCGTCAAAGTGAATGCGGGCGACGTTGTCAAACGCCTTCTGCCGCGCCGCTTCGTGGCTGTCGCCGAGCGCCGTCACGCCGAGCACGCGGCCGCCGGCGGTGACGATCGCGCCGTCCTCGCGGCGGGCCGTGCCGGCATGGAAGACGATCACGTCGTCGTCGACGTCGTCGAGACCGCTGATGACCTTGCCTTTTTCGTAGCTGCCCGGATAGCCGCCGCTGGCGAGCACGACGCAGACCGCGCGCTGCGGGTTCCAGCGCAGCGGCACCCCGGCCAGCCGATCGTCGCAGACCGCCTCAAAAATCTCGAGCAGATCGCTGTCGAGCCGCGCCAGCACCGACTGCGCCTCGGGATCGCCGAAGCGGTTGTTGAATTCGATCACCTTCGGGCCTTCGTCCGTGATCATCAGACCGATGAAGAGCACGCCGCGGAAATCGAGACCGTCCTCCTGAAAGCCGGCCAGGGTGGGGTCGAGGATCTCCGTGCGGATCCGCTGCCGCAGTTCCTCGCTGAAGACCAGCGACGGCGAATAGGTGCCCATGCCGCCGGTGTTCGGCCCCTCGTCGTTGTCGCGGGCGCGCTTGTAGTCCTGCGCCGATTCCATCGGCACGATGCTGTTGTGATCGACAAAGCAGAGCATGCTTGCCTCGATGCCGACCAGGCACTCCTCGACGACGACCCGGTCGCCGGCGCTGCCAAAGCGGTGCTCCCCCATCATCTCCTCGATCGTCCGCTCCGCCTCTTCGGCATCGGCGGCCAGCACAACGCCCTTGCCGGCCGCAAGGCCGTCCGCCTTCAGCACCATCGGCCAGCCGAAGACGCCGATGTCGCGCCGCAGTGCCGCCGCATCCGTGTATTCCCGGTAGCGGGCGGTGGGAATCCGGTGCCGTTCCAGAAACTGCTTGGTGAAGGATTTGCTGGCCTCCAGCTGCGAGCACCTGCGGTTGGGCCCGAAAGCCCGGATTCCGGCCGCTTCCAGCTCATCGACGAGGCCCATCGCCAGCGGTACCTCGGGACCGATCACGGCCAGATCGATCTGCTTTTCACGGGCTGCCGCGACGATGCCGTCGATGTCCTCGGCGCCGACCGGCAGGCATTCGGCGACCTCTTCAATGCCGGCGTTGCCGGGCGCGCAGTAGATCTTGTCCGCCTTCGGGCTCTGCGCCAGCTTCCAGCAGATCGCGTGCTCACGGCCGCCGCCGCCGACCACTAATATTTTCATTGTCCTTGTTCTCCTTTCCTGCTGCGCGGCCCGGTGCAGCCTGCAGCCGTCCCGGGCCGGGCGGCATGCGCCGCCGCTAGTGGCGGAAGTGGCGCATGCCGCTGAAGACCATCGCCACACCGCGTTCGTTGGCCATATCGATCGACTCCTGGTCGCGGATCGAACCGCCCGGCTGAATGATCGCGGTCACGCCGGCATTCGCCGCCGCCTCGACGCAGTCATTGAACGGGAAGAACGCGTCGGACGCCATCACCGCGCCCTGCATGTCGAACAGGCAGCGCTTGATGCCGTTCTCGGCGGCCCAGATGCGGTTCGTCTGTCCGGGCCCGATGGCAATCGTCATCTGATCCTTGACAAAGACGATGGCGTTGGATTTGGTGTGCTTGACCACGCGCATCGCCATCTCCAGGTCGGCCAGCTCCGCATCCGTCGGTTCCTTTTCGGTGACCACGCGCAGCTGTCCGTCGGCCACCAGCCTGCCGCCGGCCGAGCTGCCGCCGTCCGCCGCGTCGGTCGCCGGCTGATCCGGCTGCGGCGCGTTGTCGACATCGAACAGTTCCTGATCGAGGTTCTGCACCAGCAGGCCGCCGCCGACCTTCTTGAAATCAATCGCGTCCGCCGGCGCTTCCTGAAGGATATCCGGCAGTTTCAGCAGACGGATGTTCTTCTTTTTCGTCAGGATCGCCAGCGCCTCGTCGTCAAAGTCCGGTGCGATCACGATCTCCAGGAAGATCTTGTTCATCTCTTCGGCCGTCGCTTTGTCGACCGGCCGATTGCAGGCAACGATGCCGCCGAAGATCGACACCGGATCGCAGTCATGCGCTTTGCGGTAGGCACACACCAGATCGTCGGCCACGGCGACGCCGCAGGGATTGGCGTGCTTGACGGCCACGACCGCCGGACGGTCGGTAAATTCCTTCAGCGTCTCGAGGGCGCCGTTGGCATCGTTGATATTATTGAACGACAGTTCCTTGCCATGCAGCTGTTCGGCCATGACCAGCGAACCCGGCCAGGGCATGATTTCCCGGTAGTAGGCCGCCTTCTGATGCGGGTTCTCGCCGTAGCGCAGATCCTGCTGCTTTTCGAAGGTGAAGGTGGGGTTGTCGGGCAGTTCGAGTCCGGCCCGACGGCGCAGATAGTCGGCGATCATCGCATCGTAGGCTGCCGTCGTCTGGAACACTTTCAGGGCCAGCCGGTAGCGCTGCTCCGGTGTGGTGCCGCCGCTGCGCAGAGCCTCCAGCACCGCGTCGTAATCGGCCGGATCACAGACGACGGTGACATCGCGATGGTTTTTGGCTGCCGCGCGCAGCATCGTCGGGCCGCCGATGTCGATGTTTTCGATGGCGTCCTCGAGGGTGACGCCCGGCTTTTGAATTGTCTCGCGGAACGGATAAAGGTTGATCGCCACCAGGTCGATCGTCTCAATGCCGAGTTCCTTCAGCTGCTTCATATGCTCCGGCAGATCCCGCCGCGCCAGCAGGCCGGCGTGCACGGCCGGATGCAGCGTCTTGACGCGCCCGTCCAGACACTCGGGAAAGCCGGTCACGTCGGAGATGCCGGTCACTTTGATGCCCGCCTCCTGCAGTTTGCGGAAGGTGCCGCCGGTGGAGATAATCTCCACGTTCATCTTCGCCAGCTCGCGGGCAAATTCTACAATACCTGTCTTGTCCGATACACTCAGCAGTGCTCTCATATCCTTTACTCCTTTCCGTCCCAGCAGTAGGTGCAGAGCTTGCAGGGGTCGACTTCGGTCGCCTTCAGCAGCTCATCCAGCTCCTGGAATTTGAGACTGTCAAAATTCATTTTCCGGCGGATCAGCTCCACCATACTGCGATGGCGCTCCGTGCCCGAGTCGGAATACTCGCGCAGAATATCCTCGGGAATATCCGACTGCCGGTCGTTGTCAAATCCGGCGGGATTGGCCGAGGCATCCTCCGCCGGCGCCATGCCCTCGAGTTCGCGGATGCAGCGCCGCGTGATCAGCTCGAGATCGCTGATGCTGCGGGAAAAGTTCAGATACTTGCATCCGTACATGATCGGCGGACAGGCGGAACGCACGTGGATCTCCCGGGCGCCGTTCTCGATCAGATAGGCGACCGTTTCCGCCAGCTGCGTGCCGCGGACGATCGAGTCGTCGATGAGCACGAATTTCTTGTCCTTGATGATCTGAAAAACCGGCACCAGCTTCATCTTGGCGATCAGGTTGCGCGCCCGCTGATTCTGCGGCATAAAGCTGCGCGGCCAGGTCGGCGTATACTTGATCAGCGGCCGCGCGTAGGGCGTGCGGCTCTCATTGGCGTAGCCGAGCGCGTGCGCGGTGCCGCTGTCGGGGACGCCGGCGACGTAGTCGACGTCCATGTCACCGTCGCGCCGCGCCATCGAGGCGCCGTTGCGATTGCGCATCATCTCCACATTCTTCCCCTCATAGATCGAGGTGGTGTAGCCGAAATACGACCACAGGAACGTACAGACGCGCATCTTGTCTCCCGGCGGCTGCACGGTTTCCTCAGAGGAGGGCGTGAGGAAAGCGATCTCCCCCGGTCCGAGCTCGCGCTTGTAGGCGTAGCCGATGTTGATGAAGGCGAAGGATTCGCTGGCGGCGCAGCAGGCGCCGTGTCCGCGGCGGCCGATGATCAGCGGCGTGCGGCCGTATTTGTCGCGGGCCGCGTAGAGGCCCTTGTCGGTCAGCACCATCATCGTGCAGGAGCCGTCGATCTTGTCCTGGGCATTGCGGATGCCGCTGACGAGATCCTCCCCCTCGGAAACCAGCGCCGCCACCAGTTCGGTGTTGTTGACCTCGCCGCCGCTCATCGACATGAACTGCCGCTGGGTCCCGCCGATCAGTTCGTCGACCAGCTCCTGCTTGTTGTTGATGCGGCCGACCGTGGTGATCGCGTACTCGCCGTGCCGGCTGCGGACCGTCAGCGGCTGGGGATCGGAATCGCTGATCGCGCCGATGCCGCTGCGTCCTTTCATGGTCTCGATCTCGCTCTCGAATTTACTGCGAAAAGCCGAGTTGGAGATGTTGTGAATGGCGCGGTTAAAGCCATCCTCCTGAAGGATGCACATGCCGCCGCGCTTGGTCCCCAGATGGGAATGATAGTCCGTGCCGAAAAACACGTCCATCGTGCAGTCCGTATTGGAGACCACTCCGAAAATACCGCCCATTAATGTCTCGCCTCCTCAATCATGCGAATGGCCTGCGGCAGGATGCGGTGCTCCACTTTCAGCACCCGCTGCCGCAGCGTCTCCGGTGTGTCATCCGGCAGCACCGGAACTTTTTCCTGGAGTATGATTTCTCCGGTGTCGATGCCCTCGTCGACAAAGTGCACGGTAGCGCCGCTCTCCTTGTCGCCGCTGGCCAGCACCTGCTTGTGCACGTTCATGCCGTAGCACTCCCTGCCGCCATGCTTGGGCAGCAGCGAAGGATGGATGTTGATGATGCGGTGGCGGTAGCGGTCAACCACCTTGTGCGGCAGGATCGACAGATAGCCCGCCAGTACCACCAGATCCGTATGCTCGCCGTCGAGATGGCTGAGAATCGCGTCCATGCGGTCGCGAATGTCGTTGTACTCCTCCTTGGTCACCGCCAGCGCCGGGATATCGTGCGCCCGCGCCCGCTCCAGCGCCCGCGCATGGGCGCTGCTGGAGATGACCTGACAGATTTTTACGTTGGGCAGACTGCCGTCCTCGACGGCGTCGATGATCGCCTGCAGATTGGTGCCGTTGCCGGAAACCAGAACGCTGACTCTAAGCTGTTCCATTGATGATTACCTTTTCCCTTTCCGCGGCGGCTGTCTCGCCGATGATGACCGCCTCTTCTCCCGCCGCGCGCAGCGCGGCAATCACGTCGTCGGCCTCGGACGGAGCCGCGAACAGCATCATGCCGATGCCCATGTTGAACGTCGCGTACATCTCCCGCGTCTCGATGCCGCCGCATTCCTGCAGGAACGGGAAGATCGGCGGCACCTGCCAGGCGCCGGCGTCAAAGCGGGCGGCGATGCCGTCGGGCAGAATGCGGGGTACATTCTCGTAAAAGCCGCCGCCGGTAACATGGACGATCCCCTTGATGTCAAACTGTCCGCGCACCGCGCGGCAGGCCGCCGCATAGATCCGCGTCGGCCGCAGCAGCGCCTCGCCCAGCGTCTCGCCGAGCGCCTCCACGTGATCGCCGACCTGCAGATGCTGCTGATCGAAGACGATCCGGCGCACCAGCGAATAGCCGTTGCTGTGCAGACCGCTCGAAGGCAGGCCGATGATGACGTCGCCGGCGGCGATGCGCTCGCCGGTGATCAGCGCGCTGCGGTCGGCCACGCCGACCGAAAAGCCGGCCATGTCATATTCCCCGGGCCCGTAAAAGCCGGGCATCTCGGCGGTCTCGCCGCCGATCAGGGCGCTCTCGCCCTCGGCGCAGCCGGCGGCCACGCCCTTGACGATGTCGGCGATCTTCTCCGCCGTCACCTTGCCGGTGGCGATGTAATCGAGGAAGAACAGCGGCTGCGCGCCCTGACAGAGGACGTCATTGACGCACATCGCTACGCAGTCGATGCCGACCGTGTCGTGGCGGTCCATCATAAAAGCCACCTTGAGTTTCGTGCCCACGCCGTCGGTGCCGCTGACCAGCACCGGCTCGCGGAGGCCCTCCAGCGGCAGCCGGTAGAGGCCGCCGAAGCCGCCGAGCCCGGTGAGTACGTTATCGTTGAATGTCCTGCGGACATGATCCTTCATCAGACTGACGGCGCGTTCTCCCTCCCTGGTATCGACGCCGGCATCCCGATATGTAAGCTTGCTGCTCATAGATGCTCTCTCCTGTCCCCGTTTACTGCTGCTGCATTTCCCGGTCGATGGCGACGATGTCGTCCTCCATCTTCTGCTTGTAGGCGCGGAACGCCTCGCGCAGTTCGGGATATTTGACGCTGAGAATCTGCACCGCCAGCAGAGCCGCATTTTTGGCGCCGCCGATGGCAACCGTCGCCACCGGCACGCCGCTCGGCATCTGCACCGTCGAGAGCAGAGAATCCATGCCGCCCAGATCCGAGGTCTTCATCGGCACGCCGATCACCGGCAGAGCCGTGCTGCCGGCCAGTACGCCGGCCAGGTGCGCGGCCTTGCCGGCGGCGGCGATGATGACTTCATAGCCGGCGTCCTCCGCGCCGCGGGCGAACTCCGCAGCAATCTGCGGCGTGCGGTGCGCCGAGATGACCCGTGTCGTAAAATCGACGCCGAATTCCTTCAGCGTGGTCTCCGCCGCCTCCAGCGCCGGGTAATCCGATTTGCTGCCCATGATGATAGCTGCTTTCATTCTGATACCTCCGTATTCTGTCAAAAGTACTGAAATCTCCTTGCTCCGCGGTTCAGCGGAAATAGGCGACGCCGGATTCAAAGATCTTCATATCCTTGCCGCCGTCGACGTTCTTGCAGACGTTTCTGCCGATGCGCTCGGCATGGCCCATCTTGCCGAAGACGCGGCCGTCCGGCGAGGTGATGCCCTCGATCGCCAGCCGCGAATGGTTCGGGTTGAAGCGGATGTCCATTGCCGGGCTGCCGCCAAAATCGACGTACTGGGTGGCGATCTGACCGCCGGTCTGCAGCTGCTGCAGAACCTCGTCGCTGCAGGTGAAATTGCCTTCGCCGTGGGAAATCGGAATCGTATGCACCTGTCCGACCTCGGTCTGCGCCAGCCACGGACTCAGCCGGCTGGCAATGCGGGTGCGAACCAGCTGCGACTGGTGGCGGCCGATGGCATTGTACGTCAGCGTCGGGCTCTTTTCGTCGGCCGCGGTGATGTGCCCGTACGGCACCAGGCCCAGCTTGATCAGCGCCTGGAAACCGTTGCAGATGCCGAGCATCAGCCCGTCGCGGTTGTCGAGCAGGTCGTGCACGGCGTCGGCCACGCGCGGATTGCGGAAGATCGCGGTGATGAACTTGGCGGAGCCGTCGGGCTCATCGCCGCCGGAAAAGCCGCCCGGCAGCATGATGATCTGGCTGGCGCGAATCTTCTTCACCAGTTCGTCGATCGATTCCTGCAGCGCCGCCGGCGTCAGATTGCGGATGATGTGGATGTCGGCGATGCCGCCGGCGCGCTCAAAGGCACGGCGGGAATCCATCTCGCAGTTGGTGCCCGGGAACGTCGGAATCACGATCCGCGGCCGGGCCGTCTTCACGGCCGGTCCGCCGACCACCGGCTCCTTCGCCGGCGCTGCCGGCACATTGGCCTCCTGTTCCTTTTTATACGCCGCCGTGCGCACCGGGAAGACATCCTCGAGCGGTGCGGTCCAGCGCGCGATGAGGTCATCGAGACGGCGCTTTCTCTCCTCGCCGCCGACACGGTAGATGAAGCTGCCGCTGGCCGTCGTATAGCCGACTTCGATATGGCGAACGCCGGCGAACAGCGCCTCGGCATCCTCGCGGTGCGGGATCTCCAGCAGCAGCGATCCGTAGCGGAACGCCGCCAGTTCCTCATCCGGGACGTCCGGCAGACAGACGCCGATATGGTTGCCGGCGGCCATTTTCACCGCCGCCATGAAGACACCGCCCTGGCCGATGCTGCAGGCAGCAAGGATCTTTCCCGCCGCCGCCAGTTCCCGTACCCGGTCCATCGACGCGCGGTAGCTGTCAAAGTCGATGATGCCGCGTTCGTCCCAGCGCGCCGGCAGCAGGACGATGCGGCTGCCGGGCCGCTTGAACTCGGTGGAGATGACCTCGCCGGCATCGATGGCGGCGACCGCAAACGACAGCAGAGCCGGCGGCACACTGATGTCCTCAAAGGTACCGCTCATCGAATCCTTGCCGCCGATCGAGGGGATCTCCAGTTCCCGCTGCACCCGCAGCGCGCCCAGCAGTGCCGCCATCGGCCTGCCCCAGGATTCGTCGCCGTTCATGCGCTCAAAGTACTCCTGAAAGCTGAGGCGGATGCGGCGCCGGTCGCCGCCCATGGCAACGATTTTGGTGACCGAATCGATGACCGCATAGAGGGCGCCGTGGAAGGGACTGGCCTTGGCCAGCCGGGGATCGTACCCGTAGGCCATCAGCGTCGCGGTGTCGGTTTCGCCGTCAGTCACCGGCAGCTTGGCGGCCATGCCGCAGGCCGGTGACAGCTGATACTTTCCGCCCAGCGGCATCAGCACGGTGGCGGCGCCGATCGTCGAGTCAAAGCGCTCGATCAGGCCCTTCTTGCTGCAGCAGTTGAGGTCGTCGAGATACTCCTCGACCTCGGCGTGCGGCTGCAGCTGCGGCAGGCCGCAGTGCGCCCTGACCTTGACGGTGGCGTGCTGCGCGGCGCCGTTGGTATTGAGAAAATCGCGGTCGAGATCGAGGATCGTCCGGCCGCGCCAGGTCATGCGCACGCGGTTCGTGTCGGTGACTCTGGCGACCGTGGTCGCCTCCAGATTCTCCTCGGCCGCATAGCGCTTGAACTGCTCTTCATCGGCGGCGCTGACGACGACGGCCATGCGTTCCTGCGACTCGGAGATGGCCAGTTCGGTTCCGTCGAGACCGTCGTACTTGCGCGGCACCAGATCGAGATTGATGTCGAGACCGTCGGCCAGTTCGCCGATCGCCACGGAGACGCCGCCGGCGCCGAAATCGTTGCAGCGGCGGATCAGCCGGGCCGCCTCGCGGCGGCGGAAGAGGCGCTGAATATTGCGTTCGACCGGTGGATTGCCCTTCTGCACCTCGGCGCCGCATTCCGTCGTCGAGGCCTCGGTATGCGCCTTGGAGGAGCCGGTTGCCCCGCCGCAGCCGTCGCGGCCGGTGCGGCCGCCGACGAGCAGGATGACATCACCGGGTTCAGGCACCGCACGCACGACATGGTCGGCCGGCGCGGCGCCGATCACGGCGCCGACCTCCATCCGCTTGGCGACGTAATCGGGATCGTAGACCTCATCGACCTGTCCGGTGGCGAGGCCGATCTGATTGCCGTAGGAACTGTAGCCGGCCGCCGCCTCGAGCGTGATGCGGCGCTGCGGCAGCTTGCCGCGCAGCGTTTCTTCGACCGGCACGCGGGGGTCAGCCGCGCCGGTCACGCGCATCGCCTGGTAGACGTAGACGCGGCCGGAGAGCGGGTCGCGGATCGCCCCGCCGAGACAGGTGGCGGCGCCGCCGAAGGGCTCGATTTCCGTCGGGTGATTGTGCGTTTCGTTCTTGAACATCACCAGCCAGTCCTCCTCGCGCCCGTCGATCTTCGCCTTGACTTTGATGGAGCAGGCGTTGATCTCCGCGGACTCGTCGAGGTCGGGCACCTTGCCCTCCTGCTTCAGATATTTGGCGCCGATGCAGGCCATATCCATCAGGCAGATCGATTTCGGCTGATCGCCGTAGACGGCGCGGCGCATCTCCATGTAGTCGGCGAATGCCTCCTTGACAAGGTCGGCATAGGGGCCGTCCTCGAAATAGACGTCGGTGAGTTCGGTCGCAAACGTCGTGTGGCGGCAGTGATCGGACCAGTAGGTGTCGATGACGCGGATCTCCGTCAGCGTCGGGCTGCGGTGCTCACTGTCGCGGAAAAAGCGGTGGATGTGCCGCAGATCCTCGCGGCTCATCGCCAGTCCCATCTCGGCCCGATAGGCTTCCAGCTGCTCCTCATCCCAGTCGATAAAGCCATCCACCGACGGAACATCGTCGGGCACCGTGGTTTCCATGGCGAGCGACTGCGGTTTTTCCGCGGCTGCTTCCTGGCTGTCGACGGGATTGATGACATAGCCCTTGATCGCTGTCAGATCGGCCGCCGTCAGCTCACCCTCAAGTACATAGACCTTCGCGCAGCGGACATCCGCCGTCGTGCCCGGCTTCATCAGGCCGATGCACTGCGCCGCCGAATCGGCGCGCTGGTCGTACTGTCCGGGGAGATATTCCACAGCAAAAAAAGCTGCAGCGCCGGCTTCCGGAAATGCTTCATCGTATGCGCGGTCGACTGCAGGTTCTGCAAAGACGGTGTATTTTGCCATTTCGTAGGCTGCATCATCCAGTCCGTCCACATCGTAGCGGTTGAGCAGACGCAGCCCCCGGAGATGCTCGAGGTGGAGATTCTGCCGCAGGTCTGCCAGCAGCTCCGCCGCCTCGGTGGCGAAAGCTTCTTTTTTTTCTACAAATATTCTTCTGACCATTGCTCTCTTTCCTGCCTTTCCCGGTCACGCGCGCGCCGTTTCCCAGAGGCCGTTTCCCAGAGGCCTTCACCGCCGCCGCGGGAAATGCGGCGGGATCGGTTCTGCCGGAGAGAGCGGCGCCTGCGCGAGCGCCTTGGATACTAGCGGATTACGGCGTTATCATATCACAAAACAGCCCGCAGAGGGGCTGTTTTTGAAACTTTTTTGTCTGAATGTTCGTTCCGGGACGAACATTACTCAGTCTTGCGCTTTGACAAGTTCGCCATCTACCAGCTGGTACTGTTTTCCGCAGTCCGGACAGCGCAGATCCGCGGGCAGGATATGACCGCAGTCACAGACCCATCCGATCTGCCTGGCCGGCACCCCGGCCACCAGCGCATGGGCCGGCACATCTTTCAGCACCACGGCACCGGCTGCCACCATCGCGTAGGTGCCGATATCATTGCCGCACACCACCGTGGAGTTGGCACCGATCGTCGCACCGCTGTACACAGTGGTGCGCTTGTAAGTCGCGTGCCCCTTATCGACGTTGGCGCGAGGCACTACGTTATTGGTAAAGACCATCGATGAGCCGAGGTAGACGTCATCCTTCAGGGTAATGCCTTCATACACAGACACATTGCTCTGAATCGTGCAGTCATGACCGATGTGTACATTGCGGCCGATATTGACGCTGTGGCCGATCGAACAGTTCTCGCCGATATATGCGCCCTCCTGGATGTGACTGAAATGCCAGATCTCCGTGTTTTTTCCGATATATACGTTGTCGTCCACATAGCTTGCGACATGTACAAAATATTCGGCCATTTTTTTCCTCCGTTTCCGTATGTCCCGAATGGTGTATTTTAGTTAGAACGCAATCATTATATCAGATTTTTCTGTCATTGAAAATGCCCGCAGACGATTTTGTACAATTTCTCGTACAAGGCCGCGGCCGGCGGGTTTCCGCGCCGCTTTCCGCAGCCGAACGCGGGCGCGGCCGGCAGGGCGGCGGGGAGCGAAAGCTGCCGCCGCAGATCTGCGTATCAAGACGCATCAGCCGCCGCATCGCAGCCCTGTCGATGTGCCGCATCACAGCCCTGTCGATGCACTGTATCACAGCCCCATTGATGCACCGCATCAAAAGAGGGGCGCCCTCTGCGGAAGGTGCCCCTCGGTCGTATTTCTGCCCGAAATTGACGGCGCCGCTAGTCCGCTTCGCCGGCCGCGAGCGACTGCTGCTGCGCACTCTGTTCCGAACTGCGGTCATCGCCGGTCTTTTTCTGATCGGAAGCTGCGCCGCCGCTTTTACTGCTGTCCTTGTTCGTCGTCTTCTGCTTTTTGCCGGTATTCTTTTTCTGCGTACTGCTCCGGCTGCTGCTCTTCTTGCCCTTGTCCCAGTTCTTCTGGTCGGACGGGATCTGCGTTTTGCCGGCACGGTCTGCCGCGGTCGGATGTGCCGTCGGGCCGACCGGTCCGGACGCATGCGTCGCCGAATATTCTTTGGAATAGCCGTCGTTTTTGCCGAAGCCCCTGTCGGCGGCATACGCCTTGTTGATTTCCTTCACCGTCGGGAACATCTCATCGGTCGAATGGTCATCGGCCGTGCCGAAGAGCCGCCGGATATGCAGGATACGGGAGTCGTAAGCCGACTCATCGCTGAGAATGATGCCGCTGCGCGGTCCGGAGGCATGGATGATCTGCCCGTTGCCGGCATACATCGCCACATGGCCGGAGAAGATCAGCAGATCGCCCGGCTGCATGTCGCTGCGGCTGACTTCCCTGCCGCAGGAAGCCTGCTCGTCGGAATTATGCGGCAGCGTGATGCCGTAGTGCTCGTAGAGCTTCATCGTATAGCCGGAGCAGTCAACGCCTCTGGCCAGACTTTCGCCGGCCCAGACATAGCGCCCGCCGAGGAATTTCCTGGCGTAGGCCACGATGGCCCTGCCCTTGTCCCTGCTGGTCAGCGCCGTGCCCTCGTAGACAATCTCGGTGCCGGGCTGCTGCACGACGGTGTCGGTCATCACCACGCGGCTGGTCACATCGCTGTTGACCTGCGTGATTTCACTTTCCACCTCGCGGTTGCCGCTCCGCCCCTGCTGTTTCACCTTCTGCTCGCCTTTGGCCAGGCTGGCCGTCTTGATGATCTTGCGGTGCGGGTGAATCGCCTTCTTTTCCTGCAGAGTATCGGAATACGTCACGCGCACAACCGGATCGCCGGATTCATTCTGAGCAGCGATTGCCTGAACGGCTTCCTCGGTCGTCATCAGCTTTGTGCCCGGCAACAGGGTATCGGCCTGCACGCGTTCGACCGAAATCCAGGGGTGGATGTCCGCCTCCTGCTGCATCTGTACGTTGTGATAGTAATAGAGGCGCAGACCGGTGGAGACATTTTCACCCTCCGCCCTGGTCCGCACATAGGCCAGAGTCCTGCCGCCGGCCTTGACGGCCCACGGTCCGCCCTGCCGGCTCTCCCAGCTCTGTATGCCGCTGCTGTCGGCCGGGCTTGTCAGAGTCGCGGCGCCGGCCGCGCTGGCGGAACTAAAAATCAGCATCAGCGCCAGCAGGGCAGCTGCTGCGGTTCCGATCGTCCTTTTATGTAATGCTCGCATTGCCGCTTCCTTCTTTCTTACCTGCATTCCTGCATTCGCTTCACTATTTCATTCAGCCTTCCGCTCTCTCATCCCGATCCCCGGCGATCTCGAAGCCGCCCGATTCGGCAGCGCCGCCCGGCCGGGATTCCCGGCACATCTCTCATCCGGCAAACCCGCTTCCGGATTTGCTTTCATTATAGGCACCAGCGCCGACAGCGTCAAGACCCGGATCACCGAGTTTATCAATCCTTTTAAATATTCTGCCGGATCTCTGCGGCCGGATCCGATACCGGGCAGCTGCCGGACTTTCGACCGAGCCTTCGGCGGCAGCGATACGCACCTGCACCCAGCCGGCCGCACGGCAGCCGGGCTGGCTCCGCTCGCCGAATGCAGCTGCGCTGCTTTTCGGCGACGGCCGCCGTCTTTCTTCCTTGTCCTCTGCCCAATCGGCTGTGTACAGCATCGACAAAATGAGGCTCCCGTCTTTCCCGGTTTGCCTTGACAAAAAGCGCTGAGACGTTCGTGCAGCCGCGTTTCAGCGCTTTTCTCTCTGGTCGGGAAGGCAGTATTTTCAACTTTCCGTCTGCCAGATAATTTCTTTCATCTCTTGGTTAGAGATAAACGGTCTTCCGGCATGAAAGTCGTACACGCCGTGAAGGATACCGGCAAATTCCGTTCCGGTGCAGCGCGAGGCATGCACTGCCCGATCGCATCACCTCAAACGGCTGCGGGATCGACCTTGTCGGCGACGCTTCCATGAGACGCCGACGCAGCAAGATCCGGATTCCCCGTTCCGGCGGCCGGAGAGCCGCCCCCGCAGGGGCGGCTCTCCGGCTCGGAACACCGGCTCTCCGGCTCGAAATTCGCGGTTCCGGTTTGCCGGAGCGGGTCGCTCCGCCGCCCCGGAATATGCAAGGGCGAGGGTCGGGATTCTGTCTGCTCTCAGACCCATTGCATGAATGACGGTTCCTGCGCGTTACACCCGTGCTTTCGCATTCATGGAATACTGTATTCTCGGTGTGTAGCGTGTATGCAGAATCTTATGCGCCACAGGGCCGTTTGGTTCGTTCAGGTATTCATCGTACAGGATCTTGATCTCTTCGTTTTCGTGCGATTTCCGATGCGGCAGGCGCTTGTCTTCCGCATAAAGCGCCTGGGCCCGAATTTTGCGCGGATCGACATCAATGCGATCTCTGGCCGAAACATACGGCTGTCCGCCGCCATGCACGCAGCCGCCTGGGCAGGCCATCACCTCAAGAAAATGAAGTTCCAGTTCGCCGGCCGCGATCTTGTCCAGTGTTCTGGTCGCGGAACGGATCGTGTTGACGACGCCGATTTTGATTTCTGTATCCACGCCGCCGATCGGCAGGGTGACCGAAGCCAGTTTCAAATCCTCAACGCCGCGCACCTCTTCGTAATCAATCTCCTCGAGATCCTTGCCCGTCAAGATATCCGCCACGGTTCTCAGGGCGGCTTCCATGACACCGCCGGAAGCTCCGAAGATGACGCCGGCCCCGGTTCCCTCACCCATGATGGGATCCGGATCGGATTCCGGCAGTCTGGCAAAGTTAATGCGTGCCTGACGGATCATCTTGGCCAGCTCGCGCGTGGTGAGAACGTAATCAACATCCCGGTTTCCGTCCACCTGCATCTCCGGCCGCTCGCATTCCGCCTTCTTCGCCGTACACGGCATGACAGAAACGCTGACTATTTTTTTCGGGTCAATGCCCGCTTTCTTGGCATAAAATGATTTCGCTACCGCACCGAACATCTGCTGCGGTGATTTGCATGTTGATACATTATCGAGAAATTCCGGATAAAATGTTTCGCAGAAACGAATCCATCCCGGAGAACAGGATGTGATCATCGGCAGGACCCCGTTGTTCTTGACGCGATTGATGAATTCATGTCCCTCTTCGATAATGGTCAGGTCGGCGGAAAAATTGGTATCGAACACCTTGTCAAAGCCGAGCCGGCGAAGAGCGGAAACCATTTTCCCGGTCACTGCCGTGCCCATCTCCACGCCGAACTCCTCACCCAGCGCTGCGCGAACCGCCGGTGCGGTCTGCACCACAACGTGCTTCTCCGGATCTGCAATCGCATCCCAGACATCATCGATATATTCATGTTCACGAATCGCTGCCACAGGGCACACATTAATGCACTGGCCGCAGTATATGCAGTCCGTATCCTTAATGCTGTAATTGAAGCCCGGTGCCACTTTGGTATTCACACCGCGGTTGACGAATTCCAGAACACTGAGGTCCTGAATTTTATCACAGGCGCTGACGCAGCGGCCGCAGAGGATGCATTTGCTGGAATCACGGACAATGGCCGGCGAGAGATCATCGTAGCACACTTCTCTTTTTTCGCCGTCAAAGCGTTCCATGTCGATGCCCAGTTCGTCGCAGAGCTTCTGCAGTTCGCAGGTCTGATTGCGAGCGCAGGTCAGACATTCTCTGTTATGGTTGGCAAGAAGCAATTCAATATTCGTTCGTACCGCCTTGCGAACGCGCGGCGTATTGGTACGGACATTCATTCCCTCCACAACCTGCAGAACACAGGAAGCAGGCAGATTTCGCATCGGCTTTCCGTTTATATCGACCTCGACAACACACAGCCGGCAGGATGCTGTTTCATTGATATCCTTCAGATAACAGAGAGTCGGAATGTCGATCCCGGCTTCTCTGGCAGCGAGCAGCACGGTGTAGTCGGACGGCACTTGTACTGTAATACCGTCAATCGTAATGTTGACCTTATTGTCACATTGCGTTTCTTGTTTCATAGCTTTTCCACTCCTTGTCTTTAATATTTAATGATCGCGTTGAACTTGCAGACAGTCATGCAGGTACCGCATTTGTTGCACAGCTCCGGATCAATGACGTGTTTCTGTTTGGTCGTACCGGATATCGCCTGCATCGGACACATCCGGGCGCACATCGTGCATCCACGGCAGTCATCCGTGATCTCAAAGGTGAGCAGAGGCCTGCACACTTTTGCCGGACAGCGTTTTTCGTCGATGTGAGCCATATATTCGTCGCGGAAATGCTTCACTGTCGATAATACGGGATTCGGAGCAGTTTGACCAAGGCCGCACAAGGCCGTTTCCTTAATGCTGGTCGCCAGATCTTCCAGTTTTTCCAAATCACCCGTTTCCGCTTCGCCGCCGGTGATGCGGCTGAGAATTTCATGGAGCCGCTTTGTGCCCTCACGACACGGCGTACACTTTCCGCATGACTCGTCGACCGTGAAATCAAGGAAAAAGCGCGCAATATCCACCATGCAGTTATCTTCGTCCATGACAATCATTCCGCCCGATCCCATCATGGAACCGATCGCGACCAGGTTATCAAAGTCTATGGGAATGTCGAGGTTTTCTTCCGTGATGCATCCGCCGGACGGACCGCCTGTCTGAACTGCCTTGAACGCCTTGCCGTCCGGAATGCCGCCGCCGATATCATAGATCACTTCTCGCAGCGTGACGCCCATCGGAATTTCAACGAGTCCGGTCTGATTGATCTTTCCGCCGAGCGCAAAGACTTTGGTCCCCGGCGATTTGTCGGTTCCGAATCCGCGAAACCACTGCGCGCCGTTGAGAATGATCTGCGGGATGTTGGCCAGCGTTTCGACATTGTTAATGCAGGTCGGTTTTTTCCACAGACCTTCGTTGGCCGGAAACGGCGGTTTGTTGCGGGACATGCCGCGATCGCCTTCAATGGAAGCAATCAGCGCCGTCTCTTCACCGCAGACAAAGGCACCGGCGCCCAGTCGAATGTCGATGTCAAACGAAAAGCCGGAACCGAGAATATTTGTCCCCAGCAGCCCCATCTCCCGCGCCTGCTCGATGGCAACCGTTAAACGCTGCACTGCCACGGGATATTCTGCCCGGACATAGATGAATCCCCGGCTGGCGCCGATCGCGTAGCCGCCGATGGCCAGTGCCTCCAGCACCGCATGCGGGTCACCTTCAAGAACTGACCGGTCCATAAACGCACCCGGGTCTCCTTCATCTGCGTTGCAGATAATGTACTTTTGATCCGCTTTGTTCGGCGCCGCGAAGCTCCACTTCACGCCGGTCGGGAATCCGCCGCCGCCTCTTCCGCGCAGACCGGAATTCTTTATAACTTCAATGACCTCTTCCGGCTTCATTTCCAGCAACGCCTTAGCGAGCCCCCGATAGCCGTCGCGGGCAATATATTCTCGAATATCCTCCGGATTGATTTCGCCGCAGTTGCGGAGAACAACCCGCTTTTGCTTTTGATAAAAATTCTGCTCTTCCAGAGTTTTAAACTCTCCGTTGATGGTGTATTTGACCACGGGATCGCCGCCGAAAATATGCTTGTACATGACCTCCTCAGCGCGTTCCGGTGTCATATGGACATATGTCACGCGTTTTTTCCCCGGCTGAAGCACTTCCACAATCGGCTCGTAGATGCACATGCCCTTGCAGCCGCAGGGAATGACGGTCACATTCTCAGCCTGCTTTTCCGCCAATCCGCTCTTGAACGCATCCATGACCTGTTTCGCTCCGGCGGATATGCCGCAGGTTCCCATGCCGACCATGATGCGGATGTCATCTTCACCACTGCCGCTCTCCAGAACATCCTGTTTAATATCTTCCAGCATCGCCTTTGTAACCATCATAATTCGTCCACCTCGTTTTCCGCCTCTTCTGCAAGGTAATACTTTTCAAGGATTTCCGGCAGCACTGTAGTATCCGACAGCTTGGCATAGACATCGTCATCAATCATGATCACCGGTGCCAGAGAACAGCAGCCGAGACATCTGGTTGCGTCTAATGTAAACATACCGTCTTCGCTGATCCCGCCGGCTTCGATGCCCAGTTCCGTCTGCAGCGCTTCCATAATCGCCTGTGCGCCCTTGACATAACAGGCTGTTCCCATACACACCGAAATCCTGTGCTTGCCCTGTTTGGTCAGGTTGAACTGGCTGTAAAATGTAGTTATGCCATAGAGCTGTCCTACGGAGACATCCAATTTTTCAGCTATATGTTTTTGTATTTCCAGCGGCAAATAGCCGAACAGACGCTGCGCTTCCTGCAGCACCATGATTTTTACGCCTTTCTGATCTTTTATGGATTCGATGTATTCATCCAGCTCTGCAAAGCGCGGATCGTCCGGACTGAAATGACACTCGTTCCTGTTTTCTTCAATCCTGCCCGTATCTTGTTCCATACGATTTTCACTCCTTTGTACGATTCTTGATTTCTGCACTCATACCAACCCAATTAAATTTATGCCGATTTTCTCCAGTGATATCAGATAATATGAAGTGGCACGGTAATAGATGATGTGAAGCGGCCTCACATTGGAAGCATCGTGGACCTGCCTGCATGCTTTGAGTATCAGCGGCACTCAAAGCAGCAGGAATGACCGCATAAAAGGAGACCACCCATTACTAGAATAATCAAAATCTTCATAAATGTCCATAGTATTAATTACACATATTGCCCGCGCAGCACAAAAAAAATACAAAAAATCGCATAGAGATACTCATCAGTTTTTCAGCGTAAATATTGATATACGGATATTGATGTATCGATGCAGTGAAATGGCCCGGCAGCAAGGCTGCGGAGAACTGCGGCTTGCGGCGAAACCGCGATCGTCTGAATCGTACTCCACAGAGTCGGGCGGGCCGTTCCCGGCTTTAAACGATCAAACAGTCCCGTCTGCCCCCTAGTCAAAACGTCGAAAAGAGAATATACTGAAGAAAAAATAATATTCAGGGAGACAACCGTTTATGTCCAATCCGTCAAAACAATCAAACGCCAAATACCACGTGATGCTGACGCTGCTGGTCATCTCCTGGGGACTGGAGTACTCGGTCGCCAAGGACGCGCTCAACGTCATCAACTCGACGACCATGATCACGTTCAAATACGCCATCGGCGCCGGCTGCATGGCCGTCGTGCTGCTGTGCACCTCGGGATTCCAAAAAATCCGCAGGCAGGATCTGCCGATGTTCATACTCTGCGCGATCTTCGGACAGGTGATGTACTTCTTCTGCGAATATCGGGCCATGGCGACGATTCCGGTCGCCGTGATCACGATCGTGCTCGGCTTTGTGCCGATCCTCTCCATCATCGTCGAGCGCATCCTCTACAGGCATCGCTCCAGTCCGTTTCTGGTGATCTGCATGTTCATCTGCGTCGCCGGCATCATACTGACGATCGGCGCGGATTTTTCGCTGCTGACCGGCGGCTCCGGCATCGGTTACCTGTTCACGGTCGGCGCCCTGGTCGCCTGGGTCATCTACAACTTCCTCACCGGACACGTCTCCGGCAAATACCCGCCGGTTCTGGTGGCCTTTTACCAGATGGGCATTGCCTGTCTTCTGACCCTGCCGTACTCGCTCTTTCATCTGCCGGCAGCGGCTCAGATCGACACCAGGGTCGTGCTGGAAATTCTCTACCTCGGCGCCGTCAGCGCCGGTTTCGGTTTCCTCGTCGAAGTCATCGGCATCCAGAAGCTGGGCCCGACCACGGCCAGCGTCTACTCGAATTTTCTGCCGGTCACAACCGCTTTCTTCGGTGTCATCCTGCTGGGACAGGAACTGACCGTTCTGCAGATCCTCGGCGGTGTGATCGTCATCGTCGCCGGTCTCTTCGTCATCCGCGAAAAGGCACATCTCGATTTCCTGCGTGATCTCGGGCAGAAGCAGCAGCAGGACAGCGGCCGAAACTCCGCGCCGCCGGACGACGAGGCCATCGGATCGGCCAAAGCCGCCGCCCAGCCGCTGACCGATACCGCCGCGCAGGAAGCCCGCAGAGAGGAAGCCGCTGCCGTTCGTCGTCCGATGGAATCCACCGGCGCTGCCGACTCGAACAGCGAAGAGCGTACCGCGCCAAAGGATTGATTCGCCGCAGCAGCTACAGCTCGAGCGCTTTCCCGTCTTCAGTCCACGGCAACTGCTTTACGCTCGCTATTGATGCCGCTTCCTGCTGCTTTACGCCGCCACTGCAGGCGACTCCCGTCCGACAACCTGTCATCCACACGATCATCCGGCGGTGCCCGGTTTCTCATACAGCGCATGCAAAAAGAGGGACGATGCCGGCTGCACGCCTGCCGTCCCTCTTATTCATACTGCTTCTTATCCGCTCGCAGCCGCTCGACGGTCCGTCACAGCGGTCAGCGGATCACCGGCTGACAGATTATTCGTCTTCCTTGAACTGATCCTTGTCGGCGCCGCAGAGCGGGCACTCAAAATCTTCCGGCAGATCTTCCCACTTCGTGCCCGGAGCAATGCCCTGATCCGGAAGGCCCTCCGCTTCGTCGTACTTCCAGCCGCAGAGATCGCACACATAAGTTTTGGTTTCCATTCGCTTTTCCTCCTGTTCCCGCCGCACACGGGCGGCCGCTTGTTCCCGCCGCGCACGGGCGGCCGCTAGCAGCCGCTGCCGCAGGCACGGCACTGTTCATCGCTGTTACAGTATACCCTTGCCCGCAAACGGTGCGGTTCAAACAGGAAAGTTCAACGGAGCAGCCTGCCCGCCCGTCTCCCCCGGCATCCGGGGCATACGGCCGGATGCAGGCAGATCGGACGGTCCGCGTGCCCGTCTCCCCCGGCATCCGGGGCATCCGGCCGGCGGCGGAATTTTTGCGGGCGCCGCCGAAATGATATCTGCGTCAGAATGACCTGCGGCCGCCTTCCGCCGACGCGCTCGGGGACAGAGCTTTCGCAAACCTCTTCCGCCGTCCGGCCCGCATGCCGAAGGCAGGACCTCAGCAGGCGCTCAGTAAACGTTCTTCACCGGCGTGATGTCGGCGCTGATGTCGGCGTATTCCGCCGCCGGTTCCTGCTCCTTGAACCAGGGATCGTCGTAGACAAAGCGGCGCTCCACCGTGATGCCCAAGTCCTTCGCCCAGGCCAGGTACTGGTCGTTTTCCTCTTCGGTCAGCATATCCGAAGAAATCATCCCCGTCTGCGACATCATGTCGTTGACAAAGAGCTTGGTGAACAGGAAGCCGCCCTGTCCGGTCAGATACTGCTCGCTGGAAACGCCGAATTTTTCATACGATTCCTGCAGCCCCGGCGCGAACAGATGCGATTCCACGCGCACGTCGCGGCCGTCCTTTCTGCCGATGGCTTCGACCACGAAGGCGCCGGTATCGGAGATCAGTCCCTCATCGAGAATTTCCCTGATCTCATGGGTAAAGCGCGGGGCCGGCGGCAGGCACTTGAGCACGACGTCGTGCGGGATCACCTGCTGTCCGTCGACTTCGATCGGCTCGCGCACCAGCAGACCGGCGCGGGACAGCGGCTCCGCGAAGTCGATGCCGACGCCGCCGTACTTGAAGTAGATGTTGTGCGCGCCCTTGAACAGCGTTTTGCTGTTGCGGCCCATGTAGAACGGTTCGTCGTGCGCATGCTCGACAAAGCGCACCGGGTAGCCGACGTAGTCGTAGGTGCGGACGATCGGCAGGGAGAACGGCCGGGTGTTGCAGATCCGATCGTTGATGTAAGCGACGGGCAGATCCACCATGTCGTTCAGCGCCACCACCGGCGACCACCAGTAGGGCTGAAAGCGCCGCGCCTCGACCCCCTCGTAGATGTTCATGTAGATCGTATCGCAGCTGTCGATGTCCTTCATAGTGTCGCGGGCGAGGACGCACATCGTTCCCGGCGCCGAGCCGGTCCCCATGATCCCCAGTCTGCCGATCTCCTTGAAGCGCTCATTGTACTCGGTCAGCATGATTTCCATGCCCTCTTCCCAGGTGTCGGCGATGCCTTCACAGGCGGCAAAGTCCTGATAATTGCAGCGCGCTTCGATCGCCGCTTCGAGGACGTTCTTGCCGTAGTCCAGCGGCAGCGCGTTGACCACCAGATCGCAGCCTCTGATCAGCTCCACGATCTGCGCCCTGTCGGCCGCATCGACAAAGCAGCCCTCGGCTTTTTTCATTGCCGCCGCCAGCTCTTTGGCGGCCGCCTCATCGTAATCGGCGCAGATCACTTGGTCGACGTTTTCCTCCTGATCCAGCCGCTTGACGACCGTCGTTCCCTGGGCGCCGGTGCCCAGTACCAGAATTTTCTTTCCCATTTCTGTCTCCTTATGAATTTATATAAATATAATGATAAATCGATATGATACGCATGAAAGAAGCCGCGGTGAGCAGCCCGCCGGTGACAGGACCGCTGCGACCGGGCAGACTGATGCCGGCCCGCGCCGCCGCGCCGCAGGCTTACTGCACGCTGCGCGGCGTTTCCTCCTGCGGTCCGCTGACGCGGTTTTCCGGCACCTCGATGCGCCGGCCGATCAGCACCATGATGAGGCCGAAGACGATCAGCGCCAGGCCGCCCCATTCAAGGACATTGAGGACCTGCGGAATGCAGTTGCTGAAGATATCGTAATCGTCCGGACCCCATTCGCCGTAGTCGATCTCGTACCAGCGCAGCCAGAACTGGCCGAGGAAGGCCAGAGCTCCGGCGAGAACGCAGTAGAGCCCGATCCGCAGCGTATCGCGGTAGGCGAGCCGGGTGACCCGGTTGATCGGATTGGCGGCCGGATCCAGCTGGTAGAGTCCGCCCAGGGCCCGCTTGGCAAAGATATAGACCACCGGTCCGGTACTGATCGCGATCAGGCCCATCGCCAGATAATCGGTGCCGTTGACCAGCAGCGCGAAGACGGCGATGACGATCGGAAAGCCGCAGTAGAAGATCAGGCCCTTCTTGCCGCCGGGCATGTAGAAGATGCCCTGCTTTTTCCGCTCCTCCAGCGGATATTTTCTGCGCAGTTCGATAACCGACAGCGGCAGAATGATATACAGTGCCAGCATGAAGACGACCTCGCAGCTGACCAGCGTGGTAAAGTCGGACTGCGCGAGGATCAGCGTCACGATCGCCAGCGAGATAATGCCGACGTAGGGCACGCCCTTCTTCTTGCTGACCTTGACGAGAAAGCGCGGGCAGAGCTTGTCGTCGGCGAGGACGAAAAAGCCGCGCGAGCCGCTGGCCAGATAGGTGTTGAAGATCGCGCACTGCGAAATGATCGCGATGACCAGGAACACGTAGCCCCAGACATGGCCGAGATTGGCAGTCAGCACCGTCGCGTAGCCGACACTGTCATTGCCGAAGCCGCCGTCCGTCGCCCACAGCTTCCAGCTGCCGGCCGGCAGAGAAGCGAGACCGCCGAGCGTCGGCAGCACATAGGTCAGAGCGATCAGCGGCATGGCGAGTTTCAGTCCTTTGGGGATGACCTGCGGATTTTTTACCTCGCCGGCCATATTGGAGATGCACTCGTAGCCGCAGTACATCCAGATGCAGATGCAGATGCCGCCGCCGATGCCGTCGATGGGGCCGTATCCCTTCGGTACGACCGGCTCCATCGGATTCGTCTGCCAGTTGATAAAGCCGACCACGGCCACCAGCGCGAAGGCGGCGAGAATGGCGATCGAGAGGATCGTACTGACTTTTTCCACTTCCTTGATGCCCATCAGGTTGATGATCGTGAAGATCAGAATCATCCCGATTTTCAGCACGTGTCCGGCCAGCGTCGACATCGGGATGATCTGGCTGACGTAGCCGTACACCAGCGCCACATAAACGCCGTTGGTGATATAGGTGGACACCGTCGCCCACCAGCCGGCCTGAAAGCCCCAGAACTCCCCGAACGCTTCTTTGACCCAGACGTACACGCCGCCCTCCGACGGCAGCAGTGCCCCGCATTCGGCGACCAGACTGCTGATCGGATAGGCCCAGATCAGCGGAAACACGCTGAGCAGGATCAGCGTCATGCCCGGTCCTGCCGCAGGGATCATCTCTTCGATGCCGAACGCGCCCGCCGCCACCAGGCAGTAGAGCATAAAGACAATTCCGCCGACGCCGACGTCGTACTTTTTCAGTCCGGCGACGCCGTCCGCGCCAACATTGGTTTGCTGCTGTGACATAACTTCCCTCCTTCAATGCTCACATGATACTGTCCGCGTCGCGGTTCGCAGCAGAGCGCTGCGAGCCGCTCCTCTTCCTTTTGAATTTCTGAATTATCTTAATTATCTCAAAATATCAGGAAATTTCAAGACCTTTTCCCCAATTGCCGCCGGTCTTTTCCAATTTCGCATTGCATTACCGCGCCGCAGCCTGAATCGGGCAGCCGGTATCCCCGATCTCCCGTCTTGTCATCCTGTGCCCGAATGACTGCCCTGTGCACCGGATGGTTACCCTGTTCTCTGAATTTGGTTGACAATAGCGGGCGTGCCTGCTACAATTTTGGACGGACGGCGCTGCGGTACAGCGGCGCCGCCGCGAGAAGCAGACAAGGAGAATCGAGATCATGCACAGCACTGCAGAACAGTCACTCCGGGAATCGGAGAAATCCACGGCGGCAGCCGTTTCCGACGCCGCATCGACCGCGGCGGACACGACGGCCGGTTCATCTGCGCCGCGGGCCTTCGCTCCGGCCGGCGGCGCAGCACCCGCTCCCTCCGCACCGCGCGCGGCAGTGGGAAAAACCGGCGTCAGCGCCTTTCAGCGCGCCTTCGGCCGCACCTCGGCGGAGCGCACGCGCTCGCTGATTCTCTGCGCCCTGTTTACGACTCTGACCGCCGTCGGCGCCTTCATCAAGATTCCGGTTCCGGTGGTACCGTTTACATTGCAGTTTCTCTTCACCATGATGGCCGGTCTGCTGCTGGGCGGCCGACGCGGCGCCATCAGCGTCGGCACCTATGTCGTGCTCGGCCTGATCGGACTGCCGATCTTCGCCGAAGGCGGCGGCATCTGGTATGTGATGAAGCCCAGCTTCGGCTACCTGATCGGCTTTGTCCTCGCGACCTGGGTCACCGGCACACTGGCCGAGCGCATGGAGACGCTGACGATCAGAAAACTGCTCGGCGCCAACTTTCTCGGTCTGGCGATCGTCTACGGATGCGGCATGATCTATTACTACGTGGCCTCCAACTATCTGCTGGGGCTGCCGATCGGCGCCTGGAAGCTGCTGCTGTACTGCTTTATCCTGGCGGTGCCGGGGGATATCTGTCTCTGCATCCTCGCGGCCTTCCTCGCCAAGCGCATCAAGCCGGCACTGCGCCTGAGCCGCTGACACAGCGCCCGCATATGCAAAGCGGCGTCCGGCCGGCGTCGTCAAACAGACAGCGCCGAACCGGCGGCATCGCACAAACGTCATCAAACAGGCGGCGTCGAAAGGCGGCATCGAATAAGTGTCGCCGAACAGGCGGCGTCGGCAGCGTCGAACATGCGTCGTCAAACGGGCGGCGTCGAACCGACAGCTGTGCACAGATAGTAAGCAAAGAAGAGATCGAGGTAAACATGAGCAAAAATATCTTTATCACCGGCACCGGCACCGATCTGGGCAAGACCTACGCCGCCGGCCTGATCGTCAAAAAACTGCACGAAAGCGGCCGTGACGCCGCCTATTACAAAGCCGCGATGAGCGGCAACGAGCGCCGCGCCGACGGCAGTCTGATCCCCGGCGACGCGCTCCACGTCAAAGAGGCGAGCGGCATTGACCAGCCGCTCGAGGAAATGTGCCCGTATGTCTACGAGCTCGCCTATTCGCCGCACCTGGCCAGCCGCATCGAGGGCAGCCCGGTGCAGATGGACGTCGTCCGCGAGGGCTTTGAGCGCGTCTGCGCGGCGCACGAATTTGTCACCATGGAGGGCAGCGGCGGCATCCTCTGCCCGCTCTGCTTTGACGAGGCAAAGATCCGGCTCGAGGACGTCATTCGCGAGCTCGGCCTCTCCTGTCTGCTGGTCGCCGACGCGGGCCTGGGGACGATCAACTACGTCGTGCTCACCGTCGAGTACATGCGCGCGCACCATATCCCGCTCAAGGGCATCCTCTTCAACAACTGGATCCCCGGTGACGTGATGCAGGAGGACAACCTGCGCATGTGCGAATACTTCACCGGCGAAAAGGTGCTGGCCTGCATTCAGCGCGGCGACACCGACCTCGATCTGTCGGCCGACGCGCTGGCCGCCCTCTATGAATAGAATCGCCGCGGAACACAGGCCGGTGCCCGCGGCCGGGACTGCAGCAGCCGGCAGACCGATCTGCGGACGCTGCCGCCGAACAGGAGGAATCCGAAATGATCTGGTACCCGTATGAACAGATGAAAACCATGGAACCGCCGCTGACGATCACCGATGCCGAAGGCGTGCTGCTGAAAACCGCCGACGGGCAGCAGCTGATCGATTCGATTTCGTCCTGGTGGGCGATGATCTACGGCTACCGGCACCCGGTGCTGACGGAAGCCATCCGCAGCCAGGCCGCCCGCTTTTCCCACGTCATGCTGGGCGGGCTCAATCACGAGCCGGTACTGCGGCTGTCCGAGAAGCTGGAGCAGTGGCTTCCCGGCGATCTCGACTATACGTTCTTCTCCGACTCCGGCAGCGTCGGCATCGAAGTGGCGCTGAAGATGGCGCTGCAGTACCAGCGCAACCTCGGCCGCGGCGGCCGCACCAAAGTGCTGTCGCTGACCCGTTCCTACCACGGCGACACCTTCAAGGCCATGGAAGTCGGCGACGACGAGGACTATCACTTTGTCCTCGAGGCCTACGGGCCGAGCCCGCACGTGATGCACATCGACACCGAAATCCCGGCGCTGGAGGAAGCCTTCGCCGCCCACGGCGAGGAGTTCTGCGCCTTCCTCGTCGAGCCGCTGATTCAGGGTGCCGGCGGCATGCTGATGTACGACATCGCCTTCCTCGAGCGGGCACGTCAGCTCTGCGATCAGTACGACGTGCTGCTGATCTTCGACGAAGTCGCCGTCGGCTTCGGCCGCACCGGGCATCGCTTTGTCGCCGACCGCGTTCTGCCCGACATCCTCGTGCTCGGCAAGGCGCTGACCGGCGGCTATATCGGGCATGCCGCGACGGTGGCGCGGCGCCGGGTCTTCGACGCGTTCTACGACGACGATCCGCAGAAGGCGCTGATGCACGGCCCGACGTTCATGGGCAATCCGCTCGCCTGCAGCGCGGCTCTGGCCGCGATCGAACTCTTCGACAGCGAACACTGCCTGGACAGGGTGCACCGCATCGAGGAGATCACGCGGCGCGAACTGGACGGCTTCCGTGATCCGCGCATCCGCGAGATCCGCATCATGGGCGCCTGCGTCTGCCTCGAGGTCACCGGGGAGAGCGTCCTCGACGGCTTCCCGGCCTTTGCTCGCGCACACGGCGTCTTCAACCGTCCCTTCCTGCGCTGCCTGTACGCGATGGTCCCCTACGTCATCAGCGAGGAGCAGCTGGTGACCGTGCTCGACACCTTCAAAGCCTGGTTCCGCCGCTGAACCCGAGGCTGACCGGGCAGTGCGCCGCGGATCGACCGACGGCACGGGCACTGCGCCGACGGCCGCAGCGGCGCGGCCGCCGATGCACCGATAAAACACAACGTACCGAAGGAGCGCCGGCACAGCCGGCGGAAAAAGATATGAACTGCATGAAACTGGCGGAAGAAATCATCCATGGCAGACGGCTGACGCGGGGGGACGACCTGTCCGGCTTCCTCACCTGCGACCTCGATGCGCTCTGCCGGGGCGCCGACCGCATCCGCGCGGCGCTCTGCGGAGACAAAGTGGACCTCTGCACGATCATCAACGGCAAGTCCGGTCGCTGCAGCGAAGACTGCCGCTTCTGCGCCCAGTCCGCCCACTATCACACCGAATGCGAAGAATATCGCTTTCTCCCCGCCGGGGAAATCCTCGCCGCCGCCCGCGCGCACGAAGAAGAGGGTGTCGACCGCTTTGCGATCGTCACCGCGGCGCGCAGCCTGACGGGCAGCGAATTCGAAGCGGCGCTGGACGCGTTCCGCCTGCTGCGCGGCAGCTGCCGGCTGCACCTCTGTGCCAGCATGGGACTGCTGACAAAGGAGCAGCTGCACCGCCTGCGTGAAGCCGGTGTCACCCGCTATCACGCCAACATCGAAACGTCGCGCCGCAACTTCCCGAACATCTGCACCACGCACACTTACGACGATAAGGTGGCCGTCATCCGCGCGGCGCAGGAAGCCGGTCTCTTCGTCTGTTCCGGCGGCATCATCGGCATGGGGGAAACCTGGGAGGACCGCCTCGACATGGCGGTCAGCCTCGCCGAGCTCGGCATTCAGTCGATTCCGATCAACACCCTGACACCGATTCCCGGCACCGCCCTGGAGGATCGCGCACTGCTGCGCGAGGATGAAATCCTCCGCACCGTCGCCTTCTTCCGCTACCTCAATCCGACCGCCGCCATCCGCCTGGCAGCCGGCCGCCGCCTGCTGACCCGCAGCGGTGAACGCGCCTTCTGCGGCGGCGCCAGCGCCGCCATCACCGGCAACATGCTGACCACTTCCGGCTCGACGATCGCCGGCGACCGTGCCCTGCTGCAGCGGCTCGGACGCAAAGTGACGGCTGCCGGCACAGACGACCGGCAGGCCTGACCCGTTCCCGGCTCAGCGCGATTTCCGACCGGCGGCATCGTCCGCCGGTTTTTCTGTCGTTTCCTTTTCCGTCGGATTTTCCGAAGCGACCGCCGGTTCTTTTCCCGATACGCCTGTTCCGGCCGCGAATCCTTCCGGCGGTTTTTCCTCCGCCGCCCGACCGGCCGCCGGTTTTTCCTCCGCCGGTTCCCGCGCTTCCGGTGTTTCCGGTGCTTCCTGTGTGTCCGGCGTTCCCGCCGTCTCCGCACCCGTGACGCGTTCGCGGCGAACCCTGCGGAAGACGAAAAAGCGCTGACCGCAGTAATTGAGCAGGACAAAGAAGCACATGCCGCCGAGCATCGCGAGGTTGTCCTGTACTTTGGCGCCGAAGCCGGAGAAGATCCAGCACACCAGCGGCTTGGCGGCGCCATAGGCGATCAGATAGCAGACCGAGATGTTGAGCACAAAGCGCAGCACGCTCCGCCAGGAGCGCTCCCTGTACTGAAAGGTAAAGTACTTGTTGAGAAAATAGCTGACGATGCTGCCGATGATGTAATTCGAAGCCGAGGAAATCCAGTAGCTCAGATGAAAGACATTGTAAAAGACAAACATCACCGAAGTCCCGATCAGCGTATTGATGACGCCGACGAGGAGAAACTTCCAGAAGGTTTCATCGAGGAACTTTGCCAGCAGCGACTTCAGCGATTTCAATGCTCCCCGCCTCCCTGCCGCGGATCCTCCGCACCCGGCTGCGGCGGCGTATTTTCTGCCGGCCGCACCGCGCTGTCCGCCGGCGCCGGCTGCGCCTTCCCGTCCGCGCCATCCGCCTCGCCGCAGGTTTCGCCGACGATATAGAGCGGCCGGCCCTTGACCTCTTCAAAAATATTGGCAATGTAATAGCCGAGAATGCCGATGCTGATCATGACAATGCTGCTGCAGAACAGCTGCAGAAGGATGACCGTGGTAAAGCCCGCCACGGCAATGCCCATGCACTTCTGCACCAGCGCCGTAACGCCCAGCACGACCGCGACCACCAGCATGACGATGCCGAGTACGGTAACGACCTGCATCGGCGCGGTGGTAAACGAGGATATATTGCGCAGGGCGTATCTGGTCAGCTGCCGCCCCGACCACTTTGATTCGCCGGCTGTGCGCTCATGTACATCGTAGCTGACGGTGGTCGAGCGGAAGCCGACCCACATCGAAAGAGCGCGGAAGAACCCGTGCTTTTCCCGCATCCGCACCAGCTGATCGACGGCCTTGCGATCGAGCAGCTTGAAGTCCGATGCCTGCGACATGTCGAATCCCGTCGCCCGGCTGATCAGGCGGTAAAACTGCCTGGCCGCCAGACGATGCAGCGGGCCTTCCCGGCCGCGGCTGCTCTTGCGGCCCTCGACCACATCGTAGCCCTGCTCCCAGAGCCGGTACATTTCCACGATGGTTTCCGGCGGCTGCTGCAGATCGCAGTCGATCACTGCCGCGCAGCTGCCGCGGCAGTCCGTCAGCCCCGCCATGATCGCCGCTTCCTTGCCGAAATTGCGGGAAAAACGCAGCCCGCGCACGCGCTCATCCGCGGCGGCGGCACGCCGGATCTCCGCCCAGGTGCCGTCGCTCGAACCGTCGTCGACGAAAATCAGTTCACAGTCGATCTCTGCGTCGTCAAGCAGGCCGCCGATTCGGGCGGCCGTCCGGGCAATCATTTCTTCTTCATTGAAGGATGGTATCACAACCGATAGCATCGAACTCGTTCTCCTCTGTCCGCAGGAACTGCCTTTCGGCCTGCGTCGTTTGAATATTATACTACAATCCCGGTGCCGTGTCGCCGGCGACGGCGAAATTGCCGCCAAACCGCAGGGGAACTGCCGGCCGCTATTTCCCCGCGGCACGGCCGCGGCGGCGGCGCCGTCGCAGCAGCCAGCCGATGAAGACGGCCCAGGCCGCGAGACTGATCAGAATTCCTGCCCGCAGACCCGGCGTATGGTAGCGGAGTACGATCCGATGCGTGCCGGAAGAAAGCCGCAGCGCCGTGAACATGGTGTTGGCCTGCAGCAGCTTTGCCGGGCGGCCGTCCACCGTCGCGGTCCAGCCCCCGTTCGTCCAGGGGATGGTCAGCAGCAGATAGCGGGGCTGCCGCAGGCGAATGCAGCCGCTGACTTCGCCGGTCGCCTGCGCGCTGTTTTCATGAAAATCCACGTGCTCCATCGCGCTCTCGGCAAGTGCCGCCGTCTGACGCGGATAATTTTTCATCGGCTGACAGAGGACCTGCAGCTTGGAAAAGCGGTAGACGCCCGCCTTGGGCAGCTTGATCGTGATCGAGACCTGCCCGTCGGACGATGTGCCGAAATTCACCAGAAAATCGTGGCGGCCGCCGTAAAACTGGCTTTCCCTGGTCAGATACAGCAGTTTTTTCTCTACCCGTGAACCGTCCCGGCCGTTGGCCGTAAACCGCAGGGACAGCCTTCCCCGCAGCCGGGAAACGGCCTGCGGCGTTGAGCGGGCGCCCGTGGCGCCGCGGCGGGCCGATCCCTCATCCCGCGGCGAAGCCTCTTCTCTGGAGGGCGGGGCGGCGGCGCCGCTCGGCTCGCTGGTGGGATCGAACACACTGCGGAGCGCGTGCCGGCCCCTGCTGTAGGACAGATCGTCAAAGTAGAGATATGTTTCCGCATTCTCGAGGCCGTCAAAGCGGAGGATGACCTCCGCGCCGTTTTTGGCGGCGGTGATGCGGCTGTCACTGACGGAGGCATCGTGTGCGGCCGTAACCTGGAAGGGCAGGCGGCGGGATGTGAACGTCGGCTGCACCACGGCCTGCCGATCCGTGTCGGCATCGCGGAGCACGACGCCCTGGAGCATCGCTTCCTGCCGCTGCACCGCGGACATCTTCCGGTACGAGGAAGCGGGAATGCACCGGCGGTAGGTATAGCCGAACGGCAGTGCATACCGGTTTTTCCAGACCTGATAGCGGCTGCGCCGGCTGCCGGCGTACTGCCACTGTTCGTCGCTGATGGAATCCACCGTCGCGTCGGCGCCGCAGTACGTGCGCAGGCAGTCCCGCATCGAGCGGTAATTCCAGACCGTCTTGCAGGCCGCAAAGCCGTACGGTGCCCGGCCGCTTTCGACGTGGTACTTGACATTGGCCAGCGTCTCGAGGAAGGCGCGTCCGTCGAGCGAATGGTAATCCTGAAGGAACGGGGTGTCGGCAACGGCCTGTTCGTTGCGGAACGCAGACACATAGCCGTTTTCCAGACTCCAGTAATAGTTGATCCCGTGCAGGCCGCTGAGCAGCGCGTTGTTGTTGGTCACCGGCTCAGCGGCGAAGCGGTAAAAGCTGTGATCTTCCCCGGCCGCCGCACGCACGGCATAGTTTTCCCGGTGCTGCCAGTCCGCGTACAGTCCGCCGCGGGGGATGAATTCCTCCGCATAGCTGCTGTTCTGCGGGGCATACAGCAGCAGCGCATTGCCGCCGAGGTTAAAGAGAATACAGACGGTCAGCAGCAGCGGCGCAGCACGGCGCATGGTGCGCAGACGTGCCTCTTCGGCGCTCTCGGCCGCGGTCGGCGGCGTACCGGCAGCGCGGCGGCGGGCGGTCCGCGCAAACTGCTCCCGGCGCAGCCGTGCCGCCGTGCCGGCGATCAGCAGCGACAAGATCGCAGTCATCAGGCCGAAGTACGCGTCCATGCTGCGGCTTTCCGGCAGCAGCATGCAGAGGATCAGATAGAGGGCGAGCACAGCAGCCAGAATGCCGCTCTCGCGCTGAGAGAGCAGGAACAGCCGCTTCCACATCAGTACCAGAATGTAGGCAATGAGGAAGCTGCAGGCCCAGACCCAGCGGTTGGAGACATAGGCGCAGCCGTTCATCAGATAGCCGGCGGCGGGGATCAGCAGCATCGCCGTGAGCACGAGCAGGACCGCTTTGATGCGCCGGTATCCCGGCCGCAGAAACAGCAGCACTACGGCCAGCAGCGCAGCGCCGGCATAGCCGAGGCAGGTCCAGTGATGGTTGCTGCCGGCCACGCCGAGGAAGAGACGGAAAGTCGCGGTATAATCCTGCAGCGAATACAGCGGATAGAGCGCCGAATGCTGCTGCAGCCGCTCCGAACCGAAAAAGCCCCACAGTGTCGGCAGCAGCAGCAGCGCGCTCATGGCCAGGCCCAGCAGCACGCCGGCCGCACAGCGCACAAAGGCACGCAGGGCCGCCTTCCAGGCGCGATGCGAAGCATAGCGCAGCACCAGCTTCCAGATCAGATACGCCAGGGTCAGAATGGTCAGGGAATAGAGGAAATAGAAGTTGCTGATGCCGGCGAGGAACGCCATGACGATCAGCAGCGTCGGGCGGCGATGGTCGAGAACGCGCTCGACGCCCAGCAGCAGCAGCGGAAAGTAGATCATCGGATTGACGAAATAGGGATGCCGCACTGCGGAAATCAGCGTAAAGCCGCAGAACACATAGACCAGCGACCCGGCCAGGATCGCCATGTTTCCGGTCCTGCCGGCGCCGGTGCGCGCCGACCGCCGCCGCATGTAGCGGCAGAAGACGCTGAAAGCGACGCCCGCGCAGTAGAGCCGCAGGAGAATCATCGCCGTATAGTAGTACTCCGTGTACCGCTCCGGCACAAAAACCGTGCCGAGGGTGAAGGGATCGCCGATGACATAGTAGCTGAGCGTTTCGATGATGTCGCTGCCGTAGCCGAGCGAAAAGCTGTAGGTCGGCAGCGCCAGGGAATGTTCCAGGAAAAGGGTCTTCAGGCAGGCGCGCAGCCAGCGTCCGTAATACACCAGCGCGGGGTAATGCTGCTTCCAGCCGTCGTGGTCCCAGATAAACGTTTTGCCTTCGAACAGAAAGACCGCATAGACAAGCAGCGCTGCCGCCGCAAAGGCAAGCGTGTACGCCGCAAAATAATGCTCCCGGAACCACTGGTACCACTTCGGTCCGCGGGCACCCATCCGGGAAAGTCGAATTGTTCTCTGCTCCATGTGCGTTCCAGCCTGCCCCTGTGTTCGATCTGCATGCCCCGATGACAACCTGCGGGGTACATTATATCACCTTCGGCGCGTCTTGAGAACTGTCTGCCGGGAAGTAAGCCGGGGCCGGCTGAGGGCGCCGGACCAGCCGGGCCCGCCGCGCCGGCCGTACCGGGACCCGGGCCGGGCAGGCTGAATAAGCCGCGCCGGCCGTACCGGAAAGGAGGACGAACCGCCGGGCCTCGACAGGGACGTTTGCAAAAGGCCGGCGCGGCGGGAAATCCGCGGGGAAAAGGCGGTGAAAAAGAGCGCCTTGCGACGCTCCTTTCCCGATTCGTGGAATCAAGCTGATTCTATTGCAGCCACACAGTGAGATCTTATTTCTCTCTTTCACATTCCATATGAGCAATGCAATGTTTTACCCTCGAACACAGTATAGCGAAAACAGTACCGAAATTACAAGAAAAACTTCCTGAATGTCGATGTTTTTGCCCGAATGTCGCTGCTGGTCCCGCGGGGCGGCAGTGTTCCGAAAATTCTCATCGGCCGCGGCTCCGCATCGAAGCGGCAGGCAGCGTCGCGTTCCCTGTGCCGGACGGAGCCGGCCGCTATTTCTTTTTGCCCAGTTCCGCTTCCAGTTCCCTGCGGTAGCGGTCGAAGGTGTCGAGGCGTTCCCGCGTGACCTCCGGATACTGCGGACGCATCTCCTTCAGCGTGTCGAGGATGATTTCGCTGACGACATAGCGCATGTACCACTTGTGATCGGCCGGCACGACGAACCACGGCGCATGCCTGGTCGCGGTGCGGTTGATCGCTTCCTCAAAGGCTTCCCGGTAGGCATCCCAGTACTGCCGCTCCTCGTAGTCCGAGCCGGAGAATTTCCAGTGCTTTTCCGGTTCTTCGATGCGGCTCAGCAGCCGCCGCGCCTGCTCATCCTTGGAGACGTGAAGAAACATCTTGACGACGCGGATGTTGTTGTGATAGAGATACGATTCAAAATGCCGGATGTCGTCGTATCGATGCGGCAGGATCTTGTCGACATCGATGCGCCGTGCGTTCTTCTGCTGCTGCCACAGCTTCTTGACGCGGTAGACAAGCACCTCCTCGTAGTGCGAGCGGTTGAAGATCGCGATCTCGCCCTTGGCCGGCAGGCGGCGGGCGACGCGCCAGAGATAGTCGTGGGCGAGGTCCTCGGACGACGGGGCCTTGAAATCGGCCTCGAACACGCCGTGCGGCGAGAGACACTGCAGCACGGCCTTGATGGTGCCGTCCTTGCCGGCGGCGTCCATGGCCTGAAAGAGAAAGATTACGCCCTCCCGTTTTTCCGCATACAGCTTCTGCTGCAGTTCATCGATGCGCACGTTGTTCTGCGCCAGCTGCAGTTCCGCGGCCTCGCGGTCATGGCAGAGCGAGCGGTCGTTGGTGGCCGTCGCGGCGAGATCGAGTTTTTTTGTACCGTCATAGCGATATCGGCTCAGCATTCAGTTCCTCCTTACGCATCGAGCTGCGCGATATAGGCGCGCATCTCCTTCTTGTACGCTTCGACGCCGGGCTGGTTGAACGGGTCGACGCCCGACAGCAGCGCCGAAACGGCGCACTGCATCTCAAAGTAATAGAGCAGTTCGCCGACGTGCTCCGGGTCAAGCCGCGGAATGCGGATCGAGATCACCGGAATGCCGGCCTTGACGTGGGCGTCGAGGACGCCCTTTTCGGCGCAGACGTTGATCGCTTCGATGGTCTTGCCGGCAAACGGCTTCATCGCCGGCGCCGGGATCTCCGTGTCCTCGGTCGCCTCGTCCACCGTGATCATGGTCTCAAAGAATGCCGGCGTGCCCTGCTGCAGGAACTGCCCCATCGAGTGCAGATCGCGGCTGAACATCAGCGAAGCCGGGAACAGTCCGCGGCCGTCCTTGCCTTCGCTCTCGCCGAACAGCTGCTTGAGCCATTCGCCGAAATAGGCAAAGTAGGGATCATAGAATTCAAAGACCTCGATGCGCTTGCCGTCGTCGTAGAAGAGATTGCGCGCGATGGCGTAGTCGAGCGCCGCGCCGCCGAACGAGTCGCGGTCGGCGAGCGAACGCGCTCCCTTCATCAGGGCGCCGATGTCGATGCCGGCCGCGGCGATCGGCAGCAGTCCGACCGGCGTCAGCACCGAATAGCGGCCGCCGATATCCTGCGCCAGATCGAAGATCCGGCAGCCCTCGGCCGTCGCTTCGTCGAAGAGAAAGTTGGAGCGGTGCTCGGTGACGACGAAGGTGCGGCGGGCCGCTTCTTCGCGGCCGTAGCGATCGAGGAGAAGCTGCTTGAAGATGCCGTGAGCGGACAGCGTTTCCGTCGTCGTGCCCGACTTGGAGATCACGCACAGCGAAAAATCCCGGCCCTCGAGCCGCCTCTTCAGGGCATTGAGATAGCGGCCGCTGAAGTTGTAGCCGGCAAAGAGCACTTCGGTTCCGTCGCCGGCCGGCGCCAGCAGATCGATCACCGCTTTGGCACCCATAAAGGAGCCGCCGACGCCGAGGACGAGAAAGATATCGCTGTCGGCGCGGATTTTCGCCGCGGTCTCCTGCAGTTCCGCCACCATGCCGTCGTTGAAATCGTGCGGATCGTTGACCCAGCCGGTGAAATCCAGCTGCCCCGACCAGAGGCGGTCCAGCGCCGCCGCGGCGTCCGTGCGCCGCGCCGCAATACGGCTCTCGTCGAGCCGTGCATTGCTCAGTTCCGTGTTGATGTTCATGAAAACCCCCTTCGGCGTTCGCCCTGTGTGTCTGTCTCCGCCCCCTGCCCCGCCGCGCGGCGGCCGGCAGGAAAGGCGGAGCTGTTCATCATCTTCTGTCCATTATACCACGACCGCTCCGCCGCGGGCGAAGAATCTTCCTTTTCGCCGGCCGGCAACGGACGGCGGCAAAGCTCTGCGAAGGCAGCGGCGGATGCTCCGGATCCGGCGGCGGACGGCGGCAATGTCCCCCGAAGACAGCGGCCGATTCGCCCGGATCCGGCAACGGACGGCGGCGCGCACGGCCCGCAAACCGCCGTTCCGGCGCGGGGGGCGGTCTGCGCGCCGGCTCGCGGCAATTTTCCCTCGTCCCGGGCCCCGTTCCTGTGCTACAATGGTGACTGACAGGAGGAAATACGCAGATGTCCAGACATGGAAAGCGAAGAAGCGGCATCCTGCTGCCGGTGTTCTCGCTGCCCTCGCGGGGCGGCATCGGCTGCTTTTCCGCGGCGGCCTATACCTTTCTCGAGCAGCTGGCGCAGGCCGGCCAGCGCTGCTGGCAGATCCTGCCGCTGGCGCCGGTCGGAGGCTGGTACTCGCCGTACCAGCCGTCATCCTGCTTTGCCGGCGAGCCGCTCTTTATCGACCCCTACGAACTGCGCCGCCAGGAGCTGCTCAGCGACGACGATCTGGCCCGCTACGAGAGCTCGCTGGGCGGCGGCAATCCGACCCGCGTGCACTACGCGCGGCTGATTCCCATGCGCACCCGGCTGCTGCGCCGCGCCTATTCCCGCTTCCGTCCCGGCAGCGAGTTCGAGCAGTTCTGCACCGAGAACGCCTCCTGGCTCGATGACTATGCGCTCTACAGCGCACTGCGCGACGCCCACGGCGGCAGGGCCTGGCCGACCTGGGAAGCACCGTATCGGTACCGCCGCCCGCAGGCGCTGAAGAAATTTGCCGCTGCGGCCGCCGATGACATCCGCTATACATGCTGGACGCAGTACGAGTTCTTCCGCCAGTGGCGGCGTCTGAAGCAGTACGCCAACAGCCTCGGCATCGCCATCATCGGCGATGTGCCGATCTACGCCGCTTACGAGAGTGCCGACTGCTGGGCCCATCCCGATCTCTTCAAGCTCGACCGCCGGCTGCGCCCCCTGGCAACCGCCGGCTGCCCGCCGGACGCTTTTTCCGTCAACGGGCAGATGTGGGGCAACCCCCTCTACCGCTGGGCCCGGCACCGCCAGACCGGCTACCGCTGGTGGATTGAACGGATTCAACGGAACTTCCGGCTCTATGACGTCCTGCGCCTCGACCACTTCCGCGGCCTCATCGCCTATTACTCGATCCCCGTCGGCAGCCGGACCGCGGCCGACGGCTGCTGGGTTCGCGGCCCCGGTTTCGCACTTCTGAACGCACTGCGGGATGCGCTGGGACCGCGCGAATTCATCGCCGAGGATCTCGGCACGATCACCCCGGCGGTGCGGCGCGCGATCCGGCGCGCCGGTTTTCCGGGCATGAAAGTACTGCAGTTCGCCTTCGACGGCAGCCCTGACAATCCCTATCTGCTGAAGAACATCGAGCCCAATTCCGTCGTCTACACCGGCACCCATGACAACGACACGACCTGCGGCTGGTACCGTTCGCAGTCTACCTCCGAACAGCAGCTGATCACGTCCTATATCCGCTCCCAGAGCGGCGGCACGGCGGCCGGCCGCAAGGCGCCGCGCTTTGATCCCTTTTCGGCGACCCGGGCGCTGACGGAACTGGCCATGCGCAGCCGCGCCGATACCTGCATCCTGCCCCTGCAGGATCTGCTGGTCAAGGGCAGCGAGGCGCGCATCAACACGCCGGCCACGACCGGCCGCAACTGGAGCTGGCGTCTGGCCGCGGACGAATTCAGCGAGATTTATGTCGAGTATCTGAACACATTGACAAAGGAGAGTGACAGATTATGAATCATGCCGCGCAGCCCCGTCCTGCTCTGCGCTCCGCCGCCGTCCGGGCGGCGGTTGCCGGCGCCCTCAGCGTCGATATCTGCCCGCGGTTTGTCTGCCCTCCCGCGCGGGAGATCGGTGACGTGATCCGCCCCGGAGAGATCACCCGCATCACCGGCCGCGAAATCCATCCCGGCGGGCCGGTGGCCAACACCGGTCTCGCACTGCACCGCTTTGGCATCGAACCGGTGCTGTGCGCCCGTCTCGGCGACGACGACTTCGGCCGCCTGCTGCGGCATATGCTGCGCGACGGAGCCGGCGAACGCGCCCTCACCGGACTGATCAGCGATCCGGCGTCCTACACCGCCTGGAGCGTGATCCTCGCCGTCCCCGGCCTGGATCGGTCTATTCTCCAGAATCCCGGCGCCAACGACCGCTTCCGCGCCGACGATCTCGACTGGAACTCGCTGCGGGACTGCGGCCTGCTGCATTTCGGCCACCCTTCCACGATGCGTGAAATCTACCGCGACGGCGGCGAGGGCCTGTACCGCGCCCTGCGCGGCGCCCGCGAGCACGGCCTGCTGACCTCCCTCGATCTCTGCGCCGTCGACCCCGCCTCCGAAGCCGGCCGCCAGGACTGGCGGGCGATACTGCGCCGGGTACTGCCGTGGACCGATTTCTTCGTCCCCAGCATCGATGAACTCACGGCCATCCTGCCGCCGCAGGAAACGGACGCAGACACGACTGCGGTGCGCCGGCGCGCCGCCCGCCTCGCCGCGCTGGCGCAGGAATACGGCGCCGCCAACGTACTGATCAAATGCGGCGCCGCCGGCATGGCCTACCGCCACGCCGGCGCCGGATTCTTCGCTGCCGCGGAGCAGCGGCTGCGGCTGCCGGCCGGCTGCCTGCAGAGCTGGGCGGGGCAAACCGGCTTTCGCACCGCCGTGCCGGTAACAAAAGAAGTATCCGGGCTCGGGGCCGGGGATACTTCGATTGCCGCCTATCTGGCCGCGCTGCTGCGCGGCTGCGATTTGACCCGGGCGCTGACGCTGGCCGTCACCGAAGGCGCGCTCTGCGTCACCGAGGTTTCGGCCGTCGGCGGTCTCAGGCCTTTTGAAGAAGTGCTGTGCCGGCCTCCAGAATCGCTGTAAAGCGCTGATCGGCCGCCCCGGCATCATCGCCGCGGGCCATCACGTAGAGCTTGATCTTGGGCTCGGTTCCGGAGGGCCGCACGACGGCCGCACAGTCATCCTCGAGTTCGTAGAAGAGCACGTCGCTGCGGCCGAGGCCGGTCGGCACCGTTGCGCCGTCGGCGAGGTCGGTGACCGTGCCCTGCTGGTAGTCGCGCACGCGCCGCACCGGCAGCCCGATCGCGGCCGGATGCCGACGCCGCAGCTGCGCCATCAGCTGCTGCATCCGCTGCTGCGCGTCGAGCCCCTCAAAGACGATGGATTTGGTGACTTCCCGGTAATACCCGTAGCGCCGGTAGAGCTCCTGCAGACCATCGTAGAGCGTCATCCCCCGGGTCTTGTACCAGCATCCCATCTCGGCGATCAGCATCGCCGCCACCACGGCATCCTTGTCGCGCGCGTAGGTGCCGGCGAGAAAACCGAGGCTCTCTTCAAAGCCGAAGAGGAACGTGTGCGCGCCGGTCTCCTCGAATTCCTTGATCTTTTCACCGATGAACTTAAAGCCGGTCAGCGTCTCCACCGCGGTGACACCGTTGACGGCGCAGATTTTGTTGAACATCGGCGTCGAGACGATGCTCTTGACCGCCGCCGCGTCGGCCGGCAGGGTGCCGTTTTCGCGGCGCAGCGTAATCAGATAGTCGAGCAGCAGGACGCCGATCTGATTGCCGCTGAGGACCTGATACTCCTCGCCGCTGCGCACCACGGCCCCGCAGCGGTCGCTGTCGGGGTCGGTGCCGATGATCAGATCGACACCGCGGGAAGCGGCGAGCGCGATCGCCATCGCAAAGCCTTCGGCGTTCTCCGGATTGGGCGAAGCCACGGTCGGAAAATCACCGTCCGGCTTCATCTGCTCGGCCACCGGAATCAGACGGCGGATGCCGAGACGGTGCAGCACTTCGGGCACGAGCCGGCAGCCGGCACCGTGGAACGGCGTATAGACGATTTCGAAGTCATCGGCGGCCTGCCGCACATAGCGCCCGCCCACCGACTGCGCCAGCACCTGCTCCATGTAGCGTTCGTCCATCTCCTCGCCGAGCCAGGCAACGCGGCCGCTCTCCACGGCATCGGCGAACTCGCAGGTGAGGACGTCGTCGAAGATATCGATCCGCTCCATCGAAGCCGACACCTGCGCCGCGTGTTCCGGCGGCAGCTGTGCCCCGTCCGACCAGTACGCCTTGTAGCCGTTGTACTCCTTGGGATTATGACTGGCGGTGATATTGATGCCGGCGATCGAGCCGGTTTCGCGAATGGCGAACGAGAGTTCCGGTGTCGGCCGCAGATCATCAAAGAGGTGCACATGGATTTCGTTGGCCGCCAGTACGGCCGCCGCCTGCTCGGCAAAGAGGCGGCTGTTGCTGCGGCTGTCGTAGGCGATGGTGACGCCGCTGCCGGGATCCTCGCCGCAGGACTTGATCAGGTTGGCCATGCCCTGCGTCGCGTAGCGCACCGTATAGACGTTCATGCCGTTGAGTCCGGCACGCATGCGTCCGCGCAGTCCGGCCGTACCGAACTGCAGCATGCCGCTGAAGCGATCCTCGATCTGCTCCTCATCCCCGGCGATGTCCCGCAGTTCCCGTCGGGTCGCCTCGTCCACCGCATCCGCCTGCAGCCACTTTTCATATTCATCTCTATAGCTCATCTCAGAACCTCCACTGTTCCTCCAGAAGCCGCATGGCCCCCGGCTCGAGAGTGATATCGTCTTCTTCTTCGCGGCCGGTCAGAAGGTCGATCCAGCAGCCGCGCAGATGCAGCGTCACCGGCTGCTCGCCGCGGTTGATCGCGGTCACCATACTGCCGGCATGCTCCTCATAGCGCTCAAAGGCGTAGAATCCCGCCTCACCGGCCAGCGTGCGGTAGCCGCCGCGGCGGTAGACGATGTGCGTGCGGCGAATGTGGATCAGGCTGCGGTACCAGGCGATCATGCCCTGATCCTCCTCGCCCCACGGATAGCAGCGACGGTTGAACGGGTCTTTGTATCCCTCCATCAGCGCTTCGTCGCCGTAATAGATGCAGGGCACGCCCGGCAGTGTCATCTGCAGCAGCACGGCCTGCTGCAGCAGTACCCGGCCGCGCTCCCGCTCCGCCGCCGAAAGCCGCATCTGTGCCTGCTGTTCCCGCGTCGCATCGCCCAGCGGCTGACCGGCCAGCGCCGTGAGGATGCGCTCCGTATCGTGCGTGCCGAGGCTGTTCATCAGCGCATCGACCGCCCAGGCGGGATAGTTGCTCATGATCGTCTCCACCGTGATCGCCAGGCGGTGGGCGTCGCCCTCGCGGAGGAAAGCGATGATCGCATCCTTGAGCGGGTAATCCATCACCGAGTCCAGCTTGTCGCCCTCAAAGTAGTTCTTGCGTTCGTCGTAGGCGACTTTGTTGGACGCGTCCTCCCAGACCTCACCGATCAGCAGTGCATCCGGCTTCTCGTCCTTGACCGTCGCCGCCAGCTCGTGAAGGAACGAAGAAGGCAGTTCATCGGCCACATCGAGGCGCCAGCCGTCGACGCCGGCGCGCAGCCAGTGCCGCAGCGGACCGTCCTGCCCCATCAGAAACGCGCGGTAGCCCGGCGCGTCCTTGTTCAGCTTTGGCAGCGTATCGATGCCCCACCAGCAGTCGTAGCTGCCGTCGTCGCGGATAAAATACCAGTCCCGGTAGGGCGACGACGGATTATTCCAGGCGCCGCTGCCGCCGTAGTGCTGCTCCTTGTCAAAGTAGATCGAATCAGAGCCGGTGTGGGCAAAGACGCCGTCGAGAATGACGTGCATGCCGCGCGCCCCGGCCTCGCGGCAGAGCGCCCGCAGGTCCTCCTCGGTGCCGAACATCGGGTCGATGTGCAGGTAATCGGCGGTGTCGTATTTGTGGTTCGAGTACGCTTCGAAGATCGGGCTCAGATAGAGACAGGTGACGCCCAGATCCTCGAGATAATCCAGCTTGGCGCGGATGCCGTTGAGATTGCCGCCGAAGAAATCGTTGTTGAGAATGCGGCCGTTCTGCGCCCGGTATTCGGGCGTCCCGCCCCAGTCGTCCCGCGTCACCTTGCCGGGCAGTTCCACCCGCGGTCCGGTGTGGTAGAAGCGGTCGACGAAAATATGATAAAAGACGCCGCCGTAAATCCACTCCGGCTCCTCGTACTGCCGGCGGAAGACGGTCTGCTGGAACATCAGCGGATTGTCGCAGATCAGCGCTTTGCCGTCCTCCTCCGAGCGCCCGACGCGCAAAAGGCCGAGATCGGTGTGCACGTCAAACTCGTACCAGTAGAGTCCGCTGTCGACGATTTCAAAATAGACCTCATAATCCACGTAGCCCGGCAGGTGTCCGTCCGCCAGCGTCTTTTCCAGATGGTAGACGGCCGGCTTCTCATGGCGGTCGTACTTGACCACCATGTAGGGATCCACCACGACAATATCCTCGCTGATCCGCAGGCGGAAATGCATCATGCTCCCCGAACGAACCGCCCCGGTCGGTTCTTTGTACGTCGAATCCGCCGGATCGAATAATATCAGTACTTTTCTTTCGCTCACTATTTCTCCTGTGCTGTCTTTTTCCCCGCTGTCATTCCCCCTGCACTGCGGGAAGAGTGCGGAACCCGCACCCTTCCCGGTTCCGACAGCCTCTAGATAATCACGTGATGCCCGACGTAGAACGGATGGGTGATGTAGCCCGACAGCATCCGTCCGTCGTTGATGAAGGCATTCTTGTCGAGCACTGCGTAATTGAGCCGGGCGTATTCGCCGACCGTGGTATCCTGAAGGACGACCGAATTTTCCACCACTGCGCCCTTCTTGATGCGCACGCCGCGGAAGATGATCGAATTGCGCACTTCCCCCTCGATGATCGCGCCGTCGGCGATCAGCGAATTGACCGCTTTGGCTTCGGCGCCGTAGCGCGTCGGTGCGCTGTCCTTGACCCTGGTCACGATCGGGCTGCCTTCCTTATGGAAAATTTCATCGCGGATTTCCCGCCGCAGAAGATCGAGATTGCTCTTCAAATAGCAGGACGTGTCGTCGAGAAAGAGCAGCGTTTCCTGCGCTTCATACCCTCGCACGCTGCCCTTGTTGACGAGCGGCATCAGGACATCGCGGCGGAAGCTCTTCTTTCCCGCCCGATACGATGCTTCCAGCTCGCCGAGCAGCAGCTGCCGATCGACGATGTAGGTGTTGGCCGCGATCTTCATGCCCGGCTCATGTCCCGTTTCAATGCGCACGTCCCGGACGGTGCCGTCTTCGGCAATGCTGTATTCGGTCACCGGCAGGATCGCCTGCTTATTGACCGGCTTGTTGGTGTAGAGGCCGGTGATGTCCGCGCGGCTCTGCACATGCGCCTCGTACATGCGATGGAAATCCACGTTGCCGACGTAGTTGCAGGCCGTAAAAATTACATACTCATCGCTGATCTGACGCAGATAGGTCAGATTGTTCTGCATCGCCTCAAGGCGGTTTTCAAATACGCTGTGCCGGCTGCCGGTCGAATAGGGCGGCAGGAAGGTGACGCCGGACCTCTTGCGGTCCAGATCCCAGGCCGCGCCGGCGCGGACGTGGTTCATCAGACTGTGGTATTTCTGCGTGGTTACGATGCCGATATTCTTGACGCCGGAGTTGACAAGACTGGAAATCATAAAATCGATGACGCGGTAACGGGCCCCGAACGGAACCGCCGCGAGGGTTCGCTTTTCCGTCAGTGTATCCAGGTCAACGTCAAAGGAATCCGCAAAGATCAATGCTGCTGCACTCATTTCGTACCTCCTCCCCTATCGTTCCGTTCCCGTGTAGATGGTGCCGGGGGCAATCTGCTGCCCGCCGTCGAGCGAGAGCCCGCGGCTCACCACCGTCAGTGCGCCCCGCTCGCGGCTGCCGCCGACTTCGGCGGCCGTGCCGATCACGGTGCCGCGGTCAACGATCGCGTACTCTACCCGCGCGCCCTTCTGGATGACGCAGTCGCTCATGATGATGCTGTCGCGGATCTCCGCCCCCTCTTCGACGATGACGTTGTTGAAGATCACCGAATGGTCGATGCGGCTGTCGATCTCGTTGCCGTCACCGCAGATCGAATTGGTGATCCGCGCATGCTGACCGAGATACTGCGGATGGTTGAAGGAGTGGCGGTAGTAGATGCGCCAGCCGGGATCGTTGAGCCACAGCTCCGGCATCTCGCCGAGGACGTCCATGTTGGCCGCCCAGAACGAATCCAGCGTGCCGACGTCCCGCCAGTATCCCTTGTAGAGATAGGCGAACATGCGGCAGCCGTCCCCCAGCATGCCGGGGATGATGTTCTTGCCGAAGTCATTGCTCGAATCGGCATTCTCTTCGTCGGCCACGAGGTACTTGATCAGCGCCTCGGTGGTGAAAATATAGACGCCCATCGAAGCCTGCGTGCTCTTCGGCTGCGCCGGCTTTTCCTCGAACTCCGTGATTCGTCCCTCCGCATCGGTGGTCATGATGCCGAACCGCGACGCTTCTTCGGGATCGACATCGATCACGGCGATCGTGCAGTCCGCCTCATTGGCGATATGTTCCTGCAGCATCAGCGAATAATCCATCTTGTAGATGTGATCGCCGGAGAGAATCAGCACATATTCGGGATCAAAGCGCTTGATAAAGTCCAGATTCTGATAGATGGCATTGGCCGTGCCCTTGAACCAGTCGCCTCCCTTGGAGTCCTGGTACGGCGGCAGCACATGCAGGCCGCCAAAGCGCAGATCCAGATCCCACGGCGCCCCCATGCCGAGGTATTCATTCAATTCCATCGGCTGGTACTGCGTCAGCACTCCCACCGTGTCGATGCCGGAATTGACACAGTTGGAAAGGGAAAAATCGATGATCCGGTAGCGGGCCCCAAACGGTACGGCCGGTTTGGCGATGTCGCGGGTCAGCGGCGCCAGCCGGCTTCCCTGGCCGCCCGCCAGCAGCATCGCAACGCATTGCTTTTTCTCGATCATTGGTTCACCTCATTTCGAGTATGACAGCTGAAAGTTTCGGCAGCCTGATGGTCACATGCTGCGCAAATCCATTGCAGCTGCCCTTCTTCACCTGATAGTTCTTCTTCCGCCGCAGCCCCCTGCCGCCCGCGCGCACGCGGTCGGTATCGATGACGAGGGTATAGGAGGCTGCCGCGGGCACGCCGATGTCGTACTGCTCGATGTCTCGACCGGAGAGGTTGAGAGCAACCAGCAGCGCGTCATAGCGCACGCCGCGCTCGGTGCGGAGATAGGTATAGACATTGTCGTCGGCGTTGTCGGCATCGATCCACTGAAAGCCGTCGAAGGAATCGTCGCGCCGCCAGAGCGCCGGAGTCTGCAGATAGTACTGATTGAGTTCCCGGACAAAGTCCCGCAGTTTCTGATGCTGTTCGTAGTCCAGCAGCATCCAGTCCAGCTCTTTCTTTTCGTTCCACTCGGCGAAATGGCCGAATTCCTGCCCCATAAAGAGCAGCTTCTTGCCCGGATGCGTCATCATATAGACGAGGAAACTGCGCATGCCGGCAAATTTATCTTCGTATTCGCCCGGCATCTTGTCGAGCAGCGAATGCTTGCCGTGCACCACTTCATCGTGGGAGATCGGCAGAATGTAATTCTCGCTGTAAGCGTAAGTGATCGCGAAGGTCAGCTTGTTATGGATGCCGCGGCGAAAAAGAGGATCCGTGGAGAAATACTCAAGGACGTCGTTCATCCATCCCATGTTCCATTTGAAATTAAAGCCGAGTCCGCCGACTTTCGGCGGCTTGGTCACATTCGGCCAGGCCGTCGATTCCTCGGCGATCATCAGCACACCGGGGTGGTGCCGCAGCACGTGCTCGTTGACGGTCTGGAGGAACTTTGTCGCTTCCTTGTTCTCGATGCCGCCCTCATCGTTGGGCGTCCATTCCCCGTCCTGCCGATCATAGTTCAGATACAGCATCGCCGCCACCGCATCGACCCGCAGGCCGTCGGCATGGTACTCCTCGCAGTAAAAAAAGGCGTTGGAGACCAGAAAACTGACGACCTCGGGGCGGCCGAAGTCGAAAGCACGCGTGCCCCAGCCCTTGTGCTCCATCTTCAGAGGATCGGTGTATTCGTAGAGCGGATAGCCGTCGAATTCCACCAGACCGTATTCGTCCTTGGGGAAATGCGCCGGCACCCAGTCGAGAATGACGCCGAGGCCGCGGGCATGGGCCGTATTGATCAGATATTTGAAGTCAGCGGGATCGCCGTAACGCGACGTTACGCTGTAATATCCGGTGATCTGGTAGCCCCAGGACCCGTCATACGGGTGCTCCATCACCGGCAGCAGCTCCAGATGCGTATACCCCATGTCGGCGGCATAGGGGATGAGCTGATCCGCCAGTTCGCGATAATTCAGCGGCGCACCGTCGGCATCGCGCTTCCAGGAGCCGAGATGCACCTCGTAGATGTTCATCGGCGCTTCATAGGGATTGCGGCTGTCGCGGCTGCGCAGCCAGCGGTCATCGTGCCAGTCAAAGGGCCGCGAAAGATCATAGAGAATCGAGGCTTTCTGACTGTCCTCGGCTGCCTCGCCGGCGCGCTCGGAACAGAACGCATACGGATCCGCCTTGTAGAGCAGCCGGCCGTCGTCGGTGCGCACCGCAAATTTGTAGAGATCCCCCTCCCGCGCGGCACTGCAGGTCAGTTCCCAGATGCTGGTGTCGTCGTCCAGCTGCCGCATCGGATCAGCCTGCGGATCCCAGTCATTGAAACTGCCGACCACCGACACCGCCGCCGCCCGCGGGGCCCAGACGCGGAACAGATAGCCGTCGCGCACGCTGCCGCCGGCGCGGTGGGCGCCGAAAAGTTCATAGCTGCGATGATTACGGCCCTTATGAAACAGGTATTTATGTTCCGCGATACCGCCTGTGATCTGCTTGCTGACAACTGCCATTTCGGTTTCCTCCCGCACGGTGGTTCTCTTTTTATAATAGCGCAATAAATTCGTCTTTTCAAACTATAATAACGCAGTGAGCCCGCCATTGCAATTGCGCCGGCGGGAGGGGCAGAAAGTTTATCCCTTCCTTACAGAAAATTTGCGTTTCCGGGGCGGCGGCCCCGTCCGCGGAACCCGGCACGCACGGTCATACACCGACGGACCTGACGCGCCGTCCGGTCCCGGCCGCGAAACCCGGCACACGCAGATCTTTCCTGCCGCCCTGCTCGGGCTGCTGATCGCCCTCATCGGACTGAACGGCGCCGTTATACAGAAAAATGACCTAAAATTTACGTTTCCGCACCGCCGCCTGCGGCCGCGCGAAAGCAGTGCCGCCGTGCCGCGCACCGGTCCGCGGGCCGCCTGTTTGCGGGGCCGCCGCGTTCTCCGTGCACCGCGCAGAAAGCATCCCGCCGGACACCGCAGACGGAGCTCCCGGCGGTTCCGCCAGCCGTTGTACCGAATCGCCGAATGTAGTATAATCAGGGACGTACCGCAAGGACAAAAACACAGGATTTTCTGAACATCAAACCGATACCGACAGGGAGGGCAGGTATGACTGAACCGACGAAAAAGCAGACCATGACCACCGACAATACGACCGATACCCCGACAGCAGAATCAGCGGCAGCGGGGGCCGCAGACAGCGCTTCCGCAGGAGCCGCGGCCGGCAGCAAAACGGCTGCAGCCGCCGGGAGCAAAACAGCCGCAGCGAAAAAGAACGCAGCGGCGGCCGACACCGACAGCAGCGCAAAAAAGGCGGAGACGAAAACGACCGGAAAATCCACCGCCGCCAGGACGACGCGAAAGAAAACCGCCGCCAAAAAGAGCACAGCCGCTTCCGGCACGAAAAAAACAGCCGCCCGCAAAAAGTCGACCTCTTCCGCCGCCAAAAAGACGACCCGGAAAAAGTCGGCGTCTTCCTCTGCGGCCAAAACCCGGAGCAGTGCCAAATCCACGGCGAAAAAAACAACGGCGAGGAAAGCTGCAGAGACGAATCAAACTGCTGCAGCCCCGGCCGAGAAGATAAAAAAGACCGAATCGACAGCCGCCGAGACAGCAAAAGCAGCCAAAGCGACTGCCGCAGACACCGCCGCGGCCGAAAAGCAGAAATCCGGCACGCCGGTCGTGCAGCCGGAGGCAGAGGTTCCGGCCGTCAAGCCGAAGGCGGAAGCCCCGGCCGTCAAGCCGAAGGCGGAAGCCCCGGCCGTCAAGCCGAAGGCGGAAGCCCCGGCCGTCAAGCCGGAGGCCATGCCCCCGGCCGCCGCAGACGCCGGCAGCGCCGCCCCCGCGGCGGAGGATACCGATTTTCCGAAGGCTTCTGCTTCGGCTCGCCGGGTTCTCTACGCGACGCCCCGAGTGCGTGCCCTTTGCCCACACCGGCGGGCTCGGCGAAGTCTCCGGCTCACTGCCGCGGGCACTCAACAGTCTCAGCGGCGCGGAGATCGACTGCCGGGTCATCCTGCCGCTCTATCAGGATATCGGCGAAGAGTACCGCTCCCGCATGACATTCCTCGGCAGCCGCTACATCAACCTCGCCTGGCGCTCGCAGTACATGGGCGTCTTTGAACTGGCTTACAGGGGCGTGATCTACTATTTCATCGACAACGAATACTACTTCGGCCGTCCCGGGCTCTACGGCTACTACGACGACGGCGAGCGCTTTGCCTACTTCTCGCGGGCCGTCCTCGACGCCGTCGAACTCACCGGCTTTGAACCGGAGATTATTCACGCCAATGACTGGCAGACCGCGCTGGTACCGGTCTATCAGAATTCGCTCTATCATCGCGAAAATCTGAAGACGATCCTCTCCATCCACAACATTGAATATCAGGGCTTTTATCCGCATGAATTCCTCAGCGAAGTCATCGGCCTGCCCGAAGGAGAAAACCACGTCGTCGAATTCGGCGAGGGCGTTAATCTGCTCAAGGGCGGCATTGAGAGCGCCCACCTTCTGTGCACGGTCAGCCCGACCTACGCCGAAGAGCTGAAGAGCCCGCTGGCCGCCTGCGGACTGCACGACATCATCAACCGCAATGCCTGGAAGCTGCACGGCATTCTCAACGGCATCGACACATCCCTCTACGACCCGGCCGTCGACCCGCTGATTCCCGCCAATTATTCCAGTCTGGATCTCAACGGCAAAGCGATCTGCAAGGCACAGCTGCAGGACAGCCTGGCGCTGCCGGTGCGCGATGTGCCGCTGATCACCGTGATCTCCCGCCTGGTGCCCGCCAAGGGCATGGATCTGATCCGGGCGACCATCGACGGCATCCTCGACAGCCACGATGTGCAGTTCATCCTCCTCGGCAACGGCTATCCGGAATACGAAGACTTCTTCCACGGGCTCGAGGGCCGTCACCGCGACAAGGCCCGCTGCATCATCAAGTTCAGTGCCGATCTGTCGCATCGTCTCTACGCGGCCGGCGACATCCTGCTGGTGCCGTCGCGCAACGAACCCTGCGGCCTCAACCAGATGATCGGCTGCCGCTACGGCGATATTCCCGTGGTGCGCAGCACCGGCGGGCTGCGCGACTCGATCAAGGACTGCACGCTCGGCGACGGCAGCGGCTTTGTCTTCGAGGACTACGACAGCGACAGCCTGTACCACGCGGTGATGAACGCTGTCGAGCGCTGGTACGACCGCACCAACTGGAGCGCTCTCGTACGGCATGACCTCGAACTCGATTTCGGCTGGAAGAAATCCGCCGGCATCTATCGCGAACTCTACGAAAGCCTCTTCGAATAGCAGGGAAAGCTCCCGCGGGACGGCAGCCCGCCGCCCGCACAGGGTATCGGGCAGTGTGAAATCATGAAACGGGGAAACGTTTAAGAAAGGAAGACTATGAACGCAAAGAAGAAAGAAAATAAAACAGCAAGAAACAAGACGAACCGGATGACCGCCGCCGCCGCGGCCTCGCCCGCAGCGGCGGAAACCGCGGCCGAACTCGGTGCCGTCATCCCCGCCGAGGCCGAAACACCGGCCTCCTTCCGCAGAAAAATCGAAGTATACCTGAAGAATCGGCTCCACGTCACTTTTGAGCAGGCCGATGTCCAGGATCTCTACAAGGCGACGGCTTTCGTCGTCAACACCCAGCTGCTGGAAAAGCGCGTCGCCTTCAACGACCGGCGCATGGAGATTGAAAACCGCACTCAGGGGCGCAAAAAGATCTACTATATATGCATGGAGTTTCTGGTCGGCCAGTCACTGAAAAACAATCTCTATAACCTCGGTGAAACGCAGCTCGCGGAAGAGCTGATGCAGGAGAAGGGCATCGCCATGCAGGATCTCTACGACTGCGAACCCGATGCCGGTCTCGGCAACGGCGGCCTGGGACGGCTGGCAGCCTGCTTCATGGACGCGCTGGCGACCGGCGGCTATGATGCAACCGGCTTTTCACTGCGCTACGAATACGGCCTCTTCCGGCAGAAGATCGTCGACGGCTGGCAGGTCGAGCTGCCGGACAACTGGCTTCCCGGCGGCCGCGTCTGGCTCAACCCGCACGAAGATGACACCTTTTACGTCCACTTCTACGGACGCTACAGCGAGTACTGGGAAGACGGCCGGATGCGCTACCACCTCGACGATGCCCAGAAAGTAGAGGCCGTACCCTACGATCTGTACATTTCCGGCGCCGACAGCGAGGCCGTCAGCAAGCTGCGGCTCTGGCGCGCCCGCGACTCGGAGGACTTTGACATGGGCCTCTTCAACAACGGCGACTTTACCCGGGCAGCGCAGAAGAACAACAGCGCCGAACTGATCACCAAGGTACTCTATCCCGCCGACAACATCGAGGAAGGCAAGGAGCTGCGGCTCAAGCAGCAGTACTTTATGGTCTCCGCTTCCTGCCAGAACATCGTCCGCGACCACTACAACCAGTTCGGCACGCTCAGCAACTTCGGCGAAAAAACGGTGATCCACATCAACGACACCCACCCGGCCCTGACGATTCCGGAACTGATGCGCATCTTCCTCGACGATTACGGCTACGACTGGGATCATGCCTGGAAGATCATCACTTCCACCGTTTCCTATACCAACCACACGGTCCTCGCCGAAGCGCTGGAAAAATGGAACGCCGATCTGGTGCGCACGATGATGCCGCGCATCTTCGCGATCATCTGCGAAATCGACCGCCGCTTCCGCATTGCCGCCAACGAAAAATTCCCCGGCGACAAGGGCAAGATCGACTACATGGCGATTCTCGGCGACAAGCAGGTGCGCATGGCCAACCTCTCGGTCATCGGCTCGCACCGCGTCAACGGCGTCTCGGCGCTGCACTCGCGCATCCTCAGGGACGATCTCTTTCACGATCACTTCCTGATGACGCCCTATAAATTTGCCAACGTCACCAACGGCATCGCCTACCGCCGCTGGCTGTGTCAGTCCAACCCGCAGCTGGCGGCGCTGATCGACGACTGCATCGGTCCCGACTATCGGCTGCATCCCGAGCGTCTCGAGGATTTCATCCACTTCCGCGGCGACAGCGGCGTACAGGAACGGCTGGAAAAAATCAAGCGCGGCAGCAAGGCCCGGCTCGCCGACCGCATCCGCCGCGACCGCGGCATCGAAATCGATCCCGACTCGCTCTTCATCGTGCAGGCCAAGCGGCTGCACGAATACAAGCGGCAGCTGATGAACGCGATGCGCATCATCGCCCGCTATCTGGATCTGAAGGAAAATCCGAACAAGGTGACGCGTCCCGAAACCTATCTCTTTGCGGCCAAGGCGGCGCCGAGCTACTATCTGGCCAAGGAGATCATCGACCTGATCTGGAAACTGGGGGAAGAGATCGAAAACGATCCGGTCATCTCAAAGAAGATGAAGGTCGTCTTTCTGGAAAACTACAGTGTCTCGATGGCGGAGATGCTGATGCCGGCGACGGAAATCTCCGAGCAGATTTCGCTGGCCGGCAAGGAAGCCAGCGGCACCGGCAATATGAAGATGATGATCAACGGTGCCGTCACCATCGGCACCCTCGACGGCGCCAACGTCGAAATCCGCGAGGCCGTCGGGCCGGACAGCATCTACATCTTCGGTCTCAACGAAGAAGAAGTGCGGCAGGAAGTGCAGAACGGCTACCATGCCGAACAGCTCTACAACACCGATGCGACGCTGCGCCGTGTCATCGATGCCATCGGCAGGGGCTTTGCCGGCAGGGATTTCAACAAGCTGCGGGATTACCTGCTGCAGCCCTCGTACAGCATCGCCGACCCCTACATGTGCCTGCGCGATTTCGAGGACTACTGCCGGGTGCACGATCAGATGCAGGCGGACTACGAGGACCGCAGTCGCTGGAATACGATGTCGATCGACAACATCGCCAAGGCCGCGCGCTTTGCCGCCGATCGCAGCATCCGCGACTACGCCGAAAAGATCTGGTACACCAAGCCGGTGCTGTCGTCGGTGCGCTGATCCGCAATCCGCAGCGACGTCTGCTGCGGCGCGGTTCGGCCGCGGGCAGCGCGGGGGCCGCACCGACGGCGGCAGCCCGCCGAACAGCATCCGCCGAACATATAAACAGCAATATGAAACATCCGCAAAGGCTCCGCACCCAAACACGGTGCGGAGTTTGCTTTTCCTGTTTTCCGCATTGCTTCGCCCCGGCCGCGGGCGTCTAGAGCACCGAAACACCCTCGTGCTCGAGCCACAGCATGGTCAGGAAGGCGCTGCGGGCACCGATGCGCGTCTGCGGGTCGGTGACGATCCGCCGCGCTTCTTCATAGGAATACCAGGCACTGGTGATTTCCTCGTTTTCCTCCAGATGCTGTTCCTGCTGCGCGCCGCGTACGGTGACGATGGCCGTCGCGACGCGTTCATCGGTGAGCCCGATGCTCGAAAACGTCGCCGGCAGAAGATGGATGCGGTCGGCCGTCAAGCCGGCTTCCTCGCGCAGTTCGCGCCGCAGTGCCTGCTCGGGGTCTTCTCCTTCTTCGACCAGCCCCGCCGGCAGAGAGACCATGTAATCGTTGATCGGCATGCGGAACTCACGCGTCAGCAGCACCCGGCGCCGGACCGGGTCGACAACGAGCATGGCGATCGCATTGAGCGGCAGGTCCCTGCCCAGTGTTTCCGCCTGCAGGTGCAGATTGCGGGAAATCATATCATACTGCTTGCGGCCGCCGCTCTCACGGTTGCGGTAATCGGCCTGGTACATCGCCACGAAGGGCCCCGCATAAAGCTTCTTCAGCGATTCCAGCTGCATTTTTGCCATATATCATACCTCACTTCCGGCCGCCGGCCGGCCCGGAGCCGCCGTGCCCCGGAAACGCAGCGGCAGCGGCCATGTTCTGCCCCATTATACCGCCCGCCGCAAAAAATGTTCAACCGTAATTTCATTTTTCCGTTGACATCACATTTATATATGCTAATATATTCATATAAACAAACGCGAATTTGTTTGCTCCCGGCTCTCCGCGGGATAAAAACAGGGGAACTCGGCGAGCGAACCACGCCGAACAGCGGAAGGAGCGCAGCATGAAAAAAACGGACAGCCTCGGTCACCAGACAGAGCGCATCGACGAAGAGGAACTGATCGACCTGGCGGAACTGTTCAAGGTTTTCGCCGATTCGACCCGGGTCCGCATTCTCTACGATCTCTACGCGGGCGAAAAAAATGTCTCTTCGATCTGCGATGATCTGGAGATGAGCCAGCCGGCCATCTCCCATCAGCTGAAGATCCTCAAGGCAGCCAAGCTGGTCAAGGCCAGGCGCGACGGCAAAGCCGTCTATTACGCCCTGGCCGATGAGCATGTCAAGACGATCATCGCCATGGGCAAGGAGCACATCGAAGAAGACCGGTAGTCAGCACCCCCGATCCGCCGGCAGCAGAACCGGCGCGGCGGTCACAAACGGGAAGAAAGGAACAAGACCATGAAAAAGAGCTACAAAATCGAAGTCGACTGCGCCAGCTGCGCGGCCAAAATGGAAGATGCCATCAACAAAATCGAAGGAGTGCAGAAGGGGCGCGTCAATTTCATGATGCAGAAGATGACCGTCGAAGCCGACGACAGCCGCTTTGATGAAATTCTCGATCAGGCCATTCGTGCCTGCCGCAGAGTCGAACCCGATTTTTCCATCGAAAAGTAACTCCGCCGTGACGGCCGCACCTGCTCCGTCAAAGCAGCGGCCCGCAGCCCTGCCGGCTCACCCGGCGGCCGCCTGCGCAGGCGAACACAGTGTACTTGGATCCCGCCCGCCGCGGCCGGGAAGACTGAGGTGTCATTATGAGCAAAAAACTGAAAAAAGAGAGAACGCGCATTCTCATCGCCCTGATTCTCTATGCCGCCGTCGTCCTCGGTGAACATCTGCTCGGCGACCGGCTGCCCGCTTCCATCCACGAGAACCACTGGCTGATGGCCATCCCCTACCTGGTCCCCTATATCCTGATCGGCTGGGACGTCGTCCGCAAGGCGTTCCTCGGCATCGTCCACGGCCAGATGCTGGACGAATCCTTTCTGATGACGCTGGCGACGGTCGGCGCTTTCGCGACCGGAGAAAATCCGGAAGCCTGCGCCGTCATGCTCTTTTACCAGATCGGAGAGTGGTTTCAGTCCTACGCCGTCGACCGCTCACGCGGTTCGATCAAGGATTTGATGGAAATCGTCCCGGAATCCGCCGAGCGGCTGCTGCCGGACGGCAGTCTCGAAGAGATCGAGCCGGATGATGTGGCCGTCGGTGACATCCTGCTGGTACGCGCCGGCGAAAAGATCCCCGTCGACGGAACCGTGCTCGAAGGCGACGGCCGCGTCAACACCGCCGCCCTCACCGGCGAGTCGGTGCCGCGTTCCGTGCACGCGGGCGACGAGGTCATCTCCGGCTGCGTCAACGAAGAGACACTGCTGAAGATCCGCGCCGATAAGCAGTACGAAGATTCCACCGTTGTCAGGATTCTCGAACTGGTCGAAGAAGCTTCGGAACGAAAATCACATCTCGAGTCGTTCATCACCCGCTTTGCCCGCATCTACACGCCGATCGTCGTTTTCGGCGCGGTCGCGCTGGCCGTGATCCCCAGCCTGCTCACGCACGATGCGGCGACCTGGATCTATCGCGCCTGCACCTTCCTCGTCATCTCCTGTCCGTGTGCCCTGGTGATTTCCGTACCGCTGGCGTTCTTCGGCGGCATCGGCGCTGCGTCCCGCGCCGGCGTCCTCGTCAAGGGATCCAATTATCTGGAGCTGATGGGCCGCCTCAGGGATGTGGTATCGGATAAGACCGGCACACTGACGCGCGGCGTCTTTACGGTCAATCGCATCCTCCCCGCCGCGGGCGTAACGGAAGAAGATGTGCTGCGCACGGCCGCACTGGCCGAAGGAATGTCGACGCATCCGATCGCCGCCTCCATCCGCGAAGCCTGCACGGCCCGCGGTCTGCAGCCGCAGGCCGCGCTCGCGAAAGCCGGATCCGGCGGCTGTGCGGACGGGGCGGACGCCCTGCCCGCCGTCGTCCGCGACGTCACCAGCCTCAGCGGCCGGGGCCTGCTCGCCGTCGTGCAGACCGCACCTGCCGCGGGGAAAGCCGCCGCGGCCGGAGAGACAGCCCTGCAGGCGGGCCTCGCTGCGGCAGCCGGCGAAACAGCTCCGCCCGCGCGCAGTGAAACGACGGCCGCGGAAACCGTCCTTCTCGTCGGCAGCGCCGCGCTGCTGCGCGAACGCGGCATCGACTTTGAAACCGCCGAGGACCCGGCCTCTACCATTGTCTATGTAGCTGCCGACAGCCGCTTTCTCGGTGCCATCCTGATCTCCGACCAGGTCAAGCCGGAGGCGCAGCGAGCCATCGCCGACATGAAAAAAGAGGGGGTCGAACGGTTCATCATGCTGTCCGGCGATCGCCGTCAGGCCGCCGAAGCCGTCGGCAGCCGCCTCGGCGTAGATCAGGTCCGTGCCGAACTGCTGCCCGGCGACAAAGTCGCGGCCGTGGAGGAACTGCTGCGCGAAGAGGAACACAGCCGCGGGCGCGGATATCTCGCCTTCATCGGCGACGGCATCAACGACGCCCCGGTGCTGATGCGTGCCGATGTCGGCATCGCGATGGGTTCGCTCGGTTCCGATGCCGCCATCGAAGCGGCCGACGTGGTGATCATGGATGACGACCTCGAACGCATTCCGCTGGTCATGCGCATCGCCCGCCGCACCATCGCCATCGCCCGGCAGAACATCGTCTTTGCGCTGGTCATCAAAGTGCTCATTCTGATTCTGGCGACCGTCGGCATCGCCACGATGTGGGCGGCCGTCTTCGCCGACGTCGGCGTAGCCGTCCTCTGCATTCTCAATTCGATGCGCCTGCTGGCCCGCCAGAAATAAGCCGAAAGCAATGCAAACAGCAGAAAGATGTGCCTGCCGCCTCGCAGCGACGGCAGGCCGATCTGCTGCATCCCCTGCCGTCCGGCCTTTCACCGGACGGCCGTTTCATGCCCCCGGTCCGTCGTGCGGCAGCGCTTGTTCCGGTGCCGATCCCGGCGGCCCCCGCCTGCAGGGTCATCCGTTCAGAGATTGTGCCGGCTGAAGGAGAGCACGATGCCGGCAGCGCCGAGAAGGATCAGATAGAGCCCGATCATCCAGCCCAGCGCCACGCCGGAGAGCAGCGGCTGCAGAAGCAGCAGAAATCCGAGTATAATACCGATGATGGCGGTGATGACGGAAAGCAGATAGTATCCGCGGGCGCTCGTCAGGCGCAGGATATCCGCCTGCGCCAGCTGCGCCGCACTGTGGGCAATGAACCAGATCGGGAAGAGCACGCACAGAACCATTCTGCCGGCGTCGGGGAAAATCAGCAGCATAACGCCGACCATGATGCTGAGAACACCGGTGATGACCGCCGTCAGCGGCCCCGCACCGGAAAAGCGCTCGGCACGGATATAGAAGACAATATCGAAAATGCCGAGAATGATCGCCATGATGCCGCAGGCGATGACAAAGCCGGTCAGCAGGGAAAGCGGCCGGATCAGCGCGGCAATTCCCAGAACCACCATGAGGATGCCGAGGATCAGCTGCGTCCGGGCGAGCTGCGAACGATGTTTCATTTTCTGCTGCCTCCTTTTTTCGTTTCTGTCTGCGACTGAGCGGCCGCGGCCTTGCGATCCTCCTCGTTCAGGATCTCCATGAACTCCTCGCCGGTTATTGTCTCCTTCTTGTAGAGGAAGTCCGCCAGGCGGCGCATCAGATCGCGGTTGGCGGCGAGAATGCTCCGCGCCCGGGCGTGCTGCGCTTTGACCAGGTCGATGACTTTGCGATCGATTTCGTTCTGCGTTTCCGCCGAGCAGGCCAGCGACGTATCGCCGCCCAGATACTGATTGGTAACCGTCTCCATCGCCACCATGTCAAACTCCTCGTTCATGCCGTAGCGGGTGATCATCGCACGCGCCAGCTTGGTGGCCTGTTCAATATCGTTGGAAGCGCCGGTCGTGATTTCGCCGAAGGCCTCCTCTTCCGCCGCCCTGCCGCCGGTCAGCGTGGCAATCTTGTTTTCCAGTTCTTCCCGCGTCAGCAGACTCTTGTCATTCTGTTCCACCTGCATGGTGTAGCCCAGCGCTCCGGAGGTGCGGGGAATGATCGTGATTTTCTGCACCGGCGCCGAATGCGTCTGCCGCGCGGCCACCAGCGCATGACCGATTTCGTGATAGGCGACCACCTTTTTCTCGTCGTCGGAGAGAATGGCGTTCTTTTTCTGATATCCGGCGATGACCACCTCAATGCTCTCCTCGAGATCGGCCTCGGTCACCTCGCGGCGGCCGTCGCGCACCGCCCGCAGTGCACTCTCGTTGACGATGTTGGCGAGCTCGGCGCCGGAGGTGCCGGCGGCCATGCGCGCGATGACGCTGAAATCAACGTCGTCGGCGAGGCGGATCTTCTTCGCGTGCACCTTGAGGATCTCCTCTCTGCCCTTGAGATCGGGCAGCTCCACCGGCACGCGGCGGTCAAAGCGTCCCGGCCGCGTCAGCGCCGGATCGAGGGATTCGGGACGATTGGTGGCGGCGAGAATGATGACGCCGTTGTTGTTCTCAAAACCGTCCATCTCGGTCAGAAGCTGGTTCAGCGTCTGTTCGCGCTCGTCGTTGGCGGAAATCTGCCCGTCGCGCTTCTTGCCGATGGTGTCGATCTCGTCGATAAAGACGATGCAGGGAGCTTTCTCCTTGGCCTGCTTGAACAGGTCGCGTACCTTGGAAGCGCCCATGCCGACGAACATCTCGACGAACTCCGAACCGGAAATCGAAAAGAACGGCACCTGGGACTCGCCGGCCACGGCTTTGGCCAGCATCGTCTTGCCGGTTCCAGGCGGTCCGACAAGGAGAATGCCCTTGGGCATGGCCGCGCCGATCTCCTCGTATTTGGACGGATCGTGCAGATATTCGACGATTTCCTGCAGGCTTTCCTTGGCTTCGTCCTCGCCGGCGACATCGCTGAAGCGGATCCCGCCGGTCGACTGCACGTAGACCCGGGCGTTCGACTTCCCCATGCCGAAGGACATCGCGCCCTTGCCGCCGGCCGACTGCATCATCTTGCGCCGCAGATACTCGCCGAGGATGATGAAAATCAGCACCGGCAGAATGAAGGAGAGGAAAATAGTCAGGCCGGGCGACATCGTAGTCTCAATTTCCCTGGTAAATTTGGCGCCGGACTGATAGAGGCGATCGATCAGTTCCGGGTCATTCATGACCCCGGTCTTGTAGATCCTGCTCTCATCCTTGCTGGTGAAGGTGATCTCGGTATCGGTGATCTCTACCTTGCCGACGTCGCGATCCTCGATCATGTGCATAAAGGTGCTGTAGTTGACTTCGGTGACCTTTTTCTGCGAAATGCTCGGCGCGACCAGAAAATTGAACAGCAGGAGCAGCACCAGAGCAATGATATAGTAATAGGCCAGCGGCCTCTTCGGCGATTTGACTTCTTTCATGTCGTGTTCCTTTCTCGGCGGGCGCTGTGCCCGCAGGCATGAATGGATCCGGCCCGGTCAGAATCCGCGGCACAGATACAGGCTTTCTGTACAGATACCACACAGCCGTGTGTCTGACACAATCGGCTGCAGAAAAAACGCTGCGAACGGCCGCTGCGTCCGGCCCTCTTAGCGGCTGCCGCGGCCTGCAGCCTGCTCCCTTACCGGCTCTGCTGCGCCGGGCGGTAAAAGGCCGGGGTCTCGGCTGCGGCTACGGTTTCGCTGACGCCGCTGCGCTGCGCCTTTACCAGTGCATCTGCCGTCACCGCCGCCATATAGCCATCCCAGGCCGTGGGTCCGTCGACGCGGCCGGCCTGCGCGCCCCGCACCCACTCATTGATTTCCACATCGTAGGCATCGAGGAAGCGATTGAAGAAATCGGTCTCCAGTTCCCGCTCAATCTTCGCCGCATGCTTGATGAGCGGCGCCGCCGGCTGCGGCATGGTGAGGCTGCCTTCTTCACAGACGATCTCGCAGTTGATGTCATAGCCGAAGCGGCAGGTGACGAATACCTCGAGCCCCACGACTACGCCGCCGCGGGAACGCAGAATCATCAGCTGCGGATCCTGCAGCCCTTCCCTGGCCAGTCGGCTGCGGCGCGGCAGAATCACCTGTACCGATTCCCAGGTGTCATCGAGCAGCCAGTGCAGACAGTCGATTTCGTGGATGGCGGTATCATAGACCGCCATCGGCGTCGTGTAGTCGTCGAGGACATAGGCATTGCGATGGGTGCAGTGGAGCAGAAGCGGCGCGCCATAGGCGCCGGAATCCAGCTCTTTCTTCATCTGGCGGCAGCCGCGGTCAAAGCGCCGCATGAAACCGACCTGCACGAGATGCCGTCCGCCCTCCATTTCCGCTTCCGCAATGCGGCGGCAGGCTGCCGCCGTCGTCGCCAGCGGCTTTTCGGAAAAGACCGGCTTGCCGCGCCGCACGGCGCGAAGAATGGGCTCTTCATGCGCTGCGCCGGGCGAAACCACCATCACCGCCTCGACCCGATCGTCATCGATCAGTGCCAGCGGATCGCTGTACATGCGTGCGCCGCAGAGAGCAGCCGCCTGTTTCCGCCGCTCGGCATCCACATCCGCCACCGCCGCGATTTCCGCATCCGCCGTGCGCTCTGTCACGCGTTTCACATGATCCCTTCCCATCCGGCCGCAGCCGATCAAACCGATATGCAGCATGTTCCCTCCTCCCGGGTATGAGGTCCGCCCGTTTATGCAGCAGGCTGCCGCCCCTCTGGTCAATGCGCCGGGCAGCACCCCGCAAAGCTTTACTTTACATTGTAACAGTATTATAACACTTGTAAACAATTCTTTCTCTGCTATAATATGTTTTAAGGTATTTTTTTACAAATCCGCCGCGATGCCGGCGCACCGAACAGGGGGGGATGCTATGCTAGATGGTTTCAGAATCGCCGATCACAGTATTCGCTGGGCGATGATCGGCGGTGGAGAAGGCAGCCAGATCGGCGCCGTACACCGGGCTGCGGCCCGGCGTGACGATAACTTTCAGCTTCTTGCCGGGGTCTTCAGTCACGACCCGCAGCGATGTCGGGACTTCGGCCGCAGACTGGGTCTGGACCCGGCACGCTGCTATGCCGATGTTCCCGATATGCTTGCCGCCGAAGCCAGGCGCGCAGACGGCATTGAGGCGGTTTCCATTGCGACCCCCAACGCCTTCCATTATGAGGCCTGTCGAGCCGCTCTCGAAGCCGGACTCCATGTCGTCTGCGAAAAACCGCTCTGCTGCTCCGTCGCCGAGGCCGAGGAGCTGGCGGCGCTGGCCGAGCGCAGGCAGTGTGTCGCAGTCGCTGCCTACGGTTACGCCTGCCACCCGATGATTCAGCAGGCGCGGCAGATGGTTCGCAGCGGCCGGCTCGGCCGCATCCGCCTCATCAACATGAGCTTCGCGCACGGCGGCGACAGCCGCGCCGACGAGCGGGATCACCGCGCCGTTCCCTGGCGCAGCAGGCCGGAACAGGCCGGCTCCTCTTTCATACTCGGTGACGTCGGCACCCACCCGCTCTATCTGACCGAGGCCATGATTCCCGATTTTAGAATCCGCCGTCTGCTGTGCACGACGCGTTCGTTCGTGCCCGGCCGCAGACTGGAAGACAACGCCTTCGTCATCATGGATCTGGCGGCGTCCGCGTCGGTTGCCGCCGACGCCCAGGCCTACTGCTGGGCCAGTTCCGTCAACAGCGGCGCCCGGCACCACCACCAGGTGCGTCTCATCGGTGAAAAGGCTTCTCTGGAATGGAACGACGCCTGCCCCGATCAGCTGCGCTATGAAGTCGACGGCCGGCCGGAGCAGATTCTCTATCGCGGCATGCCCTATCTCGATGCGGCGGCGCGCAGCGAAGACCGCCTCGCACCCTGCCACCCAGAGGGTCTGAACGACGCCTGGGCCAATCTCTACCGCCGCTTTGCGGCCGCCGTCACCGGCGTCGAACCCGCGTCCGACGACGATTTCTGGTACCCGGATATCCGGGCCGGCGTCCGCGGCGTCAAATGGGTTGACAAATGCCTGGAATCTGCCCGGCGGGGAAGCACCTGGGTCGACGTTGCCGCACAGGAGAAATCCCGCTGACGGCATCCGTCTCACCGACCGCGGTCTCATGGACCGCAAAGCGCCCGTCGCACCATTCATCACCTGTAACAATGCAATGCTGCAAGGAGTTGTTTTATGATACTTTTATTCATCGAACTCGTTGGTTTTACCGCCTTTGTCGCCCTGCTTTCCTGGCGCAAAACGCGCAGTGAAGATCTCGGCAGCAAAGACGGCTATTTTCTTGCCGGACGCGACCTGCCCGGCATTGTCATCGCCGGCTCACTGATGATGACCAACCTCTCCGCCGAGCAGCTGGTCGGCACCAACGGCCAGAGCTTTGCCGGCGATATGAGCCCGATCGCCTGGGAGGCGACCTCGGCCTTCGCGCTGATCATCCTCGCCTTCTTCCTGCTGCCGCGCTTTCTCAAGGGCGGCATCGCCACCCTGCCGCAGTTTTTCGAAATGCGCTACGACAAGGCCACGATGCGGATTTTCTCGGTCATGTTTCTGATCGCCTATGTCTTCACGATGCTGCCGGTGATTCTCTATTCCGGCGCCGTCGCTCTGCAGGCTATGTTCAATATCACCGGCATGCTGCACATCAGCTATTTCGGCGCCATCGTCATCATGTGCGCGATCACCGGCGTGATCGGGCTCTGCTATGCCGTCTTCGGCGGCCTCAAGGCCATCGCTTACTCGGATACCATCAACGGCGTCGGGCTCATCCTCGGCGGTTTTCTGGTTCCGATTCTCGGTATCTTTGCCCTCGGGAAACTGGACGGCGGCGGTTTCGCGGCCGGGCTGCACCATCTGGTCACCGCCACGCCGGAAAAGATGACTGCCTGGGATCCGCCCGATGCCATGCCGCCGCGCATTCCCTGGCCGATTCTCTTCACCGGCATGTTTGTCAACAATCTCTTCTACTGGGCCACCAACCAGTCGATCATCCAGCGCTCGCTGGGTGCGCGCAGCCTCGCCGAAAGCCAGAAGGGCGCCGTCTGGGCCGGATTCTTCAAATGCCTCGACATCTTCATCATCGTCCTGCCGGGTGTCATCGCCTATCAGCTGCTGTCCGCCCACGGACAGGTAGATGCCACCGTCGGGCTGGCTGCCGACCAGGCCTACCCGAAGCTGCTGCTGAGCGTGATCCCGAAACCGGTGATGGGCTTTATGGCCGCGGTGATGATGGGTGCCGTGCTTTCTTCGTTCAATTCAGTGCTGAATTCGGCGTCGACCATCTTTACGCTGAATATCTACCAGGATACCGTCGGCAAAAACGCTTCCGCCGAAAAGGTCGTTCACGTCGGCAAAGTGTTCGGTACCATCGTCGGGCTGGCGGCGATCGCCATCTCCCCGTTTGTAGAATTTTTCAGCACCGGCATCATGAACTTCATCAACGAATGCTGGGGCTTTTTCTCGATGCCGATTCTGACCGCGGTGCTGTTCGGCCTCTTCAGCAGATATGCGACTTCGCTGGCACCCAAAATCATTGTACCGCTGCACATCGTTCTCTACGGTGCCAGCAAATTCATTCCCTTTTTCCAGCATATCCACTACCTCTATGTCGTCTTCGGACTGTTCTGCATCGAATGCCTGATCTACTGGATTCTCATCAAGGTGCGGCCGCGCGCCGAGGCCTGGGAAATGCCGGATGCGGATGTGGTCGAGATGACGCCGTGGAAGCAGGGGAAAATCTGGGCCGTCGTCGGCTGCCTGATCGTCTGCCTGATCTATTTCATCTTCTCGCCGCTGTGCCTGGCCAAAGGAGCCTGAGGCGGTGCCTCAGGCTGCAGAGCGGGAAGATTGGAAACTAAACGCGGAAAAGGGGCTGCGGAAACCGCTCGAGATCACCGCGGGCACGGTTCGTCCGCGCGGACTTCGGCGCCGGCCGTGCGGATGGCCGCTTCCGCCAGCAGTCGGGTCGGATCGACGCAGCCGACTTCCATCTCCATGGCGTGAAAGGCCGGCGGCAGTTCGGTGCAGCCGAGGATCAGCCGTTCGGCGCCGCGCTCCCGCAGCGCCGCGGCAACCGCTCTGGTCCCGGTTTCCGGCAGCCGCCCGCGATCGAGAATACCGCTCTTGACGTAATCGTAAATCAGCGACATGATCTGTCGCTGTTCCGCCGCGGTCGGGCGCATGGCCTCCACCCCCGCCGCTTCCAGTGCCTGTTCGTAGATGCCGGTCGCCAGGGTTCCGTCGGTGGCCAGAACAGCCGCCCGGCGCACGTGATCCCGCCGCAGCCGCTCCGCGGTCAGCTGCAGCATGTTGAGCAGCGGTGCGCCGAGGGCAGCGGTGATCTCGTCAAAATAGTAGTGCGCGGTATTGCAGGGCATAATAAGAAAATCCGCCCCCGCCGCGAGCAGACGCCTGCCGCTGCGGAGAATTTCCGGCAGCGGACTGTCTTCGTCGGCAATGATTGCTCTGGTGCGGTCGGGAATGCGGGTGTTGTTGTCAATCAGAATCGGAATGTGATGCTGGTCGTCCGCGGCAGCGGTCAGACGAACGATGCGATCGAAGAGATCGACGGTCGCGGCCGGCCCCATTCCCCCGATAATGCCAATCGTTTTGTACATAGGTCGTCTCCCCGGCGTCAGCCGCCGGCAGCATCCCTGTCTGCGGCCGCTTTGACGCCGTTTCTTTTATTATAATGGCCCGCGTGTAAATTGCAAGGCGAGCCCGGGCCGGGCGGGCGGAGGAGGACTGGGCAAACAGCCTGCGGACGGAGTGACGCGGCGTCGGTCGCAGTGCCCGCACGCGCCGCCAGCTGCTGCCGCGAGGGCAGCGACGGCAGTGAAGTCGGGATCACTTTCTGCAGCAGATCCGCGAGCGGCAGCAGGCCGAAATAGAGGCTCACCGACAGCAGGACGATGATCCACTCGCTGCAGCCTTCGTAGATGCCGAAATAATACTTGATCAGCTTCATGATCGGTACGTGCACGGCGATGTACGGCAGCGTGCGCCGGCCGATTCGTTCCGCCGGCTTCATCGCGCGCCGGAACGCTTCGCTGCGGGAAGCGGCCATGACGAGCAGCGTGATCGCAAAACTGGTCGCCAGCGCCGACGCATAGTAGAGGAACAGATTATGGTACTGATTGCGGATCATCGAAACAAAGCCATTGGCCTGGCCGCAGAAATAACCGGCCAGCAGCAGAGCGGCCGCGGCAGCCGCGGCCAGTGCGGCTCTGCGGCCGCGGAACGCCGCCTCGATCTGCGGCAGATGGCGGATGAAGAGGTAGCCGGCCAGGTAAAACGGCAGCGCCATCACCGCCGGCTTCCAGTGCCAGATGCCCCCGCCGCCATGCGTCACGCCCAGCACCGCAGCCGCCGCCGTGACGGCCGCCGTCATCAGGATCAGCATGCCTTCACTGCGCGAAAGCCGCCGGAGGAAATAAAAGATGACGCAGGTGAGGAAGAGGCAGGGCAGAAACCAGGTCGTATTGGAAGCCATCTTCCAGCCGCTGTCGGCATTGGAGATCAGGACCCCGCGCAGCAGATCCCAGGTGTTCTGCGCATTGTTTTCGCCGAGATATTCCAGCCACTTGCGCAGCGGCGCCGCATAAAGATTGAGGAAAAAATACGGCAGCAGCAGGCCGCAGACCTTGCGGCGCAGAAACACGCCCGGCTCCTGCGGGCGTCCGCAGGCAGACGCCATGCCCGAAATGATAAAAAAGGCGGGCATATGAAAGGCGTAAACAACATTAATGCCGGTCTTCGACCACGTGCAGTGACCATAGACGACAAAAAAAGCATCAGCCCTCTGAGGATGTCGAGCCAGAGAATGCGCTTCTTTGAAGTTGTCGACAGGGACTGTGATTCGCTCATAATGCTCTTATTGTACAGAAAAAACGTAAAACAAACTTAAAAATCCGGTGAAGATGCGGTGAAATTTCACATCGCGGGCGGCTGCACCCCGCTGTCATCGCAGCCGACAAGGATTTCACCGCGGTCGTTGATGCCGATGACGTTTTCACCGGTGCGGCGCAGCCGCAGACAGTGCGCGATGACCTCTGCGGTGACCGTCTCGCCGGGACAGAGGATGGGAATGCCCGGCGGATAGGGAATCACGCAGGCGGCACTGATGCGGCCGGCGGCTTCCTCGAGGGCGGCCCAGGTCTGCCGCTGCGGCGGCGTCAGCATCGCCGGACGGTTTTCCGGTGCGGAGGCCGACGGCAGCGGAAAAGAAGCTGCAGCCGGCGGCTCCGCCGCTTCGTCCGCACCGGCGGCAATGTCCCGCAGCGCGGTCAGTGTACGCTCGACGTGTTCGCTCGTGGTGCCGATCCCGCTCATCAGCATCAGCAGGCGGCCGCTGTGCAGCTCCGGAAAGATGCCGCGCGCGTTCAGCTGCCGCTCGAGCGCGGCCCCATCCAGACCGCGGGCACTGAGGTCGAGGTTGATCTTGGTATGATCCATGCCGCGCGCCGGCGCGATCAGCCGCAGTCCGGGGATGTCGCCGGCCTGCTCGTAAAAGAGATCCAGCGCCCGCTTCCAGCCCGTCAGCGCTTCGCGGCCGCGCTGCTCCAGAATCTCCGCGTTCACGGCCAGAAAAGCCATCAGCAGATAGGACGGGCTGGTGCTCTCGATCATCTGCAGACGATCTTCGAGCACGTAGCGATCCACCCGATCGCTGCAGCGATTGAGTACCGCGCTCTGCGTCAGCGAAGCCAGCGTCTTGTGGATGCTGTTGACGACCAGATCCGCCCCGCTCTGCTCGGCCGACGGCGGCAGTGACGGATCGACGCCGAATTTGTGAAAGAAATGCAGATGCGCGCCGTGGGCCTGATCGACGATCAGGGTGCAGTCATGCCGGTGGCAGAGCTCGGCGATGGCGGCAGTGTCGCTGCAGATACCGTAGTAGTTGGGGCTCGGCAGCAGGACAGCCGACGCCTCCGGATGCGCGTCGAGACAGCGGGCGATTTCCTGTACTTCCAGGGCGCCGGAGATACCGGCTTCCGGCAGCACCGACGGGTACGCGTAGATCGGTTCGATGCGGCCGAGCCGCAGTCCGTTGAAGACCGATTTATGGCAGTTGCGGGCCATGATCAGGCGTCCGCCCGGCGGCACGCTGGCCAGCATCGCGGCGATCAGTCCGCCGCTGGTGCCGTTGATCAGCAGATGCGCATCGCGGGCGTCGTAGAGGGCCGCATAGCGCTCCTGCACGGCGGCGATCACGCCCTCGGCCTGAAAGAGATTGTCGGCGCCCGGGATCTCGGTGATGTCGCAGTCAATCAGACGATCGAGAAAAGCGCCGTACCCGCAGCGGCGGAAAAAGTCCGCACCCTTGTGCCCGGGCATATGAAAGGAAACCGGCCGCTGCGCCGCGTGATCGGTGAGAAAAGTCAGCAGTTCGCTGTCCATGAAAAGTTCCTCCTTTGACGCCTGTCAGATCCAGCCGAAGTGCCGGCAGGCATTGCGGATGCCGTCGTCCCCGGCCGCATCGGTAACGTAGTCGGCCTGCTCCCGCAGCGCCGGCCAGCCGCCGCCCATCGCAATCGAGGTCCATTCGGGGCGGAACATCACCATGTCGTTTTCGCCGTCACCGAAGACAACGACGTCCTCAACGCGGCCGCCCATCCGCCGCACGAGATCGCGGATGCCGCGATCCTTCTCATCGTGCTGGTACGTCAGGTAGGACGGCTCAAAGCGGATATGACCGAGCAGATCGAGATTCTGCAGCCGCCCTTCTTCCTCTTTGGGCACGGAAATGTAGATTTTGTAGATCTCCGGCAGGCTGTCGAAATCCAGATCCGGCCGGCGCAGGTAACGGGTCGGCTCGCGCCGTTCGCCGGCCTGGCGCAGAAAGCGGTCATCGCGCAGCACGACCGCGGGGCTGTCGTCGACGGCGATGAGGATGCCGTATCCCAGCGCGTCGGCTTCGTGAATCAGCTGCAGGGCCCTGCCGCGGTCAAGCGGCCGGTTGCAGACCAGGCGGTCGTCGATCACCAGCGCCGCACCGCCGTTGGCGACAAAGTTATGGATGCCGGCCTGCCGCGCGGCGGGAACCGTTTTGTAATACGCCCGGCCGCTGGCGATGGCCGTCACGTGTCCGGCCGCCTCCAGCCGCCGCAGGGTTTCGAGCGCGCTGGGCACCATCCTGCCGGTGCGCAGATCGGTCAGGGTGCCGTCAATATCAAAGAAAAAATATTTCACTTCTTTATTTCCCTTCACGCCGGACCGCTGCCGCCCGCTGCGGTCCTTCCTTCTGCCGCGCCGCTGCCGTCTGCGGCTCGTTTTCCCGCGGTTCGCTCTTCCGCGGCACGCTTTCCTGCGGCGCATTTTCCTGCGGTTCCCTCTCCATAAGCCGCCGGTAGTACGACCCGGCCTGATAGAGCGCGGCCGCCGGATTGTGCGCCAGCACACGGTCCTTGGTCACCAGTGTCGTCGTGACCGCTTCGGAATACTTGTAAAAGAGGCTGTCATGCCCGACGCAGAGCCCGACGACGACGTTGAGGTCGGTCTTTTCCCCGGCGAGGAGCTTGGCCTGCAGAATCGGGTTGCACATCACCTCTCCGGTCGTGCGATACTTTTTCGGCACGCCGAGATCGGCCTTGTTCTTCGAGCCGACCTTGCAGACCACGCCGACCGCCTCAAATCCGTGCCGCCGCAGAATGCGGGCAAAGATACGCCCCTCTTCGATCAGCCCGGCGCAGACGGCAATGCCGATGCGCCGATATCCCATCCGCCGGGCAAATTCCATAATTTCCTCCACCCGCGTGTAGCGGCCGTAAAAGGCACTCTCGATTTCGGCGGAAACAACGGAAATTTTTCGATTTTCCTCTTCCCGGTACAATTCCCCGACCGCCGCGTCCAGTTCCGGATCCAGCGCCGCAGTCAGACAGTCCTGCGGGTACATGCTGCGCCGCGTTTCACAGTTGAGCACGCCGCAGTCCGTACAGGAAAACGGCTGTGCCGCTTCGTGCTTTGTTTCATTGTTCTTTGCCATGTGCTGCTCTGCCTCCGCTTCGTGACATGCGGCCCTGCGTGCCGCACCGCTGCTTTCTCTACTTTACCCATCGCACTGCCGCGCTGTCAAGCCCCGTTCGCGGATCGCACCTGATGCCCCGTTCGCGGGCCGCACCTGATGCCCCGTTCGCGGACCGCACCTGATGCCCCGTTCGCGGACCGCACCTGATGCCCCGTGCAGCCGGTACGGGCGAGACTGCTTCCCTGCTGCCGGCACATTCGCGGACGTCCCCCGTCCTGTGCATGGTTTCCGCGCGCCGCCGCGGCGCTTTTGTAAAATCATTCTTTACTCGCCTGCCGCCGGCTGCTGTTGTATAATATAATAAGCTGCGCAGGGACAAGCCGCGGCGCATTCCGGGAAACCGCAGGCCGGCGCATCGTCCGTCCCGCCGCGCAGAGTAAAGGAGGGGGACTATGGGAATAGCAATCATCGTCGTGGTCATCGCGGTGCTGGTCGTGGTCAACATCCGCATCGTGCCGCAGGCCCACGTCTACATCATCGAGCGGCTCGGCCGCTATCTGACCACCTGGAGCGCCGGCATCCACATCATGATCCCGTTCTTTGACCGGGTCGCCAAAAAGATCTCGCTCAAGGAGCAGGTCATGGACTTCCCGCCGCAGCCGGTCATCACCAAAGACAACGTCACTATGCAGATCGACTCGGTCGTCTTCTGCAAAGTCTTCAATCCGCACGACTACACCTACGGCGTCGAGAACCCGGTCGCCGGCATCCAGAACCTCGCCGCCACGACGCTGCGCAATATCATCGGCGAGATGGAACTGGACACGACGCTGACGTCGCGCGACGAAATCAACAACCGCATGCAGAGCGTCCTCGACGAGGCGACCGACCCCTGGGGCATCAAGGTCACCCGCGTCGAGATCAAAAACATCAAGCCGCCCGCCGAGATCGAGGAAGTCATGACCAAGCAGATGCGGGCCGAGCGGGAACGCCGCCAGACCGTCCTCGAAGCCAACGCCCACAAGGAAGCCGTGGTCTCCCGGGCCGAAGGTGACAAGCAGGCGAAGATCCTTGCCGCCGAGGCGGAAAAGGAAGCGCGCATCAACATGGCTGAAGGGCAGGCCAAGTCGATCCGCCTCGTCTATGAAGCGGAAGCGGACGGACTGACCATGCTGCGCGAAGCGAAAATCAGCGAGCCGGTGCTCAAGCTCAAGGGCATTGAAGCGCTCAAGGACGTCTCCGACGGCCGCGCGACGAAGATCTACATGCCGTCCGACATCGCCAGTGCGGTGGCTTCTCTCGGCGTGGCCGGCGAAGCGCTCGGCATCGGTGACCATACCCCGATCGATCCCGGTCTGCCGCCGCAGCCCGGTACAGAAACGGATCCCTGCATCGGCCCGGAAACCGGTACCGGCGGCCGCGAGGCCGCGCAGACGACAGCGGCCATCAACCGCGACATCGCCGATCCGGAGAAACATAAGACAGACAGGAGCACCGGCCGCCCTGCGGCAGCGCGCTGAACCGACTGATCAGCCGCCGTACATACCGGTCGGGTAAACGGCGCTGCGTCAATGCAGATTCCTGTCAACGCAGATCGCGGTCGTCAGCAGGCCTGCACTCCGCTCTGCCTTGCTTTCCCGGCCTTCTCCCCCTGACATCACTGTTTCCGGCCGGTGGTTTGCCGCATTTAGCGGCAGCTTCCCGGGCAGGACTTTTACCGGTCAGTACTGTGCCGCGCCCGGCACACAAGCAAAGAACCCGTTGCCGGGTTCTTTTGCTGCAGTTGTGAATAAAAATGAAAGAGAGGAGTTATGAAAAGATTTATTTGATCTATGGTCGAAGAATAGCACGACTGTCTGAAACAGAGCTGAAAGAAAATAAATGAATTCACTTTTTCGCAGCAGTAAAACACCCGCAGCCGGGATATGTCAAAACTGCGGGTGTCTTTCCATTGCTGCCTGCGGCGCGGACGGCCGTTTCCCTGCGAGGGGCCGCCCGTTCGCACCGTCCGGCAGCCTCTACTTGTAAGCCTTGTCGGCGCCGTACACGGCCTGTTCGTGGGTGAACTGTTCGCCGTATTCGCTTTCCAGCTGCTCAATCAGGCCGTCCTTGGAAAAACTGGATGTCTCCAGATACGTCTTGGCTGATTTGACTGCCTGTTCATTCCAGTCAACCCTGCCTTCCTTTTCCAGCTTGCTGACAGCAAACTCGGCATCTTTCTTTTTGTATCCGTCGCCGCTTTCACTGGACAGCTGGTCGATCAGCCCCTGTCTGGAGAATGCCGAGAAATCAAGATAGTCCTGCGCCGCCTGGTAGGCATTCTTCTGCGCCGCGGTCATCTCTTCCTTCGGCTTTTCGGTTTTCTGTTCTGCGGAGCTCCGGGTCGTCGACTGCGTGTTCGAACTGCTGCTGTCGCTGTCATCCATGAGCGAACCCGCGACGCCGAGCACCACGAAGACCGCCGCAACGATGAGCACAACCATCAGTACCTTTTTTCCTTTTCCCTTTTTTGCATTTTCCTGTCCTGCCATGTCAGTTACCTCCCGTTCATTCCTCATATCCCGTTTTCTCTGGTCGGCAGAAAACGTCTTCCAATCGCCTGCTGCCCGCTCCCCGGTCTCTGTGTTCGGCGGAGAACGAATACACTCGTTTCTGTGTACATTCTCTTTTTACCATTTGAGGTGTCCCAAAAACCGCCCTGATTCACGCCGCCCTGTCCGCTGTGCGTACCGCTGTCATCGCTCCGCGCCGCCGCGTCGCGGCTGCCGCGCCATCGCTTTCGCTGTTTCCCCCGCTTGCCAAGCAGCGGCGGCGGTGCTACTCTGATAACATGAAACGACATTTCCTGCACATAGCCACTGCGGCGGAAGACGGCTGGGAAACCGCGGCGCGCTGCGGTCTCGGGCTCGAGCTGAGCGAATTCTGTCTGCCGCAGAATCTCGATGATGCGGACGTGCTGCCCCGCCTTCGGCAGCGCCTTGCAGCCTGCCCGCCGCCTTCCCTGATCCTGCATGCGCCCTACAACGAACTCTACCCGGCGGCCATCGACCCGCGGGCGCTGCAGCTGGCCAGGGGCCGCCTGCACGAGGCGCTGGATCTCTGCGATGCGCTGTCGTGCCGCCGGCTGGTCGTGCATTCGGGCTTTGTTCCGATGGTCTACTTCCCGCAGTGGCATCTGCAGCGGTCCGTCCCGTTCTGGCGCGGGCTGCTGGCTTCCCGCAGCGATGATTTCCGCCTCTGCATCGAAAACGTCATGGAAACCGAACCGGAACCGCTGGCGCAGCTGATGCAGGGCATTGACGATCCGCGGGCACGCCTCTGCCTCGACATCGGACACGCCGCCTGCTCCGGCACGCGGCCGCTCGCCGACTGGATCCACGTGCTGGCGCCGTGGATCGGCCATGTGCATCTGCACAGCAATGACGGCCGCCGCGATCTGCACCTGCCGCTGGGCAAAGGGGTCATCGATGCCGCCGCGGCACTGCGGCGCATCGAACGCGAGTGCAGCCGGGAAGTCACGTTTACCATCGAGAGCATCGACAGCGCCGCCTCGGCTGCATGGCTCACGGAAAGGAATTTCATCGATGTGGAAGGAACAAATTGAGGCCTGCCTGCAGGGCATCCGCCCGGCCGATCAGCAGGCCATGAAAGCCGCCGCCGCGCGGCAGGAAAAGCTGGCCAAGCCCCCCGGCAGCCTCGGGCAGCTGGAGAACATCGCGATCCGCCTCGCCGGCATCACCGGCAGCGTCGTCACGATGCCGCAGAAGCCGGCGGTGCTGATCTTCTCCGCCGACAACGGCGTCGCGGCCGAAGGCGTCTCTTCGGCGCCGCAGTCGGTGACGATGGCGCAGACCATCAACTTCACCAGGAAACTGACCGGCGTCGGTGCGCTGGCCGGGAATTTTGATGTCGAACTGCTGATCTGTGACGTCGGCATCGCCGGCACAGTGCCGGCCGAGCTCTCGGTCGCGGAAACGGAAGCGCTGTTTCAGACCGAGACAGCGAAGATCCTCGACCGCAAAATCGCCCGCGGCACAGCGAACCTTGCCCGCGGTCCGGCAATGCGGCGCGAGCAGGCGCTGAAAGCCATGGCTGCCGGCCTCGAACTGGCCCGCGCCGCCGCCGCGCACGGCTTTGATCTGCTCGGCGTCGGCGAGATGGGCATCGGCAACACCACTACCAGCACCGCCGTGCTGGCCGCGCTGCTCGATCTCGACCCGGCGGAAATCACCGGCCGCGGCGGCGGTCTGACCGATGCCGCGCTGGAGAAAAAGCGGCAGGTAATCAAAGACGCGCTGCACCGCCTGCACCGCGAACAGCCGCAGGCCGATGTGACAGACATCCTCGCCCGTCTCGGCGGCTTTGATCTGGCCGCCATGTGCGGCGCCTTCCTCGGCGCCGCGGAAAACCGGGTGCCGGTCGTCATCGACGGCTATATCTCCGCCGTCGCCGCACTCTGTGCCTGCCGCCTGCAGCCGCAGTGCCGCGACGCGCTGTTCGCCTCCCATCGTTCCGTCGAACCCGGTGCTCAGCGGGTCATCGAAGCGCTGCGGCTGCGCCCGCTGCTCGATCTGGATCTGCGTCTCGGGGAAGGCAGCGGCTGCGTGCTGGCGTTTCAGATCATCCGCGGCGCCGGCGCGGTGATGCGCGACATGGCGACTTTTGAGGAAGCGGCCATCGACGACAGTTACCTTGAGGAAATTCGCGCCGGAGGCGGACGGATATGAACATCTTTATCAGCGGCGGCTGCAAAAACGGCAAGAGCCATATCGCCCAGTGCTGCGCCCGGGCGCTGGCCGCGCGGACACGGCGCCCGCTCTACTATCTGGCGACGATGGCCGTGCGGGATGAGGAGGATCGCCGCCGCGCGGCCCGGCACCGCCGCGAGCGCCGCGGCTGGGGCTTTACGACCCTGGAGCAGCCGCGCGATCTCTGCGCCTGCCTGGCGCGCACGGATGTCGACACAGACGGCGTCTTTCTCCTCGACAGCGTCACCGCGCTGCTGGCCGAGGAAATGTTTCACGTCGACAACGCCTTCGGCGATGCCGGTGCCGGCGCGCGCGTCTGCCGCGACCTGCAAGCGTTTGCCGACCGCACCGGGCACGCCGTCTTCGTCTCCGACTTTATCTGCGGCGATGCCGCACCCGCGGCCGCGCTGAGCGAACAGTACCGACGGGCGCTGGCGGACGCCGACCGGCTGCTGGCGGCGCGCTGCGACATCGTCGTCGAAGTACTGCACGGCTGTGCGCTGACCTATCGCGGCGGCGTGCAGCTGCGGAAACTGCTGTCCGATCTGCCCGGAGCGGCACCCGGGGAAGCAGCACCGGACCAGGCGCCGTCCGGACAGACAGCACCCGGTCAGGCGATCCCGATCGTGACGGCGGAGGAGGTGCCGCAATGAAAGTGCTGCGCGGGTTTATGATGGCCTGGGGCATGTTCAGCGCCCTTCCCTGCCCGGCAGAAAAATGGGACGAAAGCTGCCGCCGGCAGATGCTGCTGGCGCTGCCGCCGCTGGGGCTGCTGCTGGGTGTGATCTGGTCTGTCTGCGCCGCCCTGCTGCTGCAGCTGCCGCTGCACCCGATGCTTTCCGCGGCCGTACTCGCGCTCCTGCCGCTGTGGCTGACCGGCGCCATCCATGTCGACGGCTATATGGACGTCTGCGACGCCGTGTTCTCCCGCCGCGATCTGGACGACCGGCGCCGCATTCTCAAGGACGCGGCCGTCGGCGCCTTCGCCGCTGTCGGTCTCGGCGTTCTGCTGCTGCTCGGCAGTGCCGCGCTGGTGCCGCTGACCGATGCCCGCGCATTGAGTCTGCTTCCGTCTCTGGCCTGCGTGCCGCTGATGAGCCGCAGCGCCGCCGTCGGTGCCGTGCTGACCGCCGCACCGCTGCCTGCCAGCCAGTACCACCGCAGCAGCTGGCGGGCGGATCACCGCGGAGTGGCCGCGGTCACAGCCATGGCCTGCCTGCCGCTCCTGCTGCTGCCGCTGCTGCGGCAGTTTCTTCCCGCCCGGGCGGCGCACCTGCTGTTCGCGGCGGACACGGCAAGTGCAGTCGGCACCTTGACGGCCGTCCGCATGCTGCTGCCGCTGCTCGCAACCTGGATCGCAGCGCAGCTGGCGGGGCTGGCCGCCCGCCGCAGTCTGCAGGGCATGAACGGTGATATCTCCGGCTTTATGGTCACCGTCGGCGAACTCGCCGGCGCGCTGACCGCCGGCATCCTCGTCTCGCTGCTCTGACCCGGTGCCAGCCGCCGAGAAACGAATCAGGCAGAGAAACCTGCCGGGAAGAATCAAGGAGGGAAAGAATATGATACTGATCACCGGCGGCGCCAGTCAGGGAAAACTCGACTACGCCCGCCGCACTTTCGGCGGCACCGTCTATACCTGCACGGCTGCCGACTGCGACCGCGCGGTCAGCCGGAAAACACTGCCGGCCGCAGCCGCCGGTGCCGAGATCATCGATGATCTGGAGGAATTCACCCGCGCCTGTGTGCGCCGCGGAATTGACCCACTCGATATCCTCCGCGGCTGTGCCGGGGATCTGGACGGCAAGGTGCTGATCTGCCGCGATATTTCCGCCGGTCTGGTGCCGGTCGACGCCGAGCTGCGCGCCTGGCGCGAAGCCAACGGCCGCACCGCCATCTGGCTGGCCGGCCGCGCCGGCACCGTCATCCGCCTCTTCTGCGGCCTGCCGCTGCGGCTCAAGGACGGAAACGGAAGCCGTACGCAGGAATGACGCAGAAAACCGCGGCAGTACGACCGCGGAAAAACGACATAAAAAACCGGGGTCTGACGTCTGTGCCGGCACTGCTGACCGCACTGCCGCTGCCGCCCCGGTTTTTCCTGCCCTCTCCGCCGCGCCGCTCCGGCCGCTCGCGGCGCTATTTCATCCGTTCCTGCTTGATCTTGTGGTCGATGACGTGACGGCTGGCCAGCTCCGCCGTGACGTCGCGGGGCTTGATGCCCATGGCCACCATCATCACCATCACATGATAGACGAGATCGGCGATCTCGTAGTTGGCTTCCGCCTTGTCGCCCTTGCAGGCGCCGATGATGACCTCGGTGCATTCCTCGCCGACCTTCTTGAGGATCTTGTCCATGCCCTTTTCAAACAGATAGGTCGTGTAGCTGCCCTCCCGGGGCGTGTCGCGGCGCCCCTCGAGCAGGTGATAAAGTCCCTCGTAGCTGAACGGCGTCTCCTCGTCGCTCTGCCACAGCTCGTTGAAAAAGCAGCTTTCGGCACCGGTATGGCAGGCCGGGCCGTCCTTGATGACGTCGATCACCAGGGCGTCGCAGTCGCAGTCGGCCGTGATCGTGACGACCTTCTGGCGGTTGCCGCTGGTCTCGCCCTTGCGCCACAGCTGCTGCCGACTGCGCGACCAGAAGCAGGTATACCCCTCCTTCTGCGTAATCGCCAGGCTTTCCTCGTTCATATAGGCCAGCGTCAGGACTTCCTTGGTATAGTGGTCCTGCACGATTGCCGGAATCAGTCCCTTGTCATCGAATTTCAGATTCAGTTCGCCGTTCATTTCGCTCCTTCTTTCCTGTCGCCGCGCATTTCGCTCCCGCATTCCTGCATTATTCCGAAAGCCGGATTTTCACCATTGTTCCTACAGCCGCACTTCCACGCCCTGTTCGCGCAGGTAGCGCTTCAAATCGCCGATCGCCACTTCCTTGAAATGAAAGATGCTGGCAGCCAGTCCGGCATCGACCGCCGGATGACTGCGGAAGAGTTCGGCAAAGTCCTCGCGGCAGCCGGCGCCGCCGCTGGCAATGATCGGCACCTTGACGCGGGCGCCGATGGCATCGAGCATTTCGAGATCAAAGCCGTCCTTGACGCCGTCGGTATCGATGCTGTTGACGACCAGTTCACCGGCACCGCGGTTGACGCCGTCGACGGCCCACTGCAGGGCGTCGATGCCGGTGTCTTCGCGGCCGCCGTTGCGGAAGAGATGGAAGCTGCCGTCGACGCGCTTGATGTCCATCGAGAGGACGACGCACTGATCGCCGTATTTCTTCGCCCCGGCTTCGATCAGGTCCGGATTGCGGATCGCGCCGCTGTTGACGCTGACCTTGTCGGCGCCGCATTTGAGCACGCGGTCGAAGTCATCCAGCGTGGAGATGCCGCCGCCCACCGTCAGCGGGATGAAGATCTCACTGGCGACGCGGGTGAGGATGTCGGTGAACAGCGTCCGTCCCTCGACGCTGGCGGTGATGTCGTAAAAGACCAGCTCGTCGGCGCCTTCCTCGTTGTAAAAGCGCGCCATCTCCACCGGGTCGGCGACGTCGCGCACGCCCTCAAAATTTACTCCCTTGACTACTTTACCGTCCCTGACGTCGAGACAGGGTATGATCCGTTTAGTTATCATGCTGTTCCTCCTGCTTGTTCACCGCCGGCCTCTCCCGCACTGCCGGCGGCCGCTGCGGCCCGGCGATGCGCAGGCAGTCGCGCAGATCGAGGGTGCCGCTGTAGAGTGCCTTGCCGAGAATCGCGGCGTCGACAAGGCCGTTCAGCTGCTCGAGTTCGTCGAGGCGGCTGATGCCGCCGCTGGCGGTGACCGTCAGTCCGGGGATTCCGGCCAGCTGCCGGTACACATCCATATTGGTGCCCTGCAGACTGCCGTCGCGGGCAATGTCGGTATAAATGACCGCGCCGATGCCGAGTCCGGCCAGATAGCGGCAGAATTCGCGGCTGTCGAGGTCGGTCAGTTCCTTCCAGCCGCTGACGGCCACCCGGCCGTCGCGGGCGTCGACGCCGACGGCGATGCGCTCGCCGTAGCGCTCCGCCATGCGCTCAAGAAAGGCGCGGTCGCGCACCGCAATCGTACCCAGGATCACGCGCCCGACTCCGACGTCGAGATAGCGGCGCAGGCGCTCCTCGTCGCGGATGCCGCCGCCCACTTCGACGAAGAGATCGACGGCTTCTGTGATCGCCCGGATGGTGTCAAAGTTCGCCAGCCGGCCGTCCCGCGCACCGTCGAGATCGACCAGATGCAGGCAGACCGCCCCGGCCTCGGCAAAGCCGCGGGCCACGTCGACCGGATCGTCGCTGTATACGGTTTCGCGATCGTAATCTCCCTGATAGAGGCGTACCGCCCGGCCGCCGCGGAGATCGATCGCCGGAAATATTTTCATGCTGTGTTTTCCTCCTTCGCTGCATCGCCGGATCCGCCGGCGCAGAACCCGGTCCGCCCGTCTGCGATACTGCAATCCGTCGGCACCGTGCAGGCGCTGCGCGGTTCGACTCGCCCGCGCACGGCGCTTCATTCCGTCGGCACCGTGCAGGCGCTGCGCGGTTCGACTCGCCCGCGCACGGCGCTCACAGTTCGTTGAAGGCACGGAGAATATTGAGCCCCGTACGGCCGCTCTTTTCGGGGTGGAACTGAGTGCCGCAGACGCTGCCGCGGCGCACCGCGCCGGTGATGGTGATATCGTATTCCGAAGTGCCGATCGTGCTCTCCGCGCAGCGGCGCGCGTAGTAGCTGTGTACATAGTAGACGTACTCGCCGTCGTCGATGTACTTCCACAGCGGATCCTCCTTGATCCGCAGGCTGTTCCAGCCGATGTGCGGCACCTTGAGGCCGCGGTGCAGATCGTCGGCGATCGGCGCCACCTCGCCCGGGATCAGGCCCAGGCCCTCATGTTCGCCGTACTCCAGGCTGCGGTCAAAGAGCAGCTGCATGCCGAGGCAGATGCCCAGCAGCGGCTTGCCGGCCGCCGTCTGCGACCGGATCGTCTCCACCAGCCCGGTGTCGTCGAGCTTGCGGCGGGCATCGGCGAATGCGCCCACGCCCGGCAGAATGATGCGGTCCGCCGCCTCGATGTCCTCGCGGCGGCTGGTGACGACCGTATCGATATCCAGATATTTCAGGGAAGCCGTCAGGGAAAAGAGATTCCCGACGCCGTAATCAATGACTGCTATCATCACAGTACTCCTTTTGTCGATGGTATTTCCTCGGCGAAGTCCTCGTCGATGGCGCAGGCCGTCGCAAGCGCCCGGCCCAGGCCCTTGAACATCGCCTCGATGATGTGGTGGGTGTTGCTGCCGGCGAGCTGCCGCACATGCAGCGTCATCTTCAGCTCGCGGGCGAAGGCACGGAAAAACTCCTCCACCAGCTCGGTGTCAAAGCTGCCGACGCGGTCCCTGAGTTCGGCCTCATAGCAGACACAGGCGCGCCCGGACAGATCGAGCGCCGTCAGCACCAGCGCCTCGTCCATCGGCAGCAGCATGCTGCCGTAGCGGCGGATCCCCTTGCGGTCACCCAGTGCCTGGTCAAAGGCCTGGCCGAGTACGATGCCGAGGTCCTCCACCGTGTGGTGAAAGTCGACGTCGCTGTCGCCGCTGCAGTCGATGCTGAGGTCAAAGCGGCCATGCCGCGCAAAGAGCTCCAGCATATGGCGCATAAAGCCGCTGTCGGTGTGAATGTCGTAGCTGCCGGTCCCCTCCAGATCCAGCCACAGGCGAATCTGAGTTTCTCCGGTCCGGCGTTCAATTTCCGCTGTACGCATAGTTCCTTCCTTTCCTGCCGCTGCGCCGCCTCTGTCCGCGGGCTCTGCGGTCGTTCGCGGCCGAACGGCCAGACGGGTGCGACGACCGGGACGACCGGGGGCGGCTTACTCCGCGCCCTGCCGCCGCGCGCCGAGGATTTCCTCCAGCGCCGCAGTCAGTTTTTTCATGTCTTCGTCGCGGCCGATGGTCACGCGGATGAAATCGCGGATCTTCGGCGTTTCCCAGTGACGTACGAGGATGCCGCGCTCACGCAGGGCCTCATAGACACCGGAGCCGGTCTTCGCGAAGACAAAATTGGCCTGTGACGGATAGTAGAAAACGCCCATCCGATCCAGTTCCCGGCAGAACGCTTCCCGCGTGCGGATCACCCGCTGCCGCTGCAGCTGGAAATACTCGTCGTCATCGATGGCCGCTTTGGCGGCGATGATCGCTTCCTGGCTCAGATTGTACGGGTTGAAGCTGAATTTAACGCGGTTGATGTCGTCGATCAGGGCGCTGTCACCGATCGCAAAGCCGATCCGCATGCCGGCCAGACTGCGCGATTTGCTGAACGTCTGTACAATCAGCAGATTCTCATAGCTGTCCGCCAGCGGCACACAGGATTCGGCGCCGAAGTCGACGTAGGCTTCGTCGATCACCACGACCTGATCCGGGTTGGCGCGCAGGATCTCCTCGACTTCTGCCCGCGTCAGCGCCATGCCGGTCGGCGCGTTGGGATTGGCGATCACGACCAGCCCGTCGTTGGCGCGGTACTGCTCCGGCTTGATGCGCATGTCGTCATCCATGCGGACGGGATGCGCCTCGCAGTCGAAGAGCGTACCGAATACGGGGTAAAATCCATAGCTGGTTTCGGGGAAATAGACCCGTCCGCCGTATGCCATATAGGCGAAGGCGAGGATCTCGTCCGAACCGTTGCCCATCGCGATCTGATCCTCCCGCAGACCGTAGTAGGCAGCCAGGGAACGGATCACCAGGCCGGTATCGGGGTCGGGATAAAGGCGCATATTGTCCTGATCGATCATCGCCACCGCCTGCTTGACCACCGGTGACGGCGGATAGGGATTTTCATTGCTGTTGAGCTTGATCAGCTCGTCCGTCTGCGGCTGTTCGCCCGGTTCATAGGGCGCCAGATCCCGCATTCTTTCATTCATGAACCTGCTCATAGAACAGAACCTCCTTGGGATTTTTCTGCCCGCTCAGTCCCGCCCGGCCGGGGCGCTGCCCAGCCTGCCGACCATTTCGTCGATCTGCGCGTGGCGGAAGCGATAGCTGGTCTTATTGGCGATGAAGCGTGCACTGATATCCTTGAACTGCTCGATGACCTCGAGGTTGTTTTCGCGGATAGTATTGCCGGTTTCGACGATGTCGACGATGACGTCGGAGAGGCCGACAATCGGGCCGAGTTCGATGCTGCCGTTGAGCTTGATGATTTCGATGTCGCGGTTGCGCGCCTGGTAGTGCTTTTTGGCGACGTTGACAAACTTGGTCGCCACGCGCAGCGTCTTGTCCGGATCATCGACATAGCCCTTCGGTGCCGCCACCGACATGCGGCAGCGGCCGATGCCGAGATCCTTGAGCTCATAGACGTCCGGTTCGTTCTCCATGAGGATGTCCTTGCCGACGATGCCGACGTCGGCTGCGCCGTGCTCGACGTAGACGGCGACGTCGCTGGGCTTGACGAGAATGTAGCGGACGTTTTTGTCGCGGTTTTCGACCACCAGGCGGCGGTTTTTGTCGTTGTAGGCATCGCACTCATAGCCGCCGCGGCTGAGGATCTCGTAGACCTGATCGCCGAGCCGGCCCTTGGGCAGAGCGATCGTCAGCATGCCGCCGCGGTCACCGGCCGGGGCGGCGATGCCGTGCGCCACTTCGTCGAGATAGAGAGCAAACCCGATTGCACCGCTGCGGCGGCCGAACAGGGCCATCGCCCGGTCGTACTGCCCGCCGGCGAGTACATTGACGGCGGCGCCGGGGATGTATCCCTTGAAGATCACGCCGTTGTAGTAATCGATGTCGTTGACCATCGAGAGATCGAGCACCAGCCGGTCGGCGGCGCCGGCGGCTTTCATGCCGGCGCTGATCTCCCGCAGTTCATCGAGCGCCGCCAGCATCGTGCGGTTGATGGCCAGCCCGCGCGCCCGTTCCAGCGTCTCCTCGACAGGGCCGGACAGTTCCGTGATCGCACAGAGATTGTCGACCGCAGCCGGCGGCAGTCCTTCCTCTGCCGCCACCTTGCGGATGCCATCGGCATTCTTGGCGCGAATCAGACGCAGCAGATGCTGGGCCGCCTCGCTGCTGAGCTCCATCGTCCGCAGCAGCTCTTCGGTGAAGGTCATGTTCGACAGCTCCAGCAGGTACGCGTCGCTGATCGTCGCCAGCGTCTGCGCCGCCATCGTCAGCGCTTCGATGATCTCGGCGCGGCCGATGCGGCCGAGCATCTCCAGGCCGATCTGCTGAATTTCCTGAAAGCTGTTGCTGGCGCGGCTTTCGCGATAGACGTTCTCGATATAGTAGAGCTTTTCCAGTTCACTTTCGCCGGGATGCATGTCCTTGATGATCGACAGCGTCACATCGGGCTTGAGCGCCATCAGACGGCCGTCGAGATCGGTGAACGTCAGCACCTTGTCCCCGGCGAGGAAATCGCGGTTATTGGCATAGAGGCTGTACTCCTCGAATTTGCTCATTTTATACTTGCGGTAGCCGTGTCCCTCGTAGAGGGCTCGCAGCTCCAGCGTCGCGATCTCCTCCGGCCGCAGATTCGCCGTTTCATAAATTCCCATCTCGTTCAACCTCCCGCCGGCCGGCACGCCTTCGCTGCTGCGCGGTGCAGACCGTCTCTTCATTATACTGGATCACCCGGACTTTGCCAAATGCTGTTTTATCGCTTTAATGCGTTAACGTGTTATCACGTTCAAGTAACAGTCTAGCGGCTTCCCCCGCGGCTGTCAAGCACTTTCTGCATCGTCAACGGAATTTGTATTCTGCTTTCCGCGCCGGGGACGGCCGGGGCAGATCGGCGCGAAGGAATCGCGGCGAAGGACGGGCGGGCAGATGGCGCACGGAAATGTATGCCGGCCGGAACGCAGCGGCAGACGCACTTCAGCGCACCAGCCTGACGCGCACGCGGTCGCCCTTCTGCGGCGCCGGTTCACCGGGCCGCGTCACCAGCGCCGCGTTGGCATCGGGCTGGGCAATGCAGGGGTGGCCGGGGCGGCCGCCGCCGGCCGGCCGACTGCCGAGAATCGGCCGTGCCAGAAGCCGGCCGTCCTCGCCGCGGCGGACGATGAGCCGCACGATCAGCGACAGCGGCGGTGCCGGCAGGTCAGCTTCCAGAACGGCCTCGACCTCGTTCTCCCGCGGCAGGGCGCCGCCGTACCAGTCGCGAATCAGCTCGCGCACGCACCACTCGAGGCCGTGCCAGGAAGCCAGCGTCGGGCCGGCGAGATTGAGGAGCACGGTGCGCCCGCCGCAGACGACGGCGCTCATCGGCCGGCCCGGCGCCGCCAGCACGCCGTGGAAGAGCAGTTCTCCGCGCGCCGCCAGCAGGCGGGTGTTGTAATCCTCCTCGCCCTTTGAGGAGCCGCCGCTGACGAGGACGAGATCCTGCTGCGGCAGCTGCGTGTCGATCCAGCTGCCCAGCGCTTCCCGATCGTCGCCGAGGATGCCGCCGCAGGTCACCGCGGCGCCCATCTCTTCCAGCAGCGCCCGCGCCAGCGGTGTATTGGCGTCGTAATTCTGCCCCCGCCGCAGCGGTGCCCCGGCCTCCACCAGTTCACTGCCGGCAGCCAGAAAGGCGATGCGGGGCCGGCGCAGCACGCGCACGCTGCCGTATCCGCCGGCCGCCAGCGCCGCGAGATCGAGCGGCGTCAGCGCCGTGCCGCCGTGCACCAGCAGCGTTCCCTGTTCCAGCATGCCGCCGGCCGGCTGCACATTCATGCCGCGGTGAAGTTTCGGGCCGCCGCCCGGCCGCCCGGCCGGCATGTCGATGTCGATCCCGCCGTCCTCGCGGGAACGGATCCATTCGATCGGCAGCACGGTATCAAAGCGGTCGTCAAAATCATCGCCGGTATCGGCGCGATCGTAGTCGCGGCCGCGCCGCCATGCCGAAGTATCGGGGATACCGTCGGCGAGAAGATCGAAATTGACACAGATGCCGTCCATGCCGGCGGCACGCACGACCGGCAGTGAGACACGGGCGCGGCAGTCCTCCGCGCACACTCTGCCGGCCGCCTCCGCCAGCGGCACTTCTTCGTTTTTGATCTGCGGCTGCCAGGCAGCGCGGATGCGTGCCAGCGCTTCTTCCTTGCTGATATGATCTGTGAACATTCTGCCTCCTGCGCTGTTTCGGGCAGCGCTCCCGCGGCCGCCGGCGGGCAGCCGCCCTGCAGTGCACTTGTTTTTCGGGCAAAGTCCGCGCGGGGAGGGAACCCGGCTATCCGCCGGGACGGATGGTCTGCGGTGCTTCCTTCTCCCCCGCGATGCTGACGACGGAAACCGCCGGGATAATTATTTGCGGCAAAATCCGCCGCCTGCATTGACTTTGCTCTCCTGAAACTATAAAATACAATGGATCGGAGGAAAACGCAAATGCGACCAATTGACCACAAAAAATTCTGGGGCATCCTGATCCCGGTTGCTCTGGCTGTCGGACTGCTGCTCTGGAAAGTACCGGCAATTATGGACGGCGTCATTTCCCGCACCATCTTCGGCGGCCTGCTCTTTGCGTTTATCTGCTGGCTGCGCTTTTACGCCGTCAAATGATTGTTGGTGCAGCAACAATATCATTGCCTCTCCAAAAATTCTCAAAATTAATACACATTTCTTGAAATTGATTCGCCCGCAGGCGTTGAGTTTCCTGCAGATAACTGGTATATTTAATAGTACGTTACAGGCACTCGCGATTATTTGCGTATCAAAAAAAAACCACCATATCGCATCCGAGACTGACGGATCTGCCGCGTCCCCGTGCTGTGCAGCGCTGGATGCCAGGAACGCAGTTTGACGGGTCTTTCGTGAAAGCGAAGCGACCTGCTATGTTTGGAAAGGATCGGAGAAATGCGAACTCCCGCGGCGGCCGCTGACAGCCGGCAGTCTGGGACGCTGTCCAGAACCTTTGCAAACGCAGAGGTTTTTGTTTTCGCAGCCGCGGTAAGCTGTAACAACGTATCATTTTTATCACCCAACATATCGATTTGGAGGCTACATTCATGAGTAACTACAGCAAGTTTACTCTGAGGATCAATGGCGCCGAGCGCATGTTTATCTGTGATCCTCAGGAAGACACTCTGTCCGACGTGCTGCGCCGCATCGGGCTGACCGGGACCAAGGTCGGCTGCGGTACCGGTGTCTGCGGCTCCTGCTCCGTCATTCTCGACGGCAAAGTTGTACGTTCCTGCACCAAGAAGATGAAGAATGTCAAGGAATACAGCGAAGTGCTGACCATCGAAGGCATCGGCACCGTGCGGCATCCGCATCCGCTGCAGTATGCCTGGGTCAATCTGGGCGCAGTGCAGTGCGGCTTCTGCGTACCGGGCTTCATCGTTTCCGCCTATGCACTGCTGGAGGAAAACCCGGATCCGACCAGAGAAGAAGTCAGAGACTGGTTCCAGAAAAAGCGCAACATCTGCCGCTGCACCGGCTACAAGCAGATCGTCGACGCCGTCATGGCCGCTGCCGCGATCATGAGAGGCGAAAAGACCTACGAAGACATCACCTACGACTGGAGCAAGGACGTCAAGGACGGATTCTACGGCAAGCCGCTGGTTCGTCCGAACGCGATGGCCAAGGCCTGCGGCGTCTGCGACTACGGTGACGACGTCGAGCTGCACATGCCGGCCGAGACCCTCAAGGTTGCTCTGGTACAGCCGCGCATTACCAGCCACGCCAACATCAAGAAGATCGATTACAGCGAAGCGGAAAAGATGCCCGGCGTCTACAAGGTTATCACCGCCAAGGATGTTCCCGGCGCCAACCGCCTGATGGCTTACACGTTCTCGCCGCGGACCGTGGAATTCGATCAGATCCATACCATCCTTCAGGATAAGAAAATCTACAGCTACGGCGACGTTGTCGCGATGGTCGCGGCCGACACCAGAAAGCACGCCGAAGCGGCGGCCGCCAAAGTCAAGGTCGAAATCGAGCAGCTGCCGGAGTACATGAGCTATCTGGAAGCGGTCGCACCGGACGCCAAGCCGATTCACCCGTCGATGGATCAGAACATCTACTCGATCCAGCCGGTGCTGAAGGGTGACCACGAACACCTCGAAGACATCATCGACGACTCCGCCTACAGCGTCGAGGGCAGCTTCTACTCCTCTCGTGAGCCGCACTGCTCCATCGAGGGCGATACCATTCAGGCCTACTACGACGAGGACGACAACCTCTGCGTCCACTGCAAGACCATGACGCTCTACTTTGACCGCGACGATATGGCCGAAGCGATCGGCATCCCGGTCGAAAAGCTGCGCGTCATCGAAAACCCGACCGGCGGTTCGTTCGGCTGGGCGATGTCCGCCTACAGCTATGCGATGGCCGGCATCGCCACCAAGGTCACCGGCAAGCCGTGCGCGATCGGCATGGACTACGCCACCTTCATGGCTCTGTCCGGCAAGCGCTCGCCGTGCTACATCAACGGCAAGCTCGCCTGCGACAAGGACGGTCACTTTACGGCCGGCGAATTCGACGCCGGACTCGACCACGGTGCCTATCCGGAACTGGGCGACGACAAGCTGACCAAGATCCTTCGCTTCATGTTCTATCCATATTATATCCCGAATGCGGCAGGTCTGGCTCGCGTGGCCATCACCAACCACTGCTTCGGCACCGCCTACCGCGGCTACGGCGCACCGCAGGCCTACACCGCCAGCGAAGCGCTGGTCGACATGCTGGCCGAGAAGGCGGGCATCGATCCGTGGGAGTTCCGCTGGAGAAACATCGCCCGTCCGGGGCAGGACAACCTCAACCAGTACCCGTTCCTGCAGTACCCGATGGAAGAGATGATGAAGAAGCTGAAGCCGCTGTACGATGAAGCGGTGGCCAGGGCCAAGGCCGAGGACACGCCGGAGAAGCGTCGCGGCGTCGGCATCGCCTGGGGCGGCTACAACGTCGGCCTCGGTGACGTCGATGAAGCCAACGTCGCCATCGAACTCGAGGGCGACATGAAATTCGTCAAATACGACACCTGGCAGGATCAGGGACAGGGCGGCGACGCCGGTTCCCTCGTCTGCACGCTGGAAGCGCTGCGGCCGTACTTCCCGGACATCACGCCGGACTGCGTCCGCCTCGTTCAGGACGACAGCAAGTACTGTCCGAACACCGGCGAGTCGGCCGGCTCCAGATCGCACTTTGCCAACGGCAAGGCCTCGATCCTGGCCGCGGAAAATCTCGCCAACGCGATGCGCAAAGAGGACGGCACCTACCGGACCTATCAGGAAATGATCGACGAAGGCATTCCGACCCGCTACGAGGGCAACTGGACCACCCGCAGCGAATGGGACTACTTCTGCGACCTCGACCCGAACGACGGTTCCGGCAACCCGACCTATGCCTATACCTATTCGCTGTTCATGTCGGAAGTCGAAGTCGACGTCAAGACCGGCAAGACGCAGGTTCTCGGCATGACCACCGTCTACTGGATCGGCAGACCGGGCAACAGTCAGTCCGTCGAAGGCCAGATCAACGGCGGCGTCTCGCACGCGATCGGCTTCGCGCTCAGTGAAAACTACGAAGACGTCAAGAAGGACAACAACATGGTCCGCTGCGGCGTCCCGACGATCAAGGATGTTCCCGACAAACTCGTCAACATCGGCATCGACGCCTACGACGAGAGAGGGCCGTTCGGTTCCTCCGGCGCTTCCGAAGCGTTCCAGTCGGCAGACCACATGGCCGTCATCAACGCGATCAACAACGCGACCGGCCTGCGCGTCTATGAAATCCCGGCAACACCGGCGAAGGTCAAGGCCGGACTCGAAGCGATGGCCAAGGGCGAAAAGGATCCGCTCAAGCCGAAGAAGTACTTCCTCGGTTCCGATTTCTGGGAAGAAGTCGAAAACATCAAGGCGAATCCGATCAAGACCGACGAATAAAGAATTCACTAACGTGCTCTGCAGACCGCTTCCGGCGGTCTGCAGATTTTTTGAAGGAGGAAAAAGGGGATGGCCGTAGAGACCTATTACAACCAGTTTGACCACTGCCTGCAGAGCGAACCGCCGTTCTGCGAGGACGCCTGTCCGTTCCGCGTCAACGTCCTCGCCTTTCAGGACAAGATGAAGGCCGGACGCTATAATCCGGCCTACAAGGAGCTGCGCAAGGCGATGGCGTTTCCGGCCATCGCCAGTGCGCTCTGTCCCGGCATCTGCGAGCAGGCCTGCGTCCGCAGCAAGCTCGACGATCCGGTGCAGCTGCACCGACTCGAGCAGACCTGCCTCGCCGGTGCCCGCCGCAAGGATCCGCCGGAGCTGAATCTGCCCGCACGCAAGAAAACCGCAGCCGTCATCGGCGGCGGCGCTGCCGGTCTGGCCTGTACGATCAAACTGGCCGCGCAGAAATACGCCGTCACGATCTTTGAGCGCGGCAGCCGGGTCGGCGGCTCTCTCTACGAACAGCTGCCGGAGGAACTGGTTGAAGCCGATCTGGCGCTGCAGTTCAAATACGAAGAATACGAACTGCGCAGCGACCGGGAAATCACCTCGCTCGAAGAAGTCGACGACTTTGACGCCGTCCTCATTGCCACCGGCGCGGGCGGCAGCGATTTCGGCATTGAAGAGAGCGTCTTTGAAGAAGGCGGGCGCTTTATCCTCGCCGGCGGCGGCGTCCACGGACTCGATGCGCTCCACGCGATGGCCTTCGGCATCCGTGCCGCCGAGGCGATCGACTACTTCTTCCGCACCGGCCGCGGTGTCTTTCCGCAGCCGCCGGAACCGACCAAAATCGTCTTCGACACCAGCTTCACGGAATCCGCGCTGGCAGTGGCGGCGAGCGGCGAGAACGGTCTCTTTACGGATGAGGAAGCCCGGGCCGAGGCACAGCGCTGTCTGCGCTGCCGCTGCAATCCCTGTCAGGTCTACTGTGACCTCTCCCCCTACATGGGCAAGTGGCCGCGGGAAATGCGCGACGATATCCTCTTTTCCACCAAAGCCGGCGAGTCGCTGGTCTCCAAGAGCCCGGCCAAGCGGCTGATCAGCACCGGCAACCAGACCGGCATTTTCGAGGAAGTCTGCCCGGCCGGCATCGACCTCGACAGCATGCTCAAGGAGTCCCGCTATCTGCTGCACCAGCAGAACAAGACACCGGGCGGCTGGCACCAGTTCTGGATCCGCGACATGGAGTTCTCCAACGGTCCCTGCGCCGCCCTCTCGATCGCGCCGCAGCCGCGGGAAGACGTCGCCGGCGGCCGGGCGCGCGCCTTCTTCCCCGGCTGCTGGCTCGGCAGCGCTCATCCCGACTACGTGATCCGGCCCTATCTGTGGCTGCGCGAACACGCGCCGGGCACCGGTCTGCTGCTGCGCTGCTGCGGCATCCCCGCGGACTGGGCCGGCGAGGAGGACCTGCACGAGGAGGAAATCGACAAACTGCGGCAGGAATGGGAAGCGATCGGCTCACCGCAGCTGATCGTCGCCTGCCCTTCCTGCATGCAGCACCTGCGCGACTACCTGCCGCAGATCCCGCTGATTTCGCTCTACGAAGTGCTGCGGGACGAGGGCTTTGAGACCCCCGCCGGCGGGACGCTGCCGGGACACTGGGCGGTCTTTGACCCCTGCCAGGCACGCCACGACGAGGGCATGAAAGCGGCCGTGCGCGAGCTGGCCGCGGCTTCCGCGGAAACGCTCGACGAGCTGCCCGGCCCGCCCGGCTGCTGCGGCTACGGCGGCATTCCGCTGATCGCCGACGATGAATACGTCGATTACGTCAACGAAAAGCGTGCCGCGCAGTCGGACGATCCCTATCTCGTCTACTGCATCAACTGCCGCGATATCTTCCGCGACCACGGCAAACCGGTGCGTCACATCCTCGGCGCGCTCTTCGACGTCGACAGCGACGACAGCGCCGAGCCGCCGACGGAGACGCAGCGCCGCCGCAACAAGGTCATCGTCAAGGAACGGCTGATGAAAGAGGTGCTGAACATGGAAATGAAAGAAAAGCCGGCCGCCAGCCGCTACCGGCTGGTGATCCCGCCGGAGGTGCAGAAAAAGATGGACGGCCTGCGCCTGCTCGAATCGGATCTCTGCGACGTCCTCGACGTCGGCGAACAGCACGGCCGCCGCACGGTCGATCCGGAAAACGGGCATTACAAATGCTACCGCGAACTCGGCAGCATCACCTGCTGGGTCGAATACGCCGTCGACGGCGATACTTACACGATCGTCAATCTCTACACGCATCGCATGCACATCGAACTGGAGGAGGTCTTCAATGGCAGAAAAACGGAAATTATTGTGTGACCGGTGCAAAGTGGAGCTGGAGGAGATCGACGTCCAGTTCACCTATCTCAACAAGAACTTTCGCCACAAGGTACCCCGCTGTCCCAAATGCGGGCAGGTCAGCCTGCCCGAAGAACTGGTGCTGGGGCGCATGGACGAGGTGGAAAAATCGCTGGAGGAAAAATAACGGACAGCCGGGGCAGGCACCGGAAGATCACCCGCAGAGACGGCCTGATCAGGCGGCCGGGTGCATCCGCTGCAGCCGGCCCGAATGCGGCCCGAATGCGGCCCGAACGCACAGACAGGGCCAAGCGCCGTTTACCGGCACGCTCAGCTGATCGCGTCGAACACCGTACCGCAGCGCGGGCAGGTCACCTTCACCTTTCCCTTGCCCGCCGGAATGCGGACCTGCTGCCGGCAGGACGGACAGTAATAGTAGCAGTACACTGTCTTTCCGCCGCGGCCGTTGCGGGCGCGTTCCTTTTCATCGTAATAGTAGGTGCCGTTCTGCTGCTGCCGCTTCTGCTCGCGGCGCTGCCGCCGGAAGTAGTTCCAGTTGCGGATGCGGTTCCAGAAGAGCATGAACCGCTCGTTTTCCGCCTGCCGGCGGTAGATATTGCGGGAAAACATACGCGCAAACATCAGGACAAAGAGAAGCACACCCAGATAGTATAAAATGCGCAGATGGGCCAGCGCACCGGCGATCTCGCAGATGATCGAGACGATCATCAGAAAGACGCCGAGCTGGTCATTGCCGTATCTGCCGCCGAAAAAATTCATCTTCTTTCACCCTTTCCCGCTGCCGGCGCCTGCCGGCAGGCCAATTCATGATACACTCCGCAGCCGTCCTCCGCGGCCGGCCCGGGGGCATCGTCAACCCGCTTCTTCACTCTGCAGACCCATCTCCCGATGGATGCGCTGCATCCGCCGGTCGATGTCCGCCACCGCTTCGGCGCACTGCTGCAGTTCGCGCTGCGCCGCCTCGCTGATACTGCCCTTGTTCTTGTATTTGAGTTCGTGTTCCAGCGAAGCCCAGGTATCCATCGCGATGGTGCGGATCTGAATCTCCACCGGGATTTTTTCCGTGCGCTCGGCGAGGAAGACGGGCACGATCACCACCAGATGCAGACTGCGATAGCCGCTTTCCTTCGGATGCGCGATGTAATCCTTTTCCCGAACCAGCTCGATATCATCCTGCTTGAGCAGGAGATCGGCGATGGTATAGATGTCGTCGATATAGTTGCAGATCACCCGGATGCCGGCAATGTCCGTCAGCGTGCGGATGCCGTCGATCGTCAGCGGGCGTCCCTTGCGCTCGAGCTTTTCAAAGATACTCTGGATCGATTTGACCCGGCTCTCCATATGATGAATCGGGTTGTAGTCGTTGCGCGCTTCGAACTCGTCGTCGAGGATCTCCAGCTTAGTGCTGACTTCCCGAATCGCCGAATGGTAGACATTGCGCACTTCGACAAATTTCTGCGCCTCCTCGGCCATCGGCCGCAGCGGCTCGGGGATGCCTGTCAGTTCCAGAGTAAAGGAATCCGTTTTTTCCAAGATCATGAACGCCTCCTGTGCGTGTTTTGTCCTGCTGCCCGCTTATTTTCGCATCGGGCTCTGAAAACAGGCTGAAACGCCGATACCAATCTTATTATAAGACATTCACGCGGCGCTTTCTACTGTTAACTGGGGTGACCGGTCACAGAGTGAAAAAGCGGGTTGATGCCCCGTCCCCTGGTTGTGCGCGCTTCGAGGCCGTCTGCCGCGAAGATCTAAGATCCGCGAGGATGCGGCTGCTTCGACAGTCGCGGGACGGCGTGGACGACGGCGCAAACCGGCGCAATCTGCGCCGGCCGCGGAGAAGCCGCGCGGGAAGCGCGGGCAAACAGGAAGGCGCACGGGACGGCCGTGCGAAAATCCGGAAAGCCGCAAAATGCATTGTTGACTTGACAACCATTTCTTCCCTGCGTTATAATAGTTGCGGCGGCAAACACTTTGCGGCCGCGCCGGATCTGACGGCCCCGCCCGATTCCCGCCGCTTTACAGGAGGAAACAGCATGAGTACCAGGACAACCATATTCAACGATTTATCCCTGCTGCACCGCGGCAGCACCAAATACATCCGCAGCGGACACGATGAAAGCAGTGCCGTGTTCGACATCAGTCATCCGGTCCTGCTGCTGACGATCGCCCGGCACCCCGGCTTCAGCCAGGATGAGATTTCCCAGCGCCTCGGCTACAACAAAGGTGCCGTGGCCCGCATGACCCGTTCTCTGATCGACGAAGGCTATGTAACGCGCCGGCCGGATCCCGCCGACAAGCGCCGTTATCAGCTCATGCTCTCGGAAAAGGGAGAAGCCATCATTCCGGTTCTGAATCAGAAAAAAGAAGAATACGAGCAGATCCTCACCAGCGGCATGACCGAAGAACAGGTCACGACCTTCCGCCGGCTGATCGCCATGGCGCTCGACAATCTGCGCAGCGCGCTGAAGGAGAACGCGAAGGCCGGAGAGAAATCCGGCGACAGTGAAAAAAGCCGGGATTCCACGGAACCCTGAGCAGCCGGGATCCATACTGTCCGTCCGCCGGGAAAGCCGCATCGCCTGCCGCCCGATCCGGCCGTCTGCGAACATATCGGCCGTCCTCCCCTCAGAGGGCGGCTTTTTCGATGTCCTCAAACTGCGACTGATAGAGTTCGGCGTAGAAACCGCCGCGCTGCAGCAGTTCGTCGTGCGTGCCCTGCTCGACGATATCGCCGTGCCGCAGCACGAGGATGCGGTCGGCATTGCGGATCGTCGATAAGCGATGGGCGATGACAAAGCTCGTGCGCCCCGCCATCAGCCGATCCATCGCGTCCTGAATCAGTTCTTCGGTGCGGGTATCGACCGAGGATGTCGCCTCGTCGAGGATCAGCAGGCGGCGGTCGGCGAGAATCGCGCGGGCAATCGTCAGCAGCTGCTTCTGCCCCTGCGAGACGTTGGTCGCGTCCTCATTGAGGATCATATCGTAGCCGTCCGGCAGCGTGCGGATGAAGTGATCGGCGTGCGCCGCCCGCGCCGCGGCTTCCACCTCGTCATCGCTGGCGTCCAGCCGTCCGAAGCGGATGTTCTCGCGGATGGTGCCGGAAAACAGCCAGGTATCCTGCAGCACCATGCCGATGTGCTGCCGCAGCTGCCGGCGCTCGAAATCGCGCAGATCATGGCCGTCTACAGAGATGCTGCCGGCATCGACATCGTAGAAGCGCATCAGCAGCTTGACCAGCGTCGTCTTGCCGGCACCGGTCGGACCGACGATGGCGATCTTCTGACCGGGCTGCACATCGGTGCTGAAATCGCGGATGATCGGCTGCGCCGGATCGTAGCCGAAGCGCACATGGGAGAACCGCACCGCACCCTCGACCCGCTCGAGACGGACGGTCTCGCGGTCTTCCGCTTTCTCCTCCTCTTCGGCGAGGAACTCGAAGACGCGCTCGGCCGAAGCGGCCATCGACTGCAGCTGATTCATCACCTGGGCGATCTGCTGCAGCGGCTGCGTCAGATTCTTGACGTACTGGATGAAGGCCTGAATGTCGCCGATGCCGATGACGCCGTTGATGGCGAGAAAGCCGCCGGCGATGGCCACGCCTGCATAGCCGAGGTTGCCGACAAACGCCATCACCGGCATCATGATGCCGGAGAGGAACTGCGATTTCCAGGCCGAATCGCAGAGCGTCTCGTTGGTTTCCTCGAAAGCGTCGATGGTTTTCTTTTCGCGCCCGAAGGCCTTGATGATCTGCTGACCGGCAAAATTCTCCTCCACCTGTCCGTTGATGCGGCCGAGGTAATCCTGCTGGCGGCGGAAATATTTCTGTGACACACGCACCAGCAGGCTCAGCAGAACCGCCGAGACCGGCAGCACGACCACCGCGATCAGCGTCATCAGCGGCGAAATGCTCAGCATCATGACCAGCACCCCGACGATCGTCGTCAGCGAAGTGATCAGCATCGACACGCTCTGGTTCAGCCCCTGACCGAGGGTATCGACGTCGTTGGTGATGCGCGACAGCACCTCGCCGTAGGTGCGGCTCTCGAAGTAGCGGATCGGCATGCGGTTGATTTTTTCCGAGATATCCCGCCGCATACGGTAGCAGACTTTCTGCGTGACCTCGTTCATCAGCCAGCCCTCGAGAAAGGAAAAGAGGGAACTGACCGCATAGAGGATCAGCGCAAAGAGCAGGATATCCAGGATCCGTTCAAAGTCGATGCCGCCGGTGCTGTTGATCTTGCGCATCAGGCCTTCCGCCAGCTCTGTCGTTGCGTGACCGAGCACCTTCGGCCCGATGACGTAAAAGACAGTAGAGATGCCGGCGAAGGCCATCACCAGTACGACCACAAAGCGCAGCCGACCCATATAGGCGAACAGCTGCTTCACGGCACCGCGGAAATTCTTCGCCTTTTCTCCCGGCGCACCGAGACTGCCCGGCCCTCCGTGCGGTGCCACGCCCGATTTTCGTCTGTTTTCCGCCATCAGCCGATCCCCTCCAGTTCCGTATTCGACAGCTGCGAACGGGCAATCTGCCGGTACACTTCGCAGTCCCGCATCAGATCCTGATGGCGGCCGCGGCCGACGACGCGTCCCTCGTGCAGAACGAGGATCTGGTCGGCGTGCAGCACCGTACTGATGCGCTGGGCGACAATGATCCGGGCCGTATCCCGCGCTTCCTCCGACAGGCGGCGGCGCAGCGCCGCGTCGGTCTTCATATCGAGCGCCGAAAAACTGTCGTCAAAGACGAGCACCGGCGGCCGGCGCACCAGCGCCCGGGCAATCGCCAGGCGCTGCTTCTGCCCGCCGGAGACATTGGCGCCGCCCTGAGAAATATGGCTCTCAAATCCGCCGTCGCGGTCGTCGATGAAATCCTCTGCCTGAGCGGTCCGTGCCGCCTGCCGCAGCTCCTCTTCCGTCGCGTCTTCCCTGCCAAAGCGCAGGTTGGAAGCGACCGTACCGGAAAAGAGAATGCCCTTCTGCGGCACAAACCCGATCGCCGCCCGCAGATCGGCGAGCCGCAGCTCCCGCACATCGATGCCGTCAAGGCGCACGGTGCCGCCGGTGACATCATAAAAGCGCGGGATCAGATTGACCAGCGTCGTCTTGCCGGAGCCGGTGCTGCCGATGATCGCTGTCGTTTCGCCCGGCGCGGCAGTAAAATCGATATCCTCGAGAGCGTCGTCCGCAGCGCCGGGATAGCGGAAGCGGACGTGCTCAAAGCGGATTTCCCCGCGCACCTGCTGCAGCCGCCGCGGCTGCTGCGGATCGCGGATGGAGCTCTTTGTCGCCAGCACCTCGGCAATGCGGTCGGCGGCCACGCCGGCGCGCGGCAGCATGATCGACAGCATCGACAGCATCAGGAACGACATGACGATCATCATTGCATAAGTGATGAAGGCCGTCATCGTACCGACCTGCATATCACCGGTGTTGACACGGTGGGAAGCCACCCAGGTGATGAGCACCACCAGGCCGTTCATCACCATCATCATCGCCGGCATCATCGTCGACATCACCCGGCCGGTGAACAGCTGCGTCTGCCGCAGATCGACGTTGGCCCGGTCAAAGCGTTCTTCTTCCGTCTTTTCCCGGCCGAAGGCGCGAATGACCAGCAGCCCGGTGAGGATTTCCCGGGAAACGCGGTTGACGGCATCGATCAGCTTCTGCATGATCTTGAATTTCGGCATCGCCAGTTTGACCAGCACGGCGATGATGCCGATGATCACGAGAACGCCGAGAGCGATGACCCAGCCCATATGCGCCCCGGTCTGCGCCACCTTGAAGATACTCCAGATGCCCAGAATCGGCGCATAGAGCACCATGCGCAGCATCAGTGTCGTCACCAGCTGCACCTGCTGCACGTCATTGGTACTGCGCGTGATCAGGGATGCCGAGGAAAAACGATCCATCTCGGCGCTGGAATAGCCGATGACATTGCGGTACAGACCGCGCCGCAGATCGCGCCCCACCAGAGCGCCGGTGCGGGACGCAAAAAAGGCCACGACGATGCCCGAAAGCATCATGCCCAGCGCCATCACCGCCATCAGCCGGCCCTCGTGCCAGAGATAGTCCTTCTGAATCCGATCGACATCCATACCGGCCTTCTCATCGCAGCTGCCGGCATAGGCGACGCCCATCGCATGCAGCGTCTGGTCGCCGATCCGGTCGATGGCAGCCTGCATCTTTTTCTTGGCGGCCCGAAGACTGCCGCTGCTGAAGCTGCCGCTGTCGCTCAGTTCCTGAATCAGCGGCCGCATATCCACATAGGTCTTTACCCGGCCGTCTTCGTTCTCGGCGCGGAAGGTCTTCAGATCCACATTGAAAAGCTGCCCGATCTCTTTGACCGACATCTCGTCGATGCGGTCGGCGAGCATCTCGGCGGCCGGATTGCGGCTTTCCTCCAGCGCCTGCCTGACAGTGCTGCGAAACCCGGATACCGTGGCGTGTCCCATCTGATAGGTCAGCACGATCGGCACCAGCAGCTGGTCATCGAGCTGCGCGAGCCGCTCCGGCGACTGCACGGTGCGGCGGTAGAGGCGGCCGTCCCGCCGATAGGCGCCGCGCCAGGCCTGCTTTTCTTTTTTCGTCATGAAGAGCTGTGCGGACCGGTACTCCGCCGCCGTCGTCTTTTCCGGCAGAACGTATTCGATGCCCTTGTCCTGGATGCCGACATCGATGATGTCCTGCGTATACTGCGGCAGCGCCAGATCGCAGTACGCCTGCGCGCACAAAAAAACGACCAGCAGTATCACGGTCTTCCAGTATGGTGCCAGATTTCTAATAATGTTCTTCATCTCTGTTCGTCATCCAAAGAAAAGAAATGCCTGTCGTTTCCACCGACACATCCTGTTCGGCAGCGGCGCTGTTTTACGCATCATTTTACCGCCGATGACAGACATTGTCAACGGTTGACAGCGCCGCCCCGCTGCGGGTAGACTGAACGTATGGATACCAAACATCAAGTACTGAAAGCGCTGGAAGCGCAGAAGGGGCAGCCGGTTTCCGGCGCCCGCCTGGCGGCCCGGCTCGGGCTCTCGCGCACCGCGGTCTGGAAGGCGATCAGCGCTCTCCGGGACGAAGGCTATACCATCGAGTCACAGCCGCGGCGCGGCTACATGCTGCCCGAGGACTGCGACATCCTCTCCGAGGAAGCGATCCGGCTTCACCTGCGGCATGACATTCCCCTGCACCTCTACGACGTGCTTGAGTCCACCAACAGCACGGCGGCTTCTCTGGCGATGGCCGGCGCACCGCACGGCACGACCGTGATCGCCGGCGAGCAGACCGCCGGCCGCGGGCGGCGCGGCCGCAGCTTTTATTCGCCCCGCGATACCGGTCTCTACCTCAGCATCGTGCTCGAGCCGACCTGCGATCTGACCCAGTCGGTGCTGATCACCGCGGCTGTCGCCGTCGCCGTTGCCGAGGCCGTCGACACCGTCAGCGGCAGGGAGAGCCGCATCAAATGGGTCAACGACATCTATCTCGACGGCCGCAAGGTTTCCGGCACGCTGACCGAAGCGCTGACCGATTTCGAATCCGGCCGCGTCAGCCATCTGGTAACCGGCATCGGCATCAACTGCACGACCGCGGACTTTCCGGACAGCGCCGGTCCGGCTGCCGGCAGCATCGGCGGCACGCTGTCGCGCAGCCGCCTGGCCGCGCTGGTCATCGACAACGTGCTCGACCAGACCGCACACCTTGCGCAGCGCGCCTTCCTCGACGAATACCGCCGCCGCTCGCTGGTGACGGGGCAGCCGATCAACGTCTACCGCATCATCGGCGGTGAGCCGGAGCCGGCCGTCGCCGTCGGCATTGATGACAACGCCGGGCTGATCGTGCGCTATGCGGACGGGCGGCAGGAGACGCTTTCCAGCGGCGAAATCACCATTCGGCTCCGCTAGCCGGCGCCGCCGGATCCATCGTCATGCCGCATCGCCGTGCGGAGCGCCATGGTGCATCGCCGCCGCGCGCGATGAAGTCCGCGGCCGCGCCGCACGGCCGGGCCTACAGTTCTTCGTATGCCTGCGCCCGGCCGCGCCTACAGTTCTTCATATGCCTGTGCCCGGCCGCGCTCGAGCTGCAGCCGGCAGCCGTGGCCGGGATCGGGGATCCAGTCCCACATGCTCTCGCGCTCGACGGGGAACAGCTGATCCAGAATGGCCCCGATGACGCCGCCGTGACAGATGACGATCGAGACGGCGTCTTTTTTATTGTGCCGCACCGAGAGGTCGCGCAGCCGGTGACGCGAAACCAGCTCCCGGTAGCCTCGCCGGACACGCTGTCGAAAGGCGGCCGTGCCCTCGCCGCCGGGCGGGCAGACATCTCCGCCCCTGGCGTGCATCCAGCGCTGAAATTCCGGTTCCTCGTGCAGATCCTCCGCCGTCCGCATCTCAAAGGAACCGCAGTCGATCTCGCGCAGGTCGTCGATGATCCGATACGGCTGCCGGCCGTAGATCAGCCGCAGCGTTTCCACGGTGCGGCGCAGCGGCGTCGCATAGAAATCGGCCTTCCACGGATGCGGATAAAAGCTGCGCGCCGCCAGATCGAGAATCTGCTGCCGCCCTTCGGCGGCCAGCGGCAGATCGGTGCTGCCGTAGAAATATTTTTTCAGGTTGCCCTCGGTGATGCCGTGACGAAATAAATAGATATAGGATCCCATATTTGTACCTCCCCTGCCGCGGCGGCTGCACAGACAGCGGTGCTGCTTCGGCCGCCCTGAAGATCCGGCCGCACCGCCGACGCGGCAACATCAGTATATCATCTGCGGTACGGAAGGCAAGGACACGGCCGGGGAATGCCGTTCCGCTGCCCTCGCTTTCCCGGCTCCCTCTTCTTTCCCGTTCGGTCCAGCGAGGCGGCGGGCCGGCGGCAGGGCTGCGGCGGACAGAGCGCCCCGCCGCAGCGGGGATACAGGGGCCTGTCAAATCGGCGCTGCAGAGTCCCGCATTGAATCAGCGATATAAAGCCCCGCAATCAGCGATGTAAAGCCCCGTAATCAGCGATGTAAAGCCCTGTAAATTCAGCGATAAAAAGCCCCGTAAATTCAGCGATAAAAAGCCCCGTAAAATAGTAAAAGAAGACGCTTGCGAGTCTTCTTTTACTATATAGGGGGTATCTTGTATTGGGGATAGATAATTTCTAATTAAATATTTTCTAACCTGTTTTATACATGTTTTTTACATCTCTTTTGTAACTCTATGATAGCATAAGTTGTCCCAGTCTCAATTGGTTTTTTTCTAAATTATGTGATATAATATTTTAGATTTTACAAATTCACTGTATTTTCAACACTGTTTTGAAAAAGAATACAATTTCCCGGAGATCTTCGGAGGCCTTATGATCACAATCGAAGAAATGATGTCCCATCCCGTCTTTAAGCATTTCACGCTGATCACCGATCGCAGCGGGCTCAACAACCACGTGCGCGCCGCCGCGCTCTTCGAATGCGAAACCGGAGAATCGCTGGATCGCGGCTTTCATCCCGGCGACATGGTGATCACCACCCTCTCCGCCTACCGCAACGCGCCGGAACTCCTCGAACCGGTTCTCACCGCGCTGCTGAAAAAACGGCTCGCCGCGCTCTGCATCCGCACGACCTACTTTCATCGCCTTCCCGACGCGGTCATCGGTGCGGCCAACCGCCTGCACACGCCGATTTTCTTCTTTTCCGAAACGCCGATCGTCGATCTCGTCTATGTCATCCGCAGCTCCCTGACAGCCGGCGAAATCAACGTGTCTGCCACCAGAAAGGCGCGGCAGCTGATCAGCGGCAACGTCAGCGGCGTGGAAGCGGAGATGATCGCCCGGGAAATCAACCCCTATTTCCACAACGAGCTGGTCTGCGCTTTCGCGCTGCCGCGTTCCCGCGATGACAGCGACCAGATCCTCAGCGATTACGCCAGCCAGTATTACCGCAGGGTCTCCACCAGCGGCCTGCCGCCGGAAGCCAGCCACACCGTTATGCAGACGGCGCACGGCTTCCTGATTATCTACACCGACAGCCGCGGCCGCGATGCCGTGCTGCGGGGCATCCGGGAACTGCGCGAACTGATTCACATCGATCCCGCCGTCTTTGCCCTCGGCCTCAGCAATTACCACACCCAGCTCTCCACCGCCGGCACCGCCATGCAGGAAGCTCTCTACGCCGCCGTCGTCAGTTCCATCGACCGAACAGAATACAGCTTTTATCGGGACATCGGCACCGCCAAATTTCTCTGCCCGCTGCGCCGCAGCCACTGGGTGCGCGCCTGTTACGGCGAGCTGCTGAACCGCGTGCAGACACACGACCGCGAGCACGGCACTGCCTACTGCAAAACAATGCGCGCCTATGTGCACTGCCGCGGCGACATCAAGGCGACGGCCGCCCGGCTCTACCAGCACAGCAACACCGTCCGCTACCGCATCGCCCGGATCCGCGAGCTGCTCGGCATCGAAGACGCCATCGATGCCGAAATGCAGATGTTTCTCATCGTTCGTCTCGAGGAAATCAATCACGCCATGCACAATCTGCAGGACGGAGCCTGTCAGGACGCGGCGGACGGCAGGGCCGAACCGCGACCGGACGCGGCGGACGGCAGGGCCGAACCGCGACCGGATGCGGCGGACGGCAGGATCGAACCGCGACCGGATGCGGCGGCAGCGAACCGGGCCGACCGCGGCCCGGACGCGGCAGACGGCAGAGCCGGGCGGCGCCGGGATGAGAGAGACGGTGAAGCCGGACTTCGCGCCGCTGCGAAAGCCGGATCCCGCCCGCCCGGGCGCGCCTCCGTCGATTGACACGACTGCGGTGCTGCGGTATGATAATTATCTGTTTGAAAGCCGGAAAGGCACGAGGAATCGAAGGAGAACAATATGGGAGAAATAACCAGGAAGCAGGCGCTGGATCTGCTGCTGAAATACAATCAGGATCCGTTTCACATCCGCCACGCACTGACCGTGGAGGGTGTCATGCGATATTTCGCCGAATCGATGGGATTCGGCGGGGAAGCCGACTTCTGGGGGCTTGTCGGTCTTCTGCACGATGTCGACTTTGAGCAGTTCCCCGACGAGCACTGCGTCAGGGCCCCGCAGCTGCTGGCCGAGATCGATGCCGACGAGGACTTTGTCCATGCCGTGGTTTCCCACGGCTACAACGTCTGCTCCGACGTCAAGCCGGAGCACGAGATGGAGCGCGCCCTCTACGCCGTCGACGAGCTGACCGGCCTGATCGGCGCCAGCGCGCTGATGCGGCCTTCCCGGAGCACGAAGGACATGCCCGTCAAATCTCTGCGCAAAAAGTTCAAGGATAAAAAGTTCGCCGCCGGCTGCAGCCGCGACGTCATCCGCGACGGCGCCGCCATGCTGGGCTGGGAGCTCGACGAACTCTTCGAAGAAACGATCCTCGCCATGCGCAGCTGCGAGGATCAGGTAGAAAGGGAAACGAATGAGCTTGCAGGATAAAATCCAGCAGCTTTACCAGCATCTGGCCGCCTATGACCGGCTGGCCGTCGCCTTTTCCGGCGGTGTGGACAGCTCATTCCTGCTGCTGGCCGCCTACGAGGCGCTCGGGCGCGGCAGTCTGGCCGTGACGCTGAGCGGGCCCCATTTTTCCCCGGATGAACAGCAGGAAGCCCGCATCTTCTGTGAAAAGCACGGCATTCCGCAGCTGGTGATCAACATCGAGGACGCCCTGCCGGAGGAATTTCTGCGCAACCCGCCGAATCGATGCTATTACTGCAAGAAGGCCATGTTTCAGGCACTGCAGCACGTCACCGACGATATTCCCATCGCCGACGGCACCAACGCCGACGACGAAACGGACTATCGCCCCGGTCGCCAGGCGCTGCAGGAACTGGGCATCCTCAGCCCGCTGGCGGAGGTCGGCTTTCATAAGGATGATATCCGCCGGGCGCTGGCGGCGATGAACGAACCCGTCTGGGAAAAGCCGGCCTGCGCCTGCCTGGCCAGCCGCATTCCCTACGGCGACCGCATCACCCGTGACAAAATGCAGGCGATCTACCAGGCGGAGCACGCGCTGCGATCGCTCGGCTTCCGTCAGGTACGGGTGCGCCATCACGGCAGCATCGCCCGCATCGAAGTGCCGCGCGACGAGATGCCGCGTCTGTTCGACCTCGAAACGATCGAACAGGTCAACCGCCTGGTGAAAGAGGCCGGCTTTGCCTATGCGACGCTGGATCTCGGCGGCTATATTCGCGGCAGTCTCAACCGGGAACTGTAACCGCGATCCGGGATGCGGGGCGCACCCGCCCGGCCGGCCGTATGCGCCGCGCCGCAGCGACGTTCCGGCACATCGGAGCAGAAAGCAGGCGAGCCGCCGGATCTCATCCGCCGGTCCGCTTCTGTCATTCATTATTACTATCTCACGCAAGGAGCCAAACATGCCGCAGTACTATGAAATGGAAATCGCCGGGCTGAAGCGCCGGCTTCAGCTCTTTCCGGTCTCGGAGGACACCTCCATTGCCGCGCTGATCCTCTTCGGCGATGTCGAGCTGACCGTCGCTGCCGCCCGGGAGCTGCTGAACAGGGCGCCGGATTTTGACCTCATTCTCACCGCCGAAGCCAAGAGCATTCCGCTGGTCTTCGAGATGAGCCGTCAGTCCGGCCGCAACGAATACGTCGTCGCACGCAAGGGGCATAAAGTATATATGGAAGATGCACTTTCCGTCCCCGTCGACTCGATTACCACCGAGCATCCGCAGCGGCTGTATCTCGGCAGCCGCGAAGTCCGTCAGCTCAAGGGCAGACGAGTGCTGATCGTCGACGACGTCATCAGCACCGGAGAATCGCTGCGGGCGCTGGAACGACTGGCCGCGCAATGCGGCTGCAGCGTGGTCGGGCGCATGGCGATCCTCGCCGAAGGGGACTCCATCGACCGGCCGGGCATCACGGCTCTCGGCCGGCTGCCGCTGTTCCGCGCCGACGGCACCATCCGCGGCTGAAGGCCGCGTCCGCTTCCGCTCAGACAGAATGAGGTACCAGCATGAATCAGGACGAATTTATGAAGCTGCAGAACGGCAGCGATATTCGCGGCGTCGCTCTCGCCGAGCAGAACGGTCCCGCCCCGAATCTGACACCCCCGACCGCCGCGGCCATCGGCGCGGCATTTGCGGCGCACCTGGCCGCCCGCCTGAAAGCACCGGCGGCGGATCTGACCATCGCCGTCGGCCGCGATCCGCGGCTCAGCGGCCCGGCGCTGACGGCTGCGATCGCCGACGGCCTTGCCGCCATGGGCTGCCGGGTGCTCGACTGCGGTCTCGCCAGCACCCCCGCGATGTTCATGGCCACACTCTTTCCCGAGACGGACTGCGACGGCGCCGTCATGATCACCGCCAGTCACCTGCCCGGCAATCGCAACGGCTGCAAATTCTTTGACCGCAGCGGCGGTCTGCAGAAAGAGGATATCACCGCGATTCTCCGCGCCGCCTGGCAGCGACTGCAGACGAACCCGGACGCGGCCGCGCCGCACGCCGCCGACCGCATTGAAGCCGGTGCCCTGATGCCGCTCTATGAACGGCATCTGCGGCAGCTGATCATCGCCGGCGTCGGCCGCGGTGAACAGCCGCTCGCCGGCATGAAGATCACCGTAGATGCCGGCAACGGCAGCGGCGGCTTCTTCGCCGAGCACGTGCTTCGTCCGCTCGGCGCCGATACCGGCTCGAGCCAGTTCCTCGAACCGGACGGCCGCTTTCCCAACCACGTCCCCAATCCCGAAGATGCGGACGCGATGGCCTCCGTCAGCGGCCGCGTCCGCGACAGCGGTGCAGATCTCGGCCTCATCTTCGACACCGACGTCGACCGTTCGGCAGCGGTCGACCAGAGCGGGCAGGCCATCAGCCGCAACAGCATCGTCGCCCTGGCGGCGTCCCTGGTCGCCGCCGATCACCCCGGCACGACCGTCGTCACCGACAGCATTACCAGCGATCATCTGACCGCCTATCTGGAGCAGACGCTGGGACTGCGTCATTTTCGCTACCGCCGCGGCTACCGCAACGTCATCAACAAGGCCCTCGAGCTCAATGCCGCCGGTGAAGAATGCTGGCTGGCCATCGAAACCTCCGGCCACGCTGCGATGAAAGAAAATTACTTCCTCGACGACGGCGCCTATCTGGCCGCGCGCATCGTCATCAAAGCGGCGCAGCTGGCGGCGGAGGGGCGCGGCATCGACAGCGCCCTGCGGGGGCTGCGGCAGCCGCTCGAAAGCACGGAAATCCGCATGCCCCTCACCGGTGCCGACGCCGCCGCGGACGGCGGCAGACTGCTGGAGGAATTCAGCTGCTGGGCCGCGGAACGCGGTCTGACGATCGTCGAGCCAAGTTTCGAAGGAGTGCGGCTCTCCTTCCCGCACGGCTGGTGTCTGCTGCGCCGGTCGCTGCACGATCCGATCATGCCGCTGAATATCGAATCGGATGAAGAAGGCGGCGTGGATCGCATCATCCTGCTGCTGCGCGAATTCTTCGATCGCTGCAGCAATCTTGACACCTCACAGCTGCAGCACTGAGCCGCCGGCAGACCGCGGCGGAACACCGCGGCACACCGGACCGTGCGGCGGTCAGCGCAGCACTCTGCAAGCAGAGCGCCCGGCAGAATCCGGGCGCAGAACGGAGGCACGACTATGGTAACCTGCAAAGAAATGAAAGAACTGGAGCAGCGCGCGAATGCCGCCGGGCTCTCCTTTTATCAGATGATGGAAAACGCCGGCTGCGCCGCCGCCGACATTCTGCTCGATCGCGTCGCCGCCCTGCGGCAGGGCGGTTCGGCTCTGATTCTCTGCGGCAGGGGCAACAACGGCGGCGACGGCTTTGTCGCCGCCCGCCGGCTCGCCCGGCAGGGGACGACGGTCAGGGTCATTCTTGTGGAAGGGCGCCCGGTGACACCGGATGCTCTGACTAATTTCGATCTGCTCGGTGAACTCGACAGCGTCGCTGTCACCGCCCGCATGCCGGATCAGGAGGCGCTGTCCGCCTGTGACGTCATCGTCGACGCCATCTACGGCACCGGCTTTCACGGCCGCCTGACCGGTGAAGCGGCAGCTCTGGTCAGCGCCGTCAACACCGCGCATGGAAATGGCAGCCGCGTCGCGGCACTCGACATTCCCTCGGGCCTGCCCGGCGATTTCGGCCCGGACAGCCTCCTGCAGCCGTCGATTCTGGCCGACTGGACCATTGCCTTCCACGATAAAAAGCCGGTGCACGAAGCGGAGCGCACCCAGCGTGCGCTCGGCCGGACCATCATCGCCGATATCGGCATCGGTGAGGTGCTCGCGCGCTGATCCTGCCGCGCCCGTCACTCAATTTCCAGGGCAATCGGGCAGTGATCCGATCCCATGACGTCGCTGAGAATGGCGGCGTCTTTCATATGTCCGCGAAACTCTTCGCTGACGAGAAAGTAGTCGATGCGCCATCCGGCGTTGCGCTCCCGGGCGCGAAAGCGATAGCTCCACCACGAATACGCCCCCTCCTGATCGGGATGAAAGCAGCGAAATGAATCGAGAAAGCCGGCTTCCTGGAGTGCCGTCATTTTCGCGCGCTCTTGATCGGTAAAACCGGCGCTGCCGCGGTTGGGCCCCGGGTTTTTCAAATCGATCTCATGGTGGGCGACGTTCATGTCGCCGCAGACAATCACCGGCCCGCTCTGCCGCAGGCGCTGCAGATAGCGGCGGCAGGCGTCCTCCCACTGCATCCGCAGCGGCAGCCGCGCCAGTTCCGCCCCGGCATTGGGCACGTAGAGATTGACAAGCGTAAAGGCCGGATGCGCCGCCGTCCGCGCGTAATGTGCCGTGATAGAACGCCCCTCGCGGGCGAGTTCGCCGATGTCTTCGCCCGCCAGGCCGCAGCTGACTTCCGTCGGTTCCTCTCTGGTCAGCAGCAGCGTGCCGGAATAGCCCCGGCGTTCCGCCGAAGACCAGTACTGACGATACCCCGGCGTCGGCACTTCTGCCTGTCCCTGCTGCATTTTCGTCTCCTGCAGGCAGAGTACATCGGGTGCTGCAGCCTCAAGAAAAGCGGAAAAATTCTTCCGCATCACGGCACGCAGACCGTTGACATTCCATGAAATCAGCTTCATCATTTCTCTGTTTCCTCCCCGTTCGCAGACCGCGTCAAGCACCGGCCGCCACCATGTCCTCATGCACGGCATCGATCCGCTGCACCAGTTCGCTCAGCGCATCGTACTCGCCGCAGGCCGTCGACATCACCGCAAGGATATAGGGATGACGGTCGTTTTTGTCCCCGGCAAAGACCACGCCGGCATCGTTCTGGGCACGGTACAGGCTCGAATCGATCCAGCCGGCCTTGGTGTTGACGGTATATTTCTCGTGCAGTGCCTGATGGATAAAGGAATTGAGGGAATCGGCATACCATGCCCGGCAGGTTTTTGAGCGGCTGTTGGTACTGCGATAGAAATACCAGTACGTTCCTACCCAGAGTTTGGCGAGATCGCGCACCGGCAGATAATCATACTTTTCCGCGCCGCTGAACGAGGAGACCCGGCTGTAAGCCATCATCCTGCGCATGTAGGACGAGCCGAAGGAGTTGAACAGCTCCTCGTAAGCCGCGCCGTCCGACTGCGTAATGGTCAGCTTCATCAGATTGTCGACATCGGCGGTCAGGCGGCCGGCCGGCGCCGAACGGTTCAGAGAAGCTACATAGGGCCCCTTCAGGCAGCTGGCGGAGTAAAGCGTCTTTCCCGGTGCCAGGGCCGCTCCCTGTCCGCTCTTGAGATCGATCATGACAAAGGCCAGATCATACTTATCGCGGAGTGCACTGGCCTGCCGCTGCAGTGCCCGGCCGGCTCTGGTGCGGTCGATGCGATAGCTGCTGTGAAAACTGGCGACGGAAGAGCCGGCGTCCGCCGCGGCGAGCGTACGCAGGAGCTGCGTGCGCCGCATCGGCCCGGTTTCCGCCTTCAGCGGGCGGCTCCAGGAAGAATAGTAGGTTCTGCCGCGCGGCGTTGTGCGCAGCGCGCGTATTTCGATGTAATAGACGGTACTGAGGTGCAGAGAGCGCAGTACGGCTCTGCCGCGATCGGCGCGGACCCGCATGGAGCCGGCGGCCTTCATCTGCGGCGATTTCGACCAGCGAATCTGACAGAGATCCGCCTTCTTCACACTGTCGGTCGACCAGATGCAGCGAATGCTGTGCTGTGTCACGGCAGCTTCCCGCAGGCCGGTGACGGCGGGCACGTGCGTGATACGGCAATATATCAGCACGATGATGACCACCGCGGCCGCGGTCAGAACAGCAGCCTTGATCCACTGCCGGCGAAGACGGCGGCGACGGCGCTGTTCGCGGCGGCTCTCCCCCGGTACCGAAGTGAGCGGTTTTTGATGTTCATGGACGGCATTATTCATGCACAGAAAACCCCGCAGACCTTCCTGGACCGAGAAGATCCTTCATTCACTATAGCAGGTACAGCGGCCGATTTCAATATTTTTCATTCATTTGCACGGTTTTCCATCTGCCTCCGTCTGCCTCCCATTTTCTTCAGTCGATTTGTGCGATCCGTCAAGAGGGCCAGGAAAGAGGAAGGATGGATTCCGTCAGACGACTCGCCGCCGCGCCTGATTTCTTCACAGACGCAGCCTTCTCGCCGCGGGTTTCCGGCGATGGCTCTGCTCTGTCTGCCGGATGCGTTTTCCCTTTCCGGACACAGCAATGCCCCCAGGCGGTTTTCATGTTTCCATGTTCCGCCCGGGGGCAGCGGATCATCCGGCAATGCGGGAACGCCGGGCTTATTTCTTCACTTTCACGGCAATCGTCCGGGAATATTTCCCGTAGTAAGTGCGGCTGCCGATCTTCGTAAAGGGACGGATTTTATAGTAGTACTTCCTTCCCTTCTTCAGTTTCCCGCCGGTCCAGGACGAGGCAGCAGCGCTCCTGACGGTTTTGACCCGCCTGAAACCGCCGTGTTTCCTGGTGGAACGGACCAGCTGATAGCCGGAAACGCCTTTCACTTTCTTCCAGGAAAAGCGGACTTTTCTGTCTTTCCGCGCCCTGGCCCGGAGAGTGGTTTTTTTCGCCTGCGCCTGGCGGATGCGCTCTTTCAGCGCTGCCGCGTCCTGCAGCTTTTGCAGGGTCGCTTCCGCCTCGGTCAGCGTCTCAGCATTGCTGACCGCCGCCTTTTCGGCTTCCGAGAGCTTGTCATAGGCAGACCGCGCCGCCTTGATCTTCTCACCGCTGCGCAGCGTCACCCTGCCGATGCCGTCGATCGCGTCGATCACGTTCTGCACTTTCTGCTGCGATGCCGCCAGCAGCGCCTCATCGGCCTCGAGAACATCGGCGTTGGACACGAGCGTCCGCTTTTCCTGCGGCAGCGCATTATACGCCGAACGGGCGGCAGCGATGCTGTCGCCGCTTGCCGGCGTGACGACACCGATGGCATTGATGGCTTCCATCACTTCGGATGCCTGCGCATCGTACTCCGTCTGCGCCGGAAGACCGGTCACCGCATCATCGAGCGTCAGCCCGTTCTCCTGCAGAAAATGATCGTCATAATTGTAGATACCGAGATATTCGCCCTCCTTGGGCTGCTTCGCCGTGATCGTAACCCGATCACCGCTGGCGCTGACCTGATATCCGTCATCCCGCAGACCCGTGCTCACGATCGATTGTGCCGAGTCGGCCGTCGTAAAGCTCCAGTAGTTATGATGGTGCGCAGCCTTTGTCTGAGACGTGCCGTCCTGATTCGCTCCTTTGGACAGCAGCGAGGTGCCGTTCGAGGTCCAGAGAATATGGTTCATCGACCGCATGCACGCGGAACGCGCTACCTGTACGGTCGTGGAAGCCGGCGTGTCAGCAGTGCCCGGCGTTACGTCGGTGACGATGAGCTGCAGTCCGGTCGGCACCACGGTCTGAAACGAGGCCGGCCAGGTCACGCTCCTGCCGGCGCACTGCACGCCGGCGATGAGACCCGGCTGAAAGCGGATCACGCCGCCGGGGAGAAATGCCGTATACGCCATGAATGTCAGCGTATTGTTCTCCTTCGTTACATACGGGGACATCAGACTGCCCACCGAGGTGCCGTCCGCCAGCCGAAAGGAGGAGGCGGCGGCTTCGGCGTCGGTCAGTGTGAGTGTGCCCGGAAAATCCGCCTGCAGAACGAGATAGCACCCTTCCGTGCCCTCCGTGCCGTTGGGCGGAATGCCCATGCTCGCGGGGCGCTGCGCGGCAATTCGATACGATGTGTACGTGACCGGCTCGCCGTCATCGGCTGCCGCCGGCCCCGGCACAAAGACCAGAGCCAGCAGCAGTGTCAGAACAGCGGCCGGTATGCGCAGTGAAACACGCTGCTGCAAACTGTTCATATTCATTTGCTCCGATGATTACTTTGCTTTAACTTTCACGGTCTTGGTTTTGGACCATTGTCCATACCCGGCCGCATTATGTGCCCGTACTTTAACAGTATATTTTTTGCCTTTGGACAGTTTCCGGATCGTGACCCGACGGGCTGCGGTGATCTTGTATTTCCACGACTTTTTCCCGCTGCGCCGATAGGCGATCTGGTATTTCGACGCGTGGGAAGCCTTCTTCCACGCAACGGTGATCTGTCCCTTTTTCTTTGATGCGGCAGTCACTGAAGTGCTGCCCGGTTTGGTGGCGATTTTGCTGTTCAGATAGATGACGCCGCCGTTGATGACTGTATCCGTTTCCTTATAGGGGTTCTCATCGAGAAACGCTTTATCCGATGCGTAGCCGCCGTTGCCGATGGCCTCCGCGTCGGCGTAAGTCATGCCGAGTGCCTTGACAGCTGCCTGATCTTCACTGCTGAGTATACCGTTGTAAGCCTTCACCGTACCGCCGGTGATGGTGATCCTGCCGCCGAATTTGGTCGAGCCGTCCGTTTTTTCGGTACCTGCGTTGGGGCCGGTCGTGTATGTCGTATGCGAGAACACCGCACCGCCGTTGCCGATGCCGGCACCCGCCGCATAGACGGAGGTTCTGGTACCGACCACGCCGATCGGCATCTGATACGCATTGCCTTCGGTCTTGAATCCGTCGCCGCCGTAAGCTTCGACGGTTCCGCCGGTGATGACAATGTCTTCGGCCAGTCCGTAGGGGCCGCCGCCGCCGATGCCGGCCGCGCTCTTGCCGCCGTATGCCTTGATCGTGCCGCCGCCGATATGAATCTGTTCGGCATTGCCCTGCACACCGTTGGTGCCGTCGCCGCCGATGCCGGCGCCGTAATTGCCGCCGGTCGCGGTAATATCGCCGCCCAGAATGGTAATGATGCCGCTGTCGGTGTGCATGCCGCCGCCGCCGATGCCGGCGCCGGAATTACTGCCGGTCGCATCGATGCTGCCGCCGCGGATCAGAATCGATCCCATGCAGCTGTCCTGCCCGCAGCCGATGCCGGAAGCGCTGGAGTCGCCTGCCTTCGCGGTGATGCTGCCGTCGTTGATGACAATGTCGCCGCAGGTGCAGTGCTGTCCGCCGCCGATGCCGGCGTCGTCACCGTGGGCATAGATGGTGCCGCCGTCGATGATGATCTTGCCGAACCCGGTATCGCTCTGGGCCGTGCCGATGAAAGCGGGCGGCGTATTGTTCGAAACCGGCATGCCGATGGCCGGGCCGGCCGTGCTGGCATTGCCCGTCACAGTGGAGACGTCGAGAGATCCGTCACCGTCGATGCGGAGCGTTTCTCCGACCGGAACCGCGATACCGGCATAATCCAGACTCTTGAGAACATTCTTCCCCTCCAGCGTCAGATTTACGCCGCCGGGACTGATGCTGCCGTCGTCGGACGGAACGCCGCCGAAATAAGCGGCGCACATGCTCTTTTTGCCGCTCGCGCCGTCAGACACGGCACTCACGTCGATGTTCACGTCCTTCAGCGTGATGTTCAGCCGATTGGCCCAGTAGGACGAAGTATAGATCGTGTTTTCCGTTGTCGTGCCGGTGATCTCGATCTCTGCGTCGGCGTCAAAGTCTTCCGCGTCATGCAGCTGACCCTGGCTGTCGGTGTAGGTGATCTTGGGCGTACGGCTGCTCTGTCCGATCTTGACGCTGCCCTTGGAGATGTCGCAGTGAATGGTTTCGGAGCCATCCGCCGCCATGGCCGCGGCCGGCATGTACGCCGCCGCGAGCATCAGCGCGAGCAGGAACAGGAATCCCGTCCGCGCCTTTCGTCTGATACTTGCTGTTTTCCTCATTGTCTTCGCACATTTCTATGTGCACACTCACTCCTTTCAATGTTCCAACTGCGGTAGGTTTCCTTTCTTTCTTACACGTCCCTGCAGTTTCCTTATTCCGACCGGGTCCCGCGGTTTCCCCGCTTTGTCCCGGTCCTGCAGCTTTTGATCCGGCCCTACAGCTTCTTTACTTTGACTTTACGGCCGCAGTTTTTCTTCGTGAAGTACTTTTTATACTGCTTGTATTTGACCGTTTTCACCGTAGTAACATGGGAACGGCGGAGGCAGTTTCTGACGCTCTTTTTGGTCAGGCTGCCGCTCTTCACCTGCACGGTTTTCACCTTCTTCGCGGCCGCAAACGCGCTGTCGGCCGCTGCGGTCACTCTGTAGTATCTGCCGTCGGCCAGCTTGACCCTGGTCGGGATCACCGCGGTGCGGGATTTTGATCTGCAGGTCCGATATGCAACCGTATGCCCGGATTTGCTGCGCACCTGATAGGTCGCTCTGGCGGTGCCGCTGCCCGCCGTATACTTGCCATTCTTTACAACGGTCTTCCCGGACGTCGTGCCGGATCCCACTGTCACTTTGCACGAGGCGGTCAGATGCAGGCCATACTTCGTATAAGTCGCGGTCACGGTGGCTGTACCGTCCCTGCCCGCAGTCACCACGCCGTTCTGCACCGCAGCGACGCGGCTGTCGGAAGAGCTCCACGTGACCTCGGAATCCGACGGCACCAGCCGCCCCACCGGGTGGGATGCAGTCAGTTCCAGATGCGTGTAATTCAGTGTCAGCTGATCGGGGATAAACACCGACGTCGGATAGAAGATCTGCTTGACAAACACACCGGAAGAGGCCCACACCGAATACGGTGCCGGGCCGCCGTAACCGTGCTGCCGGATGGTAATCTCACGGATATTGCCGTATTTCCCTTCCTTCTGCTGTGACACGGTATAGACATCACACTCGTTGCCGGAGAAGAAGCAGATGTTGTCATCGCAGGGCTTGCTCGGGTCCTCGCCGGTCAGCTTCACTTTAACCGTATACTGCTTCGGATGGTAGGGATAGTCGCCCTGCGGCCACTGCAGTGTATCGGTTCCCTCGTAGGTATACAGATAAAAGGTTGCATCGTCGGGATTGACGAGTTCGATTTCAGCCGCGGGATTCGTGACCCCGTCACTGCTCGGCTGCACGGGCGTCTCCGCTCCGTCGCCGGCAGCGGCGACCGCCGGAATCATGCTGACGGCTAAAATCAGCGCCAGAATAACCGGCAATAGTTTGATTCGTTTCATAATGATCGCTCCCTTTCAAGAAAGACCGACCCTCGGGATCGGCACCAATATGTAGTACAAAGAATAACCGTAGCTCCGTTGATGATTATACTGCAAAGCGGGCCGTTCGTCTGTTGGCTCACCAACAGACGAACGGCCCGCGTCTGTATTTTTTTGTTTTTCTCTGCATGCTGCCGGTTTCTTCCAAGTGCTCTCCGGCCGCACCGCTGTTGGCCGCAATACAGGCAAAAAAAGAGATGCTCCCGCCGGGGGAACATCTCCTGTTTGTTCGCAGTCCTGTTCTTAACGCTTGGAGAACTGGCTGGCTCTCCGCGCCTTCTTCAGTCCGTACTTCTTTCTTTCCTTCATCCGCGGATCTCTGGTCAGAAATCCGGCCGCCTTCAGCAGCGGACGGTAAGTCTCTCTGTCCGCTTCGCACAGCGCCCGGGAAATGCCGTGCCGCAGTGCACCGGCCTGTCCGGTGTAGCCGCCGCCGCGTACGGTGGCGATGACATCGAATTTGCCTTCGCAGCCGGCAATCTCAAAGGGGCGCTTGACTTCCCTCTTGACGATTTCCAGCGGAATATACTCATCGAGAGATTTCTTGTTGACCGTGATCTCACCGGTGCCAGGGACGAGTCTGACTCTGGCAACGGAAGACTTTCTTCTGCCTGTTCCGTAATACTGAATCTTTGCCATGTTTCGTCCTCCCTAACTAAAACTCCAGTTTCTCCGGTTTCTGCGCCGCGTGGCTGTGCTCGGGTCCGGCATAGACACGCAGCTTTTTGAACATCTGTCTGCCCAGCCTGCCCTTCGGCATCATACCCTTGACGGCATGCCGCACCACTTCGGTCGGATGCTTTTCCATCATCTGCTCGAAGTTCATTTCGCGGAGCCCGCCCGGGTAGCCGCTGTGTCTCTTGTAGATCTTATCCTTTTTCTTCTTGCCGGTCACCGCCACTTTGTCGGCATTGACCACGATCACGTAGTCGCCGCAGTCAACGTGCGGAGTGTAGATCGGCTTGTTTTTCCCGCGCAGAACAGCCGCCACCTGGCTGGCCAGACGACCGAGAGTCTTGCCCTCTGCGTCGACGACATACCATTTGTGTTCGACTTCCCGGGGATTGGCGATGAATGATTTCATTGCGCATCGTTCCTTTCTGCCTACTGAGATCGTCCGGGCTGTCTGCCGGCCGATCGCTTTCGGTTGTGCCTACTGAGATCACCCGCCGTGCCGCCTGTGCGGCAGGGCCGGTGTTCCGGTTCGACATTGCTATAACATGATATTCATGACAGCTCGCGCTTCGCGGCCCGCCGCGGAGCCTGAAACGCGACACTCGATTAGTATACCCCCAAACGCCCGGGAAGTCAATATCTGAAGCGGCTGAATCCCGCAATTCTCCTCTCCCGCCCGTCGCACGACCGCTGCCCGCAGGGCAGATCCGAATCGGTGCGGGCACAGACGGAGCCGCGCGGGAAGCCGCCTCGGAACTCGTAAAAATCCCGCCTCGGGCGGTCTCGAAGCCGTGGCGCCAAAGCACCTGACAGCCGGGGCACCAAAACACCCGAGAAACCGTTGAAAAAAGCCGCAATCTTCGATACAATAAGAGAACGGGCGTCGGAGCCGTCTGCGGCAGCGCCCGCATTACATACCACTCTATACATTATCTTATATTTGTGAGGTTTTTGTTATGTCTGAGATCAATCTGGAGCAGTACGGCATTACCGGTACCACGGAAATTGTCCGCAATCCATCGTATGACATGCTCTACGAGGAAGAAATGAAACCCGGCCTGACGGGGTATGAAAAGGGACAGCTCAGCGAACTGGGCGCCGTCAATGTTATGACCGGCATCTACACCGGCCGCTCCCCCAAAGACAAATTCATCGTCATGGACGACAACTCCCGCGACACCGTCTGGTGGACCAGCGAGGAGTATCCGAACGACAATCATCCGGCCAGCCCGGAGACCTGGAAAGCGGTCAAGGAGATTGCCGTCAATGAACTCTGCAACAAGCGCCTGTACGTCGTCGACGCCTTCTGCGGCGCCAACAAGGACACCCGCATGGCGATCCGCTTTATCGTTGAAGTCGCCTGGCAGGCACACTTCATCAAGAACATGTTTATCCGTCCCAGCGACGAAGAACTGGAGAACTTCGAGCCCGACTTTGTCGTCTACAACGCCTCCAAGGCCAAGGTCGAAAACTACAAGGAACTGGGGCTGCACTCGGAGACCGCCGTCGTCTTCAACATTACCAGCCGCGAGCAGGTCATCATCAACACCTGGTACGGCGGTGAGATGAAGAAGGGCATGTTCTCGATGATGAACTACTACCTGCCGCTGCAGGGCATCGCCTCGATGCACTGCTCGGCCAACGCCGACATGAACGGCGAAAACACCGCCATCTTCTTCGGTCTCTCCGGCACCGGCAAGACCACTCTTTCCACCGATCCCAAGCGCAAACTGATCGGTGACGACGAGCACGGCTGGGATGACAAGGGCATTTTCAACTTTGAGGGCGGCTGCTACGCCAAGGTCATCAACCTCGACAAAGACGCCGAGCCCGATATCTACAACGCGATCAAGCGCAACGCGCTGCTCGAAAATGTCACCCTCGACAAGAACGGCAAAATCGACTTTGCCGACAAGAGCGTAACCGAAAACACACGGGTTTCCTACCCGATCACCCATATCGAAAACATCGTGCGGCCCGTTTCCGCGGCGCCGGCGGCGAAGAACGTGATCTTCCTCTCGGCGGACGCCTTCGGCGTGCTGCCGCCGGTTTCGATCCTGACGCCGGATCAGACACAGTACTACTTCCTCTCCGGCTTCACCGCCAAACTGGCCGGCACCGAGCGCGGCATCACCGAACCGACGCCGACGTTCTCGGCCTGCTTCGGACAGGCGTTCCTCGAACTGCATCCGACCAAATACGCCGCCGAGCTCGTCAAGCGCATGAAGCAGAGCGGTGCCAGGGCCTATCTCGTCAACACCGGCTGGAACGGCACCGGCAAGCGCATCTCGATCAAGGATACGCGCGGCATCATCGACGCGATCCTCAACGGCGACATCAACAACGCGCCGACGAAGATGATCGACTACTTCCATCTGGAGGTGCCGACGGCTCTTCCGGGCGTCGATCCGGCCATTCTCGATCCCCGCGACACCTATGAGGATCCCGCCGAGTGGGATCGCCGGGCGCAGGATCTGGCCGGCCGCTTTATGCGGAATTTCGCCAAGTACGAATCGAACCCCGCCGGCAAGGCGCTGGTCGCCGCCGGTCCGTCGCTGTAAGCGCAGCGGTCGTTCGGCCGGAACGGCAGTCGGAACAATAAATCAGAAATAGAAACAGTCCGATCTGCGAACTGCCGTGCTCTCGGAGCACGGCAGTTTTTCTGCTTTTTGCCGCAGGTCCTGTCCGCAGCGGAAGCGCCGGGCCCGCGATCATCGTACGCTGCCGGAACAGTCCTGCTCCGCAAGCGGCCGCGCACAGCCGCATCGAGCCGGGCATCATGGTGCCGTCCCGGGAACTGCCGAGCCGGCCTTCACGAACTTTTTGCGCAAATTTGATTAAATTTGAACGAATTTGCTTGACTTTGCGCAAATTTAAGCATACACTAACATTGACATAATAAAGAGGGGCGGCAGCCGCACGGCCGCCGCCGGACAAGGGAGGCGAACTTCATGCTGAGACAGGAGCGCTTGCAATGGATCCGCAATCAGCTGCGCGCCGATCGCGTCGCGCAGATTCACGAACTGGCCGACCGGCTCGACGTCAGCGAATCGACGATTCGCCGGGATGTCACCGATCTGGAACACAGAGGACTGGTGAAAAAGGTCTTCGGCGGCGCGGTCTCCACGGAAGCGCCCGCGGACACCGAGCGCGGCAACCTCGAGCCCAGCGTCGCCGCCCGGGCTTCGGTTCATGTGCGGGAAAAGCGGCTGATCGCCGCCTATGCCGCTTCCCTGATCAACAGGGACGACTTTGTCTATCTCGATGCCGGCACAACCACCGGCTTTATGATTGATTATCTCACCTGCCGCGACGCCGTCTACGTCACCAACGGCCTGCGCCACGCCCTGCGGCTCTCCGCCCGGGGCTTTGAGGTCTATCTGCTCAGCGGACGCAGCCGCGCCGTCACCGAGGCGGTGACCGGCGCCGCCGCCGTCGAGAGCATGCGCCGCTACGACTTCACCAAGGCGTTTCTCGGCACCAACGGTATTCACCTCGAAAAAGGACTGACCACACCGGATATCGAAGAAGGTCTCGTCAAGAGCGAGGCGGTCCGGCACGCTTATATTACCTATATCACTGCGGACAGCAGCAAATTCGGCCTCAGCACCGCCGCGCGCTTTGCCGATCTCGCCGACGTCTGCGTCCTCACGGAACACTGTCCCGACGCCAAATACCGGGACGTGACCATCATCAAGGAGGTGAAGGAATGATCTACACAGTTACGTTCAATCCGGCGATCGATTACGTCGTGCAGATGGATCGGCTGGTCCTCGGGGAGACCAACCGCACCCGCAGCGAGGAGGTATTCTTCGGCGGCAAGGGTGTCAATGTCTCCGTCATTCTGCGCCGGCTGGGCGCGGAAAACACGGCGCTGGGCTTCATCAGCGGCTTCACCGGACGCGCGCTGGCGGACAATCTGCGGCGGCAGCGGATTGCCTGCGACTTCATTGAGCTTGACGAAAGCGCCGGCATCACCCGCATCAACATGAAGATCAAGGGGCACTCGGCCGACGGCGGCATCGAGGAAACGGAGATCAACGGCCAGGGGCCGCAGATCCCGGCCGCGGCCGTGCAGCAGCTGCTGGCGCGCATCGGCCGTCTCAGCAGCGAGGACCTGCTGATTGTCTCCGGCTCCGTGCCCTCTTCGATGCCGGCGGACACCTACGAACAGATCCTCAAAATAACGTCCGCCCGCGGCATCACGACGGCGGTCGACGCCACCGGGCAGCTGCTCCTCAACGTGCTGCCCTTCCGCCCGTTCCTGATCAAGCCGAACAGCGACGAGCTCGCCGAGATGCTGCAGCGGCCGTCGGAAACGACCGCCGACATTCTCTCCGGCGCCGCCGAACTGCAGCAGCGCGGTGCCCGCAATGTCATTGTTTCACGCGGCGCCAAAGGGGCGGTGCTGCTGACCGAGGGAGGCGAGGAAATCATCGCCGACCCGATTCCCGGCCGCACCGTCAATTCCGTCGGTGCCGGCGACTCGATGGTAGCCGGCTTCCTCGCCGGCTGGCTGCAGACACACGATTATCACTATGCCATGCACCTGGGCACCGCGGCCGGCTCCGCCACCGCCTGCTCGCCGGGTCTGGCCGCTGCCGAAGAAATCCAAAGGAGGATGGGGCAATGAAAATCAGAGATCTCTTGAAACCGGAATCGATCCTCATCAACGCGGATGTCCATTCCAAGGAGGAAGCGATTCATGTCCTGATCGACAAGCACGAGGAGGCCGGCAACCTCTCCGACAAGGACGTCTATACCCAGGGTATTCTCAAGCGCGAGAGCGAGAGCACCACCGCCATCGGCGAGGGCATCGCCATCCCGCACTGCAAGAGCGATGCGGTGCGCCGCCCGGGTCTGACGGCGATGACCGTGCCCGGCGGGATCGACTACGATGCGCCGGACGGACGGCCGTCCAATCTGATCTTCATGATCGCGGCGCCGATGGACGGCGACCTGCACCTCGAAGTGCTGGCCCGCCTGATGACGCTGCTGATGGATCTGGACCTGCGCGGCCGCCTGCTCGCCGCCGAGAGCGGGGAGGCGTTTCTCGACGAGCTGAACAAAGCGGAAGCGGAAAAATATCCGGATGAAGAAGAGAGCGGCGAAGCCGCCCGGAGCGGCAGCGCGGATGATGCCGCGCAGCACGGTGCCGCCGACACCGGAAAAACTGCGGCAGAGAGCGGCGGCGCCCCGGAAGCTGCGGCGGCAGCTGCCGGCAGCACCGCCGAAAACGCCGACGGCGGCAGTGCCGCAGGCAGGGCCCCCGCAGCCGCGGACAGCACCGCCTTCCCGCGCCTGCTCGCCGTCACCGCCTGTCCCACCGGCATCGCCCACACCTACATGGCCGCCGAAGCGCTGAATCAGAAAGCAGAGGAAATGGGCATCTCCATCAAGGTCGAGACAGACGGCTCGGGCGGCGCCAAGAATGTCCTCACCGCCGAGGAAATCGCGGCTGCCGAGGCGATTATCGTCGCCGCCGACCGCCAGGTGGAGATGAACCGCTTTGCCGGCAAGCGCGTCTACAAGACGCCGGTCGCCGACGGCATCAATAAGCCGGAGGAACTGATCAGCACGGCCCTCAGCGACGCCTGCCCGATCTATGAGGCCGACACCGCGGTCGACAGCGGCGAACGCCTCGACGGAACCAATGAGAGCTTTGGCCGCAAGGTCTACAAGAGCCTGATGAACGGCGTCTCCTACATGCTGCCGTTCGTCATCGGCGGCGGCATCATGATCGCCCTCTCGTTTCTGATCGACACCATCGCCGGCGCCCCGCGCACCGACGCCTTCGGCACCGTCACCGCAGCCGCGGCCTTCTTCAACGGGGCCGGCAATCTCGCCTTCGGCTTCATGCTGCCGGTGCTGGCCGGCTTCATCGCCGAAAGCATCGGCGACCGCCCGGCGATCGCAGTCGGCTTCGTCGGCGGCATGATCGCCAAAGTCGGCGCCACCTTTGCCGCGCCGACGGGCAGTGACACCGGCGTCTCCGGCTTTCTCGGCGCCCTGCTGGCCGGCTTTGTCGGCGGCCTGATCGTCCTCGGACTCAACAAGCTCTTTGCCGGGGCACCGGAGTTCGTGCACCGGATGATGCCGGTGCTGATCATCCCGCTGATCGGCATCACCCTGATGGCGGTGTTCATGTTTGCCGTCAACCCGGCCGTCGGCGCTCTCAATCACCTGCTGACCGCCGGGCTCAAATCGATGGGCGGCACATCCTCGATCCTGCTCGGCTGCATCGTCGCCGGCATGATGGCCATCGATATGGGCGGCCCCTTCAATAAGGCAGCCTATGTCTTCGGCGTCGGCGTCCTCAGCTCCGGGGGCTACGACATCATGGCTTCGGTCATGATCGGCGGCATGATCCCGCCGATCGCCATCGCCCTCGCGACCACGTTCTTCAAGAACCGCTGGACCTCGAACGAACTCAAATCCGGCCCCGTCAACTACATCATGGGCCTCTGCTTCATTACCGAAGGCGCGATTCCCTACGCCGCTGCCGATCCTCTGCGGGTGATTCCCGCCTGCGTCGTCGGCTCGGCCGTCGGCGGCGGGATTTCGATGGCGATGAACTGCCAGCTGATGGCTCCCCACGGCGGGATCTTCGTCTTCCCGGTCGTTCAGAACGTCGGCTGGTATCTGATCGCGCTGGTCGTCGGCAGTCTCGTCGGCATGCTGATGCTGGCCCTGCTGAAGAAAAAACAGCCGCAGCAGCTCCTGGCCGGTGAAAAAGCGGCGGCCTGAACGGGCGGAACGTGACAGAGACAGCATCATACGGTACAGCGGCCGCCGCCCGGATCGCGGCAGGTCGAACTGCAGCCGCTGACACAGCAAGCCATTACGTACAGAGAAACAATGAATCCGAACAGCAAGGAAGGAGCATTCCCATGGTATCCAAGAAAACAAAAGTCGTTAATTCCCAGGGCTTTCATATGCGCCCCGCCACCATGTTCGTCAACGAAATGGCGAAATTCAGCAGCGACATCACCCTCGTCGCCGGCGACAGGAAGGTTAACGCCAAAAGCCTGATGAACATCATCGCCGCGGCCCTCAAGTTCGGCACCGAACTGGAAGTGCAGGCCGACGGCGAGGACGAGGAAGCGGCGCTGGCCAAGGCCGTCGAACTGATCGACAACGGCCTCGGTGAGGAATAGCCGTCACGAAAAAGTGAGGAGGTGAACGCCATGTTAAAGGGTATCGCTGCCAGTGAAGGCATCGGCATCGGCAAAGTCGTGACCATCAGCCAGCAGAAAATTACCTACGAACAGCGGCCGGTCATCGGTGTGCACAAGGAGATCGACCGTCTCCACGACGCCATCGACCGGTTCAAGGAAAACACCACACACCTCGCGGACGAGATGGAGAAATCCGTCAATCCGAAGGAGGCGAAGATCATCCGCGGCCATGTCACCATGGTTTCCGACCCCTTTATGATCAGCCAGATGGATGATCTGATCAAGAACGACAACAAATGCGCCGAAGCGGCCTGCGAAACCGTGCTCGACATGTACAAGCAGATGTTCGCGGCCGCACCGGACGAACTGACACAGCAGCGCACCACCGACGTCGAGGACATCAAGCGCGGCGTCCTCAAGCTGCTGCTCGGCATCGAGGAAGCGGACCTTAAATCGCTGCCGCCGGGCACGGTCATCGTCGTCCCCGACCTGACGCCCTCGATGACCGCCGAGCTCAACAAGGAGAACGTCGCCGCCATCGTCGCCGAGAGCGGCGGCATGACCTCGCACGCGGCCATTCTCTCCCGGGCGCTGGAAATCCCGGCCGTGCTCAGCGTGCTCAAGGCGACGACCACACTGAAAAACGGCAGCAACGTCATCGTCGACGGCATCAAAGGAGAGGTTATCAACAATCCGACCATGGACGAGCAGGATCTTTATCGCCAGAAGCGCGCCGACTGGCTGGCCGAGCGCGAACGGCTCAAGGCCTACATCGGCAAGCCGTCGCTGACGGCCGACGGCGAGCAGAAACAGGTCTTCTGCAACGTCGGCAGCCCCAAGGACGCGATCCAGGCGCGCGACCGCGACGGCGAAGGCATCGGCCTCTTCCGCACCGAATTTCTCTTCATGGACCGCGACAGCATGCCCGGTGAGGACGAGCAGTACGAAGCCTACAAGAAAGTCTGCGACACGCTCGAAAACAAGACCGTCATCATCCGCACGCTCGACGTCGGCGGCGACAAGGAAATTCCCTACATGAATCTCGCCAAGGACGACAATCCCTTCCTCGGCTTCCGTGCCGTCCGCTACTGCCTCGCCAACCCCGATTCCTACAAGCTGCAGCTGCGCGCCCTGATCCGCGCCAACGCCGACACCACCGGCAATCTCTGGATCATGGTGCCGATGGTGGCCTCGGTGGCGGAGATCACCGCCGTCCGCCGGCTGGTGCAGGAAACGGCCGCGGAGCTGGATCTGCCGGTGCCGAAGGTCGGCACGATGATCGAAACACCGGCCGCCTTCCTGATGGCCGACGCGCTGGCCCGGTACTGCGATTTCTTCAGCATCGGCACCAACGACCTGACGCAGTACATCATGGCCGCCGACCGCGGCAACAGCAAGGTCGCCTACCTGTACAAGACCTATGATCCGGCCGTGCTGCGGGCCCTGCGGCAGATCATTGCCGCCGGACGGGCCGCCGGCATCCCCGTCGGCATGTGCGGCGAAGCGGCCGCCGATCCGCAGATGATCCCGCTGCTGATCAGCTTCGGCCTCGAGGAGTTCTCGGTTTCGCCGACTTCGGTGCTGCGCACGCGCGCGGAGCTGCATCGCTGGACGAAAGCGGAAGCCGACCGCGTGACCGACGAAGTCATGAAGCTGGAAACCGCCGATGCGGTGCACGAGTATCTCACCGCCGCCCTGGAAAAGAAAGCCTGATCCGCCGCATCGTCTGCGGCGGCAGTGCCGTCCCGGTCTGCCCGCTCCGGCGGGCGGCCGGGAATTTTATTTATCGGATTTCTCGTTCAGGTTCTTCGAATTCCCCGACCGATGTTCCGATCCGGTTTGTCTTCGATCTTCCCGGCCGCCGCTCGTTTTCCTGCCCGGGTATTTCCGGTCAGTGCGGCCTGCTGCCCGGTTCGCATTGCACCGGCCGCGCAAAGGGGCTATAATAAGAGCCATAACGAGACCGCGCCGGCATCCGGCCGCGCGGCAAAGGAGAGACCATGAAAAAATCATTCACGCCCCTGCTGTTTGCGGGGGACATCAATGTCTGCAGCGTCGCCCGTGCCTTCCACGAGCAGTACGGGATCACTTCCACGGCATACGGGAAATACCCGACCGGGCCCTGCATGAACAGTAAAATCATCGACTACCACGCCGTCGAACAGGCTGACGAGAAGGATACGTTTCTGCGTCTGGTGAGGGAATTTGCGGCGGCGCACAGCGATCAGACCGTCTTTCTGATCGGCTGCGGCGACAGCTACGTCGAACTGGTCAGCGCCTGCAAGGCGGAGCTTCCGGACAACGTCATCGCCCCCTGCATCGACGTCGACCTGATGCACGACCTGATCAACAAGGAAAAATTCTACCAGCTCTGCGAGGAGACCGGCATCGACTACCCCGATACCTTTGTCCACAGACGGGAGATGGGATTGGAATTTGAACTGCCGTTCGGCGGCCCGTTCATCGTCAAGCCGGCCGACAGCATCGAATACTGGCGCCATCCCTTTGCTTCTCAGCAGAAGGTCTACCGCCTCGACACCTTCGATGACGTCCGCGGCGTGCTCAGCGACATCTATGACGCCGGTTACGACGGCTCGATCATCATTCAGAACTTCATTCCCGGCGGCGACACCTATATGCGCGTGCTGACCAACTACTCCGACCGGCACGGCAAAGTCAAAATGCAGTGCCTCGGCCATGTACTCCTCGAGGAGCACACGCCGCACGGCAGCGGCAACCACGCCGTCATCATCACCGAACACAATACCGAACTGGAAGAAAAAATACGGCGGCTGCTGGACAGCCTGCACTATGTCGGCTACTCCAACCTTGACATCAAGTACGACCGCCGCGACGGCAAGTACAAGGTCTTCGAGATCAATACCCGCCAGGGGCGCAGCAACTACTACGTCACCGGCTCCGGCGGCAACATCGCCCGCTATCTCGTCGAAGACTACATCGAGAACAAGCCGCTGGAATTCGAATACGTCGACGAAGAGAATCTCTGGCTCGTGGTGCCGAAGAAAGTCGCCTTCACCTACGTGCGCTCCGATGAATACCGGCACCGCATGCAGATCCTCTTCGATACCGGCAAGTATGTCAATCCGCTGCTCTACAAGCCCGACAACGGCCTGATGCGGCGCCTGCGCATCTGGCACAACATCCATCGCCACTACAAGGCCTTCAAAACCTGGATGCCGCCGGAAGAATAGCGGACCGTGCGGCGGCGTCCGCACAGGCGGCAGGGACATGGCCGACACTGCCGCAACGCCTGCGATCGGGAAGGGAATCAAAAAACGACCGTTCAGCGGTCGTTTTTTTCCGTGCGTCCCGGGAAACGGCATCGCCGTCGGCTGCTTTGCATCTCCCGCAGAGCCGGCCCTTCGCGGAATCAGCGTTTCGCGGAATCAGCCTTTCGCGGAATCAGCGTTCCGTCGGCTTAGTCCTCCGCCGGCTCTTCGCCGCGCATGCCGCGCAGCAGGCGGATTTCGCGCGCCCAGCCGTCGAGATCGTTCGGCGTCTCGAGGATGAACGGCAGGTCGCGCAGCTGCGGGTGGTTGACGATGCGGCGGAAGGTCTCCAGTCCCAGCGTCCCCTCACCGATGCAGGCGTGGCGGTCCTTGTGCGAACCGGGCGGATTGAGGCTGTCGTTGAGGTGCATCGCCTTGAGATACGAGAGGCCGACAACGCGGTCGAATTCCTCCAGCACGCCGTCGAGATCGCCGATGATGTCGTAGCCGGCGTCGCTGAGATGGCAGGAATCCATGCAGACGCCGAGATGCTCGCGATGCTCGGCGCCGGCGATGATCGCCGCCAGTTCTTCAAAGCGGCTGCCGACTTCGCTGCCCTTGCCGGCCATCGTCTCCAGCAGCACGGTCGTGTGCTGCTCCGCCGTCATCACCGTGTTGAGCACTTCAATGATCTCCTCGATGCCCTTCTCCATGCCCTGGCCGGTATGGCTGCCGGGATGAAAATTGTAGTAATTGCCGGGCAGATATTCCAACCGTTCGAGATCCTCGCGCATCGCCGTAAAGGCAAAGGCGCGCGTCTTCTTCGTCGCCGAGCAGGCGTTCATCGTATAGGGCGCGTGAGCGACCAGCGTCTGCAGATCATCCTCCTCGGCCATGGCCAGAAAGCGGCGGACGTCTTCTTCGTCGAGCGCCTTTGATTTTCCCCCGCGCGGATTGCGGGTAAAGAACGCGAGCGTCGCAGCGTCGATCCGGCGCGCTTCCTCGGCCATATGCACATAGCCGCGCGCCGCCGAAAGATGGCAGCCGATCTTCAGGCGGCTGCCGTTGTCTGTTCCCCTGTTCATGGTGTTTCTGCCTTTCTGTCGCGGGCCGCAGCGGTCTGTCCGCCGCAGTCCGCTGCGGGATGCCGCGTTCCGCATGCCGTCGCGCCGTCCGCCATGCGCCGCGGCCGCTTTGACCCGCTCATGTGAATTTCCGCCCCGCGCCCGCGCCGGCCCGCCGTCAGCCGCGCCGCGGTCCCAGCAGGCGTTCGTCGAGCAGGATCGTGAACGGGCCGTCGTTGACCAGCGACACCTTCATGTCCGCCCCGTAGCGGCCGGTCTCGACGACCGGCACCGTGCGGCGGCAGGCGTCGACGATGTAGTTGTACAGTTCCTCGGCCCGCTGCGGCTCGCCGGCCTCGGTAAAGCTGGGGCGGTTGCCGCGGCGGCAGTCCGCGTAGAGGGTGAACTGCGAGACCAGCAGCAGCTCCCCGTCGACGTCGGCGAGGGAAAGATTCGTCTTCCCGTCGGCGTCGGCAAAAATGCGCAGGCCGAGCAGCTTGCGCACAAATTTATCGGCGATTTCCTCGTTGTCCTCGCGGCCGATGCCGACCAGCACCAGCAGCCCGCGGCCGATGCGGCCGCAGACCTCGCCGTCGACGGCGACGCTGCTCTCCAGCACTCTCTGAATGACGAATTTCATCGTTCCTCCCCGGCCGCAGCCGTTTTCCGGGCAGGCGGCAGATCACTGCCGCACTGCCGCCGCTCTGTGCCGGGCGGACGGCGCCGCGCCGGGCAGCAGGGCCCGCTTGTCCTCACCGCCGCTCAGATTTCAATCCGGTGGAATTTCTTCTTGCCCTTCTGGATCAGCAGCTTGCCGTCGGCAAAGTCCGCCGCGGTCACACGGCGCTTGGGATCCTTGACCTGCTCGCCGTTGAGGCGCAGCCCGCCCTGCTTGATCGTGCGGAAGCCCTCGCTGTTGCTGGGCACGAGTCCAACTTCGCGCAGCAGGTTGACGAGGCCCTCGCCCTCACCGTCGAAGCGCGCCGCTTCCATCTTCGTCGTCGGCATATTATCCGCGCTGCCGCCTCCTCCGAACGCCGCCCGCGCGCCGTCGAGCGCCTGCTGCGCCGCCTCTTCGCCGTGCACCAGCTTGGTCACTTCAAAGGCCAGCACTTCCTTGGCATGGTTCAGTTCGGCGCCTTCCAGCGCCGAGAGGCGGCGAACCTCGTCCATCGGCAGGAACGTCAGCATGCGCAGACATTTGCTGACATCGGCGTCATCGACGTTGCGCCAGTACTGGAAGAATTCATACGGGGACGTGCGCGCCGGGTCGAGCCAGAGCGCACCTTTCTGTGTTTTGCCCATCTTTTTGCCCTCGCTGGTGGTCAGCAGCGAGAACGTCATCGCGTAGACCTGCTTGTCCAGTTCGCGGCGGCAGAGATCGACGCCGGCCAGCATGTTCGACCACTGGTCGTTGCCGCCGAATTCCATCTTCACATCGATGTCGCGCGCCATCACCATGAAGTCGTAGGCCTGCATCAGCATATAGTTGAATTCCAGAAACGACAGGCCTTTCTCCAGGCGCTGCCGAAAGCACTCGGCGCGCAGCATGTTGTTGACGGAGAAATGGCGGCCGATGTCGCGGATAAAGTCGACGTAATTGAGCTTGAGCAGCCAGCTGGCGTTGTCGATGCAGATCGCCTTTCCCGGCTCCGGCTCCTTGTTGGCCGCCGCCGCCCTGCCCGGCTGGGCGCCGAAGTACTCGTACTCCTCGTCGAAATCGAGGAAGCGGCTGAAGATGCGGCGGAACTGCGCGACGTTGTGGTCGATCGTTTCCCGCGTCATCATCTGCCGCATATCGGTGCGTCCCGACGGGTCGCCGACCATTGCCGTGCCGCCGCCCAGCAGCACCACCGGCGTATGGCCGAATTTCTGCATGTACATCATGATGATGACCTGCATGAAATGGCCGACGTGCAGGCAGTCGGCGGTCGGATCGAAGCCGATATAGAATTTGATTTTGTCTCTGCCCAGCAGTTCGCGGATTTCCTCCTCGTGCGTGCACTGCTCGATAAAGCCGCGTTCCTTGAGCACGTCAAAGACATTGGTGTGCTCGCTTACATTATCCGGTATTAAATTCATGGATTGTGTATCCCTTTCTCTCTGCTGCCCCGCAGCGGTTATTTTGTTCCGTAGAGTCGGTCGCCGGCATCGCCGAGACCGGGCAGGATATAGGCGTTTTCATTGAGCCCCTCATCCTTGGCGGCAATGAAAATGTCGACGTCCGGATGTGCCTTCTGCAGAGCTTCGATGCCTTCGGGCGCGGCAATCAGGCACATGAAGATGATTTTCCGGCCGCCCCGCTGCTTGATGAAGTCGATGGCCGCGACGGCGGAGCCGCCGGTGGCCAGCATCGGATCGACGACAAAGATTTCCCGCTTGCCGATGTCGTCCGGCATCTTGCAGTAGTACTCGACCGGCTGGTGCGTCTCGGGATCGCGGTAGAGCCCGATGTGACCGACTTTGGCATTGGGGATCAGCGCCAGCATGCCGTCGACCAGGCCCAGCCCGGCGCGGAGAATCGGCACCACGGCGATGTCTTCGCCGGCCAGCATGTTGACCGTCGTCGCCTGCATCGGCGTCTCGATTTCGACCGATTTGAGCGGCAGATTGCGGGTCGCCTCATACCCCATCAGCATCGCGATTTCCCTGGTGAGTTCGCGGAAATCCTTGGTGCCGGTTTCCTTCATGCGCAGCAGCGCCGTTTTATGCTGAATCAGCGGGTGATCGAATACGTATACTTTGCTCATCTTAACCTTTCCTTCCTGTACTGCCCGCCGCGGAGCCGTGCCGCCGGACGCCGATCCCGCGGCGCCGGGCGCCGGTCCTGCGGCGCGCCATATCTGCAGCTGCTAGTCTCCGTAATGGTTCAATTTATCGACGCGTCGCTGGTGACGTCCGCCTTCAAATTCCGTGTTCAGCCACGTTTCCACAATGCCCATCGCCGTGACGGGATCCGTCGTTCGGCCGCCGAGCGCGATCATATTGGCATCGTTATGACGGCGTGCCAGTTCGGCCATTTCCCTGCTGGTGCAGAGGGCGCAGCGCACGCCCTTGACTTTGTTGGCGGCGATCGAAATGCCGATGCCGCTGCCGCAGACGACGATGCCGCCGTCCACCTCGCCGGCGGCGACCACTTCGCCGCAGCGAAAGCCGTATTCCGGATAATCGTCATCCGGGTCCAGCTTTTCCGGGCCGACATCGACAACCCGGATGTCCAGGCCGTCGAGCATGCCGGCGATCATTTCCTTCAGTTCATAGCCGCCGTGGTCACAGGCAATTGCAATCTTCATGGTTCGATTTCTTCTCCTCTCGCTTTGACAATGTTGTAGCCGGCACTCTTGAGCATGCGGTTCATAACCGCAAAGCCGACGCTGTCGGTATCCGCCATGGCGCCGGCCAGGATCAGGTCCACGCCCTCTTCGTCGAGCGCGCGGAGATCGGCAAAGAACTCATGCGCCGCCTCGACGAAAGCCTGCTCCTCAAAGAGGATGACGCCGACCTTGTTGCCGAGATTTTCATTCAGCGCCCGCAGGCGCTCAATTTCGCGTTTAACCGCACTGCGCTGCCCTTCGACGACGAGCATGTCGGCCCTGGGTGCGTAATGCTTGTATTTCATGCCCGGCGCCTTGGGCCGGAATTCGCTGTCTTGATCGCGGTCTTTCCGCTCAGCCTCCGTGGGACGCTGCCGCAGGGCCGGATCGAACACGACTTTTCTCCCCAGCGTCGCCTCGATCTGCTCCGGGGTGACGATGCCCGGGCGCAGCACCATCGGCGTCTCGCCGGTGAGGTCGAGCACCGTCGACTCGATGCCGACGCGGCAGTCGTCGCCGGCCAGGATGATGTCCACCTTGCCGTCGAGGTCGTGGATCACGTGCTCCGCCTTCGTCGGACTGGGCCGGCCGCTGATGTTGGCCGACGGCGCCGCAATCGGCGTGCCCGCATAGTTGATCAGGTCGCGCGCGGCGGGATGGTCGGGCAGGCGCACGGCGACGGTATCGAGGCCGCCGGTTGTGGTCTTCGGCACCGGATCTTTTTTCCGCAGCACCATCGTCAGCGGGCCGGGCCAGAAGTTGTCGGCCAGCTTGACGATGTCCTCGCTGAGCATCGGGGTCAGCTGACCCAGGTCGCTGGCCCGCGCGATGTGCACGATCATCGGGTTGTCGCTGGGCCGCCCCTTGGCGGCATAGACGCGCCGCACCGCGTCGGCGTTGAACGCGTCGGCGCCGAGGCCGTAGACCGTCTCGGTCGGGAAAGCCACCAGGCCGCCGTCGCGGATCACCTTCGCCGCCAGGCGGATGTTCTCCGCCGTGCAGTCGAGAATTTTCGTCTCCATCAGAACTCCTTCATCCTTTCCGCCTGATCCTCGGTGATCAGACCGTCGATAATTTCATCCATGTCGCCGTCGAGGAAGTTCTCCAGCTTGTAGATCGTCGCGCCGGTGCGGTGGTCGGAAACCCGCCCCTGCGGAAAGTTGTAGGTGCGGATGCGCTCCGAGCGGTCGCCGCTGCCGACCATGCTCTTGCGCTGGTCGGCGATCTCCTTGTTCTGCTCCTGCATTTTCAGGTCGTAGAGCCGGGAGCGCAGAACCTTGAAAGCCTTTTCCTTGTTCTTGATCTGCGATTTCTCGTCCTGGCAGGTGACCACCAGACCGGTCGGCTCATGGGTCAGACGCACCGCCGAGTCGGTCGTATTGACGCACTGACCGCCGTTGCCGGAAGCGCGGTAAACATCGACGCGCACGTCGTTGGGATCGAGATCCACTTCGACGTCGTCGACCTCCGGCAGCACCGCCACCGTTGCCGCACTGGTATGGATACGGCCCGAGGACTCGGTCTCGGGCACGCGCTGAACGCGGTGCGCGCCGCTCTCGTACTTGAGCCGGGAGTAAGCGCCCCTGCCCTTGATCAGCATGACCGCCTCCTTGATGCCGCCGATGTCGGTCTCGCTGGCTTCCATCAGCTCCGTCTTCCAGCCGCGGTTCTCCGCGTACATCGTGTACATGCGCAGCAGATCGGCGCCGAAGAGCGCCGCTTCGTCGCCGCCGGTGCCGGCGCGGATCTCGAGGATGACGTTGCGCTCGTCGTTGGGATCCTTGGGCAACAGCAGCACTTTGAGCTCCTCTTCAAGCGGGTCCACCTGCTCCTCCAGCTCGGACAGCTCGGCCTTGGCCAGCTCGCGCATCTCCTCGTCGGAGCCGCTCTCTTCCAGCAGCTCTTTGGCGTCATCGATGCCGCTACGCACTTTCTTGTATTCTTCGTATTTCTTGACCACCGGTTCGATCTCACCCATCTCGCGGGCGTACTTCTGCCAGACCGGCTGGTTGGCGATGATCTCGGGGTCGGCGCACTTTTTTGTCAGTTCATTGTATTTATCGGTGATAAAATCTAATTTATCGAACATCTTCTTCTCCTTCTCCTGCCGTGTTCAACTTTGTATTTTACCATACCGGCAGACGGTTGAAAAGATGCAAAACCGCGCCGGAAAGGCGCGGCGGAATGAAAAGGCCGGCAGGCACGGCCGCAGACGGCGTGCCTGTTTTCGTTTTCCGCATATGCCATCGGCCGGCGGCTTCCTCCTGCCGCCGACGGCGCTTTATCCCTGCACCGTCGCGGCCGGCTGCCCGGCTTTTGCTCCTTGGCCGCGCCGCGTCACCAGCAGCGCCAGCAGCAGCGCGGTCACGCCGCCCGCCAGTTTGCCGCAGATCATCGGCACGATCATCGACATGTCCCAGCTGGCGGTAAAGCCGAGGTGATCTCCGAAGACAAAGCAGGCGGACACGCCGAAGGCCGCATTGAGAACGCGACCGCGTTCGTCCATATCCTTGATCCTGGTGAACATCGGCACCGTATTGGCCAGCGTCATCACCAGTCCGTCGGTGGCCGCCTCGTTGATGCCGGTGCGGGCGCCCAGTGCCGCCAGCGGACGCCGCAGGAGCTTGGTGACAAGGTACATCAGCGGGAACGCGCCCGCCAGCACGATGACAACATTGGCGACGACCGCAAAGGCATCCGCCAGCGAGCCGAGGCTCTGGACCACCGTCAGGCCGGTCAGCGTCTGCAGGATGCCCAGTGCCAGTCCCGCCGTGCAGAGACAGACGATGAAGCGCCCGAAGATCAGAAAGCCGCGCACCATCCGCTCGCGGATCTTCAGCAGGCCGGCCGCGATCAACGCCGCGATCACCAGCACCGGAATCAGGTTGGGAAGGATCAGCGACAGTGAAAAGCCCGCCGCCAGACCGCCGACCAGGCAGCCGATCGGAATCGTGACGATGCCGATCAGGATGCCGCGGGCGAGTGCGTCGCGATGCGCGCCGGCGAGCTCAAAACCGACCGGGATTGTGAAGACAAAGGTGGCACCCATCATCGAGCTGATGATCAGCCCGGAAAACTGCCCGGCCTGCGTATTGCTGCACAGTTCTTTGGCCAGCGGCGCACCGCCCATGTCGGTGCCGAAGAACAGTCCGGCAAACACCGAGGGGTCGGCACCGATGGCCTTGAACAGCGGGATAATCACCGGCCCCAGCACCTTGTCGATCGTCGGTGCCAGAACCAGGATGCCCGTCATCGACAGCGCCAGCGGGCCCATGGCCTTGAACGCCTCTTCGAACTGTGCACCGATGCCGAAGCGATTGCCGATGATGCGATCGACGGCGCCGGCGACGGCAAAGACCGCCATAATGGTAACAATGATTTGATTGATATCCATTTTCGTTTCTTCTCCTGTAATATGGGTTCAGTACGGCCTGCCCGCACTCTGCCCGTATCGGTGCGCATGCAGCCGGGCTATGTCCCTTCGCTCCTTTGCGAAATGCCGGCGGCCGCGGCTCCTTACAGTGCCGTCCCCCGCTTGGGCCGGTAAAAGCCGCTGAGATCGACGTGTTCGAGTTTCAGCAGCGCGATCTTGCGATCGAGACCGCCGCCGTAGCCGGTGAGGCTGCCGTCGGAGCCCACCACGCGATGACAGGGAATGATCAGCGAAATCGGGTTGCGCCCGACCGCGCCGCCGACCGCCCGCGACGACATTTTCGGAATCTGCCGCTTTTCCGCCAGCCGACGGGCCAGCTCCCCGTACGTTGTCGTCGCACCGTAGGGGATTTCCAGCATCAGTTCCGCCACTTCCTGCCGGAACGGCGACCCGCCCGGCGCCAGCGGCGGCGTAAAATCGGGCTCTTTGCCGGCAAAGTACTGATCCAGCCAGCGCACGGTGTCGGCCAGCACCGGCACCGATTTTTCTTCATATTCCGGCAAAAGACCATCGCGGTCGTATTTCTCGCCGTCGAACCAGAGTCCGGTCAGACTGCTGCCGTCGGACGCGATCGTGATTTCTCCCAGCGGAGAGGGATAGCGGCGGATATAGTGCTTATCGTTGTTCTTTTTGTTCAGCATGATCTTTACCTCCCTGATCTGCCGCGGTGTTTTCATCCGCTGCAGCTTCTTCGTCCTGTTTTTCTTCCTGCGCATACCAGAAGCTCATCACCGCGTAGCTGCGCCACGGCTTCCACTGCCGCGCCGTTTCCCGCATCACCGCCGGCGATGCCTCCGCACCCGCCGCCTCGCGCCAGGCTTCCCTGACGCCGAGGTCGGTCTCGAGAAAGGCGTCCGCATCGTTGAGCGCCCGCATCGCGATATAGTCGGCCGTCCACGGGCCGATGCCCTTGATCTCGCTGATCCGGCGCCGGAATGTCTGCGGATCGCCGTAGCGGTCAAAGAAGCGGTCATCCCCGGCGACGCGCGCGGCGAGATCGAGAATGGTCTGTGCCCGCCGTCCCGTCACGCCGGCCCGGCGAAGCGCGGCAAACGATGCTTCCGCATCCCGCTGCAGTTCCTCCGCCGTCGGAAAGGCGTATTCCAGGCCCGGCACGCCGGTTTCGACCCGAGTGCCGCAGGCGACGGCAATGCGGCTGCAGATCGTGGCCGCCGCAGCGACGGAAATCTGCTGCCCGACGATGGCCCGCACCGCCAGTTCAAACGCATCCATGCAGCCCGGCACGCGCGTGCCGGGAACCTGCAGGCCGGGGCTGAGCTGATCCAGCGACGCCAGCCGGGCATCGACGATATCGGGATTGCAGTAGACATCAAACATCCGCTTGACGCCGGCCGTCACGCCGGAAAAAACGGGAATCAGCGAATCGCTGATCGTCAGCTGCAGAATGTTCCGTTCGCCGTTATTGCTCACCTGCAGCCAGCCGCTGTGCTCTCGACCGCCGCGGTCGCGACAGCGGATCACCCGGCTGTACGAAGTTTCGTCGACCGCCTCCGTGCCGGCCATTGCGCGCCTGCGCAGAAAATGCAGCAGAGCGTCCCAGCGATACGGCGGCTGATAGCCGATGCCGGCGGTAATGGCGCCCTTTCTCTTTCCTTCACCGTTCTCCCGGCGAAAGCGCCGCGGCTCCATCCGATACGTGGTCTGAAATGTTTCATTGAAGCGGCGCAGACTGCCGTAGCCCGCCGCCATCGCCACGTCGAGAATCGGCAGATCGGTGTCGGTCAGCAGGTCCTTGGCCCGCAGCAGCCGGCAGGTCTGCATGAACTGGGTCGGGGAAATGTCGTAAGTTTCCTTGAAGACCCGACGCAGGTGCCGTTCGCTGCAGCCGAGCCGGTCCGCCAGCTCCGCCAGGCTCAGCCCGCTGCCGCATTCCTCATCCAGCAGCCGCGCCGCCTGTTCCGCCAGTGTCGTCGTCGCGTCCTCGTCCGGCATCAGCGGCGCCAGCTCGGGCCGGCAGGTCAGACAGGGCCGGTAGCCGGCCGCTTCCGCTTCGGCGGCAGTATGATAAAAATGGCAATTTTCGATCCTGGGCAGCTTGGCCTTGCAGGTAACGCGGCAGTAGATGCCCGTGGAAGCCACGCCGACAAAGAAATGTCCGTCAAAGCGCGGGTCCTTAGATTTGAGCAGTTCATAGAGCCGTTTTTTATCCTTCAGCTCCGCCATGTCCTTCATCCTTTCCTTTTGCCGCCGCTCTGCCCGTGCCGTCCGGCGGCAGCATTTGTCCTTCGCTGCCGTGCGGACTGTGCGGCGGCCCGCTCGATTTCCCGCCTGGCCGCGGCCCCTGCAGGAATTGTCTTTTCGTCTCTGATCGGATCCATGGTTATAGTAACATGAAACCGGAGGAGATTCTCGCGGAATTCGGACATGGAATTTCCGTTTTTCGCGTATTCGTTCTGCGGAGGGCACAGCGATGCGCTTTTCCGTCCGCATCACGCCTGCCGCCCTGCGATGCGCTTGTCCGTCCGCATCATGCCTGCCGCCCTGCGGCGCGCTTTTCCGTCCGCATCATGCCTGCCGCCCTGCGATGCGCTTTTCCGTCCGCATCACGCCTGTCGCCCTGCGGCGCGCTTTTCCGTCCCGCAGCGCTGTTTTTTCTGAAGCGATCCCGATCAACTTGATAGCATCAAAAAGCTGCCGCGCACGAATCGCCGTCTCAAATCAATGCGATGCATGCGGGCAGCCGGATCCGCCCTGCGCGCAGGCACGGGAACAGGAAGTGCGGAACCGCCGGCGGATCAGGCCGTTTTGCTTTCGTCATCCCGCGGCACCGCGGCTTTCACCGCGCGACCGCTCCGCGTCACCCACAGCGCCAGCACAAAGGCCGTGAACCCGCCGGCCAGTTTGCCGCAGATCATCGGCACGATCATCGACATATCCCAGCTGGCGGTGAAGCCGAGATAATCACCGAAAACAAAGCCCGCGGACACCGCAAAAGCCGCGTTCAGCACCCGGCCGCGTTCGTCCATATCCTTGAAGCTGTTGAACATCGGCACCATATTGGCGAGCGTCAGAACCAGCCCGTCGGCCGAGGTCTGATTGATGCCGGCTTTGCGCTGCAGGGAGGTCAGCGGACGTTTGAGAAGCCGGGTCACGATATGCATCAGCGGCAGCGCGCCGGCCAGCACAATGATAATATTGGCCACCACCGCAAACGCATCTTCGAGCGAGCCGAGCCCGTGCACCACCGTCACCCCGGTCAGGGTCTGGAAAATGCCCAGAGCGAGGCCTGCCGTAAAGAGGCAGATGATGATTCTGCCGAAGATCAGAAAGCCGCGCACCATCCGTTCGCGGATCTTCCAGAAGCCGATCGCGATCAGCACCGTGATCACCAGCACCGGGACCAGATTGTGGAGAATCATCGACAGCGAAAATCCGGCGGCCAGGCCGCCGACCAGACAGCCGATCGGGATCGTGATGATGCCGATCAGAATGCCGCGAACGAGCGTGCTGCGATGCGTTCCGGCCAGTTCAAAGCCGACCGGAATCGTGAAGACAAAGGTCACGCCCATCATCGAGCTGATGATCAGTCCGGAAAACTGTCCCGCCTGCTTGTCGACGCACAGTTCCCGCGCCAGCGGCGCACCGCCCTGGTCGGTGCCGAGGAAAATCCCCGCAAACACCGAAGGATCGGCGCCGATTTTCTCAAACAGCGGGGCGATCACCGGCCCCAGAACATCGGAAATCACCGGCGCCAGCACCAGTATTCCGGTCACCGACAGGGCCAGCGGCCCCATAGTCATAAAAGCTTCTTCGAATTTCCGACCGATTTCGAAACGATAGCCGATAATGCGATCGACGGCTCCGGCTACTGCAAAAACCGCCATGACACTGACAATAACTTGATTGACATCCATGTTTGTTCTCCTGTTGAAGTCTGATTTCAATATTGACTGTGTCACCGCGCGGGAATGCATCCCTCATCGCGCAGGGCCCGTGGCAGAGGATCCGTGCCGGCGATTTTCGCCTTCTGATATGCGGACCTGCAAATCGGCGCTGCGCGACAGTCATTATTCTTCCTATAGTATACACGATACGGGGAATTTTCGCAGAAAATTTAAAGATTCCCCCGAAAGCCGGCAGGAACTCCGCTTTTTACTATGAAAGCGGCGGGGAAACTGATATAATAAATTTGATGTGCGGGAACGGACAGAGCGCTGTTCCTGCGGCACATTGCTTTTCGGGGTATACGATGGATTATTTTCAGGAAATCTTGAACACCGGCGACCGCATCATGGATCGCATCGTCGACGCGGTCAGCGCCGGCAGCTACAGCGGTCTCGCCGGAGGCATCAAGGAAGATCTTCACAGTTTTTCACAGCGCGTCGGAAAGGAAGCGGGAAACGGCTGGTCGGCAGACGGACAGACGCAGGGCAGCCGTCCCGGACAGACCGGCACCGGCTTCCGGCAGGATGCCGGACCGCGCATGGACACAGGGTTTGAGCAGGACGCCGGGCCGCGCATGGATACCGGCTTTGAACAGGACACCGGGCCGCGCATGGATACCGGCTTTGAGCGGGATGCCGGCCCGCGCATGGACCGGGGCTTTACCATGGGTTCCGGACCGCGCACGGGAGGCGGTTTTGCAGGCGATGCCGGACCGCGCACGGGAGGCGGTTTTGCAGGCGATGCTGGACCGCGCACGCACGGTTTTGGTGAGAAGGCGCGGGCATACCGACGCCGCCGGTCACAGTCTGCCGCGCAGCCCCGCCGCGCGCCGCGTCCGACACCCCCCTATCTGATGAACCGTCCGAAGGAATCCACCGGCACAGGGAAAATCGCAGCCGGCGCAGTGCTCGACGTCTTTTGCTGCGTGGGTCTGATCAACATGGCGACAAGTGCCGTCGGCTCGACTCTGTCCGAGATCATTCCTGCACTGTCCGTCGGCGCCGCTTTTACGGTCGGATTCTTTCTGCTCCTGCTCAGCGGCGTCCGCGATCGCAAAATGTACCGGGAATTCTATAAATACGCCAGCTTCGTCGGCCCCGACGAAGTCATCGACATACGCACCCTCGCCAATGCGGTGCGCGAAACCGACGAACACGTGCGCGCCCAGCTGAAGCGCATGCTGAAAAAGCAGATCTTTCCCCGGGCGCGCTTTAACGAACAGGAATCCGCCCTGCTGCTCACCGATGCCGCCTGGGCGCGGTACTGCCGGGCGGAACGGATCCGCAAAGAACAGGAGGAAGTCCGCGAGGCCGAGGAAGAAGCCGACCGCTCTTCCGCCAACGCCGATATTCTCCGCCGCGGCAAGGATTTCCTCGACGAAATCCGGGCCGATGCCAAACAGATTCCCGACGCCGTGATGAAGGAAAAACTGGACCGGCTCCAGTACATCGTCGGCAGGATTCTCGAACGCGTGCGCGCGTCGCGGCAGAAGATCACCGACCTGCGCAAGTTCACGGACTACTACCTGCCGACCACGCAGAAACTGGTCAACGCCTACGTCAAATTGACCAGGGAACCGGAGTTCAGCAGCAACGTCCGCGAGGCCAAACAGGAAATCGTCGATGCGATGGACCCCATCAATCACGCCTTTGAAGTGCTGTTCGACAGCCTCATTGAGGCCGCCGCCTGGGACGTCTCCGCCGATATCGATGTCATGAAAGCGATGATGGAACAGGACGGTCTGACGGGAAACGTCTGCGGCCGTTCGACCGCCCGGACGCAGCAGAGTCCACCGCAGCAGGACCGGGCACAGGCGCAGCAGAGTCCACCGCAGCAGGACCGGGCGCAGGCGCAGCAGAGTCCACCGCAGCAGGACCGGGCGCAGGCGCGGCAGAGTCCACCGCAGCAGGACCGGGCACAGGCGCGGCAGACACAGCAGACGCCGCCGGCAGAGAGCAGCCGGGAACAGCAAACGCAGCAAAACCGGGCGCAGAAGCAGTAACAGGAGCCAGAAAACAGCAGGAACAGCAGGCCATATCACAAACATGGAGCTGCACGGCGGCATAGAAACGACACGGCCGCGCGGCTCGGCATAACCGGATCAACTGCAGCAGCATGCTCACGGCGCAGCAGCAGCGCGGCCGGGCAGCGCAGCAGCAAACAGGAAACGAGAGGACAACAATGAACGAAAAAAAAGACAACCTGAACCCCGGCGGACCGGAACTCAGTTTTGGGGAACCGGCCGCTGAAACACCGGCCGCGGACGCGCAGACGCAGTTCGCCGAAGCGCCGACGGCGCCGGATGTCTCGGCTTCCATGGCCGATGCCCTGCAGATGAGCCGGGGCGATGCGGAAATCACCGACTGGGCCGCTTCCGCGGAGCGCGCTCTGAGCCCCGAGGAGCTCAGCATGGTCGACGACTTTGTCGACAAGATCGACCTCACCGACACGCAGGCGGTCACCACCTACGGCGCCGGAACGCAGACCAAAATGGCGAACTTCTCCGAGGAAACGCTGTCCAAGTTCCGCACCAAGGACATGGGCGAAGTCGGCGGCATGATCACTTCACTGGTCATGGAGCTGAAAAACCTCGACGTCGACGACAGCAAGGGCGGCATCGGCGGGTTCTTCCGCAAGAAGAAAAACAACTTTGACCGCTTCCGCACCAAGTACCGCAAGATCGAGGGCAATATCGACGAGATCGTCGGCGAGCTGCAGAAACGTCAGGTGCAGCTGATGAAGGACTCCGCTCTGCTGGACAAAATGTTCGAGCTGAACCAGACCTATTACAAGGAACTGTCGATGTACATCCTCGCCGGCAAGAGAAAGCTCGACCAGGTGCGCGGCACGGAGCTGAAGGCACTGCAGGACAAGGCAGCCGCCAGCGGCGATCCGCAGGATGCGCAGGCCGCCCGGGATCTGTCGGAATGCTGCAATCGCTTTGAAAAGAAGCTGCACGATCTGCAGCTGACCCGCACGATCTCGCTGCAGACCGCCCCGCAGATCCGCATGATTCAGGCTTCGGACAATGTCATGGCGGAAAAGATTCAGTCCACGATCGTCAACACCATCCCGCTGTGGAAGAACCAGATGGTCATCGCGCTCGGCATCGAGCACTCGCAGCAGGCCGCCCGCGCCCAGCGCGAAGTCACCGATATGACCAACGAGCTGCTGCGCAAGAACGCCGACGCACTGAAGACCGCGACCGTTGACACCGCCCGCGAATCCGAGCGCGGCGTCGTCGACATCGAAACCCTGCAGCACACCAACGAAACGCTGATTTCAACCCTCGATGAAATCCTCCAGATTCAGGAAGAGGGTCGTCAGAAGCGCGCCGCGGCGGAGGCCGAGCTGGGCCAGATTGAAAATCAGCTCAAGGAAGCCGTCCTCAACGCTTCCAGGAAGTAGCGGCGCACAATAAAACGCGGAGCACTGCACAGCAGGCCCGCACAGTGAGCAGCGGCCGCCCGGAAAGGGAGCGATCCGGCCCGGCCGCAAGAACCAGGAAGGAAAGCGAAAATGAAAATTTGCATGAACTGCGGACACGAAATCGACAACGACGTCAAATTCTGCCCCTACTGCGGCAAAGAGCAGACGGACGCAGCCGCTGCCGCTGCCGCGCAGGGCGGGCAGAACGGACAGGACGAGGCCCGGCAGGCTGCCGGCGAAGAGAACGGCGGAGCCGCCGGCGGGCAGCAGGCCGGGGCGCAGCAGGAGAGCGGTGCTGCTTTCGCCGGCGGGCAGCAGACCGAGGGCCGGCAGGGAACCGGTACCGCATTCGGCGGCCAGCAGGGAACCGACGGGCAGCAGTACAACGCCGGACAGCAGTATACCGGCGGGCAGGGAAATGCCGGGCAGTCCTTTGACGGCGGCATGCCGTACAGTACCGAGTTCACGATCTACCCTGAAAATCCGCTGAAGCACCGCAGCATCGGGCTCGGCATTCTCTTCACCTTCATCACGCTAGGCATTTACTATTACTACTGGCTCTACCAGCTGGTCAAATCCTGGAACTTCGTCTCCGGCCAGCAGGGGCAGCAGCCGGGTACGAGCCCGGGGCTGGTCATCGTCTTCTCGATCATCACCTTCGGCATTTACGGGATCTACTACTGGTATAAAATGTCCAAGCAGGTTGCCAGACTGCAGGACGCCGACGGGCGCTTCCTCGATGACAACGCGGTCGGATGCCTGATCCTGTCGATTTTCGGCTTTGGCTTTGTCAACTGCGCGATCCATCAGAACACGCTCAACCACTACATGGAGCGCGGCTATTGATCGAGCCGCGGCGCCGGGCGTCCCGGAATCGGAGAAGTCCGGCGCCGGGGCAGCAGGTCCTTGCCGTCGGGGCTGTGAGGCTCCGCGGCCCGAGCTGAACAGATTCCGCAGGCGAAGCCGGCCCCGAATTGAAAAACATTTAACCCGGAATTAATCTGTATTGAAAAATTTCGCCTTGACAACCGGCGGGACCGATGCTATCATAGTCGACAACAAAAACATATTGCTGAAAACCTTGGAAGGAGAGTAAGTAAGAGCAGGGCACTGCAGAGGAGAGAGCTGCCGATGGTGAGATGGCGCGTGTCAGACCTGTTCCGAATGGACTCCTGAGGGCAAGCGGAAAGGCGCCGCAGAGGAGCCGAGTATGCGAGCCGGAGCAGCAACTCCGTCAACAAATGCAGCATATGATGGTATGCGTTGAGCGGGCGTTTTCGAGCGCCAAGCCGGGTGGCACCGCAGGAAGAATATCTCCTGTCCCAGCAGAATGCTGAGACAGGTTTTTTATTTCCCGCGCGCGTCGGCCCACCGCCGACTGCATACAGCAGGAGCCGGCAGGACCGGCGTCAGAAGGAGGAACTACCGATGAACAAGAACAAAGTAATCCCGTACAAGATCTATCTGTCCGAAGACGAGATCCCGACCGCGTACTACAACGTCCGCGCCGACATGAAGAAAAAGCCGGCGCCGCTGCTGAACCCGGGTACCGGCAAGCCGATCACGGCCGCCGAGCTGGAAGCCGTGTTCTGCAAGGAGCTGGTGCGGCAGGAACTGAACGACACCGACCGCCATATCGAGATCCCGCAGGAAGTACGCGACTTCTACAAGATGTACCGGCCTTCGCCGCTGGTACGTGCCTACTGCCTCGAGGAAAAGCTGGGTACACCGGCGCAGATCTACTACAAATTTGAGGGCAGCAACACCAGCGGTTCACACAAGCTCAACTCGGCCATCGCCCAGGCCTATTACGCCAAAGAACAGGGTCTGCGCGGCGTCACGACCGAAACCGGAGCCGGTCAGTGGGGCACGGCGCTGTCGATGGCCTGCGCTTATCTGAACCTGGACTGCCGCGTCTACATGGTCAAGGTCTCCTATGAACAGAAACCGTTCCGCCGCGAGGTCATGCGCACCTACGGGGCCTCGGTCACCCCGTCGCCATCGATGACAACCGCTGTCGGCAAAAAAATCAACGCCGAACATCCCGGCACCACCGGCTCGCTCGGCTGTGCGATCTCCGAAGCCGTGGAAGCCGCAACCTCGACGGACGGCTACCGCTATGTGCTCGGCAGCGTGCTCTCGCAGGTACTGCTGCACCAGAGCATCATCGGTCTCGAAACCAAGGCGGCGCTGGAGAAATACGACGTCGATCCGGACATCATCATCGGCTGCGCCGGCGGCGGCTCCAACCTCGGCGGATTGATTTCTCCGTTTGCCGGCGAAATGCTGCGCGGTGAAAACAGCTACCGCATCATCGCCGTCGAGCCGGCTTCCTGCCCGTCGCTGACCCGCGGCAGCTACGTCTATGACTTCTGCGATACCGGTCAGGTCTGCCCGCTGGCAAAGATGTACACCCTCGGCAGTCAGTTCATCCCCTCGCCGAACCACGCCGGCGGCCTGCGCTATCACGGCATGAGTTCGATCGTCTCCGAGCTCTATGATCAGGGACTGATCGAAGCACGGTCATACGAGCAGACCGAAGTCTTCAAGGCCGCCGAGGAATTCGCCCGCTGCGAGGGCATCCTCCCCGCGCCGGAAAGCAGCCATGCCATCAAGGCCGCGGTCGACGAAGCGATGGCCTGCAAAGAAAGCGGCGAAGCAAAGACCATCGTCTTCGGTCTGACCGGAACCGGATACTTCGACATGACGGCTTATCAGCAGTTCAACGACGGCACGATGACCGACTACATCCCCACCGATGAAGAAATAGCCGCCAGCCTCGCCAAGACACCGCAATTCAAATAAGCGGATCGTCCCGGAAGATCAAACGGCGGTTCAGTCGGGATTTGTTCCCGATGAACCGCCGTTTTTATGTACCTTTTGCGCCGTTTGATGCGATGCTTCTCCACCTGTCTTCTGCAGCGGCATCCTTGCGGGGCGCCGCAGAGCGCCGGCGGGCGTCTATTTCTTCTCCGCATGGCGGCGGCAGTCGGCCGCCCGGGCATGTCCGGCCAGCCCCTCCCCGTGCGCCAGACGGCTGACCAGCGGTGCCAGCGCGGCAGCCGCGTCCGGTGTCATCTCCTGATGCGTGCAGACCTTGAGGAAGGTGCCGACCCAGACACCGCCGGTATAGCGCGCCGCACCCAGCGTCGGCAGCGTATGGTTGGTGCCGCTGGCATAATCCCCGAACACTTCCGCCGTGTTGCGCCCGAGGAACAGCGAGCCGTAATTGCGCAGCCGCGGCATCAGCGCCCGCGGATCCCGCGTGCAGACCTCGAGGTGCTCGGGCGCATATTCATTGGCGTACGCAACCGCCTCTGCGAGGCTGTCGGCGAGAAGGATCTCCCCGTAATCGTTCCAGGAGCGGCGGGCGATGTCCGCCGTTTCCAGCGTTTCCAGCTCGCGCTCGACGGCGTCCGCGACGGCCCGGCCCAGCTGCTCCGAAGTGGTCACGAGAATGCCCTTGGCCACCGGATCATGTTCCGACTGCGCCAGCAGGTCGGCCGCGATGACGACAGGATCGGCGCCTTCATCGGCAATGACCAGAACTTCGCTGGGCCCGGCGAGAAAATCAATGCCGATCTGCCCGTAGCACTGCCGCTTGGCTTCGGTCACATAGCTGTTGCCCGGACCGACAACGAGATCGACGGGCCGGATTTCATCGGTGCCGTAGCTGACCGCGGCGATGGCCTGGGCTCCGCCGACGGCGTAGATCTCATCGACGCCGGCAATATCCATCGCCACCAGCGTGCGCGGATGTATGCGGCCGGTGCCCTTCATGGTCGGAGAACAGGCAATGACGCGTTCGACGCCGGCCGTTTTCGCCGGAATGCCGAGCATCAGGGCCGTCGAATAGAGCGGATATCCGCCGCCGGGAACATAGCAGCAGCAGGAGGCGGCCGGAATAACGCGGTGTCCCAAATGCACGCCCGGCTGCGGCTGAAAGTCCTCGAGGGCGCCGAACGATTTCTTCTGCGCGGCGGCAAAGGCTCGAATATTGGCCGCTGCGGCGCGAATATCGGCAGTTTCCTCAGCGGGGACCCGTTCATAGGCCTCGCGCATTTCCTCCGGGCTGACGCGCAGCCGCTCCCGGCGGCAGTCGTCAAAACGGCGGTTGTACTCTGCCAGCACCGCGTCTCCCTCTGCCCGGACACGGGCAATGATTTCCGCTACATCTGCAGTCAGTGTATCGGCTGCCGCCAGCGTTCTCGGTTTTGCGCTTTTTATTTCTTTCATCCTGCAATCGGAGCAGGATCCCGTGACCCTGCTCCTCCTCCTTGTCGTTGCTGTTTGATTGCTCCGCACCGATGTCCGTACGATTGCTTCGCCATGACGCCGGTGCGGCGGCTTTACGGCGTGACAGGTTCGCCGGCTTCACCCTCACCGGTCCCGCCATCACCGGGCGTCACCGGAGTGTTCGGGTCCGAAGCAGGCTGCACCGTCACCTTGATCGTCTTTTCGGTCTTGATCTTCCTGTCGTTGACGTTGCGGGCGACAAACCTGATCTCGTAGATGCCTTCTGCATCAAAGACAAATTCCTTCGCCTGCGCATACGTGTACTTCTCGTACTGCGTCGCATCCGGCGCCTTGATGTACACTTCCAGTTTTTTCGTCAGGCTGCAGACCTTCTGTCTGGCCGTGACGCCTTCCGTCGCGCTGACGGCACCGACCGTCACTGTACGGTCATCCGACGCAGTAATCGTCGGCTTGGAGAGATCCCGCACGCGCAGCTTAAACGTCTTTGACGCACTGCGGCAGTACGGATATTTTACCGTATACTTGATGCGCCATGTACCCTGCCGGCCGACCGTGAACTTCGCCTTGCGCCATTTATCAGCGGCACTGTTCCATTTATAAGTGCTCGCCACTTTCACACGGCTGGTGAGACTTTCGTTGGCGTTGGGGTTCTTCGCGGTGACACCCTTTTTCAGGCTGTAGCCCTTGACATTCATCGCGATCGTTTTCTTTTTACTGATCTTGATTTTGGCACGCCGCAGCTTGAAATGCGGATTGCGCCTGTCCGGATCGGTCGGATCCCAGCCGCTGTGGGATTTGATCGCCTTCGGCCTGCCCAGCGGGCCGGACTTGTGACTGCGATAGATCGTGACCCGCGTGCCCTTTCGGCAGTTGTCATAGATCCACTTGGCATCGATGGTCGCCAGGCGGACGCAGCCATGGCTGGCGGCGCGGCCGAGTTTGTTGAACTCTCTGGAATTCTGCGTCGCCTTATTGACACTGCGATACCACACCGAGTGGAAGAGGATATACCCGGTGATACGGCAGCAGTACTGTCCGTAAACCTGCCCGAACAAAGCGCCCCAGCGGCTCTTGTCGCCGAGATGGAATGTGCCGGACGGGGTCTTTCCGCCGGTCCCGACCGAGCACAGCATGGCGCGCACCGGCTTCCAACGGCCTCCGGTATACTTGTAAGCAGTCACGACGTTCCTCGTCTTATTGACTTTGAGCCAGTATCGGGACGAAGCCGCCCTGGTTGTTTCCGTCTGCCAGACCGCGCAGGTGGTCAGCACCAGCAGCAGTGCCAGCAGAACGGCGGTGATACGATGTGCCTTGGTAACTTTCATCAGTGATTCCATTCCTTTCTTTCTTCGCTGGTTTTCCGGTCTGCAGGACAGTACCGGACCTACCCACATATTCTATATGATAAGCAGTACTGAGTCAAAGGGTATCTCAGCCTGCGCACCCGTCTTTCTCAGCCCGGCACCCTTCTTTCTCGGCCTGCGCACCCGTCTTTCGCACCGCAGCGGTGCTGATTCCCCAAATCGCCCCGGTCCGGCAGGTTTTTTTGTCGTCCGGCAGCCTTTGAACATTTACCCGGGAACTGTTAAAGTACCCTCCCGCCGATCTCTGGTATAATGGTATTCATACGATGCGGCGGCAAAGAGTGAACGCGCGGGGAAAAGCGGCAGTCGTCTGCGGCTGTCCGTCCGCAGCGGCGCGCTGCGAAAGAGAGGAAAAGAGGATATGGCAGAGAACGCGGAAAAGAAGAAGGCCAGGAAAAAGCGGCGCGGCCTCGGCCGCTGGATCCGCCGGCTGCAGCGCCGCATTTCACTGAACCGCAGGAAATTTATCCTCTATACGATTCTGCGGCTGCTGGTCATCGTCACGCTGATCCGCTGCATCCTGACCCGGGAGTACGAAAACGCCGCCCTCTGTGTCATGGCGCTGGTTCTCTTCCTGCTGCCGTCGCTGGTGGAAGAGCGGCTGAAAATCAAGATTCCGACGCTGTTTGAATGGATCATCTACCTCTTTATCTACGCTTCCGCGATCCTCGGGGAAATCAACCACTATTACGTGCTGATCCCCGGCTGGGACACGATGCTGCACACGATGAACGGCTTTCTCTGCGCCGCCGTCGGCTTTTCGATGGTCAATCTCCTCAACGACAGCTCGGCCCGCATTGATCTGTCGCCGAAGTACGTCACCCTGGTCGCGTTCTGCTTTTCCATGACGATCGGTGTCATCTGGGAATTCATCGAATTCTCCATGGATGCCCTCTTCCTCATGGATATGCAGAAGGATACGATCGTTGCTTCCTTCGGCACCGTGTCCCTTGACAGCGGCGATCCGGGCGTACTCGAACGGCTCAGCCACATCAGCCGCACGACGATCGAGACCAGCTCCGGCAAAACGTACGTGGTGGACGGCGGCTATCTCGACATCGGCCTGCTCGATACGATGAAGGATCTCTTTGTCAACCTTCTCGGCGCCATCGCCTTCAGCGTCATCGGCTACAGCTACGTCACCCGCAGAACCGACGCCGCCGTCGCGGAGGGATTCATTCTGCGCCGCGAATCAAAAGAAGAGCAGGAACTGATCAGCAAAGTTCTCGATGAGGATGACAACCTGAGCTTTGCCCAGGCGCAGTCTGTCGAAACCGAACGTCTGATGCATCCGCCAGAACAAAGAAAGGAAGTCGATACCATGAAAACCAATCTCGTCATTGCCGGCTGGATCGCGATTCTGCTCGCGGTCGGCGGCGCCATTCTCCTCTATCCGATCGGTGCCGTGCAATGGAACATCTGCTTCGTCATTATCAAGATCTGCATGGTCAGCGGGCTGGTGATGTTCCTCTTTACCTCTCATCATCAGGGCGGGCTCACGCTCTGAACCGTGGCCAGCATGCTCGCGGTCGTGATGACGATCATCAAGTGGAGCGGCACACCCGATCCCGGCACCGCGGAGATCGGCCTCTTTCTGATCAGCATGGCCGCCGACATCGGCATGCCGATCATCCTCTGGTCAATGTGGCAGCGCCAGCGCCGCTGACACCGCGGCTCCCGTGCGCTTCTCCGCCTCCGCACACCGGCGGCACAACCCGCGCCGCAGCGACAGCGCACCGAGACAGCGCATAGAGACAGCGCACCGAGACAGTGCATAGAGACAGCGCACCGAGACAGTGCATAGAGACAGCGCACCGAGTCAGTGCATAGAGACAGCGCACCGAGACAGAAAGCCAACGCAGCAAAAGACGCGGCGTCGTGTCAGGCACGATGCGCCGCGTCTTTGTGATTCTGTTTTCATTGATGTGACGTTCGCGGGCCGGCTGCCGGGCCGGCCGGCATCCCCGCTTTCCGGCGCGATGCCGTCCTTCCGGTCAGCGCCTGGCCTGCCTCCGCCTGTTCTTTTCCCTCCGGGAAGAAGAGAAGAGAATTCCGCCGGTTACCATACCGATGAAGAGAAAGCCGCTCGCCAGCAGCGCACGCTCCACCGGGGAATGATCCCGGACGAAGAATTCCTTGATCCTGGCGGTGCAGTGTTCCACGCAGCCGTGTACCGGACACTGTTTCTGTTCTGACATACTGCTGCCTCCTGTGATCCTGTTCAGGGTGCTATGTTACGCTGACAGTATAACATCCTCGCCGGCAGAGGTCACGCCCTTTTTCCGCGCCGCGGAATCAGTCCTGCTCCGCCGGCCGCGGCAGATCGACGCGGTCGAGGATGCCTTTGAGCCTGGCGATGGCGATGCCGTAATTGGTGATCGGCACATTCGCCTTCTCCGCGGCCCGGATGCGCGACATCACATGCTGGCGGTTGAACATGCAGGCACCGCAGTGAATGATCAAGTCATAGGGCGACAGGTCGGCGGGGAAATCCGCGCCGGCGGCAACGTCGATCCGGAGCGCGGGGCCGACCTTGGCCCGCAGCATGCGAGGGATCTTTTCCCGGCCAATATCTTCCCGCAGCGGGGCATGGGTGCAGGCTTCGGCGATCAGCACCCGGCTCTCGGGCGTCAGCCGGTCGATGGCGGCGGCCCCGTCGACGAAGGTGTCGATGTCACCCTTGTACGCGGCAAACAGCACCGAAAACGAGGTCAGGCGGCTGCCGGGCGGCCTTGCCGCTTCCACCTCGGCAAAGCACTGCGAATCGGTGATGATCAGATCCGGGGCGGCGGAAAGGGACGCCAGCGCGCGCGGCAGACCGTCCGCCGTCGTACAGACGACGATGCAGCGGCCGTCGAGCAGTTCGCGGATGGTCTGCACCTGCGGCAGGATCAGCCGGCCCTTCGGGGCCTGAATATCCTGCGGCATCACCAGCAGCACCAGATCCCCGTCGCCGGCCAGTTTATGCATGACAATCTGGCGGCGGATGTCGTCGGGCACCGCCGCGGCAATGGCGCGGCGCAGTTCCTCGATGCCCTCGCCGGTCGCGGCGCTGACCGTCAGCAGCTGCGGCTCGTCCGCCGCGTCTGCTTTGCGCTGTCCGGCCGCCCGCTTTTTCTCTCCTGACGCGGGCGTATCCCGCCGCTCCCTGCGCAGCACAGCGGCCGCCGCTGCCGCAATCCGCTCACGCCCCGGCAGATCCGCCTTATTGACCACCGGAATGACCGGTACGCCGGCTGCCGTCAGCTGCCGCAGCCAGTCGGCCTCGCAGTCGCACGGCGGCTCATCAAAGAGCAGCAGGGCGAGATCGGTGCGGGCAATGACTCTGCGCGTCAGTTCCACCCGCTTTTCACCCAGCTCTCCTTCGTCGTCAAAGCCCGCCGTATCGATAAAGACCACCGGCCCCACCGGATGCAGTTCCATCGCCTTGTAGACCGGGTCGGTGGTGGTGCCGGCGTGGTCGGAGACCAGGGCAATCTGCTGCCCGGTCAGGGCATTGATCAGTGAGGACTTGCCGCTGTTGCGGCGTCCGAAGATGCCGATATGCAGGCGATCCGCCCGCGGTGTTTCGTTCAAGCCGCTCATGGTATTTCTTCTGTTCCTTTCGCTGTGTTTCCCGGCCGCGATCAGAAGCGGAAATCGCGCTGGCCGCCGTCGATGTCTTCCAGATGCTGACGGACGACGCCGCGCACATGTTCGTCGGGGATCAGCTCAATGCGCTTGCGAATCAGGGCCTTGCCCTTGTCGCGCGTCTGCGGCGAGGCATAGTCGTCGAGATATTCGTTCAGCGTCATCATCGCGTTCGGCTGACAGACGCTCTCGATTTTGCCGGCCTTGAGCAGACTCATAAAGCGGTCGCCGGTACGGCCGGAGCGATAGCAGGCCGTGCAGAAGCTGGGCACATAGCCGAGGTCGATCAGCCAGCCGATGACTTCATCCAGCGTGCGCCGGTCGTTGACATCGAACTGCGTCGTCTCCTCTTCGCGCTCCTCTTCGGTATAGCCGCCGACACTGGTGCGGCTGGCGCCGGAAATCTGCGTAATGCCGACGTCGAGACATTCGCGGCGCGTCTTTTCGCTCTCGCGCGTCGACATGATCATGCCGGTATAGGGCACGGCGATGCGCAGGCAGGCGACGAGGTGCTTGAAGACGTCGTCGGGCACGCCGTTGTCGAACGTCGAGGGATCGATGTCATCGGCCGGACGAATGCGCGGTACGCTGATCGTATGCGGGCCGCAGCCGTAGGTGTCCTCGAGGTGCTTGGCGTGCATCAGCTGACCGACGAAATCATAGCGGTAGTTTTCCAGGCCGTAGAGAACCCCGCAGCCGACGTCGTCGATGCCGCCCTCGTTGGCGCGGTCCATGGCCTCGGTGTGATAGGCGTAGTCGCTCTTCGGACCGCTCGGATGCAGCTGCTCGTAAGCCTTCTTGTTATAGGTCTCCTGAAAGAGAATGTAGGTGCCGATGCCGGCTTCCTTCAGCCTGCGGTAATTTTCCACCGTCGTCGCGGCGATGTTGACGTTGACGCGGCGGATCGCGCCGTTCTTGTGCTTGATGCTGTAAATGGTGTTGATCGAATCGAGGATGTACTCGATCGGATTGTTCTTGGGATCCTCGCCGCATTCAATGGCCAGGCGCTTGTGCCCCATATCCTGCAGGGCGATGACTTCCTTGCGGATCTCCTCCTGGCTCAGTTTCTTGCGGGGAATGTGCGTGTTCTTGCGGTGATAGGGACAGTAGACGCAGCCGTTGACGCAGTAATTGGACAGGTACAGCGGCGCGAACATGACGATGCGGTTGCCGTAGAATTTCTGCTTGATATCCATCGCCGTGCGAAACGTCTCTTCGATGATCTCCGGATCCCGGCAGTCCAGCAGGGTCATCGCTTCCTTGAAGTCCAGGCCCTTTCCTTCCCTGCCCTTGGCGAGGATCTCCCGCATCAGGCCGAGGTCATCCTTGTGCGCGGCGGCGTAGTCGAGCGTCGCCATGATCTCGGCATCATTGATAAATTCTTCCGCTTTATGGGATTTGCTGTTGTACATAATGAGCTCCTTCTCTGTTCGAACGCGGCGTGCGGCCGTCCGGGAAATTTGGTTTGCAAGCTGCCGTCCGCCGCACCGGCCGCAAAAGCGGCCGCGCCGGGCAGCGGACGAACCGCGCCGACGATAAAAAATTCGCCGGGCAATGGCCCCGCGAAGCATTCGCCCTCCGCCGCTGCCATCGCCGCTGTCGTCGCAGCAAAAGCAGCCGGAAGATCGGTGTCTCACTATGCCATCGCCTTTTCACTCGGTACCCCGCCCCGCGGCGGGCCCTTGCGGTCAGCACGATTCTCTGTTGTGAAGCAAGTATATCATATACATACCCGCGGGAGCAACCCGGTCAAACACAATCCGGTCAAGTACCGCAAATTTGTGTGTTCCGGCTGTCCGCCTGTCCGGGCAGGGCACGAAAGGCCCGCGGCGCGGCAGACCGGCGCAGCGCTCAGCGCCGCATCATCCACGACATCATGCAGCCGCCGGCCGCCCCGGTCCTGCGCAGCAGCGGCAGACGCGCCGGCTCGATCCCGCCGATGGCAAACACCGGCAGCTTCGTCGCCGCACAGACGTCGCGCAGGAAATCCGGGCCGCGGCCGGCAAGGCCCGGCTTGCAGTCGGTCGCGAAGATCGTGCCGAGGATGATCCGCGTCGCACCCAGCCGCTCCGCCCGCCGCACCCCGGCGAGGCTGTGGCAGGATACGCTGCAGTCGGTGAACGTCCCGGGATCAAAGCCGCGCGCCCGCAGCGCCGCCAGCTGCGGCAGCGGCAGATGAAGCCGCGGACAGGCAAGCTGCCGCACCGTCTGCGGATGTCCGGCCGGATACAGAGGCAGTCCTGCCGCCGCGCAGATTTCCTGCACCTGCGCCGCCAGCTCCCGCCAGGCCAAGGGATCGAGATCCTTTTCCCGCAGGATCAGGCCCGCCAGATCGATCCCTTCCGCCGCCAGCGTACCGTCATCGCGCAGCGAAACGAGGCGTCGCAGCTGTGCCGTGAGGCTGCCGCGGCAGAGCCGGCGGTCGCTGACGGCCAGCACCGGAAGCGTTTCCGGTATTCCGCGCATCGCCGGCTGCTCCCTATACATAGAGATAATCATTGAGCACCGGCTGCAGACCGGCGGCCGTCATGTCGGCGTACATCTGATGAATCGAGCGGGTGTCGCTGATCTCGAACTGCTCGTCGCCGACGTCTTCGCCGGCTTCCAGCGGATGCTGCTCGCCGGCATATTTGGCCTCGTGATCGCCGATGCCGGTGGAAACGCCGGCGGAGATCTTCGTCGCGCAGATCCTGGTGATGCCGTTGCGGAAGGAAGCCGACTCGCGGCTGGAGACGGTGATGCCGACGTAAGGCAGGAAGATCCGGTAGGCGCAGAGCACCTGACAGAGCTGGCGTTCGCCGACGTCGTGCGGGTCGATGCGGTCGTTGTTGACGATCGGCCGCAGGCGCGGGCAGCTCAGCGACAGTTCGGCGTGCGGATAGCGGCGGTTGAGCAGATAGACGTGCAGCGCCGTCGCCAGTGCATCGCGGCGGAAGTCCGCCAGTCCCAGCAGCGCGGAAAATCCGGCGCCGCGCATGCCGGCGCGCAGCGCCCGTTCCTGGGCATCAAAGCGATAGGGCCAGACGCGCTTGTGCCCCATCAGATGCAGCGTCTCGTACTTTTCGATATCGTAGGTTTCCTGAAAGACCGTCACGTAATCGACGCCGCACTCGTGCAGATAGCGGTATTCGTCGATGTTCAGCGGGTAGACTTCGATGCCGATGTTGCGGAAATAGCGGCGGGCGATCTTCGCCGCTTCCCCGATGTACTCGACGTCGGAGTACTTGCGGCTCTCTCCGGTGAGGATGAGAATCTCCTCCATGCCGCTGGCGGCGATCACGCTCATCTCATGATCGATCTCTTCGGGAGTCAGCCTCTTGCGGCTGATATTGTTGTAGCAGTTGAAGCCGCAGTAAATGCAGTAGTTCTGGCAGTAGTTGGCGATGTACAGCGGTGTAAAGAGGTAGACCGTGTTGCCGAAGTGGCGCCGCGTCTCCTCCTCCGCCCGCCGCGCCATCTTTTCCAGATACGGTTCCGCGGCCGGCGACAGCAGCGCCTTGAACTCTTCGATGCCGCAGCGTTCCTGCTGCAGCGCCCGGCTGACGTCGCGCGCGGTGCAAGCCGCCGGATCGTACTCCCGGCAGGCCGCCAGAACGCGATCCTTGACATCCGAATCGATGACCTCCATCTTCGGCCGGTACTGCATCGGATCGGTGCGGCTGGACGGATCCTCCTCCAGCCGGTGCTTTTTTCTCAGCGCCGCTGCCGACAGCTGATCGCTGTCGATCAGATATTCGCGATTATCTTCGTTGTTCACGTCTCTTCTCTCCCTTCCCCTTCGTGCCCTCCCGGGCACGTTCCGTTCTTCGTTAAAAGTCCGCTCTGCGGGCAGTGCGTGCGGTGCATGCACCGCAGTGAACGCGCCGGCTCAGATCTGCGGGCTGTACATCGCAGCGCCGCGCCGCCGATCGCGCCCCCGCAGGGACCGCGCCGCCCTTCAGCGCAGGAAGCCGGTCAGCGGATCCGAAGCACTGCCGCCGCGCGTCAGAACTCTGCCCGGACCGCTGCGATAAGCGGCGCGGCCGGCCTCGATCGCCCGGCGGAACGCCCCGGCCATCAGCGGAATATCACCGGCTGTGGCGATCGCGGTATTGGCCATGATCGCATCGGCTCCCATCTCCATCGCTTCGCAGGCCTGCGACGGTTTGCCGATGCCGGCATCGATGATGACCGGCAGATCGATTTCATCGATCAGGATCTGCAGGAACGTCTTCGCCGCCAGTCCGCTGTTGCTGCCGATCGGCGCCGCCAGCGGCATCACCGCCGCCGCGCCGGCTTTCTGCAGCGCCCGCGCCGCCGTCAGGTCCGGGAACATGTACGGCAGGACGACAAAGCCCTCTGCGGCCAGCACTTCGGTGGCGCGCACGGTCTCGTTGTTGTCCGGGAGCAGGTACTTGCTGTCCTTCATGATTTCGATCTTGACGAAATCGCCGCAGCCCATTTCCCGCGCCAGGCGGGCGATGCGGATCGCCTCATCGGCGCTGCGCGCCCCCGAGGTGTTGGGCAGCAGGGTCACGTCCTCGGGCACGTAGTCGAGAATGTTTTCACTTTCGCGGGTATTGGCGCGCCGCAGCGCGACCGTCACCAGCTCCGCCCCGCCCTGCTCTACAGCCGCCTTGATCAGGTCGAGGCTGTATTTGCCGGAACCGAGGATAAAGCGGCTGGAAAATTCATGACCGCCCAGTTTCAGTTTATCTTCCATTTGGCTTCCCTCCTGTATCTGTTTTTCCTTGTCGGTTGTGTCTGTTTTCGCCTGCTTTTCGGCTGTCGTTCTGTTTTCGCGGGTTCCCGGGCACCGACGGCAGCATCGACGCGGCAGCCGCCGGATCGGCGCATTGTCCCGGCGACGGGCGGCAGCCTGCAGCAAGCCGGCGCCCGCATCGACCCCGGCCTTGTCAGCCGCCGCCGACGAAGCCGACGATCTCGATGACGTCGCCGTCCTTGATGCGGGTTTCCGCAAAAGCCGCCCGCGGCAGGATATTCCGGTTGAGTTCAACCGCCACCCGATGCCGGTCGTAGCCGGCTTCCTCCAGGTAAGCGGCGATCGTTTTACCGGCGGCCGCGACCTGTTCGCCATTGATTCTGACCATGATTCCCCCCTTCTCTCCGGACGCCGGCGGCGTCTGCGGTGTTCCTGAAAAAGAACAGAGCTGTCGCGAAGTTTCATACCCGAGGTGGTATGCCCCTTCGTGACAGCTCTGCTATCACTCTGGTAACAGAATAGCACATCCGCTGCGGCGATGCAAGGAAAAACTAAGGCGGAGCCGATCGGAGCGAACCCGAACGCGCAGCATGCAGCCGGACAGATCCGTTCTGCTCCGTCATCATTGTTTACTTCTTCACCACTACCTTCACACTCGTATGGACGCCATTCTGCGCGTAGATGCGAATCTTGCAGGTGCCCGCTTTCTTTGCCGTTACGCGTCCCTTGCTATTGACAGCGGCAACGGCGGAATTTGTGCTGACATAGCGGCAGCGGGCGGTATGCTTCTTTGTCAGCAGCTTGCGATGACTGCGGTATTTGACCGTCTTTGCGGAGACGCGGCCGCTGCGGCCCGCCCGCAGGGTCAGCTTGTTCTGTCCGGCCTTGAGGCTGGCAGCCACCGTGTAATGATGACTGTATCCTCCGGCAATCGTATGGCAGGCCAGGCTCCTGGACAGGACGACTTTTTTGCCGTTGTATTTTTTCCAGGCGATGACGCGGTATTTATACGTGCGTCCCCGCTTCAGGCCTGCCCTGGTCAGTGAAGTTCCCTTAACGGTCTTTATTTTCTTCAAGTTCCTTTTTTTGCCGCAGCGGGAGAAATAGACATCATATCCGGTCGCGCCGTGCACGCTGCGCCAGGTGAGACGATCCCCGGTCCTGCCGGCGGGAGTCACCTTGAGATCGAGAAGGCGCGAAACATGCGCCGGATTCAGGTAGGCGCGGATCGGGAAGTTATCACAGGTGATGTCAATCTCGCCGCTGGCCTGCTCTTCCTGCTTTTGAAGGACGGTCACGACATCGGCGAAATCGATCCAGCGGTCGCCGTAATTGACATAGCTCTCCCCCCTGTTGACGGTACCGACGAAATAATACTGCTGCGGGCTTCCTTCCTTGATGAGCCGATCCGTTCCGGTCTTGTTGACGGCGGCTTCATAGATCAGTTCATATTTTTTCGCGGCATTCTGCTGGGTGACGACGATGCTGTAGTCGGTTTTTCTGTCGAGCAGCAGCGAGGACTGCTTTCCCTGCAGATCCACGCGATGGTAGCCGGCGTATTCACAGGTCTTGGTGATGTCGGCAATGCGGGTGCCGTCGGTCGGTTTCTTCCACCCGTCGCGCAGCCGATACACCTGCCATCTGACGTTCACGCTCGGGGCCGCGGTGATGCAGGAGACGGAATCCAGCTGCAGATCCCGATTGGCCGTGGAATACACGTTGGCCATGGATGTCCTGCTCCCATAGGTTTCTTCGCTCGGAGAGAAGTTGTTGAGGTAGTCGCTCTGGCTCAGATAATAGACGTCTTGGTCCGACTGCTCGACGTCGTAATCAAAGGTCTGTTCGTTGCAGATCGTCTTATCCTCGTAGGACATCCAGAAGCAGCCGCTGCCCCTGCCGCTCTCGCTCCCGATCCCCCAGTTGAACTTGTTCGGGAACTCATTGCCGGCAGCGCCCCAGCTGTTCTTGACCAGCCAGGCGCCGTCATGCGCCGGCTGCTTTCCGGCGGTAAAATTTTCTTTGCTGAAAGTGTCGTCCCAGCCGATGATGGTCACCAAATGACCGGACTGAAACTCTCCGTCGCAGTAATAGGCAGACTGCGCGTCGTTGTAGCAGCTGTCATCCCAGTTGAAGAGAACCGAGACGCCGCGTCCGGCCTGCAGCTGCCGCTTGATGGCATTGACGCCGTCTTCCTTTCCTTCTGCCGAAGCGGGCAGAATCGAAGTTTCCCGGAGCCGAAACGATTGATAATAGCGCTTTTCTTCGGGAACGGACCAGTCGCCTTCCTCCGAGTAATAGACAGGATTTCCGTTGGAATCGTCGACAGTCTTTCCTTCTTTGTTGCGATACGGCGCTTCTCTTTCCGCGATCGGCCCGATGCCGGAAGCAAGGATCGTCGTGGCCTGGAAGGCATTGCCGGCGGTATTGAGGATATTATTCGTTTGTTCTTTGCTGCCCTCGTCACCGTACGGCACGCGTCCGTCGATGATTTTGCCGCTCTTGCTGCGGCGCGGCGTACCGGCCATCCAGGCCAGGTGCAGCTCCGACAGATCGAGCGGTGCATTTTGATACGTCGTGCCGAGATCCGTGAGGATGCTGCTCTCGGAAGCCGCGATGCAGCTGAACGCCCAGCACAATCCCCAGGGATTCTGAAATTTCACCGGTGTCACGACACCCTTGTCGCGAAGATCATATTTTTCCGGATAAGAATTGGTATTTGCTTTTTTGCTGCGCGTGGAAAGGCCGCGCGGATAGCTCACGTTCAGTGTCTGGTAGTAGTCCTGCGGATCTCCGCTGCGCTGCAGGCGCTCCAGCGCCTGCCGGTTGTTTTCCGCCAGCGGTGCGGTCAGCTCCTGCAGCGCGCTGCTGTCCGCGGCTGCCGCACTGCCGCCGGCCGGCAGCACCGGCACTGCCAGAACCGCCGCGACAGCAAAAACAGCGCACAGGATGGCTGCCGCTCTGCGTTTGATTTGTTTCTGCATCTTTCCTTCTTTCATTTTGCGGCAGTCCGCTCGCGCATGCCGACCGCGCAGCCGCTGCCGCTCTCCCGCCCGCCGTCCGGGCGCTGCCGCCGCGGCGACAGCGGTATCCGCGGCGAGCGGGGACTGGTTTGCAACGTCTTCTATCATTCTATGCTTTCTGCAAAAAAGAGTCAATGAATTCAGTTTTATCACCCTTAAGCTCTCAAAAAAAACGAGAGCATTCCTCTGCGGCGGTCACACTGCCGCAGGGAATGTCTCGCAGGAACTGCACGGCACAGATAAAGAGCTGTTCGGTATCTCCGCCCATCCGCCCGATCTGCACGAGCGCACGGCGGCGCGGAATGGCGCTGATCGATGCGCCTGTTATCGCCTCTCCCGCTGCTTTGACGGATATGCCGCTGTCACCGTCATCAAGCCATCAACGATCTCCGCTGTGTTACCGACGATATGTACCGATCTCGGCCAGCTCACCGATGCAGTCATCCCAGCCTCGAATCAGCCTGTCGATATCCGCATCCGTCGTAACCGGAGAAACCAGCATCATGTTGTGGAAAGGCGTGATGATAATGCCTCTGTTATGCAGGAACAAGTGCGTATAGTACATCAGATCCCAGTCAAAGTGATTCTTGGCGTCCGTCCCGTTCACCGGCATGTTCGGCATGAACTGGAGTTCGCATCGAGCTCCCGAACGCGTCAGGCTCCACGGCACCCGATGTTTTTTCAGCACGGCCTCCAGTCCGTCGGCCAGCCGTTCCAAACCACGGAACATCTTTGCAAACGCCTCTTCGGTAGCTACTTCGGCCAGCTGTGTTTTCATGCAGGCGATGGCAAACTGGTTGGCCGCCAGGGTACCGCCGATCCCCATCGGATCCGAAACCCCGCCGTTGCCATACATCGCATCAATTTTTTCGGTGATCTCTTTGGTGAATCCATAGACGGCAATCGGAATTCCACCCGCGATGGATTTGCCGAGGGTGACAAAATCCGGCTTCAGACCGTGAGCTCTTGTGTAGCCGCCGTACCCGTTGGAAAAGGTGTGCGTTTCGTCGATGATCAGATATGTGCCGTATTGGTCGCAGAGTTTTCTGACGCCCTCCAGATAGCCTTCGGCAGGAAGCACCATGCCGCAGTTGGTCATCACGGGTTCGAGCAGCACCGCCGCACAATCCCGATACGCGAGTTCTTTTTCCATCGCTTCCAGATCATTGAATTCCACCACCCTGGTCAGCTGATCTTTCGGCAGTCCCGGGTTGGAATCAAATTTTGACCGAAGCTGCAGGGTTCCGTCCTCGCCGATGTGCGGCAGTGTTTCATCCAGGCTGCCGTGATAGCATTCCTGCATGACCATGATTTTCGGTCTGCCCGTAAGGGTTCTGGCGTTGCGGATGACATAGCGGTTGGCTTCCGTCGCTGTCATGGCGACCTGCCATGTCGGAAGTCCGAATCTCTTGCTGAGCTCTCTGCCGATCTCCAGGCAGTCCAGTGTCGGCATCATCGTCGTGATGCCTCTGGCGCCCTGTTCGGCAATCGTTTTTGCCGTCGCATCCGGAGAGTGCCCGAACATCGCGCCGGTATCACCGAGACAGAAATCAATATATTCATTGCCGTCGATATCCCAGCATTTCTGATCTTTGGCCTTTTCCAGGAAAATCGGATGATCGGTGCCCCAGTCCGCCATCCACGGCATGGGGACACCGTCGAGCAGGTTTTTATGCGCCTGATCAAAGGCCTCCCTGCTCTTTTTGGTTCTCTGCCGGAATACCCGATCTTCCCTTTCCCTCAGGGCAGCCAGTTCTTCTACCGTTACCAGCCGGTATGGGCTCTTTTTATCCGTAATCATGTGTACTCCTTCCCGCAGAGCCGATCTTCCCGCTCCGCCTCATCGCCGTACGGTCTCTGCACTGTCGCCGGACCGCCTGCATGCCTGTTCCCGATTCTGCACTGTCGCACCGAATTCTTCGCAGCCGCTCCGAGTCCGTCACAGCCGCTCCGAGTCCCTGATAGCCGCTCCGAGTCCTTCGCAGCCGCTCCGAGTCCCTGATAGCCGCTCCGAGTCCTTCGCAGCCGTAGCGAAGCCGTACTGCATCCTATGCAGTCGTTCTGTATCTCCGTGGTTTCATCATATATGCCGCAAAGCGGGAAAAGGTCTGCGAATATGTTCATATACGTATATAAATATGATATATTATGTGCAGATATGTGTTGATGCCCGCACCACGGAGGGAACTGTGAATTACAAGGAATTTGTGGGTTTTAAAAACGCCATGGGAATCAAAGCATTCCTGGAAAAGGAACCTCTTCACCCCTTTCATATTCACGAGAACACACTGGAGCTGGTCTGCGGCATCAACGGCAGTCTGGATCTCGCGGACGGCGCCTTTGATTGTACCATCCAGGCCGGAGACATCTACATTCACGATCCCCTCGAACCGCACTGCCACGTGTCGCATCCGGGAGCCATGCTTCTCACCGTGCAGATCGACAGAGGCTGCTACAAACAATATTTTCCGGATATCGAAGACGTATATTTCATCTGCACCCCGATCGGAGAAAAAACCAGAAATGCCGGTCATTTTATCCATATGCGATTTCTGATGGCAAAAATATACCGGACATATCTGCACGACCCCTACGACGGAGAACTGGAAAGACTGGGCAGACAGCTCCTGGAACTGGCCTATCGGGACTTCCAGTACTACATGTACCGACAAAATCGGCAGGGACGCTATGAGATCGTCAAGCAGCCGATTCCGCTGAGGGAAGGCAGCAGATACCGGAGAATTTATGATGTCGTGGAGAAAATTAAATCCCACTACAAGGAAAAGCTCACGCTGGCGGAAGTGGCCGCAAAAGCGTTCGTAAGCCAGGCGCATCTTTCCAAGGGAATCAAGGAAGCGACCGGCCTGACGTTCAGTCAGCACATTTCTCTGCTGCGATGCGAAGAAGCGGAAAGACTGCTGTGCCATACGAACAAGACCATGGATGAAATCGCTTCGGAGGTGGGATTCGCCAACAGGAGTCACTTGACGGCGCATTTTAAGAAATGGTACAACAAATCCCCGTCAAAATTCAGAAGGGAAATCGAGCAGTTCAATGCAAGGATTTATGAAACGCGGAAGATGACCGACCGGGATCGGCAAACAGCGGCTCGTGTCATAGAATTATTTTTGGATCAGACCGTCATCTGAGAAAAGCCGCCCGCCGGGCTGCGGCATCTCTGCGGCGGGCGCAGCGGCTTCCTCATCCCCTTTTCGGATCCATGACGTCGGCGCCGCGCAGGCCGAACAGCAGCATCATGATGACGAGACTGACGCTGCCGGTAATGAGGATGAGCATGCCGACACCCGTGATGTAGTCGGACCAGACGGCCGTCACGACCCACATGCCGAACGTGCCGAACAGGCTGTTGACAAAATTGAACAGGGACGAAGCCGACCCGGAATCGTCCGCCCGCTGATTGAGCAGCACCCGGATCGCAAACGGACGCATGGCGGCATTCGCCATCATCGCCGGTGCAAAGGACAGCGCGAAGGCGAGCGGGCATTTGCGGCCGCACAGCAGCATGACCACGCCGAATACGATGGCCGTAATCAGGATCGTATAGGAAATGCCGCGAATGCTGCGACCCGCGTTGCAGGAATAGATGATCGGTCCGATGACCGACACCAGTGCTGTCCCCGCCATAAACAGACTGTACACCGTTTGCGAGGTACCGAAGTCATTGATATAGATATAGGAACTGACCGTTACATAAGCCATCATGAAGATCTGCGTGAGGTTGGCGGCGAAAAGGAAGACCGTAAAATTGCCGTTGTGCAGGAGGACGCCGAGCCGCGTGAATGTCTTCATGATCCCCGTCTTGAGGCGACGCTCCGGCAGGAGCGTCTCCGCCATCAGCATCACCATGACCAGCGTGACGACAGCGACACCCGCCTGTACGACAAAGCAAGCGCGCCAGCCGGAAAGCCGGATCACCCAGGCGCCGAGAACCGGTGCGGCCACGGGGCCGAGCACGCCCATAATCTGTGCGGCCGAGAGGACACTTCCCTGCGCGCCGTAGGCGAACTGATCCTTGACCATGGCGGTCGACACCGCTACCATGCAGCCGCCGCCGATCGCCTGTATGATCCGGCAGACAATCAGTGCCGCAATGCCCGTCGAAAAAGCGCAGAGGATGCAGCCCGCAATATAAATCAGAATGCCGCCGGTTATAATCCGGCGCCGGCCGTATTTATCCGAAACCGGTCCGAACAGCAGGATGCCGATGGCAAAGAAGAGAAAATAGAACACCATAGTCAGGTTCATGACGCTTTCCGTCACACTAAAAGACACTGCCATGGAGGGCAGTGCCGGCAGATACATATCGGTTGAGATCGGCGGAATCATGTTGCACAGGGCGATAAATCCGATCATGCCCTTTTTGCCCAGAATTTTCTGCTCCACCAGCAGATTGTCGTTTTCCTGCATATTGTTTCGCATCCCTTCTCCTGACCGCGGCATCGATCGCAATGCCCCTGATCAGCGTTTCTGGATATAATATCATATCATACACACCCTGTAAAGCAGGGAAATCCGGAACTCGCTGCGACGCAGCCGCGAACAGAAAACCGCTCCCCTGCGCACGGCGTTTCACGGCATAGAAACACGTTCCGCGTCATGAAAACGCGGCATGAAAACGCGTTCAGCAGTCCGCAGCACGCGTTCCGCAGCATGGAAAGCACGCGTTCCGCAGCATGGAAAGCACGCGTTCCGCAGCATGGAAACGCACTGTTGACGCCGCCGGTACGGCATGATAAAATCGTAGCGAAATAACCGGGGAGCCTGCTGCACAGGCTGAGAGGGAGTTGCCGGACTCCGACCCTTTGACCTGATTTGGGTAATGCCAACGTAGGAAAACGAGATCGTAAGGATTTTGCATCTTCGCGGAGCGCCGATCAGGGGCTCCGTTTTTCATCAGGCCGCACTTCCGGAGCATGAAAGAAAGGCGGAATCATGAAACAATCCGAATACACCACACAGATGGATGCCGCACGTCAGGGTATCCTCACCGCAGAAATGAAGCGCGTCGCAGAGAAGGAATATCTGCCGCCGGAAACCATTCGCGATCTGGTTGCCCGCGGCCGCGTCGTCATCTGCGCCAATAAAGCGCACCGGGCGCTCGATCCCGAGGGAATCGGTTCGATGCTGCGCACCAAGATCAACGTCAACCTCGGCGTCTCCCGCGACTGCACCGACTACGACGAAGAGATGAAAAAAGTCATGGCCGCCGTCGACCTCGGCGCCGAAGCGATCATGGATCTCTCCTCGCACGGCGACACGCAGCCGTTCCGGCGCCGCCTGACCGGCGAATGCCCGGCGATGATCGGCACGGTGCCGGTCTACGACAGCGTCATCCACTATCAGCGCGATCTGGAGACACTGACGGCGCAGGATTTTATCGACGTCGTCCGTCTGCACGCCGAGGACGGTGTTGACTTTGTCACTCTGCACTGCGGCATCACCCGGAAAACCATCGATCAGATCCGGCGCCACAAGCGGAAAATGAACATCGTTTCCCGCGGCGGCTCGCTGGTCTTCGCCTGGATGAGCATGACCGGGGAGGAAAATCCCTTTTACGAACATTTCGACGAAATTCTCGACATCTGCCGCGAGCACGACGTCACGATCTCCCTCGGCGACGCCTGCCGTCCCGGCTGTCTGGCCGACGCCGGCGATGTCTGTCAGATCGAAGAGCTGGTGCGTCTCGGCGAGCTGACCAAACGTGCCTGGGCCCGCGATGTCCAGGTCATGGTCGAGGGTCCGGGACACGTACCCCTCGATCAGGTCGCGGCCAACATGGAGATTCAGAACTCGATCTGCATGGGTGCTCCGTTCTACGTTCTCGGCCCGCTGGTCACCGACATCGCGCCGGGCTACGATCACATCACCGCCGCCATCGGCGGCGCCGTCGCCGCCATGTCGGGCGCCGCCTTTCTCTGCTACGTGACGCCGGCCGAACACCTGGCGCTGCCGAACCTCGACGACGTCAAGCAGGGCATCATCGCCAGCCGCATCGCCGCCCACGCCGCCGACGTCGCCAAACACGTTCCCCACGCACGCGATCTCGATGACCGCATGGCCGATGCGCGCCGGGAGTTCCGCTGGGAGGATCAGTGGAACTGCGCCATCGATCCTGCCGCAGCCAGGGAAATTCGCGAAAGCCGCTCGCCGGAGCTCGAGGAAAGCTGCTCGATGTGCGGCAAATTCTGTGCCGTGCGCAGCATGAACAAAGCGCTCAACAACGAACACATCGACATTCTCTGAGCGAAAAAAGGGAACCGGCTGATATCGATGTTCTGCGCGAGGAAAGGAGGGCCGATCGATGTCGATGATCTGTCAGCGTGAACAGCTTCTGCTCTATGCCGTCACCGACCGCACCTGGGCGGCACGCCGGGCGGGCGCCGCCCAGACCGCCGGCGCCCGGACCGAAATGCGGCCGAAGGACGGACAGGAAGCAGGCGGAAAGACCGTCGCAGCTGCGGAAAGCGGGCGGGTCCGAACCGAAAAATCAGACACAGGGGCCGCTCGCGATCCGGTTCAGGAAGAATTGCTGCGGCAGATCAGGGCGGCCCTCGCCGGCGGCATCACCTGCCTGCAGCTGCGGGAAAAGGATCTGCCGCGCGACGCTCTGCGGCAGGAAGCCGCTGCCGTGCGCACCCTCTGCAGCGAAGCCGGTGTGCCGTTGATCATCGACGACGATGTCGAAACCGCGCTCGCCTGCGGCGCCGACGGCGTCCACGTCGGCCAGGATGATCTCCCGGTCGCCGCCGTGCGGCAGCGCACCGGTCCCGACTTCATCATCGGCGCCAGTGCCCATAACGCCGCCGAAGCCCGCCGCGCCTGGCAGGAAGGCGCTTCCTATCTGGGTGTCGGCGCCGCTTTCGGCTCCGCCACCAAGCACGATGCCCGGGCCATCGACTGGCGGGAATACGAAGAGATCCGCGCCGCGGTACCGCTGCCGGTCGTTGCCATCGGCGGCATCACCGAGGAAAACCTTCCGCAGCTGGCTTCCGTTCCCATCGACGGCATCGCCGTAGTTTCCGCCGTCTTCGGCGCCGCCGACATCACCGCCGCCTGCCGCCGCCTGCGGACCCGCGCCGCGGCTCTGTTTGGCAGCGCCGTTCCGGCCGACCCATCCGCCCGCGCCGGAAACCCGCGGCTATAACCGGCACGCCGGGAACCCACGGCAGCTGCCGGCCGCCGATACGGGCGGCACAATGACGATCGGACGCAGGGGGGGAAACAGCACCGCGAAAAGCTATGTTACAGTATTGTGAGGACACCATGAACAGCACAACAGCTCTCCCGATCCGGGGTGCCATCTTCGACATGGACGGTACGCTGATGGATTCCATGCCCATCTGGGAAGAAGTCGGCACGCGCTATCTGCGCAGCAAGGGCGTGACCGCTCCGGACGATCTCTACGAACGGATCAAGGCGATGAGCCTGCCGCAGGCCGCCGAGTATATCCGCGCGCAGTTCGGCGTCCGCGACGAAACAACGCAGATCGTCCGCGACGTCAACAGCCTGCTCGTCGACTTCTACGGCCATGAAGCAAAGCCCAAACCGGGCGCCCGCGCGCTGCTGAAAGCGCTGCAGGCGGCCGGCATCCCTATGTGCATCGCCAGCAACACCGACGAACGCCTGGTCAGACTGACTCTGCAGAGCAACGATCTGCTGCGGTTTTTTAGGTCGATTCTGACCTGCGCGGCAATGCAGACGGACAAGAATGACCCCCTGATCTTCGAGACCGCCGCACGGAAGCTCGGCGTCGATAAGGAATCCGCCGTCGTTTTCGAAGACGCGGACCACGCGATCTTTACCGCCGCCGCGGCCGGCTTCCCGGTACTGGCCGTCTACGACGCTTCGATGGCGGAGGCCCAGGAGGAAATCCGTCGCCGTGCCGATCTCTACTGCCGCAGTCTCACAGAACTGGATCTGACGGCGATCTCCGGCCCGGCGCCCGTCATCCGCCGCCGCTGATCCGCCCGCAGCGGTATCGACTGCCGTCCCTTCTGCCCGCACTGACGTCTCTGCCCCCGTACCGAGAGAGAGGAAAATCGATGAAATGCATTCTGACTATCGCCGGCTCCGACTGCAGCGGCGGCGCCGGCATCCAGGCCGATCTCAAGACCATCGCTGCCCATAAGATGTACGGCATGAGCGCCATCACCGCCCTGACCGCACAGAATACCACCGGTGTCAGCGCCGTACAGGAAGCCTCACCGGATATCCTCGCCGCGGAGCTGGACTGCATCTTCACCGATATCTTCCCCGACGCCGTCAAAATCGGCATGGTGTCGAGCGCGGCGCTGATCCGTGTGATCGCCGCCAAACTGCGGCAGTATCACCCGCACCGCATCGTCGTCGATCCGGTGATGATCTCCACCAGCGGCAGCCGTCTGCTGCGGACGGATGCCGAAAAAGCTCTGCAGACGCAGCTGCTGCCGCTGGCCGATCTGATCACTCCCAACCTCGACGAAGCCGCCGCCCTCACCGGCGCCGAACGGCCGCAGAGCCGCGGCGCCATGGCGCGCCTGGCCGCGGAGCTGTGTCGGCAGACCGGCAGCGCGGTGCTGGTCAAAGGCGGCCATCTGCGCAGCGGAATGCCGGCGGAGACTGATATCGCAGTGCAGCCGCACGGCACCGCTGCGGTACGGCCGGATCATCCCGGCACGATACGGCCGGAAGGCGCCGAAACGGCGCCGAACGACGATGCCGTCGACTGCCTCTGCCTGCCGGCGGACGCGGCTGCCGCGGCACAGGACGGAAGCCGGCCGGACTGCACCTGGTTCACCGCACCCCGTGTCGACAACCCCAACACCCACGGTACCGGCTGTACGCTTTCCTCGGCCATCGCCTGCGAACTGGCCGCCGGCCGATCGCTGGCCGGGGCCGTCGCCGAAGCAAAAAAATATTTAACCGGCGCACTGCGCGCCGGTCTCAATCTCGGCCGCGGGTCGGGCCCGCTGGATCACCTTTACTGTCTCTGACGTTTCTGCTGCCGGCCGCTTTATCGGCCGCGCTTCCCGCCGGGTGTCCGCGAACCCGGCCGCTTTATCGGCCGCGCTTCTCGCCGGGCGCCCGCTTGCCCGAGCCTTCAGCGCCCCTTGCCGACCAGGCGGGCGCTGACAACGCGGTCGCGGCCGGCCAGATCCTGCGTGGTCTGAATATCGCAGAACTGCTCCGTCTCCAGCAGCAGGCCCTCCACGGCCCGGCTCTGTTCGCTGCCGATCTCCAGGACCAGGAGACCGGATTTTTTCAAATGCTGCGGCGCTTCCGCGCAGATGCGGCGGTAAAAATCGAGTCCGTCTTCGCCGCCGTCCAGCGCCTCGCGCGGTTCGTGATCCTTCACTTCCGGCATCAGCGTCTCAATGGCGGCGCTGGGAATATAGGGCGGATTGCAGATAATCATATGGTAGCGCTTGCGCCGCACCGGCTCAAAGAGATCGCCCTGCCGCACTTCCATCTTCACGCCCCAGTCACCGGCGTTGCGCTCCGTCAGCTGCCGCGCCTGCGGGCTGCTGTCGACAGCCGTCACCTTGATGCCCGGATGGCGATGCGCCAGCGAGATGCCAATGACGCCGCTGCCGCAGCAGAGATCGAGCACCGCAGCGCCGCGTTTGGCGTCAAAGAGCTCTTCGGCCCTGGCGACGACGGCTTCCGTGTCCATGCGCGGGATCAGCACTTCGGGCGTGACGGTGAAGGTCATGCCCATGAAATCCTGCTCCCCGGTCAGATGCTGCAGCGGAATGCGCTGACAGCGCCTGGCGACGAGGTCGAAATACAGCTCGGTCGTGCGATCGTCGGCCGGCTCGCCCCATTCCATGAAGAAGCGGGAGTAATCGATGTGCTTGAGCCAGCAGTAAAGGATCTTGGCTTCGTTTTCGTGCTCCTCGATGCCGGCTTCCGTCAGCTGGCGGTCGGCCATCTTGACAATATCTGATACCAGTAAACTGCTCATGAGTCGTTTCTCTCTCCTTCGTTGTCCTCTGTCTCTGTCATGCTGTCCCCGCAATGCGGCGTCTCAGCCGCTGCCGCATCGGTCCCGCCCGCCGGCAGCGCGCCGGCTGTCGCAGCCGGCCCCGCATCGGCCGCCGCACTCTCCGCCGGCGCCTCCTCGCCGTCCTCCGGCGGATCCGGCTCGACGATGTGTCCGTCGGCGTCGCAGAAGCCCTCGCCGCATTCGTATTCATCCTCGTCGGCCGTAACGGCCTTGAGGGCGGCGATCGCCACTTCCAGCTGGCTGTTGTCGGGTTCGGCCGTCGTCAGCTGCTGCAGCCAGAGGCCGGGCATACTGAGAATGCGCACCACCCAGTTGTCGGTGCTGCCGGCCCAGCGCAGCAGTTCGTAGGAAATGCCGGAGATCACCGGCAGCAGCAGCAGCCGCGAAACGATGCGCCACAGCAGCGAGGGCCAGCCGAGCAGGGAAAAGAGAATCAGCGCCACCACCATCACGAACATCAGAAAGCTGGTACCGCAGCGGGGGTGCAGCGGATAGAACTGCTGACAGTTCTCCGGCGTCAGCGGCAGGCCGTTTTCATAGCAGTGAATGCATTTATGCTCCGCGCCATGATATTCAAAGGTGCGATGGATGTCGGGCATGCGCGCCACAATCACAATATAGAGAATGAAGAGCACGATGCGCAGAATACCCTCGAAGAGATTGAGCACAATCTCGTTCGTGGTGAAAGCCTTCAGCAGATTGGTGACCACCGTCGGTGCGATGATAAAGATGGCCACCGTAAACACCACCGCCAGCAGGACGGAAAAGGTGAGCATGATGTTCCAGGCGCCCTGCTCCCCGAATTTGTTCTCCAGCCAGCGGGTCAGCCGGTCCTCTTCTTCCGCCTCGTTCTCCTCCTCGCCGCTGAAGCGCTCAAGCACGTCCGCCGAGTAGGTCAGCGTCTTCATGCCCTGCACCAGACTGTCGATAAAGACGATCAGGCCGCGCACCAGCGGGATGCGCGCCGCCCGCGGCCGTTTGGGGTTGTCGGAGATTTTGATATGAATGCGCTGATCCGGCAGACGTACGGCCACGGCGCTGCGCGCCGCACCCTTCATCATGATCCCTTCCAGCACTGCCTGCCCGCCGGCTTTCGTCGGACGGGCGTCCTTAATAAAGATCTTCTTCAGATCCATGATTCACGTTCTCCACACATTGCATCTGCCCTCGCCAGCCGCTGTTCACAGCTTGACTTTTTTGATGATCTGCACAAATTCGCGATTGGTCCGCGTATGCGCGAGGTTGTCGATGATCATCTCGGTAACGCGCTGACTGTCCTCATTGCTGAGTGCACGGCGCATGTACCAGATGGCTTCCAGTTCCTCCTGGTCCATCAGCAGATCCTCGCGGCGCGTACCGGACATGTTGAGATTCAGAGCCGGGAAAATGCGCTTTTCGGAGAGCCGCCGGTCGAGATGCAGTTCCATGTTGCCGGTGCCCTTGAATTCCTCGAAGATCACATCGTCCATGCGGCTGCCCGTCTCCACCAGCGCGGTGGCGAGAATGGTGATGCTGCCGCCCTCTTCGAGATTGCGGGCCGCGCCGAAGAATTTCTTCGGCTTGTACAGGGCCGCCGGATCGAGGCCGCCGGACAGCGTCCGCCCCGAGGGCGGCACCGTGAGGTTGTAAGCGCGCGCCAGACGGGTGATGCTGTCGAGGAGGATCACCACATCCCTGCCGTGTTCGACCAGGCGCTGCGCCCTGGCCAGCACCATCTCGGCAACTTTCGCGTGGTGCTGCGGCTGTTCATCGAACGTCGAGTAGATGACCTCGCCGCGCCGCAGCGTCCGCTTCATATCGGTGACTTCCTCCGGGCGCTCATCGACGAGGAGAACGATCAGCTCGATCTCCGGATACTTCTTTTCAATGCTGTTGGCCACTTTCTTCAGCAGCACCGTCTTGCCGGCCTTGGGGGCGGCGACAATGAGGCCGCGCTGGCCCTTGCCGATCGGCGCCACGAGGTCGATCAGCCGCATCGACAGTTCGCGCGGACTGTCCTCGAGCGTCAGCCGTTCGTTGGGGAAAATCGGCGTCAGGTTTTCAAAATCGGGGCGGTGCCTGGCGGTCATCGGGTCATCGCCGTTGACCGTATTGACATAGAGCAGCGCGCCGAACTTTTCATTGCGGTTCGGAAGCCGCGAAATACCGTGGATCTTGTCGCCGGTCTTGAGGTTAAAGCGGCGGATCTGCTGCGGCGCCACGTAGACGTCGCGCTCACTGGTGAGGAAGTTGTCAAAGCGCAGAAAGCCAAAGCCGCCGTCGGCCAGTTCGAGCACGCCCTCCACCTCCGGGCGCTCGTCGCGCTGCCGGTCGTGATGATGCTCTCTGGCCTTGCCCTCGCGGCCTTCCCTGCCATGGTGCTCGGCCCCGCCGGCTTCGCCTTCGTGCTGCGGTTCGGCCGGTTTCCGGTCCGGTTCGCCGTGCGCTGCATCGCCCGGCGTCGGCGCGGTCGGTGCGGCGGGTGTCAGCACCCGGATGGTATCCTCAGCGGCATTCATCTCCGCCTCGCCGCCGCTTCCGGCCGCCGGCTGCGTCTCGTGCAGGCCGGCTGCCGCATTGGCCGCGGCGGCACTGCGGCGCTCCGCCGCCGTTTCTGCGGTGCGGCCGGCTGACGCGCTGCGAGCCGTACGGGTGGTGCTTTCCCTGCCCGCCGCCTCGTGTTCGCGTCCCTTTGTCGGGGCAGCCGCCGCTGTATTGTCGTCGGCAGCCGCCTGGCGGCTGCGGGGCGCGGCTACGACCCGATGCGGTCGTTTGTCCGCCGGCGCCGTGTACTGACTGCGGCTGCGGGAGCGGGACGAAGTTCTGACAAACTGATCGACCGGCTTGCGCGGTGTTTTCTGCCGCGGCTTTCCCGCCGCGGCGTCGCGGTCTGCGGACGGGGCCGCTTCCGCGGTGCGGCCGTCGCTCGGCGCCGACTCTGCGGCATGACCGTCATGCTTTGCCGACTCCGCGGCGCGGCGGTTCGTCGACGCCGGCTTTGCGGTCCGGGCGTCACGGCGCGCGGCGGAGCCGCGGGCAGCACCCTTGTCGGCATCCTGCTCAGCGCCGCCGCGATCCCCGGCTGCCGCATCCCGGCCGGCCTGCAGAATCGCCTCAATCAGTTCGGCTTTTTTCAGCCGCGTGCAGCCCGCGATCCCCATTGTTTTGGCAATTTCACGCAGGTCAACCACCTTTTTGGCTTTCAATATTTTTTCATCCATAAATGATACGTAAAGACTCCCGTCTTCCTCCGCTCTAAACATGTAAAACTGGGAAAAGTTATTTCAGAATAAGACCTAGAATATAACCCCTACGCGCTGTATTATACAATATTATCCAACCCTTTGCAATAGCCGAACAGCGCTTCCGCGCGGGTTCCCGGCACATTTCGCCGCAATTTCACACGGTGTTCACAATCGGCCGCGGCAGGCGCGGCTCAGCGTCTGCTGCCGGGCGAAGCGCAGGGCCCGGCGCGGGCGCGGCTCAGAGTTTGGTGTAGGCGTGATCGAAGGTGATGACGACGTAGTAGTCGGGATCGAGGCGGCGCACCGCCGCCGTGGCCAGAGCATGGATGTCGTGCTCGCTGCAGGGACAGCCGGGGGCCAGAACGACGTCAAAGACGACGTTGGTGTGTGTCGGGCCCGGCACGATGCGCAGATCGTGGATGCTCTCAATGCCTTCGCGATCGGCAAACGCCGTCCGCAGCGCTTCGTAGATATGCTGAATGCGCGGGTCATCGCGGCGCACCGGATCCATATGCACAACGAATTCAATGTGCAGCGTATCCTCGATTTCGCGCTCGAGATTGTCGATCATGTCGTGGCTTTCCATCAGATCTCCGTCGGCGTCGACTTCGACGTGCATGCTGGCAAAAATGCGGCCCGGTCCGTAGTTGTGCACCACCAGATCGTGAATGCCGAGCACGCCCTCGTGGCTGCGCGCCATCTCCGCGATGCGGCGGACCAGCTCGGGATCCGGCGATTCCCCGAGCAGCGGACTGATCGTCTTGCCAATCAGATCGATGCCGGACCAGATGACGAAAGCGGCCACACCGCAGCCGAGCCAGCCGTCCAGCAGCAGCCCGGTGTGCTGCGCAATGAGGATGCCGGCCAGCACGACGCACGTGGCGATGATGTCGTTGCGGCTGTCGGTCGCCGCCGCCCGCAGCGTCAGCGAATCGATGCGCGCCGCCGCATAGCGGTAGAACTGGTACTGCCAGACCTTGAGGGCGATGGCGACGATCAGCGCGGCCAGCGTCAGCCAGTTCGCCGCCAGAGCCTGCGGATGCAGGATCTTGTCGATCGAAGAACGCAGGAGCATAAACCCGGCGAAGACGATGATCACCGCGATCAGCAGTCCGGTGATGTATTCGGCTCGGGCGTGGCCGTACGGATGCGCCTGATCTTCCGGCTTGCCGGCCATGCGAAAGCCGATCAGCGTGAGGATCGAGGAACTGGCATCGGTCAGATTGTTGATGCCGTCGGCGACCACCGCAATGCTGCCGGCGAGAAGGCCGGCGGCGATTTTAATCGTACAGGCGATGAGATTGGTGATGATGCCGGCGATTCCGGCCAGCCGGCCGTAGTTTTCCCGCACTGCGGGGTCCTGCACCCGGTCGCAGTCGGGTATGAAGCGGCGTATCAGAAAGCGGTTCATTGTTCTTCCGCCAATGCCTGCCGCAGGCCCTTGGTCAGCTGGTCGGCGCACGAGGTGCCCTTGTGACCGCACTGGTTGCCCTCGAGAAGCTCGATGACCTTTTCGGCTTCCATGCCCTCGGTCAGCCTGCCGAGGGCGCGGAGATTGCCTTCGCAGCCGCCGGCAAAGGAGAGATTGTGTACCTTTCCGTCCCGCAGTTCAAAGTCAATGCGCCGCGAGCAGACGCCTCTGGGAATATATGTATGTTTCATTTCCTTCTTTCTTTGCCTCCCCAATACAGGTATAATATTACTGAACATTATAGCACTATCTGCGGGAAAACAAACATGAAACTTATTTGCATCGGCAACAGCATCGTCAACGGCTTCCCGTTCTCGCGAACGGACAGCTTTCCCGCCGGCATCGCCCGGCAGACCGGCTGGGAGGTTCTCAACCGGGGCATCAACGGACAGTCGACGGCGGAGATCCTCGCGCGCTTTGACCGCGACGTTCTGGCGGAGAAGCCGCAGCGCATGCTGCTGCTGACCGGTGCCAACGACTTTATGTTCGAGATCTGCGGCCCGGAAGCCGCGATGGAGAACATCCGCAAAATGCTCGAGCGCGCCCGTGCGGCCGGCATCATCGCGACGGCGGTGACGCCGCTGCTGACCGACCCCGAGCTGGCGGCCGAACGCTGGATGCCGGAGCTGCACATCGACTACCACGGTGTCAACAAACAGCTGCGCCGGCTCGCCGAACTGATTCGCACCTACTGCCGCCGCAGCGGCTGCCACTGCGCCGACGCGCAGCAGGCCTACCGGGACTGCGCCGAGTATGTGGACGGCGTGCATCCCACGGCGGCCGGCTATCGTTTTCTGGCCTCATTTTTCTCCGCGCAGCTGCTGGCAGACGCCGAGAAAGCGGCGCATCGAAAAGCGGCTCCGACCGGGGAGTGACTGCGCGCCGGCCGGGCCCCGCAGGCATCGTGCCTGCCGCAGACGAATTCGGATTTTTGTGAAACGGAAAGGAAGGAGACTCTCCATGCACGCCAAATCAAGCCCGAAGAAGTGGAAAGTCCCGCTGATTATTCTCATCGCCGCCCTTGCGGCGACAGGGGTCGCAGCCTGGTGGTGGTATACCCATCGGGAGCAGCCCGCGCCGGTTCCGGCCGCCCCGGAAATCAACCCGCTGACCGGCCAGGTCGTGAAGAAAGGCTCGCTGCCCTCCCGACCGGTCATCGTCTCGACCGACAACGACAACAGTTCCGCCCGGCCGCAGTCCGGCTGGAGCAAGGCAGACATCATCTACGAAGTACCGATTGAAGGCGGCGGCAGCCGCTACGAGCCGATCTACTACGGCAGCATGCCCCGTCAGGCCGGCCCGACGCGCAGCGCCCGGCCCTACATCGTCGACATCGCCCGCGAATACAGGGCCATCTTCGTCCACAACGGATGGAGTCCGCAGGCCAAGAAATATCTGAAGACCGGCGTTGTCGACAACTACGCCGCACAGGAGCACGATGCCGGCTTTTACCGCACCACCGATCGCACCATCCCGCACAATCAGTACACCAACGTCCGAACCGACTGGAAGCTGTTCCGGAAGGAAGGATATGACAAAAAGCAGGAGGTACGCACCTTTTCCTGGCTCGGCGAGGACGAAGAGGCGGCCGGAAAGAGCGCAAAAACCGTATTCGTCAATTATGCCGACTCGATCGACAACACTTTCACCTACGACGCAGCCAGCGGGCTCTACCGGCGCGCGGTCAACGGCGAACCCAGCAGAGATCTCGACAACGGCCGCTCCATCACCTGCGCCAACGTCCTCGTCCAGAAAGTCTCCTCGCACCTGATCGACAGCACCAGCCAGCGGCTGCGCATCGACATGACCGAAGGCGGCAAAGCCTGGCTCTTCACGCAGGGCAGGGTCGTCAAGGGCACTTGGTCCCGCAGCGGCCTGGACGAGAAAACCGTCTTTGCGGACAGCGAGGGGAAGGAACTCTGCATGACGCCCGGAAAAACCAGCATCGAACTGATCGACGACACCGTCGACTTCAGCTGGAAATAGCGGCGCGCGGGAACACGCGGCGCGGGCGGAAAATCCGAACCGCACCGATGCACCTCCGCACACAGCATGGGAAAGGAGTGGTGAAGCATGGAATACAGAAACGGCATCTCCCGACTGGGCTTCGGCTGCATGCGGCTTCCCCACGACAGGAACAAGAGCGAAGAACTGATCCTCACCGCACTCGACGAGGGCATCAATTACTTTGACACCGCCTATATCTACACCGGCAACGAGGAAATGCTCGGCCGCATCATCACTGCCAGACGCTGCCGGGGAAAGATGAACATCGCCTCCAAGGTGCCGCATTATCTGCTCAAGAGGCCGCAGGACCTCGACCGCATCTTCAACACGACGCTGTCCCGCCTGCAGACCGATTACATCGACTTCTACCTGATGCACATGCTGCCCGACGTCAAGACCTGGGAACGGCTGCGCGAACTGGGCATCGAACAGTGGCTGGCCGATAAAAAGGCCGCCGGGCAGATCCGCCGCATCGGCTTTTCCTACCACGGCGGCAGTCGCAATTTCATCGAACTGCTCGACGTCTATGACTGGGAATTCGCCCAGGTGCAGTACAACTATGTCGACGTCAACAGCCAGGCCGGCCGCGCCGGTGTGGAAGCCGCCGCCGAACGGGGCATCCCGATCTTCATCATGGAGCCGCTGCGCGGCGGACTGCTGGTCGATCGCCTGCCGCAGCAGGCCAAAGACATGATCGCCGCCGCCGAGCCGCAGCGCAGTGCCGCCGAATGGGGGCTGCGCTGGCTCTGGAGTCAGGAGCCCGTACACATGGTGCTGTCCGGCATGACCAGCGTGCCGATGATCCGTGAAAATGCGCGCATCGCCGGGGAGACGCCGGTCGACAGCCTGACGCCGGCCGATGAGCGGTTTTACGAACAGCTCAGCGACTGCATCCGCGACAATCTCAAAATCGGCTGCACCGGCTGCGCCTACTGCATGCCCTGTCCGTTCGGCGTCAACATCCCGGGCTGCTTTCGCTGCTACAACGCCAGTTACGCGGACGGCTGGTGGCGCGGCCTCAAGGAGTACTTCATGGTCACCGCCTTTGCCCGCAGGCCGGCCTACGCCAGTCTCTGCCAGGCCTGCGGCCGCTGTGTGCAGCGCTGCCCGCAGTCGATTCCTATTCCGGAACTGCTGCCGCAGGTCAAAAAGCGACTGGAGATCCCGGGTTTCAAAGCCGCCCGCTGGTTTATCCGCCGCCGCATGCTGCGCGATCGCGACGACTGAGCCGAGGCGGAAGCCGCATTACAGATCCGCGAAATCCGCCTTGATCGGCCCCTGATAGGGGAACGACGGCATCAGATGCAGCTTGAAGGCATTCTGCTGCCGTTTTTTATCGATCTTCTCCTTCACGGCCGGATCGGGACAGACACCTGTGCGCAGATAGCGGTCCAGCGCATCGTAGGTAAAGCCGAGCCGCTCTTCGTCGGTCAGCGGCGTCAGTCCGTCGATCGGTACTTTAAAGACCAGATCTTCGGGCAGACCGAGCTCCATGCCGACGGCCCGCACCTCCTGCACCGTCAGTTTGGACAGCGGTGAAAAATCACCGGCGCCGTCGCCGTAGCGCGTCGCGTAGCCGACCCAGTCCTCCGACAGGTTGCAGGTGTTGGCCACGCGCCCGTTGAGCGACTGGGAGACCGCATAGGTCACCGCCATCCGCAGCCGCGCCGGCAGATTGGTCGTCGTCTGCGGCTGGATGTCGGCATCGATATTGGCTTTCATCTCCTCCAGGATGCTGTCGTTGGCCTGCGCGATGTTGATGATCGCGTGGCGGATGCCGAGGTGCGCGACCAGCTTTTTGGAAGCGTCGATGTCCGCCTGCACGCCGTTGGGCAGCAGCACGCCGAAGACCCGGTCGGCACCGAGCGCTTCGACGCAGAGCGCAGCCACGACCGAGCTGTCCTTGCCGCCGCTGATCGCCACCACGGCATTGCAGTCCGGCCCGGTTTCGGCAAAGAACCGGCGGATCCATTCCACCAGTTCATCCTTGACCCGGGCGGGATCGAACTGTTCATCATAGTAATGCATCGGTATTCCCCCTCTCCGCTGCGGAGCCTTCTGCCGCAGCTTCAGTCGCCGTCATAGTCATCCTCCGCTTCCTCTCCCTGTCCGTTAACGATCTGATAGTCCGAAGGCACCGTAAACGAATCTTTCGGCACGGTGCTGTCCAGGGATTTGACCTTTACGGTCATCGATCCGTGCTCGTCCTTGAGGAGGATGCGGCGAAGTTTTTCCCCTTCAAAGCAGAACGTCATCGTTTCATCGTCATCCTTCACTGTTTCGGTATCATACTCTGTCCCGCCGATAGTCCTGGTTCCTTCCGTCACCTGCGCAGTGAGCGTGTTCTCATCGATGATGTCTGCGAGTTCACTGTAGAAATCTTCCGCCAGCTCCATTTCCCTGCTGCCCTCATCGGTACGCATGGCCTGTTTGAGATCGGGCGTGAGGATGTACTCGCTGCGATCGTCATCGATGTAGACAAGGCGGCTGCCGTCGACCGTCATCTCCAGGCGCAGTTTCTCGCCCTTCCGGTACATATCGAGATCCACATCCTGCTGATCCGCCGTCATCACTGCCTTCATGTGCATGCCGCTGCGCGGATTGATGCCTGCAAAGGCTTTTTCGATTTTGGTCTGCGACGCTTTCTCTCCACTGTCACTGCTGCCGGCATCACCGGTCTCGTCGGAACGGTTCGATCCGCAGGCTGCCAGCGCGGCGGCCAGCAGAAGGGTCAGCAGTACCGCCAGCAAGCGCCGAGTCGTTCTCTTCTGTTTCATTTTATTTCTCCTGTTCATCTCTGCCGTGCAGCGACGGCCGCATCGCCTCCGCCGCTCCGGCGGCAGTGCCGCCGACCGGCTTTGGACATTCATTATACCATTGACATCGTCGTCCGTAAATCACCATACACCAACTCGCGCGCAAAATGCACCGATGCGTGCGCCGAACACGACGGCGCGTCCGTTGCGCGGCACGCAAAAACGTGATAGGCTCAGAGCATGGAGTATGTTTATATCGTAGAATGCCGCGACGGCAGTTATTATACCGGCTGGACCAACGACATCAAAGCCCGTCTGCAGGCGCACAACGAGGGCCGCGGCGCCAAGTACACGCGCAGCCGCCGGCCGGTGCACCTGGTTCATCTGGAAACCTTCTCCAGCCGCTCGGCGGCATTAAAGAGAGAACGGGCGATCAAGCGCCTGAGCCGCGCCGACAAGGTGCGGCTGATCCGCCGGCAGCCCGCGAAACCGCCGCACGGCTGAACGCCCCGCCGGCCGCGCAGCCGCGTCTCGGTCACCGGCCGACCGTAAACGAATCGACCGTTTTCCCGTCACTGTCGACGGCGCGTCCGTGAATGCCGCGGCTGTCCACCGTATAGATTTCATAGGTGCTCTCCGCCGTACTCACCTTGCGCACATAATCCGGCAGAAGATCCCCCTCGCGGTAGTAGTAATCCGGCTTGAAGCCCGAATCGGCCATGACATAGGTCACACCGCCGATTTTTTTCGTCCGCATATATGTATGCTGATGGCCGCAGATCACCAGCGGCACATGATATTTCTCCAGAATCGGCGTCCAGCTGCGGCGGATGCGCCGATAGACAGGGCTGCCGTCCTCGCTGACCGGATAGGCCGGATGGTGGAAGAAGACGATGATCCGCTTCGTGCCGGCTGCCTGCAGGTCCCGGGTCAGCCAGCTGCGGGAAGCGGCGATTTCCTGCCGCCACTTCTGCTCACCCAGCGCATCCCTGCGCTCGTCGAGGAAGAGGTTGCTGTTGAGCGAAACAAAGTGACAGCCGCCGACATCGAACGAGTAGAACTCCTCCCTGAGGCCGGCCGGTCCGTTCTCCGGCAGCGCCATTTCCTGCAGGTAGGTATACGGTTTGATCGAGGTTTCGTGATTGCCGGGTGCCGTCATCAGCGGCAGCCGGTCGAAGACACCCTTCCCCTCTTCCCAGAACGCGTTCCAGTCGGCCGGATCGCCGCTGTGCTCCACCATGTCGCCCGTCATCAGACAGAATGCCGCCTGCGGCTGCTCCCGCCGGGCGCGCTGCAGCAGTTCACCCCATTTTTCGTAATCGCGCTCGCGCAGACCGTACTGCACGTCACCGAGGGAGAGGAAGGAAAAGCCGCCGGTCTTCCTGTCGGAGGAAGAATCGCTGCCGGCCTTCCGGCTGAAGAGGAAGCCGTCGTCCGCCGGCACGCCGCCGACGGTGAAAGAGGCGTCCCGGGTCCAGCGGCGGCCGGCGCCGACCGCGTAGTGCACTTCTTCATGCCGGCGCAGGCCGGTAAGGGTCACGCTGCAGCGGAAGCCGCCGCCGCGCAGCCGATGCGCCGCGGCTTTCTTCCAGTGACTGTAGTCGCCGCGCGCGCGATAGTCCCTCTTCGCCGCCCAGCGCACGTACTGTGCCGACTTCTGCGGCGAGGTCCAGCTGATCGTCTGCGTCGAGGCGGGATCGCCGGTCCAGGAAAGGACGACCTGCGTCGGCCGCTTCTGCAGCGTAGCCGCCGCCTCGGCCGGGTCTTTGCCGACCACCACGGTACCGGCGAAGATATAGCCGGCGCACAGCAGCGGCAGCACAATCATCAGCACCCAGTCGCGCCGCTGCAGCGTCAGGTGCCGCATATACGTGCGCCGCGGACGGGCGCGGAAAGCTCTCGCTTCCATGGCGGTCGACAGGTCGCGCGCCCGCCCCATGGCCCCGGCCAGAATCGGCAGGCAGATGCGCCGGTAGACGCGCAGCCTGCCGCGCAGGGATGTTTTCCTGACTTCGGTGCCGCGCAGCTGGATGCTGCAGTAGACGTCCCTGGCTTCGTCGCGGAGGATCGGAAAGAAGTGCAGACCGGTCATGACCATGAAGACGATCTCGTAGGGAATCTTCCACTGCGCCAGTCCCAGCAGATAATCACGCGCCCGTCCCGTCATCAGGATCAGCGCCGACATGATGAGGATCAGCAGACGCAGGCACAGCATCGCGCCGAGAATCCAGCGGCCGAACACCGCCTGGATCAGAAAGAGAAAGAGAACGATGCCGAACGCCGAACGGGCCTGGCGCAGCTGACGCGCCGGCGCGACACCGCCGATCAGCAGGAGCAGAAGAGTGCCGGCCAGCAGTCCGGCCAGCATGCGAATGTCCTCCACCATCATCGCCGCTGTGGAGATGGCAATGATCATGACGATTTTGGCGCGCGGATCGACCCGGTCGAGCTTATGCATGGTTCCCTCCCGGCACCGCCCGGCCGTCCTCGATGCGAAGAACCTCGTCGGCGCAGCGTTCGATAAAGCGGCGGTCGTGGCTGATCAGCAGCACGCCGCAGGCGCGCTCCTTCTTCAGTTCCAGCAGATATTCGCAGAGCCGGTCGCGGCGGCCGTAGTCGAGCGCCGCCGTCGGCTCATCGAGCATCAGCCACCGCGGCTGCATCGCCAGCACCGCCGCCAGCACCAGCCGCTGCTTTTCGCCGTGGGAAAGGTCAAAGGGGAATTCCTCTTCGCGGCCGGCGAGATCAAAGCGTTCCAGATACGCCGCTGCCCGTCGCTTGGCTTCCGCCCCGTCGAGGCCGAGATTGTGGAGGCCGTAGAGCATCTCCTCGCGCACCGAGGTCGAGAAGATCTGCCGTGCCGGATTCTGCATCACATACCCGATGCGGCGTCCCATTTCGGCCAGCGAAAGATCGGCCGCGGGCGTCCCGTCAACCGTGATGCGGCCCTGCTGCGGCCGCAGGATGCCGAGGATCAGCCGCGACAGCGTCGTCTTGCCGCAGCCGTTGTTCCCGACCACGGCGGTGATGCGGCCGTCGGCAAAGGAAGCGCTGAAATCCCGCAGCACCGCGGGTGCCTGCTCCAGATAGCGGAATGTGACCTGCTCGACTTCAATGCTCACTGACTTTTCCTCCCTCCATCCAGAGCAGACGATCGACAAAATCCAGTGCCTCGTAGTCGTGGTCGACGACCAGCACTGTTCTCCCCTGCTGCCGCAGGCGGGTCAGAATTTCCGCCAGCCGGCTCCTGCCGGGGTCGTCAAGGAAGGAGAACGGTTCGTCCATGATGAGAATGCGCGGCGCCATCGTCAGCACGGCGCCGATTGCGACCAGCTGCTTCTGGCCGCCGCTGAGCCGGGCCGGGTCGGCTTCCGCGAGATCGGTGAGGGCGAGCAGCTCGAGCGTCTCGTCGACCCGGCGGCGGATCTCCGCCGGCGGCAGGCAGAGATTCTCCGGGCCGAACGCCAGCTCGTCCTCGACCGCGGAGGCGATGATCTGGCGGTCCGGATCCTGCATCACATAGCCGACCACTTCCGCCAGCTCCGCCGGGCGGCGGCCGGCCAGCTCGCGGCCCTCGAGGCAGACGCGGCCCTGCAGATCGCCGTCGATGCAGGCGGGAATCACGCCCGTCAGAATCTGACAGAGCGTGCTCTTGCCGCAGCCGGAGGGGCCGGCGAGTGCCGTGATCGTGCCCTCTTCGACCTCAAAATCGAGGCCGTCGAGAACCCGCCGCTGCGGATAATCCGCGTAGGCAAAACGCAGTTTCTCTGACGTGATGCATTGTGCCGCCATTTTTCACCGTTCTTTCGTCTGTTCGGCGGGGGCCGCCGGCTCGTTAATGCGCGGACACGGGCCCGACCGCAGCGCGAGCGCGCTGCATGCCCCGCTGCCCGATTCCGCCTAGCGGCGAATACCGCGCACCGGGGAATAACTGCTGTAATAGGTTCTGCCGCCGATCTTCTTGCAGGCTCGCACCTTGTAGTAATAGTGCCGGCCGCGGCCGCACCTTGCGATCCTTGAAGGAGGTTTTTTGCCGCGCCCCTGACGGTCGCGATCTTTTTATACCTGCCCTTTTTCGAGGCGGCACGGCAGAGCTGATATCCGTCGGCTCCGCTGATCTTTTTCCAGGAAACGCGCACGGCTTTTCCTGCCGCTCTTCTTCACGGCCAGCGCCGGCCGGCGAATCGCTGCCTCTGCCTTCACGGCCGCCGAGGGACTGCTGTCATAGCTGTCCCCATACGCAGTACGGCTGGCGACAACGCGGGTAGCGATAGAGCCGGCCCGGGGTCAGGCCGCTGTCGGTGAAAGCCGCGGTCCGGCCGCTGCACGTTTTGCGCAGCGTCCAGCTGCCGTGCGACCCGGTACTGCGATAGACGCGATAGCCGGACGCATCGCTGACTTTTTTCCAGGTCAGCCGCAGGGAAGCGGCCGACGCATAGGTGAGCCGCAGACCGGTCGGTGCCTTCGGCGCCGTGACTCTGCTGGTCACCGTCTGCCCGGAAGCCGAGACCACATCGATCGCGGTGACGTTCGCGAGCACCGCGGTATCCGCCGTGCCGTCCGCCAGATAAGCGGCATAATAGCCGGTCTGCCCCGCCGGAGCCGTATCGCTGTCCCAGGCCAGCGTCGCCTGCGACAGACGATTCTGCGGTACCAGCACCGTTTTGCCGTCGGCACCGGTCAGGCGCAGACGGTAGTCTGCACGGTCGGCCAGCAGTTCACCGAGTCCCATCTCTGCAGCCGCATCGTCCAGCGAAAGGCCGCGCACCCGGTATGTCACCGCTGAGGCCGCCGCTGCCATAGGTGTAAGAGCGATCGCGGATCGTGCCGTGCAGCATCGCGTCGATCCGCAGCATGCCCTTTGTACTGGAAGACGTCATGCTTTCGGGGAGCACGCCAAATTCTCTGACCGCCGCCACCTGATCGACGCCCTTGACAAATTGGCAGTTATTGGGGGTATTCACCTCCTCCTGCCCGAAGGCCAGCACCTCCCTGCCGGGTTCCAGACGTGCGGCGCTGTCCGGCACCACCCCGTCGGCGCGGTTGACGTACTCATTGGTGCTCTTATAGAGGGCAATCATCGGCGCCGCACTGGGCACGCCCGCCGCATCGCCGGGCGCAAAGTACTGCAGTTCATTGATGCTGTTGACTGCCTGCGTAGAGGTTATAGCCGTCCCGCGCCTTAATGAAGAAATATTTCACATTGCCGTAATGGCTTCCGGTGAGCGCCTGCAGCATCGCCGGAATGCTGAGGCCGGATGCCCGCGTATAATGATAGGCTCCCTCTCCGTGGTGTTTCATAAGAGGAATACACCTGAATCCCTGAGGTAAGCATCGCTGCCGAGTCCGTATCCGTCGGCGCTCTGTTTGTCCTTGATGTCTTCCAGCTGATCCTGGGTAAGGAAATAGATATTGCGGGACAGGCCGCAGTTTCCCTGCACATCGTCGCCGTAAACGGCAAGACCTGTTTTCACAGTGCCGTTTTCGGTTATCTGCACAGCGGCTTCTCCTGCTTCCCGCATGCCGGCTGTTTTCGCAGACGCGGCAGGCGGCAGCAGCACCCAGGCCGCCGCCAGTACAAAGCACAGCGCTGTCCACGCTGCCCGTCTGCCGACATGGATCCGTTTTTTCCTTCATTTCGCACCTCTTGTTCTGTCTCTCTGCGAAACCCGGTTCGCATTCCGTACAACATCAGCAGCCGGTGCGGGAACATCGGCTGCTGATGAATTACTTGACAGGATTCATTCTGTTTATTTGACTTTGACTTTGACGACCTTGGAATAAGTTCCATTTAAGTAAGTCCTGCCGATCGGAGCGCTTGGCTCTGACCCTTGAAGTAGTACGTCCGGCCCTTCTTCAGTTTCTTCGACGTATAGGCGTTTTTCTTAACCGTTGCAATTTTTTTGTAGCTGCCGGTTTTCTTCGTGGCGCGATAGACGCTGTACTGTTTTGCCCCGGTTGTTTTCTTCCAGCTCAGCTTCACTCTTTTCGAGGAAGATTTCGCTTTGAGGCCCGTCACTGCCGCAGGTGCTGCGGCAACAACGATCTGTGCATTTTCGTAGATGGTCGGTTTCTGGCCGGAAGCCGCATTGAAATCGCTGTCGTCATTGCTGTATTCCACCGGCGCACTCGTCTTATCGACCAGCACGGCGGCATCATAGTTCAGCGGCATGCGTTTGCTGTTGCTGATATTCGTGCTGCTCTTTGACTGTGAATAGTATTCGGCCACAAAATATTTGTCAATGCTGTCGGTAATATCCTTCACCGTGCCATTCTCTGTGACAAGATAGACCTTCTCGCCGTTTTCCGGTTCGCTCAGCAGACTGCTGAGTTCAACGCCCTGGTAGCGGATATACATCGGTTTGTCATAGCCGTAATATTTATAGGCCGTGCCGCTGCCGTCGGTATTGCTCGGATACTCCTCGGACATAGCATCGATGTTGGAGCGTTTGAAGGTCGTCGTACGGCCGTTGGCAGTCACCTTCAGGAACGGTTTTTCTGTGTAGCGAAAGGCGACTTCCGCATCGGAGCCGGTGCCGATCGTAACCCGCCGGCCGGTTCCGGTCCAGGCTCCGTCCTGTTCGCTGTCGAGTGTCGCCCAGCCGACGTTGATGTTGGGCTCCGCTTCCCATTTGATCCCTGCGGGGAACCCGAGGATTTCTTTATCCGGAGCAATCTTATTGCCGGCGTTGTCGCGGCTCACCAGCTGATAGCCGTTTTTGCCGCTGAGGTCGCCGCTCGGACTGATGACGACGCCGTTGAGCATCTTGAGCGTGGAATCATTGGCGTTAGTGCCCTGACGATAGGCGCGCACGCTGGACATGTCCCGCTCGTAGTCCGTAAAGTTCGTGTACGTGGTTTCGTTGACGTTGTTCGCGTCCGGTTTTTCATAAGTGGTCATGGCTGCATAGCCGATGATCGTATCGGCCGGCTTGCCGCTGCCGCTGCCGTTGCCGGCGCCTTGCGGATCAGTCAGTCCCTGGATGGTGTCCTTATAGTTTTCGGCGCTTGCGTGGTACGCATCTTCCTCCATGTACTGGATCTTCCAGGACGAATTCCAGTCGATGCCGGTCGTATTGTCCAGCAGGTTTTTCAGCTTGGCGCCCTTGACGCTGACGTTTTCCATCACGCCGTGGTTGATAAACGAGTAGGACTGGGTATCCCCGTACGCTTTGATTTCCTTCAGCGTATAGTAATAGACCGCATCCTTTGCTCCGGTCACAGTCCCGTCAGCATCGGCGTCGACAGCGATGTAGAAGACTGCGTTCTTGGTCGAGCCGTTCGGCGCTTTTTTCGCAGCTGCCGCCTTTGCGGTGCCGAGCGGCATGATCGCGACGCAGGTCGCCACCATGGCAATCGTCAGCAGGACGGCCAGCCATTTACTTTTTCTGCTATTGGTGAAATTCATATTTCGTTGCGGTGGTTCCGCTTCCTCCTTTCAATAGCACAGTAACAGTTGCAAGAACAATTTGATTATAGCAGGTTACGAATAATGTTCCTGTTGTTTCAACAACACTTTCGGAAGATTCGTTATTTTTTCCGCGATTTATTATTCGTCGCCCTGGAAACGCACTCTGCGCACCGTCGAATACGCGCCGGGGACCTTTTTCCCCGCCACGGTGCGCCAGGCCCGCACGCGGTAGTAATAAGTCCGGCCTTTTTTCAGTCTGCCGCTGGTCCAGGAAGTGCGGCGGCCGCCCCGCAGCGTCATCGTTCTGCGGCCTTTTTTCATATTTCGGCTGCGCGCCCGCTGCACCTGATAGCCGGACGCACCGGCCGTTTTCTTCCAGGCGAGACCAGTGCGCCGGCCGCTCTTTTTCCGGCACCCGGTCAGACACCCTCTTGTCAGGCAGGGAGAAACCGCCGCCGTGACGGCACTGCGGCCCCACATCCGGCTGCCGCTGCTGTCCCGACCCGGAGTAATGCGGTAACGATACGAGGTGCCCGTCTCCAGCCCGCGATCTGTCCACTTCACAGTATCGACGCCGTTCAAAATTTTAACCTGCTTCCAGCGCCCGGTACGTCCGTTATAACGATCGATCCGGTAGCAGCCGGCCCCGGCAGTCCGCTTCCAGGACACTTTCAGACTGCGGTAATCCACGCGGGCCGCCTTCGCCCCGGCCGGCGCCGGAAGTTCCATACGTACCACCTTGAGCGTGCGCAGCGGCGCGGCGGTGTACGTGCCGTCGTTCCGCGGAGACAGCAGCAGCAGGTCCGCCCCGTCACTCTGCGTCAGCGTACGCATTGCGGCCGAACCGGCTGTCAGCGGCTTCCCGTCGAAACCGGCCTCATCGGCCACGAAGTACCGCTCCAGTTCTTCCGTATCGAGAGACTGCGTCTCTGCGTCCGAACCCGTCGCTGCTGCCGCGGTGCAGATGCTGTTTTCAGTACTGACGCCGGCATTATCCAGGAGTTCCGACAGTTTGACGCCGGCCGCCGACAGGGTATGTTCACTGCCGCCGGCAGTGACCGTGCAGGTCAGCTGCTGCCGGTCGATGGAAGCTCCGGCCGCTGTGCCGCAGATGACCTGTCCGGCCGTCAGATCCTCTGCCATGCCGTTGTCATCGATCGTCAGTACCGTCGGCGTCGCGCCGAAGTCGATCTCGCGCAGATTCCTTCCCATGTACTGCGCGTTGTAATCGCCGGCTGTCAGCTGGCCGAGCACCAGCAGCGGCGTCTCCAGCGTCGATTCATCTTCATCGACCAGACCGTCCCGGGTCAGTCTGCTGCCCGTCAGCGCAACAGCGGGTTTGACTTCCGTGCCGCTGTCTTCCGGCGCATCTTCACTGGCAAACGTATAGCGCCTCACCCAAAGTCCGCCGCTCGCGCCGCCGCTGCCGCCGCTGATTTCCTGGCTGCTTTTCGGCCAGCCGTCGCGGGCACGGAAAAACACCCGATCCGTCGTGCTGCAGCCCAGCGCCTCGCGCATCGCCGCCAGCGACAGGCCGCTCTCCAGACGGCGAAAGCCAAATCCGCCCTTTTCCTCTCTGGTCAACGCCGAATAAACGATCCAATCGCTCTCTGCTGTGCCGCCGAGGAAAGAATCCTCGGTTTCCGCTTCGAAGAAAGCATCGGCTGTTTCCTCACTGCTTATGCCGTCGAGCTGCGCCTGTGTCAGCCAGGTGCAGCTGCGGCGAAAACCGTTGTGTCCCTTCCCCTCTGCCTCGGTACCGCCGTCGACCAGCAGCACCGCGTCTTCCAGGTCTGTCCACTGTGCAGCATCCGCACCGAACGCCGGCGCCGTCACCGGCAGGGCCGTCAGTGTCATTGCCGCGGCCAGCACGGCGATCAGCCCTTTCATGCATTTTGTTCTCCTCTTCATCATTACCGGCCTTCCTTTTCCTGCGGCTCCATGATCCTCCCGCAGAGCCCGCTGCTGCCGCTGCGCGGCACACGCACTTTCCGTCTCCGAAGCGGGATGCCGCCGATCAGCGGTTTGCCGCCGTGCTCTTTACCGCCGCATCACCGACTCGATCTCAGTCGGTGCGACAGAGAATGGTTTTCAGATACTGCGTGCTGCGATTCCCGTAGGTGTCCTCGGTAAAGAGCACGCGCAGCGGCCCGGTGCCGCCGTCGTTGAAGTGTTTCAGGGCCTTTCCGTCCTTGCTGTAGACGAGGAGCACCGCCTGCCCCCTGCGGAGTTCGGTCGCGGAAGCGGCCGAGGTGTAGCCGTCGCCGGCCTTGAAGAGAACGGTTTTTGTCCGCCGCAGCAGCTTTCCGTCCGCCTTCCCGATCACATCGCGCACCGGCACGCCGGTCCAGCGTCCTTCCTCGCTGCCCTCTTTAGCGGACTGCAGCTGTGCGTGCACCGTCACCGCGTCCATCTCGCGGATCTCGCCCAGCGAAAAGGTCTTTACCGTCTGCGCCTTGCCGCTGCCCCGCTGCTCCGAGACGGCAATCGTATAGTCGTCATTGATCCCGCTGTCACCGCGGCTGCCACGCAGGTTAAGCCAGGCGGTGACGGCGACAACGGCGATCAGCACGGCAAAGAGGATGACCAGCGCACGCCCGCTGATGCGTTTCTTTCGCTGTTCAGGCATCGCTGCCCCCTCCTTCCCGTGGCATCCCGCCGCCGGCTTCCGCTTCCTTCCCGTTCCGGGACAGCTTCCGCCGCCTGCGTCCGCGGCTGCCGCCGATCATGTGATAGCGGTCCATGACCTCCAGCAGCTGCCAGGCAATCAGGCCGCCGACCGCACCGGAGAGCGCCGCAACCGCCAGGATCAGAATCAGATAGACGCCCGGCGCCTGAAAGAAGACCACGTTGACGCAGACGGTGCCGGTGACGTTGGCCGCCAGCCCGGACATCACCGCGCAGCCGCGGCAGCAGACCCGGTGTCCGGTCACCAGGAGCAGCAGATCCATGACCAGGCCCGGCATCAGATAAGTAAAAAAGCTGAGTACGCCGTGTGAGCCGACCACACCGGTTATGACCACCAGGATGGCCTGCACCAGCGCAATCAGCGTCGAAGTGCCGGGCTTGCGCACGATGCCGTAGCCGATCACCAGCCACATCATATAGAGCCCGCCGGCCAGCGCGCCGCTGGGAATCATCAGCGGTCCCGTGATCAGATGCGCCAGCGGCACGACCACCGGCTTGATGGCGATGCCGATCGCCGCCATGATCGCCATGATCACCAGATCATAGACCGTAAAACGCCGGAAAAATCGCCGCATTTAGTCCTCCACCTCAATGGTCTCGACGTAGCCGGCCCAGTTCTGCATGTTGAAATCCATCGACTCGTCGCTGTCGTATTCGGCCTGTCCGCACACCAGCCGCAGCGGCGTGCCGTCGTTGGGATCGAAGTTCCTGTTATTGCCCAGACGGGTGCCCTTTTTCACGATTGCGATCATCGGCTTCACCTTTTCCTTCTCGCTGCCGCTGCCCTTGAAACAGTAGAGGTTGTCCAGATTCTCGAGCTGGTATTCGCGGGTGTAGCCGTCACTGCAGGAGACCTTGATCGTTTCGGCGTCCTCGCAGCCGGATTTATCGAGCAGCGTACGCAGGTCGACGCCGGTATATTTCACCGTCGTCCGCTTTCCCTTGCTGCTCTTGCTGCGGCCGCTGTAGGTGCGCGTCACCGTGCCGACCTCCTTCAGCTCTTTGACGGAATAGTAGACAGCGTTGCCGCCGCCCTCTTCCTCGATCGTGAGAACCGTGTCGGCTGTTTTTTCCGCGGATCCCGCTTCCGCATGCCGGCTTCCGCTGCAGCCTGCCAGCGCCGCCGCGAGAACGACGGTCAGCAGCAGCGCCGTCAGCATCCGCAGCCGGGAGCGGTTTTGCCGTTGCTTTCGTTTCATTGCTCATCCTCGTTATCAACTTTCAGATAGTATTTTCCGGTAGCCGGATCCTGATACACAGTGCCTTTTTCCTGCAGGCCGTTGTTGTCTTCGACTTCCTGCACCTGTTTGTCGTTGAGGGTCTGCGCGTCCTTCAGTTCCTGAACGTCCTGCACCGAATGGATGTTGACGTTCCAGTGCATGATCAGCGCCATCATGATGCCGACCGCGAGCACCAGCATCACGTCCACCATATTGGTCACACCATCCAGCGGATTGATGTTTTCTTCCTTCCAGTCCTCCGTGGAAGACAGATGACCGCTGCCGAATCTGCGCATCATGATGCCGCCTCCTCTCTGCCGTACCGCAGTTCGCTCGCGTCCGGGGCAGGGGTCTGTTCCTCTTCGAGAATCGTCTCCATCAGTGTCTCCATGACCGAGATATAATTGCGGTACCAGTTCTTGCGGATCAGCGAGATCACCAGCGCCACCGCCGCACAGGCGAGGCCGGCAATCGTCGTATCAAAGGCTGTCAGCAGGGAAGACGACAGCGTCTGCGTATCTCCCTGCCCGAGCGCGATGATGCCCGGGCCCAGCGGGATCAGCGTGCCCAGCAGTCCCAGAATCGGGCCGATTTTGGCGACGACATCGGTGACGTCGGTGCGCTTTTTGTATTTGGCGCGCTCCTGGTTGAGAAGACGAATCGCCAGGCTTTCACGCACATTGGGACTGAGATCCGGGTGACGGGTCAGTTCCAGCAGATCTTTTTTCTGCTGCACCAGCAGGTCGGCGCCGCGGATCACCTCCGGGATCGAATCGGAGCGGCCATGGAGTTCGTCCACCAGTTCCGGCAGATTTGCCTTGAGATACCGCCGCTCGGTAAAGACTTCGGCAGCGATCGTGCCGACCAGGATAACCGTTACCGCTGCCAGTGCGACGAGAAGGATGATAACCGGGTACTGCAGTCCGCTGGAGATGTCCCGGAGTATGGTACTGAAGCTGTCAAGCGACATAGAGTTGATTTCCTTTCTGTGCTGAAGATATGAAAGACGGATGCCGGTGCGATCGGTCACCGCAGAGATGCAGCAAACCGTCGGACCGGTTATCCGGCACTGCCGCAATGCCCGCCGGCAGGCATACTGCCGGGCGGAACGGCGCGGTCGATGGCCGGAACTTTTTCGTTACTGCGACGCGGGCGGGGAGCCGCCGGAGGGCGGCCGGCCGAGCGAGCGGTGCCGCCGGAACCAGAGAATTTCGGTGCAGACACCGGCAGCAAGGAAGCCCCCCGCGGCCGCGGCGACCCATCTGCGGGAAGCCGCATTCTTGTCGGCGTCAAAGTCGACGGTCGCGGTCTGCGGATTAAACTGAATCCAGCTGCTGCCGCTCTGCTTTTTCTTCGCCGTCGTCGTCGGATCCTGCGCCGCGCTGTCGGTCTGCGTGGTCTGCACCGCCCGGTCGATCTCCTGCGTGAGGCTGCTGTCCGCGATCCTGAAGCTGCGGTTCGCGCTGCTGTCCTGCCGGCGATCGGAACTGCCGCTGCGATTCTTGTCGCTGCTGCCGCTGCTGCCGCTGTGCTTCGTGCCGCCGCTGCTGCCGGAACCGGGCTGGTCGGGTTTTTTCTTTTCCGGCGCCTCGCCGGTACTCTCGGCGCCCATGGACGCGTTCGCTGCCGTCACACTGCCGTCGTACTCCGTACGTTCGTAGCGAAAGCGAATGCTGGTGCTGCCCTTGGCCTTGAGTTTTACCCGGCAGGTGTCGGTTTTCATCGTGCCGTCCGCATCAAGCCTGCTGACGGCGAGGATATCGGTGTCATATCCCTCAACTTTGACCTTATCGATGATATCCTTTTTCAACCGCGTGACGACTTTCTCAGGCAGGTAACCGTAGCTGCCCGGCAGCTTCACACCCAGTTTGACATTATAGACGCTGCCGGTTTTTCCCTTTGTGCCGGAAACGAGTTTTTTCTCTGCCGTCAGCGTCGGGCTGCCGGCCAGCTGGATGTCGACGGCGTAAACGTACTTATCACTGGTCTGTACATTGCACGGATCATCTATCGTCTGCCCGTATACCAGTCGATAGCAGGCTTCTCCATGATTGGACTGCAGTGTATCAGCCGATGGCGGTTGATAGTCACCGCCCTGCTGTATTCTATTGGCTTCATCCTGCCCGGTATTTTTGAAATCCGTACAGCCGAGGGCGAGCAGGCCGGGTACTGATCTTCCTTTTTTTCTGACGTATTCAGAGATATCCGTACCGGACAAATGTCCCCCTTCAGGCATATTGACCGCCAGATCGGGATAAAAATAGCGCGGATTAAGCAGTGTGTCCGCCCTAAAAGTAGTCTTTTCTTCGCCGCCGCTGTTATCATAATTATCCCTGGTGCTCATATGAAAAAACTTGACCGAGCCGCGGCTGATCCCGCAGTCATCCAGCAGGGCATCCAGCGTAACACCGGTGGCGTAGACGACAGAGACAAACCCTCCGCTGTCGAGGCCGGAATAAGTGTATACCTTTCCGTTTGACATTCTGCTCATGTCGCCGTACGAATATCGGGCAAATTCATGATATTCTCCGCCGTAAAAGCCGGCACGCACCTTCAGCGTTGTCTTGCCCGCAGCCGAGGCCGACTGCGGCAGACAGAACATGCAGCAGAGCAGCACAGCGATCAGCAGTGCCGTTCCCGTTGCAGGTATATGCCGAATTTTTATTCCTCTGCTGTACCGGGAAGAGATCCCGATGCCCTTGCGAACCAAACCGATTCCTTCTTTCTGTATCTATTCAATGAAAATTTGCCCACGCAGGCTGTTTCCGCCGGTCCGCCCGCTGCAGCGTGCGGGACGAACCCCGCAACTGTCTACCTTACCCGGACACGCTTGAGCGAGGACCAGCTTCCATACACTTTCTTTCTGCCGGTTTTTCGATAAGCTCTCACCTTTACATAATAGGTCCTGCCCCTTTTTAATCCCTTTTTTGTGTATTTGACTTTGGCGGAACCCTTCAGCGTTTTCACGATCCTGGTCCGCGATTTTCTGGTGGATATGGAAATGCTGTAGCCGCCGGCACCGGCAATTTTATGCCAGCGCACAGTGATACGTTTCTTGCCGGCTGCGGCGCGTACCGATACCTTTGCCGGTATCGGCTTTGCGGAAGAGATGGATGAAAAGTCCCCGACTACAGTATGAGAAGCACCGTCCGTATCCTGATAGGCCGCTTCTGCCCGCAGCTTATAATAATACGTTGTTCCGCACGTCAAATGTCGATCTGTATAGGAGGTTCCTTTGACAAAAGCAATCTCGTAATACGAACCGTTTTTTGACGTCGCTCGCAGCAGATGGTAACCGGTCGGCGCCGCGGCAGCATTCCAGGAAAGGTGCAGCGAATTGTATGACGCCGACGCAGTCTTGAGTTTCAATACACCCGCTGTTTTTGCCTCTGCTGCTTTCTGCTTCAGTTCGTTGATCTGCTGCGGTGCAGACTGCCAGACAAAAACCGGCGGACAGTCCTGCAATGCCTGGAAAGCTTCGCCCAGCGTTGCGGAACCGTTCTCCATCTGCGCCGAAGTCTGCGGCCGAGAGGCATCGCTGTGTGCCGCCTCATTGGTCGGCATCAGTCCGACGGATTTTGCCGCACTGCCCTTCAAATAATAGCAATTCGTTATCTGCAGCGCCGCACTTCCCTGATAGCGGTCAATCGCTCCGACCAGAGAACCGGTGCTTATCGATTTACTGCCCGTCACCGGTCCGTAATTATAACTGTTTTCTACTGTCAGTGCATAGGTTTGCTGCGTTCCGACCAGCCCTCCGACGCCCTGCGTCTTTGCGCCGTCGGATGCGGAGATCGCGCCCCAGTTGTAACAGCTGCTCAATGCCCCGGCATAAGACCTGCCGATAATACCGCCGACGTGATAAACTCCTTCAACACTGCCGATGTTAAAGCACTGCTGAAAAGTCATGTTATCAGTAAGAACGCCCGCTCCGCAGATGCCGCCGACCTGTCGGGTACCGCTGACCGCAGCAGTGTTTCCGCATTTGCTGAGACTGCCCTTGCAGCTTCCGGCAATGCCGCCGATATAGTCTGCTTGACCGCAGACAGTGCTGTTATTGAAGCATTCGCTGAGCTCCGCTGTCCCGCTGGCGAGAATACCGCCGACATAGTCTGTTCCCTTTACGGTTCCGGCATTGGTGCATTTCCTGATCTCAGTATTCGTATCAGCTTTTCCGACTATACCCGCAGCACTGGTTCCGCCTTTTATTTTCGCTTCGTTATGACAGTTTTCAATCAGGGCTTGATCCGTTGCATCGCTTTCGTCGGCGACGCAGACGGCAATACCGGCGGCAGCGCCGTTGCTGCTGATCGAACCGGTCGTCGTCAAATCGCGCACCTCAGCCGATTCGCCGAGGCAGCCAAACAGCCCTTCTGCAGAGCTGTCGGAATCAAGAGCCAGCGCGATCCGATGACTGCCACCGTTAAATTTTCCGGAGAAAGCATTGGTGTAGTAAAAATATCGCAGGCTGCCTCCGTTTACTGTCGTGATCGTCCTGCTTTCGTCTTTCACGCCGATCGGCCGAAAGTCGCTGTCGGCCGTGATGTCCTTTGTAAGTATTACATTAAAATCGGTTTTCCCGAGTACAGACACCATGGTCGACACAGCATTCAAATCCGCGGCACTGTCGATCATGTAGGCGCCGTCGCCGTTCTTTTCCGGTTCGGTCAGGTCGACCACTTCGGCCTCAAACGAATCCGTCTTCGTCACTCCGTCCTCGGTGTAGGAAACGGTGATCGTCTTGTCCGTTGGGCTCAGTTTTGTCTCGGTGTACGTAAAGCCCTCTTTCATTTTCTTCGTTTGGCCGTTGGTATAAGCGGCCGTGATCTCCATGCCGTCCGCTTCAAAAGTCTCACCGGTCCGATATACAGGCATGCGTTCCGGGCCTTTCGTGACCTTGATCGAAGCAAGTGCATTCTTACTGACCTGTATCGGGATATCATAGGAAAATGTATGTCCGCCGAAACTGCCGCTTACCGTGATCAAAGTGTCATCCGTTGTCAGTTCCCCCGCATTGCTGATAGTGTAATCACACGGGCACAGCGTATAGGTGCTGCCGTCCGAGTAGGAGGCGACAATCTTCAGACCGCTGGGGTCGAAGGTCTGGCCGGCGACGTAATGGGTTTTGTCCGGATCTTTTGTTTTGGCAATACCGGTGACGGCTGTTGAAGCGGTCGCCTGCCAGCGCAGGATCGGATAGCCGTTGTTCACAGCTGCGCTGCCTTCATTGTCGGCAGCAAAAGCTCCCCCGAGGTCCTGCAGAAAGCTGTTGCTCTTCAACTCCGATTCCTTCTTTGTACTGCCGAAATAATTGACGGCATATTCTTTATTATAGTCCGCTCCCCTGCCGTTGTAGGTGCCGTCCGCATTATAACAGTAGTTAAGACGGGCCAGAGAATAACAATTGGAAGCATTTTTTTCGGGATTATCCATGCGGGCGGAAACCGGAAAGTAATCGGCATAGCCTTTATAGATGCATCCGATATTATAGCAATTGCGGATGCGGGAGCTGCTGCTGCTGAAGCCGGAAATACCGCCGATCCAGCGGCTGTCAAAATAGTGATCTGAAGATTCTTTGCCTTTCGCGTTAATCGCACCGGTGTTATAGCAGTTAAAGATTCTCCCGACGCCCCACTCCGCATTATTGCAGCCGTTGCGGCCGGTGATGCCGCCCTGTCCGTTTCCCTTTCCAGAAAAACGGGTATAGATTTCACCACTGTTGGAACAATAAGAGATACTGCCCTCATTTTCACCGGTGATTCCGCCGATTTTCTTGTACGACTTAATATTTCCGGCGTTGCTGCATTCGGTGACGAGGCCGACGGCTCCCTCGATCGTGCGGTTGATATCTTGGCCCGTTGTTGAATCACGCCATTTGCCGCTGGTATTGAAGCCGGCGATGCCGCCGACATTGCCGGAGTATTCGGCCTTGATCGCAACACGGGATACCACACGACGGATGGTGCCGGCATTAAAGCCGACAACTCCGCCGACAAAATCCGAAGACGGTTCGGAATAAGTTTTTTCCAGTTTACTGGATTCCGCCGTCACGCTGCCTTCCACCGTCAGATTTTTAATAGTACCGCCGTTATATCCGAAGAGACCGGTGAAGTTCGGCTCCACAGTGCCCTTTTTGATGTTGTTGACATAGAGATGGCTGATGGTTTTTCCGTTGCCGTCGAAGGTGCCGAGGAACTTGTTTTCCGGCAGACCGTCGTCCTGCTTGGCGCCGCCGCCGATCGGCGTGAACAGCACTTCAGTATTATTATCGAGTGCAAGGTCGATATCCTCAGTCAGCTTGATATACTGGCCGGAGAAAGTCCGGCCGGCCGCTACCTGTGCCGAAAGATAGGCGAGATTGCTGCCGTCTGCGATCCGATACGGGTCTTCTTCCGTGCCGTTTCCGCCATCAAAAGAAGTGCCGGACCACTCCTGGACATCCTTTCCTGCTGCGCTGCCGGCCTGCGCTCCGGCAGCCGCCTCGACACGCGGTGCTGACATTCCCGCGATTAGCGAGCATACCAATGCAAACGCCGTGATCAGTGCGACTGCTTTTCGGCGGGATTTTCGCCTGACACTATTGTTTTTCACTAGAGAACTCCTTCCATACACAAAACTCCATTTTATTATCATATACAATAGTCGAGGCTTTGTATGTTGTTTCGCCAACACTTTATGATATTTTCTGAAAATGATGCTGATTATTTTGCACAACAGTCATCCGACACATCCTGCCCAGCTCATTGCACCAGCTGCCTTTTCTCTCCTCCGTTCCGGTCGGGCAAAAAGCCGAACAATGTTTGAAAGCACCGCGGTCGAAAATGTTGTTTCTACAATATTGCTCAGATGGCTGTCCATCGTGCCGCCGTTCACCGGCTGATACGGATCTCGCTGACGTTCTTGACCCAGTAGGAGACGCTGTTTTCCACCACCAGGCGCACCGGGCCGAACTGGTTGTCCGCTTTACAGCCCGGTGATTTCTTCGTCGGCACCAGCGGCGTGCCGTTGATGCTGTAGGCGAGGATGATATCGCGGTGCGCGCCGCTCTGGTACCGGCTGTCAATGCCGCGATATACAGAGTCGACGGAGATCTCACGCTCATAGCCGTCGCGGCCGGCGACCACGATCTTTGACGGCCGCCTGCCCTTGTCCTTGAGATAATCGCGCAGCAGATCACGCAGCACGACGCCCTGGAAGCCGTCGGTACCCGCCGAAGCGGCGAAGGACTGCCGTACGGCCGGCCGTTTTTCGAGATCGGCAACGGTCAGCGTCGCCGTCTTTTTCAGTGCCGTACCGGTCAGACGGATCTGCTGCTTTTGATAGCGGCGGTAGACGCCGCTGCTGTGCTTCCACTGCCCCTGATAGGTTTTCACCGTCAGCCTGCGCACGTCGCGGCACTCCCAGCGTCCCTCCACGCTGAGGCTGCCATAGCTGCCGCGCAGTCCCTTTCCGGCGCGGCGGACAGCGAGGATGCAGCGGCTGTGCTTCATCTTGTCGAGTGGAATGGTGACCGACCTGCTGCCGCCGCGAACCACCACGCGGTCGGCGTCAACGCGCAGGCCGGTCTCTTCAAGCAGGCGATAGAGATTGACGCCGCGGAAGCTGCCGCTCTCCTGCTGCAGATCCGGCATGTTCTCCAGATCGGCGACCGTGTACGTGGTCTTCTTGTCCACGCCGCCGTCGATCGTGACGGTTTTTTCGGCGTTGGCGCTGGCCTCCATCGACTGCGCCGCGTAGACCGCCACGCTGCGCAGCTTTTTGGCGGTAGTCTTCTTCCTGACGTCTTTTTTCGCCGGCAGCAGCGCGTAGAGGCTGCCGCCCTCGCTCGGGGCACCGTCGACGGCATAGCCGAGCGCCGGCATTACGCTGGTGATCCGGCTGCCGTCCTTTACCGTATAGTAGCTGTCATCACTGCCGTCGGCATTGCGCAGGTAATCGAGGTCGACGGTTTCCGCCGAGCCGTCATCAAAGCGAAACACCACTTTGCCGCTGCGGGAACCGAGACGCGCGTTGTCGCGCAGCCAGCGCCACAGATCCGCGCCTTCGAAATAATGGCTGCCGCCGTAGTAGGAGGCGCACAGATTGCCGTCCCTGGCGGCCGCAAAGCGCTCCACGGCGCCGGTAGAAATCTGCCGGTCCGACTCCCTGCGGTTGCCGTGGTCGGCATCGTAGACGCTGAGGCGCAGCGTCTTTTTTGCCGCGCTGCCGCGATGGCGTGTGTAGCTGCGGCGCTTGCCGACGATGACTGCGGTCACCCATTTGGCGTTGTCCGGCGCATTGAATTCGCCGGCCGTGCGCTGGCCGAGCGTCAGCCTGACCGGGCCGCCTTCGTTCTCCGCGTCCTCATCATAACCGTCCTTCTTCGTCATCTCGGTGCCGACTTTCTGCGATCCGGTCGGCCCCACCAGCGGCCGGCCATCGCTGCCGAAAGCGAGGATAATAGGAATATCGTTCTTTTTCGGACTGCTTGCGCTCTTGCTGCTGTAATAGCCGCGGCCGCTCTTTTTCAGCTCCGCGACGGTGAACGTCTTCTGATAACCGTCGGCGGAGAGCACGGTCACCGGTGTGCCGGCGGCGATCTCCTTGTCCATGCCCAGGGAGCGCAGCAGCTGATAGAGGTTAAGACCGGTGTATGTATGCCTGCTGAAGATGCTGCCGCGCGTCAGCAGGCTGTACTTGCCGGTGTAAGCTTCCTTCTTTTGATCCAGAACCCGCTGCTCCATCTGCCGCACCGAGAGCACGGTTTCGCGGCCCAGTCCGCTGCCGCCGAACGTCACCGTGCTGTAGAGGTAGTTGCCGGTGCCGTAGGGGCTGTCCTTCTGATCGGCATAATGCAGGTGCAGCGACTTTTCCGCGCCGCAGGCGCAGAGCAGAAAGGTGCAGCAGAGGACGGCCAGCAGCAGCAGGCCTGCCTTCTTGCAGTTTCGTTTTTTCTTCTCATTCATGGTGTTCTCCGTCATACGGGATGGTGCTTTCGAATCTTATCGAACCGGTACATCAGAATCGTCCTCCTCTGCGCAGCTGCGGCCTGAGACAGCAGCTACTTCAGCAGCACAAAGCGGTCTTTCTGAAAATCGATGATGCCTTCCCGCCGCATCTTGTTGAGTTCGTTGGAGAGCGCGGAGCGATTGACGGCGAGAAACGAAGCCATCTGTTCCTGTGTCATCATTGTATGAAAGGGGCGGCCGTGGTGCTTCTGCGACATGATCTTCAGGTAAGTCAGGATGCGTGCCCGCAGCCCGGGGCGAGAAAAGATATCGAGCTTGTAGAGGCGGCGGATGTTTTCGTCGGCGAGGATCTGCATGATGTTGCGCGTGATGACATCCGAAAACGGCAGTGAAAGCAGCTGATCGATATCCATGGTGACGGCCTCGCTGCCCTCCGTCGCCGTCAGCGTCAGCGGTGCGATGCGCGATCGGGAAACCACCGAATCCAGACTGAAGAGATCTCCGGGTTCAAAGACGGAAACCAGGTGAATATCGCCTTCCTCGTGAAACTTTTCTCCGTGCAGAGAACCGCGCCGCACGATGCCGAACACCCTTTCGCGAGCGCCTTCACGGACAAGGATTTCATCCCTGCGGTACTGTTCCAGTACCGGATGCAGATCATCCAGCGTCTTTTCGATTTGATCACGGCTGATGCCGTCAAACAACGGTGATGCGATCAACACCTTGATGATGATCCTCTCTTCGCCATTCATAACTTCTCCGTCTCTTTCCCGATCTGCTGCGATGCCGCCCATATCCGTATATTACTATAGTTTTGTTGTTTTACAAACAATAATGTCTGTACTGCGCCTTGATGATTATTCAGACCCCTGTTCTGCAAAGCGGCATATTCGGCCAGCCGTGGTTTCGTTCAACGATCCGGTCCACCAGAGGCCGTGCGCTTCCTGCGAAACCACTGCTCCCCGATACGGAACTGTGCTCCGTTAAATATACCGCTGCGGCATTCGCATATACAAAGCAAACGAAGTCATTGACCGGCAGAACCGGGAGGCTCTGCCGAAAAATGACCCTGGACGCAACTTGCACTGCAGCTTATTATACCTCCCTCAAAGTCTTTTCGTCCGCACATTCCCCTTCTTTACGCAGCCTGTTCAAAGGGGAAGCCGGCTTCCGCAATTATTTTATTATACCCCTCTTCGCAAAATAAAGATGTTGTTTCAACAACATTACAAAATTTTCGTAAAACAAGGGTTGACCGATACTCCCCCGCGAGCTCGTGCGAAGCATGCCTTCGGAATAGGGTAAAGGTGGTTATCTCCGCCGGCAGAACCGCTTTCGTGCTATACTGGTCCCATAGCTGTCGCTATGGCCGACACCGCGGCAGCAGCGAAAGAACCGATCATACTATTATCAGGAAAGGGGAGACCTGCTATGCAAAAAAATATCCTTCTGGTCAGTGCCTGCGTGCGGAAAGCCTCGCGCACGCGACAGCTGGCCCGCCGCGTTCTCTCTCATCTCGAGGGGAACGTCCGCACGCTGGAACTGGATCAGGCCGGTCTGCAGCCGCTGAATGCGGCCGCGCTGGCGGCGCGCGACGCCTGCATCGGCGCACAGGACTACACATCGGCGCGCTTTGACTGCGCCAGGGAGCTGGCCGCCGCCGAAGCCGTCGTCATTGCCGCCCCTTACTGGGATCTGTCGTTTCCGGCGCTGCTGAAAATCTATTTCGAAAACGTCTGTGTCAACGGTCTGACCTTCCGCTACGAAGACAACCGTCCGGTCGGCCTGTGCCGCGCACAGACGCTCTACTACGTCACCACCGCCGGCGGACCGATCCTCTATGACGGCGGTTTTGACTACACCCGTGCGCTGGCGCAGAACCTCTTCGGCATCCCGCGGATCGTCCGTTTTGCGGCAGAAAACCTCGACGTCGAGGGGGCCGATGTCGACGCCATCCTGGCCGCCGCCGCAGCCGGCATCGACGATCACTTCCGCCGCTGAACCGCACACGGCGGCAGCGGCAGAACCGCCGCCCGTCCTGCGTGTCCACCGCGGATTCTCTCTCCGGCTGACGGCTGCGTGCGGCAATACGGCCCGTCCTGCGCGCCGGCGGCGGATCCGCATCCGCCGCCCCTCCCGGACTTGTGCAGGGTTGTACCGCAAGGGGCAGAGTACCGGGTGCAGCGTGCCGCACGCTAAAAAACACTGCCGCACCAGCGTTCGCGGTGCAGCAGTGTTTCGTGTTTTCTCTCTTTCATTCATTCTCAGCGGTGCGGCAGCATCGCCGCAGCGCCTTTTTCAGCTTTTCTACTGTTTCTTATAATTATAGAAACCTTCTCCGGTCTTCCGTCCCAGCTTGCCGGCGCGCACCATCTTGCGCAGCAGCGGGTGCGCCCGGTAGCGCGGATCTCCGGATTCTTTGTGCAGGACATCCATGATTTTCAGCACGATGTCCAGGCCGATCAGATCGCCCAGAGCCAGCGGCCCCATCGGGTGATTGGCGCCGAGCTTGAGGGCGGTGTCGATGCCCTCGATATCGGCAATACCCTCCGCATAGATGCCGATCGCTTCGTTGATCATCGGAATCAGCACGCGGTTGACGACAAAGCCGGGCGCTTCGGCGATTTCCACCGGGGTCTTGTTCAGCTTTGACGCCAGCGCGCGGATCGCCTTCTCGGTCTCGTCCGAGGTCTTCAGACCGCGAATGACTTCGATCAGCTTCATGGCCTGCACCGGATTGAAAAAGTGCATGCCGATCACCTTATCCGGGCGGTTGGTGACAGACGCTATTTCCGTCACCGACAGAGAGGATGTGTTGGTTGCGAAGATCACATCCGGTTCACACATCGCATCGAGCTGCTTCATCAATTCTTTCTTATCATCCATATCCTCCGATACGGCTTCGATGATCAGGTCGGAATCGCTGACGATCTCCAGATCCGTCGAAGCGGAGAGCCGTGACATGGCATCCTCCATCTCCGCCTCGGTAATCCGTTCTTTGGTGACCAGCTTTTCCAGGTTCTTTTTGACCGTGGTCATGCCACGATCCACCGAGGACTGACGACGGGCACGCATCGTGACCTCGTAACCCGCCTGAACAAGGATCTGGGCAATGCCGGAGCCCATCGTTCCCGTACCGAGAACTCCAACTTTCTTCATAGTTTCGCCTCCTTTGCATGACAGAGTGCAATGCCTGACCAGTTTGCCAATGTCTGCATATTATATCGTACAATCGGGAAAAAGTCTATCTATTTTGAGAAAACAAAAAATTCTTGTGAAATTCCTGTCAGGGATTTCGATCCGCGGAGCACCCTGCCGCCGCGGCGTCGTGTCCGTTCCGCTGGCCACGGGGCTCTTTCCGCCGGGCCGGCAGACCGCGCCGGCGGCAGAAACAAGACCGCTGCGGCCCGCCGCCGCGGCATCGGTACAGCACGGTTAAACCGGCAGGATCATGCGGATCAGATGCACCGAAAGCGGGATCGTCGCCATCGAGAGCACGGTGGTGACAAAGAGAATACGGCTGGCCGGTGCTTCGTCCTTCTCCTCCTGCTGTGCCAGCATCGGCGCGGTCGCGGCCGTGGGGAAGCAGGCGCCGAGAATCACGCAGGCTTTGATCAGCGTCGGGACCGGCAGCAGCCAGACAATCGCCGCTGCCGCCAGCGGCAGCAGAACGAGCTTGAAAACGGTTCCGCCCCAGACCAGCCGGCTGCGAAAGATCTCCGCCGGATTGCTGCCGACCAGCGAAGAGCCGATGAAGACCATCGCCATCGGTGTCGCCACCGCTCCCATGTAGCCGAGATATTCCCCCGCGGCATTGTCCAGCGGCACACGGAGCGCCCCGAGTGCAAAGCCCAGATACACCGCCACCAGATTCGGATTGACGAGAATGCGCAGCACCCGCACCAGCGCCTGCCAGGGCGTCAGTCGGACGTGCACCGCGTTATCGCGCCGCAGAGTGAAAATGCCGTAAGTGAAGAAATAGATGTTGAGGCCGAGATTGTGCGCCATCATCATCAGCAGGCCGGGCTGACCGAAAAAGATCAGCGTCACCGGAAAGCCCATGAAGCCGTCGTTGGGCGTCGACATCGCCAGTTCCGCGACGGCGCCCTGTTCGGGCGGTATATGCCGCAGTTTGGTATAGATATGGGTCAGCACCGCTCCGGCGGCCATGGTCGCCAGCGTCAGTCCCAGCATCAGCAGAAACTGCACAGCGGTTTCACCGCGAATCTCGAGTGCGGCGATGTTCTTGACCAGCAGGCAGGGAAAAGCAAAGTAGACGATGAAGCGGTTGAGCCCATCGTTCATGCGGTCATCCAAAAAGCGAATCCGGCGCAGGATATACCCGGTCGCCATCATCGCAAAGAGCACAAAGAATTTTCCATACATAATATTCGTTTCAGCGGCGACGCCGGTCTCAGTCTGTGCACGCACAGCTGCCGGCGCCGGTCAGTCAGGTTGTTTTTCGTTAGTTGCAGTTGTCAAAGCGCGAACCGCCGATGCGCCGGTTCGCCGGGCCGCCCGCAGCGCCGATGCGCCGATCTGCTAGTTGTAATACAGGTTGTCGGTCACGTACTCCGGATCGCAGGTCACATCGATGCCCAGCGACTGCAGGGTTCGCTCGTCGCGGTCGCTGAGAATCGCCGAGCTGTGCGCGCGGCAGTTCTTCAGATCCTGCAGATGCTCGGCGGCGGCCTCGGCGCTGGGGTTGGTTGTGGCCGAGAACATCAGCGCCATCAGCACCTCTTCGGCGCTGAGCGCCCCCTGCTCCTGATGCAGCACCTCGGTCTTGAGATCCTGCATTTCCTTGAGCACGTTCGGCGAAATCAGGTGGATGTGATCCGCCATGCCGCTGAGCAGCTTGATGCCGTTGAGCAGCATGGCGCCGGCCGCCGTCATGCGGACCGAAGTGCGTCCGGTCACGATCGTGTCATCCGGCAGCTGCAGTGCCATGGCCGCCCCGCCGCCAAGACAGTCTTCCTCCTCCCGCAGCTGCTCCGCATAGGCGCGCGCCGGCTCGACGACCGGCCGGTCGGTTTCCCGCAGATTCAATTCATCGAGCAGCAGCTTGCTGCGTTCCAGCGAAGCCGCACTGATGCGGCCCTTCTTGTAGTCGCACTGGGCGATCAGATAGCGGCGGACCACTTCCTGGCAGGCCGCTTCGCGGCAGACTTCATCGTCGGTAATGCAGAAGCCGGCGCGGTTGACGCCCATATCCGTCGGTGATTTGTATTCCGCTTCCTCGCCGGTGATCTTCTCGATGATGCGCTTGGCCACCGGAAAGACCTCGAGATCGCGGTTGTAGTTGACCGCCGTTTCGCCGTAAGCATCGAGGTGGAACGAGTCGATCATGTTGACGTCGCGAAGATCGGCGGTGGCCGCCTCGTAAGCCACGTTGACCGGGTGCTTGAGCGGCAGGTTCCAGATCGGGAAGGTTTCGAATTTCGCGTAGCGGGCGCGGATGCCGCGGCGGTAGTCATGGTACAGCTGTGACAGACAGGTCGCCAGCTTGCCGCTGCCGCCGCCCGGCCCGTTGACCACGACCAGCGGCTTGGTGACTTCAATGTACGGATTGGCCCCATAGCCCTCATCGCTGACAATGGTCTCCACATCGGTCGGGTACCCCTTGGTGAAGGTGTGGCGGTAGGTGCGGATGCCGCGGCGCTCGAGCTTGGAGATAAACATGTCGACCGCCGCATTGTCTTCATAGCGGGTGACGACGACGCTGTTGATCTCAAGATCGTAGCGGCGGAACATGTCGATGATGCGCATGACCTCGAGGTCATAGGTGATGCCGAAGTCGTGCCGCGTCTTGTTGGTGGCGATGTCGCCGGAATAGACGCAGATAATGATCTCCATCTCGTCGCGCAGCCGGTGCAGCAGCTCAATCTTGGCATTCTCGTCAAAACCGGGCAGCACCCGCATCGCATGCTTGTCCTGCACCAGCTTGCCGCCGAACTCCAGATAAAGGCGCTGCCCCTGTCCCGCATTGATGCGTTCCTTGATGCAGCGCGACTGCTCTTCCAGATACCGTTCGGCATCAAATCCGATTTTTTTCATCTCATCTCTCCGTTCCCATGCCCGTTAAACCAGCCAGCCGATGTACAGGCACATGGTCACGGCCAGCGCGACACAGAGCACTATGGCGATGACCTGAATGACTTTTTTACTGATCTTCATTGAGCGTCCTCCGCTGCAGCTCTCCGCACAGCTCTGTACCCGGTGTCTGCCGCGCTGCGGCAGTCTGCCTCCGCTGCGACTGTCTGCCGGCACTGTGTGCGCGCTGCAGCTTACTGTAAGATTTCGATATTGAGTCGGTTGCGGTTTTCCGACAGCCCCTTGAGGCTGACGTGATAGTCGATGTCGACCGCACCGGTGCCCTCCGGCGTGATGCTGTTGTGCACCGTATTGGTCAGCACCTCCATCTCCACCGGCCCGTAGGGCGTATCGTAATAGCCCGAGTAGCGATGGCCCTTTTCAAAGTAGATTTCGGTGTCGATGCCGACGGCGGTGCCGCGGCGCGTCATGCTTACCGTCTGTCCCTCCAGCGTCAGACGTGTCTTGCAGCCCTCCAGGCCGGACATCTCGCTCTCGTCGTAGGTCAGATAGATGCGCTTGCCGTGCTGGTACAGCTTGCCGTCGGTGATGAGCTCCATCTGATCCTCTTCGCGGTTGTCCCCGTAGATATAGCTGCCCGTGATTTTCAATCTTACTTTCTTCATGACTGCGTCCTCGCGCGGAGCAGGATCTCTTCCAGCTCCTGCTTTGAAAAACGATAAGTACTGCCGCAGAACTGACAGCTGAGCTCCGCCCCGCCGTCCTCTTCGATGAGCGTGCGCAGCTCTTTGGTGCCGATGGTCATCAGCGCCTGCGCCATGCGGCCGCGGCTGCAGTCGCACTCCCAGCGCATATCGCGAAACTCGAGGATCTGCGGTGCATAAGCCGGAGCGAGGCCGCCGAAGATGCGTTCCATCATCGCTTCCAGCAGTTCCTCCTCGGTTCTGCCCGCCCCCTGCAGCAGCGTTTCCTCGACCACGGTGGTCATCGGCGGCAGATCGGCGAGCATGGCTTCCAGAGCGTCGATCACCGTCTCCTGCGCCTCCGGCAGCATCTGAATAAACATGCCGCCGGCGGCGATGACCTTTTCTTCCCGCCCGACCTTGACGCCGAGTGCGATCGAAGTGTTCTGCTGTTCCGACAGGAAGTAGTAGGCCGTCAGATCATCTGCCACTTCGCCGTCGACGAGGGCAATCGTTCCCACGTACGGCTCCTTCAGGCCGATGTCCCGGATCACGGTCAGTTCGCCGACGCCGATGGCGCCGCCGACATCCAGCTTGCCGGCCGCGGTCAGCGGCAGGTCGACGTGCGGGTCGGCGATGTAGCCGCGCACGCGGCCGTCGCCGTAGCCGCAGGCAATGATCTGCCGGGCCGGGCCGTCGCCCTTGAACTGCACCGTCAATCGATCGCGGGGATTCTTCATCATCACGCACATCAGACCGGCGCCGGTCAGCACCCGGCCCAGCGCCGCGCAGGCCAGCGGCGAGAGGTCGTGGATCTCCCGCGCCCGCTCCACCACGTCGGTGCTGATCGTCAGATAGAATCGAAACGACTGACTCTGATCGATCCCTGTCAGTACTTTGCTCATCGCATTATCCTTCCGATGTTTAAGGTAAATTTCAATTTAATATTTTAACATAGTTCCCGTCAAAGATACAGAATATAATTAGAAAGGATGAGCGACATGAATCCCAATAATCCCTATTTCTCCGGCTCTTCACAGTCGCCGGAAGAACCCCCGAGGAAAAACAGGAAATACCTCGTCATGACGCGCCGGTCGATGGCGCTCCTCATCGTCGTCATGCTCCTGGTGGCCTGCGCGGTCAGCTTTGGCACCGTGCAGCTGACCAGCTGGCTCAACGGCGGCGGCACCGGCACCGACACGACCACCGTTTCCTCTTCCGGCTCCGGCTACAAGCTGCAGAACGCAACCAACAGCAAGCTGAGCGTCCAGCAGATCAACAGCAAGGTGAAGAATTCCGTAGTTGAGATTACCACCGAGAGCGTCAAGCAGGGCAACACCTGGCTCGGCGAATATGTCACCCAGGGTGCCGGCAGCGGCGTAATTATCAAGAGCAACGGCTACATCATGACCAACAACCACGTGATCGACGGCGCTTCCAAGATCACGGTCAAGGCGGGCAGCAAGAGCTACACGGCCAGTGTCGTCGGCACAGATGCAGAAAACGATGTAGCCGTCATCAAGATCAACGCCAGGAATCTGACGGCCGTCACCTACGGCAACAGCAATCAGAGCAGCGTCGGCGACATGGCCGTCGTCATCGGCAACCCGCTCGGCTCCCTCGGCGGCAGCGTCAGCGCCGGCATTATCAGCGCCAAGAACCGTGAAGTCACACTCAACAACCAGACCATGAATCTGATTCAGACCGACGCTTCCGTCAACCCCGGCAATTCCGGCGGCGGCATGTTCAATGACAGCGGTCAGCTGATCGGACTCGTGGTTGCCAAATCCACCGGCGAAGACGTCGAGGGACTGGGCTTTGCCATCCCGGTCAACGTGGCGGCGAAATCGGCCAGCAAGATCATTAAAAACAAGGGGAACATCAACAGCGCATCCTCCAAGCCGAACACCGGCATGAGCTACAGCGACCTCACCGATCAGACCGCGGCCGACAGCGCCGGCGTCACCGAAACCGGCGTCTACGTCGCGCGGATCTACAGCAGCGAAGCGACCAGCGCGGGATTCCAGACCGGCGATATGATCTATAAGGTCAACGGCAAAAAGATTTCGAGTTTCTCGCAGATGAAAAAAATCATTCAGTCGCATAAGGTCGGGGATACCCTCAACGTCGTCATCCTGCGCAATAACCAGACGCAGACGCTCAAGCTGAAACTCATTTCCGAGAGCGACCCCGGCTCCTCCACGCAGCAGAACGATTCCGGCAGCAGCGGCGGCAGCGGCGGCAGCAACGGCGGCGGCTACGACAGCGGCGGAAACTCCGGCGGCAGTTCCGGCGGCAGCAGCCTCTTCGACGACTTCTTCAATAACTGGTAAAAATCGCGCGGGGGCGATCGAGCGACGGATCGAGCGACGGGTCGAGCGACGGGTCGAGCGACGGGTCGAGCGACGGATCGAGCGACGGGTCGAGCGACGGATCGGCAGAGGAAGCTCCCGCGTTCATCGCCCCGCATTTTTCTCAGCAGCGCACCCGGGAATATGATATACTGAAACACGGGATGTTCCGTCGATGCAGAAGCCGTGCATCGATACCGAAAACGCACATCAGTGCAGAAAACGCACAATGATGCAGGACGCAAACAGTGATGCAGGAAGCAAACAGTGATGCAGGAAGCAAGCATTGATGCAGGAAGCAAACAGTAATGCAGAAAGCAAGCATTGATGCAGAAAGCAAGCACCGCTGCAGCGGGCACCCGGCGTGAAAGCCGCTTTGATGCGGCGGCCGGACTGCGGCCGCGCCGCAGACAGAGAAAAAAATGGTACAGAAAATCAGCAAAGAAAAAATAATGACAGCCATGAGCGGCGGCGTCGACAGCAGCGTCGCCGCTTTTCTGATGGCAGAACAGGCGGAGGAAAGCTGCGGTGCCACGCTGCGGCTGCTCGGGCCGGACAGCAGCGACCGCGATGCGGCCGATGCCCGCGCCGTCGCCCGGCGTCTCGGCATGCCGCACTACGTCTTCGATCTCTCGCAGGAATTCGCGGCCGAAGTCATCGATCGCTTTGTCCGCGCCTACGAAACCGGCCGCACGCCGAATCCCTGCATCGACTGCAACCGCTGCATCAAATTCCGACGCCTCTTTGACTGCGGCCGCACCCTCGGTGTCACGCAGATGGCCACCGGCCACTACGCGCGGATTTCCTATGACACCGGCAGCGGCCGCTGGCTGCTGCAGCGGGCCGTCGACCGACACAAAGATCAGAGCTATTTCCTCTATACGCTGGATCAGGAACAGCTGGCGCGGACGCGGTTCCCGCTCGGTAATCTGCACAAGGAAGAAGTGCGGGAAATCGCCGCCGCGCAGGGCTTTGTCAACGCGCACAAGCACGACAGCCAGGACATCTGCTTCATCCCCGACGGCCGCTACGCAGATTACATCTGCCGCCGCACCGGACGCGACTATCCGCCCGGTGACTTTGTCGACATGGACGGGAACGTGCTCGGCCGGCATCGCGGCATCATCCGCTACACGATCGGCCAGCGCCGCGGCCTGGGGCTGGCGCTGCAGGAACCGATGTACGTCTGCGCCAAGGACGCAGCCCGCAGCCGCATCGTCCTCGGGCGCGACGCCGACCTCCGCCGGCGAACCTTCACGGTCAGCAGCCTCAACTGGATCGCCTGCGCGCCGCCGCAGCGGGAACTGCGGGTCGAAGCCAGAATCCGCTGCAGCCAGAAAGCCTTTCCGGCCGTCGTGCAGCCGCTCGCGGGAGACCGCGCCCGCGTCGAGTTCGAGGAGCCGCAGCGCGCCGTCACCAGCGGTCAGGCGGCGGTCTTTTATGACGGCGACGTCGTAGTCGGGGGCGGCACCATCGACTGAGCGCTCGCGACCGGAAAAGAACCGCACCGCAAAACAGCCGGACGGGCAGCTTGATCTGCTGCTCGTCCGGCTGTATCAGTCATCTCCGGAAAATGCTGTCTGCCCAACAAGGGGATGGATGGACAGGCCCTCAACCCGACGCACGGCAGCCCGGACCGGCGCTGCGCAACAGGCAGTGCTTGTCAGACAGCGCTCGTCCGATCAAGACGGAGAGCGAATCCGCCGCTACCGGGTACCGGTCTTATGCGGATGGGGCGTGTCGCCGGGCCGGAAATCACTGCGGATCATCTGCTTGAGCCGCTCGATGTGGATATCGGCCGCCTCCCGGGCCTCATCGGCACAGCCGGCATCAATGGCACCCATGATCCGGTGATGCTCCGCCGGCATCTTCTCGCCCCGTTTGAACGTATCGTAGTACAGATAGCGAAAGCGCAGCACCAGTTCCTGCAGCTGTTCGACCATGTTGACGAGGATCTTGTTGTCCGCGCCTTCCACGATGATATGGTGGAAGCGGGTATCGTAGCGGATCATTTCCTGTGTGCTGCCGCGAGCCACCGCATCATCGAAAGCGTCGGCGGCTTCATGCATCAGCTTCCGATTCTTTTCTCCCATGCGGGTCGCCGCGTAAAAGGCCGCCAGCCCTTCCATGTTCTGCCGCACTTCGAGGATTTCAATCATGTCCTTCTGGGAAATCTGGGAAGCGTACGCGCCGCGGCGCGGCTCGATGGTGACGAGCCCCTCTTTTTCCAGCTTGCGGATCGCCTCGCGGATCGGCGTGCGGGAGACGCCCATTTCTTCGGCCATCTCCACTTCCATCATTCGCGTACCGGGTTCGATTTCCCCCTTGAGGATCTGCATCTTCAGTTCTTCATAGACGATTTCCCGCAGCGGTCGGTGATTCTTGATGTCCAGATTAATCATCTGCCTGCTCCTTTATGCCCGCAGCGATTCCGTACGGCAGGCGTCAATGCCGGCCTTCCCCAGCGCCGTCAGCAGCTGTTCCTGCACCGCCGGATCATCGACCAGCGCGAAGACCGACGGGCCGCTGCCGCTCATTAATACGACCGCCTCCGGAGCGAGCATTTTTATCATGTTCTTTGTATACACAATCTTATCATAACGGTTCAGCGAATAATTTTCAAGTACGTTCACCGCATTTTCGGCGACCCGTTTGGGATCGCCGGCGCGAATGCCGGCCGCCTGTGCGGCCACGTCGGGATGCACCGTATCGGCATCCATGCGCAGGCCGCGGTAGACCTCGGCGGTGGAAACCGTCAGCGGCGGATGCGCCAGCACCAGTTCTCCGGCCCAGCCGGGCAGCGGCTCCAGCTCGGTGCCGGTGCCCGTCGCCCGGGCGCAGACCGCGGCCAGCGGATCGTCGGCGAGACCGAGCCGGCGGTTCAGTTTTGCCAGGCCGATCACGGAAAACGGCACATCCGCTCCCAGTTCGGCGCCCAGCGCACAGAGCTCCGGCAGCGGCAGATGCAGATCCCAGAGCTCATTGAGAGCGAGCAGCACCGCGGCGCCGTTGCCGCTGCCGCCGGCCAGGCCGGCCGCCACCGGGATGCGCTTTGTCACCGCAATCCGCAGGCTCCCGGCCGGTTCTCCGCCGCGGCGGCGAACATGCTCCCGGACCATCAGCCGCGCGGCGCGGACGGCGAGGTTGCCGTCATCGGCCGGCAGGTCGTCGCGGCCCGGATCGAGCGCGATCGTCAGCGGCCGCCCGGCTGCCTGCGCGCAGGCAGCGCTGGCCGCCGCTTCCCAGCGCACAGCGACATCATCATGCAGTCCGATCATCTGCAGGATCATATCGACGGCATGGTAGCCGTTGTCCAGCATTCCCAGCACATCGAGGCTGAGATTGATCTTCGCGTGGGCGTAAATGGTCAGTTCCCGTTTCATAATGCGGCCCTCCTTCCGTCTGCAGCGGCGGTCGTTCGGCACGGCGGCCGTTTGCCGGCGCCGCCGGCACTCGCGGGTTTCCGCCGGCACCGGGCGACGCGGCGGCAGCTGCGGCCCCGGAAAAAGATGAGCGGGTCTGTCCCGCTCATCTTGTCGATCTGTTTCTGGCTGCTGCCCTCTGCGTCCGCATCCGTTCGCAGACGTACAGGTCTCAGTGTTTTTTCGTGTTGCGCTGCCGCCCCGTCTGATTGCGCGGATGCGTGCTCCTGCTCTGCGCTTTCGGCTGCTTCACCGGATAGCGGTAGGTGCTGCCGGCCTCGGCGATCGGCCGCGGCCGCGGCACACGCATGTTTTCGGAAGCAATCTCTTCCTTGTTCTCCCGGCGGTAACGTTCCTTCTTGGCCGCGTCTTTGGCCGCCCTGGCCTTTTTCTTTTCTTCCCGGGCGACGATTTCCTCCACCGTTTTGCCGGTACGCTTTGCTTCCTTGTACGGGTTGATCGGTTCGCCGCTCTGCTCTTTTTCTTCTTTCTGCTGTCTCTTCTGTTCACGCTGCGTCATGAAGATCATGCCGACTACCATCACGCCCATCATGCCCATGCTGATGCGCATGCTGGTCTTGCGGTTCTGCGTTTCAAACGTGGTGGACGCGCGGTCGTTGAGGGTGGAGCCGTCGGCGGCAGTGAAGCCTTCGTCAATGACCAGCGTGTACCTGGTTTTGCTCTTGATCCTGGCCTTTTTCTTGGCATCGGCGCTGGTATCGGCCACCACCAGCATGATGTCCTTCTCATCCGAGTTGAAAGCCACGCGGTGGGGCACGTTTTTCCCCTTGTTGTCTACCAGATGGCATTTTTTCTGGTTGGCTTTCATGTATTTTTTGCTGTAAACGGCCTTATTAAACGTGACCTTGACACCCATATTGTCGATCGACTGGTTGGTGGCGCCGTCTTTCGGCGAGGTCTCGACCACCGACAGTTCCGAAGCGCCGAACGCCGCGGTACTGCCCAGCATCACCAGTATCAGCGACAGCATGAGTATCGCGCTGATTCTCTTCATTCCTGCTTTCCTCCGTTCCGTCTCCGCAGACCGCGGAAGAACGACCGCATCAGTTCGCGGCATTCCTCCCCGAGGAGTCCGGTCTCCAGTTCCACGCGATGATTCAGGCGCGGATCCTGTACAATATTATATAGGGACCCGCAGGCACCGGCCTTGGGGTCCATCGTTCCGATGGTGACTTTCTCGAGACGTGACCAGACAATGGCACCGGCACACATGGCGCAGGGCTCCGCCGTCACATACATCTCACAGCCGAGCAGCCGCCAGCCTCCCAGCCGGCGTGCCGCGGCGCGGATGGCATTGATTTCCGCGTGCGCCGTCGGATCTCTGTCGCTCTCGGTCAGGTTGTGACCGCGGGCGATGATTTCGCCGTCACGGACAATGACCGCCCCGATCGGGATTTCCCCGAGTGCGGCAGCGGTTTTTGCCTCTTCCAGCGCTGCTCTCATGTATTTTTCCATACGCTTGGATATCATATCACACTTTATATCGAGGTTCAAGACTTGCCGTTTGTTTACCGGAAAGCCGCGGCCGGAACGCGCCGGCACGCCTGCAGGCCGTTTCTCTGTCGGCCGGTCCGCACGGAGTCTGCGGAAGAAGCCGGCGCGTATAAAGCCGGGAAAGGATTGCGACAGAGGGTTTGTTAATTTTCCGCCGAATTTGCAAAATATGTAAATTTCAACAGTTTTACCGGCAAAAAACGGGCAGTGCCTTGATTTATTACCGGATATCCGATAAACTATAGATGTATTCTGGGGCAGCATTTTTCTTAGTGCATTTAATGCTGCCGATGTCGTTATTGATAGTGCAAGAACGGTATAGAAATGAAAGCAAGGTTTCTATACGGCTGTTCGTGTATTGAGAGGACAGACGTATATCGAATAAGAAGAAAGAGTTTTTTGCGTTTTTGTGCATTCTGCATTGTTCTTGTTTTGCTGAGCCTTTTTCTCACAGGCTGTTCAGACAGAGCCGTTCTTCTTGTTCCGGGTTCGAATGCCGACACATTCCCGCATATCGCCCGCAGGGCGCTGCCCGGCTTCAAAGCCAACACATCTGACGACGTGCCGTATTTCAGCGGTGACGTTATTTTCTGCAGCGAGGTGCAGGCGCATTCCAGACTCCGCGCGAAAAAAGACATGAAATGGTATCCGCAGTACCTCGCGACAGTAGTGATTGCTGTGGACAGGGATCGTACGGACGCCCGGGTCAGCGGATGGCGGGATCTCGAACAATGCGGCGCGGAGGTCGCCTGCCTTGATTACGCAGGCCGGTCGTACATGCTGCTGGCTTCCATTTCATACGGCCTCGACGGAAAAAATTATTCGACAGAATCGGCTCTCAGACTGCTCAGGAAAACACGGCAGAACGGGGGACTGAACACCCACGATGCGAAATCACCGATCATCCTGTGCACGGATTGCCAGGCCGCCGAGCTCAGACGACAGGGCCGGAATCTCAGCATCGTCATCCCGGCGGAAGGTACGCTCAGCTTTGAGGAGGGGCTCCTCGCCCGCGACGGAACGGTGCCGCGCATCGATGAAAAAGAACTGCTTGCCGCGGGCCTGCGGCTGAAGGACGGGCGCTGCCGCGGGGACATTTTCCCGACGCAGCGCGAATACCGCAGGGCCGCCAGACTGACGGCGGACGACACCGCGCACCTTCTGCAGGCGACAAGAACTTCGGACAGCAAACTGAACCGCTATGTCGAGGGCAAATATCTCAACGGAGCAAATACACAGGAGCACTACCTTTCGATCCTGCTCTTCTGCTGTTTTGTCCTCATCTGGACACTGCTGCTCCTGAACCGCACGCTGCGTGCGGAGCGCAGACGAGGCATTCTGCTCAACGGAATCATGATCATCGCATGGCTCTCCGTCAGGATGCTGAAATACCTCACCTTCGGAACGCCCGATATCTCAAGGTATCTCTGGTATTCATACTACATCTTTCTGATGGGCATCCCACTGAATCTTCTCTGTTTTGTGCTGCTCTCCAACAAGCCCGAGGGCGGGAAAAAACTTCCCAGGCCTGTCCCGCCGCTGACTGCCGTCTATTTCATACTGCTTTCTGTCGTTTTCACGAACGATGTCCACCAGCTCGTGTTCAGATTCGACATTACGAAGAACTGGAGCGACGATTACACTTACGGACCGGTTTACTATGTGATTTTCATATACACGTTCGGTCTGGTTCTCGCGATGTTCATCACCCTGGTCTATAAAGCGAAGAAGGAATGTGCACGCGTTCAACTGCTGCCGCCGTGCGTCCTGTTTGCGACGGCCGCAGCCTACTGCGCCGGCTACTTCGCCGGGGTGCCGATTCTGCGCCAGAGCGATTTTTCTCTTGTTTTCTGCCTGATCAGCGTGGCGTTCATAGAAGTAATGTTCCGATCGGGACTGATGCCCCGGAACACCTCCTACACGAAACTCTTTGCGGATGCTCCGATCGGCATGCAGATCGCGGATACCCGCGGGAATGTCATCTGCGCCGCGCAGACCGCCGCGCCTCTCAAGCCGCGTATGATCCGCAATGTCATCGGTGCGCCGGGAAGGACACTGAAGCTGGGCAGGGACAAACTGCTGCACGCGAATCCGATCGACGGCGGCTATGTTCTCTGGGAAGAGGACATAGGAGCCATGAATCAACTGAAAGACGATCTAAAAAAGACGTCGGAAAAACTGCGGGCCGCGAACAAACTGCTCGCCGCGGAGCGTACGATACGCGGCCGGGAAGTATCTGCCCGCGTGAGGCAGGACATCCTCGATGAACTCGAAGCCGAAATATCCGGCCAGACGAACGAACTCGCGGAACGCGTGAAAAAACTGGACGTCACGGACCGGGAAACCATGCGGAAGGAAACGGCATATATAACATTGCTGCTGTGCCGCATCAAACGTGGCTGCAATCTGTTCTTTCTGCTGCATTCCGACAATTCCATGTCCGCGGAGGAGCTGGCCGGCTATCTGCGGGAACTGACAGAATTTGCCGCATATGCGGACATTCGTTCCGTCGTCTCCAGCCGCGCCAGCGGGCCGGTCTCCGTCAGGCAGGCAGCGCTCTGCTACGAGCTGTGCTTCCTGTCCCTGAAATGGGCGCTGGCAACCGACGGCGGGCCGGTGATCTTCGCCCTGGACAACAGTGCGCGCAGGCTCGAATTTTCTGTGAGAACAGACGCAGACAACGGCTGCCCGCATTATCCGGCCGATTTTATCGCAAAACTCAAAAAACACGGCGGCAAGCTCGAATGCACATATGCCGGCGACATAGAAACGATTCTGCTGAGTTTTGCTGCGGGAGGTGATACGAATGCTTGACTTCTATCTGCTTCCGGAATGGGCCGTCATCAGCCTGGCCGCGTTCCATTTTACGGCGGTACTGATGGAGGTGTCCGCGGGATGCTTTATGTATCAGCGCAGTGTGCGGAAACCGCTGCGCACGGCTTTCCTGCTCGAAGCGCTCGTGCTGCTCGATATGCTGATCCTCTCGTATCTCTTCATCGACGTTGTGCATAACGATTCGGACGGGCTCGTCTATGCCGCGCCGTGCAGAACCCTGCGCATTGCGGTGTTCCTGCTGCTCCTGGCCGCGGGACTGCTGATCGCAGTGAAGCGGAGACGGAAATCGGCATTGCTGCCCGCGCTTGCCGCGGTGCTCACCCTGCCCGCCGCGGAAGACGCCGCAGGAGAATATTTTGTCCTGCTGTTCGCGGCCTCGATGCTCTTCCTGTTCTTCCGCAGCACCTATTACGTGCTGACGCTGCACAGGAGCGCGCAAGGCATCAGCGCCAGGTCGGTCAAGGCTGCGCTGGACACGCTGCCGGCCGGTCTCCTGTTCTGCAGCGATGACGGCACAGTGCTGATGCAGAACAGACAGATGCAGCTCCTGATGAAAGCGACCACCGGGATCATGTTCAGGAACGGCGACGCCTTCTCTGACAGGATCCGGAACGGGGATCTCCGGGAGGACTGCAGCCGGAGCATCAGAGGGGACATAACCGTCGTGCGCCTCCCGGACGGGACCGTCTGGAGTTTTAAAACCAGAATGGTCGGCGAAAACGAAGAAAGCGGCAGGCTCCTGACAGCGGCGGACATAACAGAGCGCTGGAATGCGACTGAGGAGCTGGACAGACAGCGCCGCAGGCTGCAGGACGAGAGCGACTCGCTCCACGCTGTCCTCAAGGAGCTCGAATCGCTGTACACAATCCGCGAGACGGAACTGATGCAGGCATCGCTCCACGATATCATGGGGCAGAAGATCAGTCTCCTGCTGAGAGCCATACGCGAGAATAAAACACCGGACGAGGAGCTGCTGAAATCATTTACCCGCGACTTTCTCTCCGAATTCGAAAACCCGCCCGCAGCGTCGCCGTCACAGGCGCTCAAGGCATTGCAGGATACCTACAGCGCCCTCAGCGTTTCGGTGATCGTAAAGGGCCGTCCGGCCGATGATCCCGAGGCCGCGGACGTGCAGATGAAAACAACCTTCGAGGCGGTGACAAACGCCGTGCGCCACGGGTACGCGGACGAGATCGTGCTCGTGTTTTCCCGAACGAAGGACTGCTGGCGTCTCGACATCACCGACGACGGGATCGCACCCGAAGGACCGATCCGCGAAGGCGGCGGGCTTTCGGAAATACGACGCAGAGTACAGAGTCTTGGCGGCTCGTTCTCATACAGGACATCGCCGGGTTTCTCTCTGACCATACAGACGCCCGCCGTGCCGGGCAGCAGCGCGGCATCATAATTCTGACCGCGTGAAGAACATCAGTTATTGCAAGGGGGGATGAAGATGACAAAAGTGTTTATAGTGGACGATCATGCATCGATGCGCGAATCTCTTATTTCCGCTTTTGAGAAGGCGGGCGATTTTGAGGTGGTCGGCGACATTGCCAGCGCGAAGCCTGCGCTCCTTTTCTGCAGGCGGCTCAAGTCTGACCTCGCACTGCTCGACATCTGCACAGAAGGAAACGCATCCGGACTCACGGCCGCCGCGGAGATCAAAGAGGAACTGCCGAACGTCAAGATCGTGATCATGACGGCATTCGGTGAGGTTTCGTATATCCCGCGTGCGAAGGAGCTGGGCGCGGATGCGTTCATTTACAAGAGCGAAAGCCTGTGCATGTTTATCAAAATATGCCGCATGGTCATGGCCGGCAAAAAGGTCTTTCCGGAGCCGAAGGAAATACCGGCGCTCGATAACGGTTCGCCGCTCACCAAGCGGGAGATGGAAATCCTGCGGCTCATCTGCAGGAGCCTGACTTCTCAGGAGATCGCGGACCAGCTGTATATCAGCGTCGACACGGTCAAGTATCACAAGCGCAACATGCTGCAGAAAACGGGATTCAAGAGGACGATCGATCTGGCGTTCTATCTCGTCACGAACGGCTGGATCAACCCGCTGTACTGAGATCTCATTCCGTAAAATCCGCTGAGGTTTATTCCGTACACAGAGGAGTCCTCAGCTGCCTCCGTGCTGCCCTCAGTCCCGACGCCCCGGACCGTGCCGGCGGATTCATGCCGCATCAAAACGGGAGCCCTGTTCCTGCGAACAAAGCTCCCGCTGCATTATTTTGCTGTATTATTCTGCAATCTTATTCTGCCGTATGATTCTGCCGTGCTGTCCGACTGCAGCTATTTGACTCTGACTTTCACCCTGGCGCATTTTCCGCTCTGGAGATATGCGTAGATATAGCATGTGCCTTTCTTCTTCGCCTTGATCACGCCGCTCTTCGAGACCGTCGCCACTTTCTTGTTCGATGATTCGAAGGCGATTTTGCGATGCACCTGTACCTTGCGTTTCTTCGATACTTTCAGGGCCTTTGTTCTGAGTTTGAATTTCTTTCCCTTCTTCAGTGTCTTCTTGCTGTGCTTCACGTTCGTGATCTTCACGGATTTGAAATTCGTCAGTCTGCCGCCGTTTGTCTTGACGTGGATGCTCTTGGAAACAGCGAGCAGTTTTCCGTCGGCGCTGAACGCCGCGACGAAGAACTTGTGATACTTGCCAGGGCTCAGTTTCGCACCGTTTGCCAGTTTCTTTACGGTCAGTTTTGCTGCGCTCTGTCTGCTGAGCACGGCATAACGTTTCTTCGTGCCGCACTTGTTGCCGTAAACAACATACTTTTTCGCGCCGCGCACTTTTGCCCACTTGAGAGCGATGCTTCTGCTCTTGACGGTCCCGTTCGACAGGCGGAGCCTTGAGAAACCGGAATGCTTCGGATCCTTCTTGTCCCCGGTCTTCATCAGCTGTTCTGAAACTTTCTTTTCGGCCTCCTCCGCGCCCGATTTGACGATGATCGTCATTTCCGTTGTCATTGTGACTCCGTCTTCATTCGCGAATTTAATGGTGAAGGTGTAAGTGCCCGGTTTCTCCGGCGTGCCTGTGATGCTGCCGGTCTTCGCATCCATCGTCATTCCCGGCGGAAGCGTTCCGGCCGTTATGTCCCACAGCCCCGGTTTTACCCCTTCGGGAAGGCTGAAGGAGTACTCGATCGGTACACCGCTGGTCGCTTCGAGCGAGCCCTTCTCGATCACAATAGCCGGTTCATCCTTCGCCAGGATCCTGAGCGAAAAGTCCGCCGAGCCCTCGCCCCTGTCCGTCTTGAACGTGACAGTGAAGTCGTAGGTGCCTTCTTTTGTCGGCGTACCGCTGACCTTTCCGGTTTCGCTGTCGAGCGTCAGCCCGTCGGGCAGACTCCCGGCCGCGATCGACCAGGTACCCTTCTCACCGCCCTGGGTGCCGAGCGTCATCTCGTACCGGCTGCCGACTCTGCCGTCAGCCAGCGAAATAACCACGGTATCCTTTACTTCCATGGAAATCTTTTTCTCGTCATAACCGTATGCATTGGTGAATCTGACCTTGAAAGAATACTTCCCGTTTTTCACGGCCTTGCCGCTGATTCTGCCGGTACTCGCATCGAGCAGCAGTCCTTCCGGCAGGGCGCCTTCCACGACCGACCATTTGCCGCCGCTGACGCCGGCTTTCGTTTTCAGCGTGCCTTCGTAATTCATTCCGGCCTTCGCCGCGGGCAGCGTCTCGCTCTCGATCGCCGGCTGGACGACGATTTTGAGAAACCTCTTCGTCCACTCACCCTTGCTGTCCGTCACTTTTACGAGGAAAATGAATTCGCCGTCTTCTTCCGGCGTTCCGCTGATCAGGCACTGCGAGCCGTCGTCCGAGGCTTTGAACGTCATGCCCTTCGGCAGACTGCCCTTCTCGATCGTCCACGTACCTGCCCTGTCCAGTCCGGCTTTTGCCGTACCGTAATCGGTCCAGACTCTTCCGCCCGCGAGATCCGTGACCTCCGCCGGATCGATGTCGATCGAAAATTCAATGCTGACATCCATGTCCGCATTTTTGAATCTGAGCGTAAAGTTCTGATGGCATTCTTCTTCCGGCGTGCCTTTGATATTCGCCGTGATTCCGTCGCTTCCCTGAATCAGACTCAGCCCTTTGGGCAGTGTGCCCTTCACCAGCGTCCATTCGCCCGGCTTCGTTGTACTCAGTTTGACCTCGCCGGAATAGGGGTTATAGACTTTGCCGGCCGGAAATTTATCCTTGACAGCCTCCGGTCCTATCTTAACCGTATAGTCCCTGCTCGCCTGTCCGCCGTCATTTTTATACATGACAGTGAACGAGTAACTGCCCTCGCGGGACGGCGTCCCGGTGAGCGTGCCCTTGTCCGGGTCGAGACTGAGACCGTCCGGAAGCCGGCCGTTCGCAACGCTCCATCTGCCCCCGGAGACGCCTTCCTTTGTTTCCAGCAGGGCGCTGTACTCTTTGCCGACCCTGCCTCCCGGCAGACTCTCGGTCTTGATCTCGGGCGCAAAGCCGCCCGTAATGCTCAGATGGCAGATCAGTCTGCCCTTTTTGCCGCCGGTTGTCGTGAACACGACGGTGAAGGTGTAAGCGCCCGCCTTTTCCGGCGTTCCTGCGATCAGTCCGCTCGAGGCATCGAGCGACAGCCCTTCCGGCAGATCGCCGTTCTCGACGGACCAGGTCCCGGATTCCGATGAACCTGCAGTCAGCCGGACGTTATACGCCTCTCCGACTTTGCCTCCCGGCAGCGTCTTTTCCGGCGCATTGATCGTTCTGATCGTCAGCGTCTTTTCATCCGACCCGTACTTATTGGTGAACTTCACTTTGAAGCTCGCGGTGCCGGTCTCGGCGGCGGATCTGCCGCTGATGATTCCGGTCATCGGATCGAGCGTGAGACCCGAAGGCAGATTCCCTTCTGCGATCTCCCATACGCCTGCGGTCGAACCTTCCTTAGCTTCGAGCATTGCCGAATAATCCTTGCCGGCCGCCGCCTCAGGCAGACTTTCTGTCCCGATCGCGGGTCCGACCGTGATCGAACATTCTCTGCCGCTCCATTCGCCGGACGCGTTCGTTACCTTTACCAGGAATTGATACTTTCCGTCCTGCGACGGCGTTCCGCTGATGACGCCCTTTGCTCCTCCGTCCGCATCTGCGATCGAAAGGCCCGGAGGGAGTCCGTTACCGCCGGATGCCGTCCATGTGCCGGTGATCCCCGGAAGGTCGATGGTGATATCGCCGATCGCATGGCCGATCTTATAGCCGTCGATATCATATACGCTCGCATCGCTCACAGTGAGTGTATAATCGTACGCCGCCGAACCGTCTTCATTTCTGAATTTCAGCGTGAATGCGAAGTCTCCCGCTTCTTCCGGCGTGCCGCTGATGACAGCTTTGAGCCCGCCGTCTTCCTGAGTCAGGCTGAGGCCCTTCGGAAGGGCGCCCGCCGCGACAGACCATGTTCCGGATTTCGTTCCCGGAGACTGTTTTATCGTTTCGCTGTAATGAGCGTATTTCGCAGCCGGATCCAGGGTCTGAACAGTGCCTTCGGCCGAGATCTTTATGGTGAGATCTTTGGTCGCTGTGCCTTTGTCGTTCGTGAACTGAACTGTAAAGCCGCACGTTTCTTCCTTTGCCGGCGTGCCGCTGATCCGTCCGGTCGCGCTGTCAAGCGCAAGGCCTTCCGGCAGCTGCCCGCTGCTCACGGACCACGTCCCGGTCCCCGAACCTTCCTTCAGTTCGAGATCGGCGCTGTAGGCCTTTCCGGCGGTGCCGTTCGGGAGCACCTTCGTCATGATTTCGGGAGCGTCCTCTGCCGTTACATTGATCGTACAGCCAATGTATCCGGCGCCCTTATCGGTCTTGATTTTGACGACAAAATCATAGCTTCCCGCCTTGGTCGGTGTCCCGCTGATCGTGCCGTCCACAGCGTTGATCGAGAGACCTTCCGGCAGGCTGCCGCTGTCGATCGACCATACCGCAGGATCGGTCGTACCGGCTGACATTCCCTGGCTGTAGGCCTCGCCGACCTTTGCTTCCTTCAGCGAATTCAGTTTCCTTACTGTCAGATAAACTTCTCTGATATCGCTGCCGAAGCTGTTCGTGAATTTTGCCTTGAAGCTGTAATTTTTGTACTGCGAGCTGATGGCGGCGGGTGTGCCGCTTATCTTTCCGGTCGCTGCGTCGAGGGTGAGTCCTTCTGGGAGGCTGCCTTCCGCGATCTCCCAGCTTCCGCGGGACGATCCCTGTTTCGTCTTAAGCAATGCGCTGTAATTCCTTCCTGCCAGCGCGTAGCTCAGTGTTTCGGTTTCTACCGCGGGTCCGACCGTGGCAGTGCACGGGACTGCGGTCCAGACGCCGTCAGCGTCCGTTATCTTTACGAGAAATTCATATTTCCCGTCCTGCGTAGGCGTTCCCGTGATTTTCGCTTTTGAGCCGTCGGCCGCAGGCACCAGTTCGAGTCCGTCCGGAAGACTTCCTTCCGCGATCTCCCATGTGCCGCTTACTCCTGACAGCGTGATCGTTTTTTCGAATCCGCTGTCGACTTTCCCGCTCATGGTAAGTTTATCGGCGTCCGAGACTGTGAGAACACAGTCTTCCGTTTTTTCCGTGGATCCGCTCGTGAACTTCAGCGTAAATTCGAACGTTCCCGTTTCCTCGGGTGTTCCGCTTACGACCGCCGTGAGGCCGCTGTTCTTCTGGGTCAGAGCAAGGCCCTTCGGGAGTTTCCCGGACGATACGGTCCAGTTCCCGGAACTCACTCCGCTCGCGCTGAATTCTCTGCTGAACGGACTGTATTTCGCTGCCTCCATCTGCAATGCCTTGACGCTGATCCCGCCGTCTTTAGCCGCCGCGTATGTCCCGTTACCGGTACCGTCAGCAGCTCCCGCCTGCCAGGCGGGCAGGGACGGCATGAACACCAGAGCCGTCACGAGGCACAGCAGTATCGCAAAGCTTCGCCGCAATACATTTGCTCGTCCTCTCATTATGTCCTCCTTTTCAAATATGGATTCATTTCAAGCATGAATCATTGCTCCTGCACGGTTTTGCATGACCGCCGGCCGCAGGTCGCCGGGCGCTCACCGGATCGGCGGTAACAGGTGTCCCTCCTCTCTCTTCTCATCCGCAAATTCCGTGGTCTTCGTATTTCGATTTTTGAAATACGGGAGCCTCGTCCGATATCCTGACAAGACTCCCTTTTTCATCCTCTCAATGGTCTGTGTTCCGGTTATTTGACTTTGACCTTCACCTTCGCATAGTTACCGCTCTGCAGGTATGCGTAGATGGTGCAGGTGCCTTTCTTCTTAGCCTTTACAACACCGCTCTTTGATACCGCAGCGACCTTCTTGTTCGAAGATTCGAAGGCTGCCTTGCGATGTACCTGTACCTTGCCCTTCTTCGACACTTTGACGGATTTCGTTCTGAGCTTGAACTTCCTGCCCTTCTTCAGCGTCTTCTTGCCGCGTTTCACGTTTTTGAACTTGACCGATTTGAAGTTCGTGTACTTCCCGCCAGTCGTCGTAACGTGCAGGCTCTTCGATACCGCGAGGAGTTTTCCGTTCTTGTCGAACGCCGCGACGAAGAACTTGTGGTATCTGCCCTTGCTCAGAGCCGCTCCGTCCGCCAGAGTCTTCGCCGTCAGTTTCGTCATTGTCTGTCTTGCGAGCACTTTGTACGGGTTCTTCGTCCCGCACTGATTTCCGTAAACTACGTACTTTTTCGCGCCGCGAACCTTGTTCCACTTGAGCGCAATGCTGCTCTTCACTTTGCCGTTCGTCAGACGGAGTCTGCTGAAGCTGGAACCGTTCGGATCCTTCTTGTCACCCGTTTTCACGAGTTTCTTGGAAACTGCCTCTTCGGCCGCTTCGGCCTTTGATTTCACGACGAGCGTGACTTCCTTCGTGATCGTCACACCGTCTTCGTTCTTGAATGTGATCGTGAACGTGTAGGTTCCCGGTTTGCTCGGCTTGCCATTGATGCCGCCGTTCTGCTTGTCGATGGTCACGCCCGGCGGCAGCGAACCGTCGGTGACGGTTCATTCGCCCGGCTTGGTGTCATCCGGCAGCGTGAAGGATATGTCGATCTTTCCGCCTTCATTGACTTCGGTATTGCCGTGATCTATCGCGATGCCCGGATCCACATGGAAATGGAAATCCTTCGTCACGGTGCCGTGTTCGTTTGTGTAGGTGATCGAGAAATCGTAATCTCCCGGCTTCGTCGGCGTTCCCGTGATCTCGCCGGTGTTCTGATCGAGATCCATGCCCGGAGGAAGCTCTCCATCCGTGACGCTCCATTTGCCCGGCTTGCCGGTGTTGTCGTCCACAGTGATGTCGATCTCATATTCTTCCCCGGTGTCACCGCCCGGCAGTACCGGATCCACTGTGATCTCGGCCGGGTTGATCGTGATCGCGAATCCCTTGACGACACTTTCGTTATCCTTATTGGTGCATTTTACTTTGAAGTAATATGTGCCCGCTTTCTGCGGCGTTCCCGTAATATTGCCGCTGTTCGGATCGAGAGTGAGTCCGTCGGGCAGCGGGTTCGAGTCTTCGTCCAGAGTCCAGGTCAGACCTTCGCTCTGCGATGCTTCGAGCACTACATCATACTTTCCGTCGATGACGCCTGTCGGCAGTACCTCGTTTGTCGTGATGCTGAGTCCGTCTGCGGGAAGTACAGACAGTCCGCAGAAGATCGTCTTTCCGTTGTATTGCAACAAGAAGAGTTTAGATCCTGCTTCGGTCGGAGTCCCGTGGATCCTGCCCGTCTTCGGATCGAGCGTGAGGCCGGCCGGGAGAGTTCCGTACGCGATGCTCCATGAGCCCGTTCCGGCAAGATAGCATTCATACGGCTGTCCCACTTTTCCGTCCTTCAGCCGCATAACTTCGCCATCGTCGCCAACTACGATCTCGAGCAGTTTGCTGTCGCTGCCGTTCACATTTGAGAATCTCACGATGAAGTCATAGCATCCTGCTTTCGTCACCGTTCCGCTGATCGTTCCGGTCTTTTTGTCAAAGCTGAGACCGTCCGGAAGAGCGCCCTCGATGGACCATACACCCTTTGCGGCGCCTTCGAATGTCTCAAGTTTCTTTGTATAGGTGTCGCCGGTCTTGACGCCCGGAAGCGCTCCGGTCTTGATCGCAGGCTCCACCTTGATGATGAAGGTACGCGTTGCAGCCCCGGAATCATTCTTGAATACGGCCTTGAATTCGAAGGTGCCGTCTTCTTTCGGCGTTCCGGTGATCTTGCCCGTGCCTTCGTTCAGCGAAAGCCCTGCGGGGAGTTTGCCCTTCACGACGGACCACTTGCCCGCGGGCGTGCCTGCGGCAGTTTCCAGATTCGCAGTATATACGGAGCCGAGCTTTCCTCTGCTCAGCGCCGAATCCGTCACGATCTCAGGCGCGTCTGCGTCGATAATCCTGACTGTGTAATTGAGCTTGACCGTGCCCTCGCTGTCCTTAAAGGATGCCGTGAAGCTGTAGTCTCCGGCCTTTGCGGGCGTTCCGCTGATGAGACCGCTCGTTTTGTGGAGAGTGAGCCCTTCAGGGAGACTGCCGCCGGATACAGTCCAGCTGCCCTTCTTGGTTCTCGGCGATGCGAGCACAACCGCATACGGCGATCCTGCCTTGCCTTCCGGCAGTTCGTTCACAACCGTACCGCTCTCCGCTACATGGATGCTCAATCCTTTGCTGTCTTCTCCGTATTTGTTTTTAAACGTTACGATGAACGAACAGGTGCCGGCCGTTGTCGGAACGCCGCTGATTCTTCCGGTCCTGCTGTTGATCTTCAGACCTGCGGGGAAATTACCGCTTGCCGACCAGGTGCCGTTCGTCGTGCCCGGATTCACTTCGAGGGCCGCTCCGTACGCTTTGCCTTTCATTGCGCCGGGCAGTACGTCGGTGCTGATCGCCGGTCCGACCTTGATACTGAACGTTTTGCTGATCGTTTCTTCAGCCGTCCGATATGCCGCCTGGAAACTGTATGTTCCTTCCGACTTCGGATAGCCGCTGATCTTGCCGCTGCCTTCGTCAAGGGACAGCCCTTCGGGCAGTCTGCCCTGCGATACCGACCATGTGCCCGGATCCGATCCTGCCGGCATTTCCAGCGTCTCGGAGTACTGTTCTCCGATCTTTGCATCGGGCAGGAGACTGCCCGTCTTAATGGCCGCCTTGACCGTGATGCTGAATTGTTTCGTATCCGATCCGTATTTGTTTGTAAACTTCGCCGAGAAGTTATATGTTCCCGGCTTCTGCGGTGTACCGCTGATCTTTCCGCTCTTTTTGTTGAGCGTGAGGCCGTCCGGCAGCTTGCCGCCAGCGAGGCTCCATTTGGCGCTGTCGTCCTCCGTGCATTTTCCACGAGTATTCAGTGTTGCAGCGTATCCCGTTCCCATTCTTGCGGTTGCGAGGTCTGCTTCTTTCACCGCCGGCGCTACCGTGAAATCTTTCTTCGAGATCACGTCTTCACCGTAAACGTTCTTGAATTTCAGCGTGAATTCATATTTCCCGTCCTGGTTCGGGGTTCCGTGGAGTCTTCCGCTCCCGGTATCGAAACTGAGCCCATTCGGAAGAGATCCTGCAGTCTTGGACCATGCCCCCGGATCCACTTTTTCTTCGACCTGCGGAGTGAAATCATAGTCCGATCCGACCTTGGGCGATCCCCAATCCTGGGCCTCTTTGATCTTCGGGCCGATAACTATAATAAATTCCTTCTCAGCCCAGCCGTACTTGGAATCATCCGCGGTGAACCTCATAGTGAATCTAAATTTGCCGTCGTTCGAAGGCCTCCCGTAGATATTCCCCGCTTCTCTGGTGATATAGCTATTAAATATAAAGAGACCGTCCGGCAGTTTCCCTTTGCTGATGGTCCATCTGCCGGCAGCATTGTCAGAACGATATACATATTTATCATATATCGTATAGGCTTTTCCATTGTCCAGCGAGTTCGTGGTTATCTCCTGTTTGGGCACCACTCTGAATTTGACCGGCATCAGCACGTTCACAGGATCGTTCGTTTTGACCTTCGCCGTGATGACCGGATAACTCTTGACGTCCACAGGCGACTTGAACGAGTATCCCGATGAAATTTCCTGCGCTCCGGAGCCCTCCGCTGACCAGCTGCTGACCTTGCTGAGAACGAGCCCGAGTCTGCTCAGATCGCTTTTGTATACGTCCATCTTTTTGGTGCTGCTGTTGTATGTCGGTTTGACGTCGATATACTGCGTCAGAAGGTCCTCGTAATACTCGAACTCTGTATGATGACCGTTGGTTTCCGTCGTATAGAAATAAACTTTATGCGTCTTTTTCTCCAATAATGTGTTATTACTGAGATCGAGACTCGGGATATGGTTTCCTTTACATGACAGTGCTTTGAGCTTACTGTTGTTTCGCACATCAAGGCTCTTCAGATTATTATAGCTTACATCAAGTCCTGTAAGTTTTCTGTTTTTCGAAATATCCAATGTCGTCAGGTTATTGTTTGTGCACCTCAGTCCTTCGAGATTTGTGTTCAGCCCAAGCTCAAGCCTGCTCGTGCCTGTACTAATTAGGTCCAGCACCTTTAGCGTACTTATCTGTGATACTGTGATGTCCCCGACAGGCGCATTGCTGATGACCAGGCCTTCCAGGTTTGTGTTGTTTGTCAGATCGAGACTTTGCAGGCTGCTGCACCCAGATATCTGCAACCCCCGCAATTCTGTGCAGCCCTCAATGTTCAGCGAACTCAGATTATTGCAACCTGCAATGTAAAGATCTCGCATCGCTCTATTTTCTTTTAAATCAAGGCCGGTAATTGAACTGCCCTCTACAGTTAAATCCCTGAGTTTGCCATTACTTCTCAAATCAGGAGCAGTGAAATTACTCGAATTATTACCAAACGACAGTACCGCAAGTTTTGCATTTTGAGTGACATCGAGCCCGGTAAACTGACTTGCACCTGCTATATGCAATGCCCGAAGATTCTCCATGTACCTGAGATAATTTCGGACATCATTTTGATTGAGTTTTGGGCAGTCCATAACTCCAATCTCTTGGATCGCCGAACGAGTTGAATATAAGTTGAGAATATGTTCTAAGTTTGGCATTTCTTCTGCCCAAAGTTGCTGTAAACCCGTCAGTCCATAAAGATCAAGTGTAGTGATTGGATTGGCGCCGCAAAACAAATATTGGAGGTTTGATAATCCCTCCAAATTCAGACTCGAGATATTATTCTCCTTACAACGGATCGCTTCAATATTCCGGCATCCGGAAACATCTAATGATGTCAGCTTATTGTTTCTACAATCCAAGTCTTTCAAATTGGAGTTTGACCCAACCGTCAGCGATGTCAGCCCGTTCCAGATGCAACTTACCTCTTCAAGTCTTGGGTTCCCGCTCAGGTCCAGCGTCTTAAGATGACCGCTGTCGCAATTCAATTTCTTTAGATATTTGAGATTCCCGATCCCGCTCAGGGTCCCCACAGGGTGATATGTGCTTTCACCACCAGAGTAATTGTGATGACCGCCGAGATCAAGCTCCGTTGCATTTTGGATTTCTGCATCCGACAGGTAATTATCTCCGTTTGAGTCAAATTTTTCTTTTAATATGGCCCTAAAATTGGCATCCGGGAAGTTCGTGCTGTTGATAACGACGCCCGCGGCACTCGCCTGCCCGCCGGGCAGGGTCGGCATGAACACCAGAGCCGTCACGATGCACAGCAGTATCGCGAAACTTCGAGGCAATGCCTTTGCTCGTCCTCTCATTATATCCTCCTTTTCAAGTATAATTTTTTCCTGCACGTATCGGTATGACCGCCGGCGGCAGGTCGCCGGGCGCTCACCGGATCGGTGAAAATATGGTTCCTCCTCTCTCTTTTCTCATCCACTTCTATATCCGCAATTCCGTGGACGGACGTTTCCGTCCCGCTTTAACGTTTATATTTGGGAGCCCCGCCGTACGATCGGAGAGGCTCCCTTTTCATCCTCTCAATGGACGGACGTTTCCGTCCCGCTTTAACGTTTATATTCGGGAGCCCCGCCGTACGATCGGAGAGGCTCCCTTTTCATCCTCTCAATGCCCAAACAAAGGGCTGTTCTCTCTCAATGCCCGGATACCGGGTTATTTCACTCTGACTTTCACCTTCGCATAGTTACCGCTCTGCAGGTATGCGTAGATATAGCATGTGCCCTTCTTTTTGGCTTTTACCACGCCGCTCTTCGATACCGTGGCGATCTTCTTGTTCGAAGATTCGAAGGCCAGTTTGCGATGGCTCTGTACTTTGCGTTTCTTCGAAACTTTCAGAGCCTTTGTTCTGAACTTGAACTTCTTTCCTTTCTTCAGTGTCTTCGAGCTGCGTTTTACGTTTTTCACCTTGACCGACTTGAAGTTCGTATACTTGCCGCCTGTCGTCGTAACGTGCGCGCTCTTGGATACCGCAAGGAGTTTGCCGTTCTTATCGAACGCTGCGACGAAGAACTTGTGGTATTTGCCCTTGCTCAGAGCCGCTCCGCCTGCCAGTGTTTTCACTGTCAGTTTTGTGCTCTTCTGTCTGACGAGCACTTTGTACGGGTTCTTCGTGCCGCATTTGCTGCCGTAGACGACATACTTTTTCGCTCCGCGCACCTTGTTCCACTTGAGCGCGATGCTGCTGCTCTTCACCTTGCCGTTCGTCAGACGGATTTTGGAGAAGCTGGACCCCTTGGGATCCTTCTTGTCTCCGGTCTTCATGAGCTTCTCGGAGACCGCCTTTTCGGCCGACTCAGGCCCGCCCTTGACCACGAGAGTAACTTCCTTCGTAATCGTGACGCCATCTTCGTTCTTGAACGTGATCGTAAAGGTGTACGTTCCCGGTTTATCCGGCGTACCCGTGATATGACCGTCCTTCTTGTCGACGGTCACACCCGGCGGCAGCGATCCGTCAGTGACGGTCCATTCGCCCGGCTTCGTTCCGTCCGGCAGCGTGAACGAGATGTCCACATTTTCGCCGTCCCCGATGTCGGTACTGCCGTTGTCAATCGCGATGTTCGGTTCCACGTGGAAGTGGAAGTCCTTCGTCACGGTGCCGTGTTCGTTCGTGTAGGTAATCGAGAAATCGTAATCTCCCGGCTTGGTCGGCGTTCCCGTGATCTCGCCGGTGTTCTGATCGAGATGCATGCCCGGAGGAAGCTCTCCGTCCGTGACGGTCCATTTACCCGGCTTGTTGCTGTTATCGTCGACTGAGATATCGATGTTGTAATCTTCACCGGTATCGCCGCCCGGCAGTACCGGGTCTATCGTGATCTCAGCCGGATCGACCGTGATCGCGAATTCCTTGACTGCGCTGTCGCCTTCTTCACTGATGCACTTCACTGTGAAGCAGGATGTTCCTGCCTTCTGAGGCATACCGGAGATTTTTCCGTTTTCGCCGAGTACGAGTCCTGCAGGCAGTTCTCCCGAATCCACCTTCCAGATCAGTCCTTCGCTCTGCGACGCTTCGAGCAGCACTTCGTATTTTCCGTCGACGATGCCTCTCGGCAGTACGTCATTTGTCGTTATGCTGAGCGCGTCCTTCGCCAGGATCTTCATGCTGCAGTCGAAGGTGTGCCCGTCGTTCTTCAGCCGGAAGCTGTAAGAACCTTCTTTGACAGGCGTACCGTAGATCTTTCCGGTGGCGTTGTCGAGCGCAAGGCCTTCGGGGAGTGTTCCCTCTTCCTGGCTCCACGCGCCGCTGCCGGCCAGATAGTATTCGTAAGCTCTGCCGACTTTGCCGTCTCTGAAATTCATTTTCAGCGTGCTCTTGTCCACAACGATCTCAAACAGTCTGCTGTCGCTGCCGTTTCTGTTCGCGAATCTTGCGATGAAGTCGTAGATGCCTTCCTGCGTCGGAGTGCCGCTGATCGTTCCCGTTTTGGAATCGAGTGTGAGCCCTTCGGGAAGCGTTCCTTCGACATACCATACGCCCTTGGCCGCGCCTTCATATGTTTCGAGAATCTTTGTATACTTCTCACCGGATACAGCGCCCGGGAGAACGCCCGTCTTGATCTGCGGCTCCACCTTCATGATGAAGGTCCGCGAGGCGGACGCGGAACCGGTCCTGAATTCGGCCTTGAATTCGAACGTGCCGTCTTCCTGCGGTGTTCCGCTGATTCTGCCGTCTCCGCCGAGACTGAGTCCGGCGGGGAGCTTGCCCTTGAGGACGGACCACTTGCCTGCGCCTGTTTCTTCGGAAACCTTCAGTTCTGCGTCATAGGCCGAACCGAGTTTCCCCTTGTGCAGCGCCGAGTCTGTTACGATCGAGATTTCCGGCGCGGCTGCGTCGAGGATTTTGATCGTATAAATAAACTTGTACGTCTCTTTGCCGTCTGTGAACGTTACCGTAAACTTGCTCTCTCCCGCTTTTGTCGGCGTGCCGCTGATGAGGCCGCTCGTCTGATCGAGTGTGAGCCCTTCGGGGAGACTTCCTTCGGACATCTCCCAGCTGCCCTTCTCGGCGCTCGGAGCCGCGAGCATGGTCGCGTATTCCTTTCCTGTGCGTCCGTTCGGAAGAGCCTTGACGATCACTTCGTCCTTCAGTACGTTGATATCCAGAACTCTGCTGTCTTCTCCGTACTTGTTTCTGAACGTGACCATGAACGAGTACTGATCCGCCTTTGCGGGCACTCCGCTGATCTTACCTGTCTTGTTGTTGAGCTTCAGTCCTTCCGGGACATTCCCGCTCACGGACCAGGTGCCGTTCGTCGTACCCGGTCTCACCTCGAGCGCGGCACTGTATGCTCTGCCCTTCTTCGCGTCGGGCAGCACGTCCGTGCTGATCGCCGGTCCGACCTTGATCCGGAACGTCTTGCTCACAGCTTCTCCGTCCGTGCTGTATGTCGCGCGGAACGTGTAGGTGCCTTCCGACTCCGGATAGCCGCTGATTTTTCCGCTTCCCGGATTGATGGTCAGTCCGTCCGGCAGCGTGCCGCCCGACACCGACCATTTGCCCGGTTCCGTTCCTTCCGGCTTATCCAGCGTCTCTGAATACTGCTCTCCGATCTTCGCGTCCGGCAGAGCGCTTTCTGTGCTGATCACCGCTTTGACGGCGAGGGTGAATTCTTTTTCATCGGTCCCGTCGTCGTTTTTAAACTCCACGGTGAAGGTTTCTTTACCGATCTTCTGCGGTTTGCCGCTGATCACTCCGGTATCCTTGTCCAGGCTGAGACCCTCCGGGAGTACTCCCTTTGTGACCGTCCAGGTTCCCGGTTCAGAGGCGTCTGCCTCGAGTGTCTTGCTGTAGTCCTTGCCGACATAGCCGACAGGGAGATCTTCCTTGGAGATGATGCTCACCGAGACGGGATCCACCGTGATCACAAATTTCTTGACTGCGCTTTCGCTGCCGCTCGTGCATTTGAGTTCGAACGGATACGTTCCGGCCGCTGTCGGTCTGCCGGTGATGCTGCCGTCCAGGTTGAGTGTCAGACCTTCGGGCAGTTTGCCGCTGACAATGCTCCATGTGATGCCGGTGCTTTCCGAGGCCTCCATCTGGAAGTCGTAATCACTCTTGACGAGTCCGTTCGGCAGGATCTGATCTGTAAGGATGCTGAGTCCGTCCTTCGCCAGAATATCGATCGAGTAACGGTCTCTGCTGAATGCACCTCCTGTCTCTGTGCATTTGAGCGTGAATTCGTAGTGGCCTTCGACCGTCGGGGTTCCGTGGATTCTTCCCGTCGACTTGTCAATATCAAGTCCGTCCGGAAGGCTCCCGGTTTCCACGCTCCATGTGCCCGAGCCGATGGAGCTCGCGGGATATGCTTCATACGGGCTCCCGACTTTTCCGTTCTTCATCGCAGCGATGCCGGAAGATTCCCACACCTTGATCTCGAGCAGTTTGCTGCAGGTTCCGTTCTCATTCGCGAATCTGGCGATGAAATCGTAGACACCCGCTTTGGTCGGTATACCGCTGATCTTCCCGGTTTTCTGGTCGAGACTGAGTCCCGCCGGGAGATTTCCGTCGATATACCAGATACCTTCGCTCGCTCCGGTGCAGGTCTCCAGAGTCTTGGAATATTGTTCTCCGACTTTCACGCCCGGCAGCGCGTCCGTCTTGATCGCGGGCATGACTTTGATCATGAACTTTCCGGTCGCCGTGCCCGCAGCGTTCGTGAAGGTCGCTTCGATCTCGAACAGACCGTCCTGTTCCGGTACGCCGCTGATCACTCCGGTATCCTTGTTCAGGCTGAGGCCTTTCGGCAGTTTGCCGTTTTCAAGGCTCCAGGTTCCGGCGGCCGTACCGTCTTTCATCCTCAGCTCTGCGCTGTAATCCGATCCCAGTGTGCCTTCCGGCAGGACCTGATCGGTCGCGATCTCGAGCGCGTCCGCGCCGAGGATCTTAATTGTGTACTTGTATTCCGTCGCACCGTCAATCGTCGTGAACTTCGCCGTGAAGCTGTAGTCTCCTTCTTTCGACGGTATTCCGCTGATGGTTCCGGTCAGATAGTCGAGCGTGAGTCCGTCAGGCAGGCTTCCGTCGGATACTTTCCAGTTTCCTTTCTTGGATACCGGCGGAGCCAGGACGACCGAGTAAACGGAGCCCTTCTTCCCGTCCGGCAGCGCCGTCACGACCGTATCGACTTCCGTGACGTTGATGTTCAGCATCTTGCTGTCTTTACCATACTTATTCTGGAACGTGGCCATGAACGAGTACGTTCCGGTCTTCTCCGGTGTTCCCGTGATTTTGCCGGTCTCCGCGTTGAGCGCGAGCCCTTCGGGGAGCTTGCCGCTCACGGACCATGTACCGTGCGTCGTTCCCGGATACGTTGCCAAAGACGCGCTGTACGCGCTGTCCTTCTTCGCGTTCGGCAGAACGTCGGTGCTGATCGCAGGTCCGACCTTAATCGTGAAGATCTTGCTGTATTCCTCTTTGTCTGTCGTATAGGATGCCTTGAATTTATAGGTTCCCTCAGACTTCGGATAGCCGCTGATCTTGCCGCTTCCCGCGTCGATCTTCAGGCCTTCCGGCAGGTTGCCCTGCGCGACCGACCAGGTGCCCGGGTCCGTGCCTTCCGGCATCTCCAGCGTCTCTGAATATTCTTTGCCGAGCTTTGCCGCAGGAAGGCTGCTGTCCGTCTTGATGGACGCCTTGACCGTGATGCTGAATTGTTTCGTATCCGATCCGTATTTGTTTGTAAACTTCGCCGAGAAGTTATATGTTCCCGGCTTCTGCGGACTGCCGCTGATCTTTCCGGACTTTGCGTTGAGGGTGAGACCGTCCGGCAGCTTGCCGTCAGCGAGGCTCCATTTGGCGCTGTCGTCCTCCGTGCATTTTCCACGAGTATTCAGTGTTGCAGCGTATCCCGTTCCCATTCTTGCGGTTGCGAGGTCTGCTTCTTTCACTGCCGGCGCTACCGTGAAATCTTTCTTTGAGATCACGTCTTCGCCGTAGTCATTTTTGAATTTCAGCGTGAATTCATATTTCCCGTCCTGGTCCGGGGTTCCGTGGAGTCTTCCGGCCCCGGTATCGAAACTGAGCCCATTCGGAAGAGATCCTGCAGTCTTGGACCAGGTTCCATTGGAAACACCTTTTTCTTTCTGCACCTGGTAATCATATGCCGATCCGACCTTGGGCGATCCCCATGACTGTGTCTCTTTGATCTTCGGGCCGATCACCAGCGTGTACTGTTTTTCGTCCGAGCCGACTCTCGAAGTGGACTGCACCTTGAAAGTGTACCTGCCGTCTTTCTCCGGTGTTCCGTAAATATTGATCGAGCCATAAGGCCAATTCAAATAGTCTTGGGTAGTCATTAGACCATCAGGCAGGTTACCATTGCTGATGACTACGTCTATAACAGCATCGTTACTGCGCTCTAAGAATGCGTCATAATCTGTCTGGACTTTTCCGCTCGGGAGATTTTCCGTAATAATTTCCTCTTTGGGTGTAACGGCCAAGGTGACCGGCATCTTCATATTCACCGGGTCTTTTGTATTGACCTGCACCTTGATGCTGTACATCCACCAGCCACCATCATACTGCATAGGTGAATCGAACGAGTATGTAAAGCCCTCCCGCGCAGCTCCTGGGCCGCTCACAGAGCTGTCTTCGGGGTCGACATTTACGGTGCGAATCCCTGCATTTTCCAGGTCACTTTTGTTTACTTCCATCCTCTTGGTTTTTCGATTGTATTTCGCCTGTATACCGAGTTTCTGCTGTAAGGTTTTCGAACTATATCCGACACTAAGAGGATTGTGGGCGTAGCCAACACCTGCTGTTGTCAGCTTAGTATTCTTTGATAGATCCAGGTTGGGGATCCTGTTCCCGGCGCACTCCAGCTTGAGAAGGTTGGTATTTTGTGAAAGATCCAGCTTCTCAAGGAGATTATTCGAACAGTTGAGTGTCTCGAGGTTTTTGTTTCCCTTGACATTCAGTGTCTGCAGACGATTTTCGCTGCATCGAAGATGCTTTAGTGCCGTGTTACTGCCCAGTGAAAGATCGGTCGTTTCCGTGTCGACAAGCGTTAACTGCTCCAGCGTACTGCCCAGTTTGGAATACCAGAGCGTGTTGCCTACGGGAGTCTCAGAGACCGAAACAGCATTTAATTTTCTGTAATCGCTGTCTACATTGATGTCTGTAATTCTCGGGCATTGAATTATATCCAACTCTTCTAATGTTGATTTTGAATGCAAATTGAGAGCTAGCAGACTTTTCATTTTACTCAAAAGCACATTTTTTAAATTATCAGGTAAGAAGAGGGTCCCGATATTTGGCATATCTATAATGTAAACATCCTCAAGACTTTTACAACCGTAGAGGTCCAGTGTTCGATCTGAGTCTTTGAGATCCCCAATTTTTAAATGGGTAAGCTTTTCAAACCTCTGAAAATTTCTTCCTTTAATAGAGACGTTCTTGCAGCCGTAAATCCACAGCACTTCTAAATTAGTTTGACGTTTAAGAAAATCAACGCTGGTGTCATCAAGTTTTTTACAACTTTCAGCGTTAAAATACGTTATAGAATTTAGTGAACTGTTCGTATTTATCGTCTTCAATTCATAACTGCTACGAATATCAATTGATTCGAGCTTGTTATTACTGCAGTTTAAAGTCATTGTCTGCAGTCTGTTATTGAAAGACGCGTCGAGACTTTCCAAATTTGCGGCGTTGACCGTCAAATTCGTTAGTTCATCACAACCGCTTACGCCCAAATGCTTTAGCGCTGGCATTTGCTTTATAGTCAGGCTCTTTAGATTATCACAATACGATGTTTGAAAAGTCTCCAATTTTTCAAACGTGCCTGTAAAATCAACGGATTTCATGTTCTCATTGCCATAACAATATAAAGTTTTTAAGGCTGGAAGGGATTTCAGATGAAGGTCAGATATATTGTTGTACCGTAAATCTACCTCAAATAAATCCGGGAAACCAGTAAGAGACAGAGAGTTTTCGATCTTCCCATAGCTGGCGTCCAGTATTTGAAGCGATGTCAGATATTCGATACCCTTTAGATTTTTTACTTCATGGGGAACACGACGGGTGCCATGAAGATAAATCGCTGTCGCACCCTCTATTTCTCCATCTGACAAATAACCGTTGCTGTTGTCGTCAAAGTTTTGTATTACATATTGCCGGAAAGTAGTATCCGGGAAGTTCGTGCTGTTGATAGCGACGCTCGCGGCACTCGCCTGCCCGCCGGGCAGGGTCGGCATGAACACCAGAGCCGTCACGATGCACAGCAGTATCGCGAAACTTCGAGGCAATGCCTTTGCTCGTCCTCTCATTATATCCTCCTTTTCAAGTATAATTTTTTCCTGCACGTATCGGTATGACCGCCGGCGGCAGGTCGCCGGGCGCTCACCGGATCACCGGAAGGCTGTACTGTTCCTCCTCTCTGTTCAAGCTCTCTCCCGGATCCGCAAACACCTATTCCTTTACTGTTATGTTCACACGGGCGTATTTCCCGCTCTGTGAATACACGTATATATAGCAGTGCCCTTTTCCGCGGGCCGTTATCTTTCCGCTCTTCAGGCCGACCGTCGCGACGGCTGGATCCGAGGATTCGAAATACGTCGGGCGGTGAATCTGAACCTTGCGCTTCTTCGACTCGCGGATCGACTTTGTCTTCAGTCTGAACGTCTGACCGGCCTTCAGGACTGCCTTTCCCTTCTTCACATTCGTGACCCTGACGTATCGGAAATTACCTTTCTTTCCGCCCCTGGTCGCAACGTGCACCGTCTTCGAGACGGCCAGCACATTGCCGCCCTTATCGAGAGCTGTCACGAAGAACTTGTGATATCTGCCCTCCTTCAGCCTCTTCCCGGCAGCACGTGCCGCCTTCCAGGATCCGGCCGCCGTCGTTTTCGACACCTTGAATTTATAACGGGTGCCGCATCTGTTCGCATAGACAATATATTTTTCAGCGCCGCGCACCTTGTTCCATTTGAGCGCCACGCTGCGTTTTCCCACCTTCGTATAGCGGAGCCGCAGCACGCCGAACTCAGACTTGCCGGGCTCTTTGTTATCGCCCGTGTCCTCAAATCCGGCCGGTTCCTCCTCTTCGGCTTTCATCCAGATCGCGTAGAGCACGGATCCTTCGGTCCGGTCCCACTTCGCGGCTGCTTTGCCGCCCTCATCGTAGTACATCGTGCCGCCGTCCTTCGTGGAGCAGTAGCCGAGGAACTTGTATCCCTTTCTCTCCGGGATGCTTTCGAGATTCGGCAGAATCGTTCCGTAAACAGCTTCCACCTGCGCCGCGCCCCCGGTTCCGCCGTTCGCGTCCAGCGTCACCTTGTATTTCGCCGGCGCAAATCCGGCGTAGAACTTCCTGGCGCCGGTGCTGCCGGAACCGATCCTGTCAACAGCGCTGCCCGAAAGGTCTGCGCTCTCATACCAGCCAGTGAATTCATGGCCTTTCCGGACTGCCGGGCGGAGGCGGATCTCACCGCTGGCGGCCGAATAAACAATGGGATTTTCCGGATCATTGATACCGCCGTTGAGCACGTATTCGATGCTGTAATTCACAGCGCTCCAGTGCGCGTACAGCGTTCCGCCGGCGGCCGTGTTCCATGCTCTGATCCCGCGGCCGCTTTCATCGATGTACCGGGTTCCGCCGGCCTTTTCGTCATAGCAGCCGAGGAATGTATATCCTTCCCTCTCCGGCAGGCTCTCCAGATCCGGGAGCGTCGACCCGTATACGGCCTCGACGCTCTCTTCCCCGCCGGCGCCCCCGTTCGGATCGAGTTTCACCGTGTATTTCGCCCGTTCGAATTTCGCATAAAGCTGCCGATCGCCCGTCGTCCCGTGCGGGATCGCCGTCACCGGCGTTCCTGCAAAGTCTGCGCTCGTGAACCATCCCCGGAATGCACAGCCCTCCCGTGCGGCGGGCTTGAGCTCGAGGTCTTCGCTCTCGACCGTATAGCCGGCCGGGTTGGCGGGATCGTTCGAACCGCCGTTGAGAATATAGCTGATGCTGTACTCCACCGGGCTCCAGTGCGCATACAGTTCACCGTCGCTGTTCCGGTCCCAGGTCCTGACGCCATGACCGTTCTCGTCGTAATACTGCGTGCCGCCGGTCTTTTCGTCATAGCAGCCGAGGAAACGGTATCCGTTCCGCACCGGCAGGCTGCCGATCTCCGGCAGATCGGAGCCGTAAATCGCCTCGACGCTCTCCGTGCCGCCGGCACCGCCGTTCGGGTTGAGCGCGACGTTGTATTTCCCGCCGGTGAATTTCGCATAAAGCGTCATGTCGCCCGTGCTGCCGGACGGGATCATCGTCACCGGTTCGCCCTCAAAGTCCTGATTCAGGAACCAGCCTTTGAACTCATATCCGGTCTTCACCGGACCCTTGAGGAAAATCGTCTCGCTTTCGACGGTATATTTATCCGGATTTCCGGCGTCGCTGCCGGCGCCGTTGAGAATATAGCTGATGCTGTACTCCACGGGGCTCCAGTGCGCATACAGCTCACCGTCGCTGTTCCGGTCCCAGGTCCTGACGCCACAGCCGTTTTCGTCGTAATACTGCGTGCCGCCCTCTCTGCTGTCATAGAAGCCTGTGAACCTGTATCCGACCCTTTGCGGAAGGCTTTCGACGTCCGGCATGTCAGCGTCATATATGGCGTCAACGCTTCCGGTTCCGCCCGTTCCCCCGTTCGGGTCCAGCGTCACGGTGTACTCTTCATCTTCGAATTTCGCATAGAGTGTAAGATCGCCGCTCTCGTCGCGGTCGATCTCTGTCACTTTTTCTCCGCTGAAGCTGCTGTTCCGGTACCAGCCGGAAAAAACGCGGCCGGACATGGAGGCATCATACAGCGAAACAGCGCCGTTTTGCACCACGTTGTTGGGAATATATGAGGAAGGATTGCGGCTGTCGTTTTCGCCGCCGTTCAGCACGTAGCCGATGCTGTATGCATCCTGCGTATATGCTCTGATCGGATAGTTGTCTACCGTCACGTATTTCTTCAGAGAGCTCTGCCCGATCGAGTTGAGCAGCCCGCGGATGATGCTCTCGCTGACGCCGCTGTATTCGGACGCCATCTGCGCGAAGTAGCTCCCGACCTGGTCGTAAACGTTCGCGTTCACATAGCTGACGTAGTCCTGCCACTTCCCGTTCGTGCACGTAAAGCTTTCGCCCCGGTCGAGGCTGCCGCTGTAATAGTATCTGACTTTTGCGTTCTTGAGAGCGGAGTAGAATTTCCCCCATCTGTCGCAGAATCCGTTGAACCAGTTCTTGCCGGCCTTGTTCTGCCCCATTTCGACGAGCGTGGTGTACTTGCCTTCCGCCGTCTTCTCAGTCACGACAACGCTGTATTTGTCTCCTTTAGAAAGCAGGAAATCAGAATTGAGTTTTTCGCGCTTGTAACCGCCGTAACTGTAGGTCTTCGTGAAGTCGGCGATCTTCGTCCCGTCCCGCGGATTCTCAAAACTGTTTTTCAGTCTGTATACTTCGTAATGGACCTGCGTCTGCGGCGCGAGCGTGATGCACGAAACGGATTCGATCGTGCATTTTCGCGGTGCCGTAAAGACGTTCGCCATCGTTGTCGGCTTCGATTTCTCGACTGTGTCGGCATCGAGGATCAGGTTGTTCAGATAATCGTTCTGCGCGATGTCGAACGACAGACCGCTGTACTTTGATTCTTCCGTATCGTAGCGGAACGTCGTCCCGTTGTTCAGCGACTTGTCATAGTAGGACAGCCAGAAATATCCCGTGTAATTTCCGTTCTCATCCTTGATCCCGTACCAGCTCTTGTGCGGGAACGAATTCGTCGACGCGCCCCAGCTGTTTTTCACGAGCCATGCGCCGCTGCCCGGCGGCTGGTTGCCGCTCTTGAAGTTTGAGCTGCTGTAGCTGTCGTTCCAGCCGACAATGCAGACGGCGTGGTTCGTCGTCTTTGCCTTGCTACAGTAGTAGGCGGCATTCGTTCTGTTGAAATAGTCGCTGTTGTTGGAATAGTAGCTGATCTCCACTCCGCGCCCGGCGACGAGTTCGCTCTTCAGCGCATTGACGCCCTGCATAGCGTTCTTCGCCGCGGACGGGAGTATGGAACTTTCCTTCAGCCTGTAATCCTGTTTATATCTCCAGGATTCGGAGACCGACCAGTCTCCGTTCTTGGTATAGTTATATCCGTTGTTTTCGCCGGTCTTGTTCCTGTACGGAACGGCGCTCTCGGACACGGGGCCCGTACCGCTCGCGAGCACGGAGGTAGCTAAATAGGAACTCCCGCCGGTCATAATATTCTCAATCCTCTCATCACCGGTTCCGACGGGAGTTCTTCCCTCATATCCTCCGTTAACAGGCGACGGCGTTCCCGCCATCCATGCGAGCTGCAGTTCGGACAGGTCCAGTCCGGTCTGGCTGTAGGTCTTGTTAAGATCCGTCAGAATGCTGCTCTCCGACGCGGCAATCGCGCCGAACGCCCAGCAGCTGCCCCACGGGCTCTGGAGTTTAACGGGTGTGACGACCCCGCGGCTGCGCAGGTCGAAAGAAGAACGGAAAGCACCTCTTGCGAACGCTTTTTTCCGCGAAGAACCGGAGTAATCAAAGATACTCCCCCTCTTCCCGGCGGACGCACTTTCGCCGCGATCCTCCGCTGCGGAGGCGGTTCCGCCCGCTTCTTTGGCGGAAGCCTTCGAGGCGGCGCACGGCAGCATCGCTCCGATTGAGAACACCATTACAATCGCGAGGCTCAGCTTCATTATAGCGTCATATCTCCTGCGTCCGGCTGATTTCATAACAGCCCCCCTCTTCCTTTCTTTCTTTCTTACTTCACCGCCGTTTTACTCCTTACCCTCCTGAAGTTCATTGCTGCGGCCGATTCATATGCACAACTCCCCTCTGATGAAGGTGCGACGGCCGCTCCGACTGCGCCGACAGCTAATACACTGCAGAGCCCCGAACCGGCCGTCAATTATATAGGGGGGGTTGTCAATATCGGATTTGCTATGTTTTAATTATAGGCCTTTATCAGAAATTGCGCCCTACCCCCTGCGGGTAGTCTTTGCGATATTTTTTGAAAATTCGGCAGTCCGGGGCGACCGATCGCGCTGAAAGCGCAGAAATTCCTGCATGAGATGACCGATCGCGTCGAAAGCCCGGCAGTAGAAAAGCCTTCCCGTGATGATCGTGCCATCACGGAAAGGCTCTTGGTGACTGCTGTTGTCTGCCGAGATTTACCCGATGCTCTTTCCGCAGCTACTTCACGGTCAGTGTCGCTCTGGCGAATGTTCCGTCCTGCGCATAGGCGTAGATCGTGCACTTGCCCTTCGCTCTTGCGGTGACCGTGCCGGTCTTCGTCACAGCCGCGACCTTCGGATTCGAGGATTCAAATCTCATGCCGCGGTGCCGGCGCGCTTTCAGCTTCTTCGAAGTCTTCACGGCCCGGGCTTTGATTCTGAACTTCTTGCCGGTTCTGAGCGTTTTTCTGCCCTTCTTTACATTGCGGAACTTGACCGACTTGTAGTTGCCATATTTTCCGCCCTTCGTGACGACGTGGATCGTCTTCGAAACGGCGACGCGCTTTCCGTCCTTGTCGTAGGCCGCGACGATGAACTTGCAGTACCTGCCCTTCTTCAGCTTTTTGCCGGCGGCACGCGCGGTCTTCAGCGAGGTCTTCGTCGTCCGCTTGAGTTCCTTGTATCTTCCGCCGCACAGTCCGGCCATGACGACATAGGTCTTCGCGCCCGTCGTTTTCTGCCATTTCATCGCAATGGATTTCGAGGTCGTTTTCGTATAACGCAGCCTGAGCATCCTGAACAGCGAACCCGCGGGGTCCTTCTCTCCCGGCGTGGTTTCAATCCGGCCAATATCGATTTTTATGTTTTCCTCCGACGTTCCCGGATCCGGGACAACTGCCGCGGCCCCGACAGCGAGCGTGAATTCCTTCGTATCCGATACGCCGTCCTTTTCGACTCTGACCGCGAACTTGTATTCGCCTTCTTTGGCGGGCGTCCCGGCAATTCTGCCGGTCTCTTCATCGACAGACAGTCCCTCCGGCAGTGCTCCGTCCGCAAGGCTCCATTTCACCCCGGTCTGTCCTTCAAAGCCCTTCGCTTCCAGTGCGGTTTCATATTTCTCGTTCTCGCATCCGACCGGCAGTTTTGCCGGCGTCACGATGACGGGACTGACCGCGATGGTGAATTCTTTCTCCGGTGATTCTTCGATCCTGCATGCTCGCGCAGAGAACCTGTAGAGGCCTGCCGCGACAGGCGTGCCGCTGATCTCCCCGGTTTCATCATTGAACCCGAGACCTTCCGGCAGTTCGCCCCGGCTGATCCTCCAGTCGCAGCCTCTGACATCGGCCGCGAGAGCGGTACTGTATTTTTCCGCGGCTCTGCCGCCGGGAAGTTCTTCCGTCACAATCTGCGGCGCCGCGCTGACCGCCAGCCTGACGCCCATCTCGATCCCATTCTTGGAACCGGTGTCATACGAATATTCCGCAAACGCATTGTTCGAGAGCGGGCTGTCGAATATGAACTTCCCGTCTTCAAACGTCCCGTTGTGCGCCGAGGCGCGCACGATCCTGCCGGCGTCGACACCGCTCAGTTCCCCGGCCTCGAGAACGAACTTTCCGTCGGCTCTTCTGAGAACCTTTGTCCGTTTCTGGTACGACACCTCTGCATTTTCGAGTTCGTTGTTTCCGCTCAAATCCAGGGTGAGCAGCATGTTGTTATAGCAGTACAGATTGACCAGTTCCGCATTGCCGCTGACGTCGAGTCGGTTCAGTTCATTGTTCGCGCAGTTCAGCGTGCGAAGATTTTTGCACACGGCCAGATTGCTGATATACGTCATCTGATTCCCGCTGCAGTCCAGGCTTTCGAGTTCGGTGTTCTTCACCAGATCCAGCGAACCGAACCGGTTATTGCTGACGTCCAGTTCCTTGATGTTCTTCAGCGTCTTGACATAGATCCAGTCAAGCTTATTATCGCTGCAGTCGAGGCTGTTCATCTGCCTGAGGTAGTAGCCCCCCAGATTCAGCTTCGTCAGTTCGTTGGCTTCGCAGTTCACAGAGCCCAGCTCATAGTGGCCCGAAAGGTCGAGCTCTTTGAGCCTGTTCCGGTCGCACTTGAGCGAGACGAGATGCTCGTTCTTTGCGATATCCAGTTTTTCCAGTTCATTCCCGCCGCAGTCCAGTCTGTACAGCTGCGAGAGGTTCGCCAGGTCGAGTTCCTTCAGGCCGTTCCCGTCGCAGAAGAGACCGTTGAGCTTCGCATTGCTGCCGACGTCGATCGACTTCAGCTTATTGTCGCTGCAGACGAGCCTCTTCAGCTCGGGGAATTTCTCGATTCCCTTAAGATCTTCGATCCCGGAGTCCGAGACGTCGATCTCCGCGACACTGCTGATCTCCGTATCTGACAGATCCTTGCTGCCGTCTTTGTCTATGTGTTCGGATACATATTTCCGGAAACTGTCATCCGGGAAATTCTCCGCATCCACCGCGACCGATGCGGCCTCGGCAACTTTCACCGCACCCGGCAGAGCCGGCATCATGACAACTGTCATGAGCACCGACAGCAGCAATGCAGAGATCTTTTTTGTCTGCTTAAGTTTCATTTCCGTTTCTCCTTCTTATTTCACCGTAATGCTGACACCGGCAGACCTGCCGTCCTGCGTATAGGCGTAGATCGTGCACTTGCCCTTCGCTCTTGCGGTGACCGTGCCGGTCTTCGTCACAGCCGCGACCTTCGGATTCGAGGATTCAAATCTCATGCCGCGGTGCCGGCGCGCTTTCAGCTTCTTCGAAGTCTTCACGGCCCGGGCTTTGATTCTGAACTTCTTGCCGGTTCTGAGCGTTTTTCTGCCCTTCTTTACATTGCGGAACTTGACCGACTTGTAGTTGCCGTACTTTCCGCCCTTCGTAACGACATGGATCGTCTTGGAAACAGCAATGCGTTTCCCGTCTTTATCGTAAGCCGCTACGATGAACTTATAATACCTGCCTTTCTTCAGCTTCTTGCCTGCCGCGCGCACAGCTTTGAACGAAGTTCCTGTCGTCCTTTTCAGGACTTTGTACGAACCGCCGCATCTGCCGGCAATGACAGCATATGTCTTGACTCCCGCCACTTTCTGCCATTTCATCGAAATGGATCTGGAACTCGTCTTCGTATATCTCAGGCGCAGCATGCCGTACAATGAACCCGCAGGGTCTTTTTCGCCCTTGGTTGTCTGGATTTTATCAATATCGACAGTGATGTTCTGCTCGGCGGATCCCGGTTCCGGGACCACCGTCCCGGGATCGATCGCAATCGAGTATTCCGCGGTGTCGGATGCAGTTCCCTTCTCCGCCTTGACCGTGAACGTGAATGTACCGGTCTTTGCCGGCGTTCCCGAGATCATGCCGGTCGCTTCATCGAGCGACAGTCCGTCCGGAAGCGCTCCGCCGACGATGCTCCATTTCACGCCCGGATCACCGGCCGGCTGCTCTTCGGCCTGAAGCCCCGCTTCATATGCCGTTGACACGGTGCCCGCGGGAAGCGATTCCGTGAGAATCCTGACCGATACGGCCGTCTTTTCCGGGGCGACGTTCAGCGACATTGCCTTTGTTGAAAAAGCGGTCCCTTTTCTGACCTCGACCGTAAAGCTGAATGTTCCTTCCGCTTTCGGGGTCCCGCTGATCTCGCCCGTCGTCGGGTGGAGAACCAGTCCGTCCGGAAGGCTGCCGTCAACGATCTTCCAGGTGCAGCCCTCTGCGGTCGAATCGAGGTAGGTCCTGTATTTCGAATTCTGCTTCGCATCCGCGAGCGCGCCGGTCGAAATGAGCGGCGTCGCATTCGCATTGATCTTTACGCTAAGATCCGCCCCCGGCCTGTTCGTATTGTAAACATACCTGAAGAACGCAGCATTGCTGAGGGGGTCGCTGAATACGACCCTGCCGGCGTCTTTGTCGTACGTCCCGCCTTTAACTTCCGTTACTTTCACGCGCGATACATCAATGCCGAGATCTTTTTTCAGGTCGATGATGTACCCGTCCTCAGTTTTTTCCGCGCTGACCGTGTCAACCTGCTCCTGGCCGTTGTAAGACATCGTCTGCGTCGTGCCGCCGAGCTCCAGGCTGTGGAGCCTGTTGCCCTGGCAGTTCAGCAGTCTGAACTCCGGCAATGTGCCGATGACCAGTTCCCCGAGCCTGTTGTAATCGCAGTGGAGCTGGCGCATATTATTGTTCTTGCTGACATCGATTTTCTGCAGTCTGTTCCGCCGACAGAATATTTCCGTCAGTTCCGGGTTGTTCGAGACATCGAGAGACGTCAGCCTGTTGTCCGAGACGCGGAGCTCCGTCAGTTTCGGGCATTCGCTGACATCGAGAGACGTCAGGCGGTTCCCGGTGAGGCCGAGATGGTAGAGGTTCCCGTTCCCGCCGAGCTTAACCGACCCGATCCCGTTGTACTCGCAGTCCACCCGGTGAAGGTTTTTTGCTCCGGAAATATCGAGCGACTCGATATTGCTGTTGCTGCAGGTGAATTCATCCAGCGAAGCTTTGCCGCTGAGGTCCAGTTTGTCCATGCTGCAATTATTCAGCGTGAGCTTTCCCAGGCTGTCCGCGCCGCTGAGGTTCAGTTTCGTGAGCGGCTTGTTTTCTACTTTCTTTGTGCAGCCGAACCTGTTCAGATTCGGGTTCCCGCTGAGGTCCATCTCCGTGATGTCGTCCGAGCAGCCAAGTTCTTTCAGCTTGCTGTTCTTCGTGACATCGAGACTGCTCAGGTGGTTGCCCTCGCACGACAGCAGCTCGAGCGCCGGGTTCCCGGTCACATCGAGTTTCACGATCTGGTTGTTCGCGCATCTGAGGATCTTGAGCTCTTTGTTATGACTGGCATCGATCCTCGCGAGGCTGTTGTTCGAACATGAAAGCTCCGTAAGCTTCGCAAGGTTTTCGATATGGAGATCCGTGATGCTGTTGTTCCAGCAGAAGAGCTTCCTGAGCTCCGTGTTCTTCGAAACATCGATAACATCCAGCTCGTTGAAGCCGCAGTCGAGCTCCCGCAGCTTCGGGAACGCCTCAATGCCCTTCAGCGACTTGATCTCCTTGCCGGCGACGCTGACCGTCAGCACCCTCGCCGCTTCCGCATCGCTCAGGTTCCCGTCCTTATCAGTGTCAAAATTACTCGAAACATATCCCCTGAAATTCTCATCCGGGAAATTCTCGGCGTTGATCCCGACCGACGCCGCCCCGGCGACTTTCACCGTCCCCGGCAGCACCGGCAGCATCGTCACTGCCAGCAGTGCGGATAACAGCAGCGCCGGCAGCAGTTTCCATTTCTTTATTGCCAACATTTCTTCCTCCTCTTTTCAAACATGGTATTCATCAAACATCGGTTTTCAGTTTCTTTCTTCTCATTCACGCCTCCTTTTCCACAGCAAAAGAGAGGGTGTCCGCACGCAAATACAGACAGACCTCTCTCTTCCCGAATGACTGCACGCCAAATAGCAGGTTTTCTTCTCTCGTCCTCCTCAATCTCACAATCACTCCGCAGGTTGTCATAAGCACTCCTTACTCCGCCGGATATGCAGCCCGCGTTTACAAATAAGATATTGCACTAACAGCACATCTTCCTGTATGTTTGCTGTATTTTCTCATACAGTTCGAATAGTTTTTCCGCTTTCCTTTATTGATCGGTAGAGGGCCGGACGGAGAGCCGAGGCTCCCGAGCCGGCCGTCGCTAGTGAAAGGGGAAATGGTATATACCGTATCCGGTATGTCCTGATTATAGACCTTCTTCTGCAAATGCGCCCTACCCCCTGCGGGTAAATTTTGCGACTTTTTTGAGAGTTTAACAATGGAACCGGCCAATCGCCGGCGGCATCGCGCCGAAACCGACGCAGGGCATCGCGCCGGAGTCGCCGCATGTCCCGCCCCGGCATCGCGCCGAAACCGACGCAGGGCATCGTGCCGGAGTCGCCGCATGTCCCGCCCCGGCATCGCGCCGAAACCGACGCAGGGCATCGTGCCGACCCCGCAGTGGGCCCGGCAGTTGCGCGTCGCCGGGCTTTATGGTATTATTTTCAAGGTTAATAAGAAAGGAAAGCTGCATTCATGATACTCGACCTGATCATACTGGCCATCCTGATCATCTGCGCCGTCAGCGGATATGTCCGCGGGGCCGTCTTTACCCTGGTGCACACCGTCGGCTGGATCGTCGCACTGGTCGGAGCCTTTTTCGCCACACCCTATGTCAGCCCCTGGGTCAGGGCCAATACCGCCTACTACGCCTGGCTGAAGGACGGATTCAACGATCGCTTTTCCTCGCTGACCGGCATCGAGGCCAGCGAGAACAGTCTGCCCGAAAACATCCGTTCCCTGCTTGGCGGCGTCGGCAGCGGCATTGCCGACAACCTCTCCGACACGTTTGCCGATCTGCTCTTTGCGCTGACCATCTTTGTGGTGCTCTTTCTGCTGATCAAGGTAGTGCTGTGGATCGTGCTGCACACGCTGTCCAGAGAATACAACGGCCACGTCGGCGTCGTCGACGGCATTTTCGGCCTGCTCATCGGGCTGCTCAAGGGCGCCTTTCTGGTGTTTCTCTTTCTGCTTCTGCTGCTGCCGTTTATCAACCTCATGGCACCGGACTTCACCGACGGCGTCGTCGCCTCGCTGAACAGCTCCCGCATTGCCAAACCCCTGTACGACAACAACCTGCTGCTGATCCTGCTGCACTCGCTGTTTACCTGAACCGGCATCGGACCGGCATCGGAGCGCTGCCGCGGCGAGCGCGGCGGAATCAAATCGAAACGCACATTGCTGCCGCGCCGGCTGTCTCCGGACCCGTCGCCGTGCAGAGCGCTTTGACACCCGCCGTCGCCGTGCAGAGCGCTTTGACACCCGTCGTCGCCGTGCAGAGCGCTTTGACACCCGCCGTCGGCTGTCACCCCCCGCTGCTGTCAGAATTTTTTGTTCTCTTTGCCTGCCGAAGATGATAGAATGGGTGCAGGGAGCGTGAAATTCAATGAAAAAAAGCGGGCAGCGCGAGCATCGCACCAGCCGCATCGGCAATAAAAAAGTCTATCAAACTCTGGCCAAAGTCGCCGTCCCCATCGCCCTGCAGAGCCTGATCGGTTCTTCGTTGAATCTGGTTGACAATCTGATGGTCGGCAGTCTCGGCGAAAGTCAGCTGGCCGCCGTCGGTGTTTCGGTGCAGATCTACATGATTTTCTACATGATCTGCTACGGCTTCTGCGGCGGCTGCGCCACCTTCATGGCGCAGTTCTGGGGCGCCCGCGATCTGCCGCACATCCGCCGCACCGTCGGCTTTGCGCTGATCGTGACCGTGAGCATGGCACTGCTCTTCTTTCTGGTTTCCCTGTTCGGCCCGCAGTACATCCTGCGCATCTTCACCGACATTCCCGAAACCATCGAGATCGGCAGTGACTACGTCCGCACCGGCGCGCCCTGCTTTCTCTTTCTGGCGATGATCCTGCCCTTTGAAGTCGCCCTGCGGGCGACCCAGCAGACCCATCTGCCGCTGTTCATCAGCATCGTCGCCTTTGTCAGCAACACATTCTTAAACTACGTGCTGATCTTCGGTCACTTCGGCGCACCGGCCCTCGGCGTCACCGGTGCGGCGCTGGCGACCGCGATTGCGCGCGGCGCGCAGTTCTGCGTCATGTACTTCGTCGTCTTCGCCCGCCGCAATCTCCTCGCCGATGATTTCCGCCGCTTTTTCGGCTGGTCGCGGCCGTTCGTGCGCCGCCTCGTGCGCAATGCCGTGCCGACGACGCTCAATGAATCACTGTGGGGCGTCGGCACCTCGCTGTACGTCGCCGCTTACGCCCGCATCGGCATCACCGCCTACGCTGCCGTGCAGGCCGCGACAACCATTCAGAACCTGCTGATCATGGCCGCCTTCAGCGTCGGCGACGCGGCACTGATTCTGGTCGGACAGAAGCTGGGCGCCGGCGATACCGAGGGCGCCGTCTCCCTGGCGCGGCTGATCCTGCGGATCGGCACCCTGCTCGGTTTTCTCTGCGGCGCGGTGCTGATGGCCGTCGCCCACCCGATCATCTCCCTCTTCAATTTCACGCCCGCCGGCAGCCACTACGCCTTTCTGATCCTGCTCGTCTACAGCGCCACCATGGCGCTGGTGCTCTACAACGCGATCCTCGTCACCGGCGTTCTCCGCGCCGGCGGCGACACCCGCTTTGCGATGTGCACCGAGCTGAGCACCGTCTGGTTCATCGGCGTGCCGATGGCGTTCCTCAGTGCGCTGGTATTTCACTGGCCGGTTTATTTCTGCGTGCTGGCAGTCAAACTCGAGGAAGCTGTCAAATGCATCTTCCTCTCGCATCGCTTTCACAGTCGCAAGTGGGTAAAGAATCTGATTCGCCGCATCGATCAGGACTGATCAGAACCGATCGGGACTGACCGACAGCACGGGCAGCCAAAACCGGCGGCCTGAACTGCATCCGCAGGTCCGCGGACGCCGCCGATGCGCAGTTCTGCATCACCGTCTCGCATCATTCAGTCCTGCGTCTCGAGCAGGTCCTCGAGCATGATGATCTTGAGCCCGGCTTCCTCGAGCATCTCCACCGCGAACTCGTCGGGGTAGCCGTCCTTGACGACGACCCGGCGGATGCCGGCGTTGATGATCATCTTCGCGCAGATGATGCACGGCTGATTGGTGACGTACATCGTCGCGCCCTCGATGCTCTGCGCCAGCGTTGCCGCCTGGATGATGGCGTTCTGCTCGGCGTGCAGAGCACGGCACAGCTCGTGCCGTTCCCCGGAGGGGATGCCGAGCTGCTCGCGCATGCAGCCGCCGCGCTCGGCGCAGTGCGGAATGCCGGACGGGGCGCCGTTGTATCCGGTAGCGATGACGTGCTTGTCCTGTACGATGGCCGCGCCCACCTGCCGCCGCAGGCAGGTTGAGCGGGTCGCCGCCAGCTCCGCCATTTCCATGAAGTATTCGTCCCAGCTGGGTCTCTTCTTCATTGTGATCTCCTTTTCTCCGCCGTTGGGCGGCAGTTTCTCCCGCCGTCAGCCCCGCAGCATCCGCGCGCGGTCATAGTAGACTTCGGCCAGATAAAGGCCGCGGGCCGGGGCCGTCGGACCGGCCTCGGTGCGGTCACGGCTCGCCAGAAGGGCGTCGATGGCGGCGGGATCGCGTCGGCCGAGGCCGACCTCGACGAGCGTGCCGACGAGGATGCGCACCATATTATAGAGGAAGCCGTCGCCGGCCGTGCGAATACGAAGCTCCCGCCCGGCGGCAGAATCGAACGGCACGGCGGCCGCGGCCGGGTCGCCGGCAGCCGTCGCCGGCAGTTCCTCGACCCGGACCCGGTACAGCGTCCGCACGGTGGATTCCCGCTCCTGACCGCCGGCCGCCTGAAAGCAGCGAAAGTCATGCCGGCCCTCGAGCCGCTGCGCCGCCTCCCGCATCGCCGCCAGATCCAGCGGTCGCTCCAGATACCAGCAGAAATGCCGGCGGAACGGACTGCGCCCGCGACCGTTGACCAGCCGGTAGTGATACTCCTTTCCGCAGCAGTCGTAGCGGGCGTGAAAGCCGGGCGGCTTTTCCTCGACCGCGAGAATGCGGATGCTGCCCGGCAGCCGGTCGTTTAAGGCCCGCCGCAGGTTGGCGGTGGGAATGCCGAAACGGCCGTGAAAAGAAGCGCGCTGCCCGAGGGCATGCACGCCGGCGTCGGTGCGGCTGGTGCCGTCGATGCGCACCGGCTGCCCGCAGAGTTCCGTCAGCGCCCGTTCGATCTCGCCCTGCACCGTCGGCCGTCCGGGCTGTCGCTGCCAGCCGGAAAACGGCGTGCCGTCGTAGCTGATCGTCAGCAGCAGATTGCGTTCCCTGGCCTCTCCCATGTTTTACTCCGGCAGTTCGATGTGCTCTTTGCGGCGGCGGGAGCGCCGGTAGAGGATGAACTTGCGGCCGATCGCCTGGACGAATTCCGCCCGCAGTTCCCGCGCCAGCAGGTTGGCCGTCTCCGCGGGATCGAGTTCCGATCCCTGCTGGATCTTGGCCTTGACCAGCTCGCGGCTCTCAAAGCCGTTTTCGAATTCGTGCCGGATCGTTTCCGTCAGACCGCTGCGGCCGATGTAGACCGTCACCGGGGTGTCCTGCGCCAGGCGCTTCAGCCAGCTTCTCTGTTTTCCCGTCAGCATCGTTACTTGTCTCCTATTGCAAAAACTGCTGCACGACCACCAGATAGAAAGCCGCGGCAGCGCAGAAATACGGCACGGCGGCCGCCGCAAAGCTGCGGCTGCCGGCTGCGCCTTCCTCTTTGCCGGGCGCGGCGGACCGATCCGGTGCAGCCTGTTTCGGTACGGTCTTTTCTCCTTCGCCCGAACGTCTCCGGCGGCGCAGCCGCAGTGCCGCGGCGATGCCGCAGGCGGTCCCGCCGAGAAGATATGTCCAGACCATGCCGGTCCAGCCGCCGATCAGGCCGATTGCCGCGCCCATGCGGGTCAGCGGCAGGCCCTCGGTGCCGGTGCCGCGATGATGCGCGAGAATCAGCTCGACCGCCAGCATGCCGCCGGCGCCGACGGCAGCGCCGGGCAGCATCTGCCGCAGCCAGTCGAGATACGGCGCAAAGCCGAGCCCGGTCAGAGCCAGCAGCAGCACCAGCGGATCCGGCACGCGGCGGTATTTTCCGGCGGCCAGCCCCAGCAGCAGCAGTACCCAGCAGGCCGACAGCGCCGCGGCCGCGTAGCGCCAGTCCTGCACCGCCAGATCGATGCCGATGACACTGAAAGCCGCCGCCAGCGCGTATTTCCACGGCCAGCCGGAGAGGCGCTGCTCGCCCGGCTGCCGCTGTGTCTCACCGAGCCAGGCGGCCGGCAGGTGATTGAACAGATATACCGCGCCGCTGCCGGCGAGAAAGCCGGCCGCGACGGCTCCAAGAATCAGGACCAGAATGCCCGGCAGCGACGTCGTCAGTCCGCTGTTCATCACGCCGTCTATTTCTTCTTGATCTTAAAGCTGCTCTTGAGCCCGACGATGCTGTTGAAGACCTTCTCCTCCGCCGTCGTCAGTTCGCTGTCGGCGATATAATAGCCATGACGGAAGAACTGGAAGCGCTCGCCCGGCTGCGCTTCGGCGAGCAGCGGCTCGCCGTAGCAGGTCATTTCCCGCACCGAATCCGGATTCAGCGTCTGCTCCCCGTTTTCGTCCTCGAGGTACAGATAGCCGTACTGGCGCACCCGGATCGGCACCGCCGTCGCCGCGTCGACCCAGTGAATCGTGCCCTTGACCTTGCGGCCCTGGCCGCCCTGGCCGGAGCGGGTCGCCGGATCGTAGGTGCAGTGCAGTTCGCGGATGCTGCCGTCGTCGTTCTTGACGACCTCCTCGCACTTGATGAAGTAGGCACCCTTGAAGCGCACTTCGTTGCCGGGGAAGAGACGGAAGTACTTCTTCACCGGCACCTCCATGAAGTCGGCGCCGTCGACGTAGAGCTCGCGGCTGAAAGGCACGCGGCGCGTCCCCATCTCCGGCACGCTGCGGTTGTTCTCGATCTCCATCTCCTCGCTCTGTCCCTCCGGGTAATTGGTGATCACGACCTTGATCGGATCAAAGACCACATTGCGGCTCGGCACCTTGTCCTGCAGATCTTCGCGCACGCAGTGCTCGAGCAGCGACATCTCCACCGTGCTGTTGGCTTTGGAAACGCCGATGCGCTCGCAGAAATCGCGGATCGCAGCCGGCGTATAGCCGCGGCGGCGCAGTCCGGCGATGGTCGGCATCCGCGGATCGTCCCAGCCGTCGACGGTGCCGTCGTCGACCAGCGCCTTGAGCAGACGCTTGCTCATCACCGTGTTGGTGAGATTGAGGCGGGCGAATTCGATCTGCTGCGGCTGCGGCTTCCACCATCCCAGTTCGTTCAGCGACCAGTCGTAGAGCGGCCGGTGATCCTCGAACTCCAGCGTGCAGATCGAGTGGGTGATGCCCTCGATGGCATCCTCGAGCGGGTGCGCAAAATCGTACATCGGATAGATGCACCACTCGGTACCGGTGTTGTGGTGGGGCACATGAGCGATGCGGTAGATCACCGGATCGCGCATATTGATGTTGGGGCTGCTCATGTCGATCTTCGCCCGCAGCACCTTTTCGCCGTCCTTGTAGCGGCCGGCTTTCATCTCTTCGAAGAGACGCAGATTCTCCTCCACGCTGCGGCTGCGGTAAGGACTCTCCTGTCCCGGCTCCGTCAGCGTGCCGCGGGTGGCACGGATTTCCTCGGCGGAGAGATCGCAGACATAGGCCTTGCCCTTCCTGATCAGTTCCACGGCCGCCTCGTACATCTTCGGGAAGTAGTCGGAAGCCCAGAGTTTTTTCTCCCAGCGGAAGCCGAGCCAGCGGATGTCCTCCTCGATCGAATCGACGTACTCCACGTCCTCCTTGACCGGGTTGGTATCATCATAGCGCAGATTGCAGCGGCCGCCGTACTTCTCCGCGGTGGTGAAGTTGAGACAGATGGATTTGGCGTGGCCGATGTGCAGATAGCCGTTGGGCTCCGGCGGGAAGCGGGTGTAGACCTCGCCGCCGTACTTGCCGCTGGCATTGTCGGCATCGATGATGTTATGGATAAAGTTGGAACTTTGGGTTTCCTTCTCTGACATAATGGGTTTCCTCCGCAGCCGTGACGCCGCGCGCCACGCGCTGTTCCTGCTGATACGACTGCTTTGCGATAGCATTATACCACAAGGCGGCCGCGGCCGCCACTGACGAACGGCGGCGGCGAAAGCCGTACCGCAGCCGGCGGTTCTATGGTATAATGGGACAGCAAAACGACCGTAGCTATCCGCAGAAGTACAGCAAGGGAGGAGTCGCCATGCTGCAAGGAAAAACCGTACTGCTCGGCGTCAGCGGCAGCATCGCTGCCTACAAGACCGCCTCGCTCGCCAGCGCACTGAAAAAGAAGAACTGCGAGGTGCATGTGCTGATGACCGCCAACGCCAGCCGCTTCATCACGCCGCTGACCTTCGAGACGCTGACCGGGCAGCGCTGCCTCGTCGATACCTTTGACCGGCAGTTTGAATTCAACGTCGCCCACGTCGCCCTCGCGCAGCGGGCGGATCTGATCCTCATCGCCCCGGCCAGCGCCGACATTCTCGCCAAGCTGGCGCACGGCATCGCCGACGACATGCTGACCACCACGGTGCTCGCGGCCCGCTGCCCCAAACTGGCCGCCCCGACGATGAATACAGCGATGTACGAAAATCCGATCACGCAGGACAATCTGCGGCGCCTCGGCAAAGCCGGCTTTGAACTGATCGAGCCGGCCAGCGGCCGCCTCGCCTGTGACGATGTCGGCAGGGGCAAGATGCCGGAGCCGGAGGAACTCGAAGAATACATTCTCCGCCGCCTGGCGATGCCGCACGACATGGAGGGGCAGCGGGTGCTGGTCACGGCCGGCCCGACGCAGGAAGCGCTCGATCCGGTACGCTTCCTCAGCAACCATTCCAGCGGCCGCATGGGCTACGCGCTGGCGCGGGCCTGCGCTTGGCGCGGCGCCGACGTCACGCTGGTCAGCGGGCCCTCGGCATTGACGCCGCCGCGCTTCGTGGAGATTGTGCCGGTGACGTCCGCCGCGGAGATGTACGATGCCGTGATGGAGCGCTTTCCCGACTGCGACTTTGTCTTCAAGGCCGCTGCCGTCGCCGATTACACGCCGGCTGCGCCGCACGACGAGAAAATAAAAAAACGGGACGATGACCTGTCCGTCCCGCTGCAGCGCACCCGCGACATCCTCGCCGCCCTCGGGCAGCAAAAGCGTCCCGATCAGTTCGTCTGCGGCTTTTCGATGGAGACGCAGAATCTGCTGGCCAATTCCCGCGCCAAGCTGGAGGCAAAGAACGTCGACATGATCGTCGCCAACAGCCTCCGCACCGCCGGGGCCGGCTTTGGCGCAGACACCAATATCGTCACGCTGCTCACGGCCGACGGCGCCGAAGAACTGCCGAAGATGAGCAAGCTCGAGGTCGCCGGCGCGATTCTCGACCGCGCGGTCAAGCTGCGTGCCGCGGCGAAGCAGGCGCCGTGAAGCGGCCTACTGCTTCTTTTTCGGCGCGCGGCCGCAGCGGAATTCCGCGGTGAACGTTGTTCCTTCCTCGCTGCTGCTGGAAACACCGATGCGGCCGTTGTGTTCCTCGACAATGGTCTTGGCGATCGCCAGTCCGAGCCCGTAGCCGCTCTCCTGTTCCCGCTTGGTTCTGGATTTGTCCGAGCGGTAAAAGCGCTCGAAAATATGGGGCAGATCCTCCTTTGCAATCGGCGCCCCGCCGTTGTGCACCGAGAGGGCGCAGCCGCTGCCGCTGCGCTGCAGGCTGATCTTGACGATTTTCCCGTCCCGCCCGTACTTGCAGGCATTGTCAACCAGAATGTGCACCAGCTGCCGGAGTCTGGTCACATCTCCCTGCAGATGAATTTCGGTGTCGATCTCGCTGTAATCGATTTCCACGCCCTGCTCGAAGGCCACCGGTTCGAACTGCAGCGCCAGATCCATGGTCAGTTCGCCGAAGGGCACATCGGAAAATACCAGCTTGGCCTGATTGGCGTCGGAACGCGCCAGATAGAGCAGATTGTCGACCAGACTCTTCATATGACGCGCCTCTTCGTCGGTGCTCTCCACCCACTGCGTCTGATTCGCGACCGTCTCTTCCGGATGGGAGAGCAGGATGTCGTTATTGGCGAGAATCACGGTCAGCGGCGTTTTCAGTTCGTGGCTGGCGTCGGCGACAAACTGCTGCTGCTGTCCCCAGGCCCGCCGCACCGGTGCGATCGCCATGCGCGCGAGCATCCAGCTGATCACGAACAGCAGCGCCATCGCGAGAAGGAACAGCACGATACAGCGCGTAACCAGGTGCACCATCTGGGTCTCCATCTGCGTAGTGCTGGCAAAAGCTATCACTACGCCGTTGGAGACATAGTACTTGCGGAAGCAGAGGTCATACTGGCTCAGCGTTCCCCCCATCGCATTCGAACTCTTGACGAGCCGCAGTGCGCGATCGATGGTGGAAGAATCGAAGCTGCTGCTGCCCTGCGACATATTGAACCGTGACGCGGTCGAGCTGCCGTTATCCAGATACACCACGGTATAGGTCGGCACTCTGCTTGCCGGTCGGCGCCCGGGGGTGCCGCGGCCGATCCCGCCGCCGGAATCGTCGCCGGCGCGTCCCTGAAGCACTTCGCTGCCGGTGACGTCATTGATGGCCAGGTGCAGCGCCCGCTGCAGTTCATGTTTTTCCTCCGAATAGGAGGTCAGCACCACCGCGCCCATGACGCTGAGGAGCACGCAGCCGACCAGCACCATATTGATCAGGATGACCTTTTGCTGGAGTTTTCTCAGCATTGCTCCGCAGCCTCCAGGCGGTAGCCGACCTTGCGCAGAGCCTTGATGGTTACGCGCGTCTTCAGGTGCGAGAATTTCTTGCGCAGAAAGGAAATGTACGCCTCCACATTATTGTCGGTGGCGTCGGAATCGTAGCCCCAGACCTTGGTGATGATGTCTTCCTTGGTCACCGCGGCCTTGGGATTGGCCATCAGCAGCTTGAGAATTTCAAATTCCTTGAAGTTGAGATGAATCGTTTTTGCGCCGCATTTGAGATCGCAGGTCGACAGATCCAGCGTCAGATCGTCAAAGCTGACCTCGTCGAGAATCATCTCGCCCTGACGCCGGGTGATGGCGCGGATGCGGGCCAGCAGCTCCTCCGGCTCAAACGGTTTGGTCATGTAATCGTCGGCCCCGCAGTCGAGGCCCGTCACCTTGTCATTGGTGCTGCTCTTGGCGGTCAGCATGATGATCGGCGTCTGGTTCTTGTCCCGTCTCAGCTGTTTGGCCACATCATAGCCGTTGCGGCCGGGCAGCATGACGTCGAGGACGATGACGTCATAGATGCCGCTGCCGGCATAGTCATAGCCGTCGTCTCCGTTGTGCACGACATCGCACATGTATTTCTCTTCCGAAAGGATCTGCGCCAGCGCTTTGGCCAGCCGCACTTCGTCTTCTACAATCAGTACTCTCATCGGCGTGCCCTCCTGTTTCCAAGGTCATTATACCATAGCGCAGGGCTCTGAAAACAGTCTGAAAGCGGACTTTCAGGGTGCTTTCAGATTTTTTCGCTAAGATAACGCCAGAACAGAAAAGAACTACCCTCGCAGGGGCGCGGCAGCCGCCGGCTGCCCGCCCGGACCGCCGGCCTCAGCACCCGGAAACGGCGGCACCGCCGGCAGAAGGAGGCAGCAATGAACAAAATGACCGCATTGACCGAATACTATCAGCCGCTGATGCAGATTCGTCCGCGCGACGAGCAGCGCATGAAGGCAGGCGTTCTCACTCTGCTGATCTGCCTGCTGCAAAAGTAGGCGCCGCGCGGAGGAGCGAAAATACCGATTGAAAAAGGGACGGCCGCCCGTCCCTTTTTGCATGCAGTGATATTGGCTCTGCGTCAGAATTCCGCCTATCTTTCGACGACCATCGCCGTGCCCATGCCGCCGCCGATGCACAGTGTCGCGAGACCCTTGTGCGCGTCGCGGCGAATCATTTCGTTGATCAGGGTGATGGCGATGCGGCAGCCGGAAGCGCCGATCGGGTGACCGAGGGCGATCGCGCCGCCGTTGACGTTGACCTTGGACATATCGAATTTGAGCTCCTTGGCCACGGCACAGGACTGCGCCGCAAACGCTTCATTGGCTTCGATCAGATCCATGTCGTCGACCGTCAGACCGGCTTTTTTCAGTGCCTTCTTCGAGGCGGGAACCGGACCGACGCCCATGATCTTCGGATCCACGCCGGCGCTGGCATAGCTCTTGATCGTAACCATCGGCTTGATGCCCAGCTCGTCGGCCTTTTCTCTGCTCATCACGACCACAGCCGCACCTTCGTCGTTGATGCCGGAAGCATTGGCCGCCGTCACCACGCCGCCGTCCTTCTTGAACACCGGCTTCAGCTTGCTGATGCTCTGCGGCGTCGTGCCTTCACGCGGGCCCTCGTCGGTATCGAAGATGATCGGATCGCCCTTTCTCTGCGGCACTTCGACCGGAACGATCTCGTCCTTGAACTTGCCGTTCTTGATCGCTTCGCAGGCTTTCTGCTGCGACGCCGCGGCGAATTCATCGAGCTCCTCGCGGGTCAGACCCCACTGTTCGGCGACGTTCTCCGCCGTCATGCCCATATGAATATCGTTGAACGCATCCCAGAGTCCGTCCTTGACCATCATGTCGGTCAGCTTGGTGTCGAACATTCTCGCACCCCATCTGCCGCTCGGAATCGCATAAGCCGTCGCCGACATGTTCTCGGCACCGCCGGCCACGACGATATCGGCGTCTTCGGCCTTGATGATCTGCGCCGCCAGTTCGATCGCGCGCAGGCCGGAACCGCAGACCTTGTTGATAGTCATCGCCGGCACCTCGATCGGCAGACCGGCGTCGAGGGAAATCTGTCTGGCGATGTTCTGTCCCAGACCGCCCTGCAGAACGCAGCCCATAATCACTTCGTCTACGTCCTCCGGCTTGACACCGGCGCGCTTGAGCGCTTCCTTGACGACAATGGCGCCCAGTTTTCTGGCGGGAACGTTCTTCAGCGAGCCGCCGAATTTTCCGATCGGTGTTCTGGCCGTACTGACAATTACTACTTCTCTCATGTTAGGTACTCCTCCTTAGCGATAGTATGCTGGTACTGAAATGACGATTGCCTTAAATTGCCGTAATATGGTTCGATCATACCACAGAACCGCGGCAGTTTCAATATTTTCGGGGCCGGGGCTGCCGGCACCCGCGGCGCCGGGCTATGCGCCGGATTCCCTGAAGGTAACGATATACTTTTCCAGCAGCTTGCAGGGATGATAGGAGAGCTTGGCCTTGCGCAGGTTGGGTATTCCCATATCCTCCTCGCGGTTGATGTACTTGGCCCAGTGTGCCACATGCCGGCAGAACTCGTAATTGATCGCCTGGTAGAGGCCGCGGTAGTTGACGTTGGCCTTTTCGACGTGTTCGGTGACGGTGTTGCGGTTGAGCGTGCCGCCGATGGCCAGCGCTTCGATTCTGCCGTTGATGCGGATCGCGCCGGCATCATAGCCGACGGTCTCGAGGTTGTCGAGGACATCGCGCATCGCTTCCTGTTCCATCTTCAGCATCTCCATCTCGTGCTCCGGAACATCCTTGCGGGCGTTGAATTCATCGAGGAACTCCATCGCCTCTCCCGCCATCGCCGAGGTCAGCGTCTGGTACTCGTAATCGTAGGTTCTCTGAAAATAATTGAGATGATTCTTTTTGCCGTGGTAGGCGCGGCCGCGCAGTTCGATCAGATCCTGCGTGCGGTAGACATAGTCGTAGTTGGGCCGGTCGTCGATGAATTTCAGCTCGCCCGGGCAGGCTTCGCGGAGGATGTCGAGCATGTGCAGCGGCACCAGCCGCAGGCTGAACGGAAAGCCCTTTTCTTCAAAGAAGTCGCGGGCTTCATACAGCGTCTGCCGCAGCGCAGCCGGGTCGTAACTGCCGGTGCGCGTCAGCGGCATGAACATAAACGGCAGGATAATGCCTTCCTCCAACTCCAGATGGCTGACGCCGGCCAGGCACAGGTAATCGCCGAACTGCCGCCAGCTGAACTGATTGGCCTCCTTCCACATATACATCGCCGAAAACGAGAGGCCCGAGGTCCGATAGTCGTACCCGTTCAGGTAGGTATCGAGCATCTCCTTATCCTTCAGCGTAATCCGGCCGTCGAACATATACATTAATTTGTCACCTTCTTTTCCTTCTCCACATCGCCGCTCTGCCCGCGCGGGCGGCAGCATGCTGCCGCTTTCCCGAGGCGCAGACGCTCTGCCGCCGCCGCAGTCCGTCCGCCGACGGCTGCCGGGAAGCAGCCGGGTCGGAACCGCACCTGTCCGGCAGGCGGCCGCTATTTAATGATGCGGGAAATTTCCTTGAATCCCTCGCTGCGGGAACTGTCGATCAGCTCAAAGAGGATCGCTTCGCCGGTCGTCACCACGGCGCCGGCCTGCGCCATGCGCTGCAGCGCGATGTCGCGGTCCGAGGCCTTGCGGCTGCTGCAGCAGTCGGCGGCGACGAAGACTTCATAGCCGTCGTCGAGCAGCTGCAGCGCCGTCTGCTCGACGCAGATATGCGTCTCGATGCCGAAGAGAATGATCTGCCGGGCACCGGTCTCCTGCAGCGCATTGACATACGCCTCGGTCTTCAGCGCGCTGAAGGTGTTCTTTTCAATCGGCGTAAAGCTGCCGAGCGCTTCCCGCATGGCGGGCACGGTTTCTCCGAGTCCTTTGGTGTACTGCTGCGTCACCAGCAGCGGCACCTTCTTGACGCGCAGACCGGCGGTCAGCTTTGACGCCGCCGTCAGCAGATCGTCCCGGGCCGTCATCGCCGGCACGAGTTTTTCCTGAAAATCAATAGCCGTAGCGGCCGCGTTGTCCAAATGAAGCAGTCTTGTCATTCTTCTATCTCCCATGTTTTCATAGCTGCCAGCTGCGCGTGATCGGTGAGATCATACTGCAGCGGCGTAATACTGGCATAACGGTCCTGATCGGCGATCACATCGACATCGACGTTGTGACTGTCGTAGACGACCGGACGGCCGCGGTACTCGTACTCGGCGGTGCCGCCGGCGGTATCCCGCGGCGAAAACCATTCGTCGTATTCCCGCGGGCCCAGGTGCGTGCAGCGAAAGCCGAGAATCTCTTCCCGCGGCAGATTCGGCGTATTGATGTTGAAAGTCACCGCGCCCGGGTGATGCCGGCGTAGAGCGCGCAGCGTACGCACCGCCAGTTCGCAGGCGTAGTCAAAATGCGTCGGCTGATGGCTGTTGACCGACACGGCGACCGAAGGCTTGCCGTTCATGGCGCCTTCCACGGCCGCCCCCACGGTACCGGAATAGAGCGTGTCGGTGCCCAGATTGCTGCCGTGATTGATGCCGGAATAAACCATGTCCATCTCAATGTCCTGCGAACGGAAAAAACGGATGCCGAGTTTGACGCTGTCGGCCGGCGTACCGCTCGTTTCCAGGGCCCGCCGGGCAGTCGGGAAGGAGACTTCGTGCAGCGTAATCGCTCCGCCCGTGGTAATCGCGTGGGAAGCCGCGCTGCGCTGGGAATCCGGTGCCGCCACATAGACAGCGACGTCCTCTTCCGCCGCCAGCGCCTCTGCCAGACGGCGAATCCCCCTTGCTTCTATGCCGTCATCGTTGGTAACCAGAATATTCATGCTTTCTATCCCCCTTTCAAATTCGGTATCCCTAATATATCACAAAAAAAGCACCGAAAAAAGTTCCTTTCGGCGAAACCCGAAAGGAACTGAAATTTTCCCGTCTGCTTCCCGCCGGCAGAGGATCCGGCGGCGTTCCGGCAGAGAGCCCGGTCAGCGCACGGGCATCGTGTCCCGGCGCTGCGGCGCCGCTCAAACGCTCAAAGATCGCTGACCGCTTCGCCCAGCACTTTGCCGATCGCGTCGTTGATCACCAGGGTGGCGCGGCGATCGACCTGTGTGCTGCTCTTGTTGATCAGTACCAGGTGGCTGCCGTGGAAGTAGTTGATCAATCCGGCTGCCGGATAGACCACCAGCGACGTCCCGCCGACGATCAGCGCATCCGCCTCTTCGATGGCGCGCACCGCACCGGTGATGACGCTCTCATCCAGCGGCTCTTCATAGAGCACGACGTCCGGCTTGACGATGCCGCCGCACTTGCTGCACTTGGGCACGTGGCCGTCGCAGTTCTGCGGATCCATGACATAGTCCAGGTCATAGGAAGCGCCGCAGTCCATGCAGTAGTTGCGCAGCACCGAGCCGTGCAGTTCATAGACGTTTTTGCTGCCCGCCTTCTGGTGCAGTCCGTCGATGTTCTGGGTGACGACGGCAGACAGTTTCCCCATCTTCTCCAGCTTGGCCAGCGCCAGATGCGCGGCATTGGGCTCGGCATCCGGATAAACCATGTTGTTCTTGTAATAATCGAAGAACGTCTCCGTGTCGCGCAGGAAAAAGCTGTGGGAAATCATCTGCTCCGGCGACATGCCGTACGTCTGCTGCGCGTTGTAGAGACCTGTTTCCGAGCGGAAATCCGGGATGTCGCTCTCCGTGGAGACGCCGGCACCGCCGAAAAAGACGATCCTGCTGCTGTCACGCAGGATCTGTTTCAATTCATCATACATTGTGTCACCTCCGCTGCGTTCAAAGCTGCTTTTATTATAGCATCTTTTCCCGGCTGCCGCCACAGGCGGAGGCCTTCTTCGCGCCGCTGCCACGGAAACCTTCTTCGCGCCGTTCCCCGCGCCTTCCGTCTCTGTTCGCCTGATCGGCTTCAGCGTCTGCCGGCTTCGTCGATGCGGTAGGTAAAGTGACGGGCGGCCGGCGTGCGATAGAGCGCGTTGGCCAGCAGCGTGGCGATCACGATGCCGATCACGAACTGCAGCGTATTCATCGCCATCGAAATCAGCGGCGTCACCCAGCTGCCGTACATGATGCTCTCGGCCAGATAGTAGCCGCCGCACATCACGGCGCCGCCGAGAACCATCCCGATGATTTCCATCAGCAGCAGGCGGCCGCGGCCGGCATTGTGCTTCAAGGCATGGGAGATAAAGAGCCCGACGACCAGGGCCATCACGGCCTTGACCACCAGCGTGATCGGCGCGTAGGCGACAAAGCCGCCGATCAGATCGGCCAGCGCCGAACCCACGCCGGCCGCCACCGCACCCCATTTCCATCCCAGCAGCAGCACGGCCAGGAAGATCATGCAGTCGCCGAGATGAATATAGCCCTCGGTGGCCGGAATCGGAATACGGATCAAGATCGTCATGACGAGGATGAGGCACATCATCATCGCCGTCATCACCATCGTGGCGAGACGATTTCGCCGCGGCCGGCTGTGCGCCGGCGCCTCCTGTCGCCGACTGTCTTCCCGCGCCTGTTCCTGCACTCTGTTCTGACTCATATTGTCCCCCTTTCCTGCTGCCTGCGCGGGAGCATTCGTTCCGCAGTCCGCTGCGGTATCGGTCCGGTATCGGTCGATCCGCCGCAGCGAACCCCACCCCTGCGCATACTCTTACTGACATGATACACGCTCTGTGTTATTATATAAATATGCAATAATAATTATTTTTTCATATACAGAAAGTGACGCACCATGAAAGCCATCATTCCCGTGTTTCAGGAAAATTCCTCAAGTCCTCTGTATCTGCAGCTGTATGATTACATCCGGCAGGCGATCCTTGCGCAGGAAATTGTACCCGGCGAAAAGCTCCCTTCGCTGCGTGATCTGTCTTCCTCCCTGGGGCTGAGCCTGACCACCGTCGAAGGCGCTTACAACCAGCTGGCCGTCGAGGGCTATATCGAGAGCCGGCCCAAGTCCGGCTACTACGTCTGCGACGTCTCCGCCCCGGCATCCGGCGATCAGGCCGTCGCGCCGCACGAAGACGCGGTCTCGGCACAGCTGCTCTCCGCTTCACCGCACTTCAAATACGACATGGCCTGCTTTGATTTCGTCAAGTGGAAGAAATGTCTCAACCGGGTCATCAACGAGTATCCGGAGGCGCTGCTGAGCGAGGGGGAGCCGCGCGGGGAAGCCGCCCTGCGGGAGGAGATCTCGCGCTACGTCTACCGCTCCCGCGGCGTCCGCTGCAAGCCGGAACAAATCGTCATTGCCGCCGGCACCCAGCAGATCACCGCGCTGCTGGCTTCGATGCTCGACGACATCGGCGTACGCCACGTCGCGGTGGAGGAGCCGGGCTACCTGCCGATCCGCGGCATTTTCCGCAGCCGCGGCTTTGCCCTGACTCCGGTGCCCGTCGCCAGGGACGGCATCGACATAGCCCGCCTGCCGTCCAATATTCGCTGCGCCGCCTATGTCAATCCCTCCAATCAGTTTCCGACCGGCGCCGTTCTCAGTGTCGGCAAGCGCTACCGCCTGCTCGAGTGGGCCGACCAGAACAACAGTTACATCATCGAGGACGACTACGACAGCGAGCTGCGCTATTTCGGGCGGCCGATCCCGGCTCTGCAGGGGCTCGATCACAGCGGCCGCGTCATCTATCTTGGGTCCTTCTCCTCGACGCTGTTTCCCGCCGTCCGCATCAGCTACACGGTGCTGCCGCCGCCGCTCTCACGGGTCTACGACCGCGTCGGCAGCGACAGCGCGCAGACCTGCTCCAAGGTCGAGCAGCTGACCCTTGCCCTCTTTATGGCCAGGGGATACTATCAGACCGGTATCCGCCGGCTGCGCCGGCTCTACGCGCAGAAGCTGCAGCGCGTCCTGGCCATCGTCAGCAAAGCCGCCGATATCGACGTGGAAAACGCGGTCTCCGGCATCCATATGATGCTCCACGTGCGCACGCCCAAGCCCGCCAGCCGCCTCTGCCAGGAGGCCCGGGAGCTGGGGCTGCGCGCCGTGCCGGTGACGCACTACGCGGAAAAGCCGTCCTCCACCTCGCTGCTGCTTTACTACAACCAGATCCCGCTGGAGGAAATCGATGACGACATCCGCGCCCTGCTCGCCCGCTGGCGCTCCTGACCACGCCCTGCTCGCCCGCCGGCGCTCCTGACCGCGCCCTGCTCGCCCGCTGGCGCTCCTGACCGCGCCCTGCTCGTCCGAATCAGGTTCCGGCGCTCAGACCAGCAGCACCCCGATGCCGTGGATGCAGAACGCCGCAATCCAGGCGATCAGACACTGGAAGATGACCACGACCAGCGCCCAGCCGCCGCCCAGCTCGCGGCGCACCGAGGCGATGGCCGCCACGCACGGGGTGTAAAGCAGGCAGAAGACCAGCAGTGACACGGCGCTCAGCGGCGTCAGCAGCGACTCGATCGCATTGCCCGTACCGACCAGCACCGTCAGCGTCGAGACGACGCTCTCCTTGGCGAGAAAGCCGCTGATCAGCGCCGTGGAGATGCGCCAGTCGCCGAATCCCAGCGGGATAAAGACCGGTACCAGAAAGCCGGCGATGACGGCGAGCAGACTGTCCTGCGGATTGACCACCGCATTCATGTGCAGATCAAACGTCTGCAGGAACCAGATGACGATGGTCGCCAGAAAGATGATGGTGAAGGCGCGCTGGAGAAAATCCCGCGCCTTGTCCCAGAGCAGCTGACCGACGTTCTTGAGGCCCGGCAGCCGGTAATTCGGCAGCTCGATGATAAACGGAACCGCTTCACCGCGAAAGACCGAATGGCGCAGCACCAGCGCGACCAGGATCCCGACCGCAATGCCGAGGAAATAGAGCAGAATCATCACCAGCGCACTGTACCGCGGAAAGAACGCCGCGGAAAAGAAAGCGTAAATCGGCACCTTGGCCGAACAGCTCATATACGGCGTGAGGAGGATGGTCATCTTGCGGTCGCGTTCCGACGGCAGCGTGCGGCTGGCCATCACCCCGGGCACCGTGCAGCCAAAGCCGATCAGCATCGGCACGATGCTGCGGCCCGACAGACCGATGCGCCGCAGCAGCTTGTCCATGACGAAAGCCACCCGCGCCATATAGCCGCTGTCCTCGAGCAGGGAGAGAAAGAAAAACAGCGTGACGATGATCGGCAGAAAGCTGAGCACCGTCCCCACGCCGCTGAAAATGCCGTCCACCACCAGCGACTGCACCAGCCCGTTGACATGGTGGGCGCCCATTGCCGCGCCGGTCACATCCGACAGCGCCTCGATGCCCTGCCCCATGAGCCGCTGCAGACGCCCGCCGATGACGCTGAACGTCAGCCAGAAAACCAGACTCATGATGCCGACGAACGCCGGGATGGCCGTATATTTGCCGGTCAGGAAGCGGTCGATCTTCTGGCTGCGCCGGCGCTCACGGCTTTCCTGCGGCTTGCGCACTGTGGCGCGGCAGACTTTGTCGATGAAGGCGTAGCGCATATCCGCGATCGCCGCCGCGCGGTCGAGGCCGCGTTCCGCTTCCATCTGCCGCACAATGTGCTCCACGGCTTCGATTTCATTGCGGTCCAGATGCAGCCGCTCGCGAATCTGCTCGTCGCCTTCCGCCAGCTTGCCGGCGGCAAAGCGCACCGGTACGCCCGCGCGCCGGGCGTGGTCCTCGATCAGGTGCATGATGCCGTGCAGACAGCGGTGCACCGCGCCGCCGTGATCGTTGACGTCGCAGAAGTCCTGCCGCCGGGGCAGTTCCTGATAGCGGGCAACGTGCAGCGCATGCCCCACCAGTTCGTCGATGCCCTCGTTTTTCGCTGCCGAGATCGGCACCACCGGCAGGCCGAGGATTTCCTCCATTTCGTTGACCAGAACGGAGCCGCCGTTTTCGTGCATTTCATCCATCATGTTCAGCGCCAGCACCATCGGCTTGTCCAGTTCCATCAGCTGCAGCGTCAGATTGAGGTTGCGCTCGATGTTGGTGGCGTCGACGATGTTGATGATGCACTTGGGATCTTCATCGAGGAGGAACTGTCTCGTTACCAGTTCTTCGCCGGAATACGGCGACAGCGAATAGATGCCGGGGAGGTCGGTGACGCGAGTGTTTTTCGTGCCGCGGATCTGCCCGTCCTTGCGGTCGACGGTGACGCCGGGAAAGTTGCCGACATGCTGGTTGGAACCGGTCAGCTGATTGAAGAGCGTGGTTTTGCCGCAGTTCTGATTGCCGGCGAGCGCAAAGGTCAGCTCGGTGCTCTCCGGCAGCGGCGGCTGATTGCCGGTGTGATAGCGGCCGCCCTCGCCGAGGCCCGGGTGCGGGATCGGCCGTTCTTCCGCCGGCTGCGGCTGCGGCGCCGGGGTATCGCGAATCTGCTCAATTTCCACCTTGGCGGCATCGGCCAGGCGCAGCGACAGTTCGTAGCTGTGGATGCGGATCTCCACCGGATCCCCCATCGGCGCATACTTAACCATCGTCACGTCCGCCTGCGGGATCAGTCCCAGGTCGAGCAGATGCTGGCGCAGCGCGCCTCTTCCGCCCACCGCCCGAATCGTCGCCGTTCTGCCGATCGGCAGATCCTTTAACGTCATTTTTTCTCTCATACCATCTCCCCGGTTTGCTGTTCTCCGCGGCGGCAGCTGCCGGCCGCGGCCGATCCGTGTCGCGGGATTCAGCGCACGCGGAAGCGCACGCCTGCCGCTTTCGCAATCCGCCGGCAGGCGTCAAGGTCGGCCTCGTCGATGACGCTGACGACGCTGGCGGTCACGTCCGGCACATACTGCCGCACTTCCTCGAGAAAGCGCAGCACGGCGGGAAAAGCATCGAGGCCGTAACGCGAATGGCAGAGCGCCTGATATTTTTCCGCCGTACATTGATTGAGGCTGACCGATACCGCGTCGAGCTTTCCCGCCAGCCGCGGGCAGGTCGGACTGCCGTTGATCAGATCCGCCTGTCCGTTGGTATTGAGCCGGGTGCGGACGCCCTGTCCGTGCAGCCATTCGCTCAGTTCCAGTACCGCATCGAGCCGCTCCGTCGGTTCGCCGTAGCCGCAGAAAATCACCTCGCCGCAGTCCTGCAGCGGCCACTGCCGCAGTTCGGCGATGACCTCGGCGACCGTCGGCTCCCGTTCCAGCCAGAGGCAGTCGGCATCGCCCAGCCCGCGTACGGCTGTGCGCACGCAGAACGAGCAGCGATTGCTGCAGCGATTGGTAATATTGAGGTAGATGCCATCCCCGTAGGAATAGACGATACTGCTGTCCTCCATCTGCGATCCTCCGTCTTCTTTCCCGGCCGGTCCGCGGCCGCGCCGGTCAAAGCCCGCGCTGCAGGGCCGCGTTCGCCGGCCCCGACCGAGATCCGATCCCGCGTTCTATTCTATCTCTTTTCCCTGTTCGTCTCAAGTGATATAATCGGGATATGAGCCGCAATACCGAAAGAGAACGCCGGCTGCTGCTGCGCGAATATATCAAGCTGGAACGAAAAGAAAAGAAATTCCTCAGTGAAAAAGAGCGCTCGCCCGGCCTCTTCAGCAAGGTGCGCGACAAAGTTCCGGAAAAGGCGATGAAATCGCTGGAAGCCGCATTCGAAAAAGGGTTTTTCTTTCTCTTTGATAAGGGGAGCGGCCTGATCGACAAGATCGGCGGCATCGAGAAATCGCGGCAAAACGCCGAAAAATACCACCGCTCGCTGGAGCGGATGATTCTCAAGAGCACGCTGGACGCCGTCGACCGGTCGGCCGCCAGCAAAATCCGCATCACGCAGACCACCACCGCGCTCGAGGGCTTCGGGCTCGGCGTGGTCGGCATCGGTCTGCCCGACATTCCGATCTTCCTCGCCATGCTGCTCAAAACCTGCTACGAAATCGCCGCCAGCTACGGCATCGACTACCGCGAGGATGAAGAGCAGCCCTATACCCTGGAGCTGCTCAAAGTCGCCTTTTCGCAGGGCGAAGAGCGGCGGCGCTACAGCGAGGAATGCGACCGTCTCGGCCGCGATATCGATGACAGCGAATACGTCGAATGCGACGTCTCCGAAGAAGACATGAAAGCAGTCTCGCATGTCCTGGCCGCCGACATGCTGGTCGGCAAATTCATACAGGGACAGGCCATCGTCGGCGTCATCGGCGGCGTCCAGAACTACCAGCTGGTCGACCGCGTCGCCCGGGTCGCCCGCATCAAGTACAAAAAGCGCTTTCTCTACCGCCTGATCAACCGCGAAGAATAAAACGGGGCACAGGTGCCCCGCATGGGCTTGTCTGTGCCCCGCATGGGGTACCTGCGCCCTATTTCTCCTCCGGTTCAAAGATGCGCCGATACGCCTTCTGCGCATAGCGGCGGATCTGCTTCTGCATCTTCCGATAGCGCCGCACCAGTTCCACGCCTTCCTGCGTCAGCCCGGAGCCGCCCCCGCGGCGGCCGCCGGTCTGCTTTTCAATCAGCGGATAGCAGAGCTGCTTTTCCGCACGCTTGATGCTCTTCCAGCCGTGGCTGTAGGAGACGTTGAGATTCTTGCAGGACTGGTTGAGAGAATGGCAGTTTTCGATCTCTTCGAGCAGCTGGGCCAGGCCTTCGCCGAAGAACACTTCCTGACGGGCAATGCCGACCTCCACGCTGGCCTGCAGCGGCGTCGCCTGCAGCTTTTCCTCGCGGTACTGCACCGTCTCCTTATAGGCGCTGAGGCTGTCCGCTTCCATCAGGATGCCCGGGTCATCCACCTCGGTCTCCACGATCTGCAGCTGACCGCTGTCGATCAGGCCGCGCATGCCCCGCTCGCCCTGATACGCACAGACAATGTCCGCGCAGCGCATATCCAGGCAGATCGGATGACCGCGCTGTCCTTCAAAAGTAGGAATCACCAGCTGTCCGTCGGTCGCGGTGACCTGATGGACGGTCTCCACATGAAACGAAGGAATGTCGGCGGGCACGATGATGACCCGTTCGCACTCTCCCTGCAGCTTTTGCAGCCCCAGCTTGACGGATTCCAGCATGCCGGTCTCGGCATAATCGGAGTTTTCCACGAACAGGGTTTTGCGGTGCACCAGCTGGTGACGCACGGTCTCCTGATCGTAGCCGGTCACCACTGCCACCAGATGGACGTCCGCTTCGCGCAGCGTATCGAGTTCCTGCCGCAGCATCGGGATATTGGAAATCTGATTTTTGCCTGCCGCCAGTACGACGGCGCCGATGTCGTATTTCACAGCGCACCACCCTTTCCGAAGCCGCAGTTGGGCCAGGTACAGACCTTGCAGTCGAGACACAGGCCGCCGCTGCCCAGACGCGCGAGTTCGGCGCGGCTGAGACGGTCGCCGCACATGACCCGCGGCAGCACCAGATCGAAGATGGTGCGCCGGGAATACATCACGCAGCCGGGAAGCCCCATGATCGGCACGTCCTGATCTGTGTAAGCCAGCAGAAACATGGCCCCGGGCAGCACCGGTGCGCCGTAGGTCACGATCTCGGCGCCGCTGGCGCGAATGGCGCTGGGCGTCGTATCATCCGGATCCACGCTCATGCCGCCGGTGCAGCAGATCAGATCGGCGCCGCGGCGCAGAAAGCCCTGGATATGGGCGGCGATTTCCGCCGGATCGTCGCCGACGATCTCCCTGCCGAGCACTTCGGTATCATAGTCGGCCATCTTGCGCTCGATCGCCGGTCCGAACTGATCCTCGATCCGCCCCGAAAACACTTCGCTGCCGGTGACGACGATGCCGACCCGGCAGTGGCGGAACGGGCGCACCCTCAGGAGCGGTTCCGGCCCGGCTTCCGCGCGGGCCCGCTCCATCTTTTCTTTTTCGATCACCAGCGGGATCACCCTGGTGCCGGCCAGCTTGTCGCCTTTTTTCACCGGCACGTGATCGTTGCGCGCGGCGATCATCATCTCGCCCAGCGCATTGACGCGATCCAGGCGCACGCGGTTGATTTCAAACAGCCCGTCGGTGTCGGCAAAGAGCTCGACCTTGCCTTCCTTGACTTCTCCGCGGCTGGTATAGGGACCGGCGCAGATTTCCCAGAGGATTTCCGCCGCCTCGTCCTCATGGTACATGGATTCATCCTTTTCCCAGACATAAAGATGCTCTTTGCCCATCGACAAAAGGATCGGGATATCTTCCTCGGTCACGATATGTCCCTTGCGGAACGCGGCGTCCTTGCTCACGCCGGGGATGATCCGCGTCATGTCGTGGCAGAGGACATGTCCGACCGCATCTACGGTGTTGATTTCTTTCATACTATTCAGCACACCTCTCTTGCTCTTGTTATGCTGCCATGCAGTGGTGCACGCTGCCGCACCGATGCTCCGGAAAGGCGGCAGCCCGTTGTTTCCTCCCGAGCATAGCCCGGCTCTTCATAGTGTAACACAAAACGTGTGCCTGAGACAACCGGCACACGTTCTGCAGTAACGTATCATATCTTCAGAAACCAAGCTATCGATTTCAGCTTCACATTATCTTTATTTTTGTGTAAAAATAATGTCTAATTGCATTATAGAACGACCCCTCCTCCTTGTCAACCGTTTTTTCGATTTTTGCAATTTATGCGCGGCGGCGCGGAAGCAATCCGCACCGAGAGTCCGGGGGGGGGCGGCGCAGACCGCGCAGGAGTGCATAGTAAAGGAGAGAGCCTCCTGCATTCGGCTCCCTCCGTGTTTTCGTCCGCTTTTCTTTTGTCTCGCTTCGGCCCGCTGCCGGGGCGCCGCCGGGGCGCTGTCCGTGCGCCGCCGGGGCGCCGCCCGTACTCCGTCGATGTGCTGTCCGTGCGCTCAGCCCCAGAGTTCGGCTTCCGACGGCACTTCGTTGTCGGGCATATAATAGGCAATGCGGGAGACATTCATCAGGTGCTTGTAGTCGAGATTCTCGCTGATGCTGTTGTGCCCCCAGGAGCCGCAGCCGAGCGTATTGGTTGGAGCGAGGCCGTTGTAGAAGCTGCCGCCGGCGCTGCTGGCGCCGATCTGATTGACGACAAAGCGGCTGGCGCAGAGCTGCTCGCCGGCGTACTCGATGTGCCTGCGGTTGTCGGAATGGATGATCACGCTGTGACCCTTGCCCTCAACCTCGAGATTGTCGGCGCAGATCTGCACGCCCTCGGCAAAGTCGTGATAGTGATAAGCCGCGATCACCGGCGCCATTTTCTCTCTGCCCAGCAGGCCGACGCCGCCGCGGTCACCGGCTTCGACGACGAGAATGCGCGTGTCGGCGGGGATTTCGATGCCGGCCAGATCGGCGATCGCCTGCGGGCTCTGTCCGACCGAATGACGGTTGGGTTTGCCGTCTTCAAAGAGTGCGCTCTCCAGGCGATGGATTTCCTCCTGGCAGCGCACCAGATAAGCCCCGTTGCGCTCGAATTCCTCCAGTATCGCTTCGTACTCCGCCTCGGGGCAGACCACGCTCTGTTCGCCGGAGCAGATAATGCCGTAATCGAAGGTGCGGCCGGCGATGATCTTGGGCACCGCTTCGCGGATGTCGTACCCCTCGTCGATGATGCACTGCACATTGCCGGCGCCGACACCGAGGGCCGGGCGGCCGCTGCTGTACGCCGCCTTGACCAGCCCCGCGCCGCCGGTTGCCACCACGACATCGGCGCCGGCCAGCAGCTGCCTGGTGTTCTCGCGGCTGTGCCGGTCGAGAACCTGAATCAGATGCGGCGGCATGCCGAGCCGATCCAGCGCCGTGTTCATCATCTCCACCGTGTGCGCGCTGCACCGCACCGAACGATGGTGCGGAGAAATGATGATCGCGTTGCCGCACTTGAGCGCAAACATGGAATTGCTCATCGGCGTCACAATCGGGTTGGTGCAGGGGGTAATGGCCGCCACCACGCCCATCGGCTTGGCGATCGTGGTGATGCCCGTCTTCTCGTTGCGTTCCAGAATGCCGCGGCTCTTGCGGCCGCGCAGGTGATTCCAGATGATGCTGGCCTTGGTGCGGTTCTTGGAGGTCTTGTCGGGCACATTGCCCATGCCGGTTTCGGCGACGGCCATCTCCGCCAGCGGCGCAGCGTTCTCATAGACCACTTTGGCGATGGCCTGCACCGCTTTGTCGACCTGCTCCTGACTGTATTGCTCAAAGGCCTGCTGTGCCGCGCGGGCACGCTGAAAATACGGTTCCAGATAACGCCGGCTTTCCTCCTGAATCTGCTTGCTGTCTTCCATGGGTTCCCTCGTTCTTTCTCTGCGGTTCGATGTGCCGCCGGCGCGGCCCGGCTGCGGCGGCGGCTGTAAATCCATTTAAATTCATTATACCGAATGCGTCGGCAAATACAAGGAACGAAGACAGACCGCGCTTGAATTTCGCGGGTCTCCATTGTATACTCATAACATGCAGAGCTTTAAACTGATCAAGGGAGGCATGCTCCCCAGAGAGCAGTGCCGCAAAAGGTTCGAATCCGCTTCCATCACCGATACCCGGCTGATGGGCGCGATGGGACTGCATATCCACTGGACCGTGCTCGATTCGCCCGATGTGGACGATCTGCATCAGTTTTTCTATCTCGATTGCGAGGAATACGGACTCGAATCGTACCGCAGCGTGTGGGATTCCGATTTCACGGCGCTGGACGCCATCAGCAATTCGATGATCGGCTGCCTCGGCGGCAGCAATATCGCGCTGTCCGAAAGAGAGGCGGCAGCCGTCGTCCAGCACTACGTCCGCTTTAACCGGCAGCATCATCTGCCGCTGCCGCCGCTGCAGCGGGAATACACATTCCTCCTGCACCCGGAAGTGCAGCTCAGCGACGAGGAATCCGAGGATCTCTTTGCGCGCATCTGCGGTGACGTTTCCCATCCCTATCAGCGCATCAACTATTTTCTCATGCGCTGCTTCGGCCACGATGCCCGTGCCGCCGCTTTTCTGACCGACGGTCACGTTCCGGTCGACTGCGTGCAGCTGCCTCCGGCCACGCTGTGCCGCAACACCATCGATATCAGGGACGGCGCGTTTCTCTGCGAATCACTGCTGGAGTGCGGCAATCATTATCACATCGTGACCAGCCGCCTGCGCCTGAGCGACAGAGGCATCAGCGCGTTTGAATGTCTCTCCGAGTTCCCGGTCAGTTCCCGGGAGGCCGCCATGCAGCTGGCACGCCCGGAATTCGTAACCATTTACGAGATGTCCTCCGACTGTACCGACGTCGAGCAGGTGGATCTGGAGCTGAGCTATCATTCGATGACCAGCGTCTACGAAAACGGGCGCCTGTTCATGACGTTCAACAGCAGCAACAGCCACGTCAACCGCCGCATTTACTTTCTCAACGAGGACGTCTACGGCCTATACTACATCACCAACTACGGGCAGTGTCTCGTGGCTTCCTACGACCTGCATCACATCCACTCCCTGGAGCAGAGCCTGCAGCGGAGTTCGTTCGGCTCCTGCCTGGTGCCGGTTGCCAAATATGAATTCAAGGAACCGGTTCTCTACGACTTTATTCAGAGCGACTACGAAGATTTCGACGATTTTCTCCACGACATCCAGAGCGACGACGAATAGGGGCCGCCGGCGGCTCAGCAATCGGTGCGCCCGCCGTTTTCGCCTGCCGCACCGCCGTCCTCCATGGCGCAGAAGCGGTCAAAGAGCTGCCGGTTGATGCGCTTGACCGGCGCGCCGGAGAGGTTGGCCATGACGGCGATAAAACCGTGGCGCTGCGGACAGAGCCAGAAGCTGGAGCGAAAGCCGTCATCGCTGCCTTCGTGCCCCATCAGCCGGTACCCGTTCTGTTCGCGCAGAAACCACCCCAGTCCCATGCCTTCACCGTTGTTGGGCACCGTCGTATGAGCGTGCCAGATTTTTTCATAAGCCCGCGCCGGCAGAAGACGGTGCCGGAGATGCGCCTGCGCCCAGATCCGCATGTCGCTGACGGTGGAAGTCAGGGTGGAGCTGGGACCGTGTTCGCGGTTGTAGGGATAGTACGGCAGCAGCTGCATGTGCTTGCTGCGGTCCTTGAAGTGCGGGCAGGCCAGTTCCGAGGCCGGCCGCCGGAACGTCAGAAACGATGTCCGCTCCATGCCCAGCGGGCGCAGAATGCGCTGTTCGATAAAGGTCTCAAAGGGCATGCCGCTGACCTCGGCGACCAGACAGCCGAGGATCTCATAGGCGATATTGCTGTAGGAGAACTTGTTCTCGCCGGGGCTCCACTTCAGGTGCGAAGCAGCCACCTCCGGGGAGCGGCAGTACTCCCGCAGCGCTTCCTCATCAAATCGCGGCTGCTGCCAGTGGTAATCATCCACGTCGCCGATGCCGGCCGTATGCGTCAGCAGATTCTGCAGCCGGATTTCCCCGCGCCGGGGATCGTCGATGCCGATCCAGGGCAGCAGGTCGACGAGGCGGTCCTCCGGCGACAGCCTGCCGTCCTCAGCCAGCAGCAGAACCGCCGTCGAGGTAAAGAGCTTGGCAACGCTGGCCATGTGAAAGACGTGATCGGTGCGCAGCGCTTCCCGCGTCTCCACGCTGCGAAAGCCGGCCGCCCCGCTCCAGTAATAGCCGTCCATCTCCAGAGCCGCCTGCAGTCCCGGCAGATCGTAGTAATAGAGTGCCTCCTCGAGATAGTGCTGCAGGGCACGATCTCTGGCTTTGTTCGTCATCGCTGTTCCCATTTTCCGCTGCTCTCCTTTTTTCGCCGCTTTCGCATTGTCCGGCGGGCCGGTCTGCCTTTCGCCGCTTTCGCATTGTCCGGCGGGCCGGTCTGCCTTTCGCCGCTTTCGCATTGTCCTGCAGGCCGCCGGCCTTTCGCCGCTTTCGCATTGTCCGGCGGGTCGGCTGCCCTGCCGCGGCCGTCGCGCGTTTTCGAGCGGCCGACCGCCGGCCTGCTGTCGTCCGTCAGCCGCCTTTTTAGTGCGTCGATTATACCACAGGGCGCAAAGCCGCGGCAACCGCCGTCCGGCCGCACCGCCGCACTCGCCCGCACAATCGGCGTCGGCCCATTCTATCGCTCAGCCGGCACCGGCATGACCGGCGTCATCGCCGGTGCGGAACGCGGCACGGAACAGCGGGCAAACGAATGCCGGCTCCGCAGGGAGCCGGCATCGCGTGGTTATTCACTTGTTCGAGAGGTGGAACTATATTCCGTTCGGAACGGTATGATGATCTTATTTGAGAGCATCCGCAAACGCCTTCTCGTTGAGTTCGTCGGCGTATTCGGATTCCATTTCCTTCAGACCGGCCGGGAAGTCATACTTCGCCAGTCTCTCGACGAACGGATCCGGGTCAAAGCTCTCCGGGCCGTGTACGCCGTCGAGCTTCCAGATGCCCTTGGCGACCAGTTCCATCATGATGACCGGGTTGACCGCGGTCTGCGCCACGACGGAGTTGGTCGTGTATTTCTTGATGCATTCCTGGTTGTCCGCCACCTGATAGAGGTAGACGCTGCGCGTCTTGCCGTCCTTCTTGCCGGTGACCCAGGTGCCGGCGCAGCCCTTGCCGGTCATGTTCATCGTCGCATCGACCGGGCTGGGGATGACCTTGCAGCAGAAATCACGCGGGGAAATCTCGGCATCGCCGACCTTGACCTTTTCCCACGCCTCGGAGAGGCCCAGTTCCTTCAGATACAGCAGCAGCTGCTGCGTTTCCTTCGGCACGCCGTACTTGAACGTGACGCGGTTGCAGTCGATTTCACGCGGTACCAGCATGACTTCTTCGTGTTCGACGTTGGCGACTTCGACGTTGCCGATGCCGCCCGGGAAGTTGAAGATCTCCGGTTCGGAGAAGTTCTCGGTGGCATACCAGCCGCGGCCCTTTTCCCAGACGACCGGCGGATTCAGGCACTCTTCCATCGTCGTCCAGACGCTGAAGCCGAAGTATCCGGCGTCGTCGCCGGCGTAGTTGTCGCCGTCGCGCACGTTGATCTCATCGATTTCATCGAACAGGTGCTTTTCCGCGAACTTGGCGAAGACGTCCGCCATGCCCGGCTCGACGCCGGAACCGACGATCGCCATGTTGCCCTTGGCGGCCCATTCGTCGTTCTTCGCGAACTGATAGTCGCCCAGCTTTTCATAGGTGATCTGATCGTTGCCGACCTGGCTTTCATCCGGCTTGGACAGGGTCATCGCGCAGTCGATGTAGCCGACGCCCATGTCGTAGCAGGAATTGAAGATGCACTGGTTGAACTCCGGTTCTACCGCGTTCATAACCCAGGTGATGCCGTGTTCCTTGATCAGCGCCTTGATGTTATCCGCGTCGCGGGCATTGACTTTGGCTGCGACAAACTTGCCGCCGCCGCAGATTTCCTCGGCGACTTTTTTGGCGCGCGTTTCATCATAATCGGAAACGACGACCTTTTCCGCCCAGTCGGCGTCCTTGCCCTGCAGCTGGATAATTTTTGCGGCCGATGTGCCAACGCCGCCAGCTCCGATGATTAAAATCTTCATATTGTACCTCCGTGCATTCTTGCATAGGTTTATGCTATATGTCCTGAATTCAGGTTAGCAAATATATTCTGAATATTCAATTATACTTTTGCTCAATTCCTATACTTTCTTGCTCTCTTGTCCGACCCCCGGCGCACGGGCCGGCCGCCGCCTTCGGCAATATAAAACAGCGGTCGACGGACCGCTGTCAAAAGGCCGGGCCGAACTCAGCGTCTGCGGCGTTCGGGCTCCTCGCTGCCCGACGTCCGGCCGGGAGATTTTCGATCGATCAGAATCAATTCGGCGCCAAAGCCGCGCAGCGTGGCGCGAATGCTGGTGGTGTCCGTGGCGGTAAAGCGGCCGAATTCCACGCGCGGCAGAGAGGCCCATTTCTGCACCAGCGTAGCCCGCGTGGAGAGAGGCTCATTCTTTTCCATCAGACGCTGGAACGTCATCAGGCTGTTGTCCCGCGAAACGCGGTAGCGGCAGACGTCGAATTCACCGGCAATTCCGGTGCAGCGCAGGAGGAACTCCATGCTGCTGTCGTAATTGCGAATCAGCGCGGCAATGCTCTGCAGGCGATCCGCCTTGTTCAGATTCTGGCCGAGTACGCGATCGAAATTGTAGATCAGAACGCTCAGCGACTGCATTTCCCCGGACGGGCCTTCGGCGATGGAGATCAGATAATGATCGCCGCCGGCAATCACCTGTTCTCCGAGGCTCTTGAACAGCACATAGGGGCCCGATACCGGCTTCATCATCGGTTTCTGCATCAGTTCATCGAGGAAGAATTCCTGCGGTACCGCGCGGTGCAGCTCCTTGAGCTGAAGATCCACAATCGTCGGCACCGCCGCATTCTCCACGTTTTCCTCCATCTGCAGGCCTTGCACCTGTTCCCGCAGCAGGCGCTTGATCTCATCCGGCGTGCAGCGGCGCAGCGCCGCTTCGCTCTCGCGGCTGATCACCTTGCCGGTGTACTTGCGGCGGTATTCCAGCGGATGCATGCCGTACCAGGTCTGAAAATGCTTGATATAGTAGCGCACCGCCGAAAAGCCGGTCTCCTCCGCGATGACGCCGATCTTCTTGCTGGTGCCCAGCAGCAGCCGCTCCGATTCCTCCACGCGGATAAAGCTGAGCAGCTCCTGAAAGCTGAGGCCGGTCGCTTCCTTGATGACGTGCGAGAGATAGTAGATGCTGAGATGCTCGCGCTTGGCGATTTCGTTGAGCGTCAGCTTGCGGTAATAGTTGTCATACATGTAGTCGGTGATGCGGTTGAGCCGCCCGGCGAGAATCTTGTTGCCCTTCTTCTTGTTCTCGTTGATGAATTTTCCGTCCTCCATGACAAAGTACTGAAAATCCGCCTGCAGACAGGCGATCAGATTGTGGGCGCTCTCGATGACCTTCTGCTCGTAGCCGTACCCCTTCTGGAGAATATCCACCACCATCTGCGCGAGGATGCCGCGCAGCACGTCGAGGCTCTCGTCGTCGTCGTCCTCCATGTCGGTGACAAAGAAATTGTTGGTCAGGTTGTTGTAGTACTGAGAAAAATAGGTGAGATCGAGCTGCAGCATCATGACCACGTTGGGGTCGTCGTCGACGCGGTGAAAGCTGTGGATCTCGCGGTCGTTGAGAATGAAGATATCCCCCTGCTTGAGCTCATAGTTGTAATAGCCGTCGCGCAGGGAGACTCTGCCCTCCAGCACATACACCACTTCCAGCTCGTCGTGAAAGTGCATGGGATACTCGTCGATTTCGGCCACCAGCAGATGAACCGGCAGTCCTTCCTTGTAATTGATCTTCTCTTTGAGCACGTATCTGCCTCCCGAACCACCGCCGTCTCACCGCGCTGCCGACGCAGTTCCGTTTCAGGTAAACCTATCGGCAATTGGCAATATGGCAGTATCAACAGAATCCGATTCCGTGTTTTTCCCCGTTTATCCCGCTTATCCACAGGCCGGGTAAAATTGTATACGATTTTGTCCACTCCGCCCTGTGGATATGTCATTTTCAAAATTCCAGCATTTTCAAGCGTTGCAGCGTCTCTGCGAGGAATTTTGCAAAAGTTATCCACATTTCGCCGGGGCGTTATCTTCAATGGATATTTCTGTAAGTTGCGGTTTGATAATGCCCGAATTTCAACCGTTTTCGAAGTCGGCAACAAAATAGTACCGTACATGGATATTATATAACAATTTACGGCGCTTGTGCTATAATATTTTCAAAACAGCGAGGAGCAAGCAGCATGGAAACCGAAAAACTCTATCAGCAGGACGTTTATCTGCGCGAATGCGACGCGCGCATTATCAGTCTGAAGACCGCCGGCGACGGCCGCAGCGAAGTGCAGCTCGACCGCACGATCTTCTTTCCCGAAGGAGGCGGGCAGAGCTGCGACCGCGGCACGCTCGCCGGGCGGGAGGTGCTCGATGTGCAGGAACGCGAAACCGGCATCGTCCACACCATAGCGGCCGGCGGCGGCAGCGAGCCGCCCCTGCGCGAAGGGCAGACCGTCCGCTGCCTGCTCGACTGGCCGCACCGCTTTGACAACATGCAGCGGCACTGCGGCGAACACATTCTCTCCGGTATTTTCCACCGCCTCTACGGCGGTGTCAACCGCGGCTTTCATATGGGCAGCGATTACATGACGATCGACATTCGCCTCGAGGACGACCCGAACTATGACAAACTGACTCTCGATATGGCGCTGCGCGCCGAGGCCGAAACCAACCGGGTGATCTGGCGGAATCTGCCGGTGCGCACGCGGCGCTTTGCCACCCGTGCGGAAGCTGATGCCGCGGATCTGCGGCTGCGCAAGCCGCTGGCCATCGAGCGGGATATCTCGATCGTCTGCGTCGGCAGCTTTGACAATCCTTCCGACTGCGTCGCCTGCTGCGGGACCCATCCGGCGACCAGCGGCCAGGTCGGCCTGGTGAAGATTTACCGCGTCGAAAAGCACAAGGACATGTTCCGCATCTACTTCGAAGCCGGGGAGCGGGCGCTGCAGGCCTTCGACCGCGCCTATGACACGCTCACCGAGCTCGGCGGCATGTTTTCCGCCGGACCCGAAGATCTGCTCGCAAAGGTCAGAGCGCAGCGGGATCGCGACGACGCCCTGCACCGTGAACTGACCGAACTGCGGCGCCAGGCAGCGGCGCAGAAAGCGGCCGAAATCGCCGCTTCCGAGGAGACGATCTTCCGCATCGATCCGCTCGGCCCCGACGAGGGCCAGCGCATCGGCCGGCAGGTGAAAAAGCCGTTCCTGGCTCTGCTGGCGGAGAATGCCGGCACGGTTCTGCTCTTTTCCGACGGCAGCGTCGACTGCGGCGCCCTGGTCAAAGCCAGCGGCCTCAGGGGCGGCGGTCGTCCCGGCTCGGCCCGCGCCAGCGGTACAGCGGAAGAACTGCGGGCCTTTCTCGACACCCTCCCCGTCGAACCGCCGCAGCGTGCCTGAGGCGGAAGCTGCCGGGCCGTCAAGCCGCCGAATCGCCGCAGCGCCCCGCATTCGAAACCGCTGCACCACAGCAGGATGCCGAATGCAAGGCTGCCGCACCGTGGCGAATTGCCTGCATTCAAAATTGCCGTACCTCATCGATACGCGGGCATCTTCTCTTAAATTTATGACAACTAAAGATTTTTCAAATACTCGACTTCCGCGCGCGTCAGTTTGCGGTAATCGCCTTCCCGCAGCCGCGCCAGCACCAGTTCACCGATCGCCGTGCGCTGCAGCTCCTGCACCGGACAGCCGATCGCTTTGAACATGCGCCGCACCTGGCGATTTTTTCCCTCGTAGATAGTGATATCGACGACGGCAGAACGCGGCATCTGCCGGATCAGGCGCACCCGGGCCGGGGCAGTGACAAAATCACCGAGATCGATGCCCTGCCGCAGGCGGCGGATTTTCTGCTCCGACAGCATACCGGCCACGCGAGCCCGGTAAGTCTTTCCCACCGCATGGCTCGGATGTGCGAGGCGGTTGGCCAGGTCGCCGTCGTTGGTCATCAAAAGAAGACCGGTGGTGTTGTAATCCAGGCGTCCCACCGGAAACACCCGGGCATCGACGCCGCCCATCAGATCGGCGACGGTTGCTCTGTCCTTTTCATCGTGCATCGTAGTGATCACGCCGCGCGGTTTATTGAGCATGAAGTAGACGCGCTTTTCCACCGGCTCCACGATGCGGCCGCTGACTTCGACGACATCCCCGGGCTGTACGTCGTATCCCGGTTCCGTCATCGTCACGCCGTTGATTTTCACGCTGCCGTCGAGGGTCAGCCTGTCCGCCCGGCGGCGGCTGGCCAGACCGGAACGGGCGATGTATTTATTCAGTCTCATTGCTTTTTCCGTGTTCTGTCTGCAGTGCGGCGGTCGCACCCGCCGCTGCTGTCATCCTATCATGAATCCACTGCCCTGACAACCGATTCGAATCCTGCTGTGCCCGCACCCGAAACCGTCTGCTGTGCCCGCTTCCGAAACCGTCTGCTGTGCCCGCTTCCTGCGATCCGTGCCGCCAGAAGCCGTCATAAGAGCGCCGGTTTGCGCCTTCACCGCAGAGCCGCTGCCCGTGCCGCGGGGCAGCTGTTCTTGCCGCGAGGCAGCTGTTCTTGCCGCGGGGCCGCTGTGCTTGCCGCGGGGCCGCGTTCTTTTCCGGCCCGCCGGTAAAGATCCGGTAAAAAGAAATAAAAAGATTGTCACCTGCGGCAGGCTGTGCTTTCCATTCAGCGGAAGTATGTTATAATCTGCCTATGGTCAACGCACGACAGAAACAAGTACTGAGACTGGCGATTCGCGCCGGGGAAATCATGATGCAGAGCGGTGCGGAAATCTACCGTGTCGAGGACACGATCACCCGGATCTGCACGGCCTGCCACATCCCCAATGTAGAGGTTTTTGCCACCCCTACCGGCATTTTTGTATCCCTCGATCCCGGCGAAGACGACAGCGATGTTTTCACCTACGTCAGCCGCCTGCACTATTCCAACACCAATCTGCGCAAGATCTCGGAAATCAACTCCTTTTCCCGCGAGTTTACGACCACCGACCTGAGCCGCCAGGAAGGGCTGGCGCGCCTGGAGGAGATTTCCCGGGAAAAGCGGCATCCGGTATGGCTCAATCTGATCGCCGCCTGCGTCGTTTCGATGTCATTCTGCCTGCTGATGGCCGGCACGCCGCGAGACGCGATCTGCTCCGGCGTCATCGGCACCTGCAGCTATCTGCTCAGTCTCTTTCTGTATAAATATGCGATCAACTACTTTATCCGCGGCCTCTGCTGCTGCGCCATGGCGACGGCGATGGCGCTCCTCAGCGTCAGCCTCTCCCTCGGCCAGTCTTCGGGCGCGATGGTCATCGGCAGCCTGATGCTGTTCGTGCCCGGCGCCGCGATCACCAACTCCATCCGCGACTTTCTCTCCGGTGACATGCTGGCCGGCATCGCCCGCTTCACCGAAGCGCTGGTGGTGGCCATTTCTCTGGCGGCCGGCGCCGGCATCATGCTGAAAATCTGGTCGATTTCGGGAATGACGATCCAGTCGATGACGACCAGCGAGGATCTGCTGATCCCGATTCTGCTGGGCTTTGCGTCCACCTTCGGCTTCTGCATACTGCTCAATGTTCCCTATCGCGATATACTGCCCGCCACCTGCATCGGCGGCTGCGGCTGGCTTGCCTGCGAACTGGCGGCAGCCTGCGGCTTTGGCGACATCGCTTCCACGTTCCTGGGCGCCTGCACCGTCGGTCTGTTCAGCGACATTCTGTCACGTGCACTGCATCAGGCCTCGACGGTTTACACCATCCCCTCCATCATGATTCTGGTTCCCGGCGCCAGAATCTACTACACGATGGTCGAACTGATCGGCGGCAAGCTGGCCAATGCCGCGATTCTCGGCGCTCAGACGCTCTTCGCTGCCGGCGCCATCGCCATCGGCCTGCTCGTGGTCGGCGCCGTGATCAGCATCATCCTGTCGATCAACCGGCATCTCGTCCGCGCCATCAAATACAAGTAAGCGGGCCGGAAACGAATGAGCCGGGGAGGCAGGAGGCGCCGAACCGGGCGCTCCGGCCATTCCCCTGTAAAATGAGAAAATACCTGCAAGATGAAAGATTTGCAGCCGGCAGAACCGCGATACGCGCCCTCCCGGCCGGACTGCCCTGCGGAACGAGCGCGCGTCGAGGTTCTCCATGCGTCGAGGTTCTCCACGCGTCGAGGTTCTCCATGCGTCGAGGTTCTCCACGCGTCGAGGTTCTCCACGCACGGCATGTTTCTATGAAAAACGGCTGCAGAGCGCAGACCGTCTTCGTTTCCGTCTATCGTTAATAAGCGATTCATGGACTGAATCACTGCTTTTTGCCGGATTCCTCTTCTTCCTCGATGTCCGTGCCGGCAGTCTCCTGTCCGGGGGCTTCCCCGCCGTCGGGATCCGCACCGTCTTCCTCACCGGCGGCATTTGTCTCCGCGGATCTTTCTCCCGGCGCAGCCGGAGATTCCTCTTCGGACGCCGCGGATCCTTCTCCGGACGCCTCGCTCCGCATACCCCAGGAAAGATCATTCATCGTCATCTGGTTGGGGACGATGTCCTCCCGTTCCTCGTCGGCGAACTCATGAAAGTCCTCCAGATCCTCGATTTCCGGCAGTTCCTTCAGCGTCTCAAAGCCGAAATAGCGCAGGAATGTATCGGTGGTTCCGTAGAGGATCGGTCGGCCGATGCCGTTGGAGCGGCCCTTTTCCTCGACCAGGCCGCGGCGTACCAGTCCCTCCATCACGCGGTCGCACTTGATGCCGCGGATGGCATCGATCTCGCTGCGTGTGACCGGCTGGCGGTAGGCAACGATGGCCAGAACCTCGAGCGCCGACTGGCTGAGACGGCGCTTCTTCACCGGCGTGCAGAGGCGCTCGATATATTCCGCTTCTGCGGCCGCTGTCACCATCTGATAGCTCTTGTTGATGCGGCGGATCCGCAGACCCCGCTGTTCCTTCTCACAGCTTTCACGCAGCGCTTCCATCTCTTTCGTCGCTTCCTTTTCCGTGATATTGAGCACTTCGGCGGCCGTGCGGATCGGCAGCGGCTCGCCCCAGGTAAACAGCATCGCCTCAAAAGCCGATCGGATTGATCTACTGCTGGTCATAAACGGTTTCCTCCTTGTCTGCTGCGGTCTCTTCGGGCTCCGGCCTTCTGTCGTCTGCTGCGGCCGCGCCGTCGCTACTGTTCTCCGCGGCATCCGCGCCGGCCTGTTCGTCAGACCCGTCCTCCTCCGTCCCGTCGGCTTCACTCGTCTGCAGGCGTTCGCCGGCGTGCACGTCGATCGGCCCGAACAGCCGCCGCTGCTCCGCCGTCACCTGCCGGGCGCGGATCATCTCCATCAGCGCCGAGAACGAGAGAGCGATGTCATAGGGATCGCTGTGATCCTCCACCAGATCTGAAAACTCCATCGTCTTCGTCGGATCGTTGATAAAGAGCCGGCGGATAAAGTCGCGCCGCCGGGCGGCCGTGGCCTTCTGCCGTTCGATGCGCTCATAGCGGGCGCGGATTTCCGCCACCTTGCGGCGCCGCGCCAGAAAGGCATGGAAAGCGCGCACAAACTGGTCGATCTCCATGACCAGGTATTCATCGGGCTGAGAAGTATACTGCGAAATATCCTCCTGCGGTTTTGCGAAGATCTGCCGATTCTCCGTCTCCCGTTCGGACAGCATATCCGCCGCGCGGCGGTATTTTTTGTACTCCAGCAGCCGCGCCACCAGCTCGGTGCGCGGGTCTTCCGGCGGCTCCTCGCTGTCGCCCTGCGGCTTGTGCGGCAGCAGCATCTTCGCCTTGAGGTCGATCAGTTCGGCGGCCAGCACCATAAAATCCGAAGAGACTTCGACATTCATCTCTTCAAGTCCGGCCAGATAATCGAGATACTGCTCGGTGATGTCGGCAACCCGGATGTCGTAGATGCTCATGCGGGCGCTTTCGATCAGATAGACGAGGAGGTCAAACGGCCCCTCAAATTGTTCCAGCTTTACTTTGTATCCCATCAGCGCTCCCGTGCATCGGTGAAGAGACCGGCCAGGTTCTCAGAAAACGGCGGCCTGACAATGCCCCTTTCGGTGATCACGGCGGTGATATAGCGGTGATCGGTCACATCGAAAGCCGGATTATAGGTTTTGATCCCGGCCGGCGCCATGTCGCGGGCATACCACTTGCGGTAGATTTCCGCGCCGTCCCGCTGCTCGATCTCGATTTCGGCGCCGGTGGGCGTGTTCAGGTCGATCGTGGAACTGGGCACGAACATATAGAACGGGATATGATAAGCGGCTGCGAGCATCGCCACCGCGCTGGTGCCGATCTTGTTGGCGCCGTCGCCGTTGGCGGCCATGCGGTCGCAGCCGACGAGCACGGCGTCGATGCGGCCGCTCTGCATCAGTGAAGCCGCCATGTTGTCGCACAGCAGCGTGACGTCGACGCCGGCGCGGTGGAGTTCCCAGGCGGTCAGCCGCGCGCCCTGCAGCAGCGGCCGGGTTTCATCGGCATAGACGTGAAAGCCGTACCCCCGCTCCTGTCCGAGATGAATCGGCGCCAGCGCGGTGCCGTATTTCGCCGTCGCCAGCGCGCCGGCGTTGCAGTGCGTCAAAAGGCCCATGCCCGGCTGCAGCAGTTCGAGGCCGTATTCCCCCATCTGCCGGCAGGCGGCCTCGTCCTCGTCGCGGACGGCCAGCGCCTCCCGCAGCAGTGTCTCCTCGACCTGCCGGCGCCGCCGCGGCCATTCATCCGCCGCGTCGTGCCGGTCAGCGGCCGCTCTGTTCTGTCCGCGATCCGCCGTCTGCGCCAGCGCCTTCTGCAGCGCCGCCGTCATGCGGTCCAGCGCCCAGAAGAGATTGACGGCCGTCGGCCGCGAACCGGCAATGTAGTCGCGCAGCCGCTGCCAGGCCGCCCGGTAGGAAGCTTCGTTGTCGGCTTCCAGACCGCGCGCCAGCACGGCCGTGCCGATGGCCGCCGCCACGCCGATCGCCGGAGCGCCGCGCACGCGCAGCTCGTGGATGCCGTCCCAGAGGTCCTCGGCGGTCTCGATGCGAAGCCAGTCTTCCTCCTGCGGCAGTTTTGTCTGGTCGAGAATCCAGAGACTGTCTTCGCTGTATTTCAATGGTGAAATTTCGATCATGTTGTCCTCCGGCCCTCATTATAACACAGGCCGCACCGGGGAAAAAGAAAAACCGAGAGGAGACCTTTTGGTCCCCTCCCGGTACAACCTTATATGACATATGGTTTGTTTCGTCGGTTAATTAGAGATTGAACTCCTTCTTAACGTCAGCCAGCGCTTCGTCCAGCTTGGACAGCACGGTCTGAATCGTCTCTTCTTTCTGGATTGCAGGCGGTTCGATACGAACAGTCTTAGCATTGACCAGCGTACCGGCCGTCATGACCTGTCTGGAGAACAGACCCTTCGTAACAGCATAGCCGACTTCCGCTTCCGGGAATTCCATGCAGATCAGCAGACCAGCACCTCTGACTTCCTTCAGCACGGTCGGATACTTCTTCTGCAGCTTCTTCAGGCCGTCCATGTAGATCTTGCCGTTCTTGGCAGCCATACCCGGAATGTCGTTCTCGAGCATGTACTTGATCGTGGAGATCGCCGCGGAGCAGGCCAGCGGGTTGCCGCCGAACGTCGGGGAACCGAGGATCCACGGATTGTCGATCAGTTTCTGACCCCACATCTTCGGTCTCGCGATGATACCGGTGATCGGCATGATGCCGCCGCCGAACGCTTTACCGTAAGTCATGATGTCCGGGCAGACGCCTTCGTGGTCAACTCTCCACATCGTGCCGGTACGGCCCATGCCGGTCTGGATTTCGTCGCAGATCATGGCTACGCCATACTTGTCGCAGATCTCTCTGACCTTTGTGAGATAACCTTCCGGCGGAATCTGAACACCAGCTTCGCCCTGGATCGGCTCGATGATGACACCGGCAACTTTTTCGCCGACCGTCTGCAGGTTCTTGATGGCAGTTTCCATCGCATCGGCATTGCCGTATTCAACGTGCTGCACCTGCTGGATCATCGGAATGTAGTCTTCTCTGTAAGCGCCCTTGCCGCCCATGGAGATAGCACCCATGGATTTGCCGTGGAACGCACCGATCGTGGAGATGTACCATCTGCCGCCGGTTGCCAGTCTGGCCAGCTTCAGAGCCATTTCGACAGCTTCCGCACCGCCGTTGGTGAAGAATGCATACTGCAGATCTCCCGGAGTGATCTGTGCGAGGCAGTTTGCGAGGTAGCCGCGCAGCGGGTCAACCAGTTCCTGCGAATGCAGAGCATATCTGTCGAGCTGAGCCTTAACGGTCTTCAAAATCGCCGGATTTCTGTGACCGCAGGTGTAGATACCGAAACCGCCCAGGCAGTCGATAAACTTCACGCCGTTCAGATCTTCGAAGTGTTCTTCGGAGTCAGTCCACTCAACGAAAGCAGAGTCAGTGGAAACAGACTTTCTGTATACCAGCCAGCCGGGGTTGACGTTCTCGTTGAAGTTCTGGATTGATTCGTCATGAATCGCCTTCTTGTCAGCTTCAGTCAATTCCGGCTTTTCGATGTAGTCAACTACTCGAGTCGCAATTTCCAAAGCCTTTTTTTCATTTCTTGCAGTCATTCTATGACCTCCTCATTATTTCCGCCCGAAACTCTTGGCGGCATATGATATAACGTTGTGCCCTAATAAGGAGCAAACAATATGCCAAATTGTCAAAATATTTCTGAGAAAAACTTGTTTGCGGTGGCGATGCACCTTGATATTCCAACCCTGCAGAGATTAATGTTTTTTTGCATCGAAAACATCCCACAAATTTATCGTCAAAAATATCACACAATTCTCTCATTTCTTGTACAAATTCTCAGTTTCGATTCTCAATTTTGAGATTATATTGACTCCGATTTCGCCCTGTCATAAAATAATAAGGAATTATTGGAAAAACGGAGGAAAACATGCTGTCCTGGCTCGGCTCAACCCTATCGGGGAAAATCGTTTCCATCTTTGTCATCTCGATGCTGCCGATTGTCGAACTGCGCGGCGCCATTCCCTACGGGGCGGCCCGCGATCTGCCGATCTGGCTGGTCTACCTGGTGGCCGTTGCCGGCAATATGGTGCCAGTTCCCTTCATTATTATATTCCTGCGGCGCATCTTTGCCTGGATGGAAAAGAAGCCGCGCACGGGGAAGCTGGTGCGCAGGCTGACCGAAAAGGCCCACCTCCACGGTGAAAAGGTAAAGAAATACCGTGAACTCGGTCTCTTCCTGCTGGTGGCGATTCCGCTGCCGGGCACCGGCGCCTGGACCGGATCGCTGGTGGCCTCAGTGCTCGATATCCGCCTGCGGCGCGCATTCCCGATCATTCTCGCCGGCGTGGCGACCGCCGGCTTCATCATGATCGCCGTTTCCTACGGCGTAAAGAGCTTTTTCTAGCACTTTTTTGCTGTACGCCGTCGCACGCCGCCGGCGCGCGGTTTCCTGCCTGTGTTAAAGATATCGCTGCAGACAGATATAGAGACGCCCCTTGCGCGAGCGGCCGCCGATCCTGGTCAGCACCGCTTTGCCGCTGCCGCGCAGCACCAGGCGATCCCCTTCTTCCAGCTGCCGGTCCGCTTTCATTACCTGCTCTCCGTTGACAAAGACGATGCCGCGCCGCACCGCTGCGGCGGCGCGGGCGCGCGAGAGACCGAACGCCGCGGCCGTGACGGTATCTAGCCGGGGAGAAGCGACGGTGTCGCGGATTTCCCGCGTCCGCGCCGGCGGTACCCGCAGTTCGGACAGCGGCACGATCCCGACGGTCAGTTCGGCGCGTCCCGCGCGGCAGAAATGAACGGCCAGAAACTCGGCCATTTCCCGCAGCACCAGGATATCGGCGCCGTCTTCCCGCACAAGGATGTCGCCGACGGTCTCGCGCCGGATGCCGAGGCCGAGAAGCGCGCCGAGGAGATCGCGGTGTGTCGGTGCCGGCCGCTGCCGCCAGTGAACCCGCAGCACGGCGATGGCCTCTTCTTCCGGATGCGCCTCCGGCGCCGCCAGATAATCCGGTACGCAGAGCAGGAGGCGCCGCTCCGCCTCTTCATAACCGCCTGCCAGCCGTCCCTCCGGGCCGCTGTCCTCCCGCAGCCAGGCCCGCACCGCCGACTGCTGGTGCAGATCAAGAAAGCCGCTCGCGGTCAGGCGGTACTGTTCGCGGCAGCGGCGCATCAGATCCTCCGCCCGGGCACGTATTTGTTCTTCTTCTCTCGGCAATGCAGTCCTCCCCGCGGCCGCGCGCTCGTTTTCCGCCGGCCGGACCGCGCGCTCGTTTTCCGCCGGCCGGACCGCGCGCTCGTTTTCCGCCGGCCGGACCGCGCGCTTGTTTTCCGCCGGCCGGGCCGCGCGCTTGTTTTCCGCCGGCCGGACCGCAATCCAGCTCTTCCTGCGCTCCGCCGCCGGGGCCGCGCGGCCGTTCCCCGATTTCCTTTCGTACCGAGTATAGCATAATCCGTTTGCTGCGCTCAATATAAGCGCAAATTTGTTCAAACAACTTCTCCTATGCGCTGTAAAGCGCCATTATAATTGGTGTCCTGCCATTCAGGAAACCGCAATATCATGCGTTGTTCGCTTTTTCTTCCAAAAATTGGGGAACTTTTGCCGCCTTTCGCCGTATTAGTTTGCGCTATTTCTGTCTTTTCTTGCGCCTGAAGTTGACAGAATTTTAACAACTATGTTAGCCTTAGGATATATCATTGCGTTAAGATGAAATATGCAGGTACTATATTGACGAAAGGAGTCTGTCATCATGGCACAAAACTGTGCGGCATGTCCGGAGGCGACCGCCAAGGCTGAAAAGCTCAACGCGATCATCGCCAAACACAAGGATGAAAAGGGAGCGCTGATCCCTGTGCTTCATGAAGCGCAGGACGTCTACGGCTATCTGCCGATGGAAGTCCAGCTGGAAATTGCCAACCAGCTGCATATCCCGCTCGCCGAAGTCTACGGTGTAGTCAGCTTCTACACCCAGTTCTCGATCTATCCCAAGGGGAAATATCAGATCAACGTCTGCATGGGTACCGCCTGCTACGTCAAGGGAGCCGGCGACATCCTCGATAAATTCCGCACCAGACTGTCGATCGACGTCGGTGAATGTACCGAGGACGGCAAGTATTCACTCGATGCCTGCCGGTGCGTCGGTGCCTGCGGCCTGGCGCCGGTGGTGACCATCAACGACAAGGTCTACGGAAAAATGACACCCGATCAGGTCGACGAAGTGATTGAAGAATATGAAAACGGAAAAGAGGTGAGTGCAGAATGATTAAATCTACCAGCGATATTCAGGAAATCCGCGAACGGATGCAGGCGAATATGCAGATCCGCCTGGACAAGAACGCCAAGCCGACCCAGGAAGGCGGCCGCATGCATATCATGGTCTGCGGCGGCACGGGCTGCACTTCTTCCAACTCTGAAGATATTATAAAAAATCTCGAGAACTTCATCGCCGAGAACCACCTCAGCGAAGAAGTCAAGGTCATCAAGACCGGCTGCTTCGGTCTCTGCGCCCGCGGCCCGATCATGATGTTCTATCCGGATCACATCATGTATATGCAGGTGAGTCCGGAAGACGCCGAGGAAATCTTTGAGAGCCACGTCAAGAACGGCGAACCGGTGCGTCGACTCGTCGCCGGCAGCCAGGAAACCGAGGAAATCGAAAACGTGCTCGAAACCGACGATTTCTTCTCCCGGCAGAAGCGTGTCGCACTGCGCAACTGCGGTGCCATCAGCCCGGAGAACATCGACGAATACATCGCCCGTGACGGTTACAAGGCACTGGAAAAAGTGCTGACCGAAATGGATCCGGAAGACGTCATCGACACCATGAAGGCGGCGCAGCTGCGCGGCCGCGGCGGTGCCGGCTTCCCGACCGGCGTCAAATGGAGCTTTGCCGCCAGCCAGCAGGTCAAGCAGAAATACGTCTGCTGCAACGCCGACGAAGGCGACCCGGGCGCGTTCATGGACCGCTCGGTGCTCGAAGGCGACCCGCACTCGGTCATCGAGGCGATGGCCATCGCCGCTTATGCCATCGGCGCCGACCAGGGCTATGTCTACGTCCGCGCCGAGTACCCGATCGCGGTGCAGCGCCTGACGATCGCCATCGAGCAGGCCAGGGACTACGGCCTGCTGGGCAAGGACATCTTCGGCACCGGCTTCAACTTCAACCTCGACATCCGTCTCGGCGCCGGCGCGTTCGTCTGCGGCGAGGAAACGGCGCTGATGACGTCGGTTGAGGGCAAGCGCGGCGAGCCGCAGCCCCGTCCGCCGTTCCCGGCCGTCAAGGGACTGTTCGGCCAGCCGACGATCCTCAACAACGTCGAAACCTACGCCAACGTCCCGCCGATCATTCTCAACGGACCGGAATGGTTTGCTGCCACCGGCACCGAGAAATCCAAGGGCACCAAGGTCTTCGCCGTCGGCGGCAAGATCAAGAACACCGGCCTGGTCGAGATCCCGATGGGCACGACGATGCGCGAGATTGTCTACGACATCGGCGGCGGCATCCCCAACGGCAAGAAGTTCAAGGCGGCGCAGACCGGCGGTCCGTCCGGCGGCTGCATCCCGGCCAGCGAACTGGATACGCCGATCGACTATGAATCGCTGATCGCGCTCGGCTCGATGATGGGTTCCGGCGGTCTGATCGTCATGGACGAGGATACCTGCATGGTCGACCTGGCCAAATTCTTCCTCGAATTCACGGTCGACGAATCCTGCGGCAAATGTCCGCCCTGCCGCATCGGCACGCGGCGGATGCTGGAGATCGTCACCCGCATCACCGAAGGAAAGGGCACGCTCGAAGACCTCGACAAGCTCGAAGTCCTGGCGCGCAACATCAAGGCCAGCGCCCTCTGCGGCCTCGGCCAGACCGCGCCCAACCCGGTGCTCTCAACGATGAAATACTTCCGCGACGAATACGTCGCTCACGTGGTCGACAAGAAATGCCCGGCCGGCGTCTGCAAATCGATGGTACGCTTTATCATCGATGCCGACAGCTGCCGTCACTGCGGCATCTGCGCCAAGAACTGTCCGACCGGCTGCATCAGCGGCAGCAAGGACGAGCCTTACGAAATTGATCAGGACAAGTGCGTCAAGTGCGGCGTCTGCGTCAGCAAATGTCCGTTTAAGTCGATCCTCAGCAACGCATAAGAAGGGAGCGTAAGCGATGAATAAAGTGAATATTACCATTGACGGAATCAAGCTGTACGTTCCGGAAAACTATACCATTCTCGAGGCAGCCAAGGAGACCAACATTCAGATCCCGACACTGTGCTTCCTCAAGGACATCAACGAAGTCGGCTGCTGCCGCATGTGCGTCGTCGAGGTCAAGGGCAAGAGAGCCCTGCAGGCGAGCTGCGTCTGCCCGGTCGAGGAGGGCATGGAAGTGCTCACCCACACGCCCAAGGTCATGGAAGCGAGAAAGATGGATCTGGAACTGATCCTCTCCAACCACAACGCCAGCTGCCAGACCTGCACCCGCAGCTGGATGGACTGCGAACTGCAGACACTGGCCAACAAACTCTCGATCGACACCGTGCGCTTTGAGGACAGCTCTCCGAAAAAGCCGCTCGACATCGGCGTTTCGATCGTCCGCGACCCGAACAAATGCATTCTCTGCCGCCGCTGCATCAGCGCCTGCAAGAATATCCAGACCGTCGGCGTCATCGATACGATGAACCGCGGCTTCAACACGGTCGTCGGCGCGGCGTTCAATCTCAAGCTGGACGAAACGCCCTGCGTCAACTGCGGCCAGTGCATCAACGTCTGCCCGGTCGGTGCCCTGCATGAAAGAAACGACAGCGACCTCGTCTGGAACGCCATCCACGACCCGTCCAAGCACGTCGTCGTGCAGACCGCTCCGGCGGTGCGTGCGGCCCTCGGCGAGGAATTCAACATGGACATCGGCACCTCTGTCACCGGAAAGATGGTCACCGCGCTGCGGATGCTCGGCTTTGACAAGGTCTTCGACACCGATACCGGCGCCGATCTGACGATCATGGAAGAGAGCGCCGAACTGATCGACCGCATCCGGGGCGGCGGCACACTGCCGCTGATCACCTCGTGCTCGCCGGGCTGGATCAAGTTCTGCGAACACAATTTCCCGGATCTGCTCGACAACGTCTCCTCCTGCAAATCGCCGCACCAGATGTTCGGCGCCATCCTCAAGACCTACTACGCCAAGCAGGAGGGCATCGACCCGCACGATATCGTCACCGTTTCGGTGATGCCGTGCACGGCCAAAAAGTTCGAATCCAAGCGGCCGGAGATGGAGGTCGACGGCGTGCGCGACGTGGATTTCGTGATCACCACCCGCGAGCTGGCGAAGATGATCTACGACGTCGGCATCGACTTCGTCAACCTCGGCGACAGCGAATTCGACGATCCGTTCGGCATCGGCACCGGCGCCGGCGTGATCTTCGGCGCGACCGGCGGCGTCATGGAAGCGGCGCTGCGCACCACCGCCGACCTGATCACCGGTACCTCGGCCGACAACATCGAGTATGAAGAAATTCGCGGTCTCGACGGCATCAAGGTCGCCTCGATCGACGTCGCCAACGTGCATATCCGCGCGGCCTGCGCCCACGGACTGGGCAACGCCAGAAAACTGCTGGAAAAAGTGCAGAGCGGGGAGGAAAAATTCGACTTCATCGAAATCATGGCCTGCCCGGGCGGCTGCGTCAACGGCGGCGGTCAGCCGCTGCAGCAGGCGGAAGTCCGCAACTGGTGCGATCTCCGCGAAGAACGCGCCAAAGCCCTCTACAAGGAGGATCGCGGCATGTTCATCCGCAAATCGCACAACAACCCGGCGATCAAGAAACTGTACAAGGAATACCTCGGCATGGCAGGCGGGAGCCAGGCACACAAACTGCTCCACACCACCTATCAGCCGCGCTCCAAGTACATCGACTGACTCATCGATTGACTCATCGACTGACTGCGGCGGGAACCCGCGCCGGCAGTTTTCGGCCGCGTTTCGCTGCACGGCACGGCTGCACAGTCTCCTCGCTGCACGGTCTCAGCGGCAGCGGATGACGGCACTGCCGAAAGCCAATATAAAAATCGAGGACTGCCCCTGCGGCAGTCCTCTTCGTTTGCCTTTTTTGCTGTTGCTGCTGTATCGCGTCTGCTTCACCGGGTTTCGGAACGTGCCCGGATATCGTACTGTCTGCGCCCGGCGGTGTCCTTCACCGGACTTCGTACTGCCTGCGCCCGGCAGTGTTCTGCAGCGGTGCGGAAATCGCTCCGCTCACTGCACCGTTTCGTAAAGCCGGCTGCCGGGACGGCCGCCGGCAAACGAGGCCGGCGCCTGCTGATAGAGATAGTCGTTGAAGTGCTCCAGCAGCCTGGCACCGCGGTCGGACTGTCCGTAAAAGACCAGATCGGCCGCCGAATCGGCGTCCTTTACCGCCTCCGTCATGTCGTCGCAGAAGTCCTCGAACGCGCCGGGATGTTTTTTCCAGAAACCGCGCCGCACCACGACAGCATCGCCGACGAGCTCTGTGTCGGTCGCCTTCTGCCATTCGCTGCCGAGATCAAAAAGATCCGTGATGCTGCTGTTCTTTTTCTTGAACGAAGAATAATACGGCTCGGAGAGCACCGCGATGTTGCCTTCGTCGCGCAGCGCCTTCTCGACTTCGCTGCAGGACTTCAGCACCTTGATCTTGTAGGAAGCACTGCCGATGCCCGCTTCCGTCATCAGGGCGTCGAATACCCGCCGGTCGGTCGTATTGGCGCCGCTGACATAGATCGTCTTGCCCGCCAGCGCCGAAAAGCGCGTGCTGCTCGTCACATAGCCGCAGCTCACCAGATGCATGCCGCCGCGGCTGGCCGGGCTGACCTCGATCAGGCCGCCACCGGCTCTGCCGTAGAGATTGTCGGCGGAAGCCGTCGGCAGTATGGCCGCGTCATAGCTGCCCCGGCGCAGGGCCGCTTCCATCTTTGCCGGTTCGCTGTAGGAGGTTATCTTATAATCACCCCTGAGCTTGCCGGTGATGGCCGTGCCCACGCCTTTATAGGCGGCTACGCGCATTGTCACCTTTTCCTCTTTCGCCGCTTTGCCGCCGCTGTCACTGCTGCTGTCGCTGCCGCCGCAGGCGGCCAGCAGTCCGGCGCAGAGCACCAGAGTCAGCAGCAGCACCGCCGCCCTGAAGCCTCTTTTCCCGCTGCGCCGCGAGCGCCGTTTGATCTCGTATTCTGCTGCTTTTCCGGTTTCGCTGGTCTGTTTCATCTCGCTGTACTCCCGTCTGTCTGCGTTGATTTTCCGCGCTTTGCCGACATGCTGCGGGCAAAGACGGTACGCGTGCTGACACCGTCGATCGCGCCCAGTCTGCCGGACAGGGCACTGATGCGATCCTGGTCGCCGTCGATCGCGATACTGATCACCGACAGGCCCTTTTCGCGATGCGGCACCCCCATGCGGCCGAAGATCATGTCCTGACAGTCATGGAGCAGATGGTTGATCTGCTCCACCGAGGCCGGATCTTCGACGATAATGCCGATCAGAGCGACGCGGTTTTTCGATTCCTGCATAGTCTTATCTCTCCTGTTTTGGCGTTCCCGGTATCCGTCCGATGGTCTCGCAGCCGAAAGCTGCCTCTCAGGCGGCCGGACGAGGATCCGGAGGCTCTGCCGCCTCAGCGATGCTTTCTGCGGCCGCCGCCGGCCACATTCATGCGGGCGATGGCCTTGGCGATCGCAATCTGTGCCCTGGCGATCTCCCGGGGATCGTGCTTCTGCTCTGTCGCCAGCCAGTGCTCGGCATCGCTCTTGGACTCCTTGGCGCGCTCGACGTCGATATCCTCCTGCCACTCGGCCGCGTCCGTATAGAGAATGATGCTCTCCTTGACGTCGATATAGCCGCCGGCCACGGCCGCCACGCGGTAATCCTTGTGTCCGGGTTCGCGAATCCACAGCTCGTCGACGTCGAGCAGCTTGGTGGCCCAGGAGTGGCCCGCCATAAAGCCCTCATCCCCCGCCAGGGTGCGGGCAATAACGAGTTCGACGTCGCCGCTGTAGAACAGCTTTGACGGGGTAATCACTTCCAGTTTGATGTTGTTCATGACATCCTATCCTCTGTCGGCATCCGACGCGCCGGCCTGTGCGGAACTGCCGCCGGCTTCCGCACCGGCGCCGGCCTCCCCGCCTCCGGCGTCGTCCGGCTGCGCCATCGCTCTGGCGGCTTTCTCATCCTTGGCCAGCTGCGTGGTCTCCGCCGCCTGCTTGGCTTCATATTTCTCAACGACGTCCTCGATGCCGCCGCAGAACAGGAAGCACTCCTCGGGGACATCGTCGTAATTGCCCTCGAGAATTTCCTTAAAGCCGCGGATGGTGTCCTCCAGCGGCAGATATTTGCCCTTCATGCCGGTGAACTGCTCGGCGACGCTGAACGGCTGACTCATAAAGCGCTGCACCTTGCGGGCGCGGTTGACGACCAGCTTATCGCTGTCGGAGAGTTCGTCCATGCCGAGGATGGCGATGATATCCTGCAGATCCTTGTATTTCTGCAGCACCTCCTGCACCTTGCGCGCCGTTTCGTAATGCTCGTCGCCGACGATCAGCGGATCGAGGATGCGCGAGGTCGAATCCAGCGGATCGACGGCCGGATAGATGCCCAGTTCCGTGATCGAGCGGGACAGCGTTGTCGTGGCGTCGAGGTGGGCAAAGGTCGTCGCCGGCGCCGGGTCGGTCAGGTCGTCGGCCGGCACGTAGATGGCCTGCACCGAGGTGATCGAGCCCTTCTTGGTGGATGTGATGCGCTCCTGCAGCGCGCCCATTTCCGTCGCCAGCGTCGGCTGGTAACCGACGGCCGAAGGCATGCGGCCGAGCAGCGCCGAAACCTCGGAACCGGCCTGGGTAAAGCGGAAGATGTTGTCGATGAAGAGCAGCACGTCCCGTCCCTCGACGTCGCGGAAGTATTCCGCCATCGTCAGGCCCGTCATCGCTACGCGCATGCGGGCGCCCGGCGGTTCGTTCATCTGCCCGAAGACCATCGCCGTGTTCTTGATGACGCCGGAGTCGGTCATTTCGTAATAGAGGTCGTTGCCTTCGCGGGTACGTTCGCCGACGCCGGCAAATACCGAGATGCCGCCGTGCTCGCGGGCGATATTGCTGATCAGTTCCTGAATCAGCACCGTCTTGCCGACACCGGCACCGCCGAAGAGGCCGACCTTGCCGCCCCGCGTGTAGGGGGCGATCAGATCGATGACCTTGATGCCGGTTTCAAAGATCTGCGAAGAAGTATCCAGTTCCTCAAAATCCGGTGCCGGACGGTGTATCGGCATCCGCTGCGCGCTGTCCAGCGGCTCCTTGTCGTCGATGGTGTCGCCGACCACATTGAAGAGCCGGCCCAGCACTTCCTTGCCGACCGGAACTTCGATCGGGCCGCCGGTATCGACCGCTTCCATGCCGCGCCGCAGTCCGTCGGTCGAAGACAGCGCCACGCAGCGCACCACGTCATCGCCGATGTGCTGCGCCGTCTCCGCGACGACCCTGCGGTCATCGAGTCGGATTTCAATGGCATTGTCCAGCTCCGGCAGTTCACCCGGCTTGAACTTGACGTCGATAACCGGGCCGATAATCTGATGTATGATTCCTTTATTCATGACCCTGCTCCTGCTTCTGCGCGTCCCCTGCGCGCCTATCTCTGCGCTTCCGATCCGGAAACGACTTCAATGATCTCGTTGGTAACGGCCGACTGCCGCGCCCGGTTGTAGTACAGCGACAGTTCATCGAGCATGCTGCGGGCGTTGTCGGTGGCGTTCTCCATCGCCATGCGGCGGGCCGCGTGCTCGCAGGTGGCCGATTCGACGATGGCGCCGTAGATCATGATCTCCACGTACTTCGGAACCAGATAGTTAAAGACCTCCTCGACGGACGGCTCGTACTCGACCTGCTGCGCATGGCGCATAATGTCCGGATCCGGATGCACCTCAAACGGCAGCAGCGTAACATTCTTGACCTCCTGCTCCAGCTGGCTGATGTAGGAAGTGTAGATCAGCACTACTTCATCGATCTTGCCGCTGTTGTACATCTCGATGATCGGCCGGCTCATTTCCTGCGTCTCCTGAAAGGGAATCGTTTCGGCCGGTGCCGAATACGAACGGTACAGCGGGTAGCGCCTGGCAAAATAATCCCGTCCCTTGGTTCCGACGGCGATGATCAGCGGCTCCTCCCAGTCGCTTTCCATTTCCCGCTCCGCCTCTTTGATGACGTTGCTGTTGAACGCCCCGCAGAGGCCGCGGCTGCCGGTGATGATGATGTAGCAGGTGGTTTTGATCTCGCGGTTTCCCGCCAGATACTGTCCCGGCACTTCCTTGGTGTTGTTGAAAATTTCCTCGATGGAATGGCTGATATAGTGAAAATACGGGTTGGTCTTTTCAAAGGTGGCCTTGGCACGGCGCAGTTTGGCGGCGGATACCAGCTTCATCGCGTTGGTGATGTGTTCCATGCTGGTCACGCTCCTGATGCGGCGCCGCACGTCCTGAATATCGCTGGATGCCATTGCTTCACCTCCCTTGCTATGATCTGCTGCAATCTCCGATACCGGCTGCGGTTATTCGGCCGGCTGCTGTGCCGACGCCGCAGACGCCTGCGTCTCCCGCTGCGCCGGCTGTTCCTGCTTCTGCGACGGCGGTGCCGCGCGCTTCGGAGCCTTGCGGGCCAGCTGGTAATCTCCCTTGGTCACTTTCTTGAACTGTTCGATGCCGTCGCGCAGATCGGCCTCGGTGCTCTCTGCGAGCGTGCCCGTCTCGCGAATCTCACGACCGACATGATCCCAGTGCGTGTCCATGTACTCCAGCAGATCGTGCTCAAAGTCATGTATGAATTCGATCTCAACGTCCTTGAGATAGTCGTTCGCCGCCGCGTAGATGATGATCACCTGGTGCTCGACGGGCATCGGCTGATACTGGCGCTGTTTGAGAATTTCCATCAGGATCTCGCCGTGATCCAGGCGCGCCTTGGTGGCCGGATCGACGTCGGAACCGAACTGCGAAAAGCTCGCCAGCTCGCGGTACTGCGCCAGCTCCAGCTTGATCTTGCCGGCGACCTGCTTCATCGCCTTGATCTGCGCGTTGCCGCCGACACGGGACACCGAGATGCCGGCATTGATCGCCGGCCGCTGGCCGCTGAAAAAGAGGTCGGTCTCGAGAAAGATCTGGCCGTCGGTGATGGAAATGACGTTGGTCGGTATGTAAGCGGAGATATCGCCGGCCTGCGTTTCGATGATCGGCAGCGCCGTCAGCGAACCGCCGCCGAGCTCGTCGGAGAGCTTGGCCGCGCGCTCAAGGAGCCGCGAATGCAGATAGAAAACGTCGCCGGGATAAGCTTCCCGCCCCGGCGGCCGCCGCAGCAGCAGACTCATCTCCCGGTAGGCGACGGCGTGTTTGGAGAGGTCGTCGTAGACGATCAGCACATGACGGCCGCGATACATAAATTCCTCTCCCATCGCGCAGCCGGCATAAGGAGCGATGTACTGCAGCGGCGCCACCTCGGAGGCAGTCGCCGAAATCACGATCGTATACTCCATGGCGCCCTTGTCTTCCAGCGTCTGTGTCAGCTGCGCCACCGTCGACTGCTTCTGGCCGATGGCGACATAGATGCAGATCACGTCCTCCCCCTGCTGGTTGAGAATGGTATCGATGGCGATCGCCGTCTTGCCGGTCTGGCGGTCGCCGATGATCAGTTCGCGCTGCCCCTTGCCGATCGGCACCATCGAATCGATGGCCTTGAGGCCCGTCTGCAGCGGCTCCTTCACCGACTGACGCTGCAGCACACCGGGTGCCGGGCTCTCGACCGGCCGGGTTTTCCGTGTCTCAATCGGTCCCTTGCCGTCGATCGGCTGGCCGAGCGCATTGACCACGCGGCCGACCAGTTCCTCGCCGACCGGCACCTCGACGACGCGGCCGGTCGGTTTGACGATGTCACCCTCCTTGATTCCTTCGTCGGGGCCGAAGATGACACAGCCGACGCTGTCCTCTTCGAGGTTCATCGCCATGCCGTAGATGTCGCCGGTGAACTCCAGCAGTTCGCCCGACATGCAGTTCTCCAGACCATAGACAATGGCAATGCCGTCGCCGACCTCGACGACCGTGCCGAAATCGGAAACTTCGAGCACATTTTTATAATTTTTGATCTGTTCCCTGATAACGGAACTGATCTCTCCAGGTTTCATGTTCATTCCAGTTCTCCCTCTGCCTGTCGATGCTTCAGACCTGCATCGAAGCCCCCAGATCCGCGAGCCGCTTTTTCAGCGAAGTGTCAAAGACCCGTCCGTTGACGAGAATGCGGAAGCCGCCGATCAGCGAACGATCGATTTCGTTGCGCAGCTGTACGCGGCTGCCGACCACTTTGGTCATCTGCTCCTGCAGCTTTCCCATCTGTTCCGCCGTCAGCGGTTCGACCGAGAAGACCGTACCATAGGCAATTTCCTTCAATTCGAGGAACTTGCCGACAATGCGGTCATACTGGCGCATGCGCCCGTGATCGACCAGAATGCAGAGAAAATTCAGCAGTTCCTGACAGATTTGACCGCGGAATACACTGCCGAGAATTTCCCGGCGCTCCGCCGCGGGGATCGTCGGGTCACAGAGCACATTGAAAAAGTCATGCTCCCGGTGAAACACCTCCTGCACATCGGCAGCATCCTTTTCGATGACATCGGTCGTATCGGTGTCCTCCCCGGCCTGAAACAGGGCGTTGGCGTAGGTCATGACAACGCTTAATTCTGCCATTTTGCTTTACCTGCTTCTTCAATCGCCTGATCGACAATCCGGCGCTGTTCCTCACTGCCCTCCAGCTCGTGTTCCATCACTTTGGAGGCAGCCAGCAGCGCCAGCTGCGATACCTCATCTTTCATATCGGCGATCGCCTTCTCCCGTTCGCGCTCGATATCGCGTTCGGCGCGGGCTTTGATTTCGCCGGCCTTCGTATTCGCCTCTTCAAGAATGCGCTTGGCCTGCTCGTCGGCTTTCATTTTGGAGCTGCGGACGATGCTGCGGCCTTCTTCCTCGGCGCCGGCAATCCGGCGCTCATAGTTTTCCATCTTCAGATCCGCCTTGCGGTTGATATCCTCCGCGTTGGCGATCGCATCCTTGACGGCGTCCTGTCTGGCCTGCATGAAATTATGTATTCTCTCAAAGAAGAAATGCTTCATGATGAAATACAGAATGACGACATTGGCGAGAATCATCAGCGCTGACCAGTCGAGTTGAATAATTCCGAGATTCACTGCATTTTCTCCTTTCTGCTGCTTGCTTCATGGGCTGTGGTTTGCTCCTGTTCGCCGCCGTGATTACATGAACGGGTTGGCGAAGAGCAGGATGATCGAAATGATCAGAGCGAAAATACCGGCGGTTTCGGTCAGTGCGACGCCGACCAGCATCAGCTTCAGCAGGGTTCCCTGCGCCTCCGGCTGCCGTGCCGTACCCTCTACCGTCTTGCCGGCGTTAAAGCCGATGCCGATTCCGACACCCGCCATGGCGATCATGGCCAGGCCGGCTCCCAGTGCGGACATGCCCTGGACAAATGCTTCCGGTGTGATTTGAGACATTGTACTCCTCCTGTTATTTAATGCAAAAGTTCGCTGCTACGCTTCCATCGGCCGCTCCATCGCGTTGGAGGTAAAGACCATGGTCAGCATGACGAAGATGTATGACTGCAGAACCGGTTCGAACATGTCGAAGAAGAAATTCAACGGCAGCGGAATCACCAGCTGCAGAAACGGAACCGCGGAACCCAGCGCCTGCGACAGCGATTCCAGACCGCCGTAGACGAGCGTCATGACGATGACGCCGGCGAGAATATTGCCGAACAGCCGCATCGCCAGAGTAACCGGGAAAAAGAGATCGTCGAGCAGCGTCATCGGCATCATCGCCGCGTACGGCGAAGCTTTTTTCTTCATGTAACCGCGCAGAGAATTCTGCCGGATGCCGTTGTAGTGAACCATGACGAAAGTAACCAGCGCCAGCGGTACCGTGGTGTTGAGGTCGGCGGTCACCGGCCGGCAGTCGAGCAGACCGAGCATGCTCCCCAGTCCCAGAAAGCACAGCAGCGTCCCGATGTAGGGCGCGAATTTCAGGTTTTCCTTTCCCATTGTGCTTTCCACCATCTTGTAGACCGTCTCGACGAGCAGCTCCGCCCAGGCCTGCGCGCCGCGCGGCACCCTCTCCATGCGGCGGGTGGACGCAAAGACGAAGACCAGAATCACGGCGGTGATAATCCAGCCCCAAATCATCGTTTCGGTGATGTTCAGCGGTCCGACCTGAAAGATTATTTTGGGTCCCAGCTCCATGCCGGTTCACCTCTCTTTCCTCTTCCTAAAGATCCGTATAATCATCGTCGTCCTCCTCCCATTCGGAAGGGTCACGCCACTGCCGCGGCTCCGTCCAGCTGTTGAGCGGATTTTTCCGGGCTCCCGGCAGATGGCTCTCGAGGCCGTAGATGATCAGAATGGAAAGATGCAGAGTCAGGAAGCCGATGACACAGGCTGTCGCACAGTGCGCCCCCAGACGCAGACTGAAGAAGAATACAACGCCGTAGATCGGCAGTCGTAAAAAGTATCCGCCAATGACAGGCCCCCTGCTGTGCAGATCCAGCATCCTTTCCGCGGACCAGACAAGAATGCGAAAATTCAGCATCGTGGTCAGTGTTCCGCCGATGAGACCGATCAGAAACGGCAGTTCCCGTCCGATCACCGGCAGTGAAACCAGTTCCGCGATCGCGGCCAGCGCCGCGCAGTGCAGAAAAATCCGGCCGCAAAAGGATTTCAGATCATTCTTATGATCATTATACACTGAATGCCGACTCCCCGTAAATCATTATCTGAAACTTTTCCCAGCCCCGCCGCTCCGCAGCGCGCCGCTCTGCGCAGCCTTCCGCCGGCGCGTCGAAGCGGATGAGAAAAGAAACAAAAGCTGCCTGCGCCGCAGCTCCCGGTTCGATTGTAGTATATTATACTGCCAATTCAAAAAATGTAAATAAAAGTTTATTTTTTAACGTTTCCCTGCACCAGAACTCTGCGCATGCACTGTCGGAGCAAAAGAACAAGTGCCGCTCCGCCGCGGCAGAACAGCACCCCTTTTTGCTCAAATTGTTTATTTATAGTCATTCGGTTCGATCGTATAGTGCCACTCGATTTTGTCGCCCGCCTTGACTTTGTATTTATTGCATGATTTCGTGGCAAATTTCCCGTTGACCAGATAAATCCAGCCGCTGGTGCCGCCGCCGTCGGTTTCATAGATGTCGCCGATGCCCTGAACGTAGTAGCCGTAAACGGTTGTACTGCCGACCACGCTGATGCCGGCGGACCGGGCCGCCCGAAATAGCACGCTCTTGACGGTATCGCCGCTGCCGACCGTCACAGTGCGCCGCGAAAGCAGCACGCCGCTGGCCGGCACCAGTTTTTTAACAGCCGCATCGGCACTGCTGTGCCTGATCTTTGAGGCTTCGACAGAGATGGTGCAGGTCTTCCTGTTCTTTTTCCGTTTCTTCGCCGCAGAGGAACCGCTCGACCCGGCGGACTTGCTGCCGCCCGACCCGCTGCCCGCGCTGCTGCCGGAACCGCTGTCCGCACTGCCGGAAGAGGCGCTCTCCTTGCCGGACTCGCTGCCGGTCGAATTCGCTGAGCTCTTTTTTTTCTTATCCTTGTCCTTCTCTTTTTTCTGGTCGGTTTTGGCTTTTTGGCTGCCGGCGTCGGCTTTTTCGCTCTGCGTTGTACTGCCTCCGCCCTGCTTTTTCGCCGTATCCGAGCCGCAGCCCGTCAGCATAAAGGCGGAAAGCATCAGAATCAGCATCATCAGCATCGTCGTCAGGACGGCGCGTCCGATTTTTCTCCGGCAGGTTTCTGTCCGGCCGATTTTTCTCCGGCTGCTTTCTGTCCGGCTGATTTTTCTCCCGTTCACCTCTGTCCGCTCCCTTCTCCGCTGCCGGGGCGGCGCGCGTCGGCGCCGCCCGGCAGCGATTTACTGCGGCTTTCGCGTATGCCTTATTTTACCTTGCAGCGGCGCGCGTCGCTCCCTCTGGTGAAGATCTTCCTGCCCTTCACACTCTTAAAGGCGCGCACCTTGTAGTATCGGTTCCGGCCGCTGCGAAGGCCTTTGACAACGGCAGCGGTTTTACTGCCGCCGACGCGCCTGACCCTGCTGTATCTGCCGTTTTTCTTCGCTGCCTGATAAATCGCGTAGCCGCCGGCTCCCTTCACCTTCGTCCAGCTGAGTTTCACACTGCCTCTGCCGGCTTTGGCGCTCTTCAGCTCCGGCCGGTGCGGCACGCAGCGAGCGTAATCGGAGTTGGAGAAGGCGCTGACCGCGCTGCCGTTGACGGCGCAGACCTTGTAGTAAAAGTGCTTTCCGGTGGTCAGCCCCTTGTCGGTCCAGGAAGTGCCGGCAACTTCGGCCATTTTCCGATAGCTGCCGGATTTTTTCGCCGCGCGGCAGATGCGATAGCTCTTTGCGCCCTGCACCTTCTGCCACTTCACCTTGATGCTGTTCCAGGTGCTGCCGGCGGCACTGACCTCCGGCGCCGCCGGTGCGCGATCGCGGACCGTCACCGTGCACCACGGCAGGGTGATCGGGCAGCTTTCAAACCCGGATTCGCGATTCACGGTGCCGGAAGCTGAAATGTGATAGGTTCCGGGTTTGTCGAATTTGAGTGTGATCAGGCCCTCCGCGTCCGGCGCCGCGCCCTCGATCGACGTCAGCGAACCATCGTCGGCCACCGTCGCCGCCGTCACGACCGCCTTTCTTGTCTTGTCCGTCGTCTCTGCCGTGCTGCCGATGAATTTCACCCGCTTGTCCCAGCCCTCCCAAGGCCAGGCGCCCTCCAGCGTCAGCTGCACGTCTTCACCGGTGTACGCCGTGACTGCGTTTTTCGTGAAGCCGGTATAATAGTCGCTGTAAGTACTGTCGTCCAGATACCGGAACATCTCCAGCGTGTCTCCGTCATTGAGGAACGTCTCGCTGGCCGTTGTCGATGTCGTCGCGCGATTGAGCATATAGCCGATATTCATGGTCTCCACGCCGAATACTCTGCTCAGCCAGCCGCCGCTGCACTGCAGGTAATTTTCCGCGGTGCCTGCGGCAAAGGCTTCCCCGTACTTTGCCGCGTGCATGGCGGCGAAGGCATCGAGCGCCGTCACCTTGGAGGTGTCGCCGTTATCGGTGTAGCCGTACTGTTCCGCGGTGTCGCCGCTGACCGTCAGCGTGCGCGGGGTGAGATCGAATTGATTCTTCGCACCGACATTGCAGCAGCTGACGGTGACCTTCGCCGAACCGGTCTCCGCCGCGCCGGCCTGCGCCGGCAGCAGCGGCAGGAACGCCAGAGCCGCGGCCAGGGCCAGGACGGCCGCGCCGATTCTGCTCTTTGTTTTTCTTCGTTTCATAATTCCTCCTCCCCCGCCGCATTGCGGCAGGCGCATTTAAAGATATTTTTTTCGCAGCAGATTTGTTCAGGCCATCGCCGCTCGCGGCAGGTTCATTCACAGCATCGCCGCTCGCGGCAGGTTCGCGGAAAGACAGCCGTCCGTCACTTTGCTTTTGTGCCGCTGATCTTCGACCAGCCGCCGCAGACGGTTCTGCCGTCAACGGCGCGATAAGCGCGCACTTTGTAATAATAGCGGCGATGGCGTTTCAGCTTCTTGTCGGTCCACTTTGCCGATCTGCACTTTTTCACGCACTTGTATCTGCCGTTCTTTTTCGCGGCGCGATAAATCCGGTAGCCGGAGGCGCCGGCAACCCGGCTCCACCGGAGGGTGATCTTCCTCTTTCCGGCCTTTGTCCTGATCGATGCCGGTGCCCGCAGCGCCGTCCGCACCGATTTGACTGCCGAGAAGCTGCTGCAGACGCCGCCGCTGAGCACCGCACGAACCTTGTAATAATAGCGGGTGCCGGTCTTCAGACCGTTCTGCGTCAGAGATCTGCCGCTCACCTCGGCCGCCTTTTTCCATCCCGAGGAGACATGCGTCGAGCGGTACACCTGATAGCTTTTCGCATTGCCGCAGGGGCTCCAGGTGATCCTGGCCTGCCGGTAATTGACGGCTTTGACGCCGATGCTCCCGGGGGCGCTCTTGTCCAGACCGTCCTGCACCGCCATCAGGTAGAGGGCATCGTTCCTGTAATAGAGCGTGCCGTCCGCGCCCGCCGTCAGCGTACTGGTGCAGTACTCGGGGTAAGCGGGATAAAACGTCATGCCCGCCGCCTGTTTCTTCGTACCGGCTGCGTCCAGACGAATCATATAGATGCCGCCGGTGCTGTCGTTGCAGGTCATATAGAGATCGACTTCTTCTTCGTTGCCGGTCGAGGCGAGAATTTCTCCCTTGATTGCACCAGGCGCCTTGTCCAGCTCGGTCACCGCCCCGCTCAGCCCTGCGGAAGCCGCTTTGGCAGGATCGACGCGGCAGACTGTGCCGTTGTCGGTGCCGAAATACATCTGCGCTGCCGACGGCACCACCACCGGCGTATTGGTCGAACCGGCCGTGAGCGCCGTGCTGTCCTGCAGCACGGGCGTTCCGTCGCTGTCCACCGTCAGGCGGGCCAGCTTTCCCGCGCTGCCGTTTCTGCACGTCAGATAGACGCTGTCGCCGCTTCCCCCGCCGATCTCCGCGCTCACTACGGCCGGTGTCGAGCGGATCACGCCGTTTTCACTGCCGCTCTGCGCCAGCTCGTCACAGGTCTTCGGTGACCAGGAACCCGCGTCGGCGGCGATCGAGTAAACCACGCCGTTGTCGCTGCCGAAGATGACGTACTTTCCGGTTTTCACGGCGCCGGCCCAGTAGTAGCCGGTGCTGTCCTCTGCGCTCGTCTCCCAGATAGGCGCAACTTCTCTGTCCGTCTTTGCCGCCCCTGCGTCGACGCAGAAGTAGCAGCCCCGGCTTACCAGTTTGCCGCTCTCGCGCGTCTGCCGCCAGGTGCCGGTATAGGCGCGGCCGTCGATCACCGTCACCGGGCAGAGGTTCTGACCCTTGAACCAGCTGCTGGTCCAGAGGATCTCCAGCGTCTCGGCATCCAGACAAGTCAGAGTCGTATATTTGCTGCCGCTTTCGGTTTTCTGCACGGCCGCGAAGATCCGCCCCGTGCCCTGATCAAAGGTCAGCGGCAGGGTGGCGTACCCCATATCGCCCGCCAGCGTCTCGCTGGCTTTCTGTTCGCTGCCGTCGCTGCGGCTGAGCCGGTAGATTTTCTTGTTCATGCCGACGTAGAGGACGTCGCCGACGCACAGCGGCGGGGTCGACGCCACCATCGCCATGCCGCTGCCGGAACCGAATTTTTTCTGCCAGGCGAGCCGCGTCTGACCGAGCGTGTTCGGCGTTTTGGCCGTCGTCACCGCCGCTTCCGCGCCGGCCGGCAGCAGCATCGCCGCCGCCAGCAGCAGGGCCAGGAGCAGAAAAAAGCCGCGCCGCGCCGCCCAAAGCCGTCGCGCTTCAGGCCGCACCGTCCTGCCAAATCTCTGTCTCTCCATGTTGTTCCTCCATTCCGTATTTCATTTTGATCCGTTCAATTTTCTTCACGATCGGCTTTCCCAGGATCAGCAGGAAGAAAGCCGTCGCGCCGCCGAGAATCGCATCGGGCACCAGCGCCGCGCCGTAGACCGACAGCACCGTGCCCGGCGTCGGATGATCGTTGAGGAAAAAGATGGTCCAGAGATCCGTGATCACGCCGTGGATCAGGAAGGCGGAGATAAAACCGTAAATCATCATTACCGGCGTCTTTCCCATCGCCGGATGGCGGGCAAAGAGCAGCCCGGCGATCAGTCCGACCAGTCCCCAGGCGATCATCTGAAAGACAGTCCACGGCCCCTGGCCGAAGATGAAATTCGAAACCAGCGCCGTCATCGAGCCGACGACAAAGCCGGCGTTGGGGCCCAGCGCCATGCCGGCGATGATCGCAAAGGCGAGCACCGGCTTGAAGAAGGGCACCATGAAGAAGGCGGCACGGCCGGCCACCGCCAGCGCGGTCAGCACGGTCAGCAGCACAATCCAGCGGGCGCCCGGCTTCTTTCGTTCAAAGTACACGAATCCGGGCACCAGCGAGAGAATGGCCGCAATGATCACAATCAGCCGCATATTCATCGTCCCGCCTCCCCGTCCGTTCCGGTCAGATCGTTCCCGCGGTTGCGGATCACCAGCTCGGCCAGATCGCCGGGGGTGATGGCGTTGCGGAAGAGCCCGGCGGACATGCGGTTGGCCGCCGTCGTGTAGAAGCTGCTGCCGGCGAAAAAGTCATCCGGCTTCCCCTCGGTGGTGATGCTGCCATCAAAGAACATCGCGCAGCGGTCGGCCCGGCTGCCGCAGAATTCGATATCGTGGCTGACCAGTACCAGTGTCTTCCCCTCTTCCTTGAGGCGCTCGAAGATCGTCCCCAGCTTGTCCTTGAAGGCGTTGTCCATCCCCTTCGTCGGCTCGTCGAGGAGAATGACTTCGGGATCCGCCAGCAGCATCTTGGCCAGCGCCGCCCGCTGCTGTTCGCCGCCAGAGATGTCGTAGGGGTGCGAGGTCAGCAGCGGTTCGATTTCCATCAGTTCCGCCGTGCGCCGGATCGCCGCTTCGTCCTCGCTCATCTCCTCCAGCTCCCCGCGCACGGTGTCACAGGCAAAGACCGTCTGCGGATCCTGCGGCAGCATCAGAATCTTCCGCCCGCCGCTGCGAATGCGGCCGCGATAGGGGCGCAGAATGCCGGCGAGCAGCTTCAGCATCGTCGTCTTGCCGGTGCCGTTGCCGCCCACAACGGCAAAGCATTCGCCGCGGTAGATGCGGCAGGAAAGGCCGCGGATCACGTCGTCGCCCTGACGGCTGTAGCGGAACCAGACGTTGTCGAGACGGATCACCTCTTCCGCTGCGGCCGCTTTTTCGTCGCGGCCGCGCGTCAGTGCGGGCACGGCGATCTCCCGTCCGGCAAAGAGGTTCTCCAGCCAGCGGCGGCCGTCGCGGATGTCGAGCGGACAGCGTCCCTCCCCGGCCAGACCGCGTTCATAGACCATGCCGTACGCCTGCACCGGTGCCGGCATCGAGCGGAACATTTCGTGCCGCCGCTGCGCCAGCAGTGCGGCGCCGTCCGCCGGCGCGGCGTCGACCAGCAGCTTTCCCTCATCCAGCACCAGCATGCGGTCCGACTGCGGCAGTACGCTGTCGAGACGATGCTCGGTGAGGATCACGGTGAGGCCGGTCTCGCGATTGATCTTGCGCACCGTATCGATGAATTCGCCGGCGGCGATCGGATCCAGCTGTGCCGTCGGTTCATCCAGCAGCAGTACGTCCGGGCGCATAACCAGCACGGCGGCCAGGTTGAGCAGCTGCTTCTGCCCGCCGGAAAGCTCGCTGACGTCGCGGCGGAACCAGTTCTGGATGCCGAAGTAGCTCGCCATCTCCGCCACCCGTACGCGGATCGTGCGATTGTCCCAGCCGAGATTTTCCGGGCCGAAGGCCAGCTCGTGCCAGACCTTGTCGGTGACGATCTGGTTCTCCGGATTCTGCAGCACAAAGCCGACGGCGCGGTCCATGGCATCGCCGGCGCCGGCGCCCCGTCGGGCTCCGCTGCCCGGCGATGGTTTCGCTTTCACGCCCGGCCGCCTGTGCGGCCGCCCGCCTTTCTGTCCGTCCATCTGTGTGTCCGGATCTTCTTTCGCCGGCACGTCCGGCCGCCAGATAATGCGGCCCTGCCGCCGCCCGTGCGGCGCCAGCGACGGCTTGAGCAGACGCATCAGCGTCGTCTTGCCGCTGCCGCTGCGGCCGCAGAGCGTGATCATCTCGCCGCGTTCGACGCTGAAGGAGACGTCGTCGAGCGCCGGACGTTCCCGCCCCGGATACGCAAAGCTCAGATGTTCGACTGTAAATACCGCCATCGCAGTTCCTCCCAGAGATCGAGCGCCGCCGGCATGGCGCAGAGAATGCCGAATGCCGTCAGGCCCGGTGTACTGCCGCTGAGGCTGATCAGCGGATAGCAGACGATTTTGATCCGGCCCAGGCAGGCCGCCGCGGCACAGACCGCCGTCGCGCAGAGCAGCGCGATGTCGCGGCCCTGGCGGCGGAAGATCGAGTAGCTGGTGCGCCCGCTGCGGCCGTAGCCGCGCGCCTTCATCGAATCCGCGGTCTCGATGGAGTTTTCCAGCGCCCAGGTCGTCATCACCGAGATCGTCTTGAGACCGCCGCGCACTCCGTCGCCGTCGCCGCAGCCCATCGCCCGGCGCGCCTCGCGGATGCGCCGGGCCTGCCCGGCAAAATGCGGCACAAAGCGCATCGTCATCGTCAACATCAGGGACGCCGACGGCATCACGCGGCCGAACAGATCCGTGAACTTATCGCTCGTCATCACCAGCGTGATACAGTAGAACCACATCAGAACCGCCGCCGTCATCAGACCGGCGCAGCAGCCGTACACCAGCGCCTCCTTCGTCAGCGGACTGCTGCCCAGATAAGCGAGAACCGTGACGCCGCGGTGGACAAAGAGCACGTTGACCGCCGCCATCACCGCCGCCACCGGCAGCGGCAGCACGAAGAAATATTTTACCGCCCGGCGGCCGTGCAGCCGGATGCCGTAAGCCAGCGCCCCGGCCAGCGACAGCAGCAGGGCCAGGGGATGAAACAGCACCACGGTCAGCACCAGCATCACCGCAAACCAGATGAATGCTGCGAGCGGATGAGACTGATCCAAAACATCTCTGCGCAAAACTTCTCCTCCAAACAAAAAGAGCCGCGGCTGCACAAAGCCGAAGCTCCTCCTCGTCGTCTTTCGTGATACCGCTGCAGCCTGTTGCCGCACCACGCACTGCTGGCAGGTTTTCCGGCTGTAACGGCAGCATGGTCTGCACGGGAATTTCACCCGTTTCCCTATTAGCTGACTGCGCTTCAATGTCGCACACCAGCAGTGTCTGTCAATGGCATTATTATAGCGCCTTCAGGACAATCCTGCCAGCGGGATTTTGAAATTTCACAAAAATAGCGGGACATTTTCAAGACATACAAACCGCCGCGCGGCACCGGGCGGCGGTTCTTCGCTGACCGACGGATCGCGGTTAAAAGGACATATGGCGCAGAAACAGCGTCTGAAAAGCGGGATCTTCCGCCAGTTCCACATGCTCCATCTGAGCCGGGATACGCTGCAGTTTCAGTGCCTCTTCGGCACTGGCCGCAGCCATCAGCACCCCGGTGCCGGCGGCATTGCCGGCAGACTCGATACAGCGGCGGGGAACCGGCGGCAGCAGGCCGATGGCAAGCGCACTGTCCGGATCGATCCGGCTGCCGAAGGCCCCGGCGAGGATCACTTTGTCCAGTTTGTCGACGCGGCTTCCGGCTCTGTGCAGCAGCACTTCCGCACCGGCCGCCAGCGCACCCTTGGCGAGCTGGATTTCTCGAATATCGTTCTGCAGCAGAACGAGATCCTCCCCCTGTTCCCGGGCGACGAGGAGAAATTCACGGCCGCGGCCGCGCTCCCGCAGACGCTGCGCCAGCGCGGAGTCGGGATGATCCGTCAGATACTCCTCCCGTGAAGCGAGACGGCCGCTGCGGTCCATCAATTCCATACGAAGCAGTTCCGCTGCGGCATCGATGAGCCCGGAGCCGCTGATTCCGATCGGCGGCACGCCGCCGAGCACATGAAAATCGACCCCGTCATGGCTGAAGCGAACCCGGTCGATCGCGCCCGGCGCCGCCCGCATCCCCTGATGAATGGCGGCGCCTTCAAACGCCGGTCCGGCTGCGGCGGAACAGACCAGGTGCCGTCCGCCGCCGCTGAAAACGATTTCCCCATTGGTGCCGATATCGAAGAACAGCGTCTGTCCCGTCTGCTCCAGCATACGTGTCGCCAGAATTCCGGCAGAGATATCTCCGCCGACATGACCGGCAATATTCGCGGTCAGCATGACCGGCGCGTCGCCGCGCATCGACAAGCCCAGTTCCCCGGCAGAAAACAGCTTTGTTCCGGTGTAAGCGGGTCGAAACGGCGCCCCGGCCAGCGACGCGGGATCATATCCGGCAAACAGATGCGACATCGCCGTATTGCCGCAGACCACCGCCCGCACCACTTCTTCGGGAGCGGCCCCGCATTGCCCGCAGAGCCCGGCGAGGATTTCATTGAGACAGGTGATGATCCGTTCGTGCAGAGCCGCCAGATGTTCGGGATTTTCCGCCGCGCTGGCAATGCGTGCCGCCACATCCCGGCCGAACGTTACCTGCGGATTGGTCCCGGCACGGGAAGCCAGCAGCTTCCCCCGCGGGATGTCCCAGAGCATGCCGACTACGGTCGTTGTGCCGATGTCGAAGGCCGCCGCATATCCCTGTTCGTCGGTCTCCGGGCGAAAATCTTCAGGCAGCGCCAGCATGTCGGCTTTGCTTTCGTCAGCGCCGGCTGCCGCACTCCCGCTGCGACAGCGGCCGCACTGCGCACAGCGGCCGGTACAGATAAACAGTTTGTCCTGCTTCGCCGCGTCACGCTTTTCCCTGACGCTGCAGAGGCCGCAGTTTTCCGACGCACCGCGGCAGCCGAGACAGGCCGTATCGAGCGCCGTGTATTCGTCGCTTACTTCGAAAAAAAGACCGCAGCCGGATTTCACCGGCTCCAGAGCGCCGCTCTCCAGCAGCGTCAGATCAATCGCCGCGGGATCGGCCAGCCGCGCCAGATCCCGGATCTGCGCGGCATCCATGCCGTAATATCCGGGGCCGAAAGCATCACTGAGCCGCATGCTGTCGGACAGCCGTACACCGATACGGTGCTGCAGTGCTTCGGCGAAAGCGGTTCCCCACATATCCGCCAGCAGCTGATCCGGCATCGGATCGTCGGGGAGTCTGAAATCGCCGGCACTGAAGAAAAAGACCACGGCCCCCTTCACCTGCTGCAGCGCAATCTGAGAAAAGGCCGGGCAGGTCAGCTGCACGCCCCCGATCGTCAGCGTCCTGTCGGACAAGCAGACCTCGGGAAAGGCGCTGAGCACAATGCGGGGACGAATGTGTCCGGCACCGGCGAGACGGGCACGTACCTGCCGGCCCCGCTCCCGCACGCTGCTAAACGCTCTGCCGTTCTCCGCAAGGCCGTCCATGCCCATGAAAATTCGCTCCGCCTCGGCGGCGATTTCCTGCTGTCGGATCTCAATTACACGATTACGAAAGGTCTCCATCCGTTCTCCTCCACCCGCATTATAACATGCGCGGCCCTGCCTGCGCAGCGATCTGTCCGCCCCGCCAATCCGGCCGCGCGGCATGCGCCGCGAATCAGCCGGCTGCCGCCGGCGCATGAGAAAGGGTCCGCAGCGCGGACCCCGTGTGTGGAATGTGAATGAAAGAAAGAATAGTTGAAGAGAATCCACTTGGGAAATTCTCTTGTCAGGGTCATGATAATGTGGTTTTCTGAAAAATAACTTAAATTTCCTTTATTTGTTAATTTTTTCTAGTTCGGCCGTCCGGAGCGGCCGTTTCCCGTCCGGCGCAGACACCGCGATGTCCGCCGGCCGCGTGGCGGAAGGGCCTCTACTTCACCTTGCGGCCGACGACGAAAAAGCGTCCGTTCTCAACATGATAGGCGCAGGTGGACAGCGTCACCAGCTGATCGCCGTACTGCGGCGTCACCCCGGTGCTGATCTCCGACAGCGCTTTGATATTTTTGATATAGGTATTGAACGATTTTCGAGTTTCAATGTCGGCATAATGGTTGTAGCGAAAATGACCGGAGCCGGCCGAATAGATCTGTGTACGCACCACCGCCACCACCTCATAGGTTCCGTCGACCTGCCGGCCGTCGCGGTATTCGTCATAGGTGAATGTTTTATGCTTGCGATAGAACGCTTCTTTTTCATATTTCAGCAGATCGTGAAACATCGTGCCGTTCTTCATATTGTGACCGTAAATCAGATAATTCTGCGACCGGCCGACCCTGCTGGCGGCATCGAGAAACGGCGTTCCGGCGACGGAATGCTCCCTGTTGAAATTGCGGCGCAGATAGTATTCCGGGTCATCCACCGTCTGCATGACCGGGTAATCGATGCTGGTGCCCTTGACCTTGATCCAGCCGGTGACGTCCCCGTTCTTCCTGTGCAGGGCCGCCAGATCGTGCTTGCCGTCTACCTGCAGCTGCTTGAATTCGTGCTGCGTCACCATGCCGCGAATATAATTGCGGCCGAGCATCGCCGCCGCAAAGATAAACACGGCCAGAGCGATGAAGAAGATAATCGTTGCCGTGACATGTTTCTTTTTCTTTGTTTTTTCTGCCATCTGCGTTCTCTCTTTCTTATTTCTTATTTCTTATTCCTCCGCGCCGCCGGTGTGCCGGGCGCGATGCCGCCGGCACCTGCAGTTATATACCCGCCGGGCCGCCGCGCGAAGCATTTTTTCGAGCGTCCTCTGTATTGTGCTCCTATCTTACCACAGAGCGGGAACGCTGGCAAAAAATCTCGTCCGGCGCCCGGCGCTGCCGGACGATGTCGGCGACATCTTCATGAAGTCGGGGAAGCTCGCTGATTTCCATCTGACCGCTGCAGTATCCGCCTGCATCGCGAATCGCTTCATGCACCGGCATCGCGAACCAGGTAGACATTGGTAAAGCCGAAGCGCGGCGAATGGGTCTCACCGAGCCGGCGAAAGCCCAGCGACCTGTAGAAGGCAACGTCTTTTTCGGTATTGGTAAAGAGCATCAGCGGCCGCTTTCTCTTTTCCGCGACAGCCGCCACCGCCCGCATCAGCCTCCGGCCGCGTCCCCGTCCCTGAAACCGCGGCTGCACACCGACCAGGTCGACGTAGAGATGCGGCTGGGGAATCGGCAGGTCCGCTTCGAGGCGGTCCATCTCCGCAAAGAGCGCTTCGCGTTTCTGCCGCAGTGCGGGCGTCAGCGCCCGGCTGGCGCGCTCATACGCGCGGCTGAAGCATCCCGCCCGGCGGCAGCGCTCCGCCGTGTATCGCATCTCCTCGGAGGGCACGAAGAGCGCCGCCTCGTGGAGATCGCGATCGAGCGCAAAGCCGCGCCCGTAGCAGAGATCGTACGCCGCGTAGAAGCGCAGCGCTGCCTCCAGCGCCTTCTGCCGGTCGGCGTCGTCGGGAAAGTCCTCCATCAGCTTCGGATAATCGGCAAACGCCTCCAGGTAGAGAGCGATCAGACGCTCGAAATCCTTTTTCTGTATTTCATACATGGTTCACCCTCCGTTTCAGGCAGGTTCCGCTCCCGCTTCGACGTACCGCCTGCCGCTTCCGGCCTGCCGCGCGCTTCCCCGCCGGGCCGCTGTCCGCCGCCTCCGCCGGCCGCCCGCAGCCGGCCCGGTTCGTCATTTTTCGCCGCGGCGGTGAAAATACGAATGATAGCGAATCCCCACCGGTTCATCGGGAAAGAGCCAGCTGTAGAGATCGAGAAAATAATCGTCGGTCATGCTGGCCATATAATCGGCCACAATCCGCTCCGGCTGTTCATGTTCGTAGTCCGTGCCGCCGTAATAGCGGGTCTGCTCCTCGATAAAGTGCAGATGGTGGCGCCAGATGATCGAATCCCGGTCGCCGCGGCGCAGGTCGTCGAGCAGTTTGGCAAAGAGACGTTCGAACATCGGCCCGATACTGCCGTATTCCGGATTGGTGTCCTCGTTCTGATAAATATAGCGAAAGTTCTCGGCCTTGCTGCGCCGCAGATCGCGGTAGGCCTCTTCGCTGAGCTGCAGACAGTCCCTGCCGTAGCTGCTGGTGACGATATCGACGACGAGATTATTGATGATCTCGGCATTGTGGCGGCCGATGACACTGCTCTGAAAGATGTCCTCGCTGTCGATAATCCTGGCGGTTACGGCATCCTGCCGATCTTTTCCCAGATAGGCGATCATATCGCTGATGCGCACTACACAGCCTTCCAGTGTCATCGGCACCAGATGCTCGATCGCCGTTTTGCCCGTTTCGGTGCAGCGCTCCATCGCGCGGTCAAAGTCCGCGAACGTCTTGCCCCGCTGCGGGCGATACTCGCTCTGCGCAAACTCGCCGTTGTGGCAGAGGATGCCGTCCAGGGTCTGCAGGCTGACATTGCGGCGGAAGAGACGATCGAGGACGCGGGCACTCTGCACATTGTGGTTGAAATGCAGGCCGGCCGCCTGCTGCAGCACGCGGTCGAGGCAGCTCTCGCCGGCATGGCCGAACGGCGTGTGGCCGAGGTCGTGACCGAGCGCAATCGCTTCGATCAGGTCGAGGTTCAGGCGCAGCAGACGTCCGATATTGCGTCCGATGCGCGACACCAGCTGGACATGCAGAGCCCGCCGGGTGATGTCGTCATTGTTGTAAAAGGAAAACACCTGGGTCTTGTCGGCATAGCGGTTGTAGAGCGGCAGATGGAGGATCTTGTCGATGTCGCGGATCGACGAGGGACGCAGCAGCGTGCTGCGGTCGTGCCGGGGATCGCGCCGGATCGCCTCCTCTTCGCGGAAGCTGCCGGGATGCATCCGCCCGGCGCGGATGTCCGCGGCGATCTGCGCCTCCAGATCCGACGGCAGCTGACGATAGCAGAGCGCGTCCGAGCCGCGGGCCGGACCGCCCTGCACCGGCCCGGTTTTCTGTTCAGCCCCTGTCATCGGTGTTTTCCTCCCCGGAGGCCGCTGTGCTGACTGCCGCCCGGTCCGGTCTGCCGGCGGCTGCCCCGTTCGCAGTCTCGCTGTCATCGCCGTTTGGGCTGCCGAAGGCCGCGGCGTTCGCTGCGCCGCCCGCTATATTTCCGTCCGCAAGAAAGGCCTGCAGTTCCTCCATCCGCCGCTCCGCATCGGCGACCCCCAGCTCATACAGCTGCTGGTTGGCTTCCTTATTCATCGCATAGGTGTCCATCTTCAGCTTGCGGCTGGGCGTAAAGACGAAGGCCCGGCGCTCGCGCTCCATGGTGTAGAGCTGATGCAGCTGGTCATTGTACATCAGGTGGCGGCGGTCGATCGCATTGACGGCTCCCGGATAGCGGTGCAGCACACGGTGATAGAGAGCCCGGTGCTTCTGCGGCGGACGCATATAGCTGCGGGGCTTGCTGAGCAGCACGACGACCTTGTCGCAGCCGTTGTCGAGTGCGTGGGCGATGGGGATGGCGTCGGAGATGCCGCCGTCAAAGAAGAGGCGCCGGCCGATGCGCACCGGCCGGCAGACCATCGGGATCGCGCTGCTGGCCATCACCTCGCGGTAATCGTCCTGACGCAGCCGGGCCTTGGGAAAGTAAGCCGGCATCCCGGTCACCGCATCGGTGGCGACAACCACCGCTTCGGCCGGGTTGGCCCTGATCGCCGCAAAGTCGAGCGGATCCTCGCCGTCGGAATTGCTCAGCGTACCGTAGATATAGCGCAGGCCGAAGAGCCCGCCGTTGCGCCGCAGCAGGCTGCGCACGCCGAAGTACCCCGGCCGGTCGATGTGATCCACATAGAAGCGCCGCGCCCGGCCGCGCTGGCCGGCCACATAGGAAAGCATGTTGGCGCTGCCGGCGGATACACCGATGCAATAGGGAAACTGAAGTCCGTGGTCGAGAAAGGCATCGAGCACGCCCGCGCTGTAAGCGCACTTCATGCCGCCGCCTTCTACGATGAGTCCGATTTTATTCATGTCCGCCTCCTTGCCGCGTTCTTTCGTCTTGCCGCTGTTTGTCTGCTTTTCACTGTTTCCTGCCGCTTTTTCGCTGCTTCTTGCTGCTTTTCCGTGATTTCATCATTTCTCACGGCTTCTTTCACTGATATTTATATTTTGCACCGCGCCGCGTTCCGGCTGCCGTGCAGCTGTTCCCGCACTATGGCCGTTCCTCTTCCCGCCGTGCCTGGTTCTCTTCCGCCGTATCCTGCGCGGCGATCGGGCGGAACGTCACCGGAATGTACGTGCCGTCCGCCTGCGCCGCCAGTTTGCCGCTGCTTTCGAGACGCGCCTCGCTGTGCATGCGGATCAGACGTTTTCCCTCATAGACGACGCGCGCTTCGACGATCAGATGTTCGCCGAGCCGCACCGGCGCGATGAAATCGATGTACATCGAACCGGACGGTGCGTAGAGTTCGCGGGTGATATCATTGGAAAGCATGCCCATGATGTCATCGAGGATGCCGCTGACCACCATGCCGTGCATCACGCCGCGCGAATTCAGTTCCCACTCCAGCACCGGAAAGCGCATGCGCAGTGTCTGCCGGTCGTCGTCGTAGGCGAGAAACTCGCCGGCCAGGCGTTTTTCGGCGTTGCCCTTCTGCATTTCGCGAATCGTTTTGATCACAGCCGTAACTGTCTTCTTCATTCCTGCCCCCTTCCGACCCGGACGGGCATCCGCACGGGTCCGTTGCGGCTTCACCGGATCAGCCGCCCTTTAACATCCGTATCATACTCTATTCCGGCAAAGATTTCCACCCTTGCCGCCCGCGGCCGTCTATCTTCACATCACGGCCGGCGGCGGCTGATTTTGACTTCGGCTCTTTACCGCTGTTTTTTGCCGTGCTATACTGGCGGAGACGGCCGCGGAGCGGCCGCCGGAACAAGACCGATCGCGGGGTCGGGCGGCCTGCCCGCAGCCGCCGCGCCGGTACCGCAGAAACGCCCGTCGCAAAACTCGTAACGACACAGCAGAAACGACCGTCGTGAAACTCGTAACGGCACAGCAGAAACGACCGTCGTGAAACCTGTGACGGCACCGCAGAAACGACCGTCGTGAAACCTGTGACGGCACCGCAGACAGTGCACAGAATACGCGCGCCCGGCAGCCGGGCCCCGGCGCCAGACCGAGGCCGGCCGCTGCGCCGCATATCGAATATCGAGAGAAGGAGAAGAACCTATGCTGATCAAAGAACCCCTTTCCATCCGCGGCCTGACCCTGAACAACCGGCTGGTGATGCCGCCGCTGGCCACCGAAAAATCGGATCGCGGCAAAGTCACCCCCGCGCTGATAGAGCACTACCGTTCGCGCGCACAGGGCGATGCGGTGGGATTGATCTTCACGGAACACAGCTTTCTCGACCACCGCGGCCTTGCCAGCCCGCGGCAGCTCTCCATTGCCGACGACAGCGACATCCCCGGTCTGCAGGAACTGACCGCGGCGATCCATGCAGCCGGCAGCGCCAAAGTCTTTGTCCAGATCAACCATGCCGGCAGCAATACCTCCACATCCGTCACCGGTACACCGCTCGAAGCGCCGAGTGCCGTGCCGCACCCCAGCCTTAAAGCGGGGGAAACTCCGACAGAGATGAGCCGGGAGCGCATCGCAGAAATCACGGACGCCTTTGCCGCAGCGGCGGCACGGGCTCTGCGCGCCGGATATGACGGCGTCGAGATCCATTCCGCCCACGGTTACCTTCTCAATGAATTCTATTCGCCTATTACCAATAAGCGAACTGACGAATACGGCGGGACGCTGGAGCATCGGCTGCGTTTTCACCGGGAGGTCATCCGCGCGGTGCGCGCCGCGATCGGCGACGACGTGCCGCTGGCGCTGCGGCTCGGCGGCAGCGATTACACCGAGGGCGGCAGCACCATCGAAGACGCGGTCGAAGCCGCGGTTCTGCTGGAGCAGGCCGGTGTCGATCTTCTCGATCTCTCCGGCGGGCTCTGCGGCTACCGGATTGTTGACCGGCACGAACCGGGCTTTTTCCGCGAAATGACGGCGGCCATCCGCCGCCGCGTCTCGATTCCGGTCATCCTCACCGGCCGCATCCGCGACCTTGCCACCGCCGAAGCACTGCTGCAGCACGGCGATGCCGACCTGATCGGCATCGGCAGACCGCTCTACAAAGATCCGGACTGGGCACGCCGCGCCCTGGCCGCCTGCGGCGACTGAATCGGCAGATACCGCGAGCCGGCCCGTCATCCGTGCGGGAACCGGTCCTACTACGTCGCCGTCGTCACCGCGCTGCTGTTCCTGCTCTGCAGCCTGCCCCGCCGGCGCGGCGGCCGGGAGCAGATGCATTACTAAAAATTCTGAAAGCATTCGCCGGCGGCGGTTTTCCTTGACAAAGCATTTCTTCGCATATTATACTCGTGGTAATCGAATATTTGCGATGACGGGAATAAACCATCACGCAGCGTCTCCCAGAGAGCGGCCGTTCGGTGCGAGGCCGCAGACCGGCGGATGGTGTCTCACCCCCGAGCAGAACCTTATGAGTGGGATCCGGTGATGGCCGGATTCAAGTAAGAGTGGTACCGCGGAAGTTCTAACCTTCGTCTCTTCAAGGGCGAAGGTTTTTTATCAGTGCGGCGGCGCGGCAGACGGCCGCCCCGCTCGTGCGGCCGGGCTTCCCGACCAGGAGAAGGAGTGACACCAGACATGCAGAAATCGAACAAATACAGCATCGGCTACTTCATGCCGCCGACCCCGGAATACGACTGGGTGCGCCGGGATCATCTCACCACCGCACCGCAGTGGTGCAGCGTCGACCTGCGCGACGGCAACCAGGCGCTGATCGTGCCGATGACACTCGAGGAAAAGCTGGAATTCTTCCAGTATCTCGTGCAGATCGGCTTCAAGGAGATCGAGGTCGGCTTCCCCGCCGCCAGCGACACCGAATACGCGCTGCTGCGCACGCTGATCGAACGGGACATGATCCCCGACGACGTCCGCGTACAGGTGCTGACCCAGTCGCGCGAGCACATCATCTCCAAAACCTTCGAAGCGCTGCGCGGCGTCAAAAAAGCCGTCGTGCACCTCTACAACTCCACCTCCGTGGCCCAGCGCGAGCAGGTCTTCCATAAGGACAAGAAAGCGATCAAGCAGATCGCCATCGACGGCGCCCGCCTGATCAAGCGCTATGCCGCGCAGCAGGCGGAAGAGACCGGCACCGATTTCCGCTTTGAATATTCGCCGGAGAGCTTTACCGGCACCGAGCCGGAATACGCGACCGAGGTCTGCAATGCGGTCATCGACATGTGGGAACCGACACCGGAAAAGAAGGTCATCATCAACCTGCCCAGCACCGTGCAGATGTCGATGCCGCACGTCTACGCCAGCCAGATCGAATACGTCAGCAAGAACCTGCACTGTCGCGACAGCGTCATCATCTCGCTGCATCCGCATAACGACCGCGGCACCGGCGTCGCCGACGCGGAACTGGGGCTGCTGGCCGGCGGTCAGCGCATCGAGGGGACGCTGTTCGGCAACGGCGAGCGCACCGGCAACGTCGACATCGTCACCCTGGCGCTCAACATGTATACGCACGGCGTGGAACCGGGCCTCGACTTCACCGACATGCCCGCCGCCGTCCGCAACTACGAGCGCTTCACCGGCATGCGCGTTCCGCCGCGCCAGCCCTACGGCGGCAAACTGGTCTTCGCCGCCTTCTCCGGCTCGCACCAGGACGCCATCGCCAAGGGCATGAAGTACCGCGACGAACACCTCGCCGCCGGCGATCCGGGCCGCTGGACGGTGCCCTACCTGCCGATCGACCCGCACGACCTGGGCCGCGAATACGAAGCCGACGTCATCCGCATCAACAGCCAGTCGGGCAAGGGCGGCGTCGCCTACATCCTCGAACACAACTTCGGCTACAGCATTCCGCCGAAGATGCGCGAGGAAATCGGCTACCTGGTCAAGGGTGTCTCCGACCACGAACATAAAGAGCTGGCACCGGATGAGATCTTCACCCTCTTCGACAACGAATACATCAACGTCTTCGATCCCATCGACATCACCGACGCCACTTTCAAGCGCCTGTCGGACTACAAAGGCGATTCCGACATCCATGTCAGCATCGACGTCGATATCGAAGACAACACCTATCATCTCGAAGGCACCGGCAACGGCCGGCTCGACGCCGTGCGCAACGCGCTGCGCCAGGCCCCGTACCAGTTCAACTACGACTTCGTCACCTACTCCGAGCACGCGCTGGAATCGGAGTCGGACTCCCGGGCCGCCGCCTACGTTGCCATCTCCGACGCCAACGGCTGGGTATACTGGGGCGTCGGCCTGCATGACGATATCATCTATGCCAGCGTCAACGCGCTGGTCAGCGCCATCAACCGCATGAACCAGATCCGCCACTTCATCAACTGAGGGCGGAAGATCAGACAAAGGAGAAACAGAAATGGGAATGACAATGACGCAGAAGATCCTCGCCGCCCACGCCGGACTCGACCGGGTCGTGCCGGGGCAGCTGATCCGCGCAGATCTCGATATGGTTCTCGCCAACGACATCACCGGCCCCGTCGCCATCAATGAGTTCAACGGCGCCGGCTTTGACCGGGTCTTTGACAAGAGCCGCATCTCTCTGGTGATGGATCACTTCACCCCGAACAAGGACATCAAATCGGCCGAGCAGTGTCAGCAGTGCCGCGGCTTTGCCCGCCGCTTTGACCTCGACAATTTCTACGATGTCGGCGAAATGGGCATTGAGCACGCCCTGCTCCCGGAAAAGGGGCTGGTCGCACCCGGCGAAGCGATCATCGGCGCCGACTCGCACACCTGCACCTACGGCGCCCTCGGCGCTTTCTCGACCGGCGTCGGCAGCACCGATCTGGCGGCCGGCATGGCTACCGGCCAGGCCTGGTTCAAAATCCCGTCGGCGCTGCAGTTCCGCTTAAGCGGCCGGCTCGCGCCCGGCGTCTGCGGCAAGGACGTCATCCTTCACATCATCGGCATGATCGGCGTCGACGGCGCCCTCTACCGGTCCATGGAGTTCGTCGGCGAGGGGCTCTCCTCCCTTTCGATGGAAGATCGCCTCTGCATCTCCAACATGGCCATCGAAGCCGGCGCCAAAAACGGCATCTTCGCCGTCGACGACATCACCCGCGCATACATGCAGGGCCGCACCGACCGCGGCTGGGAAACCTTCGCGGCGGATCCCGACGCCGAATACGAAAAAGTCTATGACATCGATCTCGGCAACATCCGGCCGACGGTCAGCTTCCCGCATCTGCCGGAGAATACGAAGACCATCGAGGAGGTGGAAGCGATGGAGGACATCCCCATCGACCAGGTGGTCATCGGCTCCTGCACCAACGGCCGTCTCTCCGACATGCAGGCGGCGGCCGACATTCTGCGCGGCCATCACCTCGCTGAAGGCGTGCGCGGCATCATCATTCCGGCGACGCAGAACGTCTACCGCGAATGCGTCCGCCGCGGCCTGGTCGAGATCTTCCTCGACGCCGGCTGCATCGTTTCGACGCCGACCTGCGGCCCCTGCCTGGGCGGTCACATGGGCATTCTCGCCGCCGGCGAGCGCTGCGTCGCCACCACCAACCGCAACTTTGTCGGCCGCATGGGGCATACCGAGAGCGAAGTCTATCTCGCCAGCCCCGTCGTCGCGGCCGCCTCGGCCATTGCCGGCCGCATCACCGGCCCGAAAGGAGTGAACTGATATGGACGCCAAAGGCACCGCTTACAAATACGGCAGCAACGTCGACACCGACGTTATCATCCCGGCCCGCTATCTCAACAGTTCCGATCAGGACTGGCTGGCCAGCCACTGCATGGAGGACATCGACCCCGGCTTTGTCAAGAAGGTCAGGCCCGGCGACCTGATCGTCGCCGACGAGAACTTCGGCTGCGGCTCCTCCCGCGAGCACGCCCCGATCGCCATCAAGGCCAGCGGCGTGAGCTGCGTCATCGCCGCCACTTTTGCGCGGATCTTCTACCGCAACGCGATCAACATCGGACTGCCGATCCTCGAATGCCGCGAAGCCAGCGAGCACATCAAGGACGGCGACACCGTCAGCGTCGATTTCGAAACCGGCGTGATCACCAATGAAACCCGCGGCGAAACGTACCAGGCCCTGCCCTTCCCCGATTTCATCAAGGATATCATGGCCAGTGGCGGCCTGCTCAACAGTTTGAAGAAATAGTCGTGCCCGGCGCGGCGGACGCGAAAGGCAGACGCCGTGACACGGCACGAGCCGGCGCCGGCCGCCGATTCCGTGCCGCCGGGCCCGGCCAGACAGAAGGAGAACGAACGATGAATTACGACATTGCCGTCATCCACGGCGACGGCATCGGCCCCGAAGTGGTGGACGAAGCCCTGAAAATACTGGATCGCGTGGCTGAAAAATACGGCCATCGCTTTCAATACGCCCCGGTTCCGGCCGGCGGCTGCGCCATCGATCAGCGCGGCGAGTGCCTGCCGCGCGATACCATCGACGTCTGCAAGCAGTCGGACGCCGTACTGCTGGGCGCCGTCGGCGGCCCCAAATGGGACGATGTGCCCGGCGATCAGCGCCCGGAGCGGGCTCTGCTGGGACTGCGCAAGGAGCTCGGCCTCTTTGCCAACCTGCGGCCGGCGATCCTCTTTGACGAACTCGCCGATGCCTGCCCGCTGAAGCCCGAACTGATCCGCGGCGGCCTCGATCTCGTCGTCGTCCGCGAACTGACCGGCGGCATCTACTTCGGTGAAAAGGGGACGAAGGCGGACACCCCGCTGGGACCCGCGGCCTACGACATCGAGCAATACGCCGAAGAAGAAGTGCGCCGCATCGCCATCGTCGCCTTTGATATGGCGCGGCAGCGGCGGCACAAGGTCACCAGCGTCGACAAGGCCAACGTCCTCGAGAGCTCGCGGCTGTGGCGCCGCGTCGTCGGCGAGGTTGCCCGTGACTACCCCGACGTCGAGCTCGATCACTTTTATGTCGACAACGCCGCCATGCAGCTGGTCCGCGATCCGCGGCAGTACGACGTCATCGTCACCAGCAACATGTTCGGCGACATTCTCAGCGACGAGGCCAGCCAGGTGACCGGCTCGATCGGCATGCTGCCGTCGGCCAGCCTCGGCGTCGGCAGCTTTGGCATGTATGAGCCGGTGCACGGCAGCGCGCCGGACATCGCCGGCAGGGATCAGGCCAACCCGATGGCGACGATTCTCAGCGCCGCGATGATGCTGCGCTACACGCTCGGACTCGGCGAGGAGGCCGACGCCATCGAGTGCGCCGTGCAGGCCGTGCTCGCCGACGGCTGCCGCACCCCGGATCTGCTCGCCAACGAGAAGAATCCGGACGCGTTTACGCCGATCGGCACGAAGGAGTGCGGCGACCGCATCGCTGCGCATCTGTAATACCCTGGCCGGACACAATGCCCCATGCGGGGCACAGGCACCCGCTGCGCCGGGCATAAAGGCAGTAATGAAAAAGGAACCACCGCACGTTTGCTGATGGTTCCTTTTGTTGTGGGTTGTATATTGTCTGTTATTTGCTTTTATCAGCCGGTCAGCCGCCGCTACCGCAGTCCTCTGAGCCGCAGGATGGCTGCCAGATTGCCGCGCCGGTAGACATTGGTGATCACGATTCTGCCGGAGGAGGAAGAAGCGTGAATCATCTTGCCGCCGCCGTAGTAGATGGTGACGTGGTAAATGCTGCTGCGCGAGCCGCCGCTGCCGAAGAGGAGCACGTCTCCCGGCTGTGCCTTGGAGAGGCTGCGGCCGATGTTGTAGCGGCGGTATGCGTTGTAATATCCCTGAGCGGTGCGGCGTTTATTGATCACGCCCTTGACGCCGCTGTGCCGCATGACCCAGTAGACGTAGCCGCTGCAGTCAAAGCTGTTCGGGCCGGCCGCGCCCCAGACGTAGGGCCTGCCCAGCTTTTTGCGTGCCGTTTTGAGAATTTTGGCCTGTTCGGTACGGCTGAACGTACTGGTGCTGCGCGACAGTTTTTTCGGCACATAACGCGACGTGGAAGCCGCATAGCCTCTGACCACTTTGCCGTCAACATTGCGGTACGGGATCACGCGATAGCGATTCGTTCTGCCGCGGCTGGCGCCGCTGCGGATGGATTTGACCGTGCTGCCGCTGCGGATCTTTGATTTTATTTTCCAGGTGCCGTTCTTTCGCTGGGCAACGTAATAGCCGGATGCACCTTTGACTTTTTTCCACTGCAGACGCACCTTGGAGCCGGTTTTCAGAGAAGTCCTGGCCTTGGTGCGGTCGAGCATCGGCGTCGCGGAAACGGTCTTGGAGGTCGTGGTATCGACGGAAGCGATCGCAGCTGTCGCAGCGCTGTCTGCCGCCGCTGCTGCATCACTGTCTGTACTGCCGGTCGTCTGCTCTTCATTTGCCGTATCCCCGGTCTGCTCGCTGCCGGTCTGGTCATCGGTCAGCACGCCGCCGGTCTGGTCATCGGTCTGCTGGCTGTCGGTCAGCACGCCGTCGGTCTGGTCACTGCCGGACGATGCCGTATCGGTCGCGGACTCGTTCGCTTCCGCAGTCTGATCCGTGCTGACAGTATTCTCGGGGACCACGGAACGAACCTTGAAATATTTTTTCTGACCGGTCTTGAGGCCGGTGATCTTCGCCGACCGCGAAGAAGTGGTTTTTACCAGTTTATATGAGCCGTTTCTGCTCTTGGCCATGTATACTTTATAGGAAGAAACGCCGCTGACTTTGTCCCAGCTGACCTTGAGGCCGTCGTAGCCGGCAATGTCATGTACTTCCACGCCGGTCGGTGCCAGCTGCGTCTGCGATGCCGTATCTGTCGTCGTTGTTTCAGCAAAGCCCGGTGCTGCACAGGACAGGAATACGGCGGCGGCCAGCGAAACCGTTGTCAATTTCTCTGCAGTCTTTTTTCCGAATATCATAAACCCTCGCTTTCTCGTTTATCTGTCGCCTCTTTCCTGTTTCCCTATTCACTCCACGAGCATAATAAAGTACCCGGGCGGCCGGCGCAAGGGCTTTCATCATCATCACACACAATGTTCAGGCATATGTCAAAAAGGTGTTGAAACAGTGAAGTTTCAACACCTTGTGTTCACATAAGACGCGTCGTCTGCCGTGCCGCCGGCCGATCGGCCGGGCGGCAGCAGCCCGCAGTTCTGTTATTCGTAAATCGGGTATTTATCGGTCAGGCCGCGCACCATTTCGCGCGCCTTTTCGGTGTTCTTGCCGGGATCTTCGACGACCAGATTCATCGCGTCGGCGATGACGATCATGTCTTCCTCCACCATGCCGCGCGTAGTCACGGCCGGCGTGCCGATGCGGATGCCGCTGGTCACGGTCGGCTTCTCCGGGTCGTTGGGGATCGCATTTTTGTTGCAGGTGATGTTCGCCTTCCAGAGGATGTCCTCGGCTTCCTTGCCGGTGATTCCCTTGGGCCGCAGATCGACCAGCATCAGGTGATTGTCGGTGCCGCCGGAAACGATGTTAAAGCCGCGTTCGATCAGCGCCTTCGCCAGGGTATCGGCATTCTTCACCACCTGCTGCATGTAGCTCTTGTAGGACGGCTGCAGATCTTCTCCGAGGCAGACCGCCTTGGCCGCGATCACATGCTCCAGCGGGCCGCCCTGGATGCCCGGGAAGACGGCGCGGTTGAGTTTGTATTTGTCCGCGACTTCCTGACTGGCGAGGATCATGCCGCCGCGCGGTCCGCGCAGCGTCTTGTGCGTCGTCGTCGTGGTGATGTGCGCGCAGGGAATGGAGTCGGGATGCAGCCCGGTCGCCACCAGACCGGCGATGTGCGCGATGTCGGCCATGAGCACGGCGCCGACCTTGTCGGCGATGGCGCGGAAGCGCTTGAAGTCAATCTGCCGCGCATAAGCGGAAGCGCCGCAGACGATCATCTTCGGCCTGCATTCCATCGCGATGCGCTCTACTTCGTCATAGTCGATGTAGCCCTTGTCATCGACGCCGTAGGGAACGACGTGATAGTACCTGCCGCTCATGTTGATCGGGTGTCCGTGCGAAAGATGTCCGCCGCTGTCGAGGCCCATGCCCATGACCGTATCGCCGGGCTCGAGCACGGCAAAGAAAACCGCCATATTGGCCTGGGCGCCGGAATGCGGCTGGACGTTGGCGAACTCGCAGCCGAACAGCTTTTTCGCGCGTTCAATGGCCAGGCTTTCCGAAATATCCACGTTTTCGCAGCCGCCGTAATAGCGTTTGCCGGGATACCCTTCGGCATATTTGTTGGTCATCACGCTGCCCATCGCCGCCATCACGGCCTTGCTGACAATGTTTTCCGAAGCGATCAGCTCGATGTGCTGCCGCTGTCTCTGCAGTTCCTTCTCGATCGCCTGCCCCACCTGCGGGTCGGCCTTCATCACTTCATTTAAATCGTACATATTCTCCGATGCGCTGCCGCCCGCCGCGGCCGCGCCATACTCCTTTCCTTGATTTCCGTCGTTTCGTTCAGAGCGGCAGAGCAGAACCGGCCAAGCGGTCCGCGGTGCAGACCCCGTCCGCGCCTGTTTTCGACTCTCCGCACACGCTTATTAATATAGCACAATCCCGCGGAAAAGTATATATTTCCGGGATCTTTGATGCCGTCCCCAAGCCGCATCTGCCGCGGCTCAATAGTTGTTCGTCCCCAGCAGATATTCGGCCGCTTCCCGCACCGCACCGGCACCGCCGCGGCGGCGCAGCACGACATCGGCCGCTTCGCGGACGGAAAAGACCGCGTCCGGCACGCAGAAACCGATGCCGGCGGCGCGGATGCAGTCGAGATCGTTGATGTCGTCGCCGAGATAGGCAATCTGGTTCATCGAGAGATGCTGCTCGGCCGCCAGTTTCTGCAGCACTTCGAGCTTGCTGCGAACGTGGTCAAAGAGAAAATCGACGTGCAGCTTGCGGCAGCGATCGATGACGATCTGCGTCTGTTCCCCGGTGATCACCGCCACTTTGATCTGCTGCTGCCGCAGCAGCGAAATGCCCATGCCGTCGAGAGTGCAGAATTTTTTCAGCTCATCGCCGCTGTTGCTGTAGTACATGCCGGCATCCGTCATGCAGCCGTCGATATCGGTGACAAACAGTTTGATCCCGCTCGCATCCGGATGGCGCGGCCGGTTCTGCCGCAGCAGATGGGAAACGATGTCCCAGTCGCTGAGCTCATCGATTTCAAAGTAGCTGCTTTCCTCCATTTCGTAGACGCCGATCCGGCCCGACAGCCGGTTGCCGCTGGCTTCGTAGCCGGCGCGGGTGGTGAGATAGAACGCGCCGTTTTCTACCAGATAGCCGTCGAATTCCTGCCGCCGGGGGCGATGACGGTAATCGTAATTGACCGATGTACAGCCGCCGTCCTCCCCTTCGCGCCAGATAAAGCGCTTCTGCCGCACCACCGACAGCATGCTGTCATAGCCGTCGGCCTCGTATTTGGCGATCGCCTCCTCGAGATGCCGGGTCTGCAGCAGCGGGCTGGTGGCCTGGATCAGCAGCAGCCGCTCGTAATCGTGACTGCGGTTGAAATCATCGATGGCGGATTCCGTGCTGGCGGTGTCCGTTGCCGCCGCCGGGTCGCGGTCCACGCAGGTCAGCCGTTCCCGCAGCGTCGGATGCATTTCGCCGTAGCGGATGACCGCTTCCCTGATCTCCCGGCTGTCGGTACTGACATAGACATGATCCACCCGGCTGCAGCGGATGGCTGCGTCGATCGTCCAGTAGACCAGCGGCCGGCCGTTCATCGGCCGGATATTTTTCAGCGGGATCGATTTGCTGCCGCCCCGCACGGGAATAAAAGCGATTGTCTTTTCTTTCATGATCCTTTCTCCAACTGCTGCCCCGGGATGCGCCGCGATTGGCAGCGGGTTCGCTACCACTTGAGTTTTTTGCGCTGCACCTCTTCGATGTCGAGGACTTCCTGCTTCTTGTACTGCAGCGCCGCGTGCACGGCGTTGAGGTCGGTCACCAGCCGCTTCATCTCCTCCGGCTCCAGCGAAGCCGCGTGGTCGGTTCCCTTCCAGTTTTTGTTGAGTGTGAAATGGCGTTCGATATATGTCGCGCCCAGCGTATAGGCGGCAATGTCGACGGCCGTCCCCAGATGATGGCCGGAAAAGCCGATTTCCTTGACGACGTCGCCGTATTTCTCCTCCAGAGTGCGGATCTCCAGCAGGCAGACATCCTCGTAGGGAACCGGGTAGCCGGATGTGCAGCTGTAGAGGATCAGGTCCTTGTTCCGGCCCTTTTTGACAAACAGATCGATCATCGTCTGGATTTCATCGTGGGTGGTCATCCCCGTGGAAATCTGGATCTCGCCGCTGTAGTTGTCGCACAGCCAGGACAGCATCTCGAGGTTGGTGTTGCAGGCGGACGGGATCTTGATAAAGCGGGGCTGCAGCGAAGCGATGCGCTGCGCCGACGGCAGGTCCCAGACCGAGGTGCTGTAGATGATGCCCTGTTCTTCGCAGTATGCCTTCAGTTCGCGGTTCTGCTCGAGGTCGAATTCCAGCGCCTCGCGATGCGCCCGGTAGGTCGGTCCGTAGGCATTGCGCGGGTTGGGATGCGGCGCGTTGTACATGGCGGGATATTTTTCCGCCCAGGTCGGAATATCGCGGGTCTGAAACTTGACCGCATCCGCTTGGCAGTAATCCTTAGCGATGCGGATGAATTTCCTGGCCAGATCCATCCGGCCCATGTGATTGCAGCCGATCTCGGCGATGATGAATGGTTTGTTCATAATTCTGCTTCTCCTTTGCACTGCCGCAGCCGCGGGCGGCATCGTTTCGTTCGTCCGGCCGCAGCCGAAAACAGAGATGAGCCTGACGCCGGCAGCGCAGCCTGCGATCCGCCGCATCAAATTCATTCTCTTTAAGACTACCACAAACTATTCCCGTTGGCATCCGTTTTTCGGGAATAAAGGGAAACAGGAGTGCAGGAAATAAGGAGAAACCGGAGGGGCTCCGGCGGGAAGCCGGTGCGGAAATCACAGCGAATCGCGGAGGACGGCCGCCCCCGCAGCCATAGGCGATCCGGGTTTGCGCCGCAGCAAAAGGTGAACCCGCTCTATTCCCCGCCTCGCTCCGATTCTTCCGCCGCCTTCGACCCGGAGAGCAGCGACAGCGACAGCGGCGTCCCCGCCCGGACGTCGACGGCAAAGCGCTGCCCCAGCACCTCTTCGTAACAGCTCGGTGCCAGCCCCGCGGCGGGGCGAATGCTGCGGACGTTTTCCGCCGTCACCGGATCTCCGCGCCGCACATCGGCAACGACAAACAGCGAGCGGGCATACCTGCGGGCGGCCTGCCGGGCGGCGCTGAGCGAGTAATCGACGCTGCCCAGCGCCGCCTCGATGCGGCGGACCATCCTGTTCATCGCGCGGAAGTCCTCCGGCTCCATGGAAAAAGAAGCGTCGGGACCGCCGATGCCGCGGTCGAGCGTAAAGTGCTTTTCGATGATCTGCGCGCCCAGCGCCGCGGCCGCGGCGGCGGCTTCGGGCCCCTCGGTGTGATCGGAGAGCCCGACCCCGGTGCCAAAGCGCTCCCCCATATCCGTCATCGTGCGCAGATTGGCGTCCTCGATGCGTGCCGGATACTGCGACGTGCACTGCAGCAGATAGATCTCCCCGCTGCCGGCCGAGCGGCAGGCGTCCACCGCTGCGGCGATTTCTTCGCGGGTCGCGATGCCGGTGGAGAGGATCATCGGCCTGCCCTTTCCGGCGGCATAGCGAATCAGCGGCAGATCGTTGATCTCAAATGACGCGATTTTGTAGACGGGGCAGCCGCAGTCCTCGAGGAGATCCACGGCGGTCGGATCAAAGGGCGAGGAAAACAGCGTGATGCCCGTCTCGCGGGCAGTGCGAAACAGTTCCCGGTGCCACTCCCAGGGCAGATACGCCTCGCTGTACAGGCGGTGCAGCGTCATCCCGTCCCAGATCGTCCCGGTGCTGAGGCGAAAGTATTCATTGTCGCAGTCAAGGGTAATCGTGTCCGGCGTATAGGTCTGAATCTTCACCGCGTCGCAGCCGATCTCTGCGGCTTTCTCGATCGAGCGCTTGACGATATCGATATCGCGGCCGTGGTTGGCGGACAGTTCCGCCACCATCCACACCTGCGGCCCGCCGGGCAGACGCCCGCTCTCCTTTGCCGCGGCGCCCTGCCCCGATGACGGGGAGCCCGGCTTCCGAGCCGCCGGCGCGCTATTCCCGATCTCCTTCATTCCGCTCCTCTCCTTTCTCCGGCCGTTCCCGCAGCTGCGCATAGACGAGATCGATCCCCGACCGCTCCGAGGCCAGCGACAGCAGCCGCCGGTGCAGCTGCCGCCGCACCGGCAGCCGGAACATCGCCGCGACGGCACTCGTATCCGCGGCGGTAAAGGTGCGGATGATGCCGCGTTCCGCGAGCAGCCGGATGTTCAGCAGCTGGTTGTCGGCAGCCGGCGTCAGTACCGCCGGGCACTGCATTTTGATCAGCTCGTTGCTGGTGCCGCCCGCAGAGGCGACCGCAAAATCCGCCCTCCACATCAGGCGGCTCATCTCTTCGGCGTCGGCGTTCAGATGCAGCCGGTCGTTTTCGCCGAGCGCCCGGCGCACGAGATCGAGATTGTGAAAGGCCGGGGTGGCCGCGACGTCGAGCGCGACGCCGGGCGCCAGTTCATGCAGAATGCGCACCACGCGGTCGGTCCAGCCGCAGACGTCGGTGCCGCCGAAGGTGACCAGCACGCGGCGGACCTCCTCCCGCAGCGCATGTTCGCCGTCGGGCACAAACGGAGCCCGCAGCAGCGTGCAGTCCCTGCCGGCGTAGACGGTGTTGCCCCGGCCGGCCGGATACGCCAGATAGGCGCCGAAATAATTGGGATTGATCAGCGTCATGCCGCGGTAGTCGAGCCGCATATTGTCGTCGATCAGGAGCAGCCGCGCGCAGCGATCCCGCAGCCGGGTCAGCAGTTCCAGATCCGTGTAATAGGAATCCACCAGCACGTTGTCCGCCGGCTCAATCAGGGCATCGAGGACAGCGCGGTCAAGCCAGTTGAGAAACCGCGTGTACGGACGCCGCAGCAGCCTGCGGGCCTCTTCGTCGGCATCCAGATACAGCGTCGTCTCCACGCCGCGGGCGGACAGCTGCTCGCAGATGCCGGACATTCTGTAAAAATGTCCGAACCCCTTGTCATGACCGGCTTCTGAGAGAATCTTCAGCTTCATTGCCGCCTCCCGCTTCCGCTTCCAGCAGGGCTGCGGCCGCCATCATCTCCTGCCGCCGCAGCAGTTCGGCCGCCGCCTTCAGCTCGGCCTCGCGCGACGCATAGCGCTGCTTCTGCATGACGTCGGCATTGATCAGCCGCAGATAGGGGCGGCTCGCATACAGCGCCGTGATGTCGCGAAACGATGTCGAATCCGGCGGCAGCAGATCCTTGACGACGCAGGCCAGCAGGTAATCCTGCATGGTGTCGACCGTAATCCGCAGGTCATGGCAGTCCTCCCCGTCCGGCAGTTCCAGACTGCCGAGGCGGAACGACTCCGGATGCGCGTAGATATAGCTGGTCACATGCTCCCGATCAAACGGATTCTCCGCCCGACGGTCGGTTTCCTCGAGCACCTGCCGCGAAAAGATCTCGCAGTCCAGCCCGTGCGGATACGTGCGCCGCAGACCGTTGCTGACATAATCATACCCGCCGCTGCGGTAGAGTGCGATCAGATCCGTGACCACCGCGGGGTCGATGAACGGGCAGTCGCCGGTGATGCGGAGCACGTGATCCATGCCGCGGGCACGCGCGGTCTGCGCAGTACGCGCAAGCACGTCCTCCTCGCTGCCGCGAAAGCAGAACAAGCCGAGCCGCTCACACAGAGCGGCGATGGCATCGTCCTCCGCCCTGACGGTGGTCGCCGCCGCCACTTCGTCGATTCCTTCAGCCCTGCGCAGCCGGTCGACGATCTCCTCCAGTATGGAGCGGCCGCGGCGATAGTCCAGAAGCCGCAGAACCTTCCCCGGCAGTCTGGTGCTGTTCATGCGCGCCTGAATGATACACCCTGTTTTCATCGATTTCCCTCCCGTTAAAAAGATCGTATTCCTTCATCAGGCGCCGGATTTCCTCGACGCTGAGCCATTCGCTGTTGCTGCCGGAGGAGTACTCAAAGCCGTCCTCCACTTTTACGCCGCCGGGCTGAAAGGATTTTTCAAAGTCAAACCATTCAAAATGGGGGTAGATCACGAAGTAGTCGCCGTAATCATAGGCCGAGCGGGAATCATCTTTGGTGATCATCACCTCGTGGATCTTTTCCCCCTCGCGGATGCCGATGTTTTTCAGGCGGATGCCGGGCGACATGGCTTCGCAGAGATCCACCACGTGATAGGAGGGATTCTTGTAGACGAAGGTTTCTCCGCCGGTGAGCTTTTCGACCGCCATCATCACCAGGCTGACCGCCTTATCCAGCGTCATCCAGAATCGGGTCATGCGCACATCGGTGATCGGCAGCTCCTCTGCACCGTGACGGATCAGATCGCGGAAGAACGGTATCACGGAGCCGCGGCTGCCGGACACGTTGCCGTAGCGCACGAGGCCGAAGATCGTCCCGCTCTCCCCGGAATAGGCGTTGGCCGCGAGGAACAGCTTGTCCGAAACCAGTTTGGTGCCGCCGTAGAGATTGATCGGATTCACGGCTTTGTCCGTCGACAGGGCAATCACTTTTTCGACGTGCGAGTCGAGCGCCGCGTCGATGATGTTCATGGCGCCGACCACATTGGTGCGCACCGCCTCGGTCGGGTTGTACTCACAGGCGGGGACCTGCTTCATCGCCGCCGCATGGATGACGATATCGACCGTCCTGAACGCGCGGCGCAGCCGCTCCCTGTCGCGGATATCGCCGATGAAAAACCGCATTTTCCCGACCTTCTCCGGGCCGTACCGACGCAGGAATTCCTTCTTCATGTTATCCTGCTTGAATTCGTCCCGCGAAAAGATAATGATCTTCTTGAATTCACAGCGCTCCAGCAGCTCGCCGGCAAACTGTCTGCCGAATGATCCGGTGCCGCCGGTAATCAGTATCGTCTTGTCCTTAAACATTTCTGCTCCCCCCTGCGGTCTTTGAACGCCGCTTTCTGCCGGTAATTCTTGTTTTCACGTCCTCCATCCGCCCCTTTATCCGCCCGACGGCCGCAGCGGCCTGCTGCGATCTGCGCAGGATCCCCCGGCGCGCCATCACACGCGTCAGATGGTGAATATATCGGAGAAATTCATAATCCTGATTGACCTGCCTCTTGTTTTCGGATTCGAGTGCCGCCATCAGAGAAAACGACAGATCGCACAGTGCCTGCGCCCGCAGTGCGTCCGGCAGTCCGCAGTGCTCTGCCAGCCGGTGAAACTGCTCCTCGCTGCTGCGGGACCGCGTGATATGCAGCCAGTCGTAATAGTCGCGCAGCACCAGGGCCGCTCTGCGGGCCGTCTCGTCGGCTGCGCCCTCTTCCTGCTGCGCGAGAATGTCCCGAAGGCGCGCGCCGTAATGCGCTTCACCGTCGGCGATCGACAGATAGTCCTCTTCCGGCAGCAGCAGCATGGCAGTATATTTGCAGCCCACCCCGCCGGCGTACCGGTTGACGACTCTTTCGAATTCCTCCTCGCTGCCGACCCCCGCCGCCCGGGCCGCCTCGATCACGCGGCGATGCCAGATGCGGTTGACAAGCTGCCCGGACAGATAGCCGCTGACATGCCCCGGATTGACTGCCTGCAGCGGAGACCGGGAGGCGGTTCTGGTTTTCAGCACGCAGTTCCTGTAGATCAGCCCCAGCTGCATGCGCCGGTCGAGATCGCGAAAAACCTGACGGAAGAGCCCGAACATGTTATTGTGTTCCTCCAGCAGCAGGTAAAAGTCCCCGTCGTCCGTCATCTGCCGGCGAAAAACGTCCCACGCTGCCAGGGATTTCACCGGACAGACCCGGACGCGGCTGCCGCTTGACCGGGCCGTCTCCCGCAGTGCATCCAGTTCACGCTGCCAGAGCACCCGGTCCTTGTAACTGCGATGCGCCGCCCGATAGCGCCGTACCTGGCGGGGAATATTTTCGGCGGTAAAAAACCGCTCCGCCTGCCCGGCCAGCTGCTCGGGAACCAGAACATGCACCCGGGAAACGGCGTGCCGGTGATTGATCAGGCCGCTGTAGACATTGACAAACGCGTCGGTCGTCAGCTCCGATACCTTGACATAGATGTTGAAGACCAGCTTTTCCCCGGCAATCCTGTTTTCGATGTGGCGGGCAATGACGTCAATGCTGCTCAGCTCATCCCTGTTTAGCTTGATGTGTTCCTCGGCGCAGGTAATGGTATCGACGCCCGTTGAACCGTAGGAAACCACCCTGGAAAACGACACGCCCAGATAATTGAGCACCTCCACCGGGAAATTGCCCTCCAGAATATGAATATGATCGTTCTCGTAGAGGCGCGGATCCGTGTCCTCGGCCGGATGCGGCTTGTAATAGACCTCAAAGCCTTCGCGGCACAGACTGTGCAGGTACCGGCGCTGCAGCAGATGCTCCTCGATCGAAGTGCAGTAGCGGGCGCGGGCCAGCGGCTGCCCCAGATAGAGCGCCGACGGGCCGCGGATTTCCAGATCGCCGACATCGAAGATGGTCAGCAGCGCCGCGGCCAGTTCCTCCTGATGGCGTGCCGCCGCTTTCTGAAAATCCCAGACGCACAGCTTTACACGGTAATACTCGTCCAGTTCCTCAAAATCGGCGCTGCTGATAATCATTCCGACCTTGGGATGGCGGTACAGCGGCTCCGGGTAGCTGCCCTGGCGGATGAAACGGCGCACCAGCTGGTGGGCGCCCTTGTAGCGATGGATCTTCGTCTGCTGCAGCAGCGATTTGTATCCGTCCTCGACCCCGATGATGCTGTCAAAGTGCTTGGCTATATAGTAGTAATGGTATTGAAAATCGTTGTAGACGTAGATGCTGTCATGAAAATCCGCATGGGAAAATTTTTCCGCATACATCGGTTCCAGCCAGCGGTCAAAAAGGCTGCTGCCGAGCGCCGCAATCTCCGCGTCCGTCATCTCCTCGGTGCGCCGGAGTTCGCCCGTGAAGGCATCGACATCCCCGCGCGCCGTGATGCCGGTCACGCTGTGAAAGACGCCGGAAGCCCGAATGCGGTCGAGAAACTCCTCCTCGACGCCGAGATAGCCCTGCGAGAAAAAGAGATCCGGTTTCTCCTCGAACTCAGAAGCCAGAACAATCGCATGCATCAACTGGTAATAGGTCATGACCACCATGCTTTTCACTGCCGTTCTCCTTTGCGCATCTGCTGGTCCGCGTAGTTCTTCAGCGTCGAGATGATACGCTCAAGATCATCCGCCGCCATATTGTGATACATGGGCAGGCTGATTTCCCGGGCGTAAAACTCTTCCGCCCGGGGGAAATCCCCGTCCCGATACCCGTAGCGCTGCCGGTAATACGGCTGCAGCGGCACCGGAATGTAGTGGATCTGCGCGAGAATGCCGCGCTCGTGCAGATACCGGTACAATCGGGGCCGTTCCGCCGGATCGCGGACCGTCAGCGTATACAGGTGCCAGGCGTGCAGGTCCCGTGTCTGCCGCGCCTCCCGCGCGGCGAGAATCTCCGTGCCGACGGACGGCGGCAGCGTCAGAAACGACAGACCGCCGAGCTCCCGGCTGTAGCGGTCGGCGATTTCATTGCGTTCGAGAAGATTCTCATCCAGCCGCCGGAACTGGCTCAGTCCCAGCGCGGCATGCACATCGCTGAGGCGGTAGTTGTACCCCAGCGACTGCATCTCGTAATACCAGGGGCCGTCATGGCGGGTCAGCCGCGCCGGATCCTTCGTGATGCCGTGCACGCGGAAAAGCCGCAGCTTTTGCCGGAGATCCTCGCGGTTTGTCAGCACCATGCCGCCCTCCGCCGCGGTGACATGCTTGACGGGATGAAACGAGAGAATCGCCATATCGACATATTCCATCCCGAACGTACCGCCCCGGCGGCTGCCGATCGCATGCGCCGCATCGTGCACGACGGCGCACCCGTGCCGGTCGGCGATCTCGCGCACCCTGCGCAGATCGACCGGATAGCCGCCGAAGGAGACCGGCGCAATGACCGTGGTGCGATCCGTCAGGCATGTCTCCAGCGCGTCGAGATCCAGACAGTTGGTGGCCGGATCGATATCGACAAAGCGCGGCGTCATGCCGCAGTAGACGCCGGCGTTGGCTGTGGCGGCAAAGGTGATCGGCGATGTGAGCAGTTCGCTGCCGGGCGCCGGCTCGAGCGCGCTGTAAGCGCCGTGCAGCGCTGCGGTGCCGCTGGAAAAAGCCACCGCATACTTCGCCTTGTGATAGGCCGCCACGGCCTGTTCAAACTCACCGATCTTCGGCCCCGTCGTCAGAAAGGGCGAGCGCAGCACCTCCGTGACCGCAGCGATATCGTCGTCGGTCACTGTCTGTTTCCCGTAGGGAATTTTTCTCATCTCTCGTTTCTCCGTCCGCATTTTCTGCAGGGAATTTTCGTTTCCCTGTTTCTCTGTCTGCACGTTCTGCAGGGAATTTCTCATCTTCTGCCGCTTCACCCGCATTCCCTGCTGCGATGATCCGGCCGCCCTATTCCTTCGACTTATTCAGGTAAACCGCTGATTTTTTCAGAGCGGCTTCTCCCTTCAGCAGCTCTTTGGAGCGATCCCGGAGACGACGGGCGGGAATACCGGCATAAA
>JBMNMQ010000006.1:0-286493 GCA_050953425.1 Anaerovoracaceae bacterium | reverse complement strand
ATTTTCTTTAATAACTGCATTCGTCAGATTCAAAACACCGTTATGATATCCTGATATCCAACTGGAATATCCATTAACGTAGATGCCTCCGCCGCCAAAAGCATTATTTCCGGTTCCTTCGCCGGTCATCCGGTTATCAGATATCGTGCCGCCGGAGATATTGGCGGTGCCATACTTGTCTGTATACCCAGCCTGTACCAGAATGCCGCCTCCTCCAGAACCAGCCGAATTCCCACTTATCGTCCCTCCGGTCATGTTCAGCACATCAGCTCCGTTACCCCCCTCCCCCCCCTCCCGACACCGGTTCCGATTGAAATGCCTCCGCCAATATTTTCTGACGTGTTGTTCTTTATTTCAGCATTCCCACTTAAATTTAATGTAGAGCCATCATACACGGTAATCCCGCCACCTGCAGCATAGCCTTGTTCTGCAGACGAAGTGCCATCTATCGCGGCATTGTTTTGTATGGAACCTCCCGAAAAATTCATGGTGGAATAGTTGAGAAATATACCCCCACCATAATTTGCTGTATTATTCCGGATAATTCCACCGGTCATATTGATGACGCTGTTTCCATTCCCTTTATCTGTGTGGATGGCACCTCCCGTTGCCTGGAAATATCCCAGATTTGTCAGAGTGTTGTTTTGAAGAACAGTCCCGTCCTGGATGTTTAATGTGCCGGTAGAATTAATCAAAGACTTCGTTGTTCCGGTTGCCTCCTCACTGTTTCCGTCAATCCTAATATCCGAAAAGGTGGCTGTCGCGGTATTCCCGACCTGCATTAAATATCCATTAAATGATGCCTCTCTTTTTACGACTGCGTTTGTGCCTTTTAACGTGACTTCTCCAGATACATTTACGGTGCCTGTGATATAGATTGTTGTAATGTTCTGGTTTTCTGTGGCAAGTTCTTTTGCTTTCGCAAAGGTTTTGACTGCATTTTTAGCCGTTGTGCCATCTTTGCTGTCGTCACCGTTCTGTCCATTCAGGTAAATGGCAGATATCGCCTCCGGTGCATTCCGACGTACAAAGGCATGAATAGTAAACTGATCCGATTCCAGTGTTACTGTTCCATTCTCCGGATCGCTTTTCACATCCTCTTTTTTTGCCTCGCTGTCTGCGTCATTCAGATGGAAAGCACTGATCTCATCGTCTTTATCAAGGTCAGAAATCTTCACTGAAACAGTAATTTCTTTCTTCGGTTCAATATTATGGTGTTCCTCATCCGTATAAAAGTCAAAGTCATAAGCAACAACATCATCTGCCGTCAGCTCCTGATCATCAGTGGCGTCTTTCAAAGCATTCAGCATTTTATCTGCATCAACTGATGTAACCTCAACCTTTATATCTTTGGGCAGGGCACTCTCTGGCGCATCGATAGTGACAGTGTTTCCTGCCACCTCTTTGCTCCATGTAAATGCCGGATAATCTTGTTCTTCAACCTGCTCAACACCGCTTTCCGTCGTGGCATTTTCCGTGTTCGCTGTTCCAGCATCGGACTTGTCCATATTTTCTTCCTGTGGCTCAGTTTCTGCTTGTTCGGATGAATCTGGGCTTTGTTCAGATATCACTTCCAGCGAAGTATCCGGGCTAACACCCGAAGTGATGATTTCGGCATCTCCTGCAGTTTTCTCTGGCGCATCCACGGTCGTCCCTTGTGCTTCTGTAACCGCTTCCGCTGCAGCAGACGATGGCTCTTCCGCAGATACTGGAAATCCTGTTACAAGCATTCCTACAGATAAAACCAGCGCCAACAAAGCAGATAAATGCCTTGTCCGTTTCTTTTTCATGTGATCAGCCTCCCACTCTAATTGTTGACGTACGCAAAAAAGTCGGAGTCCGCTCATGCCAAAATCAAGCGTTTACGACTCCAACAGTCAACGATTATATAATTCTCCACAAAAAGACGGACTACTTCTGTCTGTCTGTCTGTCTGTCTGTCTGTCTGTCTGTCTGTCTGTCTGTCTGTCTGTCTGTCTGTCTGTCTGTCTGTCTGTCTGTCTGTCTGTCTGTCTGTCTGTCTGTCTGTCTGTCTGTCTGTCTGTCTGTCTGTCTGTCTGTCTGTCGAATTGTATGCGACCGAGCATTGCTTGTCAACCCCTTTTATATAAATTCTCAACTTAAATATAGCAGAAACAGGCTGACTTTTCAAATGTTTTTTCATGAGATGCAGGTTTTTATATAGATTTCCTCTTTGTATCCGCCTTTTCCTGCTGTGCCCTCAGCTTGTCTTTCTGGCGTTTTTTCTGCGCGCGTTCCCTTTGGCGCTTTTTCTGGCAGTCCGGCTGCCCGCAGTACTCCTTCCGGTTATGGTTCCAGTCCTTGGCAAATGCCCGGCCACAGCATTTGCAGACGCCGACATTCGCCTCCGAGAACCGGCGTTCGACGGCTCCGGTATCTGTAAGCCGGATATCGACAAGGAGCCGGGCCAGCGTATACCAGGCAATGTCGAACACCGAATGGATATCTGCAGCAAATACCGTTTTCTGCGTTTCGGGATCGACCTTCAACCTCATGTGAAAATCCGGGATCAGGTAGAGCAGATTGTCTCTCAGCCCTTCAAAATCGTCAATCGCTTCCTTTGTGTATTTATACAGCTCCTTCTCGTGTTCCTTTACAAAACGGGCATATGCCGCGCTTCCACGCCGCATCTCATCCACGATGTCCTTCGGCTTCTCCGGATCGTTTGTTTCTCCGTCCATTTCCATCACCGGCATATCAGGATGCCCGTACTTGTCAAAGAAGGACAGCCTGTCAAAGTGCCTGCCGTCCTGCGCGGTCTTCAGGTACTCGATATCCTCGCCGTCCGCGATCTGCCGCAGGGCGAAGAAAAACCTTGCGCCGTTATAAAAGCGCTCGATATCGCGCTTGAAATCATCCACAGGGAACATCGCGTCACGGGATACCATCCAGCCGTCGCGTTTTAATACGAAGCTCCTGTCGGTCAGCTCATCGTAGACTTCATCGATGAAGTACGGGTGGGCTGTCCTTTTACAGAATTCAATCATCAGCTCGTCAAACGACAGCTTTGATTCAGGACTGTCAATCCGGACCGCAAGGTTATACAGAGCCACAAACAGCTCCGCACCGCTTAAGGAATTTGCCCGGTCGACATCCGGCTCGAGACCATCATATACGAGCGGCTTCAGGCACAGCGTATCATCTGCCGCATAGTCATATTCGTACTCTTTGAAGCGGAATGTATGGTACACAAGCGCACCGATGCCGCCGACGCTTGCCGCCGCGACAACATCCGCAGCATTTTTCATCTTCATGTCAACCGGACCGCCGTAATCGTCATACAACATATCCTCAGCTCCTTTATGTAACAGATAGAGTAACAGATGGGAAATTTATTTCTGTTACATTATACAGTACAATGGCATCGTAAGCAATAGCAAATCACATAACCGCTTGCAGGCGCACCTTGAAAACCGAATAGTCCCATAGCCGGAAGATACCTTCCAAAGGACAGCGCCAAGACCTGAAAAGCGAGCCTGGCTTTGGAGGAGAAAACGCGGAGACCTCACACAAGGGGCTGCCGCAGGGAACGAAAGGCTGCGGGATGCAATCACACGAATGGAAGGAGGATTGAAACAAGATGGAAAAAGAAACCATGAGCGTGCAGGAGCTTTCCACGCAGATGGGAATCTCCCTGCCAAAGGCCTATGAGCTGGTCAAGTCTCCGGGCTTTCCGTCCATCCGGATCGGGACAAGGATCCTGATCCCGGTAGACGCATTCCGGGAATGGCTGGTGATCCAGTCAAACAGGGAGTGAGCATTCACAAATATCACAGGAAGGAGGTGAAGCCGGGATGGATATCGAGGATCTGAAGAAACAGCGCAGATGGGTCTGCTTCATACTGACGCAGAAAAAGAATCATCTGGACAAAGACCCAATTTCCGCTTGCTTTGGCAGCCCTTTCAGTTTCGGAAGCAACACATGAGTTGCCATTCCGATGTTTTTCAGTTGGCTGGTAATAAGTGCTACTCCATACGTGGTAGAGGTTCTGTTCAACCAATCCCCCTGCTTGATCACCACCGGTCTTATCCCAGCCTGCACCGACCCAATCTGATCCTGCAGAAGATTCGCATAGAATACATCTCCTCGCTTCACTTCCATTTCGTGACTGATCATGATGCCGAGCATTTTTCCTTCCTCGTTGCAGACGATAGCACAGTCTCCAACGCGTGGATCCGATGCATCCTCAAAGGGCATATATTCTTCAATATTTCCCTCCACGAGCCTTTGCATCGACTCCAGATCGTCTTCGATTTCTGTAATCTCTGCCAGCTCTCCGGGCTTAAGCAATAGCACCCGGAGCTTATCGTTTTCATTATGTTCGTTCATATTCAGGTCCCCTTTCATTCTTCTCGCGCTGTTTTTCCATTGCCTGATCGATGGATGTGATCATCTCATCCGCAGTCTTTCTGATCCGTTCCAGCGAATTTCTCAGCTCCTTCGTGTCCTTTCCGGAGGACCATCCGGCCACATATCCGAAGGTATAATCCGAAGTATCCAGACCGAAGTGGCTGCATACGGTGTAGGCGATGCTCTCCGCCTCGACTTCTTTTGTACTGCGGTCCTGTGGCTTTTCTCCGTTCATATTCTCTTTAGAGTGCAGTCTCTGGTGACTGATCTCATGGATCATGGTCTTGATGGTCTGGACCTGACTCATGCCTGAGCGGATGGCGATGCGCCTGACAGCATCGTCGTAATACCCGTTAGCGCCGCCCTCAATATCCTCGGAACAGATGGGAACCGGACAGATATCCTTCAGCGCATTGAACAGTTTGTGATAATTTTTCACGTTTCCGGTCAGCTCGTTTACGCCGATCATCGGGAGCTCTCTGCCTTCCGTCTGCTCATAGGCGAATACGCTGACCACCCGAAAGCCGGTGATCTCAACGATCTCTTTATCCCCATCGTCTGCAGCATCTTTTTCCACCTTGTACTTGCAGGGAGCCAGAATGCGGATTCCTTTTTCTCCTTTTCGGACCTGCCGGTCGAATTCCTTCTGCCATGTCCGGTAGCCTGCAACCAGAGAGGCGGAAGGGTACTGCATGGCGATCAGCAGACAGTTGTTCAGAGAGTAGTGGTGAAATTTGCTCATGCACTTCAGCATTTCCCGGTACTTGTCGCTTTCAAATACTTCCTTCACGCCTTCTTCAAGCCGGTCGGTGATCTCCCGGATCTGTTCCTGCCGGCTCTTCCGTTCAGGTCCACGTTTCTTCTTTTCATCCAAATCTCAGATCTCCTTTCTGCTGCAGGGTTCTCAGAAACATCAGCTCGTCGTTGTAGTCCTTGCCGTGTAAAGGTGGCTCGTCCCGGATGCGGTACCGTCCGTTCAGCCTGCCGATGATCGATGCGGCCGCACTTCTTCCGGCGGGATCATCATCCAGACGGAGAATGATTTCTTCCGTTTCCGGATGGTGATCCAGATAATTTTCAAGTGCCGCAGGAGACTTTACTGTCTTTGATCCTCCATATACGCCGCCCAGAGAGAGTAGTGATTCACCGTTCCATCTTTCTCCGCTCATCCTGCGGATCGTTGCATAGGGCAGAAGGTCGATGGCACCCTCAAAGACATGGACGCGCTTTCCCGTGCCTTCGATCCGGAAGGAAAAGCGCTTGTCGGAGCCTGCAGCCTCGCCCATGATCCGGTCTTTTCCGGTCCCCCGGAAGAAAGCGTATCTAGCTCTATTGTTTTCATCAAAGCCCAGAAAAATTGCACTGTGAGAAGGCAGCGACTCATAAAGCATACCTTCATCGATGCATTTTCCGAGAATTTCCCGGTCGATGCCCCGGCCGGCAAGATAGCGAAGAACCACATGATTGTCCTGTGCCTTCTCCGGCAGGAGCAGCCGCTTTGCTTTGCCGATCTTCGGGAGCAAAAGAAAAAGGAGGCTGTTCCGCCTCCGTGTCCAGTATCATTCCTCACCGCTTCTGTGAAGGGTACATGCCTTTCACTTTGATCAGATAGTCCAGCGCCGATGCGCCGCCGAATCCTCTGGACCACCACATCCATTTGCCGTTGGAGATCTTCAGACTGTCATGCTCTCTGGTGCAGTATTCGCCGCCCGAAAGATGGACCAGATTCCCCGGATCGTTCTGCCTGAGATAGGTCAGAAGATCCATCTCCCGGGCGCGCTCGATCTCTTTTGCCGTGATATCCGGCCATGTTCATCACCTCCCGAAACTGAAAAATGCAGAGAAAATGATCTTTCCCTGCATGTAGAGGCCCCGCAGATGCAGGGCTTTTCTATTATCGTTCCCACTCACTTGTATAGTCGTCTCTGGACCGCATTCCGTCGAGCAGTCCTTCTCTGAGAAAACTGGCCTGTTCTCCGGTCTCACCGGCGATGATGATATGATCCAGCATCTTGATGCCCATGAGTTCGCCGCATCTGACCAGCCGCTCGGTAACGGCAATATCCGCCTGGACTCGGTTCACAGTTTCCGGATGGGTGATTGTGAATACAGATGAAGGCTGCCGCATTGGACAAAATGATGGCCTTGAACGCCTCTCTCGGATTGATCATGGCTGCATCCAGTGTTCCTACGCTGCAGATATGAAGGTTGATGGGTTTGCCGTTCGTCTTCAGATTCAGGACCGCAAACACCTCACGGTCATAGTTTTTCAGCTCGCCTGCCACCACTTCCATTACAGCTTCCGGTGACGTGACTTCTTTGGTGGAATAGAGAGAGGGCTCTTTTACCAGCCGGACGTTCACGACTTTGATCTCATTTTCGCTCTTCTTCGGCAAGGATCATCACCTCCTCGATGCGGATGCTGATCACCGTTCCGTCTTCCAGATCATTCACCAGCTTCCTGAGTTCTTCCATTTCACTGATGGCTATGGTATCCACTGTATTCGTTTTCATGGTCTCTTTCATGATTGCCATCCTCCTTTCCTGCAGGATCACTGCTGTTTGTCTTTGCGGGTTTCGGCTTCGCATCGTCCATTGCGTTGCAAAGGTAGGCGATGACCTTCCGGTCCCGGATCGCTTCCTGCAGCTCCAGGATCACGCCGATCTCTCCGCTCAGTCCGTGGTCATAGGCTACTTTCATATCGATGGATGTGATCTTCTTTTCCGTGTCAAATCCCTCATCCGTCAGTTTGTTCAATGTCTTCAGCTTGTTTTTGTCTGTTGTCATCCTTGTTCTCCTCTCGTTTTCCATAAATGATTTCCATCATGCAGTATCCGCAGAAGGGGGCTTCCTTTCTGCGGTAGCGGCAGTTTTCCGGGCACTGCCTGCGCCGCTTCAGCCCGTTCATGCGTAGCTCCCGGGGCTCATCAGCTCCACGCCGTATTCGGTGAACTGGTACCACCTGGTCCGGTCGAACCGGCTCTCGTTTCTCTCCGAAGCACGAAGAATCCGGCATTCAGTCAGTTCCTTCATGGCATCCCGGATCATGTGCCGGCTCAGAAACGGGTAGACCGTCTGGATCATTTTCTGCGGCATCTTTCTCCAGTAATCATCGGCCGTGCCGTTCTCGTACTCCATGATCTCCCAGAGATACTGAGCGATCAGCGCTGGCCGGATCCCGCATATCATGGCGATGCTGCGGTTAAACCGGCATTCATTTTCGTTTCGGATCTCACCATTGATCCCGCTTTTAATCATTTCCTTTTCCTCCTGACCGAACAGAAAAGAGCGGCATCGCTGCCGCTCTTCCGCATCGTTCTCTATTCAATACTCTATTTCTTCAGATCATCCTGATCTTCCGAAAGCTTATGGAGTCGTCTTCTCTTGTATGCGATTCCTGCTGCTGCGGTTCCCGCTGCCAGCATCAGAGCGATATATCCCAGAAGCTTTGTTCGGTCTCCGGTCTTCGGCGGAGCAGGGGTCTCCGTCGGAGTCCCCGGTTTCTCCGGCTTCTTCGGAAAATGAACAGTCTGGTCCTTATCGGATAGATCCGAATGGCTGGTAACAGTGATCCCGTTATGGATCAGGTCCTCGAACACGACCACATCTGCTCCCTGCAGCTTTTCGGCGTCAAAGGTGAACTGCATCCCGATCGTTCCGTCCTTTTTCTCTGCCGTAAACTTCTTCTCTGAAGTCACTGCTGAAAACCCGTCACGGACAGGTTTTCCGGTCTCCTTGTTCATCAGAACGCCCCTGACCGTGTATTCTTTTCCGACGACAAGATTGTGGTAGCTGACAGTATCCACGATGCATACCTTCTTGTCCCGGGTTGCTTCATGGGTTCCGGACCTGCTGTCCTTCGCTGTTGTTCTGATCTCCGGATGCCAGATCGTCTGATCATGATCGGTGAGATCCCCGTGAGAGGCCACCTTGATTCCCTCATAGAAGAGATCCTCAAATACGACAGTGGTCTTTCCTCTCAGGGAAGATGCATCGAAGGTGAAGTTCATTTCCACCGTTCCGTCTGCCTTGTCTGCCGTGAATTTTTTCTCGGAAGTAACCGTCTTTCCATTTACGGTCACCGGTTTTACGGTCTCTTTGTCCATCAGAACGCCTCTTACTGTGTATTCTTTTCCCGGAATCAGATTGCGGTAGTTTACCTTGTCCACGATGGTGGTTTCCTTGCGGGTTTCCCCGACTTCATCCTTTGTCTTCTGATCCTCCGCATGGGTTTTTACCTCCGGGAAGTGGATGGTCTGGCCTTCGTCCTTGATTTCCGCATGAGATGCGATGTTCACATCGTTCTCATAGAGGTCCTCAAACACTACCGTTGAGGTTCCGGCAAGGCCCGTACCGCTGAAGACAAACTCCACATCCACGGTTCCGTCCTTCTTTTCCGGCACGAATTTCTTCTGGGAAATCACCGGCTTTCCGTTCAACAGAAGTTCTTTTCCGGTCTTCTGATCCATGAGCTTTCCCTTCAGAACATATTCCTTCCCGGGAACCAGATTGGTGTAGGAGACGGTGTCGATGAGTTTCACGTCCTTTTCTGCAGCAGAAAGATTCGTTCCGGTCTTTTCTGCTTTCGCCTTGGTGCCGATAGTGATCAGATCATCCGTGATGGTCTCCAGGTCAACAAGTCCGTCCCTTGATTTCTCATCCACAGTGAAGCTGAATTTCTGCAGAACATATCCCTTGTTGTTCTCGCAGCGCATCTCTTCGATGGTGTAAGTGTCATAAGGCAGAGCTCCGACGCCGGTGATCATGGCAGCTTTGCTCCCGAACTGTCCGGTTCCGAAGAACACGCCGCATCGGATCTGATCCGCTCTCTTTTTCAGAGACCCGGCAGAGATCTGTTTCTCGTTCAGAAGATCATCAAACGGGTTCTGTCTGCGGGCATTGTCTTTTCCTTCTTCCTCTTCCAGATCGCCTGCGGTTCTTCGGTCTTTTGTGGAGAAGAATCCGTTTTTGTCCGTGACCACCACATGAGTCTCGCCGTTTGAAGCAGCGGTGATTTTGAACGGGACAAAGGCAAACCTGCGGGAATCGCCGTCACCGATCTTGGTTCCCTGTACATCGCTGCGGTAGACATAGTCGTCAAAGGTCAGCGCCATTTCGTTCTGTCCGTCATCATAGGAAACGGTTTTTCCGTCTTCCCTGATCTTGAACATATGCTCACTCTTGTCCGTCCTCTGGTAGGTTTTGTTTGTCTTCGTCTCCCGGATGGTGTAGGTTCCGTATGGAAGATCATCCGGAAGGGTCTCTGCCGTGTAGGCTTTTTTCGCCTCGTTCCAGCGCACGGTGATCTTTCCCACATCCTCGCCGGACTTTACACGCTTGACTTTTCCCGAATCAATCAGGTCCTTCTTCGAGGAAAGCACCTTCCAGTCCACCTTGTTTTCCGCACTTCCGATATCGGTGCGGACTACAACATCATGACCGGATACGTTTTTAATGGTCATCTCGATTCCGTTCAGATCAGCGCCGCCGAGGGCCTCTGATTTTTTCAGTTCCTTGTCCCGTTTTACGATCTGAACGCCGCCCCGCTGGATTTCTTCCTTCACCGGATCCGAAGTGATGTCGATGATCTCTCCGTCTTTTCGGATACTGATGGCTCTGGACCATTTGTCATTCAGAAGATATCCGGAAGGCGCTTTGGTTTCTTTCACCAGATAATCGCCGTATGGCAGGGCATCTGCAGAAGACTTTGCAAGACCGGTCTTGTCCGTCCTGATTGTAACTGCCGCTTCTCCCTGATCGATTTTCTTCTCTCCGATGAAAACAGCATGACCGCTTTTGTTAAATGCGGTGAATTCTGCGCCTTCCAGCGATGCATCTCCCTGTGCATACGGTTCATCCAGATCATTATCGATCTTCTGCACGCGGAATCCGCCCCGGATATCTTCCAGATATCCTGCCACCATGTCCTGCACACCGCTCATGGTGCTGATGAATACTTTGAAATTGCCGGGGATCGCAGCATCCTTCTCCGAGTCGGCATTCCAGAGTCCGTCTCCCAGTTTCTTCGCCTTTGTCCAGATATCGCCCAGACCGGAAGCCTTTGTTCCGCCCCAGGTCGCCATATCGGACGGTCTTCCTTCGTAAACATACGCCATAGCCAGATGAGCGATGGCCCAGTCTTTGGTGAAGTTTCCGGTGTAATATGCGCCCTTGATATTGCCGGTATTCTTTTCATATCCCGGATAGGACGGTGAGTAGAATACGATGTTCCTGAGCGCATTCCATTTTCCTTTGTCGTCTGCATCTGTGATTACTTTGTCTACCGTGACCTTTCCAGTAGGCGGCGATGCCTTGGCCGGCTGGACGCAGTAGGTATACCGGCTTCCCAGCCCGTCTCCCAGGTCGCATTTTCTGGAATTGCTGTAGCCTCCGTCACCGGAGCCGTAGGTGATCCTGCCTCCGTCAGTGACCGTATAGCTGCTTCCCACCTTGCCGGTGAATGCGCTGGCCGTCTCTGTCACCGCAGGAAGGGCGGATCCCAGCACCATCATGGACGCAAAGGCGATGGTGAGCAGCTGCTTGAATTTCTGCTTGAGCTCTGTTTTCCTGTTCAAAGCATTTCTCCTTTCCGTTTCAGGGCACAGCATAAAACGCCTGTGCTTTCACACAGACGTCCTGAGCTTGCCTCTCTTCTTTTTAAGTATTTTTCTTCTTCGGGTAGTAACTGGTAGTAAATAAAGGGAGGGTTACAGGGAGGGAAAACGGGGAATACGTACTCCCGCATTTTACCGCTCCTGATCCCTGGCTTTTCGCTGGAGGAAGCGGTTGTAGTGTTCCATGGCTGCCGCAACAAAATCCTCCCGTTTGGACAGCGGCAGGTCCCTTGGAAAAAGCTTTGCGATCCGGTCTCCCCGGAAGACGATGCGCTCCTTCTGGTTGGGCTTTTCCTCCAGCATGACTGCCTCGATGGATTCCGGAGTCAGTTTGCTTTCCCCAGCCATTTTTCTCATCCTGATCGCCTGAGAATGGGTAGGAGTGCACTGCTCCATGTCGATGCAGTTGAAGATATCTTCCTGAATCTCTTTCGAGATATATGACAGTTCTACTGCCGGACGTAGGGCAATTTTTCCTTCATCCACCAGTTCCAGAATTTCCGGAATCAGTTCGGTGAGGCGAATATATCTGCGAACATTATCCTTTCCATCACCCATCAATTCTCCAACCACTTCATCTGATCTTTTTCCTATTAAATTCGTCGCCACCGGCGACAAATTTTTACTAGGTCTACCAGGCATTCGTTTCATCGCCTCCAGCCTCATCTTGTAGGCGAATGCTTTTTCACTCGGAAGGATCGTCGTTCTCTGAAAGTTGGATTCCACCATGAAGACGATAGCTTCATCCCGGTCCATTTCTACGACGTCGCATCGGAGAGTGGGGAGTCCGGCCAGCTCGCAGGCTCTTTTTCTTCTGTGTCCTGACAGCAGTTCATAGCGTCCATCTTCTTTTTTTCGTACCGTAGCGGGAGTAATGATCCCGTTAACGCGGACACTCTCCACCAGATTCATCATGTCCTCATCATCCCGGACCTTGTAGGGATGATCCGGGAAGGAATCGATCTCAGTCAGCGGGATCTCGTAGATCCGCTTGAGTTTATCGTCATCCCGTTCTTCCTGAGAGGAAAACAGTTCATCGAGTGATGGAAACTGTATCTCTTCTCTTTTCTCTTTCGCCACCGCGGATCACCTCCTTCGTCAGTGCTTCATAGGCTTTTGCCACTTTTCCGTTTCCGTCATAGTCAAAGATGCTCTGTCCGGACTTGGCTGCCTCGGCCGCTTTCACCGCCACCGGGATCTGGGTATCGAAGATCCGGACCGCCATCCCGTAGTGGGTTCGGATGCTGCTGATCACATCTCTTGCCAGGTTGGTCCGGTTGTCCACCAGTGTCATGACGATGCCGCCGATTTTCAGGTCCGGATTGGTGTGGGTCTTGACCCGGTCGATACTCTTCATCAGCTGCGTCATTCCTTTGGCCGGAAGATACTGGGCCTGCACAGGGATGATCACTTTGTCCGCTGCGGTCAGCGCATTGATGGTGATCATGCCTAATGACGGCATGCAGTCGATCAGAATATATTCGTAGTTTTTCTTTACCGGCTGGAGAAGGTTATCCAGCACCTTTTCTCTGCTCATGGCGTTCACCAGACTGACTTCCATAGAAGAGAGATCCAGATTGGACGGGATCAGATCCCACGCCTTCCTCGTGATGAAGAATCGTATCTTCCACGATGGGCTTGCAGTCTTTCGTGACCAGATACATCAATCTGCCCAGGGATTTCTCCAGATCATCACCGTTCCATCCCAGAGACTGGGTGAGGTCACCCTGTGGATCCGAGTCGATGAGCAGCACCTTCTTTCCGGCTCTGGCAAGACCCACGCCCAGATTCAGCGCCGTGGTGGTTTTTCCCACGCCGCCTTTCTGATTGCAGATCGCAATGGTTTCGCATTTTGCCATTCCTGACCTCCTAACTCAGCAGCTTCTGATCCTTGCTGGGAAACATGTCACGGAGCCAGCCTTCCACGCAGTACCAGTCAACATATCCGTCATCAAAGAAGGAATCTGCAAACGCCTCACAGGCATCAGGAACTTCACTGATGCAGTAATCCAGTGCATCCATCTCCGCTGCAGCGGATTCCATCCCATTCTGGCGGAAGATCCTGCTGAGAAGGGCGATCATAGCACCCGGTTCATCCGAACAGGCCTCTGTTTCCAGCTTGTGCACGATCTCCAGGACCACTTCCTCATCCATCTCCTCGGTCATCCCGGCAAAATGCTCTGCAGCTCTCCTGGCAAGTGCATCCACTAACGGGCAGCCTGCGCAGCTTTCTGTTTCACGGGCTCCGGTTTCTCCCAGCCCCATCGCAATAATTTTCATTGTTTCCTTTGTTGTAGCTATCTCTTGTCCTTTCTCCGAAAGCCGGATAGAAAAATGACCCCGCACCGGATTGTGCAGGGTCATGTATTCAGCTTCCGGCCGGAAGGATAACTAGTCCATGAATTTCACCAGGAGATCGTCGATGGCATCCGTGTACCGGTTTTCCCGGATCAGCTTGTTTTTCATTTCAATCAGACATAGGACGATGATTCTGCGTTCATCGTAACTCAGCTTATATTTGTTTCCGAACATCTTTCTGACCTCCTTTTTTCCATTATCATAGGGGAGAACCTTTCTACCGGCAATTATGCGAATGCGGCCGCAATGTGAAATTATCCCGCCGGTCAGACTGTCGTGAGGCCCTGTTAACAGCAGGAATATTCCTGCACGCACGTTTGCCGCAGCAGGCGCTCTGTGATATAAAAAAAGTGATGAACACATTGATTTTTCAATGTATCCACCTCTTTAGCAATTCTATGAAATTGTAGTATCAAATTAGTATCATGCGTTTTTCGCCAATCGCTGCACCAGTTGGAATTTCAATGGAAGCAGAGATGTGGCAAGCCACTTGCTTCTATTCGAACTCAATCGTCCCCGGCGGTTTGCTGGTGCAGTCGTACAGGACGCGGTTGACGTGGTCGACTTCGTTGACGATGCGGTTGGTGATGTGCTCCAGCAGCGGCCAGGGGATCTGCGCCGCGCTGGCGGTCATGAAGTCGCTGGTCTCGACGGCCCGCAGGGCGATCGCGTAGTCGTAGGTGCGGAAGTCGCCCATGACGCCGACGGAGCGCATGTTGGTGAGGGCGGCAAAATACTGGCCCAGTGTGCGGGCAAATCTGCCATCGTCGTAAGCTTCCACTTCTTCGCGGTAGATGGCGTCGGCTTCCTGAACGATTTTGACTTTGTCGGCCGTGACATCGCCGATGATGCGGATCGCCAGGCCGGGTCCGGGGAACGGCTGGCGGTTGACGAGATAATCGGGAATGCCGAGCTCGCGGCCGACTTTGCGCACTTCATCTTTGAAGAGCATGCGCAGCGGTTCGATGATCTCCTTGAAATCGACGTGATCGGGCAGACCGCCGACATTGTGGTGCGATTTGATCACCGCCGAATCGCCGAGACCGCTCTCGATGACATCGGGATAGATGGTACCCTGCACGAGGAAATCCACGGCGCCGATCTTCTTCGCTTCCTCTTCAAAGACGCGGATGAACTCCTCGCCGATGATCTTGCGCTTGCGCTCCGGTTCGGTGACGCCCGCCAGCTTGTCGTAAAAGCGCTGCTGAGCGTTGACGCGGATAAAGTTCAGTTCATAGGGGCCGTCCGGTCCGAAGACCGCCGCGACCTGGTCGCCTTCATCCTTGCGCAGCAGGCCGTGATCGACGAAAACGCAGGTCAGCTGCCGGCCCACCGCCTTGGACAGCAGCACCGCCGCCACCGAGGAATCGACCCCGCCGGAGAGGGCGCAGAGCACCCGACCGCTGCCGACCTTCTGCCGCAGCTCGCGGATCGAGGTCTCGACAAAGGAAGCCATCCGCCAGTCGCCGTGGCAGCCGCAGATGTCGAGAACAAAGGCCTTCAGCACTTTCATGCCTTCGGTCGTGTGCATGACTTCGGGGTGGAACTGGGTGGCATAAAAGCCGCGCTCCGGACACTCCATCGCCGCCACCGGGCAGACCGCCGAATGTGCCGTGACGGAAAAGCCGTCCGGCACGGCGGATATATAATCGGTATGGCTCATCCAGGCCACGGTCTGCGGCGATACGTCGCCGAGCAGGCGGGAGCTGCCGCCGATCGCACGGCTGCCGTCGACGATGATGTCGGTGTGGCCGTACTCGCTGCTCGGTGCGGTTTCCACTTTGCCGCCGAGGGCATGCGCCATCAGCTGGGCGCCGTAGCAGATGCCGAGAATCGGCACACCCAGTTCAAACAGCGCCGGGTCGTACGGCAGCGCCGCCTCGCCGTAGACACTGTTGGGACCGCCGGTGAAAATGATGCCCTGATAGCGGCCGCGAATTTCCCCGATTTCGGTGCTGTACGGCTTGACTTCGGCGTAGACGTTCAATTCGCGTACGCGCCGCGCGATCAGCTGATTGTACTGACCGCCGAAATCCAAAACCAGAATTTTTTCCATTGCTTATCCTTTCCTTCCCTGCCGGAGGAGCGCCTCCCGCACCGCCCGCAGGCCTGTCCGCCATAAACCGCAGCGCCGCCGGATGCATCCCCCGCAGCAGCCTTCCGCGGTGCATCACCGCACCGAGCGGCTCTTTGGAGCGCCGCCCGCGCACCTATCTCATGCTGGTGTTGGAAGTATCCTTTTTGATGACGTCGTGGGCGCCGCCCTCGACGATACTGGTCGCCGAGACCAGCGTCAGCTTGGCTTTTTCCTGCAGTTCGCTGATCGACAGTACGCCGCAGTTGCACATCGTCGACTTGACCTTCTGCAGTGACTGCTGCACGTTGGCGGACAGACTGCCGGCATAGGGGACGTAGGAATCGACCCCCTCTTCAAACGACAGCTTCTGATCGCCGCCGAGGTCGTAGCGCTGCCAGTTGCGGGCCCGGTTGGAACCCTCGCCCCAGTACTCCTTGACGTAGTTGCCGTCGACGTTGAGCCGTGCGCCCGGCGCCTCGTCAAAGCGGGCAAAATAGCGGCCCAGCATCAGAAAGTCCGCACCCATCGCCAGCGCCAGCGTCATGTGATAGTCGTAGACGATGCCGCCGTCGGAACAGATCGGCACATAGATGCCGGTCTCCTCAAAGTATTCCTGCCGCGCCCGGGCGACGTCCTGCACCGCCGAGGCCTGTCCGCGGCCGATGCCCTTCTGCTCGCGGGTAATGCAGATCGAGCCGCCGCCGATGCCGATCTTGACAAAGTCCGCGCCGGCTTCCGCCAGATAGCGAAAGCCCTCGGCGTCGACGACGTTGCCGGCGCCGATCTTCACCGCATTGCCGTAGCGGCGGCGGACAAAGTCCAGCGTCTCCTTCTGCCACTCGGTGTATCCCTCCGACGAGTCGATGCAGAGAATGTCCGCGCCGGCATCGACCAGCGCCGGGATGCGTTCCTCGTAGTCGCGGGTGTTGACGCCGGCGCCGACCATGTAGCGCTTGTGAGCGTCGAGCAGCTCCTCGGGGTTGGCTTTGTGCGAGTCGTAGTCCTTGCGGAAGACAAAGTAAGCCAGCCGCTGCTTGTCGTCGATGATCGGCAGGGCGTTGAGCTTGTTGTCCCAGAGGATGTCGTTGGCCTCGGAGAGACTGATGCCGACCTTGCCGTAGACCATCTTGTCGAACGGGGTCATGAACTCCGACACCTTGGTCGCCGGATCCATGCGGCTGACGCGGTAGTCACGGCTGGTGACAATGCCGAGGAACTTGCCGTCGGCGGTGCCGTCCTCGGTGACCGCGGTCGTCGAATGCCCGGTCGCCTTCTTCAGCGCCAGCACGTCGGCCATCGTCTGATCGGGACGAATGTTGGCGTCGCTGGTTACAAAGCCGGCCTTGTGATCCTTGACGCTGGTGAGCATCGCCGCCTGCTTCTCGATCGGCTGCGAGCCGTAGATAAAGGAAATCCCGCCTTCCCGGGCCAGCGCCACGGCCATTTTATCGTCGGAAACGGCCTGCATGATCGCCGACACCAGCGGGATATTCATGGTAATCGCCGGTTCTTCGCCGCGCTTGAATTTCGTTACCGGTGTCTTCAGAGATACATTCTTTACCATGCAGTCCTTGGAGGAATATCCCGGCACGAGAAGATATTCGTTGAATGTCCGAGACGGTTCCTTGCAGTATGTCGCCATGAAAACCTCCTATTCTGATCCTGTTATTTATTGTGCATCGTCTCCAGATCGTACGGTGTGTTCTGGTAGACGTAGTAGTTCAGCCAGTTTCCAAAGAGCAGGCTGGCATGCGCCCGCCAGCGGAAGAGAATGTCCTTGTCGGGGTCGTCATCGACAAAGTAATGCTGCGGGACATTGATCTTGCGGCCAGCGTCGATGTCGCGCCAGTACTCGTTTTCCAGCGTTTCCTTATCGTATTCCTGATGCCCCATGACAAAGATCTGGCGGCCGTTTTCGGTACTCATGATGTGCGGCCCGCTGACCGGCGACTCGGCGAGAATGCGCAGTTCCGGGTGCTTGAGGATGTCCTCCTTGTGCACCTCGGTATGGCGCGAATGCGGCGCATAGAACGTCTCGTCAAAGCCGCGCATCAGCGGATTATGCGGCCGCACGACCCGCTGCTGGAAGACACCGAAGATCTTGTCGTCAAGCATGTGCTTTTCGATGTCGTAGTAATAGTAGAGTGCCGCCTGTGCGCCCCAGCAGATGAACATGCTGCTGTAGACGTTGGTTTTGGCGAACTCAAAGATCTCGGTCAGTTCCTTCCAGTAATCGACCTCTTCAAAGGGCAGTTTTTCGACCGGCGCACCGGTCAGGATCATCCCATCGTATTTATTTTTTTTGATTTCATCGATGGTCGTGTAGAACGACTCCATGTGTTCCTGCGACACATGGGTCGATTCATGGCTGTCCATCGCGACCAGCGTCAGCTCCACCTGCAGCGGCGTGTTCGAAAGAGCGCGCGCCAGCTGCGTCTCCGTGGCGATCTTCGTCGGCATCAGATTGACGATGAAGATCTTCAGGGGGCGGATATCCTGCCGGACGGCCATACCTTCATCCATGGTGAAGATATTTTCCTTCAGCAGTTCACCGGCGGCCGGCAGTTCATTGGGTATGATCAGAGGCATAAATCCTTATTCTCCACTCGCTCGCAGTGCCTGGTCAAAATCCTCGATAATATCGTCGATGTCCTCCAGACCGATCGAGGCGCGGATCAGTTCCGGCGGAATGCCCGCTTCGATCTGTTCCTCTTCCGTCATCTGACGGTGCGTCGAACTCGCCGGGTGGAGCACCGAGGTGCGCACGTCACCGACGTGGATAACCAGACTGGTCAGTTTAATATGGCTGATAAAGCGCTCGCCCGCCGCGCGGCCGCCCTTGACACCGAAGGAAAGCACGCCGCTCTGGCCGTCGGGCAGATACTTCTGCGCCAGTTCGTAATAGCGGTTGCCCTCGAGGCCGGGATAATGCACCCATTCCACCATCGGGTGGCCCTGGAGGAATTTCGCCACGGCCAGGGCGTTCTCGCTGTGCCGGCGCATGCGCAGGTGCAGTGTCTGCAGTCCCTGCATGGTGATGTATGCGTTGGCCGGCGACATCGCGCAGCCGAGGTCGCGCAGCATCTGCGCCCGCAGCTTGACCGAGTAAGCGACGCTGCCGAACTGCTGATAAAATCTGAGACCGTGATAACTCTCGTCCGGTTCGGTCATGCCGGGATACTTGCCGTCGATGGTCCAGTCAAAATCTCCCTTTTCCACGACGACGCCGCCGACGCAGTTGGCGTGGCCGTCGGAGTACTTGGTCGTCGAGTGCAGCACGATATCGGCCCCCAGTTCCAGCGGTCGGCAGAGAGCCGGGCTGGCCAGCGTATTGTCGACGATCAGCGGCACGCCGATCTCCTTTGCGAGGCGGGAGAACTTTTCAAAGTCGAGCACCGTCAGCGCCGGATTGCCCAGCGATTCGGCGAAGATCGCCTTGGTGTTCGGTCTGGCCGCCGCCAGCAGTTCCTCATAGGGTGCGTCCTGATCGACCATCGTGCATTCGATGCCCATGCGCGGGAACGTATGGGTAAAGAGATTATATGTACCGCCGTAGACGCTGTGACTGGAGATGATGTGATCTCCGGCGCCGGCGATATTGAAGATGGAAATCAGCACCGCCGACATGCCCGAGGAGCAGACGATGCCCATGCTGCCTCCTTCGAGTTCGGCGAACTTCTGTTCCAGATACCCGTTGGTGGGATTATCCAGCCTTGTGTATCCGCAGGCTTTGCCGCTCAGGTCGAACCAGTCGGCGACATCCTGATTGTCGTAATAGCGATACGTGGTGCTGAGATTGAGCGGCGGCGTCTGCGGCTGTCCGTTTTCCGCCTTGTATCCGCTCTGCACGCATTTGGTGTTGAACTTGTACTCTTTCATGTGACCTTATCTCCTTTGAATAATCAGTAACATTCTATATGAAAGTCACGAAAAAGGCAATATTTCCGGGCAAAGAGAAAGCGGCTGTCTCCGGGCCGGGAGAAAGCAGTCGTTCCGGCAAAGGGGAAGCGGCTGTCCGGGTGAGGAGAGAGCGGCAGTCCGGCGCCGGGGAAGCTGCGCCCGGAACGGAATGCGGACAGCAGAAAACCTGCCGCGAGGGCAGGTTTCTGTTTCGTTGGCTGCTGCGTTTGATGAACTGTCTGCGGCTGCCCCGCGCAGAGCGCGGGACGATCCGTGCAGGACAGCGGTTCTGTCATGGCAGCGGGGATCCTCTTCCCCGTGCGGCTTACATCATGCCGCCGCCCATGCCGCCGCCCATGCCGCCGCCCATGGCTGCCGCCTGAGCCGCCGCGGCCGAATTGTCTTCCTTGATGTCGCAGACACCGGCTTCGGTGGTCAGCAGCATCGCCGAAGCGGAAGCCGCATTCTGCAGCGCGGATCTGGTGACCTTGGCCGGGTCAACGATACCTTCGCCGATCATATCCTTGTACTGCTCGGTGCTGGCGTTGAAGCCGACGCCCGGTTCGCTGGCGAGCACCTTGGCAACTACGACGCTGCCTTCAAAGCCGGCGTTCTCGGCGATCTGCCGCACCGGTTCTTCCAGCGCTCTCTTGATGATCATCGCACCGGTCTTCTCGTCGCCGGCCAGATCCTTGATGTACTTGGAGACGGCCGGAATGGCGTTGGCCATCGCGACGCCGCCGCCCGGGACGATGCCTTCGGCAACGCCGGCCTGGGTCGCGTTGAGCGCGTCTTCGATGCGCAGCTTTCTTTCCTTCAGCTCCGTCTCGGTCGCCGCGCCTACTTTGATCACAGCTACGCCGCCGGTCAGCTTGGCCAGTCTCTCCTGCAGTTTTTCACGATCGAAATCGGAGGTCGTCTCGTCGATCTGCTTGCGGATCTGCGCCACTCTGGCGTCGATGTCCGCCTGCGTGCCGCCGCCGTCGACGATCGTGGTGTTTTCCTTGTCAACCTTTACGGTTGCCGCGGTGCCGAGCATATCCATCGTGGTATCCTTGAGGTCGTAGCCGAGATCTTCGCTGATCACGGTGCCGCCGGTCAGGATCGCCAGGTCTTCCATCATGGCCTTGCGGCGGTCGCCGAATCCCGGTGCCTTGACGGCCACGCAGTCGAAGGTGCCCTTCAGCTTATTGACCACCAGCGTCGCCAGTGCTTCGCCTTCGATGTCATCGGCGACGATCAGCAGCTTGCGGCCGGCCTTGACAACCTGCTCGAGCAGCGGCAGGATGTCCTGAATATTGCTGATCTTCTTGTCGGTCAGCATGATCAGCGGATTTTCCTGCACCGCTTCCATCTTTTCCATATCGCTGGCCATGTACGGCGAGAGGTAGCCTCTGTCGAACTGCATGCCTTCGACGACGTCGAGGGTCGTGCCCATGGTCTTGCTTTCCTCTACGGTGATGACGCCGTCGCGGCCGACTTTTTCCATCGCTTCCGCGATCAGCTGGCCGATCTCCTCATCCGCCGCGGACACGGAGGCAATCTGCGCAACGCCTTCCTTGCCCTTGACTTCGGTCGCGTTGGTGACGATGTGGTCGACGGCGACGTCGACTGCGCCCTGGATGCCCTTCTTGAGGATCATCGGGTTGGCACCGGCTGCCACGTTCTTGAAGCCTTCCTTGATGATGATCTGCGCCAGCAGCGTGGCGGTTGTGGTGCCGTCACCGGCGACATCGTTGGTCTTGCTGGCTACTTCCTTGACGGTCTGGGCGCCCATGTTCTCAAGCGCGTCGTCCAGTTCGATCTCCTTGGCGATGGTGACGCCGTCGTTGGTGATCATCGGAGCACCGTACTTTTTCTCCAGCAGGACGTTTCTGCCCTTGGGGCCAAGAGTGATTTTAACGGTGTCGGCCAGTTTGTCCACGCCGGCCAGCAGAGATTTTCTAGCTTCTTCTCCGTAGGTGATTTCTTTTGCCATTGTTCTTGTTCCTCCTGTCTGTGTCCGCGAATCGATTCCGCTGCGGCAGACTCTCCGGCCGCCTGCGCGTGCCGGCACCGCAGCCGCCCGCGATGCACAAATAATATTTCTTGTTCAGTTTCTCTGTCGCGATCCCCTGGGGTACCGCGCCGCAGCGTCGTCCGGCCGCCGGTGCACCGTGCACCCGGGTCCGGCGCCGCCGCTTTATTTATCGACTGTCGCCAGGATATCCTTCTGGGCCAGAATGATGTATTCCTCGCCGTGATATTTCACCGTCGTGCCGGCATACTGCGCATGCATGACCATGTCGCCGACCTTGACTTCCATTTTGACGTCATCCGTGCCGGGGCCGACGGCGACGACTTCGGCAACTTCCGGCTGCTCCTTGGCAGAACCGGTAAGGATGATGCCGCTGGCTGTCTTCTCTTCGGCTTCCAGTTTCTTGATGACCACTCTGTCTGCTAAAGGTTTGATTCCAAAACTCATTCTTGCTACCTCCGTGTATCCTGATAATTATTTACAGTGATATTGATCTTCCTCGGAACCCACCGGTCCGTACCGGTCCCCCGGTTCCTGTTAGCACTCATTATCTCTGAGTGCTAACTATTATTGTATTCAAATTCCGTCCGATGTCAATAGGGTATTTGCGGTTTTACGGGGATTTTTAAATTTTTGCGGCAGGATGCCGTAAAAGCCGGCGCGGCCGGCCGCAGGAATGCCTTCCGGGGATCGATCGTCCGAAGGTGATCCGGAAATGGCGAAATAACTGTGGGGGGATGGTTCGGAGATGGCCCGAGGCTGTGCGGGGATGGTTCGGAGATGGCCCGAAAGCTGTGGGGGGATGGTTCGGAGATGGCCCGAAGGCTGTGCGGGGATGGTTCGGAAAGGGCCCGGGGCTGTGCGGGGATGGTTCGGAGATGGTCCGAAGGCTGTGCGGGGATGGTCTCAGCAGAGGCCGTCGATTTCGATGTCGACGTTCTTGATGTTGAAAGCGGTCATCTCCTCGATCATCGCGTAGCATTTCTTCTGCAGCAGCCGGCCGGTGCGCACGGCATTTTTCTGCATATCAAAGTTGACCAGGATGAGTACGCTGAGTTCGCCGGCCTGGTTGGAGGTAATCGTCGACAGAACCTGTTCGATGCCGTTGATATGGCGCGCCGTCTCCTCGACGATGTCGGTGATCACTTTGTCGGAGATAAAGAAATTGCCGAGATAGCTGTAGGTCGGACGCACGACCGATTTTTCGGCGAATTTGTCGCGATGGCCGCGGCCGCGGAACATCCGCAGCGGGTGCATGAAATAGCCGGAAAACTGTCTCTTGAGCTGGAATGAGGGCACCGGCACCACGTGCTTGCCCTGCTGGTCGCGCTGCCGGTGGGCAGCGGCGCGTTCCTCGGCGGTGGTGATGTCCTCGATGTGGATCATTTCATCGACGTCGGGCAGCCCCAGCCGCTGCGCGATTTTTTCCACCATTTTATCGGATGTGCCGAGGATGAGAATGCTCGCCGGTGCGATCCGCTCGATCGCCTGGGTCACTTCGCGGCAGTGCTCGTCATCGTAAAAAAGTGCGCGCTTGATGGCGCCGACTTTGGTCTCTTCACGCTTGGCACTGCGCCCGGCCATAATCTCATTGTGATAGATAAAAAGGCCGTCGTCGACAATGCTGTCGATGTTCCGTTCACGGCACAAATTCATTGCCTGATAGCTCTTGCCGGTGCCGCTGCGGCCGGATAAACCGTAGACTTTCATCTTTACATCTCCTGTTGAGTATGGTACTATTCTATCATTAAGATATCTTAACACACAAGGAGGAATATCATGGCTTACAAGATTTCTGACGAATGCATCAGCTGCGGCACCTGCAGTGACGAATGTCCCGTAGAAGCGATCTCCGAGGGAGACGGCAAGTACGAGATCGACGCGGAAAAGTGCATTGACTGCGGTTCCTGCGCCGAAGCGTGCCCGACCGATGCGATTGCTCCGGCCGAATAATCGTACCGAAAACTGTAATTAAAAATAACCGTTTCTGCGGAGACGGTTATTTTTTTCTGCGCTATGCGCTGCGACGGCATGCCCGTCCGGCAGCCGGCACCGGAAAAGATCCGCGGCGCCGCGTCACTGCCGCTGCAGCTATTTCATGCGGTTCATCTTGAAAGCCAGCGTATACAGATTGTCCGACAGATGCACGTTTTCGACCGCTACCCGGGCCGGCACTTCCAGGTCCACCGGAGCAAAGTTCCAGATGCCCCTGACACCGCCGAAGCAGAGCTTGTCGGCCACTTCCTGCGCACAGTCGCGCGGGATGCAGATCACGCCCACGTCGATCTTGTTTTCCTCCACGTAGGAGACCAGCTTTTTCATGTCGCTGACGGCTACACCGCTGATCTCGGTGCCGATCAAGGCCGGATCGGCGTCGAAGATCTGCTTTACGGAAAAGCCGGATTTGTTGTAGTGCGTATAGCCGGAGATGGCACGGCCAAGGTTGCCGCCGCCGACGATGACCAGCCGATATTCCCGGTCGAGGCCGAGGATCGCGCCGATTTCATCGTAGAGATCGTTGACGTTATATCCGTAACCCTGTTGTCCAAAGCCGCCGAAATTATTTAAGTCCTGCCGAATCTGCGACGCGGTGTATCCGATCAGACTGCTGAACTCGTTGGAGGAAATCTTGTCCACTCCCCGGTTCTTCAGTTCTCCCAGATAGCGTCTGTAACGGGGCAGGCGCTTGATCACGGCATTTGATATCTTCGGGTTTTTGCTGGACATAGCTTATTTGCTCTTTTCGTCAACGTAATTGACGATATCGGATACCTTCTGGAATTTCTCAGCTTCTTCGTCCGGAATCTCGATGCCGTATTCTTCTTCAATGGCCATGATAATTTCCACCGCGTCCAGCGAGTCGGCTTCCAGATCCTTCATCAGATGGGTGTCCATCTTGACGTCATCCGGTTCTACGCCCAGCTGCTCCACGATGATGTCCTTGATTTTGTCAAAAGTCATATGTTGGTACCTCCGTGATTCAAAAGTTCGAATATATTATAGCGGCAGAGTCCGCCCATTGCAACCAAAAATTCCCGCCGGTGCGTTTGCCGCCGTTTCTACCCGGCGCAGCACCCGCCGCTCCGCTCTATTCCGTCCACTGTTCGTAGAGCTGCGGCAGCGCGGCTTCCAGCTGCTGCAGTTCTTCATTGAGGCTGCCGAGACGGACATAGTCCTGCTGTACCTCTTCGCGGCACATCTCTTCTTTGAGTTCTTCGATGCGCGCCTCGGTCTCGAGAATCTTCGCCTCGGCCGCTTCCCGGCGCCGACGCCGACGGCGTTCTTCGGCCTCGCGGGCTTTCTGCTGCCGCCGCTCTTCGCTGCTGCCTTTGGCCGGGCGCAGCGTTCCTGCAGCGGTGTCGTCGATACCGCCGTCACTGCCGGCATCACTGCCCGCCTTTCCCGCCCCGCCGGCAGCCGTCCCCGCGGTCCCGCCGGCCGCGGTGCCGCTTCCTGCACTTCCGCCGGCCGCGGTGCCGCTTCCTGCACTTCCGTCGACCGCGCTGCCGCTTCCTGCACTTCCGCCGGCCGCGCTGCCGCTTCCTTCACGTCCGCCGGCCGCACCGTCTGCACCGGCCTGCCGCGGCGTCCCGGCGGCGGCTTCTCCTGCTTCCTGCAGCCGCCCGCCGAGTTCGCCGAGATAGCCGCCGGCGCTGCCGATTGCCTGCTTTTTCTCCTGATAGTAATCGTAGCGTCCGAGATATTCGGTGACGCCGTCGGGGCCGAGTTCGAGGATGCGAGTGGGAATCTTGTTGAGAAAATAGCGGTCGTGGCTGACGACGATCGTTGTGCCGGGGAATTCCAGCAGCGCGTCCTCAAAGACTTCCTTGGACTCGATATCAAGGTGGTTGGTCGGTTCATCGAGGAGAAGAACGTTGGCACCGGAGAGCATCAGCTTGACCAGCGCCAGGCGCGCCCGCTCGCCGCCCGAGAGCGAGCCGACCGTCTGAAAGACCATCTCGCCGCGGAAGAGAAAGCGGCCGAGGATTGAGCGCATTTCCGTATCCGTGTAGAGGCTGTAGGCATCCTTAAGCTCCTCGAGTACGGTATTGCCGTCGTGCAGCGTCTGCTGTTCCTGGTCGTAGTAGCCGAACGCGACGTTGTAGCCGATCTTCAGGTAGCCTTCATCGGGCCGCAGTTCGCCGAGCAGCATCTTCATCAGCGTCGTCTTGCCGATACCGTTGGGGCCGACGATGCAGATCCGTTCGCCGCGGCGGATGTCGAGGTTCACGCCGGAAAAGAGCTCACGCCGGTGACTGCCCCAGCCAAATCCCTTGGCCAGATCCTCGGCGTGAATGACGTCGCGGCCGCTCTCAAACTGCTCGCGGAACCGGATCTTCATCCGTCCCGCTTCCTGCTCCGGCCGCTGCGGGCGCTCCATGCGGGCCAGTTTTTTCTCCCGGCTGGCGGCGCGGCGGGCCAGCTTTTCGGTACCGCGCTGTTTAAAGCGGCGGATGATTTCCTCCTGCCGCTCGATTTCCTTTTTCTGCGCCTGATAATGCCGCAGCTCCTCTTCGCGCCGGGCCTTCCGCTGTGCGGCGTAGGACTGATAATTGCCGTCATAGCGGTAGAGCCGGTGATGCTCGACCGAGAAGATGCGGTTGACCATTTCGTTGAGAAAGTAGCGGTCGTGGCTGACGACGAGGATCGTGCCGCGGTAGCCGCGCAGGTACTGCTCGAGCCATTTCAGCGTGCCGATGTCGAGGTGGTTGGTCGGCTCGTCGAGCAGCAGCAGGTCGGGCTTGCGCAGCAGCAGACAGGCGAGTGCCAGGCGCGCGCGTTCGCCGCCGGAGAGCGTGGAGACCGGTTTGTTGTAGGTGGAAGCGGGGAAAGCCATGCTCGTCAGCACGCCTTTCATCTCGCTCTTGTAGGTGTAGCCGCCGCGGCGGGAGAATTCCTCGCGCAGCCGTTCGCAGCGCGACAGCAGCGCAGCCGCCTCGTCCGCATCGTCCGCGGCGGCCGCTTCCTCGGAGAGACGCAGCAGCTTCTCCTCCATCGCCGCCAGCTCGGTGAAGATCTCCTCGACCACGCCGAGGACAGTGCCCTCTTCGGAAAAGGTATCCTGCTGCCGCAGGTAACCGACGGTGGTGTCGGCGGCGAGATAGAAATCCCCGGAGGAAGCTTCCTCCTCACCGGCAAGAATGTTCATCAGGGTGGTTTTCCCGGCTCCGTTGGCGCCGACGATGCCGACGCGATCGCCCTTGTCGACATGAAAGGAGACGTCTTCGAGGATGACATCGGTACCGTATTCTTTGCTGAGATGATTGCCGCTGAGTATGATCATAGTTTGTCTGCGGATGCCGTGCATCCCCCGTTGATTCTCCCGTTACGACCGGCGTGCCGTTCGCCCCGCCGCCGGCTTTCCATTCGTGCTGCCTTCACTGCCGGCGCATCGTGCCCGCGCCGATCCGCCGTTCATGTTTTTTTACCGCCGGCGCACCGTTCATTCTGCCGCTTCCGGCAGCGGCAGATTGGCGTCGGAATCGAGATCGAGCCCGTCGATTCCGCCGGCGCGGTATTTATAGTAGGCGGCGCAGCCGATCATCGCCGCGTTGTCGGTGCAGAGCAGCGGCGAAGGCAGGTACAGGCGGATGCCGGCCTCCTCGCAGGCAGCCCGCAGCATCTCCCGCAGACGGCTGTTGGCGGTCACGCCGCCGGCCGCGACGAGGCGCGTTTCGCCGCACTGACGGGCCGCCGCCACCGCCTTGTCGACGATCACGTCGAGCACCGCCTGCTGAAAGCCGGCCGCCACGTCGGGCACGGAAATCCCACGACCCGCCTGGCGCTCCGTGTTGACGTAGTTGAGTACGCCGGTCTTGATGCCGCTGAAGGAAAAATCAAAGGAATCGGGTGCCAGATAGACGCGCTTGAAGTGCACCGCCTGCGGATCTCCGTCGCGGGCGATGCGGTCGATCAGCGGCCCGCCGGGATAGCCCAGGCCGAGCACCCGCGCCACCTTGTCAAAAGCTTCGCCGGCGGCGTCGTCGCGCGTTTCGCCGAGAATGCGGCAGGAAGTATAGCTGCGCACATCGATGAGGCTGGTATGTCCGCCGGATACCACCAGAGACATGAACGGCGGCTCCAGATCCGCATGCTCGATGTAGTTGGCGCTGATATGGCCGAGAATGTGGTGCACGCCGACCAGCGGCTTTCCCGTCGCCAGCGCCAGCGCCTTGGCCGTCGCCATGCCGATCAGCAGCGCCCCGATCAGTCCCGGCCCCTGGGTCACGCCGATCATATCGACCTCGTTCAGATCCAGATCTGCTGCCGCCAGTGCCTGGTCGAGCACGCCGTTGATGTTGTCGAGATGATGACGGCTGGCGATTTCCGGCACCACGCCGCCGTAAGCCTTATGAATGTCAATCTGACTGCTGATGATGTTCGACAGCACTTCCCTGCCGTCGGCCACCAGCGCTGCCGAAGTTTCATCGCAGCTGCTCTCAATAGCCAGTGTTATCGTCTTTCCGTCCTTCATCGTCTGTTGCGTTTCTCCCCGCCGTCTTCGCCGCGGCCGTCTCCGCGGCGGCCGTCTCTACTGTGACCGTCTCCGCTGCGGCCGTCTCCGTGGCGGCCGGCCTTCTCCGCTTCGTCCTCTTCGTCGGCGTTCTCCCGTGTGCCGCCGGGCGGCTGCGGTGCCGCTTCGCCCGGCCGTTCCCGCCGCCACATGATCAGGGCGTCCTCGTGGTCGTCTTCGTAATACCCCGGGCGCACGCCCTCCGGCTCAAAGCCGAAACGGCGGTAGAGACGGATCGCCTCGGTGTTGCTGACCCGCACCTCAAGGGTAAAGTCGTGCGCCCCCAGCCGGCGCGCATCGGCAAAGAGCCGCTCGAGAATTTCGGCGGCAATGCCGCGGCGGCGGTATTCCGGCAGCACGCCGACATTATTGATGTGCCCCTCGTCGGCAATGATCCAAAGTCCGGCATAGCCGACCGCGCGGCCGCCGAGTTCGCCGATGATGTAGTAAGCGAGCTCGTCGTGCTGCATCTCCTGGCGAAAGGATTCCCGGCTCCAGGGCGCATGAAAGCAGCGCTTGTCCATCGCTGCCAGTGTGTCCACATCGGCGGGGCCGGCCCGCCGCAAAGTCAGAGTATCGTGCATCATTTCCTGTTGACTCCGCCGATCCTGACGTCTCTTTCATCGCGCCCGCTGTGCTCGCCGCCCCGATTCCGTTCGCTGCGATGGCCGCATTCGTTCTGCCGGTCCTGCACGTCCTGCGCGTTCTGCCGGGTCTGCACGTCCTGCGCGTCCTGCGCGTTCTGCCGGGTCTGCTGCTCCCGCTGCCGCTGCAGCTTTTCCCGCCTCTTGCGCTCGGCTTCGGGGATGCGCATGTAATTGGGATGCAGGCTGCCGTAATCGAGGCCCGTGCGGTCGCCGAAAGCGGCCGGATCGGCGAGCATTTCCTGCGCCAGTTCGGCGACACTGGCGGCCGTCTGCACCTGCGCGCGGGTTTCGATGCGCTTGCCGTGCTCCGCCGCCCAGGCGCGGATCCGCTCCCCGCCGGGCCGCAGGCCGTCGCCGAGAAAGAGAAAATCATCCCAGTCGGTCAGCAGAGCGAGGAATTCGTCCAGCATATAGGTGCCGCCGGGCACGATCTCCTCGCAGTTCCGATACGCACCGGCGTAGACCTGATGCCGCCGGGCATCAAACAGCGGGCAGACGATGCGCTCGCCTTCACACTCTCCGCAGCCGAACGCCATCAGCGTCGGCACCGCGATCAGCGGCACGCCGCTGGCTTGCGACAGCGCTCGGGCCGTGGACACGCCGATGCGGATGCCGGTGAACGAACCCGGTCCCTCGGAAGCGGCAATATAATCGAGATCCTCCAGCCGCGTTCCGCAGCGCGCGAGCACTTCCCGAATCATCGGCGTCAGGACCTGCAGGTGATTGAGTTTTTCGTCGCTGACCAGCTCAGTGATGTCGTTGTCGCCGTGCAGCAGCGCTGTCGAACAGTTCGGCCCCGTCGTCTCGATCGCCAGAATCTGCATGTTCGTTTCCTTCCCTTCGTTGTTCACGCCGCTTCTTCGTCGTTCACACCGCTTCACGACCGCTCCGCCGGCCGGCGGACGGTGACGAGCCGTTCCTGCGGCGTGCTGCCGTACTCCAGCCGGATGTCCAGCGTGTCCTCCGGCAGCAGCTCGGCGATGCGGTCGGCCCACTCGATCACGCAGAGACCGTCGCCGTAAAAATATTCTTCATATCCCAGTTCGAACATCTCCTCCGGATCCTCGATCCGGTAGACGTCAAAATGATAGAGCGGCAGGCGGCCGCTCCGGTATTCGCGGACGATGGTGAACGTCGGGCTGGTGATATGTTCCCGCACGCCGAGCGCCTGCGCGAGAAAGCGGGTCAGCGCCGTCTTGCCGGTGCCGAGATCGCCGCGCAGCGCGATGACCTGACCGGGCCGCGCATCCTGCGCCAGCTGCTGCGCAAACGCCTTCGTATCCTCCTCCGTCCGCCATCGCATCTGTTCCATCATCGTTCTCCTCTGCCGCGGGCCGCCGCTGTGCCGACTGCACCGGACTGCAGCTGCTCCTCTCTGCAAGAGTGCGCAATCGTTTCCCGGTACCCGGCTGCAGCAGTGCCCGCCACCGCCTGCAGCCAGCAGCATTCCTCGCCGCCGCGATCAGAAATGCAGCTCCGTCCGCTGGATCAGGTCCTTCTGCAGCGGCTTGCTCAGTTCGACAAAGTAGGCGCTGTAGCCGGCGACGCGGACGAGCATATCGCGGTAATCCTCGGGATGCTTCTGGGCGGCGCGCATCGTCGCTCCGCTCATGATGTTGAACTGCACGTGCATCGCCTGCCGCGCCATGTACTCGTCGATGAAGCTGACGAGATTGTCGCGCCCTTCCGTTCCGGCCACCGCCTCCTGCGAGAACTTCATGTTCAGCAGGGTGCCGTTGGTCGCCAAGCTGTGGTCGACCTTGGTCACCGAATTGGCGAGCGCGGTCGGGCCCTCGGTATCGTGGGATCCGCCGTCGGTATGCACCGGCCCCATGTTGTCGGAGATCGCCTCGCCGGCCTTGCGGCCGTCCACCGAGGCGTTGGTGTTGAGGCCCATGCCGACGTTGGCATTGACCGAGTAGACGCCGGGGCTGAAGGTGCCGCCGCGCGGCGTCTCGCGGCCGGCGATGTGGCCGCAGTAGCAGCGGAACATGTAGGCAAAGAGTTCATCGGCGTAATCGTCGTCGTTGCCGTAGTGATGCACCTTGGAATTGTTGACCAGGGCGTAGAGCACGTCATGCCCTTCCCAGTTGTCCTTGACGGCCTGCAGCAGCTCGGCGCCGGTGCAGCGGTGCTCCTCAAAGACCAGCTGCTTGATCGCCGCCAGCGAATCGGCACAGGTGCCGAGACCGCTGGCCTGCGGCCCGATGCCGTTGTACTTGGCGCCGCCGGCGGTCAGATCGCGGCCGCTCTCGACGCAGTCCTCAAAGAATGCCGACACATACGGCAGCGGCTTGAGCGCCCGGTGGCACTTGTCGATGATGCAGAGACTGCTGCACATCTGATCGGTCCAGTAGGCAAACTGCTTGTCGACGCTCTCCAGCACCTCGTCAAAGCTCTGATAGGTTTCCAGGCTGCCGGTATCCGGCCCCAAATGCTTTCCCAGCGCGCCGCACTGTTCCCAGCGCGCGCAGTGCGGACCGCAGTCAAGGCAGCGGCCGCCGTTGAGCACCATTTCCATCATCTTGGCGGTGTTGACGTAGGCCGCGTCGTGCCAGCCGTACTCCCTGCCCGGGGCGTCGAGCTCGACGCAGCCGACCACCGCGTAGTCGCGCGCTTCCTCGAGCGTCATGCCCTTGCGCAGCATGGCCTTGATCGCCGGGCCGTCGTTGAAGAGCTTGGGGTGTCCGTAGCCGGCGCGGATGCACTCGACCGTCTTGACCTTGAGTTCATAGGGTGTATTCTCGTGCATGCGCACCAGCAGCCACGGATTCATCATCCGCGTGTGCGCGGAAGCTTCCAGCATCAGCATCGTCAGATCGTTGGTGGCGTCATTGCCGTCGCGGTCGACGCCGCCGATGGTCAGACATTCGCCGCCAAAGCCGCGGCCGTTGCGCACCACCACGGTGCCCTTGTCCTTGAGCTTGGTGGGGTTGTTCATCTTCACATAGGTGACTTCCAGCAGTTCGAGAGCGAACTCCCTGCTCAGCGTTCCCCGCTCGCGGTCCGCCTGATAGTACGGATAGAGCCACTGGTCCATGCGGCCGTAGGAGATCGAGTGGCCGTTGCCCTCGATCTGCGTCATCGTGGTCGCAAAGTTGAACAGCTGCAGCGCCTGCCAGTAGGTCTTGGCCGGGCCGCCGGCGATCTGCCGGCAGTTGGCGGCCATCGTCTCCAGTTCGCGGCGACGCTGCGGATCTTCTTCCGCCGCCGCCCGTTCCTCCGCCAGCGCGGCATAGCGGCCGATGTAGGTCTTTGCCGCTTCCAGGCAGAGGATCATCGCCTTGTAAAAGTCGCGCTTGTCGCCGTAGTCCGGGTCGCGCTTGGAGATCTTCGCCTGCGCGCGGCGCGCATCTTCGAGCATGCCGTCGTAGCCGACGCGCAGCAGTCTGGCGTAATCCATGACCAGGTGTCCGACGCCGGCGTAGTGATAGAGATTGGTCTGGAAAATTTTCTTGCCGGCTTCCGACCCCTTGATCTGATCGTCCTCCAGCGAGGCGTTGATGCGGTCATCGACGGTTTTGCCGACCCACCAGCGGCAGAGTTCAACGATCTCTCTGCGATCCTCTTCGCTGCGGATATAGAACTGATCGTGCGCCCGTTCTTCAAACGGATGGTGCAGAACTTCGTCGATGATCCAGTTGACGGAAAACTCCGGATAGATCGGGGAAGCTTTCGCCGGTGCGGCGATTTCCCCGAGGATCAGATCCTCGTCGTAGATTTCCAGGGCCGCGTTCTCGAGAATATGGGCGAACGCGTACGCGCACTTGAGAATCTGCGGATCCTGCTCATGCGCCTGATAGGATTCCGTCACCAGCCGCAGACGCTCGACGTCGATGTCATAGGGACGGTCGAGGAAAGTCTGCCGCAGGCGGTTGACGCGCGGAAACGGCGACCAGTCCGCGTGGTGCACCTGGTAGCCGACTCCATAAGTATGATCGTACGGTTCCGTACCGGCAGCGGTGCATGGCATCGCTGCGCGCAGTTCTTTTTCAGCTGTACTCATTCTGCAACACTCCTTTGCGGCTTGGCGCCGTTATCGTCCCGTGTTCCCACGGTGCAGTGAATGCCGCGCTCCCGGAAGGAGGCGGCCATTTGTTCTATCCTTTTCTGCAGCGAACGGCGGTTGACCCGCACATCCGCCATCCGGTAGGGCATGCCCAGCGATTCATATTTTTCCACGCCCAGCCGCATAAAGCTGAGCAGCTGCAGCGACTGCACCCGTCCCTGCAGATCATTGAGGATGAAGTCCGCACTCGCAGCGAGGTTTTCTTCGTCGTCGTTGACACCGGGAATGACCGGGATGCGAAGGATCAGACGGGCACCGCTCTGCACCAGCCGGCGCAGGTTGCGGCGCAGTGTCGTATTGGTCACGCCGGTGTATTTTTTGTGCTGCCGCCAGTCCATGTGCTTGAGGTCGGAAAGGAAGAGATCCGTCCAGGGCAGGACCTTTTCAATCTCGCTCCAGTCCGCGTGCATCGTCGATTCCAGGCAGGTATGAATGCCCTCCTCGCGGCAGGCACGCAGCAGCGCCGCGGAAAAATCGGCCTGCACCAGAGGGTCGCCTCCGGACAGCGTCACGCCGCCGCCGGAGCGCTCGTAATAGCCCCTGTCGCGGCGAATGACCCGCATGCAGTCTGCCACCGACACGCGCCGGCCCCACTGCTTGATCGCGTCGGCCGGGCAGGCTTCCGCGCAGGACATACAGCTGCTGCAGCGCGATCGGTTGATCGTCGTCAGGCAGTCATCGGAAAACGTCAGCGTCTCCGCTGGACAAACCTCTTCACAGAGGCCGCATTTGCTGCGCCCGAGACATTTTTTGCGGTACACGCCCGGCTGCATCACAGCCGACTGTCCTTCCGGGTTGCTGCACCAGCGGCAGCGCATCGGACAGCCCTTGAGAAACAGCTCCGTGCGCATTCCCGGTCCGTCGTGAATGGTAAACCGCTGTATGTTAAAGACGATTCCCTGTTGTTCCAAAATCGACCTCCTGCAGTCGTCCGCCATCCGCCGTTATTAACTATTATACCCCATTCGCCGGGCGGTACAACGCAAATTTCGCTTTTCTCCAGTCACGCAGTTTCGTTTCTCCGCCGGGCGGTGTTCGCTTTTCTCTGCGGCTGATAAATTCCGCTTTTTTCGACGCCGCAGAACATGCTCCGGCGAGAACAGGAGCATCTCCCGATGAGTCCGGATGATATCCGAACGCGTGCGGCCGTTCATCCTGCCGCCACCGCGCCGATCTGCCGTCTCGCCGATTCGCTGTTACGTCATCTCCCCCATCCTGCCGAGGAGCTCGACAATCGGCAGGTGCTGCGGGCAGATCTCCTCGCAGCGCCGGCAGCCGAGGCAGTCCTCCGGCTTTGGCTGGCGGGCCGTCAGCCTCTGGTAATAGGCCGACTCCGGAGACCAGTCCGGATCGGCAGCCTTCTTCCAGCCGTTGTAGAGGGAAAAATAGCGGGGAATCGGGATGCCGGCCGGGCAGCCGTCGACGCAGTAGGAGCAGCCGGTGCAGGGAATTTCGATATCCTGCGCGATGACCGCCGCCGCCTCCCGCACCGCTTCCTGCTCCGCTTTATCGAGAGGGCGGAAATCGGTCATGCAGTCCATGTTGTCGCGCAGCTGCTCCTCGGAACTCATGCCGCTGAGCACCAGCGCCACGTTTTCCTGCCCGGCGGCAAAGCGGAGCGCCCAGGACGCATCGGAGCGCCGCGGCGCAAGACGGCGAAAGATCGCTTTGGCCGCCGGCGGCACATCGGCCAGAAGGCCGCCCTTGACCGGTTCCATGACGACGATCGGCCGTCCGCAGCGCACGGCTGCCGCACAGGTTCCGCGGGCGTCCACGCCCGGCGAGTCCCAGTCGGTGTAGTTGAGCTGCAGCTGCACAAATTCCAGTTCCGGATGAAGGTGCAGCAGACGCTCGACAAAGTCGCCGTGATCGTGGCTGGAAAATCCAAAATGGCGAATCCGGCCGCGCTCTTTCTCGCGCAGAGCCGCCGCGAAGATGCCGTTTTCCTCAAAGCGGTCGAGATTGTCATTGGCGATGTCGTGGAGCAGGTAATAGTCAAAGCTGTCGACGCCGCAGGCTTCGAGCTGACGCGCGAAAATCCCCTCAAAGTGATCTTCTCCTTTGAGGTAGGTGATGTGAAACTTGTCTGCCAGATCGTAGGCATCGCGCGGATAGCGCGAAGTCAGCACCGCGCGGACCACCTGTTCGCTGCGGTTGTGGTGATACATCGTCGCGGTGTCAAAATAGCGAAAGCCGCGCGCCAGAAACCGATCCACCATAGCCTTGACTCGTTCGAGATCGACATTCGCATAATCGTTGGCCGGCGCACCCTCCGGCAGCTCCGGCAGGCGCATCATGCCAAAACCGAGTTTATGATCCATCGGAAAAATATCCATCAGAGATCCCCCTTTCGAACGGCAGAGACACCGCCCCCTCTTTATATTTCAAGAGGACGCCGCCAGTGCGTGCGCCCCCATTTGTCTGCTTCTGCATGATATTTCCTGCCGTATCCCGGAGCCGTCTCCCTGCCGGGAAGTGCCCCTCCGGCCGGCGGTTCCATCAGTCCCGAAGAGCCCCTCCGGCCGGCGGTTCCATCAGTCCGAAGTGCCCCTCCGTCCGGCGGTTCCATCAGTCCCGAAGAGCCCCTCCGGCCGGTAGTCCCGTCAGTCCCGAAAACTCCTCCAGCCGGCGGTTCCGCCAGTCCTGACGGATCCCGCAGTCCGCGGCTGCGGCGATGTTCTCAGTCCGCATTGAGACTGTCGAATTCCGCGGTGATTTCATCACTCGGCGGCGCGGTCGCCAGACTGACGATGACGTTGACAAGACAGCCGACGAGGAAAGCCGGCAGCAGCTCGTAAATGGCAAAGACACCGCCGAGCCGGGAAATGCCGAACTTCCACAGGAACACCATGCCGGCACCGGCGAGCATGCCGCACAGGGCGCCGTTGCGGTTGGATCGCTTCCAGAACAGCGCGATCAGCATCGTCGGCCCGAACGAAGCGCCGAAGCCGGCCCAGGCGAACTGCACGATGCGGAACACGGAGCTGTCCGGATTGCGCGCCAGGAAAATCGCGACCAAGGCAATGCCGATCACCGTCAGCCGGGCCAGCAGGATTCCCTGCTTTGCGCTCATCTTGACACCGAAACAGTCCTGTACAAGATTCTTGGAGATGCCCGACGAAGCCGCCAGCAGCTGCGAATCCGACGTCGACATCGTGCAGGCGAGAATCCCGGCCAGGATCAGGCCGCCGATGATCACCGCGCCGAGTCCGTTGTGGGAGAGCAGGATCGCCGTCTTGATCAGCAGCTTCTCCGCCTCCCCGGCATCGTGTGCCGGCGTGATGGCACCGGCCTTGGCCATGCCGTAACCGATGATGCCGATGAAAATCGAAGCCGCCATTGCGATCACAACCCAGATCGTCGCAATGCGCCGCGACAGCTTCAGCTTGCTTTCATCCTTGATACCCATAAAGCGCAGCAGGATATGCGGCATGCCGAAGTAGCCGAGACCCCAGGCCAGCAGCGAAGCGATGGTGAGAATGTCGTACGGCGCCGCACTGTTCGTCGCTGGGTCGTAGATCTCCGTCAGACTCAGATACCCCGGCAGCTTTTCGGCATTGGCTGTCACCTGATCGAGACCGCCGGCCGAATGCACGCCGAAGAAGATCACTACGATCAGTGCGATCGTCATGATGATGCTCTGAATCAGATCGGTCGTACTGGCCGCGAGGAAGCCGCCCAGCGAGGTATAGGCGACAATGATTGCCGCGCTGATGATCATCGCCGGCATGTACGGCGCGTCGAACAGGGTCGAGAACAGCTTGCCGCAGGCGGCAAAGCCGGATGCCGTATAGGGGACGAAGAAGACGACGATGATGATCGCCGACACCGCCATCAGGGCATGGCTGTCATCGCGATAGCGATTGGAAAAAAAGTCCGGAATCGTAATCGCATTATCGGCGCGGAGCGAGTAGCGCCGCAGCCGTTTGGAAACAATCAGCCAGTTGAAGTAGGTGCCGATCGCGAGTCCCAGCGCCGTCCAGACCGCCTCGGCACAGCCGGTCAGGTAAGCCACGCCGGGCAGACCCATCAGCAGCCAGCTGCTCATGTCCGAAGCCTCGGCGCTCATCGCCGTGACCAGCGGACCGAGCCGGCGGCCGCCAAGATAGAAGTCGTTGACATCTTTGTTCTGCTTGGTAAAAATAGCGCCGATCACAACCATCATGATCAGATACACAATGATCACGATCAGCATTCCGATAATGTGGGATGACATATTGATTATTACTCCTTCTCAGCACTGTCCTCTGCGGGACAGTCACTGAAAGAGTATAGCACGCCGCCCCGCCGACTGCAAGGGTGCCGCAGAGATGACAGGCGGGACAGGGATGAATCGGGCGGCATAACCGTAAGCCTGACGCGGGACACGATGCGGGGACCGGCCGGAACTGCTGCGAAGACGCCCGAAACTGATGCGGGGATGCCCGAAACGGATGCGGGGACCGGCCGGAACTGCTGCAAGATCGTCCGAAGCACGACGCCGGGCAGCCGGGTACATATCTGGCCGGCCGCCATCAAGCGCCCTCCTCTTTGCCGCCCGCGACCGCTAATAACGCGGCGGGCGGACAGCAGTGCCGCACTTCTTATTCGCGCCCCGGCCCGGCGGTCAGGGAGACCCCGCGCCGCCGTTCGCGCAGATAACGGCTGAGATAGAGAAACGGTGTATCCGCCAGCGACGTGACGATAAAGATCACGTAACTGGAGAGCATGATCGACAGCAGCGTCGACATGCTGTACACGCCGTAAAACGCCGCCAGCGGGTAGAGTACGGAATTCAGCAGCTGCGACACCAGCGTTGAACCGTTGTTGCGCAGCCAGAGAAAGCCGCGCCGGCTGCGGGAGCGCCGCTCCGTGAGAGCCCACCACTTATGATACAGCCAGACGTCAAAATACTGAACCACGACATAGACGGCGATGCTGGAGATCATCAGCCGCGGCGTATGGGAAAAGATCTGCCGGATCGCCGGCGCCGCGAAATCGTCCGCCGCCGGCGTGTAGTACAGCCACGACCAGGAGATGAGCACGAAGATCACAGACGTCGCAATCCCCAGACTGACCGCGCGGCGGGCTGCCTTTTTACTGTAGAGTTCACTGAGAATATCCGTGACCAGAAACGTGCTGGCAAAAAGCACGTTGCCAAGTGTCATCTCCATGCCGAAAGCGCGCACGAGCAGCAGTACCTCGATGTTGGCGGTAATCGTCGCCATCACCGTCCACAAGTAGAGTCCGACGCGCCCGAACAGGCGGTAGCAGAGCACCACGCCGGCAAACTCCAGCACCAGCGTCAGAATCAGGATCCATTCGTTTGACATTTGCATATTCCTTTCCTTTGATCTGCGTGCGAACATTCCGCGAGGCCGCGCACGGTTGAAGCGCCGGCATGCCGGGATCGCAGCGTCATGCAGAAATCGCACCGCCGCACTGCCGCAGCCGCATTGCTGCACCCCCCGAACAGGCAATAAAAAAGACCGGTGCGGAAACCTCAAAAACACCGGTCGTTCCTTCGAACAACAGATCGCCCGTAGTTTTGTTTAAAGACAGGATGGTTTCGAACTGTCTCCGCGGCCTGCCCGGGAATCCCGGGTTCCGCGGTTCATTGCGCCGCTATCATATCATGCCGCCGCCCGCTTGTAAAGATGAGGCTGTGCGTGGGACGGAGCGCGCGGGGTGGACGCCGCAGCCGCGGCAATCCCCGGCAATTCGCGTACGGCAGCGCGACAGCGCACCGAAGGCCGGGGCCAACGCAGCCCGGAACGGAGATAAGGCGGCCCGTCCGCGGCAGCACTGGACAGCAGCGGCACGGCGGGGTAGACTGAAGGGAGCCCGCGCGGCTTTATGCGCGGGAATGCGCGCCGCGTGCAGAAAGCACTGCGGCAGACCGCAGGAATCCGCAGCAACGGAGGTGGAATAAAGCATGACGCATCCCCTGTCAAGAACGGAGCTGATCTACGGATCGGAAGCGCTGGCGAAGGTACGAGCCGCCCGGGTGGCGGTCTTCGGCCTCGGCGGCGTCGGCGGCAATGTCGTCGAAGCGCTCGCCCGCAGCGGAATCGGCACGCTCGATCTGATCGACAACGATACGATTACCCTGACCAATCTGAACCGACAGCTGCTGGCCGTCCGCAGCACCCTCGGACAGCGCAAGGTGGATGCCGCCGCCGACCGCGTGCACGACATCAATCCGGATGCCGTCGTGCATACCTATCCCGTTTTCTTTCTGCCCGACAACGCCGATCAGTTCGACTTTACCCTCTTCGACTACGTCGTCGATGCCGTTGACACCGTCGCCGCCAAGCTGGAGCTGATCGTTCGGGCTCAGGGGGCCGGAACCCCCATTCTCTCCTGCATGGGCTGCGGCAACCGCATCGATCCCGCGCGCCTGCGCATCGCCGATCTCGCGCAGACACATACCGATCCGCTGGCCCGCACGATGCGGCGGGAATGCAAAAAACGCCGGATCGAACACCTCAAGGTGCTCTGCTCCGACGAGCCGCCGATCCGGCCGCTGACCGGCCGAGAAACATCCGATAACGAAACCCCGCCGGCGCACCGTCGCAGCGTCCCCGGCTCCACGGCCTTTGTGCCGCCGGCGGCCGGCATTCTGATCGCCGCCGAAGTCGTCCGCGACCTCAGCGGCTTTGACCCCGGCGACCGCGTCAAAGGCGGCCGTCAGAAACGCTGAAGCATCCCGCCGTTTCCCGGCGACCGCCGCGTCCGCCGGTTTGCTCCGCCTGCAGGGGACTGAACCGCGTCCGCCGGTTCGAACCACCCGCAAAAGCTGCGCCGCGGCTTACGGCTCGCACCGCTTGCAGGGAGTGCAGCCTTCTTCAATCAGCTTTTTGCGCGTCGTCCTGACCACTTCGCGGTTATGCGCCGCGGTCTGTTTGGCGCTGCTGCAGGACGGATAGTGGAATTTGCCGGTATTGGTATTGACCACATATTTGCGTACGCCTTTTGATTTCGTGCTGCTATGCGATGTGCCCGCACTGCTTCCCGAGCTGCTCGCAGAGCTGCCGCCGGACGCATCGCTGTCCCTGACCTCGCCGGTCTTGTAGTTGATCTTTTCTCCCGGCTCCACATTGAAAACGTAAACATTGTAGGAAAGGTTCCTGTCTTCAACCGACTGCGCTTCCATTTCCACGCCGCGCGCCACCTGCTCCCTGCCGCGGTAGACCGGCGTGACGCGGTAGAGGACATGGTGATGGGTCTCCTTGATGTAGTCGGCAACATCGTTCTCAAACGGCAGCATGCCGGTGACGTTGAAATAGTGCGTGCCGGTGATCAGGTTTTCGGCGTTGTCATTCTGGCCGCTGAGCTGCCAGCCGATCAGATGGCAGCGCTCCCAGCCCATGCCGCTCCACCAGCCGCTGGGATGCACGTCGCTGATATCGCCGCGCTCCTCTTCTTCCGCCGGCATCGTCGCCGTGGAGAGGCTGGCCGTCGCGGTCGTGCAGCGATAGTATTTATCAAAGTCCCCGTAATGCTGGAAAGATTTCCGCGCTTTGCGACGCTGCGCCCGGGTAAAAGCCGGCCTGTCACCGTTGACTTCAATATACGGACTGCCGCTGTAGGTTTTCTTCGCCAGCTTTTCCGCCATCGCCCTGGAGGAGCTGGCAGATCCCGCGTGGCTTCCGCTGCTGTGGTGCTCCTTCTTTGCTTTTTCATGCGACGCCTCATGCTGTTCCGTGTTCTCCGTCTGCGGCTCCGCCTGCTGCGCACTGTCGCTGCTGTCCTCACTGCCGCAGCCGCCGAGGCCGACGGTCAGAGCGATCGCCAGCAGCAGTACCGCCAGCAGACGCAGCACCGGCAGAATCCGTTGTTTTTCATTCATAGATGTTCTCCTCAGATCTCGGCAGCAGACCATGCATCTTCATAGGGAAAGCCGCCGCGTACGCTGTAACGCCTTTTCTATCATAGCTTATGAATGGAGCAATTGCAAAAATGTCAGGCATGTCCGATCGAAAAAACTGACTGCCTCCGGCGCAGCCATGATTCTGCCATTTTCAGGCCGCCCCGTGATGGCAGCTGCACTGGACACACCGCGCTGCGGGCAGTAAAATGGAATCGTGAAAGCACGCTGATACAGCGTGCAGCAAGGAGGAATCTGTTATGACGCCGCAATCACTCTGGAGGACATGCTGCATTGCCCTTACCCTGTTCATCGCGCCGGCCTTCATGCCGGCATTCATGCAGAACGCACAGGCCAAAGAGCCGCAAGCCGGGGCTTCCGCAGCGGCCGCGCAAACGGTGCCGGCCCATCGGACACAAACCGTTTCGTGGCGAACCGCCTACAAAAAATTTCTGCGGCACCCCAAAAGAAACATTCGCAAAATCTACGACGACAGATATATTCGCGGCTGGTTCGGCAGCCGTTACCGGCTGACAAAGTATTTTTTGTATGATCTAAATAAAGACGGCATTCCGGAGTTATTTCTCTATATGCCGAAAGAGAAAAACATCGGCTACGTCCTCACCTGCCGGAAAGGAGAGGTGCGATACGTCTGGTTCGCGCAGATTGCCGGCGTCAAACGCGGGTATGTGCTGCAGAGAAGAAGCTGGCACGGCGGCGGCGGCAGCGTGAAATATGCCTGGCAAGGTGTAAATATTCACTTTACTTCCGGCTGCAGCGGCAAATATTTTTACATCGACTATTTTCCGGATAACAATGGCTGCATTCGAAAAGGCTGCTATCTCCGCAGCGGCACCCGCAGAAACACTTACAAAAAGGATCACGTATCAAGATCCATGTACCGCAAATACTACAGGAAATATGTCAGACACCGCCGGAGTCTGAGCTCCCGTTTCAAACGGGGAACGTCCGTCAGCGATCCCAGACCAATCGAACAGTATCCATAAGCACTGCGGGAGGAACGCGCCGGCAGAAGGGTTCCTCTCAGAACAAGCGGCGGCACATCCGCGGAAGAATTCCGCCGCTGCCGAAACAGACAAAAAGGAAAACCAAAGGAGAACCACATGCCGGAACTGCCTGAAGTAGAAACCGTGCGCCGCGTGATCGGTCCGCAGATCATCGGCCGCCGCATCGAGCGCGTCGATCTGCGCCGCCCGCAGATTGCCGCCCATCCCGACGCGGCTGAATTCCCCGCTCTTCTCAGCGGCAGCGAGATTACGGATCTGACGCGCCGGGGCAAGTTTCTCTGCCTGCGGCTGACAGACGGGCGGACGGCAGCAGATCAAAATCCGAAGGCAGCCGCCCGGGAAACCCGCCGGAATACGGCAGACCGCCTGATTATCCATCTGCGCATGACCGGCAGTCTGCTGGCAACGCCGTCGGACGCGCCGCTGGCCCGGCATACCCATCTGCGCCTGTTCCTCGGTTCGCAGTCAGGACCAGGCACAGAGACCAAAGCGGTGAACACAGGTACCACAAATATGCGTACGCCGGGCACGGACACGGCAAACGCAGTACCGGACACGGCAGACGCAGCACCGGACACGGCAGATGCAGCACCGGCCGCTTCGTCCTGCGAACTGCGCTTCATCGATCCGCGCGGATTCGGCCGCTGCTGGCTGCTGCGCGCCGGTGAAGAGGATCGCTTTTCCGGCATCGCAGCGCTGGGTCCGGAACCGGACGATCCGAAACTGACCGGCTCCCGGCTGCGTCAAGCCTGCGGGCAGAGCCGCCGTGCGATTAAGAGCTGTCTGCTCGACCAGCACGTTGTGGCCGGCATCGGCAATATCTACGCCGACGAGATCCTCTTCGCCGCAGGCATTCGTCCCGGACGCGCGGCCCGCCGCCTGCTCGTCCGCGAATGGGAAGATCTGGCCCGCCTGATCCCCGAGCGGCTGAAGTTTTTCACCGAAAAGAACGCCATTTCCGCGGCCGATTACCTGCGCAGCGGCGGCAGCGATTACCGCAATACGCCCTGGCTCAACGTCTACGGCCGCGCCGGTCAGCCCTGTCGAAACTGCGGACAGCCGCTGGCGCACAGAACCATCGGCGGCCGCACCAGCGTCTACTGTCCCCGGTGCCAGCGCTGAACAGAGAACAGAAAGCTGCCGCAGCACCCATCCGATACCGGCATCAATGCGACGACGGCGCCTGGCCGCCGGAACTGCTTTCGCGCTGCTTTTCCGACCGCGACGCCCTGTGATTGCGCATGCGCTCTTCGCGCTCCCGCTGCCGCTCGGCACGGCGCCGGTAGTATTCTGCGAAAGCGTCGTTCATCGGATAGAGACGGCGGCTCGCGCACCAGAGTTCATTGCGCACGCAGCGCAGGCGCAGGCGCACAAAATAGCGGGCGCCGCAGTGCGGGCAGACGGCCAGCGCAAGATAGTGTCCGCTGCTGCCCTGCGAAACCCATTCATTGCACTGCAGCCGCGCCTCTTCCGCCCCGCCGCAGCGCGGACAGGGCGCCTGCAGGAATGCGGCGTCGGCGAACAGCTGCTCACGTGCCGCCGGCAGCAGAAAGCGGCGCTGCTCGCGGCGGGAAGCTCCTTTTTTATCGGCGGTTCTGGCCGCGGCCGTTCGCAGTGCCGATTTCACCTGCGCTGCAGTGAGCTGATATTCCCGCTGGGCTTCGGCAATCGGCATGCATTTTTCCGAACGGGCGAAATCCTCCGCACCCCGTTCCATATCGAGATGACGGCAGACCTCATAAGTGCTGAGCGCATCGCCGAGAGCGTCGTGCGCCTCGTGGGCGCGGCCGTGCACCACGCGTACCGCATCCCCGAGCGCCAGCTGGCTGTGACCGTCAAACTCCTCCTCTTCGTCGAGTTTAACCTGGTTCTGAAAGATCCACTGGCAGTTGACGGCCGGCGGCAGATCCTCGGTGCCGATCCCGTGAAGCAGCATATTCTCGCGCAGAAGATCAATGTCGTTGTCGCCCCAGATCACGAACATCACATCGCTGCCGCACCAGTCCCGGAATTCCCGGTAAGCCTGCGGAAACGGCAGACCGCGCTGCAGATCGCGGGCGGTGATGCCGGTCAGCCGGCGCACGTGGCTGTTGAGCTTTGTGTAGAACTGCGGCCGCACACCGATTTCAAAAGTATCGACAACGACAAGATCGTCATCGTCCGGTCGTACTTTGACGGCTCCGATCTGGATGATCTCGCCTTCGAGAAAAAGGGGCCGGTAAACGACCCGGCCTCCGGGAACCGCCTGATTCCATTCCATATCTAAAATAATGTAATCCATTTTCGTTTGTTTTCGTTCCCCTTTCTGTCTGCGTTCGTTTCTCCCGACCGCAGGCCGCACCGTCATTATACACGAAAGTTCCCGTACCTCAAAAACCGAACGCCGGAGTCCCTGCGGACTCCGGCGTTCGGTGTCATACATTTCTTACCATTTGTAAGGAGGTTTATGTGCACTGTACCATCTGGTACAGGAGCCAGCTCAGTAAAGGCCGCTGTCGCACGCCCGTCTGTTCGCATCTGCTGGCGGATGCCGCGGGCGCATCTGCCCGGGACGGGCCGCTGTCGGCAGGAACCGAGTCCTGCGAAGCCGGCGGGGTCCCGAAGCCCGCTGGGATTCAGAAACCTTTATGGGTTCTGGGGCCTGCGGGCCTTTCGCAGCCTGCGGCACTTTTGTTCAGACGGCTTCCAGCATCGCCCGGCTGTCGATCAGCCCGGTCTGCTCAAGGACGTCGGCAACGTCCTCGACCGGGATGATCGTCAATGCGTCTCTTGCTTCCGCAGGAACGTCGCGAAGGTCATCTTCGTTCTCTTTGGGAATGAAGACGGTCTTGATGCCGGCGCGCTGCGCTGCCATCAGTTTTTCCGGCAGGCCGCCGATCGGCGTGACGACGCCGCGCAGTGAAACTTCGCCGGTCATCGCCAGTTCCGGACTGACGGCCGTGCCGGTGACAAGGCTGGCCAGCGCCGTCGTCAGCGTGATGCCGGCCGAGGGGCCGTCCTTGGGCACTGCCCCTGCGGGTACGTGGACGTGCAGGTCATGATCCTCAAAGACGCCGGCCTTGCCCGGGAACATTGCTTTGACCAGGCTGACCGCAATCTGCACGGATTCCTTCATGACGTCGCCCAGCTGCCCGGTGATGATGGTCTTGCCGGTCCCCTTGGTCAGCAGCGTCTCGATGAAGAGAATCTCGCCGCCGGCCTGTGTCCAGGCCAGACCGGTAACCACGCCCGGCCGCTTTTCGGCCAGCACGCGATCGTGGGAAACCGGTCGCGTATCGAGAATTTCGCGCAGATCTTCCCGGTGCACGACGACCGGCAGGCCGCTGCCGTCGGTCTCGCTTTCCTGCGCCTGATCCTTTGCCCTTTCAGCGCTCTCGTTCGCTGCCGCGCCGGCGCGGACAATTTTTACCGCCGCCGCCCGGCAGAGCGTGTCGATGCGCTTTTTCAGGCCGCGTACGCCGGCTTCCATCGTATAGTCGTCGATGATGGTGCGCAGAATCTCATCGTCCACCACCAGGTCGGTCTCCTTGATGCCGCTCTCCTCCATCGCCCGCGGCAGCAGGTGCCGCCGTGCGATCTGGAACTTGTCGGCTGCCGTATAGCCGGGAAATTCGATGACTTCCATGCGGTTCAGCAGCGGTTCCGGAATCGTGTCGAGCCGGTTGGCCGTGCAGATGAAGAGCACGTCGGAGAGGTCGTAGGGCACGTTCATGTAGTGATCGGTGAACGTGTTGTTCTGCTCCGGATCGAGCACTTCGAGCAGGGCACTGGCCGGGTCGCCGTTGTAGCTCGCCGACAGCTTGTCGACTTCGTCGAGCACCATCACCGGATTGGAAACGCCGCTCTTGGCGATACCGTCCATAATGCGTCCCGGCATGGCGCCGATATAGGTGCGCCGGTGACCGCGGATATCCGCTTCGTCGCGGACGCCGCCGAGGCTGACGCGCACGTATTTGCGCCGCAGCGCCCTGGCGATGCTGCGGCCGATGCTGGTCTTGCCGGTGCCCGGTGCACCGACGAAGAGCAGGATCGAGCCGGACTGCTTTTGCTGCAGGTTCATCTCAGCAATCTGCTGGATGATCCGGTTCTTGACCTTCTTGAGGCCAAAGTGATCCTCATCGAGGATTTTTTCGGCGGCGCCGATGTCGATGTTCTGCGGCGCCTCCTTCTTCCACGACAGGCTTGTGATAAAATCAAGGTAGTCGTAGAGCATGCCGGATTCGGCGCTGTTCTGACCGTCCTGCTTGAAGCGGTTGAGCATCTTGCGCGCTTCCCGCTCGGCTTCCTCGTTCATGCCGGCTTCGTTGATGCGGCGCTCAAATTTCTGCGCGTCGGAGACGTTCTCCGGATCCATCTGCTCGAGCTGATTCTGCAGATACTGCATCTGCTTTTGAATCGCCGCCCGGCGGTAGGTCTTTTCGTTGTCCTTTTTCTGCGCATCCTGCGCCTCGCCGCTGAGGCGGGCCATCTCAAGGTATTCATAAATCAGGTCCTCGATCTTCTTTACCCGCGCGGCCTTGCTGTCCTCGGCGAGGATCGCGTAATACGCCTCGTTGTCGTCGGGCAGCCAGCCGGACATCGCCGCCGCGATCTCCCCGACCGAATCCCACTGCATGATGTAGTTGCGTGCCATCGGCCCCCACTGGAAGCCGGACGCAAAGTTGACCAGCGCCTGCTTGAGCTTGGTCAGATGCTCCTGCTCCTCCTCCGCGGAGAGATCCTCGATGTCCGGACGGCGGACGATGTTGAGATCGGCCCTGCCGGCCCCGCGCACAAAGATCGAGTCGACGTCGACGCGCTCGTCGGTCTTGATGCCGACATAGCCGGCCGGGTTGACCTCGGTGATCGAGCCGACGACGCCGATCGGGTAGAAGCTGTCGCTGCTGATCTCGTCCCAGTTCTGCTGCTGCCGCAGCGTCAGAAAGATGACGCGGTCGTTGACCTCCGGCTTGCCGCCGCTCAGTTCGCGGAAATTCTCGGTCTGGAAATAAATATGCGCATCCGGCACAATAATATGGTTATAAATCGGTATTACGATCATGGGTTTTCTCCTTTCTTCCGCCGGCCGTTCTCCGGCACCCGACGGTGCCGCGTGATCCCGGCCCCGTGTTCCTCCCCTCGTATCTGCGGCCGGGGGTTGTTAGCACTTCTGTGCGTTGAGTGCTAAGCCTGCGGTAAAAAAATTGCTTCCTGCGAAGCGTCCATTGTGTTCTCACAATTTCTATGATATAGTAATTATACTAAGAACAATAATTAAATGCAAGTACATTTTTTATTTTTCCGTTCGCCCGGCAGAAAGCCGGGAAAGAAGCCGAGAGGAGTCCCATGAGCAGCGAAAAAAAACCGGCAGAAACGGCCGCCGCAGCGGCTGCCCCGATGTCGTTCGAAGAATTTCTGCAGATCTGCGATGAGGAAGAGTGCATCTCCGGCCGCTGCATGGTGTTCGACGTGCTCGAACTGCTGGGCGGCAAGTGGCGCCTGCTGACCCTCTACCAGCTGGCGAAAAAGCCGTCCTACCGCTTTGGCGAGCTCAAACGCTCGATCCCCAGGATCACCAGCACCATGCTGACCACCGTACTGCGCGATATGGAGCAGTGCGAACTCGTGGCCCGCGAACAGTTCAATGAAATTCCGCCGCACGTCGAATATTCGCTGACCGGCAAGGGACGGGATCTGCTGCCGATCTTCTACGAGATGGCCAAGTGGGCGCAGCGGTATCTCTGACCGCCGTTTGCGAAAGCGCTGGCGCTGCGGGTCCGTTCGTTCCGAATACGCAGGACCCACCGGTCACTTCATTGCCAATGCACGGGGTTCCCGCCGCATGCGCCGGCAGGGTTCCGCCGATTCACCAGCCGTTTATCTGTTCCTGCTGCCGCCCCGCCGGCAGGATTTCGCCCGCCCCGCGGCAGCCCTCTCGGCAAGTTTCACAGCCCTCCCGGTAATTTCATTTCCTATCTTTACAACTCCCTGTCCGTGCGATAAAATGATCTAAATCGTTGAAGAGGACAGTACTTCGGCCGTCCGTCCAAAGAGAGGGAACGCAGTATGCGCCGCCGCGCGCATCCGGCTGAGACGCTCCCGTCCGGGCACCGAACGAACACCACCTCGGAGAGACCTGCGAACAGGTCCGGTGATTCCGTCATCATCACAAACGAGAGGCCGCCGGCACGCGCCGCGGCAACGAGGGTGGAACCGCGCAGCCCGCTATCATACAGAGCTTGCGTCCCTCACATTGCAGGATCTTGTAATGTGAGGGCCTTTTTTATCTGTGCGCGGCACCTCACGGAAAGGAAGAAAATGAGCAGCAAAGAAACCATGACAAAGGAAGAATACCGCAAATTTTATCTCCAGGTCTACCGCCATTCCCTGGCCCACATTCTGGCCAAGGCGGTGATCGAACTGTTCGGGAAGGAAAACGTCCAGTACGCCATCGGTCCGCAGATCGACGACGGCTTTTACTACGACTTCCTTCTGCCCCGCAACCTCACGGCCGATGATCACAAGACCATCGAGGACAAGATGCACGAAATCCTCAAGCGCAAGGAAGACTGGACGCGGCTGGAGGTCTCCCGTGAAGAAGCGCTGGAACTGTTCCGTGATCAGAAGTTCAAGACCGAGCTGATCGAAGATCTGCCGGAAGGCGAGACGATCAGCTGCTATCGCACCGGCGATGACTTCATCGATCTCTGCGCCGGACCGCACGTCGATAATTCGCAGGAACTGCTGGGAGCGGCTTTCCAGATCAAATCGATCTCCGGGTCCTACTGGCGCGGCGACGAGCACCGCGACCAGCTGCAGCGCATCTATGTCTACGCGTTCCCGGACAAGAAGGCGCTCAAGGCGCACCTCAATCTGGTACGCGAAGCCATGGAGCGCGACCACAAAAAGCTGGGCCGCGAGCTGGAGCTCTTCATGATCGACGAGACCGCACCGGGCATGCCGTATTTTCTGCCCCGCGGCTGGCAGATGTTCAACGCTCTGCTGGATTTCTGGCGGCAGGTGCATATCCGCCACGGTTATCAGGAAATTTCGGCACCGCTGATCAACTCCAAGGTGCTCTGGGAAACGAGCGGGCACTGGGCGCATTACAAGGACAACATGTTCCTCGTCCCGGTCGACGAGGAGACGATGTTCGCCGCCAAGCCGATGAACTGCCCCAACGCGATCAAAGTCTACCAGAACCAGAAACGCAGCTACCGTGAACTGCCGATGCGCATCAGCCAGATCGATGTCATCCACCGCAAGGAAAAATCCGGCGAATTGAACGGCCTGTTCCGGGTGCAGATGTTCCGCCAGGATGACGCGCATACACTCCTGACAGAAGACCAGATTGCCGCCGAAATCGGTGACATCATGGACATCGCCGGACAGATCTACGGCACGTTCGGCCTCACCTACACGGCCGAACTGTCTACGCGGCCGGAGGACTACATGGGGGACATCGAACTCTGGGACAAGGCCGAAGCGTCGCTGAAGGACATTCTCGACCGCCGCTACGGCAAGGACGGCTACGAAATCAACGAGGGAGACGGCGCCTTCTACGGCCCCAAAATCGACCTCAAGATGAAGGACTGCCTCGGCCGCGAGTGGCAGATGGGCACGATCCAGCTGGACTTCCAGCTGCCGCTGAACTTTGACCTGAAATATGTCGCCAGCGACGGCAGCGAGCGGCGTCCGGTCATGATTCACCGCGCCATTCTCGGTTCCTTCGAGCGCTTCATCGGCATCCTGATCGAAAACTTCAAGGGCACGTTCCCGTTCTGGCTCTCGCCGATGCAGGTCGGCATCGTGCCGATCCGTCAGCGCCACAACGATTATGCCCGCAAGGTGGAAGCCATCCTGCAGGATCACGGCATCCGTGTCGAAACCGATTACGAGGAAAAGCACATGAAGGAAAAGATCAAGGCGTTCCACAACGCCCGCGATCCGTACATCCTCGTCCTCGGTGACCGCGAAGAAGAGGAGAACACCGTTTCCGTCAACATCCGCGGCAACAAGAAGATGAACGGCGTTCCGCTCGACACGTTCCTCGCGATCTGCCGGAAGCTGAATCGCGAACGCCCGCTGGATCTGATCGAATCACCGGAACAGCTGCAGCGCGAACGCCCGCTGGATCTGATCGAATCACCGGAACAGCTGCAGCGCGAACGCCCGCTGGATCTGATCGAATCACCGGAACAGCTGTAGCGCGAACGCCCGCTGGATCTGATCGAAGCACCGGAACAGCTGCAGCGCGAACGCCCGCTGGATCTGATCGAAGCACCGGAACAGCTGCAGCGCGAACGCCCGCTGGATCTGATCGAACCACCGGGGCTGCTGCGCGCGAACATCATGAGCATCCGTGCCGCCAGCCGCCGACAAGCCGGAAAACCGCAAATGCGATGACAATGCCGATACCGGCTGATATAATAAAATATAATGGCGTCGGCACAGGCCGGCACAGCAAGTGCAGAAAGGGTGCGGCAGCATCCGGCGCGGGGGAAACTGCGCAGCACATATATATTACCGCTCTACCGTACGGGCACTGCCCGGGGAGGAAGCCAATGTCAAAAATGAGAAAAAGCGAACGCGCCGTCACCGATCCGGCCGCGATCAACGCTGTCCTGGAAGCCGGCGAGATCATGAATGTTGCTTACGCCGACGGCGATGAGATCTACGTCGTTCCGGTCAACTACGGCTATGAAACCGTCGACGGCAGGACCAGACTCTATTACCACGGCGCCGGTGTCGGCCGCAAGGCAGAGCTGGCCGCCAAAGGCGGCCGCGTCGGCTTTGATATCGTCGAGCACTGCGAGGTCGTGCCGGCCGATCAGCCGTGCAATTTCACGGCCATGTTCCGCAGCATCATCGGCAGCGGCCGCGTTTCCTCGATCAGCGATCTCAAGGAAAAGAAAGCCGCATTGAACGTGCTCATGAAGCACCTGTCCGGCCGCGGCGATTACGACTTCCCGGAACAGGCTCTGCAGGCCACCGGTGTCTTCTGCATCGAGGTCGAAGAACTGTCCTGCAAGGAACACGCAGCGAAATAGGGCGAGGTGAAGCAGGCATGCACAGAGAATTTCTGATGGGCAACGAAGCGATCGCGCTGGGCGCGATCGCTGCCGGCGTTGACCTGGCCGCCGGCTATCCCGGCACCCCGTCGACGGAAGTACTGGAAACCATCGCCCGCAACAATCCCGGCGACATCCACGTCGAATGGTCGGTCAATGAAAAGGCCGGCATGGAGGTCGCGGCCGGCGCCGCCATCTGCGGCGCGCGCGCCATCGTGACAACGAAGCAGGTCGGCCTCAACGTCGCTTCCGATCCGCTGATGAGCCTCGAATATCTCGGCGTCAAGGGCGGCCTGGTCGTCATGGTGGCCGACGATCCCGGTCCGATTTCCTCGCAGACCGAGCAGGATACACGCACCTTCGGCATGTTCTCCAAGGTGCCGGTTTTCGATCCCTCCAGCGTTCAGGAAGCATACGAGATGACGCAGGAAGCGTTCGAATTTTCGCAGCGCTGGTGCACACCGGTCTTCCTGCGCGCCACCACCCGCATCGACCACGGCTACCAATCCGTGGAAATCAAGGATCCGGAGGAATATGCGCCCCGCGCCGAGGTCAGCTTTGAACGCGACCCGGCCCGCTGGGTCATCTTTCCGCGGCTCTCTGTGCGCAGCCACGCACGCATCGAGCAGCGCAACCGCGACCTGCGGCAGACGCTCTCCGCCTATCCGCGCAACGAAATTCTGGCTGCCGGCAGCGGGAGTCCGCAGCGGCTCGGCATCGCCAGCCACGGCATCAATTACCAGTACGTCCGCGACTGCATCGACCCCGGCGACCACGTCCGCCTGCTTAAGGTGGCCACGCCGTTCCCCTTCCCGGAGGATCTGGCGCTGCGCTTTCTCGACGGGCTTGACGAAGTGCTCTGCGTCGAAGAGCTTGACCCGGTGATCGAGCGGGCGCTGATTTCCGTCTGCGGCCGGCATCACCTCGACGTCCGCATCCGCGGCAAGCTGACCGGCGACATCGCGCCATCCGGCGAGAATACCGTGCAGTCGGTTGCCGACGCCCTGCAGCGCTTTCTCGACGGCCGGGGCATGCGTCCGCCGGCCGAGGCTGCCGTCGACGGCGACGGCGAAGCCATGCCGGAACTGCCTGTACGCCCGCCGGTCCTCTGCGCCGGCTGCGGCCACCGGGCCGCCTTTTACGCGGTCAAGGCCGCGATGAAGGGAAAGAAGTGCATCTTCTGCGGCGACATCGGCTGCTATACGCTGGCCAACGCCCAGCCGCTCGACATGTGTGACACCTGTCTCTGCATGGGCGCGGGCATCACGATGGCCCAGGGCGTCCGGCACATGGATCCGGAAACAGCCTGCTTTGCCTTTGTCGGCGATTCGACATTCTTCGCCTCCGGTCTCACCGGCGTTGTCAACGCCTGCTACAACCAGGCCGAGATGACGCTCGTCGTGCTCGACAACTCGACCACGGCGATGACCGGCCACCAGCCGCATCCGGGCACCGGGCGCACGATTATGGGGCAGGCGGTCGACAAAATCAGCATCGAGAACGTACTCCGCGGCATCGGGCTGACCGTCGTCGAGACCGTCAATCCGCTCGACTTTGACCTCGCGAAGGAAACCGTACAGCGGGTCGCCGCGCAGCCCGGCGTCAAGGCGATCATCTTCCGCACCCCATGCGTCGCCGTCAGCAAGCCGCGCGGCTGTTCACAGGTCGATCCGAAAACCTGCACCGGCTGCCGCCTCTGCATCCGCGAGCTCGGCTGCCCGGGGCTGATCTGGAAAGACGACCGGGCTTTCATCGACAGCGCGCTGTGCACCGGCTGCACACTCTGCGAACAGATCTGTCCGGCGCACGCCATCCACGGAGGTGACCGCAATGAATAAGAATATTCTTCTCTGCGGCGTCGGCGGCCAGGGCACCGTCCTCGCCAGCAAGCTGATCGCGGCAGCCGCGATGCACCGGGGCATTGACGTCCGCACCGCAGAAACGATCGGCATGGCGCAGCGCGGCGGCAGCGTCTTTTCCCATCTGCGCATGGGTGACGACCTCAACGCGCCGCTGATCGGCCCCGGGCGCGCAGACCTGCTGATCGGCTTTGAGCCGGCCGAAGCCGTGCGCATGCTGCCCTGGCTGAAGAAAGGCGGCGCCGCCGTCGTCAGCACCCGGCCGGTCATGCCGGTCAGCGCCCTGATCGGCGAATCCTCCTACCCCGTCGAAGAGATCCTCGCCTGCCTTCGCCGCCGCGTGCCGCGGCTGACGCTGGTCGACGCCGACCGGGCAGCCGCCGATCTCGGTTCGTCCAAGGTCCTCAACGTTGTCCTGCTGGGCGCGGCGCTGCGCAGCGGCGAACTGGGGCTGAACGAAGAGGATCTGCGGAGCGCCATCCGCGAACGCGTGCCGGCCCGCTTTCACGAACTCAACGAACGCGCTCTGCAGTATACCGCGCGGGCGGCGGCACAGACCTGACCCCGTCGGCGCGGCAGCGTGCACAGCGCTCCTCTATGACTCATCTATTCAGAACATCGCCGAAAGCACTCAGGCTTTCAGAAAGAAGGAACTGCCGAAATGGAAATCAACAGCAAGCAGCTGCAGCAAGTCAACGATCAGATCGAACGCCTGCTGCGCATGGATAATTCTTACGGTCACCGTCTTCGCAGCGCCGGCATCACAGGCGCCCGCAGTGTCGAGGAATTCAAGGCCCTGCCCTTTTCGGAAAAGCAGGACCTGCGCGACGCCTATCCGCTGGGTCTGATGACAACGCCCGAGGAAGAGATCGTCCGCATTCATTCCTCTTCCGGCACCACCGGCACGCCGGTCATCATCCCCTATACAGCCAAAGATGTCGACGACTGGGGCGAAATGTTCAAGCGCTGCTACGAATTCGCCGGCATCACCAACCGCGACCGCATCCAGATCACCCCGGGATACGGCCTCTGGACCGCGGGCATCGGCTTTCAAAACGGTGCCGAGAAGCTGGGCGCCATGGTTATCCCGATGGGGCCCGGCAACACCAATAAGCAGCTGCAGATGATGATGGACATGCAGACCACCGTACTCTGCGCCACCTCCTCCTATGCGCTGCTGCTGGCCGAGGAAATCGCCGCCCGCGGCATCGGAGACCGCATCCGCCTGACCAAGGGCGTCATCGGTTCGGAACGCTGGGGCAGAAAGATGCGCGAACGCATCGCCGAAGGGCTGAACATCGAGCTCTACGACATCTACGGTCTGACCGAAATCTACGGCCCCGGCATCGGCATCAACTGCAAATACAACAACGGCATGCATATCTGGGACGATTATATCTATCTGGAAGTGATCGACCCGCACACCGGAGAAAACGTTCCCGACGGAGAATTCGGCGAAATCGTCATCACGACCCTGGTCAAGGAAGGGGCGCCGCTGATCCGCTACCGCACCCACGACATCTCCCGCATCCTGCCGGGCGACTGCCCCTGCGGCAGTAAATTCCCGCGCATCGATACCATCTCCGGGCGCAGCGACGACATGATGAAAATCAAGGGCGTCAACGTCTTCCCCAAACAGATCGAAGAAATTCTCGCCGATTTCCCGCAGCTGTCCAGCGAATACCAGATTCGCATCTCGCACCTCGACGGCAAGGACACGATGCGTCTCTATGTGGAGACCAACGGACACGAAAACTTCCTCGACATTGCCGACGAAATCGCCGCTGCCGTCAAGAGCCGCATCGGCTTTACCCCGCTGGTCAAAGTCGTGGAACTCGGCGTACTGCCTCGCAGCGAAAAGAAAGCGCAGCGCGTCATCGACGAGCGCTACGATTGATCGGCCGTCCCGCCGATCGACGCATCGTCCGATCTGCAGGATACAGGCCGGCGAACCGGCTGGTCAGCCGATCGACGCATCGTCTGTTCTGCAGGACGCAGGCCGGCGAACCGCCTGGTCAGCCGATCGACGCATCGTCTGTTCTGCAGGACGCAGGCCGGCAATGGATCGCAGAGAGCCCCGAAAGCAGGAGTGGCGGCCGCGCGGCCGTCACTTTTTATGCTATACTATTCTCATCATGTATCAGAATTTTATCATCTGCCTGCAGGCAGTACTGCCGCTTTTCATCTTCATCCTGATCGGCATGGGCATCCGCCGCGCCCGGCTGCTGAATCAGCAGGAAGTCAGTCACCTGAATCAAATGGTCTTTCAGGTCTTCTTCCCGGTGATGCTCTTTAACGACCTCTACGACCAGCCGCTGCGGCACATCGTCAACGGCCGGCTGATTCTCTTTACCATCGTCGTCGTGCTCGGCATCTACTTTCTGTCCGTGCTGATCGTAACGCGTATCGAAAAGAATGACCGCAGCCGCGGCGCCCTGATTCAGGCCATCTACCGCGGCAATTTCATCATCATGGGGATGCCGGTTGTCGGCAATATTTACGGCTACGACCATCTCGGCGTGACGATGATGATGATCTCCGTCGTCATACCGATCTACAACGTCCTCGCCGTCATCACGCTGGAAATCTTTCGCGGCGGCCGCATCCACAAATCGCAGATCTTCCTCCGCATCCTCACCAACCCGCTGATCCTCGGTGTGCTGGCCGGCCTGGCCGCTAACCTCTGCGGACTGCATCTGCCGAAAATGGCCGACAGCATCATCGGTGAAATAGCCGGGATCGCTTCGCCGCTGGCGCTGATCATTCTCGGCGCGTCCTTTCGCTTTCAGGCCGTTGCGCACATGCGGCGCAACCTCTCGATCGGTCTGCTCGGCAAGCTGGTGGTTACGCCCGGCATCGCCCTCACGCTGGGGATGCTGCTGGGATTTCGTGACGTCGAATTCGTCACGCTGATCGCGATCTTCGCGGCGCCGACTGCCGTCTCTTCGTTCGCGATGGCGGAATCCATGGGAAGCGACGCCGAACTGGCCGGCGCCTGCGTCGTCTTTTCCTCCGCTTTCGCGGTGCTGACGATGTTTCTCTGGCTCTTTATCTTCAAAAATATCGGGATTTTCTGAGTGCGAACGAGGTTGTCTGAAAGCGGCGCTTTCTGCACCGCACCGGCATGTTCCGGGCGCCGGCGGCATTTTCTGAATGCACCGGCTTTCCGCACCGGACCGCCTACAGCATTTTCAGCATTTTCAGCAGCGGAATCACCGGCTTTCCGCACCGAACCACCTACAGCATTTTCAGCTTTTTCAGCAGCGGAATCATGAGAATGCAGACGATGAGAATGATGAGTACGATCACGCCAAATCCGTACACGCTGGAAGAGAGCGGCATGCCACGTCCGTTCAGGTTCATGCCGTAGATGCCGGAAATGACGGTCGGGATCGCCAGGATCACCGTCACCGAAGTGAGGATTTTCATGACATTGCTCAACCGGCTGTCGAGGATCGTCGACATCAGTTCCCGGGTACCGTTGATGATGCTCTGATAGATCTCCGTCATCTCAATCGCCTGCTGATTTTCGACGATGACGTCGTTGAGCAGGTCGGTGTCATCGGGAAACTGTTCGATGCGGTCGTAGTGCGTCAGCCGGCTGAGAACGTTGCCGTTTTCACGCAGTGACGTGGCAAAGTAGACCAGCGTCGATTCCAGCTCGTGCAGCTCGATCAGCATTTCTTCGTCGGTGCTGTGGATGCGTTCCTCGATTTCGCGGCGGCGCTTGTCGATGCTGCGCAGGTCAAGCTGATACTGACCGGCCGCGACGAACATGATCTGATAGAAAAAACGCAGCTGTTTTTTCGTCGAAAAGCCCTGCACGCGGCCCTCCTGAAAGCGATGGAGGATCGGCGTGTCCTCGCTGCAGATGGTGATCACGCGATCCTTCATGAGGATGACCCCCAGCGGAATCGTGATGTAGCAGTCGCGGTCGTGCCGCTGTTCGGTGGTCGGCACGTCAATGACGATCAGCGTGTAGTTGTCAAAGAGTTCGATACGCGTTTTTTCCTCGCGGTCGATGGCCGCGCGGATGTCATTGACATCGATATCGAGACCGAACGCGATTTTCCACGATTCTTCCGGCGTCGGGGCGGTCATTTTGATCCACTGCCCCGGCGACAGAGCCTCCTGTCGATATACTTTGCGGTCATCTGTCTTGTAGTATTCGATCATGCGTCTCCGCTCCTGTCTTTTCTTTGCGGGCATTGCCCGGGTGCGGCCGGATCCGGCTGCACCCGGGCCTTGCGAACAGTATAGCACATTCGTTTTCCGGAATTGACACTTTTTTGTAAAATCATCGCGGCGGACCGCTTTTCACGTTTCTGCCGGTATGCTATACTGAGACGTCGGCACCCTGTGCCGGCATTTTTCCGATATCTCCATCGCGGGCGGATGAAAGAGGGGCACCAATGATGAGCAAACAAATGCAGGGCAATCTCATGCTGCTGGTCACAGCGCTGATCTGGGGACTGTCCTTTACCGCCCAGCGCAAGGGAATGGAATACATCGGTCCGTTCACGTATAACTCGATTCGCTTTCTCATCGGCGCCGCGGTACTGGTACCGGTGTTCAAGCTGATGGATGCCAGACGTGCCGCCAATCCCGACATACACCCTTCGCGGGAAGAACAGAACCGGCAGCAGCATCATCTGCGCGTCGGCGGACTGCTCTGCGGGCTGGCCCTCTTTGCCGGTTCCACCCTGCAGCAGCTCGGTATTCTCTATACCACGGCCGGCAAATCCGCTTTCATCACCGCCTTCTATATGGTGCTGGTGCCCGTATTCAGTGTCTTTCTCGGCCGCCGCATCCGGCCGGTGATCTGGCTCTGCGTGGTCATCGCAGTGACCGGCATGTGGCTGCTGACCATGCGCGGAGGACTGTCGATGGGCCGCGGGGAACTGCTGACTCTGATCTGCTCGCTGGGCTATGCGGCTCAGATCCTCCTCATCGACAAGTACTCACCGCTGGTCGACGGCGTGCGGCTGTCGGCGATCCAGTTTGCCGTCACCGGGCTCGGCAGCATTCCGCTGATGGTGCTCTTTGAGACGCCGCACTGGTCCCAGATCGTCAGCTGCACCGTTCCCATTCTCTACGGCGGCATCGGCGTCTGCGGCGTCGCTTTCACCTTTCAGGTGCTCGCCCAGAAATACGCCGAACCGACCGTCGCCAGTCTGATCATGTGCCTGGAATCGGTTTTCGGCGCAATTTTCGGTGCCCTGATCCTGCATGAAACCATGCGGCCGCGCGAACTCTGCGGCTGCATCATCCTCTTCGCCGCGATTATTCTCTCCCAGCTGCCCGACGAAAAGCTGCCGCCGGTCCTGCGGCAGCGCAGGCGCACCTGACTTTCGCATGGCCATGGCGTACAGGACTGCGCCGGATACCCGTGACCGATGAGGCCTCCGGCCGGATCCGACATGAAAAAGCCCGCCTGCCGGCGGGCTTTTCTCTGTCATGCATTTTTCTTGCTTAGAGAGGATTGGTAAGGAAAAAACATCTTTTTGATTGATCTCATTGTAGGGGCAGAGTCTGAAACAGACCTGAAAAAAATATACTTTTCTGTTCTGCGTGCCGCACCGCTGTGCCCGTGCGGTTTGGGCGTGCAGAAGATCTCCCGACGGCGATGACAGGCAATTCGCGGACGCGGGAGTGTGCGCCGGGCGTGCAGAAGATCTCCCGACGGCTCCCGACGGCGATGACAGGCAATTCGCGGACGCGGGAGTGTGCGCCGGGCGTGCAGAATGTCGCCGGCACGACTCGTTCATCGCCTGTGCCGCAGACGCGGCCGCCGCGGCCGACGCTCCGGAAGGCAGAGAATCGTCAGCGCCCCGATCGTAACCGCAATACCGGCGATGGTCAACGGCGTCGGCACCTCCCGGAAAAACCAGAACCCGAACAGGGCCGCCGCCACCGGCTCACTGCCTTCCAGAATCGAAACCCGGCCAACCTCAATGTATCGTATCGGGATCAGGTAGCAGATGTAAGCGAGGACCACGCAGAACACGGACTGCGCCAGCAGGAAGGAAATATGCGGCGCCGGTGCGGCGGACAGATACGTCCCGATGACCCGGTATTTGGTCAGCGGTACCAGCGCAGCGGTCATGAACAGCAGGCTGTAAAAAAGAATCGTAAATCCGTCGCTGCCGCGCTGCATCGCCACCTTGCTGAAGACACTGTAGAGCGCGTAAGCAAGCGCCGCCCCGAGGCCGAGCAGAATGCCGCGCAGTGTGACGCTGCCGACGCCCTGATCCAGCACCCCGCTGACCATAACCGCTCCGACCAGTGCCAGAACGATGCAGAAAACCTTGCGGCGAGTGATGGCTTCGTGGAAAAACGGCAGCGAGAACAGAATCACAAAGACGCTGGAAAAGCGGATCAGAATCGCCACCAGTGACAGCGTCACCTCCTGGACCGCTTCCGCATAGCAGTAATTGGTCATCAGCATGCCGACCAGCCCGCAGACCGCGTAAATCCACAGATCACGCAGACGCAGACGCAGCAGCGTGCGATCGTACAGGAGCAGAAACAGCAGCAGGACAACGACCGCCGGGGCGACGCGGGCAAAGAGGATCGTCATGCTGTCCATGCCGGCGGCGGCGAGACCGCGCACGAAGATGCCGACCATGCCGAAGAAAACCCCGGAGAGCACGGGAATCAGATAGATCCAGAATCCGACTTCTTTTCTGCTGTCTGACATGGTCATCTCCCTGTATGTCCGCCGACCATGGCGCGTTCGCAGCTGCCCGTGCCGCGGTACGCACAGACGGCTCCGCGGCGTGCGCGGCCGTCTCGGCCGACAGGCAGCCCGTGCCGGCCAGGCCGCGGGCGGCAGCCGCTTTCACACATGCCGATGTCGAAAAACAAAACGGCCCAGGCCGTGGATATACCCAAGCGTCCTGAGCTGTTATCTGCAAGAATGGTCGGGACGACAGGATTTGAACCTGCGGCCTACTACTCCCGAAGCAGTCGCGCTACCAAGCTGCGCCACGTCCCGACAATTTTTTCAGCGCAATAACTATTATAGCGATTCACTCACCGGACTGCAAGCTTTTTTTGTATTTTGAACCTCACTTTTGTGGTTTTGAGGCCTTTCGCTGAAACATTTTCAATGCCAGATCAAAGACGTACTCCGGCTGCCCCTTGTCCATCAGCCTGTGACCGGCACCCGGCACCATCGTCAGCGGGATCGAAAAATGCTGCGCAAAGGCCTGTGCGGCCTGCGGATCGATCGTCTCGTCGGCGGCGCCATGCACCATCTCCACCTCCGTCCGGCCGGGACGATACAGCTGCATCAGATCGCGGTCGAGGATATCGCCGACAAACTCGCGGGAAACGACGAGGGGCGGTTCGTGCTCGATGGTCGCGTAGCCGGTGCGCACCAGTTCCTTGACCTGCTCCTTCGTCGGGTCGCGAAACAACTCGGGCATGTTCACCGCGCAGCTGCGCAGAAACGATCTGGTGCCGCGATGCGAACAGAAGGAGAGGTACTGCAGATTGATGAAGCCGCCGAAGCTGGAGGAAAAGTAGAGGATCTCCGCCTGCGGGCACTGTTCGGCCGCGAATTCTTCCACGGAGGCGAGATCGCGAATGCAGTTTTCCACCAGCAGCCCGTCGGGACCCGCTTTGCTCTCGCCGTGATTGGGAAAGTCATAAGCGATGACACCGATGCCGTGCTGCGGCATACCTTCCAGCAGCATGCCCGCGGTCGGGCTCTGCTTGCTGCTGCCAAATCCGTGACTGACAATGAGCACCTGCGCTTCTGCGCCGGTAAACCGACGCCAGTACGGAATCTCATAGCCGTTTTTTCCCGGCAGCCATTCCGTTTTCATACTCTCACCTCTCTCTTTTCACCGACGTTTGTCCTCGCGGCCGGCCGGATTTCCCGCCCGGCCGCACCTTCATTATATCACAGGCGGGGAAGCGACTGAAGAGCGGGAAATTATTTTCAAATTTAGCGCTTGCGGCGGCCGGATTCGGGTTATAATAGAATCAGGAAGCAATATCAATGACTGGAGGTATGAGCATGAATCTTAAGGATGTAATGGATCAGAAGAATTTTGTCGTCGTCGGTGACACACTGAACGAGAACAAATATGCTCACAAGATCAAGCGCAAGATGCTGAAGAAAGGCTATCATGTCAGCGCGGTCGGCAAAGAACTGCCGTCCATCAACGATGTAGACGGTGATATCGATGTCATCGATCTCTGCATCAACCCCGCCAGAGGCCTGCAGCTGATGAAGGAATGCAAGAAGGACTTCAAAACGGTTGTCATCCAGCCCGGTGCGGAAAGCACCGAACTGACAGACTACTTCAAGGCAAACAACATTCCCTACATGGAAGGCTGCCTGCTGGTGGGACTGCGCGAATACAAGAACGACTGATCCGCAGCCTGAACCAGAAAAGACTTACCCGCGGACTGTTTCCCGTCCGCGGGTTTTCCTCTTTCCGCAGCGACGGCAGCGGCGGCGTTGAACGACCGTCGGAAAGCCCGCCGGACAGGACGAACGGAAAGCCTGCCGAGCCGGGCGGCCGGAGCGCATCACGGCGGAAAATCCGGGCGGAACCGCAAAAAAAGCGCCTCCTCTCGTCCCGCCCCCGCGGCATCGATTTTTTCGCTTTTTCCCTTGACGAAACTACCGTCAGCGGGTAAAATAGCTATTGCATGCTACTCTAGCTCATCCGGTAGAGCAGCACATTCGTAACGTGCAGGTGGCCGGTTCGACTCCGGCGAGTAGCTCCAATGGGGCATTAGCGCAGCTGGGAGCGCGTTTGACTGGCAGTCAAGAGGTCACGGGTTCGAGCCCCGTATGCTCCACCATTAATAAAGCCTTGAAACATTAAATTTCAAGGCTTTTATTATACCGATTTTCAGGTAAAAACTTTCCCGAAACTGCCAGATTTTGAGAAACAGTTCTTCCGTTGCCGTTTCAGTCCTGTTTGCTGCGGCCGACGGCGGCAGCGGCAATGGTGATGCCGGCGATCAGCAGGATGATGATGAGCAGCCCTGGATGCGATAGATCTCCGGTCTGCACAGCCGCCGTGGAAGCCGCCCCGGCCGTGCCGGCCGAGGCACCGGCAGGAAGCAGCACCGCCTGCAGCACCAGCATTACAGCCGTAAATCGTTTCTGCCTCATGATATCCATTCCCCTTTTCCAGACCTTCCATACCGCCTTTCTGCAAGCTTCTATCCCCCAGCAGCAGTTCTGCCGCGCTCCTCACTCCGAACGCGGTTCCGTCGCATCGCCTGCCGCCGTACTGCTCTGCAGACACGCAGTCCTGCACTGCATCCGCCGAAAAGGCAGGGAAGGTTTCCTTTCCACCTCCGCACATCTTACGAAGCAGGTCCCTTTTCGTCAATAGTTTCTGCATAATTGACGCAGAATTTTCTTGTTTGTGCCGCGTAAAAAACTGCCGCGGCGGGAGAACGTTCTCTGCCACGGCAGCTCGCTTTGCATTACTCAGTCTGAAGCAGGAACTTCCTGCTGAACGACTGTACTTTTATCACAGCTGACCGATGATCGGTTTATTCCTGCTCCTTGTTCACACGGTTCTTCCGTCTCTTCAAAAGCAGTCCCATTGCCAGTGCCGCTCCGCCCGCTGCCAGCAGGTATGCGAGCATCGTCGACGGGTCGCCGGTCAGCGGGAAGCCGCCGCTGCCGCCGCTGCTGCTGCCTCCGTTGTTTCCGTTCTTTCCTCCGTTGGAATCGGAATGCGTCGGTTTGTAGGTCGACTCGGCGTAGTTCGTAACCGTGAACCCGCCCTGGCCGTCGGATTTAATGCGATACTTGTAGTTCGACGTTTCCTCCGTCACCTTGTACCGGATGAGCTTTCCGCTCTTGTCGTATTTGTCGAGACCGCTGAACGTTCCTTTCCAGTTGTTTTTTTCAGTGAGGTTGAGTGCCTGTTCCGTCTTCTTCCCGTTGCGGATGAGTACGATCACGGCATGGTCGCCCGTCACGCCTTTCGCCCACTTTTTCTCAACCGGAATATCAACCTTTTCCTCACTTTGTTCGTTGGTGATCGTGAAGCCCTTGGTGATGTCGTTTTCGTCTTTGAGCGTTACGGTTGCTTTGTAATTGTTGTTCGTTTCTTCGACGGTATACTTGTATTCATGCCCGTCCGCGGCGTATTTAGGCAGTTCCGTGAAAGTGTGCTTCCAGCTCTTGCTGCTGTCGGAATCTTCTTTCAGCGTCACGGCGTCGCCCAGCTGCTTGTCGTCCTGTTTGAGAATGACCGTCGCGCTTTCGCCGCTGACGCCCTCGGCCCACTTCTTCTCGACAGGGATGCTGATCTTTTCTGTACTTTGCTCGTTGGTAATCGTGAAGCCCTTCGTGACATCGTTTTCGTCATTGGCCTTCACCGTCTTCTTGTAGTTGTTGTTCGTTTCCTCGACGGTATACGTGTATTCATGCCCGTCCGCGGCGTATTTAGGCAGTTCCGTGAAAGTGTGCTTCCAGCTCTTGCTGCTGTCGGAATCTTCTTTCAGCGTCACGGCGTCGCCCAGCTGCTCACCATCCTGTTTGAGAATGACCGTCGCGCTTTCGCCGCTCACGCCCTCGGCCCATTTCTTCTCAACAGGGATGTCTATCTTTTCATCGTTCAGCGTATTCGTGACGATGAATCCTTTGGTGATGTCTTTGACAGTGTCGTCTGCGTCGGCGCGCGTTACCTCGGATATGAATCCGGGTTCAGTTTCTTTCTCTTTGACAGTGTATTCGTATTCATTCCCGCTGCTGTCATATTTGTCGAGATCCTTGAACAGGTAACTCCAGTTGTTGTCTTTATTGAGCGTGACAGTTTCCCCGACCTGGGTTTCTCCGCGCTTCAGGATGACAGTCGCGCTGCCTTTGTCGGCGCCGCCAGCCCATTTTTTCACGACAGGGATCGAGATCTTTGCGTCGGATCTGTCGTTTGTTATCGTGAATCCCGCCTCTATATCGAGCGGATCGTTCATGCTCACGACAGGCGTGTAATTGCTGTTCCTTTCCTCGACGGTATAGAAGTATTCATGCCCGTCTTCCGCATACTTGTCGAGATCCGTGAATGTGTGTTTCCAGTTGTTATCCGGGTCCGACGCGTTCGCGCTGAGCGTGACAGGATCGCCGACCTGCCTGCCGTCGCGTTTCAGGACGACAGTGACGCTGTCGCCTGTGACTCCTGCCGCCCATTCTTTCGTTACAGGGATATCTATCTTTTTAGGACTCTTTGCATTGCTTATAGTAAATCCCTGCTCGATGTCGGTTTCGCTGACGCGCGTTACCGTGCTGTCGTAGCGGTCGCCGGATTCTTCTACAGTGTATTCGTACTCGCTGCCGTCCGGGGCGTACTTGTCGAGATCACTGAATGTGTGCTTCCAGTTGCTGCTGACATCGTCGCTCGCCGTGAGCACCGCGCTGCCGAAGGCCGTGCCGTTCTGTTTAAGGATAACAGTTATGCTCTTGCCCGGCACTCCGTCGGCCGATACGCCGTCCGCCCATGTCTTAGTTACAGGGATGTTTACGGTCTCGGTGCTGCGGCTGTTCGTGACAGTGACATTCTTTATGACCGTACTGTTATTGACCGTGTCATCGCCCGCGGCGGTCTCAACACTGAAATTCAGTGTGACGGACTGGCCGTTTTTCGAGAATCCCGTCTCGCGGACGCTGTAAGTATACTCTTCTCCGCTGCCGTTTACCGCGGAAAGGCCCCCGACGTCTCCCTTCCAGCCGTCTGATTTAGTCAGAGTTACTGTGACTGTTTCGCCGTCTTCAACGGCATCGCTGTATTCCGTTTCATCCGCTGTCTTTCGCGTCACAACGAACGTGGCCGAATCCGGCTGGTCATCGCTGCTGACTCCGCTCCAGTTCTTCTGCAGATGCAGCCCGACATCTTTACGGGTATTCCGGAATTCAGGAGTGGTGCTGCCGTAATTGATATCAGCGCTGAGGTTTCCGGAACTGTCCTTTGTGACAGTTACGACCGCATTGAATCCCGTCGAGAGATCAGGCGCGACCCATTCAGAGGCATATTTATCGCTGCTGAAGCCGACTTCTTTCATCGTGTAAGTCGTCGCCGTCTGCGCTTCCGTCGCTGTCACTTCCGGGAAAACTATATTCCCGTTCGCGTCGTTTGTCGCCGTGAGCGGCATATTGCCGTCCGCCTGGTTCGTGATCTTGCCCTCAGCTGTCAGATAGCAGGGATTGCCCATCCCATCGTAGATCTGGAATACGAATGCGCCCTCAGGCACTGCGCTGTTGTCCGTCGTGCTCTTCTGCGCTTCCAGATGCCATTTCGTGCTCTTGGTATTCGTATTGGTATTCGAGAAGATCATCTCGGTCACAGGCGACCACGTAGACCCGCCGTCCGTGCTCTTCTCATATGTCGGCGTCGCGGTCAGCGCCGCGCCGTCTCTTTTCACGGAGACGCTCACGCGGTAGACAGTCGTATCATACTTGATGCCGCTTTTCTTTTCGTCGGTTTCGGTGATTCTGTAAGTATACGTCTTGCCGGCGTCGCTGTATTTGTAATCGATCGCATCGAATGATACGGAGCCGGACGCGTCGTTCCGCTTCGTTTCAACGGTCGAATATGTTCCGTTCTCGAGTTTTTCGAGTTTGAACTCGAAATCGTCCCCTGCAAGCGTGCCTCCGCTGAACACCTTTCTGGCGTTGAGAGACACGGAAGCCGTGCCGATCTCCGTATTCGTGATCGTAGGGTCACTGCCGGATGCGTCAAGCGCCGTGCCCGCGGACGCATTGCTGCATATGAATCCCGCGGGGCCGCTCGATTCGTAGACCGAGTAGCTTATCACGGTGCCGTCGCTGTCGTATTTCGGGAGATCCGACCATTCAGCCGTCCACGCGGCCGATTCGCCGTTCGAGTCGGCAGTTCCGTTGAGCGTTATCGTCCTGCTCGAAGCAATGCCGTTTTCACACAGTGTCAGTGTGACCGACGCTCCGTCCGGAGCATTGATCGTTCCGTCCGCGTCCTGCCACGCCTTCGTGACGGTCACGGATGTCGTGTCCGTGAGCGTGTTAACGATCACGCCTCCGTCAGAAGCTGCTTCCGCGCCGCTGCCGTAGCTCGCGCTGTATTTCGCGCCGTCCGGTATATTTTCTCCGACGGTGTACACGATCTCCTGATGCTGCGAATCGTACTTCGGGAGTTCTGTATATGTGACAGTCCACGAGTCGCCGGAGCCTGTGACGGCCGCTTCCGCGTCTGTCACTTCTTCCCCGTTTGCGTAGAGTTTGAGCCAGCTCTTATAATTATCCTGCGTCGGGCGGAGGGAAAGGCTGTCCGAGTTGTCTTTCCATGTCTTTGTAACGCTGATTTCCGTTTCGGCCATGGATGTGTCGGAGTTCGTGATGCTGCCTCCGTTCTGCACCGCGTTTCCGAGCAGAGACGTTGCATAGATGCTGTTATCCGGGATCGTTTCAATGATGCTGTACTGATCCGCTTCGCCCGGGAGGCCTGACCATTTCGCCGTATATGTATTGTTGCCGTTGCTCACGACTGTTAGCTTGTCGGCGTACATCGACGTTACGTCGACTGTTCCTTTGTAGAGGTGCAGCCAGCTTTTGAATGTACTCGGGCCCGGTCTGCTGCCGTTCGGGTCGCCTTCGTCGTCCCAGACCTTCGTTATCGAAACGTCCGCGGTCTTCGCGGAGCCCGTCACGAGGTTCTGCGTCCAGGTGCCATTGATCGGGTTGTCGGCGACAAAGAGATCTGTTTCGAAATCATCCGTCGGTTCCTTGAGCTGTATGCTCGTATCTTTACCGATGAGGATGTTGTAGATTTCTTCAACGTCGTCCCAGCCCCAGGACGGTACTGTGGTATAGATGTCCTTGATGTGATTTTGAAGATCACTGTACTTCAACTCCGAGCCGTCCCGGTTTTTATCCGTGTAATGCCAGATAGCACACTGCGTCGCGATCTCGAACGCGTAATCCTTGCGGTAATCGATCAATAGTTTGAACTTGTATTTATGCTTGATGTCCGCCGCGTCGGTGTCATAGCCGTTATAGAGGACTTTTCTCACGTTCGCGAGTGTCTCGCTGTCCGGGTCGCCGGATTTTACGGGCGTATAACCGTTGTTGTTCGGCGGGTAGAGCGTCTCAGCATTGAGATTGAGCCCGGTATAGGCGTCCATCTCCTGAGCGGTCACGTTCGGGAGTTTCCCGAATTTATTTTTGTAGATCTTATCCATGACCGTGTTGCTCTGGTTCGACAGGTTGAAGTAATAGTTCACGCAGTATGCGACTTTGTTGTCTATGGTGATCTTGTTTGTGTCGGTGCCGCCGCCGAGACTTTCTGAACCCGGCGTATATTCGCCCTGTGTCGGTCTGATGCCGTCAGGCATGCTGTCGCCTTTTTTCACGACGACCATCTGGGCCTTTACAGGACCGAGCGTCAGTGTCTTGTCGTCACTGACTTTATCAATCAGGGAGAACGAGGCCGAATATGTGCCCGGGTCGAGCCCTTCCTTCGGACGGACGGTTACGGAGCCGTCAGAACCGGACGCGATGTTTTTCGCGCCTGATGTGTCGACGGTGAAGTACTGGCTGAATGTATCGTAGCCGTCAGCTGAGGTGTCCACAGAGAACGTCAGTGTCCCGGCCCCCGTGTTTGAGATCGTCGCTGTCTGCGAGACGTTGGCCGGTTCATAATCGTCCGTGACGGTCCCGAGATAGAGCGAGTCGCTCTTTATTTCCGCCGAATAGCTGCCTGTGTTATATGCGGCGATATCGATGCTGCCGCTGCCGATCTGCGTCCCGCCGCTCGAAACGTACAGGACATATATCTTTTTCGCATCGGTCGGGTTGTCTCCGAGCGGGATCGTGCTCGTTTTTGTCACATTCGCGGATTCGGAGATCCCGGCGGCATTGAGCAGTTCCGTATTGGTTGGAGCGCTTTCGGAATCTCCCTTTACGATATAGTGGAGCGTTCCCGAAACGCTGGGGGTCACTGTGAGCGACGCATTGCTGCTGTCTTTGCGGGCCGCCTTGAAGGAGACCGATCCGCTTTTTGATGAGGTGCCCGTGATCGTGACGCCGGATGAACGCGCGGGCAGGCTGATCTTCGTAACGTCATAAACGACATTGCTGCTGGAGGGGTATTCCATGAATACGAGGTAGACGTCCTTGGCGGACGTGGAACCCGCGTCGACAGTCAGCGAACCATCCTTTCTTCCCAGCGCGGTGCCGGCGGGGAACCAGTTATTGCCGCCGTTCTCGGAAAGGATCTCGTTGCTTGTCGGAGCGTCGCTGCCGGCGCTGCGGACGCTGTAGTAGACCCAGCCTCTCTTTTCAGATGATGAATATTTGATGTCGATGCTGTTTTCCGGCGATGAGGCCCAGCTCACAGTGTAGTTTACTGTGTTGTTCGAAGCCGCCTGCGCGGTCATGTCTGGCGATGAATTCGGCGCCAGAGCGGCCCACGCAGGGAACATGCCGATGAGCAGGAAAAAACTGATAACGAAAATACCGATCTTGGTTCTTTGGTTTTGCATAGAATCGCTTTCCCTCTCTTCTCTCTTCGCTCATTTGCCGCCCGATACAGCGCCAAATGCTTGCGCACAATAAGTATTCACAGTGATGGATCAGAATGCACACGCAGCCGCCCGCGGCGGCACCGGGTGCCCTTCTGTCGCAGTGGTTTTCCGGAGTAAATACTCGGCACCTTATTCGATATTATACACTCTTTTTCCCATCGGAAACCATCGAAATGAAAAATATATTCATTTAGTCGGAAAAGCATATGCTCAGTTCGGCCGCCTGCGGGAGACCTTCGCAGAAAAGTACAGATTTCCGCGGATGGACCACAGGACTGCTGCAGCGCAGGAGCACTGCCGCATATCGCAGGCCGGAAACATTCCAGTGGTTCGTAATATAGGAGCATCGGGAGCATTGCCGCGCATCGCAAACCGGTAACATTGCAGTGGCTGGCAATAGCGGAAGCATTGGGTGCATTGCGACAAATCGCAAGACCGGAATATCGATGAGTGTGAAAAGTATTTTCTTCGTGCCGCCGATCAAGCGACTCGAGCGGAGAGGGACACGCAAAAGCAAGGCTCCTCTGCCCGGCGGATCCGCGCAGCATCCGGCGGTCTTTCACCGCGGCGGACAGGCCGGAAGATCCTATTGGCTGCCATTAATTACCATTTTCTCATCTCGAATAAATGACTGGAAATTTATCCGCAAATAGTGTATACTATGCGAGTCAATCGGCCGCTGTCGACACAGACACGGAGAAGTATCGAAGTGGTCATAACGAGCCGCACTCGAAATGCGGTGTACCTACGGGTACCGTGGGTTCGAATCCCACCTTCTCCGCCAATATTCCTTACAGGAGACGCATCCCGGCCGGGATGCGTCTTTTACTGACCGCGCACCTGCTGCCGCGACGAAGGAACACCGCAGGGCCGGGTGAATTTCGGACAGTGTATGAGCCCCGCGGCCGCATTCTTCTGCTTCCTCTCCCATCGATCACATGCATGCGTCACCTGCCTGCTCTCCGTGCTGTGGAATGTCCTGGTTCTCGCGCTGACCCCCTTTCTGCTAAAGTTTTTTGCCGTATCGCCGGAAGCAAAGGCATTGGTATTCCTGCTTGTTCTGATCAACAATGTCATGAATGGTCTCGCCTATCCGTTTGCCGAACCGCTTGGCAGCGGACTGCGGGCGGCCGGCGACATACGCTTCACAATGGTCGTTTCAGTCAGCCTGACCATTGGCGCACGTCTCTTTTTCTCCGCGCTCTTCGAGCTGTGGCTGAACATGGGTGTCATCGGGATTGCTTTCGGCATGGGAATCGATCTTTTCATTCGCGGCGCTTTCTTTTATGTTCGTTACCGCTCCAAAAAATGGACGCAGTGCAAATTAATATGACGACCGGACGCCTGCGGATCACCGGGCCGCGCACATCCGCCCAGACGCGAAAAAGGGACGACCGGACGCCTGCGGATCACCGGGCCGCGCACATCCGCCCAGACGCGAAAAAGGGACGGCCGGACGCCTGCGGATCACCGGGCCGCGCACATCCGCCCAGACACGAAAAAGGGGCGGCCGGACGCCTGCGGATCACCGGGTCGCGCACATCCGCCCAGACGCGAAAAAGGGACGGCCGGACGCCTGCGGATCACCGCGGAACCGATGGCTGACCTTTACGGAAGCTCCTCCCTGTGCTGCATAATGTAATCGACGAAATACTGGCTGGCCAGGGGAAGACTCCGCCTGTCCTTATATGCAACGGCCGTCGTTCTGATAACGGGCGGATCAACGGGGCGGCAGACGATGCGGAAATTCGTTCGCATCAAGACCAGTTCCGCCAGCATACTCACACCCAGCCCCTCTTCGACCATCGTCATGATCGCATAGTCATCATGCAGCGTATATTTTACCTGCGGTGCGGCGCCGGCGGTTCTGAACGCCTCCATCGGCTCGCTGTAACTTCCCTCTTCGATGAGAATATACGGCTCTTCGGCCAGCGCGGCAATGGGGACCCGATCCCTCTCTGCCAGCGGATGATGCTCCGGAAGAACCGCCAGAAATTCCCCCTCTTTGACAATTTCCGTCTGCAGATCCGGCACCGCCTCCGGTGCCACAAAGCCAAAATCGACGGCACCGCTGTGGATCCATTCCGAAATCAGCCGGTAATCTCCCTGATGAAAGACAAAACGGACATCCGGATACTGCTGCAGAAAGCCGGCTATCAAATGCGGAAGCCAGTGGCAGGTGACGCTGGAATAGGTCCCCACACGAATCACTCCGAACTCAAGTCCCTTAATTTCGGCCGCCTTCTCCCGCACCGCCTGATATTGACAGATGGCGCGTTCAATACCGGGATACAGAGCCGCGCCTTCCTCTGTCAGTCTGACGCCGTGCTTGGAACGGATCAGGAGACGAAAAGAGAGCTCCCGCTCGAGAGAAGAGATCATCTGGCTGACGGAGGACTGTGTATAGCCGAGGATTTCCGCCGCCTTGGTAAAGCTCCCTGTTTCGACAACTTTCTGAAGTGCAAGATACCGGTTCATTGTGCTCCCTGTCGACATCATTGTTATTAGTATTACTAATAATCATATAAGAATTATTTGTTTTATTAATTATAACACATGGATTATTCTGAATACAGAGCAAACATTCATCAGAACAACGGGAGGTACCAATGACTGCCCGGCAAACAGCCGAGATCACAAAAACCGGAACAGCCGCCGACAGCGGAATTGTCATTCACACAGCACGCGGCGGCGATCCCTGCCGGCTCTGTGCGTTCTACTATCATATTTTTGCGGACCAATACCGCTTTCGGGAACGCTGGGAGGGATATTTTATAAAAAGCGTGGGAGAATACTTTGACGATATGGAACACAATCAGATCTGGCTCGCCGAGAAAAACGGAACGGTGGTCGGAAGCATCGGGACGGTCAGTCATTCCGACCGATCCGCGCAGCTCCGCTGGTTCGGCGTTGACCGGAGCATGCGGGGATGCGGAATCGGAAACGACCTGCTGGAGCAGTGCCTGACCGGCTGCGAACAAAACGGCTTCCGGGATCTTTGGCTCTGGACCATCGATATTCTGAAACCGGCCCGGCATCTTTACGCCAGACACGGATTTGTGATGACGGAAACAAAACCGAATACCGAATGGGCCGATTACGCCATGACCGAGGAGAAGTGGGAACGAAACAGCACGAGTCCGACGGACGGTTCTGAAGCAGATCCACAGGCATAAATGAAATGCATCCGATGATTTGTGTATACCGACGGCATCGAGTGAATGCGGCTGCAGCTCACGAAAGCAAAGGTACATTATCGTCGGATCTTTTTCGCGCAATAGAACAACGCCGCACGAGCCCGTGCGGCGTCTGCTGTTCCGAAAGATCAGCGTCATAGCGGCTGCGACGCAGACCGCTTTGCTGCAGACACTGTTCTTCCTGTCTTCGTATAGGTTATATGATCCTGCGTTATTTTACCCTGACTGTCTTTACCTGGGAATAAGCGCCGTAATATGTCTTTCCACGTACTTTCTTGTACGCGCGGGCTTTTACATAGTAGGTGCTGTTGGATTTCAGGCCGTGGATAGACGCTGCTGCAGTTTTCGCCGTGCGGGTGTGCCATTTCCCGGTGCCTTTTTTCTTTGCTGCGATCTGATAGGAAACGCCGCCCTTCAATGCCGTGCATTGAACTGTGACAGTCTTTCGTCCGGCCCGGACTTTCCTGATCCCGGCTTTTGCGGGTACAATCTGAAAATTCCTGGTAACGGTGCCGTTGCAGGAACCCGTGCCCTTGATGGTTACGCTCGCGGTTCCGATTCCGCTGTTGCTGCGGTAGGTTGTCGTAAAGTCGGTTCCCTCTTTCAGAACACGATCACCGCCGGAGACTCTGACGGCAGGGCAGGCATTTTTGCCCGTGTATGCCGTCTTCGACGGAGAGACTTTCACCGACATCAGTGTGATATTGCCGGCAATTCTGTCAATCTGCTTCTTCGCCACAGTCAGCCATACATCGGCTTCCGCATTAGTTTCCGCATCGATGATTTTGTCCGTCGTTCCGGAAACAATTTCTTTGATCGCTTTCTGCTGCGCTGTCGTACATTTGTCCGGATCCTGATAGTGTTTAAGCTCCTTGATCAAAGTGTATCTGTGATCTTCCGCGGATTTGATCGTCAGTGTCAGGTCTTTGGTGCCGTCGTGGCTGTTGTAAGCGTCGGCGGAAACGGTGAAGGTGCCCGCTTCCTCGGGGGTGCCGCTGAGCACGCCGTCTGAGGAGATCTTCAGACCCTTCGGCAGACTGGTGCCGGGTGCCGCGCTCCAGCGGTAGGGCGTGTCGCTCTCCGCGTTCAGCTGCGCGCGGTACTTCGTGCCCACGATGCCCGGCTCCAGGGATTCGGTCGTCACCGTCGGTGCCGCGGTGTCGGTGACTAGCTTCAAGTTATGTTCTTCTGCCGCCTTTACGACAACTTCGTTATCTGCCGATGCATAGATTGTGATCGGTTCCGTGCCGTCTTCCTTTACATTCCAGAACGATACATAGACAATACCGTCGGGAATGTAGAGATGCTGCAGATTCTTTAAATGCGACAAGTAAGTAATCTTTGTTGTAAAATTCGGGATTACGAATGTCTTATCTTTTTTATTGAACGGATAGAACACCAGTTCTGTACCATAGTAAAGGACGCCGTCCACGGATGAAAACACCTTATTGTTTTTATCGACATTGACGGCCTCCAGAGACGAGCAGCCTTCAAAAGTGCCGTTTATGTAGTTCTTAATAGAATCCGGCAGATTGACGATTTTCAGATTACGGCAGTTCTTAAAAGCACCGCCGTCCAGCGTTTCCACTGTTTCCGGAACCGAGCATTCCGTAATACTGCTCGCAGGCGGCAGACCAAGGAATTTAATCTTGCCCGCCACCAGAGCACCGTCGACCAGTTTCATGCTCTTGTTGTCATCGCTGACTTTAAATTCCTTTAAGCTGCTGCAGCCGCAAAGATCATTTTTATCAAAGAGAAGTGACTTGTTGAAATCGAGGCTCTCAAGATACGGGTTACCGGAAAAATTCCTCACCGTGCCAAGATCCTCGGAGTACTGATTTTTCCTGACTTTTCCAACCAGTTGATCGGGCACGCGATAGCTCTTGTCCTTTTTTCCGGCCGGATAGATGAGCAGATGTGAAATGTGATCGACATCCCGGCCGTAAAACAACACCCCGTCGATGGTTGTGAAATACTGGCTGTTTTCGGCAGCATTGATGGATTCCAGCTCGCTGCAGTTATCAAATGCCTGGAGATCAAGCCCGTACCACTGCAGCTTCTGCGGCAGGTCAATGCTCTTCAGCTTGGTATTTGCAAAGCATCGGTCCTTCAGAGCACTGACACTTTCCGGCAGATCAATCTTCGTGATGGGGCAGTTCATAAAAGCATACCAGCCGATCTCACTTAAGGAAGCCGGCAGCGTTACGTTCTGCAGGGATGTACAGCCGCTGAACGCAGAATTGCCGATCGTCTTCAGATTTGCTGCAAACGTAACGCGGCTCAGTTTAGTGCAGTTCTGGGCTATACGATCGGGAAGCTTCCATCCGATATTGCTCAAATCCAGTTCCTGCAGATTCGAAACGCCGCTAAACGCACCGGAACAAACAGTCCCAACCGTATCCGGGACAGAAAAACTGGTGATTTCAGAAGCCCTCGGGCAGCGGTACAGTGTTTTTCCGTCTGCACTGTAGAGGACTCCGTCTTCTGATGTAAAGGATGTGCTGTCTTCTGCAACTTTGATCGATTTCAACGTCGAAATATTAAAGCCTTGTCCATTGATATTAGTGACCGTCGCAGGCAGCGTTACCGATGTAATGTTATCGCTGAACAGGTCGCCGCCTTTGATGGAAGTGACGGTATATTCCGTCCCATCCTGTTCATATGTGGATGGAATCTCCACATCCGTGCTGCCGCCTTCGGGCACGGTGCATTTGGTCAGTTGAGCCGTCGCGTTTGAGGTGTTGACCTTAAACTCAAACACCGTATCCGTATCATCGGCACTGGCCGTCGCTCCGCTCCGGAACAGGCCCGGCATGAACGCTGTGACCGTCATCACTGCCAGAACGATCACGAACAGCCGTTTTGAAATACTTATTGTTTTCATTCTCGTTCGTTCCTCCTTGGTCATCAATACTCTTTCAGGGAAAAGAATGCCGCTTGGCGGATTCCGTCATTTCGGATCATTTTATCCTCACCGTTTTGACGTTTGACCAGGCGCCGCAGTACGTCTTGCCGCCAACCTTCTTGCAGCCGCGCACTTTCACAGTATACTGCTTTTTCGCTGTCAGTTTCGCAATGGTCTTTACGGCGGCAGCGGAACTATAGGTCTTCCAGGTTTTCGCGCCCTTCTTCTTCACGGCAAATTGATATCGCACGCCGCCCTTAAGCTTTTTGCAGCTGACCTTCACTTTCTTTTTGCCGGCTTTTACTTTCGTGATCCTCGTCTTTGCCGGGACAATGCGGAAAGTGCGACTCACCGTGCCACGGCAGCTGCCCTTGCCGGAAATGACTGCCGTCGCCGTGCCCACGCCGGTGTTGTTCTTATAGGCTATTGTGTAATCCGTGCCTTTTGTCAATCCGGAAACGGTGACGGACGGTTTCACGGCGCTGCCGTTGAAGGTGTATTCTGCCGAAAGTCTGACAGTATGCATGGTGAGATTGTCCGCAACGTCGTCGATTCGATTCTTTGCCACTTTGATCCAGGCGCTGATTTCATCGGAGGTAGAAGCCCTGCCGATGCCGTCCGCTGCATCATCGAGCACGTCCTTGATCAGCGCATTCCCCTGCTGCGTGCAGCCGGGCCGGGCGGCATATTTTTTCAGAATATTGACGGCGGAGGCCTTGTATTCCTCAACCGTTTCGACCTTCAGTGTCAGACTCTTCACCGCCTCGTGGCCGTTGTAGGCGCTGATCGTGAAAGCGGAGGAGCCGGCCTCGGTCGGCGTGCCGCTGATCAATCCGTTCGAAGACAGCGTCAGTCCGTCCGGCAGTCTGCCGTCGGCAACCGCCCATTTGTACTTCATGTCGCAGGATGCCTTCAGCTGCGCGCGATAGGGTACATCGATCATCGCATCGTTGAGTGCCGTCGTGCCGATGGTCGGTGCAGTGTTGTCCGTGACATACGTCCATTCATTTTTCTTCGCTGCCGCTGCCGCTTCGCTGTCCGCTGCAGTATAGATGACTGCGGCGGTGCTCCCACTCAGAGCGCCGTCCTCCACAGTCTCTACTGCGGCCGGAATCGCCAGCTTTTTCAAATGTGCAGCGTTTGTGAACGCACCAGCGGTGATGACGGACACCTTGCTCGGAACGACAAAGGTGTCATCCGGCTTATCTGCCGGATAACAGATCAGCGTTTCTGCGCCATTGATCTTAACGATCAGAGCGCCCTCCTCGGAATGGTAAATTTCATTTCCGTCGTCTACGTGTATTGCCTGCAGGGACGAACATCCGGCAAACGTCGTTGTCGGAAAATAGCTCTCGTTATACTGCGTCAGTCCGATCCCGGCAGGAATGCTCAGCTCCTTCAGTTTGCTGCAGCCATTGAACGCATATGTCGCTGCCGTTGTGACCGTCTCCGGAATTGCGTAGCTGTCCCCGTCTTTGGCCTGCGGATATTTGACGATCTCATTGCCGTTGTAGATGTTGAACAGCACGCCGTCCTCTGCGCTCAGGTACTTGTTGCTTTCCGCTGTCTTGAATTCCTTCAGAGCCGTGCAGCCTTCAAAGCATGCATTCGTGCGGACCGCAACGTTGTTATTGAGATCCAGCGTCTCAAGATAGGGATTCATGTCAAAATCCCAGACGCCGTTGTTCGCCGTATCGGGAAGCTTGTAGCTGGTGTCTTTTTTGGCAGCCGGATATACGTATAAAACCTTCTTGTTTTTATCGAAGAGAACGCCATCTACCGAGCAGTAAGCCGCATTGTTCGGATCTACTTCAATGCTCTCCAGCTCTCTGCATCCATGGAATGGAGAAGGAGTAAGTTTGTCGCATTGGAGTCTCGTAACGGATGCCGGGATGTTGATCGTCTTCAGTTTTGAACCGGAAAATGCGCCCAGGTAAACAGTGCGAAGACTGCCGGGCAGGGTAATGGTTTCCAGCGCCGTATTTGAAAACGCATGCGCCTGAATGGTGGCTACACTGTCTGCGATATGAACGGATCTGAGTCTCGTGCACCCGTCGAAAGCATTGCCGTCTATGGTTTTGCACCCGGAAGAAATCGTCACTTCTTCCAGGGCGGGGCAGTCCTCCGCAACACTCCCTCCGGTGTTTGAAATGCCGCCGCCGAATTCAAGATACTTCAAATTTCTGGCTCCCTTGAAAACGGAACCATTCACGGTTTTCACCGTATCCGGGATCGTGTATTCCGATAGATCGGACGCGACCGGGAACAGATAGAGTTTGGTTCCGTCGGCGCTGTACAAAACACCTCTGTCATCCATAAACGCCGTATTTCCCTCTGCCACGTGAATAGCCTTCAGATTCGGCACTCCCTTGAAGGAAAGATAGGACCAGCCGAGGTTGATCACTGTTTTCGGAACCGTCACCGAGGTGACGTTATTGCTGAACACGCTCTTGTCGTTAGCGACTGCGGTAACGGTATATTCCGTGCCGTCTTTCGTCGTCGTCGACGGGATTTCCACATCTGTCCGTCCGCCTTCGGGAACAGTGCATTTGGTCAGTGTCGCTGTCTGCGCTTCGGCATCCAGGGTATACTCGAACGTGGTCTCCGTATCAGCCGCACGAACTGTCGACTGATTTCGGAATATTCCCGGCATAAACACTGCAGTCAGCACGACTGACAGGAATATGACGGAAATTCTTCTGGATATGTCTTTTACATCCATTATCTTCACTCCTTCCATGATGAAACAATCGGGCAGATCACCGGTTCACGCGTTCATCGCGATCCATTCCAGGGATCCGCAGTACTTATTACTCACTTTCCCTCTGAAATGCAGTCTATTTGATTTTCACCGTTTTAATGCCGCTGTACGAAGACCTGCTGCCGTACTTTCCGAGTGCACGTACCCGCACCGAATAGCGGCTCTTTTTCTTCAGCTTCTTCACGGTCAGAGAAGTCCTGCTTACCGTCTTCGTGGTCCAGGCCTTCGCGCCGCTCCGGCGGTACTGCACCTGATATTTCACGGCGCCGCTGACCTTTCCGTATTTTACGGTAAATTTTTTGGAGCCGGCTTTGACCTTTACTTTCGGGACGGCCGGATTCCTGTACCATCTCGCCGTCAGCCTGAGGTTGCCGGTGCTGCCCTTCGCAATCGCCGTCACCTTCCGGCCGCGTTGATCATACCAGCCGCCGAAGGCATATCCCTTTCTGACCGGATTCGCCAGTCTAATCGCGGCGTCGCCCGCGCGGTATGACGCGGGATTTGACTCGGCATTTCTGCCGCCGTTGAGCACGTAAGTGATTTGATACGTCGCCGTTTTCCATTTCGCGTAATAGGTCCGATCCCCGATGCTGTTTTTGCCGATCGCCGTCACTCTGCTGCCGCTGAAATCGGCATGTTCGTACCAGCCGTCAAAGAGATAGCCTGTGCGCCTGGGCGCCTGCAGTCTTACGTTCTCCTCCGGCGTGTAAGCGGTCGCGTTCATGCTGTTATCCGCGTCTTCCACGCCATGGTACGTAATCTGATAGGTGAGCGGAGTCCATTTCGCATAGAACGTCTTGTCGCCGGCATCATCTCTGGTGATGCGGCCGATTGGGCTGCCGCTGAACGCGCCGTCCGCATACCAGCCGTCGAACGTCCAGCCCTCCCGCGTCCAGTCGGACGGCAGCGTGGCGCCGATATCGGCAATGTAGGAGGTGAGATTTGTTCCCGTCCCGCCGGCACTGACCAGCGTCACTGTATAGGTCGGTGTCTTGAAATTCAGGACGGCCGCATCGATACCGGTAAGTTTCGCATCGGAGAACGTCTTGCAAATAGCGCGGGTTTTTGCCAGACCGGTGACCGTCACCGCGGCGCTGGATGCACTGCAGGTTCCGGAGAACATATTTTCGAAGTTCGTGGTCCTGGCGATGTCAAAGCTTTTCAAATCCAGGCCGGTCAGCGCACTGCAGTTCCTGAACAGGCAGCTCATGTCCGTCACCTTTGCCGTGTTAAATTCACTGACGTCCACCGTCTCCAGCGCCGTGCAGCCGTCGAACATGCCGGCGAGGTTTTTCACTTTTTCAGTGTTGAATTTGCTCAGATCGAGTTCCTGAAGAGAACTGCATCGGTTGAACATACCTGCCGTGGATGCTACATTGTCGGTGGTAAATTTGCTGAGATCCAGAGAAGCCGCCGTGCAGCCGGCAAATAACCCGGACAGGCTGCTGACCGGCGTGCCGTTGTACTGTCCGTTCGGTGCCGGATCCGGCAGGGCTTCGCCGGCCCTCCAATTGATGGTTTCGCTGCCGCTTCCCGCAGCACCCGTAAAGGAGCCCTGATCGCCCTGATCGAGCGCTGCCCTGAAAGCATCGCTGAGGCCGACCTTGTATCCGTGTGTTGTTGTGTCGTATGTATAGGTATAGAAATCATTCGCAGCATCCTTTGGAGTCTCTTTGACCCTGATCGTAAATTCACCGGTCGCCGGGATCCAGTCACGCAGCTTGGCTGTGACCGTCACCTTTGTTTCCCCCACAGCTGCGCCAGTAATGGGCACCGATCCGGAAATGACATTGCCGATATCACTGCCGATATCGCCGTTTGCCGACGCTTCTCCCGCCTGAACGATGTTCTTATCCCCCACCGTCACGGTAACTGCTGCAGTGCGCGTCTTCGGTTCTATAAAGCAGGAACAGCCCTTTCCCTTGATAAAGCAGCCGGGGCCGCAGTAGTCGGGGCAGTAGCCCTTGTCACAGCCCAGATACTGTATATGCATATACGGAGAAATCGAGAGGTTCGCAGTCTCGCCGACCGTCATTTCAATCGTATCGCCGCCCTCCTCCGAGCTGACCAATAGCCTGCCGTGATTGAATCTCACTCCCGGCTCCTCTTCACTGGCAAATGACAAAGAAGATGTCAGGCTCAGCAGCAGCACTGCACTGAGCACCAGTATCAGCACTTTTCTTATAGTTTTCATCAATCATTTCTCCTTTCCCGACTCATTTTCCGAACACAATCAATCCGGCCCGAAGCTGAGCATCAGGCCGTATCATTGCTTTTCCCGACTGACGGTCGTCATCCGCCGCTGGCATAGCCGCACTGCCGCTTTGGCAGAGCAATGGCATTCCTGCCCGCCGCGCCGGCTTCCGTCGCGCTGTTTCGCTATTTGATTTTTACTGTCTTGACCTTGCTGTAGGAAGAACTGCTGCCGTATTTTCCCAGTGCGCGCACTTTGACGGAATATCTGCGGCCTTTCTTCAGCTTCTTTACTTTCAGAGAAGTCGTCTTGAGCGTCTTCGTTTTCCAGGTGCTCGTTCCACTTCTGTGATATTTCACCTGATATTTCACAGCACGGCTGACCCTGCCGCATTTGACCGTGAACTGCTTTGAGCCAGCTTTGACCTTAACCTTTGGGACTGCCGGGTTCTTATACCATTTTGCCGTCAGTGATACATTGCCGACGCTGCCCTTTTGAATGGAAGTTGTTTTTTTGCCGTTCGAATTATACCAGCCGACAAATGTATAACCGCTGCGTTTCGGTGTCTTCAGCCTGACACTGTTTTCCGGCGTATAGGTCGCCGGATTCATGCTGTTGTCCGCATTGTTCACACCGGCATAGGAAATCGTATAGGTGAGCGGATTCCATTTTGCATAGTACGTTTTGTCTCCGAGATCGTCTCTGGTGATGCGGCCGATTCTGCTGCCGCTGAAATCCGGCGTTGTATACCAGCCGTCGAACGTGTAGCCCTCACGTGTCCAGTCGGACGGCAGCGTGGCGCCGTAATCCGCGTCATAGGAGGTGAGCTGCGTGCCGCCGCCGGCGCCGACCAGTGTAACCTTGTATGTCTTTGTCTTGAATTTCAGCACCTGGTCATAGCACCCCGCTGTTTTAGACATAAATTTTGCGATCGCCGCACGGTTCTTTGCCAGGCCAGTGACGGCTGCCGCTGCACCCGATGTACGGCAGGTGCCGCTGAACATGTTTGCAAAATTTGCGGTCATTGTGACGTCAAAGCTGCTCAAATCAAGACTGCTCAGCGCACTGCAGTCTCTGAACATGCTGCTCATGTCCGTCACCTTCGCGGTGTCGAACCCGCTGACATCTACCGTTTCCAGTGTTGTGCAGCCGTCGAACAGACCGGAAAGGCTGACGGCGGAAGCTGTGCTGAGCCCGCTCAGATCCAGCTGCTTCAGCGCTTTGCACTGACTGAACATATTCTGCATATTTACGGCCCCGGACGTATTCAGACCGTTGATTTCCAAACTGCCGAGCGCGCTGCACTTCTCAAACATGGAGGAGACGTCTTTCAGCTTCGCGGTATTCGCTGTGCAGAGTCTGACCTTCGTCAGAGCCGCGCAGTTTTTGAACATGCCTGTCATCATTTCCACGTTCGATGCGTCGAAGGCGCTGAGGTCCAGCGATGCCGCCGTACTGCCCGCAAACAGTTTCGACATGTCGGTGACGGCAATGTCGTTATACTTTCCGCCCGGAGCCGGATTCGGCAGCGCCTCGCCCGTCTTCCAGGTGATCTTCTCCGTGCCGCTGCCCAGACTGCCCGTCAGTGAGCCGCCGCTCGCCTTATCCAGCTGCGCTCTGAAAGCTGCGCTGAGGCCGACTCTGTAGCCATGCGTGTCGGCATCAAACGTATACGTGTAGAAATCATTGGAAACATTCGCAATCGGTTCCTTGACCTTAACTGTAAAAGTTTTATTCGCAGAAACCCAGTCGCAGAGCGAAGCCGTTACTGTCACCGTCGTTTCTCCGGCTTCCGCACCGGTCAGCGTTACCGTGCCGTCGACCATGCTGCCAACCTCGCTGCCTGCATCCCCGGAGGCCGTCGGTGTTCCGGCTGTGACGACATTCGCATTCGCCGGCGTCACTGTTACTGCTGTAGTCCTCTTTTTCGGAGTGGGAACGCACTGGCATCCCTTCCCCTTGACAAAACAAACCTGACCGCCGCAGATATCCGGGCAGGCGTTTTCTCCGGTTCCCATCTGGCATCCCAGATACTGGACATGCACATAGGGGGAAATGGTAAGGTCGGTCGATTCACCTGCAAATATTTCTATTGTATCGCCGCCGCCTTCAGCCGTTACCCCGATCGTCCCGTGATTGTAAATTTTACTGGTGTGCGTTTCGCTGGCCAGAACCACTGACCCCGAGAGCCCAAGGAACAGAGTCAGGCACAATACACAAATAAAGATTCGCCTGGAGATTTTCATGTTTTCCGCCTCTCTTTCACGAATAGAAACAATTTATTCTTTACACAGAATAGCACACACGCTTATTGTATCTTACATAGTTTTCCATCTGCTGTCAGTTGGGACGACAACACATTTCCCTGTTTTTATATGTTTTTTTGCCGGACGCTGTCTTTGCCGGGCGCTTTGCTTTTCCTATCCTCTGCCGCGCCGAAAATACCTTTTCTCCGTCTTCTGCCGCATCGAAAAATATTGCTGCAAACCAAAAAGAATGCCCGCATTGTTGTCTGAACGACGGCATTCTTGTTCTTCATTGTTTATAATAAACAGAGCGGCTCCGCTGTCCGCAGCGGCAGCGGGCCCAAACCGCTACTGCAGATACACAACTTGGAGGGGTGAACATGAAATCACTGAAACAAATACTGCTCGTCCTCGCCTGCGCGGTGCTGTTCATGGGAATGTCCGGCGCAGCAGCACTGGCTGACGAGGGCACGGCCGGCGCAGCGAACGCCGGCGGCACGGTCGGACCCTGCAATACCCCGGCCGACAGCGGCACCGTTGCCATTGCCGACAAGGACGTCTATACGGACCACAGCCAGCCTCTGATCAAAGAATATGAAATGCCGTCCTGGAGCGAAACAGGCGCCAGCGTAGAAACCGACACGCAGAAGGCGCACCTTTCGCTCAAATACGAGGAAAAAATGAAAATCGTCGACAGCAGCGCGCTGACGAACGAACTGATGAACGTGGTGAAGATACACAATATGGCACTGGGCGCAGGCAACAAGATGGGCACCGTCCAGAACGTCAAGCTCAGCGAAGACCGGCAGACTCTGAAGTTCGACATCGTCGGCTGGCAGGCGCCCTACAGCGGGCTCATCACTTCTGCGGGAACACTGTCCAGCCTGACGTCGCTCGACGGCAGCAAAAAAGCTTCCGCGGATTTCGAACTGCTGATGCCGAACGGCCTGACCACGAGAATCATGAAGCAGAACATCGCGGATGAAACACATCCGGCCTCCGTGACCACCAAAATCCTCGCGCCGAAATCTGCCACCCGCGGCATGGTGCACCTGCTCGTCCTGAAAAACGGAATGGCCGTTCCCAACGGCAATGGAGAATTCACCTCCTACGGCGCCACCGCCACCGGCCACTGGCATGATTACATGACAATGATCGCGTCCGATTTTGTCAAGTATTACAGCGGCGCCCTCGCCGACGCCCTCGGATCGAATTACACACTCACTACGGACGGCGACAAGATCACCATCACGGCCAAAAATTCTTCACCGGGCGACGTACTCGAACTGCATGTACTCTCCTATCTCAACAACGGCACGAAGACCATCGATACGACGCAGCTGGCGCAGACCGTGAGCGAGGCGCAGAGTTCTACCCCCGCAACGGATGAACTGAAAGCGGAACTGGACAAGGACATCCGGCTGGCGCAGCTGATCCTGAACAAGCCTTCCCTGTACGCCCAGACGGATGTGGACACGGCGGTCAGCAATCTGCAATCCGTGATGTCCGGCACCATCCCCGTTCCGGGCGATGAAGACGACGGCAGCCTGGCCAGAACAACGCCGCTATTGAAACTGCAGGTCAAGGCCTCCGGAAAAACGACACAGAAACTGACGTGGAGCAAGGTTTCCGGCGCCACGGGCTACAAGATTTATTACGCCCGCTCCGGCAAAAAAATGAAAAGTTTAAAAACCGTAAAAGGGACTTCTCTGACAAAGAAAAAGCTGAAGAAAGGGAAAATCTATAAATATCGTGTCTATGCGGTGAAGAAAGTGAACGGCAAGCAGAAAACCCTCGCTGCCAGCCTGCTCTGCTGTTCGATCACCGGCAACTACAGCAGGACGTACACTAACGCCAGGAGCCTGAAAGCGAGCAAAAAATCGCTGACGATGGCAAGCGGAAAGACTGCAAAGATTTCCGCCAAAACGGTCAAATACAAAAAGAGCCGGAAACTTCTGAAGAAGAGCCTGGCGCCGACCTATCGCTTCCAGAGCTCAAATACGAATATCGCCTCTGTCAGCAGCAGCGGAAAAATCACCGCAAAGAAAGCCGGCAAATGCACGATCTACATCTTCGCGCAGAACGGCGTTCGCGCTGCCGTCGCGGTCACGGTTCGCTGACCGCCGTCCGCCTCGCAGCCCCGGCAGCAATCCTCATTCGCGGGACCGGCTTCCCGTGTCGACAGCAGGAGCGTCGCCGCGGCCGATCACAGAGCGAAGCCGCGGCCGGCAGATGGAAACGGCCGATCACAGAGTGAAGCCGCAGCCGGCCGCATTATTAAGGAGCTGCATAGAGAAAAGACGCATCGAGCGCATAGAATGTGCAAGGAAAAGACGCCGCACGAAACCGTGCGGCGTCTGCCGTATACGAAAATTCAGCAGAACACATAAAGTGTTCAAAATTCTGCCGCTGCGGTCTGATATGCTGTCCTCAGACCCGCCGGGCGGCTGCGGGCCCTTACCGCACCAGCGTGACGGTGCACGGTGCGTGCAGGATCACGCGGTTGGAAACGGAACCCACCAGGAACCGCTCCATATTGGATTTGCCCTTGGAGCCCATCATGATGCCGTCATATCCCTGCTTGGCGACCATATTGATGATCACATTCGCCGCACTGCTGCCGGTTTCGATGATGCGATTCGGCTTGACGTCGGCATTCTTGGCCGCGAACGTCTCTTCAGCACTGCTGAGCGCCTGCTCGGCCGCCTGCTCACCCAGCTTCTGCACGACCATTGCGGAATCCATGAAGTTGGCTTCATAGACAATGACGTAGAGCAGATCCACCTGCGCGTCATATTTCTTGGCGAACTCCGCTGCGTATTCCACGGCCTTCAACGAATACCCGGAGCCATCGATCGGTACTAAAATCTTCATGCTGCGCCTCCTTGTCTGAAATGCAAAGTGCTATGGATTGATCGGTCGAACCTCACGGATCTGACCGTTGTTCAGCGTCTGCCAGTCTGCCTCAACCCCCTGACCGCGGAGATTGTTTTCGATCACGCGGAGGACCCCCTTATGGCTTACTATTATTATATCGCCGAACGCGTCGTCACGCAACAGGCGTTTCAGCGTCCGCACGACGCGGTACTGCAGATCGTAGAAGTTTTCGCTGCCGTGACCGGTCTTGAAGGTCATCAGGTGCCGGCCGCGCAGGGCGTAGAGATCGGGGAAGCGCTCGCGGATCTCGCTGATCAAGCGGCCGTCCCACGGCCCCAGCGAGAGTTCCTGCAGCCCGTCGCAGGCAATGATCGCAGCGCCGGCAGCACTGCGGTCACGCTCCGCCTCCTTCCGCGCAGCTGCCGCCAGCTGCGCGCCTTTCGCTTCCGTCTCTTTCCAGGCGGTCGCCGCCAGCCGTGCGGTTTCCGCGGCCCGCTGCAGCGGGCTGCAGTAGATCCGGTCGGTTCGCGGCTGCAGCTCCGCCAGCCGGTGCCCGGCCTCCGCGGCCTGCCGACGCCCCCTGTCGCTGAGCGGCACGTCGGTGCGGCCGAGAAAAATCTTGTCGCGATGCTGACGGATCTGTCCGTGGCGCAGCAGCAGAAAGCGCCGTCCCTGTGCCAGCTGCAGCAGCGACGGGCCGCTGCCCTCGCGGGCATAGCGGCAGATTTCTGCGTAAGCGGCGCGGTCATCCATGTCGAGGACGATCGCTTCGTCATCGACCGGGATGCGCTGCATCTCTTCAAAATACCGGTCGGTGATGCCCTTCATCCCTCCCTCGCCGTGATAGCGGAGGATCTCTTCTCGGTGGCGCCGAGGTACAAAGAGCGGGTGTCCCTTTTTGCCGCGAAAAACCGGCACGGCAAAGCGATCCCCGACGCGCGGCAGCATCTCCGGCAGCGCCGCATCGCCGCACAGCGGGCAGTCCACCGGCAGCAGAAAAACGCCCGCCAGTGCCGGATCCGCGGCGGCGAGTCCCGCCTGCATCGAGGTGAACATGCCCTCGGCATAGCGCGGATTGAACACCGGCACCACCGTCCCGTGCCCGGACACGGCTTCTTCCAGCCGCTCCCGTTCGTGGCCGGTGACCAGATAGATCGGTGCCAGGCCGGCCGCTTCCGCGGCTTCGATCAGCCGCTCGGCCGCCGTCTTTCCCTCGATCTCCAGCAGCGGCTTGAAGGCATGCATGCGCGAGGAAAAACCGGCCGCCAGGATCACGGCGCCGTATCGCCCCGCCGTGCTGTCGCCGCTTTTTCTCTCCGTAATATTGCTGCCGTCCTGGCCGCCCGCCTGCCCGCCACCGTCACCATTGACCGGCGCAGCAGCATGGTTTCGATCGACGGCCGGTTCGGCAGCACGGTTCCGGTCAGCGGGTGCCATGGCCGTTGCGCACGCGGATCAGTTCCGCGGCAATGGAGACGCCGATTTCCTCCGGCGTTTCGGCGTAGATATTCTCCCCGATCGGCGCGTAGACCTTGTCCAGTTCTTCCTGGGCAAAGCCCTCCTTGCGCAGCTGCTCGTAGAGCAGGTTGTTTTTGTGCCGGCTGCCGATCATGCCGAGATAGGCATGCGGCCGGCGCAGCGCCTCGCGCAGGACGTCGAGATCGTTGCGGTGACCGCGGGTGACGATGATCAGATAACTGTTTTCATCGCAGTGGATCCGATCGAACGCGTTCCTGAAATCATCGACGAGGATACGTTCGCGGGCCGCGGGAAAGCGTTCCTCACTCATGTATTCAGGCCGGTCCTCGATCACTACGGTCTCGAAATCGATGTGCCGCAGAATCGGCTCCACGGCCAGCGCCACATGGCCGCCGCCGAAGAGATACGCCGTGGTTCCGCTGGCGAAATAGCGCATGACCTTGCCCGGGTTATCGGCATGCACGTATTCAATGAGTACGTCGGCTTCGCCGCCGCAGCCCATATCGAGCGGGTTGACGCCTTCTTTTTTGAGGGCGTAGTGATAGACCCGGCTGCCCTCCGGCTGGCCGCTCTCCATCGCCCGGCGGCACTCTTCCTGGGCCGCCGCTTCGATGCGGCCGCCGCCGACGGTGCCGAGGAACTCGCCTTCATCGGTCAGCACCATCACCGCACCGGCCTTGCGCGGTGTCGAGCCCTGTGTGTTCATGACGCGCGCGAGAACGAAATCGCGCCCGTTTTCAATAAAGTCCTTGACGTGATACTTCAGTTGATCTCCCATATCAGGTCCATCCTTTCCGGAGATGCCGGTCGCGCACGCGATCGAGCCGGTGCAGCAGACTGCCGCAGGGACAGGGTTCGGCCAGAATACGGCTGATGTCCCCGGTGCGGTAGCGGATCAGCGGCATCCCCTTTCTTGTCAAAGTGGTAAATACAATTTCCCCCCAGCTGCCGTCGCGCAGCACCTCGCCGGTAGCCGGATCGATGATTTCAATATAGAGATCCGGCTCGCGAATATGGTAGCCGCGGCCGGCGCCGCAGCTGACGGCACAGCCGAGTCCCATCTCCGTCATGCCGTAGTGTTCGAAGACGCGGCAGCCCCAGGCTTCCTCGAGGTCCCGGACCGTGCGCGGCGAAACGTACTCGGCGCTCAGCAGCACCGTATCGAGATGCAGCTTCGTGGTATATTTCATCAGATCGTGCACCTGTGAGGGCAGACCGACCAGCGAAGTGATCTCCCTGTCATAGAGCACGTCGAGAATCGTATTGTAGGAGAGTTCCTCGCCGATCAGGCCGAGACAGTACACCTCTGCGCCGATGCGCTCCACGCCCCGGCGCAGCAGATCGCCGACCGAACCCGGGCGCCGGTACGGCATCAGAATCAGCAGGCGGTCCTGCGGTCCGAGCAGATACTGCATGCCATTGGCAAAATAGTCCACCGTCAGTTCCTGATCTTCCCCGGTGAAATAGACACGCTTGGGGGCCCCGCTGCTGCCGCCGGTTTCCTGCGTAACGATGCGGCTGATGCGGCTCTGCGGCACGCAGACCATGTCGGCGCCGCGGGCCGAAAGGTCACCGGGCAGCGTAAACGGAAGCCGGGAAAAACCAGCAAAATCATCGAACGACTCGCCGGCCAGCAGCTCACGGTAAAAAGGGCTGCGGTCACGGGCATACGCAGCCGTCTGCCGCAGCCGATGCAGCTGCCAGCGATCCAGCGCCTGCCGCGTCAGGCTGCCGGGGGCCAGCCCGAGTTTTTGTTCACTCCAGCGATCGAGATATCGCATCTCCACCCCCTGCCGATGCCGGCCGGCTCAGGCTTTCTCCGCAACCAGGAAAAAATACCCTGCCTTCTTCGGATTCTTCATGCACGAAGCAACTTCCTCGCCGTTCATCATCTTTTCGGCCGTATAGGCCGCCAGATCGTCGCTGCGGTCCTCGAGCGCGATGATGCGGTAGCCGATCTCACGCATGTATTTTCGCAGCGGTTCGAGGAAAAACTTGCCGTCGTAGCGAAAGCTGACCATGCGCCGGCTGTGCTCATCGGCGCACTCGTCATTGCATTCGCCGTACTCATGCGGCCGATGGGCGTCCTCTTCCGCCTTGCGCGCGACCGCCGCGACGATATCGGGATCCGGATTGCGGTAATATACATCGCTGAGGAAGAGCCGGCCGCCCTTCTTCAGCACACACCAGATTTCGTGCAGCGCCTCGTCCGGCTTGTTGATCAGCGACAGCACGCACTCCATCACGACGCCGTCGAAGGTGTTGGATAAAAAGTCATCGAGAAATTCGCCGTCGCCGAAGCGGACATCCGCCTTCAGGCCGCGCTCCTTGGCAAGGCGCACTTTTTCCAGCGAAATATCAATCGCCGTCATATCATAGCCGTAGTCCTTTTCCAGGTGTTCCAGCGTTTCTCCCTCACCGCAGCCGATCTCCAGCAGTTTGGCGCCCCTGTCAAAATGGCAGATCTCCATCGCGCGGTCGGTAATTGCAAATGCTCCCGGTCGTTCCATCTGTATCGTCTCCTCTTTCTGTTTCTCTCTGTCATGGCGGAGCAGCCCCGGCATCGCAAAAAACACGGATGGCATCCGGAATCGATGCACGTTTTCCGCTGCTGCGCTGCCCGCCCTTCTATTATGACCGATGATCCCGCATTTTGCAACCGGCGAGGATCCCAAAGACAGCAAAATAATCACAGGCGCGGCATCGACTCAGCAAATTAGTATGTTGACCGGGTTTTCCCAAACTGTTAGAATATTATAAACAATAACAAGTGAATACCTGTCCTCTTCTCTTCTCCTGGGGCGGGAGACCGACGCACGGGCAGCGCAGCAGCGCATTGTACGGCCGGCATGCCGCACAATACGTACCGTCGTTTCGGCGGATGACCGGCGCGTCATACGGCTCCTTAGCGACGGAGTTCGAGAAGTATAGGCCTGGTCGGAAACGTCCATGCCTCCCGTGTGCAGAGGGGGGAATAGTAACGTATCGATCTTCGACCTTTCGCGCACGGCGTGGAAGGTTTTTTCTTGCGCAATGTTATAACAGGAGGCAATTATGGTTAATTTCAAAAAGATGACCTTGAACATCAACGGTGCCGACCGGATGTTCATCTGTGATCCGGAAAACGATACGCTGGCGACCGTTCTGCGGCGGCTGGGCCTGACCGGCACCAAGATCGGCTGCGGCATCGGTGTCTGCGGATCCTGCTCCGTCATTCTCAACGGCAAAGTCATCCGTTCCTGCACCCGGAAAATTTCCAAGATCAAGGAATACAGCGAAGTGCTGACCATCGAGGGCATCGGCCAGCCGCGCTTCCTGCATCCGCTGCAGGTGGCGTTCATGCACCACGGTGCCGTCCAGTGCGGTTTCTGCACGCCGGGCTTCATCGTGTCCGCCTACGGACTGCTGCAGGAAAATCCCGACCCGACGCGCGAGGAAGTGCGCGACTGGTTCACCAAGCATCGCAACATCTGCCGCTGCACCGGCTACAAGCAGATCGTCGATTCGGTCATGCTGGCCGCCAAGTGCATGCGCGGCGAATGCACCATCGATGACCTGAAGTACAACGACGCCCCGGCCGGCGAGCAGTACGGCAAGCCGACGCTGCGTCCCTGCGCGCTGGCACGTGTCTGCGGCGTGGAAGATTACGGCGACGACATCGAACTGAAGATGCCTTCATCGACGCTGCACGCCGTCATGGTGCAGCCGCGCGTCACCGCGCATGCGAAGATCAAGAGCATCGACATCTCGGAAGCGGAAAAGATGCCCGGTGTCTACAAAATCGTCACCGCCAAGGACATCGTCGGCAATAACCGTCTGGCCTTCTTCACCTTCTCGCCGCGCACGCTGGCGACGGAAAAGACGCACTTCGTCATCGCCGAGGACAAGATCATGAACTACGGCGACATCATCGCCGTCGCCGTCGCCGACACCAAGGAAAATGCCCGTGCCGCGGCGGAAAAAGTGACCTTTGAATACGAACAGCTGCCGGAATACAACAATTACCTCGAGGCGGTGATGCCGGATGCCATCCGCATCCACGATGACCACCCGAATATGTGGTGCATGCAGCCGACCGTCAAGGGCGCCGGCCACGACAGCGACAAGCTGATCGACGAAGCGCCGTACGTCGTCGAGGGCAGCTTCTACTCGCAGCGCGAACCGCACCTCAACATCGAGGGCGATACCGTGCAGGCTTACTTCGATGCCGACGGCCTGCTGACCGTGCAGTGCAAGGCGATGGCCATCGGCGCCAACCTCGCCGACATCGCCGAAGCCACCGGCCTGCCGGTGGAAAAGATCCGCGTCATCGAAAATCCGACCGGCGCTTCCTTCGGCTGGTCGACGGCCGGTCTGACCTTCGCCCTGGCGGCGATCGTCTGCCAGGCCTGCGACGGCATGCCGATCGCGCTGTCGATGACCTATCAGGAACACATCGCCTACTCCGGCAAGCGGGCGCCGTCCTGGTCGAACTCCCGCCTTGCCTGCGACAAGGACGGCAAAATCATCGCCGCCGAATGGGACTTCGGCCTCGATCACGGCGCTTACAACGAGCTCGGCGACGACCTCACCTGGCGCCCGGCGCGCTTCAGCTATTACCCCTATAACGTGCCCAACGTCAAGGGGCTGGCCCGCGTTGCCACCACCAACCACGCCTACGGCTGCGCCTACCGCGGCTACGGATCCCCGCAGGCCTATACCTGCTCGGAGGCGATGATGGACATGATGGCGGAGAAGATCGGCATGGATCCCTTCGACTTCCGCTACCTCAACCTCGCCCGGCCCGGCGACACCAATGTCAACCAGCGGCCGTTCCGCGAATACCCGATGGAAAAGATGATGGACAGGCTGCGGCCGCTCTATGAAGACGCGAAAAAGCGTGCCGCTGCCGAAGATACACCGGAGCGCCGCCGCGGTGTCGGCATCGCCTGGGGCGGCTACAACGTCACCGAGGGCTACGACGACCAGTGCACGCTGGGGGTCGAACTGGCACCGGGCAACAAGATCATCAAATACGATACCTGGCAGGACGTCGGTCAGGGCGGCGACGCCGGCTCTCTGGTCGTAACGCTGGAAGCGTTCAAGGAACTGGGACTGACCCGCGACGACATCATCCTGCGCCAGAACGACAGCATCTACGGCGTCGATTCCGGCTCCTCCGCCTCTTCGCGGCAGCACTACATGAATACCAAGACCACGAAGATGGCGGCCGACAAGCTGCTCAACGCCATGCGCAAGGAAGACGGCACCTACCGTACTTACGAGGAGATGGTCGCCGAAGGCATTCCGCTGCGCTATGACGCCCAGTATGAAAACCACACCGATCCGACGCTCTCCTACCTCGACCCCAACACCGGGGAAGGCGAACCGACACCGGCCTTCACCTATGCGCTCTTTATGGCCGAAGTCGCGGTCGACACCAAGACCGGCAAAACCGAAGTGCTGAAATTCACCTGCGTCGATGACGTCGGCGTGATCGGCAATCCGATCTGTCTCGACGGACAGGCCTACGGCGGCATCGCCCACTCGATCGGCTTCGCGCTTTACGAGGATTATGAGGATGTGAAGAAACAGAACAACGTCCTCGCCTGCGGTGCGGCGACCGCCAAGATGCTGCCCGATGACATCGAACTGATTCACTTCCAGACACCGCGCGACACCAGCCCGTACGGCTCGTCCGGCGGCTCCGAAGCCTTCCAGTCCGGCGACCATATGGCTGTCATCAACGCGATCTACAATGCCTGCGGCGTACGCGTCTATGAGCTGCCGGCCTATCCGCAGAAAATCAAGGAAGGCCTGGAAGCGCTCGCCCGCGGCGAGAAGGATCCGCTGAAGCCGGACAAGTACTTCCTCGGCTCCGACTTTGAGGAGGAGATGGAGAACATCCGCCAGAATCCGCTGTCCTATGAGGACGACGACCGGTTCTGATACGGCGAGGACGATTCGGAACAGATTCGTTCGCTCATAACGGGCCCTGAAACGGCGCCCTGATCCCGATCACACCGGGGCCGGATTGACAGCAGTCCGGCCCCGGTCTTTTCTTACGTTTGTTGTCGATTTCAGAATAAACTTTCGCAGACGCCCGCCGGAGTAAAATGCACCCGCCTGTATCGGATCCGCGCTCTCTTTTTCTCAGGCAGCGAAGCAGCCGCTGAATGATATCATTTTCTGCATTCTGCATATATATTGATTTCGGCGGATGTATGTGCATATTGACTTCGACGGACGCTGTATATTGATTTCGGCGGATGCACATCTTGACAGCTGGAAAATATTGGTATATAATGCCGCCATCGGACACTTCTGTCCGCCTTTCCGGAATATGAATTGGCCACGGCAGCCGCCGTGCGGGGAATAGAGAAAGCGAGACCTATGCATGCAGTCTTATCCCCCTGGCTTTCCGCTGCCGTCGAAACGGCGGCAGCCGGCCTGGTCGGCGCTGCCGGCGGTTATGCCGTCGCACGGCTGAGCACTTTTTTCACCGCACGTCTGCAGACCCGGCCGATCGATACAGCCAAACCGTCCAAGGCAGCGGCACCTGCCCGTGCGGCCGGGCAAAGCGAGCCCGGTTCGCCTGCCGATGCGGTCAAACAAAGCAAAACTATTTCATCAGCAGAAACTGCCGCCCCGTTCCTGCCGCGGCGGCATCTGCCGCTGCTCTTTCTCGGCGCCGCCGGCGCAGTACTGCTCGATCTCTGGAAGGGCGCGGACGCGCTGACCGCGCTGCAGTTTTTCGTGCTCTGCGATCTCCTCCTGCTCTCCCTCGTCGACCTGAAGACGATGCAGATTCCGCTGCTCTGCTGTGCCGCGCTGGCGGGTGCGGGGCTGCTGCGCCTGTTCCTGTGGCAGCCGGACTGGCACGCGCATCCGGGCGGCGCGGCGATCATTTCCGTGCCGATGCTGCTGCTCAACCTGCTGCGGCGGGGCAGTTTCGGCGGCGGTGACATCGCGCTGATGGCGGCAGGGGGCTTTCTCCTCGGCTGGCGGGCCGCTCTGGATGCCGCCCTGCTCGGCCTGCTCGGCGGCGGACTGTACGCGGGGCTGCTGCTCTGTCTGCGCAAAAAGAAACGAACGGATCACTTTCCGTTCGCTCCCTTTCTCTCGCTCGGGCTCGCCGCCGCGATGCTTTTCTCTTTTTGAATTCGCTTTCTTTTGGGGCGCCGGCGCCGGCCCCGGCGCTTTCCATCGTGGTTTCCGACGAGGGTTTCCAGCGGAGATTTCCATCTTCCTCCGCATGGCGTTCCCGGGCCATCCCGCTTTCACCTGCTTTCCGCCGCTTCCGCCGGCTGCCCGCTATTTTTCCTCCAGCACCTTCTCGACTTCAGCCATTCTTCCCAGCGCCAGATCCTCCGGGATATACACCTGCCCGCACTGCGGACAGCGCTGCACCGGATGGCGGAACTGCTTGCCGAGATAGCGGAATGTCACATCGATCTCTTCCAGCGGCAAGCGGCAGCGATTACAGATCATGTTCGACTTTTTTTCCATTCCAGACCATCTCCAGTTCGATTTCCATGCGATGCGACCAGGCGTTGACGAGCGTAAAATGATCGTCCTCCGCAGTCTTCCGATACTCCGCCCAGTAGGTCATGCTGCCGATCTTCCGATATCCGCTGTACGTCCCGCGTTCGGTGTCGTACAGCGACCTCCCGGTGCGGTCGCAGTAAGCCACCACATTGGTGATTTCCTCTTCGAGGATATATCGGCTGCTGAGCTTCTGCCGCAGCTCGTCGGAGATTTCCAGTCGGATCGGGCGCTCCGCGCAGGGTTTCACTTCCGGTGCCGCCGACAGATCCTGACTCGCCGGCCCGGCGAGTGACGGTTCCGGGCTCTCCTGCCAGAACTCGCGCAGCAGGCGCTCCTTCAGGCCAATGCGATTGCGGCGCCGGGCGCTGACGGTATCGAGCCGCGGCGGAATGCCGAAGAGCAGATTGAGCAGATGCGGGCCGGTCTTGCCCTCGGCGGCGAACGCGTCGCGGCAGTTGATGCAGTAGGTGATATAGGGGGCATCGCTCTCGCCGATCCGCCGGCGGCGCACCTGCCGAGTAAAGTCGGGATCGGCGATCATGCCCTGCCCGCCGTAGCTGCAGCAGGCACTCCAGCGTTCCTGCAGCGGCAGCGGCCGCAAGGTCACGCCCATCTTTTCGCAGAGACGACGCACTGCCTGCCGCACCGGTTCGTCCGCCTGCGTGGCGCAGGGGTCAAAGACAGCAGCCGTCAAAGCATTCGTCAGTGCCGAGTCATCCTCGCCGGCAGCGGAGGCAGCGGCGTCCCCCGCCGGCGCGCTCAGCATCTGCCGCACCGTTTCCGCCGACGGCACCTCGATGCCCCATTCGTCCATTTTTTCATAGAGAAAGACGGTTTCGATATCCGGCAGATATTCCCGCAGCTGATTGCGGCAGGTCGGGCAGGCGAGCACGAGCATCGGCCGGCCCAGCCGTTCCCACTCATCGTGAATGCGGGAAAGCTCCGCGAGATGCCGCTCTTCGCTGCCGGCCCAGCGCGCTGGCACGCCGCAGCAGCCGAGAAAGATGCCGCAGTCCGGTTCGTGTTCCAGCAGCCAGCGGTACGCGGTGAGCACCAGTTCGGGCGCACTGGCTGCCAGCTGACAGCCGGGGAAGAACGCAATGCGGGCCGCACCGTGCGGCGACTTGCGGCACAGGTACGCGGCATCGCTGTGATTGAAATCCATGTCGCGGAGAAAGAAATCGTTGAATGCCCAGGGCGTGCGGCCGATCTGATGCATGCGAAAGCGCGCCGCCTGGATCAGTCCGTCGAGATCGATATCCTGCGGACAGGTTTCACGGCAGAGACCGCAGTGCGTGCAGGTATGGATCAGTCGGATCGCCGGCGTCGCCTTCAGCTCGGAACGGCCCGGTGTCGTCGTGGCCTGAATTTCATCGCGCAGACGCAGCGGCCATTTATGCAGATAGCGGGTCAGATCGCAGTGCAGCTGGCAGGCATTGCACTGACAGTGCAGACAGCGCTTTGCTTCGGCGGCCGCTTCTTCTTCGCTGTAAACTTCCGCAGCCGGCACGATCGTCCGGCTCGGGCGCAGCGCCGCCGGATCGAGCACCGCGTCGGTGTGCCGCGGCTGGGGATATTCAATGCGGCCGGTCATTGTGAAGTTGTCGATGGCCGTCGCCATATTGAGTCCGTCGGCCAGGGCGTGAATCGGGTCGCGGCCGCGCAGCGCGCCGCCGAAAAAGATGCCGGTTTCCCCGATGCGGACATCGCCCGGGTCGTCGGAATGATGGTCGGAATCGCTGCCGGAATGATCGCCGGGGCCGCCGGCAGCTGCCAGCCCGAAATCAGTGCCGCCGGCGCCGGTCGCAACATAGACAGCGTCTACGCCGGCGGCGATCTCGTCGAGCGCGGTGACTTCGGTATCGAGGCGGAGATCGTAATCCAAGTGCGCCAGCTGCCGCTCGAAATCCTCTGCAAACACAGCCGGGTTCATCTGTTCCCAGAGCGCACCGCCGATGCGGCCGCTCTTTTCGTATATGGTGACCGTATATTTTTTTGTAGCCAGACGCAGCGCACAGGCCATGCCGCTGAGGCCGGCACCGATGATGGCAGCGGATTTTTTCTTCGGCGGCAGATTGTAGCGCGTCGGTTCCAGACGGGTGGCGTGCGCGACGGCCGCCTGTTCGAGCCGGTTCATCTCGATGGCGCCGCCGTTCTCCCCGGCCAGCGGGCAGACCGACCGGCAGGGCGCATCGCAGATCGCCGCAGCGATAAACGGAAAGCCGGCGGCGTCGCGATAGGCCTTGTAAGCCGCATTAAAGCGGCCTTCTTCCAGGCGGCTGATAAATTTGTCGATATCCAGTCCCAGCGGACAGGCTGCCGTGCAGAACGAGACTTCGTGCTGCAGGCAGTCTTCAAATTTGGGCAGATATGTTTCCAGTTCTTTTTTCATACAGTCAGTATAGCATAAGCTGACCCTGAAAGCGGCGGGAATTTCACACCGCAGCGGCGCTTTTATGCACGAAATGGAGCAGATGCCTTGGCGGCTTCACGCCGCATAGTATATTCACATCGACAGACATAAAAGGACTCCCGTCAGTATTCGCGAAACCACGGACATTCAACTTCCTGAAAACCTTCGCGAAACTGGCAGAGAGTCCCTTAATCCCCCGTTTTGCCGCACAGCAGCGATATCCTTTCATCATTGCGGTCGATATGTTACTCCAGTATAATCGATTATTATTCGGGATATCACCTTAACCTTCTGGTCACAGCGTATTATTTTTCGTAGGCAACTTCCCCATTTACCATAGTCAACAGCACCTGCGTATTACGTATTTCCGTGCTGCCTTCGAGTTGAAAGAGATTGCGGTCCAGTACGGCAATGTCTGCCAGCATGCCCGGTTCAAGTATACCTAATTCATGTTCTCTGCTTTCAGCGTAGGCAGCATGTTTCGTATACATATCAATCAATTCCCGGACGCTTAGTTTCTCTTCCGGATTCCAGCCTTCTTCCGGCAACCCGTCATAATACTTTCGGGTATTACCGACATAAATTCCCCAGAAAGGATTTCCGGTCACAACGGGGCAGTCGCTGCCGCCGCAAAGTACAGCACCGGCCTGCTGCATCCTTCTGAACGGCCAGGTATAGCGTGTTCTTTCAGGCCCCAGCCTTTGCGGATAGGCATTGTCCTCCCAATGCATTTCTCCAGCAGCCAGATGTTCCGGCTGAACGGAGGCAATCACCTGCAATTCTGCAAACCGTGGAATATCTGCCGGATCAATCACTTCGATATGCTCCACCGCATGACGACTGGAAGAGCCGGGATGCCGACGTCGTGCCTTCTCATAGACATCCAGCCGATAGTTATCCTTAATATCGTGAGCAATGATTCCGCACGTCATGGTATCTGTTTCGCTTTCGTTATAAACGATGATACAATGCTCGTCCGGCGCACAACAAGCGATATAATAATTGCCGGTATTGGTTACCGTACTAGGCAACCGGCTTAGCAATTTCACGAAATAATAAACCGGTTTTTTCAGCCCGCAGATGGTGAACAGGCCGTCCTGCCGATCGGCACTGTCGATCAGCGGCAGCTTTGGCCAGCGAAAATTCTGTGGGTTGTCTGTCAATTGTTGAAGAAGTTTCAGAATCCCTGCATGAGGTGATAAATCCTGATAAAGAGTCGACGGTGATTTTGAGGCAGCTATCTGTTGATTTTCCAGAAAAGATGCCATGTTGACCAGTGTTAGAAGTGCAGCATTCGGTAGTTTCATACTGGCGATCGGGGAATCGGTGAACGAGATTTCGATGGTTTGCATGACATTATCCTGATGCTTGAAAATTGGATATTGAGTGTGTCGTTCGGCAATGCCCTGCAGATGAGTCAGAGGAAACAGATTAATGTCCGGCTGCAGTGCACCCAGAATTTGAGACGAATATTTATTGCGGTACTCCTTGGGATGGCAGCCGAGGTAATGATAGAATTGCTGTACAAAGTATTTGGCATCCGAAAACCCGGAATCCTGTGCGATCTGCGCGATACTTCGCTGAGTGGACAGGACTGCGGTTTCTGACATTTCTACACGAATCATCCCGAGGAAATCACGGAAATTCATTCCCACCAGTTTGCGAAAAATATGCGATAAGTAATACGTACTGATCTGCTCTCGTTCCGCCAGTTGAGATAAATTGATTTTGTAGGGGTAGTTTTCGTATACGTACTGGATAATGCGGCTGATCCGAGTTACCTGCATATAGTCATGGGATGTTTTATGGATGAAAGCTTTGGAAGCAGGATCGATGACAAAGCCGCGGAAGTTTTTCATCAATGTATTAATCAGTGCGACGGCCTTATTATTGATTCGTGAGTGGTACCCCGGCGACGCAAAGTACTTTTCATGGATGATAGCGAAAATCTGATCCTTTAATATATTGCTCTTTGAAAAAGTATCATTGTCAACGATATTCGTTATGAAAACAGTGGAAGTAAAGTGCGGAAATACGCTCTGGAAATATTCACTGCAGAAGGAAAGAACCACAACCAGATTATGCTCGGATATACGCGTTAAAGAGTGAACATCATCTGCGTGTATGATATGGATGCTGCCAGGTTGAAGGCGGTATTTTGCATAAAATAATTTTAATGATAATTCCCCTTCCAATACAAAAATAATCTGCACATCCTCATGATAGTGGATAGGGTAAGTGTTGATTTCCATGACCTTCACGGCAACAGCCAATTCATCCTCATATTGTATTATCTGTTTCATGAAATCCTCCGAAAACTGATTTTGTTGCGATAAAATTGTTGTTGATCATTAATTGTTTTCAGTTTTTTTAAAAATGTTATCACAAAAGTCAGTTATTAAGCAAGAATATTCTGTGAATTCGATAAAAACAACAGTATACTGAACGTACTTATTTATGGAGAAGCTCTTATTTAAGGAGGTGATTAACTTGCTGGAACTCGGGAATGAGGCTCAAGTGAGAGCCGAACTGGAAGGAAACACGGATTTTGAACAACAGTCAGAGGATGAATTGATTCATCGAGTTGCTGTTGCAGAACAGGAGCAGGAAAGCTATGAGGATCTGCATCCGCTGAGCCGTTTTCTGCTAATCGCCGTTACGATTGCAGGTGCGATTCTTACGGTTGTCTGCTTTATCTAAAAGGTGGTGAGAGGTTTGGATAATTATACGAAAGAAGCAAAATTCAGTTCCATGCCATTGTTGAAAAGTGAACGTATGTATGGCATGATGGATTCCATTTTCGCTAATACCGGATACGGAATTGCGACTTGGTGCTTTTTGACAGGCGGTCTGTTGGCTACTATTGTAAGCTTTAAGATGGCAATTATCACGGCACTTGCGGGAAATCTCTTGGGCACTATGCTGGTAGCAGTGGCAGTATCGATTATTTCGCATAAATACGGCATCGATACATATACATCTATCGGGGTCTTTTTTGGCAAGATCGGCATGAAAATTGTGTTTGCTGTTTTCCTGCTGCTGAATATCGGCTGGGTTATTATTTTAGGCTCTATGTGTGCGCGTTCGTCGAATAGTCTAATGACCGCGCTGGTTGGACATAAGATGTCGACGATGGGTGTTACATTGTTTACGCTGATCGCTGTTGCAATAATGTGGGTAATTGTTTATATCGGTCCCGCAGCACTGAAAGTAATGAATCGAATCATGGTACCTGGACTTATCGTCTGCATTATCATTATGGCTGTGGCTTTGATTTCCAAAAACAGCTGGGCCGATATCTGGAATGCCAAGGCAATGACACCTTATCCGGGGAAAACTATTAACATTCTCCTGGCCTTGGAGTTGAATATTGGCGCCGGTATTTCCTGGTGGCCGGGGCTGGGCGCATTGGGAAGGTTGAATAAGACGAAGAGTTCTACGTTGTGGGGCAATATCATAGGACTAGCCATAATGCCAGTACTGGTAGCTTTGCTATCCGCAGCTTCTGCATATACTGTAGGAAGTTCGGATCCGACAGAATGGATGATTCCGCTGGGCGGCATCGGATTTGGTGCTCTTGCCCTCTGCTTTGTCATTTTGGCCAATTTGACATCCGGCTCTTATGCTTACTACAATACATGCCTGGGATTAAAAAATTATAAAGTGTTTGCCAATCACAAGTGGATTGTTGTTACTATCAGCTTTCTGATACCAGTTATTATCCTATCATTTTTCCAAGATTTTATGTACAACAACTATCAGATGCTGATGAACTACAGCTCCGCGATTTTCGGACCTATGTCGATGATCCAGATTCTGGACTACTATTATTTCCGCAAAGGTCATATCAATCTGAGAGCGCTCTATAATACTTCCAGAGATTCAGAAATGCGATATTTCGGAGGAGGAAACTGGGGCGGCATCATCATTTTGGCGATGTCGATCACTATCTATATCTTGATCCTCAATCCGGCAACTTGGGAGTATGCATCCATATTTACTAAAACTTCAGCCAGTCTGCCTTCCTGTGCTTTTGCACTCGTGGTGTATTTCATCTATGGCAAAGCAATTCAGAAGGCGGGTATCGGCGGATTTGATTATGGAGAAAGATACGAGAAAGCAGTCAAGAAGGAAGCGTGATAGTTATGAGAGGGGCAGTATCGGACAAAGCGGATATGATTCTGACGGGATGTGCTGTTTACAGTGGCAGATTGATCGAACATGAAAATGCATATATTGCAATAAAGGGAAATAAGATTTTGGCTGTCGGAAACGGCGGGGAAATAGAGCAATATTGTGGAGATACTACAGAGATCCGATCTTTCCCGCCGGAGTGTCTGATTGTGCCGGGGTTGCATGATTGCCATGTACATGTAATTCAGGCAGGACTGATGGACAAATACGCTGTACTGTACGATGCTCATTCGCCGGAGGAAACGGCAAAGATAGCAGCAAAACAGGCGGCATCTGCGGCATCGGAAGAAGAATGGTGGATGGGATTCGGGTTTCGCATTCCGTCTTGGCCAAAAGGTGCAAAAATATCCAGAAAATTGTTGGATCGCGCGATTGGAAACAGACCGGTTATCCTCTTTGATGAGGAACTTCACGCCGCATGGTTGAACAGCCGGGCGCTTCGCACCTGCCATATCGATGCTTCTACGGCGGTTCCGCAGGGAGGTACCATTGTTCGCGACGAGCACGGTGAACCAACTGGTGAACTGCTGGACACAGCGATTTCACTAGCGACACGGTATGCGTTCGCGTTCACTCATGATGAAGTGCGTGATCTGGCACAGCGATATCTACACAACACGGTGTCCATGGGGATTACATCGATTAGTGATATGACGCCCTATTTAAACTGCGATCTTTCCTTCCCAGATGTGTATTTAGACATGGCATCAAATCATTCCCTTCAGGTACGTGTCAATGCAGCATTGAACTTGCTGATGGATATTGATCAATTCGAAATGCTGCGGGGAAAAGCAGAAAAAGAAGGCCGTGGAATGTATCGAATCCCGTTTATGAAACAGTTTCTGGATGGTACGCCGGGGAATTACACCGGATATCTGCTGGAAGATTACAGCGATCAGCCTGGAACACGAGGCTCTTTGAATTTGGAATATGAAGTATTGAAAAATGCCGTTGATATTGCAACTGCACACAATGTATCAGTCAAGTTGCATTCCTGCGGTGATGCGTCGTGTCGTGTAGCATTGGTGAAGTATGCGATGGCCGCTGACGCTTCCTGCTTCACATACTGGGCGCAGCTCAATTTTACTGACCAACTACTTGCCGAAGATAGGGAATTTATCGACAGTATGTCACATCCAGGAATTTCTTTCGATATGGTGCCTATTTACGAAACTTATCATATTTCTGAGGTCATACCACCGCAGGGAATTCTTATCCTGCACTTTCTCAGCAAAAAAGAGCCTCGAACAAGATGAGACGTCATGGAGAAGACTGTGTCTGCCTGCAAAACCAACGTAACGAAAAATCTGCTCTCCGGCTGAAACCGGAGAGCAGTCGTGCCAACGAAATGTCATGCCCATTCCAATACGGCTTCTTTCCTGCGGCGTCCGCCGTTAGATCCCGTCAGTCGTCGGCGTGGATATCGTACGCACCGCGCAGCATTTCCTCCACCCCCGGCGCATCGGGATCACGGACACTCTTTCCGGTATCGAGTGACCGCATCTTCTGCATCTCCTCTTCGGTCAGTTCAAAATCAAAGATTTCCATATTGTTCTTGATGCGTTCCGCATGCGTGGATTTCGGGAACACGATAATGCCCTCCTGGTTTTCAAATCGGAGGATGATCTGACAGATGTTCTTATAATACTTTTTCGCCAGTGCCGATCGCGGGGAACACCGCTGTCCCCGACAGCTCTGCCGACCTCTTCTTCATTGAAATACGCGGCAGCCGTGTCGATTTGCACTCACGTTTTGATACAATGCCATTTTAAATGACCGGGGCAAAAAAGCCGGAAACAGCGCTATCTTGCGCCATTCACGGCTTTTTTATTCTTCGCTCTTCTCCCGTACTGGTGTCCGCAGACGCTGGCGTCCGGTTGTTTGCAATCGGCGCTAAATGCCGCAACACCCTGCTGATAGGAAAATTAAAAATTTATATCATCATTAAATTGTTGCGCATGAGCATCGGACAATTCAGGTACTTACTACCTCGTGTCAATGGACTGGACCATCCAAAAAGAAAATGGTCCGAAAAACGAAAGGCAGATGAGGCATATCAAGTGCACACAAATCAGCGAGTAGGACAATTTGGAGCCAGTATCTGCTCAGATACCGGCTCCTCCTTTGCTCTTTTATCATATAGTTTTACTCAGGCTTCATACTGCGGGCTGTACGAAGCAAACTGCTTCAGCTGCTCGTCTGTCCTGTGGTAGTAGCGGACATTCTTGTTGATCTTTGCGATCTCTGCCATCTCATCATCCGTAAGTGCAAAATCGAAGATGTCGATATTCTGGCGGACGTGATCCGGGTTCTTGGAACCGGGAATTACGATAAATCCCATCTGGATATGCCAGCGAAGGATGATCTGTGCCGGTGTCTTTTTGTACTTGGCAGCGAGGTCTGCAAATACCTTCTCCTGCAATAGAGACTTATCACCATGTCCGAGCGGATACCATGCCATCAGCTTGATGCCGTATTGATCAAGCGTCTTTCTGAGTTCTTCCTGTGTGAAATACGGATGTGCCTCAACCTGAATGACCTGCGGTTTGATCTCGCACCAGTCGAGAAGCTCATCCATATATTTTCCCTCGAAATTGGAAATACCGATAGAGCGAATCCTGCCGGCTTTGCAGGCTTCCTCAAGCTGCTTATATCCTGCTTTCCAATTTCCGGCCGGCTGATGCAGGAAAAGAAGATCTACATAATCCAGGTTCAGACGGGAAAGAGTCTCCTCGACTGCATTCTTATTTTCATATTCACTTGGCCAGAGTTTTGTGCTGACAAAAAGCTTATCACGGCTTACGCCCGAGTGCTCGATGGCTCTGCCTACAGCCTTCTCATTGATATATGCGTTTGCCGTATCGACCATCAGGTATTTATCCTGAAGTGCTGCCAGCACTGAATTTTCTGCCTGCTCCGGCGTAAGTAAGAACGTCCCGATTCCGAACTGCGGCATTTTTATTCCATTATTAAGTGTAATATAAGTCTGTTCCATTGCAATATCCTCTTAATCCTTTCTATGAAATACAGTTTGATAAAAACGACACCCCTAAGAGCCGGATGACACCCCTGTCAGAGACATTGTTAAATCGTATTAAATGTTCCAATTACATTTCGATCAGGCGATAACCGCTCGCAAATGCATCCAGCACCGCCTGCCGGCACTGATCGTGATCCTCGATCTGAAAGACACCGAACCCTTCCATCGGCATTTTTGCTCCGTTGTTCAATGTTTTGTATTTCATCGTTTGCCCTCCCGTTATGCGTACCGCTTATTGTTTTATCTCCCTGGTACGATATAATAATACCGTAATTTTAAATAAATGTATATTGCCTTTCGGTAACAGATGTATAATCAATAGTAATAGCACAAGGAGGCAAAATGATCGAAATCTATCTTCTGGAACAGCTCGCAGCCGTCGCCGCCTGCGGCAGTCTCTCCAGCGCCGCACAGCAGCTGAACATCACACAGCCCGCGCTGACGCGATCCATCCGCAAACTGGAAGGCCTCTTCGGCTTCCCCCTCTTTACGCATATGGGCAACCGCATCGAAATCAACGAGGAAGGGAAACTGGCCGCCGCCTACGCGGAACGAATTCTGCGCCTGGAAAAAGAAATGGCGGAGCGGGTTCGTCAGCAGGAAAAGCAGAAGCGCCTGATCACCATCGAGAGCTGCGCTCCGGCGCCGCTGACCGCGATCCAGCGAATCCTTCTGCGCCGCTTTCCCGATGTGCCGCTGCAGTCCCAGATGCTCGCGGAGGAGGCACAGATCATCCGTGATCTCGACGAAGGCGCCTGTCAGATCGCCGTCCTCAGCCGGCCGCTGTCAGAAAGCGGCTATGCAGCCGAGAAGCTCTTCACCGAGCATCTCTTCCTCTCCGTCATGCCCGCACATCCCGCGGCTGCCGTGAAATCCGTTTCGTTCGCCGGCATTGACGGCGAAACGTTTCTGATCCAGGAAAATCTCGGTATCTGGGGGCCGCTGGTGCGTCGCAGTCTGCCCTCTTCCCGGTTTATCCAGCAGAAGAACCCGAGCGATCTCGACACCCTCCGGGAACACTCCTCCCTGCCCGCCTTCAGCACCGATACCGCACGGCGTCTCTATCACCCCGCGGAAACCAGGCGCATCGAGGTGCCCATCATCGACGATGCCGCTTACATCACTTTTTACGCCGTCTGCCGCCGGCGGGACGCGCAGCGGTTCGGCTCCCTGGCCCTGTCGGAATAGAGCGTGCATTCTTGCGCACCCCCGCCCCGCACGCCGTGCACGGCATTGTTAACGACAGGTAAAATGCCGCCGGCAGCACCCTCTTCGTTGTCATTTCTTTACAAAGTATGGTAAAATGTAGGGGTAAACGGTGCGGGCGTCACGCCGCACTGCATCTTGGTTAACAAAAAAGGAGGAAACATGCAGTACAGAATCGAAGGGGATCAGCTCCCGGTGGTGATCTGCTCACTGGAACCCGGCGAAGCGATGATCACGGAAAAAGGAGCCATGGCCTGGATGTCCCCGTCCATGAAGATGGAGACGCAGGGAACCGGCGGTCTCGGCAAATCACTCGGCCGCATGCTGTCCGGAGACAGCATCTTCCAGAACAAGTACACGGCGCAGGGCGGCCCGGGCGAAATCGCGTTTGCTTCCAGCTTTCCCGGCTCCATCGTACCGCTCGATCTCAGCAACGGCCCGATCGTCGCGCAGAAGCGCGCCTTCCTGGCCAGCGAATCCAGCGTTGAACTCTCCATTTTCTTCCGCAAGAAGGTGGCCTCCAGCCTCTTCGGCGGCGAGGGTTTTATCATGCAGAAACTGGAGGGAAACGGCACAGCCTTTCTGGAGATCGACGGCGCCACCGTCGAATACGAACTGGGCGCCGGCGAGCAGCTGATCTGCGATACCGGATATCTCGCCTACATGAGCGCCACCTGCACGATCGATATCGTAGCCGTCAAGGGCATGAAGAACATGTTCTTCGGCGGCGAGGGTCTCTTCAACACCGTCGTTACCGGCCCCGGAAAAGTCGCCATGCAGACGATCCCGATCGAGGCGGTGGCCACAGCCCTGAATCCGTTTATCATCAAAAAATAATATCTATTTCTCTGCCAGAACGCATTATTTTCAGGCCTTGTTTTCCGGCCGGGCGCCGGAAACGGCCAAACTCTTCGAAAAGAGAGCCGCAGGGCTCTCTTTTCAGTCTGCCTGCTGTCTGTGAGCCGCCCGCGCGGAACCGCCGGCCGCAGAGTTCCGAAGCGCGAGCCGCTCGACGCACCGCCCGCAGAAGGTATCACTGATCGCTCGGCACGCAGCCGCTGCAATCGCTGCGGTCCGCCGCGCTACTGATAATCGCTGAGACTGCCCGGCAGATATTTGTAGACGTACATATCGTATCCCTCCAGTTTAACCGCGGCCAGGCATCCCTCGCGCGTCATGCAGTAGGTGCTGCGCAGATTGGGCACGATCTTGCGCAGCCGGCGCGGATTCGTGATCATCTGCTTTTTGCCGAAGTCGGTCTGCACCAGAAAATCATTGGTGCTGTCGCCCTGATAGAGCAGGAAGATATTGGACAGCGGCGTTGCCCGGCCGTTGATGCCGGAATACGGGTTGTATTCCTGCAGATAAACGCCCTCCACCTGCTCGTTCTGCTGCAGACAGCGGCGGAAATGGTGTTTGCTGAGGAAGGCCAGGGTATGCCGGTACTCTCTGGTCAGGAAGACGGGCGCGCAGCCGACGTGCCAGGAGAACGTCGTCAGGTCGTCCTCTCCCTCGAGGGTGAAGAAGAGCAGGCCGACAGCATCCTCATCGGGGAAGTAGCGGTCCTCGATGCTCTGCGCAGAGACGTCCTCTGCGAGCGCCTGCAGCAATTCCTGCCGGCTCTTGCCGGAGAGATTGAGCTGATAGGGATTGTCGAGCCAGGTGTTGGAGAGGTAGATGGTGCCGGACTGATACGCTTCCTGTGTCCAGTTCACTTCGCTACCGTCCAGATTGCCCTTCAGCAGCGACTGCTGCCGCGCGCGAATGGCGGGACTGTCATCCATTCCGGTCATCTTTTCGAGAATCGACAGCGAGGCACGGTCGTAGTAGCGCTTGACGATGCGGCCGTCCTTCAGCACATAGGTGAACTGCACGTCATAGGGCACCACCGTACGGCCGAAATCCTCCTTCGACATCCGCATCTTCGCCCGCCCCATATGGACCAGATCGGCGTTGATCGAGCGCACCGTGCGGACATCGGCGCGGCGCCGGTAGCGGTTCTGTGATTCCAGGTAGTAAGCCGTGCCGGTGCTGCTGCCCGTCGCATTCGAAGCGGCCAGAGCCGGCGTGCCGGTGTAGGTCATCTGCACCGAGCTGATCTCGTTCTCCGCCGGCAGCCGGCCGATGATGCCATTGCCGGCCAGCACGAACACGGCCACGACGCCGACCACCAGCGCTGATTCCGCGAGTACCCGCATCAGACGCTGCGGCCAGCGGACGCCGGTGCGGATCAGACCGAGATTCCACAGCAGCATCAGCAGAATGACCGCCAGCACCGAGAGCAGAGCGGCCACCGCGGTGCTGTTGTTGACAAACAGCACAAAGACCACGGAAAACACGCAGAAGCCGCTGAGCAGAAAGAGCACCAGCAGCGGCACCCGGTTCTGCCCGGACAGTTCCGCCTGTTCGGCGTGACGCCGCCGCATCGCCAGATACGCCAGCGCCGCGAGGACAACGGCGGCCAGCGCCCAGCCGAGGAGAATGAGCGGGGAAAAGTCGTCAGCCCGGTCCCGGCCCAGCGCCCGCCAGAACACCGAATACTTCTTCAGATCGTGATAGAAAAACAGCAGCGGATTGCCGGCAGCAAAGCGCTTCATCAGACCGGCGGCAATCGTCGTTGTTCCGGAATAATTGACGGCGCCGTAGGGGCTGCCCCAGAGCATCCGCACCGTCAGCCGGTCGCAGCAATAGAGCAGCGCCGTCGGCCCGCCGAGGAAGAGCAGATCAAAGAGGAACGCTTCCGCGCCGGTGCCGGCCAGCATGCAGGCGATGACGCTGCAGAGAAACACGATCAGGCCCTGCAGGAAGAGCCCGGTGGAGCAGAAAAGACAGTTGGCAAAGATCCCTTCGGTGTAGCTGCCCAGCGCGATCCGGTTGACCAGCAGCGAAACAAACATCGGCATATAGGTGACCAGCACCAGGCTGAGAATGCCGACGAGAAAGCGGGACAGCATCAGCTTCCCCCGCGTCAGGCCGACGGAAAAATAAAACGTCGTTTCGCGCTTTTTCAGCAGAAAGCCGAAGAGCGACAGGCCGGCTGCCGCGGCGAAGAAAATCGTACAGCAGTAGACCGGAATCACAAAGCGCTCGCTGATCAGGCGAAAACGCAGCTGCGCATGCGTGGTTTCGACCTGAAAAATCGAATCGCCGGGCAGACAGGCCGTGGCAAAAGGGATCAGGATCAGAAAGGCAGCTGCCCCGACGATCAGCAGGCCGAGATGGCGCCGCAGCACTTGGCGCAGGTCGTGCCGAAAAAGGGTTTGCTCAGAAGATATTGCTCGGTTCATCGTAGTTCGTCTCTTTCCTGTCCAGAAAAAACTCCTCCAGTGTGCGGCCGCTGCGGCGCAGTTCCTCGACCGACATGTCCCAGCGCAGACTGCCGTCATCGATCATGCCAAAGCGCGTCACACACTGCTCCAGCTCCACCAGATTGTGCGAAGTGAGAATGACCGTCGCGCTGCGGGCCTTCACGTACTCGCGCAGCAGCTGACGCATCGTGCGGCGGATGCCGAGATCAAGACCGTCGAACGCCTCGTCGAGCAGCAGATAGGTCGCCCCGGACGCGAACGCCGTCATCAGGCCGGTCTGCCGCTGCATGCCTTTGGAAAACTCGTTGATGCTGCGGTTCGCCGGCAGATTGAAATAGCGCATCAGGCGGGTGTAGACGCCGCTGTCCCAGGTCGGATAGTAGCCGCGGTAAAAGGATTCCATCCGCGGCAGCGTCGCCTGCGGCAGGATAAACAGCTCTTCCGTCATCATGAACATCTTCCGCTTGACCGCCGGGTTTTCATAGACTTCGGCATCGTCGATACGAATCGTTCCTGCCTGCGGGCGGTAGATGCCGCAGAGCAGCTTCAGCAGCGTCGTCTTGCCGGCGCCGTTGTAGCCGGTCAATCCGTAGATGGTGCCGTCGGCGATGTTGACGGAAACGTCGTGCAGCACCGGCGCGCCGCGGCCGAATGATTTTTTCAGGTCCCGGATCGCAATCATAACTCTTTCCTCCTGCGCGCGGCAGAAATGATCACCGCGACGGCACCTGCCGCGACGGCGATGCCGGCGGCAATCGGCAGTGCATGCGGATGTGCCGGGATCTCCTGGCGTGTCAGAAGATACGTGCCGCCGCGGGTGAAGGTGCGGTTCAGATAATCGTCTTTGACCGTGCAGGTGTCCTTCATCGGCACCGCTTTGCCGCTGCTGTCATCGTAGCGGTAGAGATAAAGCTTATCGCCGCTGCGGCAGTAATTCTTCATATTGATATAGAGCCGGGCGGGGCCGGGGAACTCTTTCTGCTCCGTAAAGTGCAGATACACCGTTTCCTTTCCGTGCGCAGCCTTGCGGATCTTTTTCCCGGCGGTATCGCTGAGCGAAAGGGTCATGTTGACATCGTGCGTGTTCTCCAGCTCACGGCCGTCAAATTCCCAGGAGTAGAGTACATTTTCGCCGCTGCCTTTTTTCTGAAACAGCGCATACTCTTTTTTCCCTTTGATCTTGCGGAAGAGATCGCTCCCGTTCGCATAATCGATGATGTCCTCCGTATAGACGATTCCCTTGCGGCTGCGGATCTTCTTCTCGCTCTGTTTTGCTTTTTTCTTAGCCGCCGCTTTTTTCTCCGCCTTTGTCTTTGGCTTGCTCTGACCGGCTGCTGTCGACTTTCTTACCGCCGTGGCGGTATCGTTTTTCGCCGTCCGGCCGACCGAAGACGCGCTGCCGCCGCTGCTGCCGCTGCGCGATTTCTTCGCGGCTCCCGTGACCCGCACACGCAGCGTCTTTGATGTTGAATCATACTGCCGCAGCGAAGCAGTCACAGTAATCGTCGCGGTGCCGGCGGAAATGCCGCGAATCTGCAGACCGCCGTGCCGATAGCGCGCACTGGCGACAGAGGTGTTGCTCGAGGTCACTTTCGCGGAAGCGTAATAGGTATGATAGATGGTGCCGGCACACGTGCACTGATTATCATCGTTCAAGCATTCTTTTTCGCCGCAGGTCTGCGGGCATTCGGCCATGCCGCAGCCCGGCAGCTGTCGATCGGACGATGGAGAAAAGCTGACGCTGACGGTCTCGCTGCCGCCCTGACGAATCGCGACGGAACTCCGCCCCAGACTGACGTCTACGTCTCCGCGGTGAAAATAGGCCTGTGCCGGCATACCGGCAGAGAGCACAATGGCAAGTGCCAGCAGGAGCAGAACAGCGCCGTGCAGCACTCGTCGGATCAAAATGCCGTTCATGATCTGTTATTTTCCTCCTTCCTGATTAATATGCCGATAGCGGTACACCGTCAGCGACAGTTTTCCGCTGCCGTGTTTCTTCCGGGCAATGACCCGGTCTCCCCGGCTGCGGAACGTATAGCGGTCGCCGAAATGCCGCGTCAGCGTCCTGGCCGCGTCGGCGGCAATCATCGTCGTATCGCTGGTGAGAAAATCATGTCCGTGCAGCGCGACGGCGCCGTTGAAAATCTCACTGTCATAGATGATCCGGCTCTCTACCGTCTCGCCGCTGTCGGTAAAGCGCAGCCAAGTGATGTTGCGAATCTTCCAGGTGCCCCTGACCTGCGTGGTCAGAACTCCGTCGGATCGCGCGGAGACAGTATGCAGACTGACGCCGGAAGGGATCAGGATGTCTGCGGTAAAGGTCTGTACGCGATATTTCCCGGAAGCATCGCGCAGACCCGGATAGCCCTTTCCTTCTTTTTCTTCCTTGATCTTCAGATTGCCGCGGTGAATCGCCTGCACCGGAATCTTCAGCACCAGAACCCGGGCGCTCTTTTTCTTCGCCCTGATGTTCTCCATCTGCTTGTCGGCGATTGTGATCTTCATATTCTTCAGCGGCTTTTTCTCGAGGCGGATTTCTTTGTCAAAGGTGCAGATCGCCTCGACGTACTGCCGATCAATGCTGCCCTCGTTATAAGCGTGCAGCGAAATCGTCTGCAGACGCGGCGATTTGGCACTGTCCACCCGACCGCCGCAGCCGGTCAGCAGGCACAAAAAAACAAAAACAAGCAGTGCCGGCACCGCGCACTCGGCACGCCGCAGCAGACCGCCCTTTCTTTTCCCTGTTCGCTTCTCTCTCATCATTTCTGCGCACGGAGTTTTCTTCCGCGATATATCTCCTCCGCAATACGTTTCACTCACAGCATTCGAGAAAAATTTCACCCGTACGACGCCGCCGCATGGCTGCGCTCAACAGGCATCTTTATCATTATAAACCCTGTGTTCGGTCTGTTCTGTTGGAATAACAACAAAATCGGCAATTTGTGCAATTCTTTCTCCGCAAAAATCTCTGCAGCATGCGGAAGAAAACAGTCGTGCCAAAACCGCCGCCCGCTGTTTCTCTCCCCGCATGGCCGCCGATCTGCATCATCGGCATGCACCTGCCTTCTCAAACGCGGATTTCGGCCGTTTTGTCAGCCGATCAGCCGGTGCCGGGCCCGGTTCGCCGCCGGACACAGCCGCCGCTTGTAAAAACCATTATTGTTGTTGCTCAAACAACAGATTTTGCTCCGAGGCGATGCTAAAATAGAGAAGGTACTTATATTTTGAAAAAGAGAGGAGTCTCAACACCATGTATATGTCAAGGATACGTCGACACACGGCAGTCGCGTAGCTGGCTGTCATCGCCATGCTGCTGACGTGCTTTGCCTGGATGCAGCCGCAGTCGGTCCGGGCCGCGGAAAACACCAACACCGGCTACCGGCTGGCGACCTACAGCGGCACCGCAGATCCCGAATACGATCAGCATGTAACGCTGACGCTGACCTTTGATCAGAACGTTAACATCGCAGACGAGAGCGCCCTGAACAACAGCATCTACGGCAGCAGCCCGAGCTGCAATATCATGATTGCCGGCCGAAGCATCGCCAGCGACGAGTATTATCGTCCCAGCACCTACTTCTGCAGCGGCAAGACACTGACAATTGATATCGGCAACTGTCAGAAGAGCCCGACCGACACCTCCAAGGTGTTCACCGCCATCTACGCCGGTATGTTCCGGGCCTCCGGCACACTGAAGGGGCTCTCCTTTACCGGTGCCGCCGGCGATGCGACCGTGTCGGTGGAACCGACATTTATCCCCAACGGCGTCACCTTCGACCATCAGACCGGCCAGGATACCAGCCGCATCACCACAGAAGTCACGCATCCGGCCAATGTGCGCTCGATGTACCACTTCGTCGTCTACAAAGTGCGCGACGAAGGCAAGAACGCCGTGGTGCCGATCACGGCCGGCAAAGGATTCGGTGACGCCTATACCGTCAGCAGCCACGCTCACATGTTCTACAAGATGGACACCGCCGCACTGGCAAAAAATATCGCCGAAGCGCTGAATAACGCTTTCCCGGAAGGCAGCGGCTACTCCGCTTCTGCCGAAGGCAGTAAATTCACCGTGACGTCGGCCGACAGCAGCGACAAACTGCGCGTTTACATGTACAACGATGACTATCTCCAGAGCGATGATGTCTGCACTCTGCAGATTCCGACTGACACCAGCATCACGCTGGCGAGCACCAAACCTCTGCGCGTCGATTTCCCGAACGGCGAACTCGGCTATTATTCCTATCCGCTCAAGGTGACCGGTGATCCCGACGGCATCGCGGCCTGGCTGGCCAACGCCGAGTTGACCATCGACGGCACCAAGCTGACCTTCAGCGCCAAAGCACCGGCATCGCCCGAAAAATACAGCAGCACCTATACCCAGGGCGGCAAGACCTACACTGACTATTACTGGTGCGTCGTGCAGGACGGCGACAGTTTCTGTCTCAACGTTTCGGGTGCTCCGTTCAAAACCGATACCAGCGAACACACACTGACCATCACCAACAGCCTCTTCACTTCGGGTACCGGTGTCAGCAGCACCATTTCCGTCCCCTGCACCGTCACCTTCACGCCCAACGGCGGGAAAAAGCTCAGCCTGCAGGTGCGGCAGCTGGCGGCCGGCGCCGCGCTCGGCAAACTGCCGACCGTGCAGCGCAGCAAATACGCTCTCAAGGGATGGTACACCGCCAGGAAGGGCGGCAGCAAAGTCAGCTCCAGGACGGCCATTCAGAACGACCGCACCCTGTATGCACAATGGACGAAAGTCCGTGTCAGCAAAGGCAAAGTAACCTCCCTGAAAGCCGGCAGAAAAAAGCTCACCGCCAGGGCAAAGAAAGCAAGCGGCGTCAGCGGGTATCAGTTCCGCTGCGCAAAGAGAAAGAGCATGAAAGCCGCCAAAGTCAAAACGACAAAGAGCAGCAGGGTCACCTTCGCGAAGCTGAAGAAGAAGACCAGATACTACGTCCAGGTCAGAGCCTTCAAAAAGGATTCGACCGAAAAAACCATCTACGGCAAGTGGAGCAGCAGAGTTTCCAAGCGAACCAGATAACGCACTGTACCGCATACCGCTGAACCCATGCCGCCGGCTCGCTGTGAATGCCGCTCTGCGCGGCCCGTCAGCGTTCGCCGGAAGACAAAGACGGCCGGGCACGATCATCTGTTGTGCCCGGCCGTTTTGGCAGACTTCATTTTACAGGCCTGCCTTGCAGGAATCAGCAATGGTTCGCGGTATCCGGATGCCAATCCGGGTGTCTGCAACGCAAACGAAAAAACTGAAAGGAGGGTATGATTCGGTTCCTGCGAATCATACAAGATCACCATGTTCATGCAGATCCATTTACGTTATACCGGCCGACGCCGATTCGTCCTGCCGCTGCTCCTGACCGCGGCACTGTGCGGCGCACTGCTGCCGTGGGCCGCGCCGGCCCGCGCCGCGCAGCAGGCGGACGTCGGCTTTGGCACCGCTGCCCTGTCCGCTCCCGAAAGCGGTCCGGAAAACAGCGATCCCGGCTACTATTCCAGCCATTCCTGGCAGGGGCAGCGCCTGTATTTCGGCAGGGGACAACTCTGGGATCTGCTCGCCGTCAACAGCCGGTCGCTGCTGCTGTTTTCCTCCGATGTGCTCCATGACCGGGACACCGACACGGCGCGGAAACTGGCGTTTGACAGCGGCGGCAGCAATGACTGGAACGCTTCCTCGCTGCGCGCCTGGCTCAACGGAAGCGGCTGTCTGCAGAACACTGCTTTCTTTGACGATACCGAACGCAGCCTGATTGCCGGCCCCGTCGAAATCCCCGACCGCGCGCAGATGGTCCGGCGGGACTACGGCTTCAGCGGGCAGCCCGATCCCGACGGCACCCGCAGGGCGTCCCTGCCCTACTGGCTCCGGGATCCCGGCTCCGGAGACGGCTATGCGTCCTTTGTCTGCCAGTTCGGCAGCGTATTTCAGGCCGGAAATGCGGTCACCGATTCCGAGCTCGCCGGTGTCCGGCCGCTGCTGAAGCTGGACGCCCGCCGCGTCTTCCTGACCGTACGGGGCGGCACCGTCAAGTCGACCTTCGGCGCCGTATCCACGACGCAGGCGAGCGGCTCGCAGCCGTGGCTGCTCACCGTCCGCGATGGCAGCACCGGCTTTCGTACCAGGCAGCCGGCCCGCGCTGTAGCCGCCAAGGGCAGCGTCATCAAAGTCAAGGTCACCGACCCCGGCCGCGGCACCCATAACCACATCTCCGCACTGCTGCTCGACCACAGCGGACACGTCACTGCCTACGGATTTTCCACCGTTGCCGGCACCAAAACGGGCACCTATCGCTTTACCGTGCCGGCCTCGCTGCCCGCCGGCACCTACCGGCTGAAGATTTTCGCCGAAAACGCCGCCCAGACGACGGCCGACGTCCGCAGCCTCGACACTGCCGGCAGCGCCGCTGCTTCGACCCTTGTCGTGCGCACGGAAAGCCGGCCGGCCCGCGCCGCCGTCAGCCGCCTGCGCGGCAAAAAGAGAAAAGTGAGCGTAACCGTCCGCAAAGTACCCGCCGCATCCGGATACCAGATCGGCTGGGCGCGGCAGAAAAAGAACGCCGCCAAAGCGCGCCGCACGGTCAGCGGCAGATCGCTGACCATCCGCGGATTGAGGGCGAAAAAGAAGTACTACGTCTGCGCCAGAGCATACTGGGCCAGAACTGACGGCACCAGAGCTTACGGGAAATGGAGCCGCATCAAAAAAGTGACGGTTAAGAAATAGCGGCGGCAGACACTGCCGTTATATTTCGCACCCTCGATAAGGCCTGTACGGGCACCGTGCCGGCAGCCGCCGCTGTCGACGCCTGCCGCGGATGCAAGGCGGCACCGCCGCGGATTCGACGGGGGCGGCACTGCCGCAAATCCATGCAGCACCGCCGCGAATCCGGCAGGCGGAACCTTGACTGACAGCGGCAAAGGTACGACAATAGGAGAAACGACAACAGCAGGAACCCGTACAGAGGCAGCAGCGGAAACAATGGCAGAAACAGAGGCAGCCGATGTACAGACAGGACGGAAAAATGAACATGGATCATGACAACAACTTGAATGTGAACGGGCAGGACGGCAGTCCCGCCATCAGCGGCAAAGCCGCGCAGATCTACCGCACGATCCGGGAGCGCTTTCTCGCGGTGCTGAAAGAGCACGATGTCAAGCCCGGCCGGGTGCGCATCACCAGCCAGGGGCTTTCACCGGAAGAAGCCATCGGCCGCACCGACCGCACCGACATGCCGATTCTGACCGGCAAAGAGATCATGCTGCAGGCTTCCTACGAAGGCAGCCGCGGGCAGGCCTTCACCGACGCGCCGGCGCTCTTCGAAGGGCCGCTCGACGACATCCTGGCGATGGATCTGGAGCGTGACCCCCATGCCCGCGGGCTCTACCTGGCGGCGATGAACGCCGTGCTCCGGCACCTCGGCTGCCTCGATCACACTGTACACTGCAAGGATATGGAGCCGAAGGACTGTTCCGGGCGCTGGCTCGAGCATCTAAAGGAGAAATACGACGGCGGCCGGGTCGCCCTGGTCGGCTACCAGCCCTGGCTCTTCCAGGCGATTTCCGCCGACGATACGTTTGCTCTGCGCGTCCTCGACCTCAATCCCGACAACGTCGGCGCGGAGCGCTTCGGCGTCGTCGTCAAGCACGGCATCGACGACTACCGGGAAGTGGTGCGTGAATGGGCCGACGTCGTTCTCTGCACCAGCAGCGTCTTTGCCAACGCGACCATGGACCGCTATATCGACATCGGCACGGACGTCCTTTTCTACGGCATCAGCGGCGCCGGCGCCATCTACCTGCTCGGCCTGCAGCGCTTCTGTCCGCTGTCGGCCTGAGGAATATTGCGGGTATGCGGGCTGAACGGCGGGTATGCGGACTGTACGGCAAGTATGCGGGCCGAACGGCGGGTATGCGGGCTGCATTGCGGGCATGCGGACTGCAAGGCGGCAGTATGCCCGGCCGAATTGGACCGGCTTATACGGCTGACTCCTCTGTTTACCGGTCCTCTCCGTCCGCACCGACCTGCTCGTCCGGCTCCGGCGTCAGCGGCAGAATGGCTGCACCGGCAGCCGTTCCGGCAGCCTGCGGATCGCGAAGGATGTGAGCGCGGATGCCGTAAATCTCCGCAATCAGCTCTTCCGTAATGATGTCCTCCGCCTGCCCCTGCACAACCCGGTCGCGGCCGAGAATGGCCGCGACTTTTGCGTGGCTGAGAAAGGCGTGCTCGGGATTGTGCGAAGTAAAGACTACGCTGATGCCCCGCGCCGCCAGGCGGCGGATCTGCTGCAGCATGCGCACCTGGTTGCCGTAATCGAGATTGGCGGCCGGTTCATCCATCATCAGCACCGCCGACTGCTGTGCCAGCGCCCGGGCGATCAGCACCATCTGCCGCTCGCCGCCGCTGATGCGGGTGTAGTCCTGGTCCGCCAGATGTTCAATGCCGAGATCCCTGATGACCCGGTCGGCAATCTGCCGGTCCTCGGGACCCGGCGCGCCGAACGTACCGATGTACGCGTTGCGCCCCATGACGACAATCTCCCGGACGGTGAACGCAAACGGCGGCGTATGATACTGCGGCACATAGGCGATCACCCGTGCCATCTCCCGCCGGCTCATCTCTTCGGCATCGCGGCCGGCGATGCGGATGCTGCCGCCCAGTGCCGGCAGCGTGCCGAGGATGGTCTTGAACAGTGTCGTCTTGCCGGCGCCGTTCCTGCCGAGAATGCACCAGATTTCACCGCGTTTGATCCGCATTGAAAAATGATCCAGCACCACATGGGTACCGCTGTGTCCGCTGTAGCCGCAGCTGATGTTGTCGAGTTCAATTTCCGTCGCCATCGTAATTTGCCATGCTTCCCTGCCGGCGGCCGCTGCCGCCGTTCCTCCGCTGTTCCGTTCACGGGTTCTGCCGGGCAGGAACCCCGCGGCTCCGCTCACCGGAGCCGCGCATCACGGATTCTGCCGCGTGTAGATCTGATGTGCCTGTTCTTTCGTCAGCGGATAGTTGTAAAACTTTTTGTAGAAAGTCTGAATTTCCTTTTCCATATCGAGATCCCGGAAGAGATCCGGATGGATGGTCTTGGCCACATTGAGCAGCAGGAGAATTTTCTGCAGCCCCATATCCCAGTAGAAGGCGCCGGTCGGCGTCAGATAGACCTGCTTTTTCTTCACCGCCGCGATGTCGGCGTACTTGTCATCGGCGTAAATTTCCCGGCGCAGCGTTTCCACGCTCTTGCCGCCGTTCATGCCGCCGTGGTCGAGGAAGATATACTCCGGATTCCAGGCGGCCAGCTGCTCAAAATTGATCTGCGTGTGGTTGCCGGCCTTGAGATCGGCGGTCACCGCCGTGCCGCCGGCGGTCTCGATCAGATCGGGGATATCGGACTCGCCGCCGTAAGTGGTCAGCAGGGTGATCGCCGCATAGTAGACGGCGGGCCGCTGCTCGGCGGAGAGACCGGCCGTCCTGTCCTTCACATAAGCCACCTTTTCATTGAAATATTCTTCATAGGCGTTGGCTTTTTTGATCGAACCGTGTCCCGCAGCTTTTGCATAGACCTTCAGTTCTTTCGGCACGTCGGACAGCCTGCGTGTCGTCTCCCCCTCAATGGCGCTGACGCCGCCTTCCCGCAGCTGCTTGGTCTCGCTGGGGCGGGCAAAGGTGAAGACCAGATCCGGCTTGTAAGTCATCAGCTTTTCGACATTGACCGAGCTGTGCACGTTTTCCAGACAGGGCGTTTTTTTCAGCTCGGGGAAGATGGTCGCCGCCCAGGAAAAATCCTCTTTCTGCACATCCGAACAGACGACGATGCGATCGGCCTGCCCGAGAACGTACAGCGACTCATAGGACGGACCGTAGATCGCGCCGATGCGCCGGGGGTCGGCCGGCACGCTGACGCGGTCGCCCTCCAGTGTGGTGACGCTGCGGCGGCTCGGCGCCTCGGCATTCGCGGCCGTGCCGACGCATTTGTGGTCATAGTTGTCCCGCAGGGTGATGCCCGGCGGGGCACTGAGCGCGTCGAGGTCGGATTTCTTCACCGTCCCCGCTTCCTTTTCTTCGAGAATCACCTTCGTACCCTGCACTTCTTTGACGCGCCAGAGGTTGTCGTCGCGGCGCACCGTGGCAGCGACAGCCCTGGCGACGCTGGCGGCGTTGTCGCCCTTGAAGAGATGTTCCGGCTGATAGGGGCAGTCCCCGCAGGGATTGCTGGCTTGATTTTTGTAGACATTGATATCATAGCCGAGAAAGGAGACGACTCCTTCCCCGGTCACTGTGCCGGAGACCTGCAGTTCATAGGTGATCGGCCGATGCTGCGCAAAAACAAAGATCACCGCCCCCGCGGCGACCAGAATCGCCGCCAGTATGAGAATGATCCGCTTGCTGCTCCGGCGCTTTTTCGCCGTTTGGTTTTTTATCGCATCCATGGCAACCTCTTTTCTCATCGCAGTATGTTCTTCCGCATCCGATACAGCTGCGCCAGGAAGAGCGGCGCGCCGACGATCGCCGTGAGGATTCCCAGCGGCAGTTCCTGCGCCGACACGCATCGCGCCAGATCATCGACCAGGAGCAGGAACAGCGCCCCGGCCGCCAGTGTCAGCGGCAGCAGACGGCGGTGGTCCGGCCCGGTCAGCATGCGGCAGATATGCGGAATAATCAGGCCGACCCAGCCGATCATGCCGCCGATCGCCACCGCCGAGCAGGTCAGCAGTGTCGCGCAGAGAATGATGACGGCACGCAGCGCGGCGGCGTTGCTGCCCAGTGCGGAAGCTTCCTCATCGTCAAAGCAGAGGACGTTCATTTTCCAGCGCAGCAGCATCAGCGGCACCATGCCGACGGCATACGGCACCGCCAGAATCAGCAGATCGTGCTGCGAAACCGCCGTCAGCCCGCCCATCAGCCAGAAGGTGATCGCCGGCAGCGTATTGTAGGGATCGCCGACGTATTTGATGATCGAGATGCCGGCCGAAAACAGCGCCGTCACCACCATGCCGCTGAGGATCAGCATGAGAATGCCGCCGCGGTCGCTGCCGCGCAGCGACTGGCTGACGAAAAACGCCAGCCCGACCGCCGCCAGCCCGCAGACAAACGCCGTGATCTGCACGAGAACCGCCGAAAATCCCAGCAGGATGCCGAGTGCCGCACCAAAGCAGGCGCCCGACGCCGCGCCGAGAATATCCGGTGCGACAATCGGGTTGCGCAGGATCCCCTGATACGAGGCACCGGAAACCGCCAGCGCGCTGCCGATCAGCATCGCCGCCGCCAGCCGCGGCAGCCGCCACTTCCAGAAGACCGTACTGTCCAGCCCAGAAACGCCGGTGCTGCCGGTGAATTTTTCCAGCAGCAGCGGCAGGATCTCGCTCGGCCGGATCGGATATCTCCCCACATAAAGAGAGAACACGAAAGCCGCGATCAGCGCGATGATGCATATGGTCAGCTGCAGTCCGGGTTTCTGCTTCACGATTTCCCTCCACAAATACATATTGTACCATGCGCGGCATGCAGTGCGATGTTGTTTGAACAACATTGCCGCGAATTTCTCTGTTTTCCCGGGAAAGCGCTCGCGGAAAGCGTGCGGCGGCCCGTACGATCCGCCGTTGCGATGCGCACGCCGCACCGACAGCGCGGCACAGAAACCCGCCAAAGCTCGACAGTAAATCGACCATAAAGAACGGCCCGCCGGATCTCTCCGGCGAGCCTTGCTGTCAGCCGCTGCTTCCCGACCATCCGCCGCCGGCGTCCGCCGGTTCGCGGCCGGCCGCCGCATCTCTTGAGAGCAGCGCGGCGCAGCATACCCTGAGCGGCGGCCTCCAACCGAGTGTCTCTGCGTGACGACCTCGTCCGCACCGCTTTGCGGCAGTAAAAAAAGAGCCTCCCGGCGGCGACCTTCGAAAGGCCGCTCGCAGCGGGAAGCTCCGGCGTTCGCATATGCGCTTTTCCTGCCGCGGCATATGCCGCAGATTACAGAGTAGATATACCTATTTAAATGCAGTTATTTTGTTTTGATCTTTGCCGCTTTTGACCACTTGCCGCAGATCTTGTCGCCATCAACCGTCTTGTAGCCGCGCACGCGCACATAATAGGTCTTCTTCGCCTTGCGCTTGGTAACCGTCAGCTTTGTCTTGCTGGTCGTCTTAGTGGCTTTCTTGCTGAACTTCTTTGAAGTGCTGTACTGCAGCTGATAGCTCTTTGCAAGGTCTGCTTTCTTCCAGCTGGCCGTGAATTTTTTCTTGCCCGCTTTCAGCTTGAGGCCGGAAACCGCCGCCGGCTTCTTATACTTAGCCTTCAGGTTCTCCAGTTCCTTCTGCAGATCTATAAGCTCGTTATCCTGCTGTTGGATATTGCGTACTCCGTACGTGCCATCAGAATTCATGGTCAGGCCGCATCCTTCCGCCAGGTATTCCATCGGAACGTTGCCGCTGAATGTACCGCCGTAGATGTTGATCTTTTCTTTGGCTGCTTCTTCCAGGCCCCCTTCAACCGTAAACTCTCCCTTAAACACTCCATTTTTGATAGTGAGGGCCGTTTTGTTCTCGGCCGGAACGCCATCCCAGGAATCATACTCAACCAGACCGTCGATGTCGCCGGTCGTATCGACCGTCACGCGTACGCCGTCCGGATAGTGAGTCGTCACACAGACATCAAAGGCATCCTGTCCTTTGGCAGCCTTGATCGACGAATTTCCCAGAATCTGCACGTCGCCGTTGTTCAGGCTCAGCGCATCAGTGCACTTATCATTGTCCGCAGCATCAATCGTGAAATCCCGCAGAGTCAAATCACTGTAATTTTGGATTCCGAATTCAGCGTTCGCTGCTGCCACTTTGAGTGTTCCGTTTTTCAGCGTGATGTTTCCGCCCTTTTCAAAATGCATCGCCTGATTCTCGGTGCCGGTACTGCCCACGGGCGTGCCGTTCATGGTGTAGGTATGGCCGTCGAAATCAAACGTCAGGGTTTTCGCGTCCTTTGCATAGATGATCACACCATTGCCAGCTGCATCCTTCAGCAGCGTGATGGTGTCACCGTCCTTCGCCGCTGCAACAGCGTCCGGCAGCGTCTTATAGGTGGTCTCGCCGATCTTCGCGACATCACCATCAGGCGTATCATCGGCAAAGGTCATCGCCGGCATAAAGGCAATCGCCATCACCAGTGACAACAGCACCGCTGCCCATTTTTTCTTTCTTGTCGTATTCGTTTTGCTTTTTTCCATAATTTCCTCCCTACTGTGACAGGAACTGCATGCGCAAGTGCGCTGTAACAGACATAAGAATTACATCTGTTAGTTTTCATTATCCCACAGCCATGCCGTCCGTGCAACACTTTTTTACAATAAAGTGTGAAAGTAGTATTATGTTAATTTATACATTTATTTGAATTTTTTATATAAATATGACAGAGAACCGACTGCCCGTCGATTCTCTGCCTCCCGTGGCGGAATCGCCCTCTATCGGACGAACCTTCCCGTTTTTATCGCACTGCTGCGCCGTTTACTTCGTTTTAGCCTTCTTCGCGGCCGACCACTGCGTCCATGCACCCTGGCCGTAAATCTTTTTATACGCCCGCACCCTGACACGGTACGTTTTCCTCCTCTTCAGGCCTGTAACCGTTTTTTTCAGAGTCCTGCCGCTCCTGACGGTGATCGTTTTGCTGCGGCTCTTCCTTCCGCTTTTCCGGGCAAGACAGAGCTGATACTTTTCGGCGCCCGCTGTGCGCTTCCAGCTGACGGTGAGTTTCTTTGCTCCTGCCTTGCAGCGGATGAGGCGCGGCTGCCGGCGGCGGAAGGCCCTGCGTACTGCTGTCTTATATTCCTCGGTCAGCGCTACCTTCACCGTGAACTCTCTGGTCGCTGTCACCCAGTCACAGAGTGAAGCCGTCACCGTAACCGTCGCCGTGCCGGGGCTGACCGCCTTCAGCGGCAGCGTGCCGTCGACCATGCTGCCGACACTGCTGTCGACCGCGCCGGAAGCAGACGGCTTGCCGGCTTTGACGACGTTCTTGTCGGAGGAGACCGCCGCTGCTTTGGTCGTGCGGGTCACCGGGTTCTGTTCACAGCTGCAGCCCTTTCCCCGGACAAAGCAGATTTCCCCGCCGCAGATATCCGGGCAGCTCTTTGTGCCGTCGCTCATCTGACAGCCTCGATACTGCACATGCATATAGGGAGAAATCGTGATGACTGCCTGATCGCCCGGCGCCATGGAGAGGCTCCCGGACTCCGCTTCATCCGCCCTGATGGAAATTGTGCCGTGATTATACTCCTCGCTGGTATATGTTTCACTGGCCAGCGCAAGGGATCCGGCGAGACTCAGTACGAGCACCGCGCTCAGCACCAGCACCGGGATTCTTCTCAAACGTCGCATCAAATCATTCCTCCTGCAATGGTGTCAGGGTATAGACACCCAACAGCCAGCCGGGCTTTCTGCCCGGTGCGGCCATGTCTTCAGCATAGAAAACAATGTACCCGCATGCACCATTGCGTACGCCTGACAGCTGCTGTCGAACGGCAGATCCGAAAGGATTCGGCCGGCTGCTGCCCTCTATCGAACGAAAGTATATCACCTGCTCCGGCAAATGTCTGTTGTTATCACAACACAATTCAAGTTAGCCGGAAAATGTTTTTGCAGATATATGCGCTGAAAGGATCCTCTGGGACTGTCGTGGCAGCGACCCGGGCGAAGCATCGCCCTGCAGCAGGATGCAGGGGGTTTCACAATAAAAAAACGCCTTCGGCGTCAAAAAAGTTCCAAAAAATATGATAATGCCGGCTGCACTCACCTTCGATCCTTTCCCTCTCAAAGCTTTCATCTTTCACTTCGAATCTCTCCGCCAGGGATCTCTACTGCCCGCGTCTTTCACGCATCTGTCGGCATCATTACTTCTATTCCCCTGAGTTCTCCGTTCCGAAAGTTTCCGCTTTGCGTATTTCCCGAATCCCCTGATTCAGGCGATCTTCACGGCCTCGCACTCGGCACTATCTTTTTTCCGTGTTCGTTTGACATCTTTGACGGAACCATCTCCTTCCTTCGCCGGAACTACATCCTCCGGTTATTTGGGGCTTCCTCCCCACCTCTATATAATCTCTTCCGGGCCCCCACCCGGTCGATGTTCAGGAAGTAATCTTTCTTTCCTGTGCCTATATACTAACACCACGCAGTGTTAATTGCAAGTATTTTCAGAAGATTCTTTTTATGTTTTTTCATGTATACCATTTCTTCCCAATTTCGCGCAAACGCAGCCCTGTCCGCACGGTTCCCGCACGAGACCGGCCGCGCCAAAACGACCGGCGCAGCATGCAAAAAACCGCATCATAACAAGACAAAAACAGGCATGCTATCGCTGCACCGGCCCGGCCCGGCGCACGAAGGCCGGCCCGGTGCAGCGCACGAAAATCGGCGCATCTGGCATTCCCGGCGGCGATATGATATACTTTGCCGCATAAGGCGGCCCGCCAAACACGACGCAGGTCAGCCGATCAAACCGGCAAACCGACCAGGCAGGCAGAGCGGGACGGCCCGCAGGCAGGCAGACACGGAATCAAACAGACACGCGGACAAACAGGCCCGCAGGCAAACGGAGCGAGCCCGAAAACCGGGCAGCGGATCGCGCTGCCTTTTCCACCGCCCTCTTCGTCGCCTTCTATTCGCTGATCAACCGCACCAAACGGCACCGACCGTCTCGAAAACGAAACCCGGTCATACCATGAATAATAGCAGAGAGAAACAGAAAAAACCGAACGATCACATCGAACAGAGCAGCACAGCCGCAAAACCGACCGACGGCTCCGCAGCCTCTGCCGCTGCTGCCGGCGGCAGCGGCACCGCCGCCGAAAAAGTCCGCCCGCCCCTGCGGAAACTGCTGGGACGGCGCCTGTTGTTTTTTGACGGCGGCATGGGCACAATGCTGCAGGCCGCAGGGCTGGCCGGCGGCGAACGCCCCGAGGACTGGGTCATCGAACACCCGGAAGCAATCCGCGACATCCACGCCGCGTACCTCGATGCCGGCTGTGATCTGCTGACGACCTGCACATTCGGCGCCAATCCAATCAAGTATCGCGAAGGCCGCTATCCGCTGCAGCGCATCCTGCGGGAAGCCATCGGCCTCGCCCGCGCGGCGGCCGTGGAGGCAGATCACGACGCCTATATCGCTCTCGATCTCTCCACCACGGGGCAGCTGCTCGAGCCGCTCGGCTATCTGCCGTTCGAAGACGCAGTCGACGCATACCGGCAGGTCATCCGCGCACAGCAGGTCGACGGTCGGGATCTGGCCGACGCCGTGCTGATCGAAACGATGACCGATCTCTACGAACTGAAAGCCGCCATCGTGGCGGTACGGGAATGCACGGATCTGCCGCTCTTCGTCAGCGCCATCCTCGATGAGCGCGGGCAGCTCCTGACCGGCGCCGATCCGGCCGTGATCGCCGCTTCGCTGGAGGGGCTCGGCATCGATGTCCTGGGCTTTAACTGCGGCTTCGGCCCGACGCAGATGCGGCCCCATCTGGCGGCACTGCGGCAGCAGACCGACCTGCCGATTCTGGCGATGCCGAACGCCGGACTGCCGCACATGGAGAACGGGCAAACCGTCTACGACCTCGACGTCGACACCTTTGCCGACGAAATGGAAGAGATGGCTGCGCTCGGTGCCGCGGTGCTGGGCGGCTGCTGCGGCACCACGCCGGAACATCTGCGCGAACTGATCCGCCGCTTCCCGGAGCGCCGCATTCGCTCCGCATCGGCTTCCGCCAGGCCGGCGCAGGCCCTCCGCCCCGGCGGCACCAGCCACGCCGACGTCCGCGGCCCGCTGGAGCGGCCGGATCGTCCGGCGGCATCCGGCTCGACCTGGGCCGAGCGTGTCATGCGCGGAGCCGAAGAACTCGAGGAAGCCGCCCCGGCCGACGCGCGCACCGCAGCCGCCAGCCGCCCCCTGACCGGCACGCGCATCACATCCGGTACGCAGGTTGTCACGCTGGGGCGGCCCCTGACCGTCATCGGCGAGAAGATCAACCCCACCGGCAGCAAAGCGCTGGCGCAGGCGCTTCGCGAGGACAATCTCGATTACGTCGCCGAGCTGGCCGTACGCGAACGCGACGCCGGTGCGCAGGTGCTGGACGTCAACGTCGGCCTTCCGGATCTCGACGAAGTCGAACTGCTGCCGCGGGTCATCCGCACCGTGCAGGAAGTCGTCGATCTGCCGCTGGTCATCGACTGCAGCAACCCCGACGCCCTCGAAGCGGCTGCCCGCATCTGCAACGGCAAGCCGCTGATCAACTCGGTCAGCGCCAAACGCGCCAGCCTTGATACCGTGCTGCCGATCGTGAAAAAATACGGGGCCGCCGTCATCGCACTGACACTGGACGACGACGGCATTCCCGCCGACGCGGCCGGGCGTACGGCTGCGGCACGAACCATCATCGAGGAAGCCGCCGCCCGCGGCATCGACCGCCGCAATATTGTCGTTGACACACTGGCGATGACAGTCAGCGCCGATCAGCGATCCGCCGCCGTCACCCTCGACGCCATCGCGATGGTGCGTAAAGAGCTCGGTGTCGAAACAGTGCTCGGTGTCTCCAACATTTCCTTCGGCCTGCCGGCCAGGGAGAAAGTCAATACCACCTTTTTTGCCATGGCGCTGGCACGCGGCCTGTCTTCGGCCATTCTCAACCCCTTCTCGCGGCCGATGATGGATGTGGTTCGGGCCGGCCGAACCCTGCTGCAGCAGGATGAAAACTGCAGTGACTACATCGCTTATGTGCAGTCACTGCCGGCGGAACGTTCGTCGACGACGGCCGGCAGCACCGGTGCGGCCGCAAACAGAGCCGGTGCCGCCGCGCCCGAAGCGAACCGGTCTGAGACAAATACAGAAGGGGCGGCTGTATCCGCCGCGGACGGCGGCAGCGCACTGCAGACCGCCATCATCGACGGTCTGCGGGAAAAGACCCGTGCGGCTGTGCGGTCGCTGCTCGCCGAACGGGAACCGATGGCGATCATCAACGAAGAAATCATTCCGGCGCTGAACAGCGTCGGCCGGCGCTTTGAAACCGGCGAGAGCTTTCTGCCGCAGCTGGTGATGAGCGCGGAAGCGGCCGGCATCGCCTTCGCGGAGATCAAGGAACAGATCCCGGCTGCGGCCGGCCGTTCCAAGGGACGCGTTCTGCTGGCCACGGTGGAAGGCGACATCCACGACATCGGCAAAAATATCGTCAAAGTGCTGCTGGAAAACTACGATTACGACGTGCTCGATCTCGGCCGCGATGTGCCGGTGGAGACCGTCGTCGAAGCGGCCGTGCGGGAAGGAATCAAGCTGATCGGGCTGTCGGCGCTGATGACCACGACCGTACCCAGCATGGCACGAACGATCGAACGCCTCAAGGAAGAGATGCCGGACTGCCGCATCTGCGTCGGCGGAGCAGTGCTGACCGAAGAATATGCCGCTTCCATCGGCGCGGATCGCTACTGCCGCGACGCCATGGCAACGGTGCACGTCGCCGAAGAATATTACGAATAGAATTTTCGAACAGTGGCTTCAGGGCAGAACGCGGCGCCTTCACCGCTGTCCGTTCTGCAGTTTCTGCCGCAGCGCGGCGGCGGCCGCCGCCGCCGAGGAAAAGGCAAACTGGAGATTGTAGCCGCCGGTGTCCCCATCGACGTCCAGTATTTCGCCGATCAGGCAGAGCCCCGGATGCGCTCTGCATTCCATCGTCGACAGATCCACTTCCCCGAGGTCGATGCCGCCGGCCGTTACCATCGCTTCCTTCCAGCCGCCGAGACCGCTGATGCGGAACGGCATGCCGCGCAGCAGCGCGAACGTCTTTCGCACCAGACGTCCGGACGCGGAAGCCGCCGATACAGCGGGGTCGCCGCCGGCGAGGTCGATGACCCGGGCGAGAAAGCGCCGCGGCAGCCCGGTCTGCTCCGCCAGATAATGGGCGAGTCCGCGGTGCACGCCGCGGCAGTCGGCCTCTTCTCCGTTCCAGAAGACAAGTTCCAGCCGCGCACCCGGTGCCGCATACCGCGAAAGCTCGAGAATGACCGGGCCGCTGAAACCGCGATGCGTCAGCAGCAGCGGTCCGCTCGCCTTCCGCGCCGTACGGCTGTTTTTATCCCTCTTCTTCTCGCTCAATCTGCTGCCGATGTTTCCATCGTTTGCCGGAAACGGGGCGGCGGCGCACGGATGCAGCCGCGCCTCGGCAGTTTCGAAAGAAATGCCGGCGCAGTCGGCAAAGGGATAGTCCTCAACAAAGATCGGCGTCAGCGCCGGCCGCCGTTCCGTCAGCGCCAGGCCGAGTCCGGCCAGGCAATCGGCGAACGCGCCGTCCGAGCCGAGGCCGGGATAGGAGCAGCCGCCTGCTGCCGCCACCAGATGATCTGCCCGCAGCCGGCCGTTGATCAGCCATGATCTGCAGACACTGCTTTCCGTACCGCAGCAGTCTCCGTTTTCCGCATCGGAGCTGCCGCTGCTCTTCGTGCCGGAGCTGCGGACGCTCTCTGCGCCGCTACTGCCTCCGCTTTCCGCGAGTTCCGTGACCCGAAACCCGGTGCGCAGCTGCCAGCCGTTTTCCCGGCACTTTTGCAGCAGCAGGTCGCGCACCGCCTGCGCCTGCATGCAGGCGGGGAAGATCTTGCCATCCTCTCGTTCCCGCGTCGGCAGCCCGTTCTGTTCGAAAAAATCCACCGTCTGCCGGTTGCCAAAGCGATAGAGACAGCGGCGGATCAGGCGGCCGTGGTCGCCGTAATGACGGACGAATTCCCGCATCGGACCGGCGTGGGTGAAATTGCACTGTCCGCTGCCGCTCACCAGCAGCTTGCGCCCCGCCTGCGGACCGCTTTCGAGCAGCAGTCCGACCGCCGGACGGCCTGCCCGCCCCGCCTGCCGCAGGTCAAGCTGCGCCGCGCACATGAGCCCGGCCGCACCGGCCCCGATGATCACGATATCGGCCCGTTCCGTCTCGCTGCTGCCGTCGTTTCTGCTGCGCATACTGCTCCTTCTCCGCCGCTCCCGCGGTGCGTTTCGCAGCGGCGGCGCCCATTGCTGCCGCTGCTTCGGCCGTTCCGTATCGGCGGCGCCCATTGCTGCCGCTGCTTCGGCCGTTCCGTATCGGCGGCGCCCGGCGCTGCCGCCGCGCGGTCCGAGCGCCCGTTTTTCGGCAAGCATCGCCCGATTTTCCCGCCGCTCCGCCATTATATTAATTTTTTATCATTTAAGCAATATCCCCGTTTTGTTGTGGTATAATATGGGGCATGGATGTGATCAATGCAATATTCGGGTCGGGAACGCCGATCACCAAAACGCTGGCCGATTGGTTTTCCTCTCACGAAGTTCTGGCCACTTACTATACGACCGTAGCGCGCTGGATCTTTGTCGTGCTGGCCTTCTATATCCTGATTTCCGCCATTCGTTCTCTGCTCTCGGGCAAGAACCCGTCGGAAATCTGGGCGTATCTGAGTCTTCCGGACGGCTCGATTCAGCCGCTGTCGCACTGGGAAAACGTGGTCGGCCGCGCCAGGAGCGCCGACGTGGTCATCGACATCATGACCGTCTCCCGCAATCACGCCACGCTGGTGCGCGACGAAGCGGGCGACTGGACCTTCAACGACCTCGGCAGCAAGGGCGGCTCGAAGATCAACGGCCGCGAAGTCTACCGGCCGACGCGGGTCAAAATGGGCGATGTGATTTCGCTCGGCGGTGCCGAATGCACCCTGGTTCCGCCCAGCCTGCAGGAAAAGCGGGAAAACATTGAAGCCCGCCGCCAGATCACAAAGATCCCCAGCCCCTGGGGGCCGCTGCTGGCGCTGACTCTGTTTCAGGTCATGCTGGGTCTGCAGCTGATCGCCGCCCGCGGCGCCAAACTGCCCGGCGGCGTGCTGTCGAGCATCCTCATCCTCGCCGTTGTCATGTGGATTTACGTCATCGTGCTGCGCGCCATGCGGCAGCGCGCTTTTGAAATGGAGATCATCGCCTTCTTCCTGTGTACCTTGAATCTGGCGGTGGTCGCGACATCGGCACCGGACGAAGCGATCAAGCAGCTGATCGCGATCCTGCTCGGCATCGTTCTGTTCCTGGTGCTCTGCGGCTTTATGCGCAACCTCGACCGGGCGCTGCACGTGCGGCGGCTGCTGATCCTCATCAGCGTCGTACTGCTGCTGGTCAATATCGTCTTCGGTGAATCGCAGTACGGCGCCGTCAACTGGGTCAGTGTCGGCGGCACCCGATTCCAGCCCTCCGAGCTGGTCAAGATCGCGCTGATCTTCATCGGTGCCGGCACCCTTGATGAATTATACGAGCGGAAGAACCTCACCCAGTTCATCCTTTTTTCGCTGTTCTGCTTTGCCGCCCTGGCTGTGATGAAGGACTTCGGCACCGCGCTGATCTTCTTCGTGACCTTCCTGATCATCTCTTTCCTGCGCTCGGGCGAATTTTCAAAGCTTTTCCTGATCCTCGGCGTCTGCGGCGCGGCCGGTCTGCTGGCAGTTCGCTTTGTACCGCACGTCAGCAGCCGCTTTGCGACCTGGCGGCACGCCTGGGACTATCCCGACGGCGGCGGCTTTCAGCAGGTGCGCGGCATGAGCGGCGCGGCCAGCGGCGGCCTGCTCGGTCTCGGCGCCGGCGACGGCTGGCTGCACAAGCTGTTCGCCGCCGATACCGACCTCGTCTTTACCATTCTCAGCGAGGAATGGGGGCTTATCATCGCCATCCTGGTACTGCTGGCGATCATCACTCTCGGCATCTTCGCGGTGCGCTCGATCCGCGCCGGCCGCTCGGCTTTCTACACGATCGCCGCCTGCGGCGCGACCTCGCTGCTGATTTTTCAAAGCATGCTCAATGTCCTCGGCTCGCTCGACATCCTGCCGTTCACCGGCGTGACGCTGCCCTTCATATCCAACGGCGGCACCAGTATGCTCGCCAGCTGGGGGCTGCTGGCCTTTTTAAAGGCCGCCGATACCAGGCAGGGGGCCAGTCTGGCCGTCCGTGCCGACACCGATGTGGTCGGCGATTACGCCGAAGATATCTATTACGGTGATGAAGAGGATGAAGAAATCACAGATTTCTCGCAGTTGGAGGACCATCGATGAAAAAACTGGAAGCCAGAGCGGCAATCTGCATCATCCTTGCGTTGGCCCTGCTGGCCGGCCTCGCTTACTATGTCTTTCTTCTCGCCCGCGACGGCAGCAAGTGGGCCAGCTATCCGGCCAATCAGGACGTCTATCATAACGGTTACCTGTCCACCGGCGCCATCTACGACCGCAACAAGGATCTTCTCCTCAAGCATACCAAGAGCGGCAAAACGATCTTCAACGACGATGAGAGCATTCGCCAGGCGACGGTGCATGCGGTCGGCGACATCGAGGGCAACATTTCCACCGGTGCCAATCAGGTCTATGCCAGCCAGATGGTCGGCTACAACTTCCTCACCGGGACCTATTCCACCAGCGGAGAGGGGCGAAAAATCTACCTGACCATCGACGACAAACTCTGCGAAACCGCCAACGAAGCGCTGGACGGCCGCAACGGCACCATCGGCGTCTACAACTACAAGACCGGCGAGATCGTCTGCATGGTCAGCTCGCCGAATTACGATCCCGAAAATCCGCCGGAGGTCGGCGCAAACGACACTTCCGGCACCTATCTCAACAAACTGCTGTCCTCGACGGTCGTGCCCGGCTCGACGTTCAAGGTCATCACCGCCACCGCCGCGCTGGAGAATATCAAGGACATCGGCAGCTGGTCCTATACCTGCACCGGTTCGCAGCAGTACGGCAGCTACAAGAACGACCGCGTCACCTGCACGCCCGCACACGGCACCGTCGATTTGGAACAAGCGCTGGCAGACTCCTGCAACTGCGCCTTCGGCCAGCTTGCCACCAAGATCGGCGCCAAGAAGATGAAGGAATACGTGGACAAAGCCGGTCTCACTTCTTCCTATGACGTCGACGGCATTCCCACCGCGAAGGGTTCGTTCGAGTTCCCCTCCAGCGGCGTCAACCTCGCCTGGGCCGGCGTCGGACAGTACAAGGATCAGGTCAATCCCTGCTCGATGATGGTCTACCTCGGCGCCATCGCCAACGGCGGCAGGGCGGCCGACCCGCGCATTCTTCAGAGCATCAAGTACTCCAACGGCTTCTCGGCCGGGATCCAGCTGAAGACCAGCACCCGCGAACTGGTGAAAAAATCCACCGCGCAGAAGCTCGAGAAAATGCTGCACAACGACGTCGTCGACCACTACGGACAGGAGAATTTCCCCAATCTCGACCTCTGCGCCAAATCCGGCACCGCCGAGATCACTTCCGATGTCGAGCCGCACTCCTGGTTCGTCGGCTACATTCGCAACGAGGGCTATCCCTATGCTTTCGTCGTGCTGATCGAAAACGGCGGCTACGGTGCCGAAGTTGCCGGCAGCGCGGCCAACCAGGTGCTGCAGGAGATCATCAGCAGCGACGATTACAAAACGGGCAGCTGAACGGCCCGGGGAGCGGCCGGCCCGGTTCAGACCGCAGACCGGATTCAGTCGAGCTGGCGCATCAGGTTGACCATCTCAATCGCGCCCGTGGCTGCGTCGTAGCCCTTGTTGCCGGCCTTCGTGCCGGCGCGTTCGATCGCCTGCTCGATGGTGTCGGTGGTCACGATGCCGAACATCACCGGAATCCGCGCCGACAGGCTGACCTGGGCGATGCCTTTGGCCGTTTCATTGCAGACCAGATCGTAGTGACTGGTGCTGCCGCGGATCACCGCACCGAGGCAGATGACCGCGTCGTAGCGGCCGCTTTCCGCCATCTTGCGGGCGATCAGCGGGATCTCGAAAGCGCCCGGCACCCAGGCGACCTCGATGTCCTCGCTTTTCACGTCATGCCGCGCCAGCGCGTCTTCGGCGCCGCCGAGCAGCTTGCTGACGATGAACTCGTTGAACCGCGCACAGACAATGCCGACGCGGATGCCTTCCGATACCAGTTTTCCTTCAAAGGTCTTCATATTCTCTGTTCTCCTTTGCTCTTTGCTTTATGTTATCCGCACACGACGGCCGCGAACCGAACCCGGCGCTCGACCGTCCGGCGAACGCGTCTGTTCCCGCCCGCCTCCGTCCGTTCCGCAGACCGGGCACGATCGTGTTGGCCCGGCCGCACAGAAGCGGAACTCAGTCACCGAGATTATTGAGGATGTGTCCCATCTTCTTCTGCTTGGTCTTGAGGTAGAACTTGTCGATGCGGTTGGGCGCGATCTCGATCGGCACCCGTTCGACGATCTCAAGTCCGTAGTCGCCGAGCTCGTACACCTTCTGCGGGTTGTTGGTCAGCAGCCGCAGCGTGTGCGCGCCGAGGTCGCGGAGGATCTGCGAACCGATGTAGTACTCGCGCAGGTCATCCTTGAAGCCCAGCGCCAGGTTCGCTTCCACGGTGTCGAGCCCGCCGTCCTGCAGATCGTACGCCTTGAGCTTGTTGATCAGGCCGATGCCGCGTCCTTCCTGCCGCATATAGAGGACGATGCCGCGCCCCTCGGCTTCCACCTGCTTCATCGCCGTCGTCAGCTGGTCGCCGCAGTCGCAGCGCAGCGAGCCGAAGGCGTCGCCGGTGAGGCACTCGGAATGCACGCGGCAGAGCACGTTCTCGCCGTCGCCGATGTCGCCCTTGACGAGGGCGATGTGGTGCTCGCCGTTGATGCGGTTGATGTAGCCGTAGGCCTGGAAGCTGCCGTATTTGGTCGGCATGCTGACCGGGCCGACTTCGCGGCGGATCAGCTTTTCGTGCACCTTGCGGTAGTACTGTAGCTTTTTGATCGTCGTGTACTTGATGTGATACTGTTGCGCCAGCTTGATCAGATCGGGCTGCCGCATCATCGTTCCGTCCTCCTTCATGATCTCGCAGCAGAGCCCGGCCGGCTTGAGGCCGGCGATGCGCAGCAGATCGACGGTGGCTTCGGTATGGCCGTTGCGCTCGAGCACGCCGAACTTCTTCGCCAGCAGCGGGAACATGTGCCCCGGGCGGCGGAAGTCCTGCGGTTTGGCGTTGTCGTCGACGCATTTCATCGCCGTGATCGAGCGTTCCGCGGCGGAGATGCCGGTGGTGGTGGAGACGTGGTCGATCGAAACCGTGAAAGCCGTCTCGTGGTTGTCGGTGTTCTCCGAAACCATCTGCGGCACGTTCAGCTTTTCGATCAGGCTGCGGGCCATCGGCATGCAGATCAGGCCCTTTCCGTGCGTCGCCATGAAGTTGACGTTCTCGGTTGTCGCGAACTCGGCGGCGCAGATGAAATCGCCCTCGTTTTCGCGATCCTCGTCGTCGGAAACCATGACGATCTTGCCCTGTCGCAGATCCTCGACGACTTCTTCGATGGTGTTGAATTCAAACATTGTCTGTCCCTCCTAAAAGCCGGCGCGCGCCAGGGATTCCCAGGTGATGCCCCCTTCGGCATCCGCGGAAGTCTGCCGCGTTGTTTCCTGCGGCGCCTGCATCAGCTTCTCAATATATTTTCCGATGATATCGTTTTCCAGATTGACGGTGTCGCCGACGTGCCGTTCCGCCAGCGTCGTGGCGGAAGCCGTATGCGGGATGATCGAAACCGCAAAGCGGTCCTCTTCGACCCGCGCCACGGTCAGGCTGATGCCGTCGATCGCGATCGAGCCCTTCTCGACGATGTAGCGCATCAGCGCCGGCTCCGTGCGAACCGTGTACCAGATGGCGTTGTCGTCGCGGCGGATGTCGACAATCGTGCCCGTGCCGTCGATGTGGCCGGAGACGATGTGCCCGCCAAAGCGGCCGTCCGCCGGCATCGCCCTCTCCAGGTTTACGGCGCTGCCGGGCCGCAGCCCGCCCAGGCCGCTGCGCGACAGCGTCTCGTGCATGACGTCGGCGGTAAAGCTGTGTCCGTCGATGCCGGTCGCCGTCAGGCAGACGCCGTTGACGGCGACGCTGTCACCGATCCTGAGATCGGAAAAGATCAGTTCGCCGGCAATCGTCAGCACCGACGAATCGGCGCCGCGGCGAATGCCCTTTATCGTTCCTTTTTCTTCAATGAGTCCCGTAAACATCTAGCGCATCACCTCGTATTCCGTACGGATATCCGCGCCCAGCTGCCGCACCGAGCGCACCTGCATCCGCAGTCCCTGATCGGGTCGGTCAAAGCCCTCGCCGCGTACCGGCGTCGGCGCCTCTGCGCCGCCGAAAATCTTCGGCGCGGTGTAGGCGATCACGCGATCGACCAGTCCGGCCCGCACAGCCGACCAGGCCAGCGTGCCGCCGCCCTCGAGAAGGACGCTGTCGAGCTGTTCCCCGCCGAGCCGCTGCAGCAGCGCTGCCAGATCGACTTCGCCGTCGTCGGCCGCCGGCAGGGCGAGAACCTCGCAGCCGGCTTCCTTCAGCTGCCGGGCCTTTGCCGCCCGGTCGGCCGGCGCGTCGGCGGGAGCTGCCGCATCGTCTATCGCGGCAGCGGCGGAAGCGGCCGGATCAACCGTGGCGGACACGGATCCCGACACTTGCGGATCGACCGTGGCGATGATGGTGCGGATCTCACCGGCGGTGCGGACGATCTGCGCCGCGAGCGGGATCCGCAGACGGCTGTCGCAGATCACGCGCACCGGATCGAGTCCCGGCTCGTCGCGTCCGGGGATCGGATGCGCAAGCCGGCAGTTGAGCAGCGGATCATCGGCCAGGACGGTGCCGATGCCGGCGAGAATGACGGCGTTTTCATGGCGCAGCAGGTGCACGTCACGCCGCGCCTCTTCGCCGGTGATCCATTTTGACAGCCCGCTGCGGGTCGCGATCTTTCCGTCCGCGGTCATCGCGTACTTGAGCGTCAGATACGGCCGGCCGCTGCGGATATAGTGGAAGAACACCGTGTTGAGGGCGTCGCACTCCCGGCGCAGAACATTTTCGACAACCGTGATGCCGGCGTCCCGCAGCTGCCGGACGCCGCCGCCGGCCACCTTTGGATTGGGGTCGGCCGAACCGACAAAGACGCGTCCCATCCGGGCGGCGATGATCGCCTCGGTGCAGGGCGGCGTACGCCCGGTATGGCAGCACGGTTCCAGCGTCACGTAGAGATCGGCGCCGGCCGGGTCCTCGCTGCAGGCGGCCAGTGCATTGCGCTCGGCGTGCAGTTCGCCGCAGCGGGCGTGGTAGCCCTCGCCGATGACGCGGCCGTCCCTGACGATCACCGCACCGACAATCGGGTTGGGATTGGTATAGCCCCGGCCCCGCTTTGCCAGTTCGATCGCACGCCGCATGTACCGCTCGTCTGCGCCTGCTGTCCGTTCCGTCATTCCCTGATCCTTCTTTCCTGTGTTCCGTGTTTCTTTGATTTCCCGCCGCTTTCCTGCACGGCTGCATTGCGGGCGTTCTTATTGCCGCATTTCTGCCGCCAGGTGTCGAGCCGCTGCCCGATCGCCGTCGCCCGGTCGCCTCCCGGCCTCCGCGCTTCGCCGCGTGCCGCGGCTTTGCTCTGCGCCGCATCGCAAAAGGAGCCTCGCCGACGGCAATAAAAATACCCTGAAACCATTGCTTCAGAGCAGTACGGCCGCACGCAAACGGCGCGGTTCCATCTTCTTTCATCCAGACTTTACTGTCGGCTTCGGAGTTGCACCGAATCTGCCTTGCGGCTCGTGGGCTGTACCACCGGTCGGGATTTACACCCTGCCCTGAAGATCATCTTTTGGAATTCAGTTAATACTATATACCCCGCTTATGTCCTTGTCAACCGGGCCGGTCGCTGATGACAGCCTGCCGTCACTGATGACAGCCTGCCGGTCGCTGATAACAGCCTGCCGTCACTGATGACAGCCAGCCGGTCGCTGATAACAGCCTGCCGGTCGCAGCCTGCATCCGGTCACAGGCAGCAGCCGGCGAAAGGCCGGCAGCCCTTATATATCTGCTGTGATGTGTATGACAGCCAAGGCAGGTCCATTCTCATATAGCTGTGTTTTGAGTTCTGTATTGACGTATCCATCTGCATTGCAGGTTTGAGAACTTGCATAGACTTTATTCGGTTCTTACATGAATTTAAGTATTTTATAATATTATTATTTATGCGGCGATTTATCCCATGGCCGAGTTGACGGGTTTTCCCGCCTTGTGCTTAAATATTGAGCCTTTTATCTGTAATGTGCAATGTAAATCTTTCAAACGAGGCGGACTATGGCAAATATGCGGTCGCATTTCCAACAAACAGGCGGGATCAATCCGTCGTGCCGGAATATTGCAAAGTACATTATGGGGACCCATTTCGCGTTTAATGCGGTCCGCCTCTCTGATATTACGAAGAAACCGGCTCGAAGGAGAAAGAAATGAAAGAGGAAAAACGGAGAAAAATCCCTGCATTGCTGTTGTCGGTACTGCTGGTGCTGCTGATGGTGCCGATGCTGCCGGGAGGCGTACAAAAAACATATGCAGCAGATGAGGTTGAAATCAACGAGACGAATTTCCCGGATACAAATTTCAAAAACTGGGTCGGCACAAAGGCTGATCGGGACAGCAGCGGCTCGTTAAGCAGCGAGGAAATAAAGAGAGTCGGAGTCATCCGGGTGAATGATTCAAACATCTCAAGCTTAAAAGGCATCGAGTACTTTACGGCTCTCCAAAAGCTAAGCTGCGAGAACAACCGAATTGCATCGCTGGATCTCAGCCGAAACACAGCGCTCACGGACCTATACTGTAATGACAACCGGCTCACGTCGCTGGACCTGAGCAGGAACACCCGGCTCACGCTGCTGTGTTGTCATGACAACCAGCTCGCGTCGCTGGATCTCAGCCGGAACACTAAGCTCATGCTGCTGAACTGTCAGGACAATCGGCTCACGTCGCTGGATCTGAGCCGGAACACGGCACTCACGTCGCTGATGTGTGATGACAACCGGCTCGCGTCGCTGGATCTGAGCCGGAATACGGCACTTATAATTCTGAGCTGTTATGACAATCGGCTTGCATCGCTGAATGTGCGCAGCAGTACTAAGCTCACGACGCTGGAGTGTGCTAAAAACCAGCTTGCATCGCTGGATCTGAGCAGCAACACGGCGCTCACAACGCTGAATTGTGCAGGCAACCGGTTCACGTCGCTGGATCTGAGCAAAAACACGGCGCTCACAACGCTGGAGTGTGGGGGCTGCCGGCTCACGTCGCTGGATCTGAGCCAGAACACGGCGCTCACGAAGCTGGGGTGTTACAACAACCAGCTTGCATCACTGGATGTGGGCAGCAACACGGCGCTCACAACGCTGCATTGTGAAGACAACCGGTTCGCGTCGCTGGATGTGAGCCGCAACGCGGCGCTCACAACGCTGGGTTGTGGAAACCGCCGGCTCATGTCGCTGGATGTGAGCCGCAACACGGCGCTCACAGAGCTAAAGTGTACCAACAGCTGTCTTACCGCACTGGATCTGAGCAGGAACACAAAGCTCGCAAAGCTGTCGTGTGCATTCAACCGGCTTACGTCGCTGGACCTGAGCAGGAACACGGCGCTCACGGCGCTGGATTGTCATTACAACCAGCTCGCATCGCTGGATCTCAGCAGCAACACGGCGCTCACGGAGTTGTATTGTTATGACAACCAGCTCACGGCGCTGGATCTCAGCCGAAACACCGGACTCGCGAAGCTGAATTGTGCCAATAACCAGCTCACGTCGCTGGATCTCAGCCGGAACACGGCACTCACGAAGCTGGAGTGTTATAACAATCAGCTGGCATCGCTGGATCTGAGCGGGGGCACGGCACTCACGACACTGGATTGCTATAACAACCGGCTCGCATCGCTGGATGTGCGCGGCAGCACCGGACTCGCGAATCTTATCTGTTCCAAAAACCAGCTCACGTCGCTGGATCTGAGCCGGAATACGGCACTCGAAGCTCTATCGTGTGAAAGCAATCAGCTCACTGCACTTGACTTGAGCGCGAATACCAGGCTTGACAGCGCGAAGGTTCAGTTTGACAGTCAGACGCGGCACTGCGAAATCTTCGGCGACAGGCTGGATCTGTCTTCCTCAGACTTTGAATGGCCGGGACTTGACATGAAAAAAGTGTCGAATGTCCAGGCCGGAAACGGCTGCACGTATGACAGCGCTGCCAGCACAATAACGATGACCGGAGATTCACCTGAATTCACCTATACCTACGATTCCGGCTGCCACGGCAGGCAGATGCCAGTGACGGTTGCCCTGAAAAAACATGTCCATTCCCTGGAGCATCACGATGCAGCGACAGCAACATGCACTGAGCCGGGCCATATCGGGTATTGGGAGTGCAAAAAATGCAAAAAGAAATTTTCCGACGCGGCAGGCAGTACAGAGGCAGCGTCTGATGTGATCATTCCGGCGTCGGGGCACCGCTTCGGCGGCTGGAATGTAACGAAACAGCCAACCACGACCGCACAGGGCGAAAAAGAGCGCACCTGCTCAAAGTGCGGATATGTCGAGAAAGCAGAGATGCCGAGGTTATCACCCGATAAAATCACGGCGCGGTACGTGAAAAAGCTCCTGGCGACAAAAGCCGAGGCGGATCCGGCGGGCTCGAGAATCAGCCCGATGTTCCTCCGTCCGTACAAGGTCGGCAGGGCCAGCACATCCATAAAGTGGAATAAAGTGAAGGGCGCTGCGAAATACGTCATCTTTGCGAACAAGTGCGGCCGCAGGTACAGGGCAGCTGCGACAGCGGCAGCGACCACGAAGAAGATCTCAAAAATCGCCGGCAAGAAGCTGCAGAAAGGCAGATACTACAAATATTTTGTCGCCGCCTTCGACAAAAACGGAAAGCAGATCGCCGTATCCAAGGCGATCCACGTCGCAGCAAAAGGCGGCAAAGTCTGCAACTACAGATCCGTCAGGATAAAGAACGTGAAAAAGGGCAGGAAGACCCTGCAGAGAGGGAAAACATTCAAGCTGAAGGTGAAGGCCGTGAAGGAATCGAAAAAGCGGAGAGTGCAGAAGCACCGCGGCATTCGCTGCGAATCCTCGAATACAGCGGTCGCGGCAGTCAGCAGCAGGGGTACAATCAAAGCGAAGGCCAGAGGGAGCTGCACGATCTGCGTCTGCACCCAGGACGGCAGGACCGCAAAAGTCAAAGTAAAAGTAAAATAGCCCGACAGGTTTGCTCCGGGCAGGATGGCATGGATCCGGAAGCCGACCATCGCAGGTCTGCCGGCGCTGATAAGGCTCGTTCCTGGCAGGATGGCACGGATCCGGAAGCCGACCATCGCAGGTCTGCCGGCGCTGATAAGGCTCGTTCCTTGCAGGATGGCACGGATCCGGAAGGCATACGGGTTGTGGATATTGCCCGCTGACTTGCGCCGGACAAGACCGACCGGGCCGCGGCATGCTGCGTCTCGCAGGGCCCCGTCGCTAAAACATAAAGTGAATCAGCAGCATATAGCAGACGGTGCCGCCGGCGATGGAGATCAGCATCTGCCGGCGCCAGAGATGGAGTCCCGCCGTGACGGCAATCGAGAGCAGCTCCGGCAGGCCGCGGCTTCCGCCCGTCCACGACACATTGCGCAGGCAGTAGACGATCAGCATCGCGAAGATCGCCATCGGCAGCGCCCGGCCCAGATACTGCACAAAGCGCGGCGTCGGCCGATCCTCGGAAAAGACCAGAAACGGCAGAAAGCGCGTCGCGGCCGTCCCCAGCACGCACATGGCAATGGTAACGATCTGCTGCGTCAGCGTCATGCCAGGCCTCCCTTCTCCTCCAGCGGCCGGCGCAGCAGCGCCAGCAGTACCAGAATCGCGATCATCGTCGGGATCATGAAGTGCTCGGCGCCGAAAAACACCAGGCAGCCGGCGGAAGCGAGGAAACCGACGATCGCCGTCCAGGGCTTTTTCTCCTTCAGCAGCTGCTCGAGAAAGATGACCACGAACATCGCCGTCATGACAAAATCCAGTCCCGTGGTGTCAAACGTAAACAGCGAGCCGACCAGACCGCCGACCGTCGAACCGCTGATCCAGTAGCTCCAGTCAAAGAGCGTGACCCAGAGATAGAACCAGCCGCGGTCGATATGCCGGGGGATCACGGCCGAACAGTTGATAGAGAAGGTTTCGTCGCACATGCCGTAGATCAGCAGCGGTTTTTTCCAGCCCATGCCCTTGTAGCGGTCGAGCATGGTGATGCCGTAGAACAGATGCCGCGCCTGGATCATCAGCGCCATCAGCAGCGCCTGCAGCGGTGCGAAGGGGCTCAGCAGCAGCGTCACCGCGACGAATTCCAGCGAACCGCCGAAGATCACCGCCGCCATGCACATCGGATAGACAAACGAAAAGCCGGAGACATTCATGAGAATGCCGTAAGCCAGACCGAGAAACCAGAACCCCGCCAGAATCGGCACGGTGCGCGGAAAAGCGGCCGCCGCGGCACGGCGGATCCTGCCGCTGTCCCTGTTTTTCTGCCGCATGCTCTGCCTCCTCCCTTTCAAGTCTTGCTGTGGCGGTCGATGAACTCCGCCCGCAGCTTGCTGTAGACAATTTTCTGACTGCCGTACAGGCCGAAGTAGCCGGACATCAGATAACTGACGCAGCAGACCACCGCGTAATACGGCAGGCCGCTGCTGCCAAAAAATTCCACGCCCATGACGATCGACGCCAGCGGACAGTTGACCGCGCCGCAGAAGGTGCCGATCATCGCCATCGCGGCCACCGTTCCCGGATCCATCTGCAGCAGCGGAGCCGCGGCACAGCCGACGGCAGCGCCGATGACAAAGACCGGCATGATTTCGCCGCCCTTGAAACCGACGCCCAGGGTAATCGCGGTGAACAGCAGCTTGACCAGAAAGCTCCACCACACCGCCTGTCCGTCGAGAGCCCGCAGCAGCAGCGCATCGCCGGCACCATTGTAGTCGCCGCCGGGGAACAGGTACGTCAGGCCGATGAGGATGCCGGCGCCGACGACGATCTTCAGATACGGATTGCCGATCAGCCGGGCAAACCCCCGGCGCACATAGTCCATCGCCACAACCAGAAGAATGCTGACCGCAGCACTGATCAGGCCGATCACCAGCACCTTCAGCAGCAGAGCGATATCAAACGTCGGCAGGGCGATGTTGTGCTTAAAGACAAAGCCGCCGCCGATGAAATCGGAGATCTTATAGCCGATCAGCGCGGAGATCAGGCACGGCACGAGACCGGCGTAGTGAAAAATGCCCACGGAGATGACTTCCATGGCAAAGATCATCGCCGCAATCGGGCACCCGAACAGCGCCGCAAACAGCGCGCTCATGCCGGCCAGCACCGCCAGGGAAACCGCTTCATCGCTGAGGTGCGCCAGCTTGCCGAGGCGATAGCCGATGGTGCCGCCGATCTGCAGCGCCGCCCCTTCGCGGCCGGCGGAGCCGCCGCAGATGTGGGTGAGAATCGAGCAGGCAAAGATCAGCGGTGCGGTTCGCCAGGGCACCTCTTCCTCGCGCCGCACCGCGCGAATGATGCGGTTCGTCCCCAGCGGGGAAGCAAAACCGCAGACGTGATAGAGAAAGACAATCAAAAGCCCGCTCGCCGGCAGCAGCCAGATCATCCAGCGGTGCGCCAGCCAGAACTGGTTGCTCGCCGCCACGCTGAGGCGGAACGCCGTGCCGATCAGACCGCCGGCGGCGCCGATCACCGCCGCCATCGCGATCCAGATCAAAAAGCCGCGCACAAAGCGGACGAAATATTTTCCCTGCAGTTTCAGATATCGTAGATACGCTTTCATAATTCCTGTCTGCCCGCTGCCGTCAGCGCAGCGGTGCACTCACCCTGCTATTATAGCGTATCGGGGCAGGGATTGTCAGAAATTTTTCCGGCATTTCGTACTTATGAGGCTGCGTGCCTGCCTGTGCGCTCCTGCGTACTTCCGGGGCCGCATCGTGCATCGCGAACTCCATCTTTCGCGCCTGCATCGCGCGTTTCACCCCGCGCCGCGCTGTGCTACAATAGATAGCGGAATTTCACAGTCAGCAGCACAGCAGACCGGAGGGGAACATGACGGCACAGAAGAACAGAAAAAACAGCGGCGCGGCGCAGCCGAAGGGCGCAGGGGATGCCGCCCGGAATGCGCAGCCGGAGCACATCGAAATCAACGGCGCCCGGGTGCACAACCTCAAGCACATCGACGTCCGCGTCCCGCTGAACCGCATCACGGCCATCGCCGGCGTCTCCGGCTCCGGCAAGTCGTCGCTGGCGCTCGGCGTCCTCTACGCCGAGGGATCGCGGCGCTATCTCGAAGCTCTCTCCACCTACACGCGGCGGCGCCTGACGCAGGCGGAGCGAGCCGCCGTCGACGACATTCGCTGCGTGCCCGCGGCGCTGGCTCTGCACCAGCGCCCGGCCGTCCCCGGCGTGCGCAGCACCTTCGGCACCGCGACCGAACTGCTCAACAGCCTGCGGCTGATGTTCTCGCGCCTCGCCAGCCACCGCTGCCCGAACGGGCATTACGTGGAACCGTCGATGAACGTCGCCGCCATGAAAGAACTGGTCTGTCCCGAATGCGGCGCGCATTTCTACGGACCGGGCGCGGAAGACCTGGCGTTCAACAGCGGCGGCGCCTGTCCGACCTGCGAGGGCACCGGCATCGTTCGCATCGTCGACGACGCCACCCTGGTGCCGGACGAAAACCTGACCATCGACGAAGGCGCCGTGCGGCCGTGGCAGACGCTGATGTGGTCGCTGATGAAGGACATCGCCCGCGAAATGGGCGTGCGCACCGACGTACCCTTCAAGGATCTGACACCGGAGGAACGAGACATCGTCTTCCACGGACCGGCCGTGAAGAAAAATATCATCTACCAGAACAAAACCTCGGGCGCAGCCGGCGACATGGATTTTACCTACTTCAACGCCCGCTACACCGTGGAAAACGCACTCTCCCACGTCAAGGACGAAAAGGGCATGAAGCGGGTGGAAAAATTTCTCAAGCAGGACGTCTGCCCCGATTGCCGCGGCACCCGCCTCTCCGAGGCTGCCCGGGCGCCGCGCCTGCGCGGCATCTCCCTCGCGGAAGCCTGCACGATGACGCTCGCGGAACTGCTCGACTGGGTCGACGGCGTGCCCGCTTCCCTGCCGCAGGCACTGCGGCCGATGGCGGGGAGCATCTGCGATGCCTTCCGCGACACCGCCCGCCGGCTGATGGATCTCGGCCTCAGCTACCTCTCGCTCGACCGCGCTTCCGCGACGCTGTCGACCGGTGAACGGCAGCGGGTGCAGCTGGCGCGCGCGATCCGCAACCGCACCACCGGCGTTCTCTACGTGCTCGACGAACCGTCGATCGGCCTGCACCCCGCCAACATCGACGGTCTCGAAGGCGTGATGCGGGATCTCACCGCCGACGGCAATTCGGTGGTCCTCGTCGACCACGATACCCGCATTCTGCAGAAAGCCGACTGGATGATCGAACTGGGGCCCGGCGCCGGAGCCGCCGGCGGCGAAGTGATCGCTGCCGGCACCATCCCCGAAATCATCGCCGACAAGAACTCCGTCATCGGTCCGTATCTGTCCGGCCGAGAAGAAGCCGGCACGCCTTCACCCGTAAAAAAAGAGGATCTCTTCACCCACGGCGCGATCCGGCTGCAGACTGCACAGATCCATACCGTCCGACCGCTGCAGGCTGAATTCCCGCTGCGTCGGATGAGCGTTGTCACCGGCGTTTCCGGTTCCGGCAAGACCACCCTGATTCTGGAGAGCCTGATCCCGGCGCTGCAGGCCCGGAATGAAGGCCGGAAGCTGCCGCCCCACGTCACCTCGCTGCAGGCGGACGCCATCGAGACGGTCAAGCTGATCGACGCCGCACCGATCGGCGCCAACGTGCGGTCGACCGTCGCCACCTACGCGGGCGTGCACGACCGGCTGCGCCGGGCTTTCGCCAAAACCGAAGCGGCCGCGGACCGCAAGCTGAAACCGGGCGCCTTTTCCTACAACACCGGCGCGCTGCGCTGCCCGACCTGCGACGGCACCGGTTCGATCAGCCTCGACGTGCAGTTCCTGCCCGACGTCGAGATCACCTGTCCGGACTGCGGCGGTGCGCGCTACAGCGACGAAGCGCGGCAATTCCGCTGGACCAACGAGAAGGGAGCCGCCTATTCGCTGCCGGAGCTGATGGCGATGAGCGTCGACCAGGCGCTGGAAGCCTGCGCGGGGCTGCCGCAGGTCTGCCGCCGTCTGCGCGTTCTGCACGACCTCGGCCTCGGCTATCTGACACTCGGGGAAGCGACCCCCGGCCTCTCCGGCGGCGAGGCGCAGCGTCTGAAGCTGGCCGGAGAAATGGGACGGGCCCAGGAGGGCACGCTCTTCGTCTTCGATGAACCGACCATCGGCCTCCACCCGCTCGACGTCAGGACGCTGCTCGACGTCTTCCGACGGCTGCTCGATCAGCAGGCCACCGTCATCATCATCGAACACGATCTCGACGTCATCCGCAGCGCGGATTATGTGGTCGATCTGGGCCCGGGCGGCGGCAGCGCGGGCGGGACCATTGTCGCCGCCGGCACGCCGGACGCCATCCGCGCCTGCCCGCAGAGCATCACCGGACGCTATCTGTAAAGCCGGATCGGCGGAGCCGCTCCGCAGATGCCTGCGCGGCGCAGAGCCGGAGACAATGCATGCAGATGCGGGGCAGGATACAAAGGCGCGGCGCAGGATACAATATAACCGTTGATGCGAATGATGTAATGTGATATATTACATAAACGGGGGCCCTGCGCATCTTCAAGGTTTGTCCGGATACACACCCGCACGGCCCGATCCGCAAAGTGAGTTTCCATATGCTCGGAGACAGCGGACAGCCGGTTTGCCGGCGGCTGCTGGCGGAACAGAGAAGATCCGGATCAGCCGGCTCATCGCAGCGGCAGCCGCGGTCGGATGCCCCGGGCATTTACGGAAAGCACACCGTGCAGGGAGAACGAAACAGGGAGAAAGCGATGCAGATATCCACAAAATTTACCATAGCCGTCCATCTTCTGGCGGCGGCGGAATATTTCCGCGGCAAAGCGAAAATCACGAGCAAATTTCTGGCCGGCAGCATCGGCAGCAACCCGGTGATCGTCCGCAACATCATGCTGCAGCTGCAGGAAGCCGGCCTGATCACCGTCAAGCGCGGAACGGGCGGCATCACGATCAACCGGCCGCTCTCCGAAATTACCTTTCTGGATCTCTACAGAGCCGTGGAGACGAACAGCGAGGACAATCTGTTCCGCTTCCATGAAAACCCGAATCCGCAGTGCCCGGTCGGCAGAAACATCCACCGGGCGCTGGATCAGTCGCTGGCCGAAATCCAGTCGGATTTTGAAAAGGATCTGGCATCCCGCAGCATGCAGCAGGTCTATGACCAGATCAAGGCAGCGCAGAACACCGACTGACAGATTCATCCGTTCGATCCGAGCCTTCCCTCCCGGGAATTCTCCGTTTCGCGCCGCATGCAGGCGCACTGCGCGCAGCCGGACCGCTGTTGAGACGCGTTTGCTGCCGCTATTCAATTTCTGCAATCCTCTATTCACATTTCATTCTGTACACGACAAAAAGACCCGGTATATACTTTCTTCAGAACGAACACCTGTCCCGCAAGGCGAGGCAGCAGGAAAGGAAGGACAGCCGTGGGTACAGTACAGCATCGCAGAGCACCGCGTTTTACCGCTGCGTCAACCGTCGGGGAAGTCATCCGGGATCCGGCATTTGCAGGATTCGGCAGGCTGCTGTTTCCGGTCGACCGGCCTGTCGACGGCAGCATGACGCTGCGGGAACTCAGCAGCAGCCGCATTTACCTCTGGTATTCCGATATTCAGCCGGAAAAAACCGTGGAAATTGTCAATGACCTGTATGAGCGGGCCGGCCGCGGCGAGCGGATTTTCTACCCGATCTATTCGCAGGAAGAACGGCAGACGGCACCCGATAAAGAGAACACGGGTCTGTTTTTCCTGCGCGGCAGAACGGGCGCCCGCTTTGCCATCCTCAATGCGGGCGGCGGTTTCTGCTATGTGGCGGCGCTGCAGGACAGCTTTCCGCAGGCACTGGAACTGAGCCGCAGAGGCATCAATGCCTTTGTTCTGATCTACCGCCCGCATGCGCCGTGGCAGGATCTGGCCCGGGCGATCTGTTTTGTGGAGGACCATGCACAGGAACTCGGTGTGCATCCGCTCGGCTACTCGCTTTGGGGCGGTTCAGCCGGCGCACGCATGGCAGCGGCACTCGGCAATGCCGGGAACCTGCGGCAGCTGACCGGGCGCCGCTGCATCGGCTGGAGAAAAGCCCGGGGAAAGGGTCCTGCCGGCCGCCGGCTTCCGCAGACCGGAGGGCCTTCCCCAGCCGGCGCGCTCCCGCAGACCGGCGCGCTTCCGCAGGCCGGCACGGTCATTACGCAGTACACGGGTTACGACGCGGTGTCCGCCGAGGACGCACCGACCTACGCCTGTGTCGGCACCGACGACGGCATTGCCCGGTGGCACGTCATGAAACGGCGGCTGCAGCAGCTACAGCGGCTTCGTATCCCGACCGAATTCCATGTCTATCGGGGACTGCACCACGGATTTGGTCTCGGCACGGAAACCGCTGCCGAAGGATGGATCGACGACGCGGTCGCTTTCTGGAAGGCGCAGTGCTGAACGCGGTCCGCCGGTGCAGCGGTTCCGCCCGATGGCGGTACGGCCGGATCCGGGCATTCATATTATGAAATCCGCATTGCAGATTAGATATTGTACAACAGCACCGAAAACAGCTATGATTACCTTGTACTTGGGAACACGTCACCGCAGCAGCTGACGGGTGACGACAGCAAGGATCGGAAAAGGAGGCAGAACATGAAAAAAGTGATTGCGGCCCTGATCGGCCTTGTGCTTGCGGCGGGCCTGCTGGCCGGGTGCGGCGCCAGTACGGAAAGCAGCGACAGCAGCGACGCCGGGTCGACATCCGGAATTCTGGTCGTTTACTATTCCGCGACCGGCAACACGGAGTCGGCCGCCAAGACCATTGCGGATACGCTGGACGCCGACACGTTTGAAATTACGCCGAAGGAGCCGTATACCGACGAAGATCTCGACTGGACCAGCAGCAGCAGCCGCGTCGTCAGAGAACACGACAACGAAAAACTGCAGGATCAGGTGGAACTGAAGACAACGGCGGTCGACAACTGGGATTCATACGATACCGTATTCCTGGGATACCCGATCTGGTGGGGCGGTGCCGCCTGGCCGGTGAACCAGTTTGTACAGAAAAACGATTTTTCCGGGAAGAAAGTAATCCCGTTCTGCACATCGTCCTCCTCCGACATCGGGGACAGCGGCAGCAATCTGGAAAAAATGGCCGGTACCGGCGACTGGCAGCAGGGGCAGAGATTTTCTTCCCCACCGGATGAATCGGAAGTGGCCTCCTGGGCCAAAACCGCTGCGGAATAGCAGGTGCTGCCGCACCGGCGGCAGCCGTGCCGCGAGTTCGCCGGCAGAGGCTTCTTCCATGCAGAAAAAGGGAGCCGTTTCCCTGTCGCGGCGGCTCCTTTCCACGCGGTCGTCATCCCCGTGAACCGTCAGATCATTCTGCCCGTTCACGGGGATTTTCGCATCATATGCCACGCGGGGGAAAGCAGCGTACCATGCAGAAAAATAATAGCGGGTCTTTTCAAAGCACCTGCCGCAGAGTATACTCTTCTGTAAGCAGACCGCCGCGGAACCGGTCCGGAATTTCGCGATCAGCACGAGGAGAATAGAGGAGAAGCGATGCTTACCTACGAAGAACTGCAGTATTTTGCGGCGTTTTCCGAATACGGAACGCTGACCGAAGTCGCCGAACAGTTTACCATCTCACAGCCGACCATTACACGGGCGATGAAAAAGGCGGAGGAAGTGTTCGGCATTCCGCTCTTTCACCGCACGAAAAACAGCATCAGCCTGAACGACAGCGGCAGGCTGGCGGCCGAAGAAATCAAGCTGCTGCTGAAGCAGACAGAGGGAATGATTGCACGGGTCCGGGCGCACGACAGGGCAAGCCGCACCATCGCGATCGGCACGGCCGCTGTCGTCGAGCTGCCGGGACTGATCGGCAGACTCTCCCGGGCTTTCCCCGAAAAAATGCTTTCCTCCGAAACCGGACTGCCGACGGATCTGGAAAAGGGACTGGAAGCAGACGTTTATCAGCTGATTATCCTGCCCTATGATCCGACGGCTCGCGCCCGGGACAATGAGGGCGGCAGCAGCCGCGCAGCCTCCTGCTATGCCGAACCGATCGGCGAAGAGCACCTGCTGTTTTTCCTGCCCGCCGACCACCCGCTGGCCGGCCGCGAAGCTCTGACCCTGGCCGATCTGAACGGAGAAAATCTGCTGCTGTTTTCCGACATCGGATTCTGGGCGGAGATCGTGCGGGAAAAGATGCCGGATTCCCGTTTTCTGGTGCAGAACGAGCGCTACTCGTTCCGGGAACTGGTGGAAAACTCCGTACTGTCCTGCTTTGTTACCGACATTACCGTAAAGGACATGCCTTCTTCCGAGCAGCGCGTCGCGATACCGATCACCGATCCCGAGGTCAACGTCACATACTATCTCGCCTGCAAAGCATCCCTGCGCAGCAAACTGAAAGCAGCCTTCGCGTAATCGCATTATGCGTCGGGCTGCCTGCTGTTACGGCGGCACCCGTTTCCGCCGTCTCCGCTGTGAGCCGGCCGTTCTGCGCCGTCACGATATCACGGGATCGGAGAGATCGGGGGCGCCGTTTTCCGCCATGCACAGCGTGAAAGCCGCAATGCGGATCTGATATTTTACAAATGCACGAGCATCGGCTATGATAGAATGGTAATGGGGGGGAGCGTCACCGCGATCTGCGGAAATGACGAAAGCATATATCTGATTGGAGGTACCCCATGAAAAAAGTATTTCTGCTTCTGCTCAGCCTGATGCTCGCAGCGGGTCTGCTGGCGGGATGCGGCTCCGATGCGAAGTCGGGAAGCAGCGGCACGGCAGCGAACGCCAAAGTGCTGGTCGTGTATTTTTCCGCCACCGGCAATACGAAATCAGCCGCCGAAACCATTGCGGATACGCTGGATGCAGACATTTTTGAAATCACGCCGGAAGAACCGTACAGCGACGAAGATCTTGACTGGAACGACGAAAACAGCCGCGTCGTCAAAGAGCGCGACAGCGAAAAACTGCAGGACCAGGTAAAACTGAAAACAACCAAAGTCGATAACTGGGATTCCTACGATACAATCTTTCTGGGATATCCGATCTGGTGGGGAGACTCCGCCTGGCCGATCAACCGGTTCGTGCAGGAAAATGATTTTTCCGGGAAAAAGGTAATCCCGTTCTGCACCTCCTCATCCTCGGGAATCAGCGAGAGCGCCGAAAACCTGAGAAAGATGGCCGGCAGCGGCGACTGGCAGAAAGGGAAGAGGTTCTCGTCACCGCCGGATGAATCGGAGGTCGCTTCCTGGGCCGGGACCGCCGTAAAAGAGTGAACGTCGAGGGCCGGAGCAGGAAGCGCGCATCGACATCGATTTCATCAGAACAACTGAGCCCGCGGAAAATCGCCCTGTTCCGCACGCAGAGGAGGCACATTCCGCAAAAGTCAGTTTTGTTTGCGACGTACAGCAAATGAAACTGGCTTTTTTCTTACGTCCGGTGCGCGGCAATGATAAAATCCGGTTAGAATCCGATGCACACCGGCTGTTCGATGGAACAGCGGTCGCGCAGCAGGAGCGGCCGCCGCCGGAACGATCACGGATGTGCCCGGAATCGTCTCGAAGCGGTCCCGTCAAATTGCTTCATAGCGCGGTGAGCACGGCTCTTTCTGCCGGTCGGATTCAGAGTGGATCTGCCGTGTACAAAGAGGGATCCGCGCTGCCGGCCGCAAAACAGGGCAGACTCATGTGCCTGCTCAGAATGTGTCTTCTCAGATGCATTCGGTGAGGATCTCAAAGATTTCGTCAGCCGTCAGCCGGCGTGCGCATCCGTCCGTGAGAACAGTGCTGTCCGCGACGCTGCGCAGCAGAGCCCGGTCGGTCGGATCCGGGCTGCCGGGGCGCAGGTTCGCTTTCAATTCCGTCAGCGTCGTCGGCAGGCCGATTTCGGCGATGAAATCCGCCAGTGCCCGAATGCCGGCCAGCGCGAGTTCTTCCTCGGTCCTGCCGTCGGCGGACAAATGCCAGACTTCCTTCGCAAAGCGGACGAACTTGGCCGTATTGTCTCTGACGAGATGCCGGTACACAGCCGGGTGAATGACCGCCAGCCCCTGACCGTGATTGCAGTCCGTATAGGCGCCGAGCTGGTGCTCGATCATATGATTCTGGAAATCCGTCTGCTTGCCGATCTTGAGCACGCCGTTTTCCGCCATCGAAGAAGCCCACATGAGCTCCGAGCGGACGGCGGCATCCTGCGGGTCGCGGATCATGGCACGGATGCCGGCAATGACGCTGCGCATGACGGCTTCGTTCATTTCATCCGACACATTGGTCTCCGCCGGTTTGCCGAAATACGTCTCCATGCAGTGGGAGAGTGTATCGAACGCACCGGAAACCGCCTGCGTCATCGGTACCGTCAGCGTATAGGAAGGGTCGAGTACGACAAACTCCGCCCGCACACCGACCATGCCGTTTTTCTGTTTCGTTTCTTCATTGGTGATCACGGCACCGTTGTTCATTTCAGAGCCGGTACCGGAAACCGTTGTCACCGCGCCGAGAGGGATGAACTGTGTCGGGAAACGGTGCTTTTCATTTTCTTCCGTCCAGATGTCCTCTTCCATTCCGACCTGCGCGCTGACCACCTTGCAGCAGTCGATGACAGAACCGCCGCCGACCGCAAGGATGAAGTCGATCCTGTTTTTTGCGGCCAGTGCCGCGCCTTCCCGCACCTTGGCATAGGTCGGATTGGCCATAATGCCGCTGAACTCCGTGACCGTCTTTCCGTTCTCGCGGAGCAGCTGCATCACCGCTTCGTAAATTCCGTTCTTTTTAATGGACCCGCCGCCATAGGCGAGCAGCACCCTGCTGCCGACCCGGGGAAGCTCCTGCGGCAGCGCCGTGCCGAGCGCTCCCTCACCGAAATAGACTTTGGGCATGCCTGAATACTGAAACGCTTTCATGGTTCGCACCTCCTGCTGTTCTGTGCCTGAACGGGACGGCGGACCGCCGGGTTCGCCGACCGTCACGGAACCATGCGTTTTCGGGCACACGGCTCCCGGTTTCCGATTTTGATTCTATCCCCGAGCAGCCGAAAAGTACAATATTGATTTCGAAACGCTGCATGCATATTCTGAATAGCTGATTGCAGAAACAATATTGTACTTCGACGGCGTTTTTGTGTAACATACAAAGTGCGGAGGATCTCCGCATGCCGCGATGCGGACATATCGTCGACATTCCGGCCTCAATGCCGGCTGGACAGCAGAAGGAGAACAGCGAATGATTTTTTATTTTTCCGCCACGGGGAACAGTCTCTATGCGGCCAGAAGCCTTGACGCGGACGCCGTCAGCATCCCGCAGGTCATGGACCGCGAGGAAACGGCCGGAGGGCTGCATTTCAAGTCGGAGCAAATCGGCATTGCCGCCCCGATCTACGGGCACGAACTGCCGCGGATGGTGAAGGAGTTCATCGACAGAGCGGAATTTGACACCGATTATCTGTATTTGATTCTGACCTACGGAAACCGGCATGCCAACGCCGTGGAACTGGCGCAGAATGTTTTCCGCCGGGCAGGGAAAAGAGTCGACTGCATCCGTACACTCCTCATGGCTGACAATTTTCTGCCCGCCTTTGACATGGAAAAACAGGTTCGACTGGACAAGCACGTGGAAGAGCAGCTGGCCGACATCCGCGCCGACCTCGCCGCCGGGCGACACCGCATCGAAGAGGTCACAGAAGCTGACCGCCGCGCACATGCCGAATACCTTGCCGCCGTGCACGGCAGGCCGGAAACCGTGTGGGCCGATTTCACCTTTACCGATCAGTGCCTCGGCTGCGGCATCTGCACCAGGGTCTGTCCCGCCGGATGCCTGCATCTGGAGCGGCATCGTGCCGTGCGGATCGACGATCACTGCCAGGCATGCATGGCGTGCGCACACGCCTGTCCGGAGGGCGCCATCAAAGTGAATTCCGTCTTCGGGTTTACGGAGCCGAACCCGCACGCCCGCTATCGCAACGAACACGTATCCCTGACCGATCTGGTTCGCGCCAATCGCAGGAGTCGAACCGCCGAAAGCCGAATGCCGGCCGCGGCGGCGAAGCACGACAGCAGAGCTAAAAAGCAGTCCGCTCTGTATGTCGGAAATCAATATTAAACCGCCTTTTCGGCAGATAAAGGAGTAACACCATGAAAGTAGTACTGGTCAACGGCAGCCCGCACCACAGGGGCTGCACCTATACGGCCCTCCGTGAAGTCGGGGCCGCCCTGGAAAAAGAAGGAATTCAGACAGAAGACTTCTGGATCGGCAGCAAGCCGCTGACAGGATGTCTCGGCTGCGGATACTGCAGCCGCGCCGGCAAATGTCATTATGACGACTCGGTCAATGCGTTTCTGGATCTCGCCGCAGAGTATGACGGCTTTGTGTTCGGGGCTCCGGTTCATTTCGCGTCTGCGGCGGCTTCCATGATCGCCTTTATGACGCGCCTGTTCTTCGTCGATCAGTTCTCCGGACTGCATCGCTTCCAGTTCAAACCGGGTGCCGCCGTTGTCTCGGCCAGACGCGCCGGCACGACGGCAGCACTGGAAGAGCTGAACAAGTACCTGCTCTATGCACAGATGCCGGTCGTCTCATCGCGGTACTGGAACATGGTGCACGGGCAGACGCCGGAGGACGTGAAAAAGGACAAGGAAGGGCTGCAGATCATGCGCGTGCTCGGCAGAAACATGGCCTGGCTTCTGAAGAGCATCGACGCCGGCAGAAAGGCCGGCGTGACCGTGCCGGAGCAGGAAGCGCGCATCAACACCAGCTTCATCAGCAGCGACTGAGCCTGCAGAAGGCGGCCCGCCGAAAACGATCCGCAATAAACCGCCTGCAGAAAATTTCCCGTAAAAAACCGCCCTGTCCCGTCTCGGGGAGATGCATATACAGCAAAAGTTAGTTTAATTTACGATGCATGCTAAATTAAACTGACATTTACCTTGTGTCCGGCCCAAGGCAATGATAAATTTTGTTAGATTCACGATGCACACTAAATGAAACTAAAAACGGAGCGGCAGACATGAATTACATCAAGCGCGAACTGGAGCGAAAATTCCGCAATGTCAACCGCGCCTTCAAAGCCATCCTGGTGACCGGAGCGCGGCAGGTCGGAAAGACGACCATAATTACATTGTCGGCGAGATGCTGCGCGCGAGCGAATACGCTGCGGAGAAAAGCCGTCTGTCCTTCTATCGCGACACTAATCAAAAGGAGATTATTTTCATTCTGGAAGCGGGCGGGCTGCTGCATCCATTCGAAATTAAGAAAGCCGCCGCGCCGGATCGACGGGCGGTGAGAACGTACTCCGTTCTGCGGAAAGCCGGCGTCGAAGTTGGAACGGGCGGCATCATCTGCATGACAGACCGCGTCTTCCCCGTTGATGAGAAGAACTCGATGATCCCCTGCAACCTGCTCTGACGCCGCAGTCCGCACATCGCTGCCGGTTTGACTGCAGTAAAGCGGCCGCTCCGACGGCGTCCGAGATCAGCCGGCAGCGGCGGCCGAACCGGGCTCGCACTGCCCTCCGCAGCAGCCTGCCGACCGAATCAATCGCTGAAAGGAGAAGGAACATGCGTATCTGGTTTATCACCGGCTGTTCCAGCGGCCTTGGCCAGGGCATTGCCGGAGCTGTGCTGAAAAGCGGCGACTGCGCTGTCGTAACAGCCAGGAAGAAAGAACGAGTCGAACATTTTGCAGCGGAATATCCGGGCAGAGCGCTGGCGGTGCCGCTCGACCTGGCAAAGCCGGAAACCCTGCGTGCCGCCGTCGCCGAAGCCTGCGAGAGATTCGGGCGCATTGACGTACTCGTCAACAACGCCGGACACGGTTACCGCGCTGCCATTGAAGAGAGCGATCCGGATCAGGTGCACCGGCTGTTCGAAGAAGTGTTCTTCGCTCCGATGGAGCTCATCAAGCTGGTGCTGCCGAAAATGCGGGCACAGCGCCACGGCCTGCTCCTCTGTGTAACTTCCATCGGAGCTGTCCGCGGCGCGCTGGGAAACGGGTATTACTCGGCCGCCAAGGGAGCGCTGGAGCTGGCCGTGGAAGCGCTGCAAAAGGAGATCGCGCCTTTCGGGATCCGCACGATGCTCATCGAACCGGGTGCGATGCGCACGGGCTTTTTCGGAGAGCGCATGGAAGGAACCGGAATCTCCCTCTCCGCTTATGACAGCATTGCCGCAAAATACCGCAAAGAGCAGATACGGGATCGCCATGACCAGCCCGGGGATCCGGACAAGTGCGGAGAACTCATTGTCCGAACAGCTCTGCTGCCGCAGGCGCCGTTCCGGCTTCTTCTCGGCAGCGACGCGGTGCGGGCGGCAGAAGCGACCCTGCAGGAACGGCTGCGGGAGCTGCGCGCGTGGAAAGACACGAGCACGCAGTCGGACTTTGACTGAGGCACGGGAAAGGCAGGCAGCGAGGCATGAACAGAAAAACCCTTTCCATCATTCTGACCCTTGCGGCTGCGGTACTCCTCCTCGTACTGCTGACCGTCTCCTTCCGCCAGCTCACCCTTCGGACGGAACCGCAGAAAGAAGCGCAGGGGCACCTGGAGACAATTTCCTATCGCATCCGCTGGGCGGGAAACAGCTATGAAAAAAACGCCGTTATCTATGTTCCGGCTTCCTACGATGCCGCAAAACCGATGAACATTCTCTACCTGATGCACGGATCCGGAGGCAGCGGCGAACAGCTGGCGGAAGCCATGGAGCCGCTCTTTGACGACTGGATGCAAACCGGTCGGATGCGGCCGGCACTGGTGGTGTTTCCGACCTATTATCCGGATCGATCCTATGTGACGGCCGATTACAGCGCCGATTACCCGCTGAATCACTTTTTTGCCGCAAAGGAACTGCACCGGCTGATCCAGGCAGCGGAGAAAAATTTCCATACCTATGCGGACAGTATCAGCGAGGCCGATCTGCGGCGGAGCCGCAGGCACCGGGCATTCGGCGGATATTCCATGGGCGGCGTAACCACCTGGGATGTACTGGCGTATCAAAGCCGATACTTTTCCTGTTTTCTGCCGATGGCGGGCGACTGCTGGCTGAACCGGGCGACGAAGGCGGCCTCGACCGCCGATGCCGCCGCGCTGCTGGTGCGCAGGCTGAAGGAGGACGGATGTCGTGCCGAGGACATTCGAATCGTTGCTATGGTCGGCGGCAGCGACGCCACCAGATACAGCATCCGGCCGCAAATCCGAGCGCTGCGCCGAAGCGCTCCGGAGCTTTTCACGGATGACAACCTGCTGTACTGGGAAAACGAGGGCGGAGGCCATAACCAGACATCGCTGGAGCAGGAGGTCGCGCACGGCGCCCGCTATCTCTGGACGCTGCGCTAGCGTCGCAGCTTATATCTTTTGCGTCGCGGCTCACATCTTTTGCGTCGCGGCTCACATCTTTCGCGTTGCGGCTCACATCTTTCGCAGGCTTGACAACTCGTTTCCCGGCATTGATAATAGTGTTTGTCCGCGCATTCTCTGCGTTGTCCGCCGGATCGGAGAACACGGGAATCGCCGATTGACAATAGACGATATATCCGGACAGAAGAAGATCCGGGCTGCTCTTCTCGCAGCGGGAGCAGCCGCGCCGCACTCGCTGCCTGTCCGCAGAAACCGGGAAATCGAATGACACAACGAAAAACAAGTGAACTCTCCTTTGGCATAGTACTCCTCTTCGGCCTGATCGCCTGCGTGCTGTACGGTGTCGGCGCGGGCGTGCGGGCAGACATCGGAATCCTGCTGAATCCTCTGGCCGATCACTGCGGCCTGCATTACGAAGACGTCAGCTTCTGCATCGCCGTTATGCAGATCGTTTTCGGTGCGACACAGCCGATATTCGGCATCATCGCGGGACGACGGTCGAACCGACAGGTCCTCATCCTCGGTGCTCTGCTGCTGATGGCCAGCATGATCGGCATGCTGCTGTCCCGTTCCTTCTTTTCGCTGCTGTTCTTCCTCGGGTTTGTATTCGGCGCCGGCGCCGGCGCCCTGGCCTTCGGCCTCATCCTCACATCCGCGATCCACTTTGTCGGCCAGCAGCACGCAATGACAATTGCCGGCATGCTCAACGCGGCCGCCGGCATGATCGGCTTTATCCTCTCACCGCTGATGCAGGCAGTGCTCAGCGCCGGCGGCCTGTTCCACACGCTGATGATGCTCTGCGGCATTGCCGCGGCTCTGATCCCGGCCGCCCTGATCGTAACCAGAAAAGACCCGCCGCCGAAAGCCGAACAAAAAGAGCTCCCGCCGGTCGGGGAACTCTTCGTCCACGCCTTTCGCAACCGCACCTACCGCCTGCTGCTGGCCGGTTTTTCCACGTGCGGCTTTCACATGGTGATCATCGAATCGCATCTCTTTTCGCAGTATGTCTCCTACGGTATCGCGAAGAACGCCGCGAGCTGGGCGTTTTCGGTCTACGGCATCGCGACGATCCTGGGTGCGCTGCTCTCCGGCTATCTCAGCAAAAGGGTGCGCAAGGGAAACCTGCTCGGATTTTACTATGGTTTCCGGGCCGTCTGGGTTCTCGTATACCTCTTCCTGCTGCCGAAAAATCTGTTCACGGCGGTGCTCTTCGCCGTCGGGCTGGGCATGACCGGCGATGCGACGGTATCCCCGACATCGGGTCTGGTCAACGAGAATTTCCCCCTCGTTCAGGTGGCTTCCCTGATCGGCCTGCTGTTTCTGGTCCACCAGATCGGAGCCTTCTGCAGCGCCTGGCTGGGCGGTCTTCTGCTGGAAGCTACCGGCGGTTACAATGCGGTCTGGCTCATCGATATCGCGCTCTGCATAATGGCCAGCCTCTTCAGTCTCCGCATTCACCGCGGCGCCCAGCGGTCCGCTGCCGCCTAGCCGCTCAGGCACCGGGCACGGCAGCTCATGCCGCGAGCCGGCATCACGGCTGCAGGAGCCGGTCGGCAAACTGCACCGCGCGCCCGATTTTGTCATCGTCGAGGAACACGGCGTGATAACCGGGATCATGCTCAGCCAGCATGCCCTGATACTGCAGGTGCGCATGTCTGCAGTAACGCTTCATGCCCTCGGCGAAAAGATCGGCACCCTTCTCGGGCGGATAGCCGCAGGTCACGACGAGCGCCATTTTCTTTCCCTCCCACAGAGTCGTTTTCGGCGGTTCGCCGTAGAATTTGCAGAATCCGTAGATAAAGCGGTCGAGCAGCGCCTTCATCGGCGGCGTGCAGTACCAGGCGTAGATCGGCGTTGCCAGCACGATCAGATCACTCTCCCTGACGGCATCGAACAGTTCAACCGCATCATCGGCGAACACGCAGCCGAACTCCGTCCGCGTCTGCTGGCAGGTGCGGCAGGCGACACAGCCGTGGATCTCCTTCTCATAGAGTTCAAACTCCTCCGTATCATGGCCGAGCCGCCGACACTCCTGCAGAAACGGCTGCAGAACAGCGTTGGTGTTGCCCTCTTTGCGCGGGCTGCCCTTTAAAGCACAGATTTTCATGATCTCCCTCTTTTCGGCTTTCCGGTTTCTTAGTTCCGGCACTTTTCTGTCCGTCCCGCCGGATATTGTCTCAGCCGGCGAACGAGGCGGGAAAGTGCCGCTTCCGCTATTATTTTAGCTGAAAAGCCTGCCTGCGGCAACGGACTCCCCCTCCTTTTCCCCGCATCGGCTGCCGCCGCTCGCCATGCTTTGCAGTCGTCCCGACCCTGCAGCTGGCACGTTTTTCCGCCTCCCCGACCCTGCGGCCGGCACGCTTTTCCGCCTCCGCAGCCCTGCAGCCGGCACGCTTTTCCGCCTCCGCAGCCCTGCGGCCGGCACGTTTTTCCGCCTCCCCGACCCTGCAGCCGGCACGCTTTTCCGCCTCCGCAGCCCTGCGGCCGGGGTGCCGCACCGCGACGGCGGACGGCAGTGCGGCGAATTGTCTGTAATTATCTGACTTTTTTCGCGGCACTTTACAACCGCGAAATCGCGTGCTAAGATAATCGACAAGAAAAACGAAAGGACAGCGAACGATGGTGATTCTTCCATCCAGAATGAACAGCTATTTTTACTTTTACGGCTTTACTGGCTTCAGTAAGGCTTGTTTCGCTGTTCAGAGATAACCACCGCCCGATTCCCGCATCAAACGAATGTTACCTCCTCAAGCGAAACGCCTGAGGAGGTTTTTTTCGCGGGGATCACCCCAGCCGGCCGAAGACAAACGCCGGGATATCCGGTCGAATCAAGAAGGAGCATCGCTATGATCATTATCTTAAAGGAAAATCCGGAGCAGAAGCAGCTCGACAATCTCGTCTCCTGGCTGCACAGCATGGATCTCGACATCCATTACTCGCAGGGAGCGAGCACGACGATCATGGGACTGATCGGCGACACCAGCGGCGTCGACACCGATCTGATCGAAGCGCTCGACATCGTCGAGAGCGTGCACCGCATTCAGGAACCGTACAAGAACGCCAATCGCAAATTTCACCCCCGCGACACCGTGATCGAAATTCCGACACCCGGCGGCGAAACCGTGCGCATCGGCGGCGGCAGCTTTCAGATCATCGCCGGACCCTGCTCGGTCGAATCGGAATCGCAGGTCTGCGAGATCGCCGCGGCCGTCAAGGCTTCCGGCGCCTCCCTCTACCGCGGCGGCGCCTTCAAGCCGCGCACCAGTCCCTACGCCTTCCAGGGCATGCGCAAAACCGGCATCGATCTGCTCGAAAAGGCCAGGGCCCGCAGCGGTCTGCCGATCGTCACCGAGATCATGGACATTTCCCATCTCGACCTCTTTGAAAACGTCGATGTCATCCAGGTCGGCGCCCGCAACATGCAGAATTTCGAGCTGCTGAAAGAACTCGGCCGCCAGGACAAGCCGGTTCTGCTCAAGCGCGGCCTTTCCAGCACGCTCAAGGAATTCCTCATGAGCGCCGAATACATCATGGCCGGCGGCAACGAGCGCGTGATTCTCTGCGAGCGCGGCATCCGCACCTTCGAGACGGCGACGCGCAACACCCTCGATCTCTCGGCCGTACCGCTGCTGAAAACCAAGACGCATCTGCCGGTGATCGTCGACCCCAGCCACGCCACCGGCCACGCCGAACTTGTCAAGCCGATGGCGATGGCCGCCACCGCCGCCGGCGCCGACGGCCTGATGATCGAAGTCCATAACGACCCGGCCAAGGCCCTCTGCGACGGTCCGCAGTCGCTGAAACCGGAAGCCTTTGACGACCTCGTCCGCGCGGTGCAGGCCATTCGCCCGTTTGCTTACAAAGGAGAGTGATGGAGATGATCGGAATCATCGGACTGGGCCTGATCGGCGGCTCCCTCGCCAAGGCCCTCAACACCAGTACGGACTACACGGTCTACGGCACCGACCTCGACGAAACCGTGACCCGCGAGGCCGTTCTCGTCGGCGCGATCGAGGAGGAACTGACCGAAGACATGCTGGCTTCCTGCGAGATGGTTGTTGTTGCACTGTGGCCGCAGGCTACGGTAGAATATATACGAAGCCATGCCGCGCAGTTCCGCCCCGGAACGCTGGTGATGGACACCTGCGGCGTCAAGCGATATGTCTGCGAGCAGATCGAACCGATCGCCGCGGCGCACGGCTTTCGCTTTGTCGGCGCGCACCCGATGGCCGGGCTCGAGCATTCCGGCTTTGCCCATGCCAAGAAAGCGCTCTTTGACAAGGCCAGCATGATCCTGACCCCGCCCGCCGACATCGCCATCGAGGAAATGGAGCGCATCAAATCGCTGTGCAGCACGATCGGCTTTACCAACGTGCAGATCACCACGCCGGAAGAGCACGACCGCATGATCGCTTTCACTTCGCAGCTGGCGCACGTCGTCTCCAGCGCCTACATCAAGAGCCCGACGGCGGCGCAGCATATGGGCTTTTCGGCCGGCAGCTATCGCGATCTCACGCGCGTCGCGCGGCTCAACGAAGATATGTGGACCGAACTCTTTCTCGAAAACCGCGACAATCTGGCCGACGAAATCGACGGCCTCACCCGCCGGCTCAGCAGCTACAGCCGGGCCATCCGCGAAGGGGAAGCCGACGCGCTGCGGCAGATGCTGCGCGAGGGGCGCGAGCGAAAAGCGGAGATCGACCGCGCGTACTTCTGAGCACCGGCGCTCCGCCCGGCCGCAGCGGCGATCTGTTCGGCGCCGCCGGCATTTCACCCGGCCGCAGCGATGGCGGGATTCGCTCCCCGGCGCCCGCCCGATCCGCCCCGCGGCATGAAAGCAACCCACTATCTGCATCGAAGAAGGAAACGAGGCTTGTTATGAACAAAATCACCATCCATACCGGAACACCCTATGACGTGCTCATGGAGGACGGCCTGCTGCCGCGCTGCGGCGAACTGATCCGCGAAATCATCGAGCCCTGCAAGGCCTGCATCGTCACCGACAAGACGGTCCACGCGCTCTACACGAAAACCATCGAAGCGTCCCTCACCGAGGCCGGCTTTGACGTCCGCAAGACCGTCTTCACGCCGGGGGAGGAGAGCAAATCGATGGCCACTCTGACAACGCTGCTGGAATACCTCGCCCATGAGGAATTCACCCGCAGCGATATCCTCGTCGCCCTCGGCGGCGGCGTTGTCGGCGATCTCACCGGCTTTGCCGCGGCTGTCTATCTGCGCGGCATCCGCTTTGTGCAGATCCCGACCACCCTGCTGGCGGCCGTCGATTCCAGTGTCGGCGGCAAGACCGCCGTCAACCTCAAGGCCGGCAAGAACCTCGCCGGTGCCTTCTGGCAGCCGTCGCGCGTGCTCTGCGATCCGCAGACCATCGCCCAGCTGCCCAACGACATCTTCCTCGACGGCCTGGCAGAGGTCATCAAGTGCGGCTGCATCGCCAACGGCGAACTCTTTACCTATATCTCACGCGCCGAAGAGCCGGACTTCAACGCTTTCCTGCGCCGCTGCATCACCGAGGCGATCAAGGTCAAGCGCTCGCTGGTGGAAATCGACGAACACGACTACGGCCAGCGGCGGCTGCTGAACTTCGGCCACACCATCGGCCACGCGATCGAGACCTGCAGCAACTACAACATTCCGCACGGCCACGCGGTCGCGATCGGCATGCTCGCCTGCTGCCGGGCCGCCAAAAAGATGGAATGGTCGCGCTACGACTGCTCGATTCCGATGCGCAACCTCCTCGAAAAATACGAGTATCCGCTGAAATGCAGCTTCACCGCGCACGAACTGACGGAAGCGGCCCTGCGCGACAAAAAGCGCAGCGGTGACATCATCAACCTCGTCATTCCGCTGAAGATCGGCGAATGCGCGCTGATGGACATTCCGGTGCGCGGCCTCGAGGAATTCATCGAGGCCGGTCTGGAGTAAGCCGATGGACCTCCGCCTGCAACCCGCTGCAAAACTGACCGGCGAAGTACACGTTCCCGCCGGCAAATCGCACTGCCACCGGCTGCTGATCGCCGCCTTTCTCGCCGGCGACACGGCGGCCATGCAGCCGCTGCTGCCCCGCATGGAGCCGCTCTCGGCCGATCTGCGCGCCACCGCCGCGGCGCTGACCGAACTGGAGCAGGCGGCGTCCGGCCGCGATCACCGCACAGACAGTTCGGCGCCCGGCTGCGGCCGCGAAGACGACAGCGCGGCCCCCGATCTCGACTGCGGCGAAAGCGGTTCGACCCTGCGCTTTCTGCTGCCGGTGACGATGGCCCTGCGTTCCCGGGCCGCCTTTACCGGCCGCGGCAAGCTGCCGCAGCGCCCTCTTTCACCGCTCTGGGAAGAGATGGAAGCCCACGGCTGCCGCCTGCAGCGCGGCCGGGGATCTCTGATCTGCCGCGCCGAGGGGAAACTGCACGGCGGCACCTTCACGCTGCCCGGTGACGTCAGCTCACAGTACGTAACCGGTCTTCTCCTGGCCCTGCCGCTGACCGCGGAGGGCGGCACCATCCGGCTGACCACACCGCTGCAGTCGCGGCAGTACGCCGACATGACGCTGGCGACGCTGCGCAGCGCCGGCATCCGCGTCGACGTCGAGGAAGCCGCCGGGCCCGGCCCCGTCTACCGCATTCCCGGCAGACAGAGCTACAGGATGCCGGACCCGGCCGAACCGGAGGGCGACTGGTCGGCAGCGGCGTTCTGGATTGCCGCCAGCAACCTCGGCGCCCGCATCCGGCTGCACGGACTGCAGCGGCACTCGCTGCAGGGCGACCGCCGCATTGCCGTTCTGGCAGCGCGCCTCGGCGGCAGGGCCGGCGTCTCCGACGCCTGCCTGACCCCCGGACCCGACGGCTTCACCCTCGATGCCCGCGACATCCCCGATCTGGTGCCGATTCTCGCCCTGCTGCTGGCCGTCACGCCCGGTACGCACCGCATCGGCGGTGCTGCCCGCCTGCGCCTCAAGGAGAGCGACCGCCTGGCCGCGACCCGCAGCGAGCTCAATGCGCTCGGCGGCGACCTGTGCGAGGCCGACGACGGACTGCTGATCCGGGGACGGAGACGGCTGCGCGGCGGTACCGTCGACGGCTGCAATGATCACCGCATCGTCATGACAGAAGCGATCGCTTCCCTCGTCTGTGACGAGCCGGTGCTGATCCGCGGCGCTGAGGCGGTGAACAAATCCTATCCGCTGTTCTTCGATGATTTTCGCAGCCTGGGAGGTATCGCTGATGAAATCGAGCTTCGGTAAAAACCTGCGCGTCACCATCGACGGCGGCTCGCACGAAGAAACGATCGGCGTCACCCTCGAGGGTCTGCCGGCAGACTTTGATTTCGAGCGGGACATCGACGCGGCGCAGCTGCAGGCCTTCCTCGACCGCCGCGCCCCCGGCCGTTCGCCGCTGACCACCGCCCGCCGCGAACCGGACGTCCCGGAAAAGGTCAGTGACCGGCCGCTGCGCCTGGTGATCCGCAACCGCGACCGCCGCTCCGGCGATTACCGCGCCCTGCGGCGCATTCCCCGACCCGGTCATGCCGACTACACGGCCCGGGTCAAATACGGCGACCGCCTCAACATGGCCGGCGGCGGCCCCTTTTCCGCGCGCATGACGGCACCGCTGTGCATTGCCGGCGGCATCGCCCTGCAGCTCCTGGAGCGGCGCGGCATCACGATCGGCAGTCACATCTTTTCCGTCACCGACATCTACGACCGGCCCTTCGAAGCGGCGATGCGGGAGCTGCCGCCGCTCGCCGGGTCGGATCTGCCGGTGCTGTCCGCGGAAGCCGGCGAAGAAATGAAGGAAGAGATTCTGGCCGCCCGCGCCGACGGCGATTCCGTCGGCGGCGTCATCGAAGCCGCGGCGCTCGGCCTGCCGGCCGGGCTGGGCGGCCCGATGTACGACGGCGCGGAGAGCGTCCTGGCACCGATCCTCTTCGGCATCCCCGCCGTCAAAGGCGTCGAATTCGGCAGCGGCTTTGCCGCTTCCTGCCTGCGCGGCTCGGAAAACAACGATCCCTTTGCCGTCGAAGACGGCCGCGTCATCACCACCACCAACCATCACGGCGGCATCCTCGGCGGCATCACCAGCGGCATGCCGCTGCTGGTCCGCGTCGCGTTCAAGCCGACCCCGTCGATCGGCCTGCCGCAGCAGTCGGTCGATCTGGAGACGATGCAGCCCGCCAGGCTGGTGATCGAAGGCCGCCACGACCCCTGCGTCGTCGTCCGCGCCGCGCCGATCGTCGAGGCCGCTCTCGCCGCCGGTCTGCTCGACCTGCTGCTCGACGAAGCGTAAGCGGCAGGGCGCATCGCGGCGGCACAGCAAAATCGCTCAACGACAGCAGCTTCTGCCGGCCGTTCAGCGACAGCACTCATATCATCATCGTTTCACCAGAATTTCAGGAGGTATCTTATGACATCGGAACAAAGCAGGAAGCAGCTGCAGGATATTCGTCGGCAGATCGACCGCGTCGACGACGACATCCTCGTCCTCTTCCGCGAACGCATGGATCTGGTCCGCGACGTGGCCGCCTGCAAGCAGGCCGCCGGTCTGCCGATCCGCAGCGGCGGGCGCGAAACCGAGATCCTCGGCCGCATCAGCGATGCCGCCGGTCCGGAACTGGCGCGCTATGCCCGCTTCTTCTACAGCACCCTCTTCGACGTCGCCAAATCATGGCAGCGCGCCAGCATACCGGCCGCGAGCCCGCTGCGCGAAGCCATCGACGCGGCGCGCGCCGAAACACCGGAGCTCTTTCCCGAGACCGCGACGGTCGCCTGCCAGGGCATCGCCGGTGCCTATTCACAGGAAGCGGCGGAAAAGATTTTCTCCTTCCCGCGCATCTCCTACTTCAACTCCTTCGACAAGGTCTTCACCGCTGTCGAAAAGGGGCTCTGCCGCTACGGCATCCTGCCGATCGAAAACAGTTCCTACGGTTCGGTGAGCCGCATCTACGACCTGATGCGCGAGCACAAATTCTATATCTGCCGCAGCACCCGTCTGCGCGTCTCGCACAAGCTGCTGGCCAAGCCGGGCACGCCGCTGTCGGCGATCCGTGAGGTGGTCTCGCACGAGCAGGCGCTGGGTCAGTGCAGCAGCTTTCTGCAGAGCCTCGACAATGTGCGGCTGACGTCCTGCAGCAACACCGCCGAAGCGGCCCGCCTGGTCGCCGACAGCGACCGCGCCGACATCGCCGCGATTTCCTCGGCCGACTGTGCAGAGCTCTACGGACTGGAGATCCTCAAGGACGCCATCGAGATCAGCGACAACAACTACACGCGCTTCATCTGCATCTCCCGCGACATGGAGATCTACCCCGGCTCCGGCCGGCTCTCGATCATGCTCTCCCTGCCGCACCGGCCGATGTCGCTCTACCACACGATCGCCAAGTTCTCGACCCTCGGCGTCAACCTGACCAAACTGGAATCGCGGCCGATCCCCGGCAGCGACTTTGAGTTCATGTTCTACTTTGATATGGACGCCAGCCTCGCCAGCCCCGACATCGAAAACCTGATCTGCGATTTCGACCGCCAGCCGGAGCCGTTCGTGCTGCTCGGCAACTACACCGAGGTATAGCGATGAACGCGCGCGAAAAACAGCAGCCGACGCCGAACGGCGAAAACAGGCGGGCCCCGGCGCCCTACGGTCTCCTCGGGGAAAAGCTCGGCCACAGCTATTCGCCGCAGATCCACGAGCGTTTCGGCGATTACCGCTATGACCTCTTCGAGGTTCCGCCGCAGGAACTCGGCAGCTTCCTGCAGGCGCGCCGCTTCCGCGGTCTCAATGTGACGATTCCCTACAAGCGCGCGGTGATGCCGTATCTCGACGTGGTCGACGACCGGGCGGCGGCGATCGGTGCCGTCAACACCCTCTACTTCCGCGACGGACAGCTGCACGGCACCAACACCGACTACGACGGCTTTCTCTATCTGGCCGACCGCGCCGGCATTTCCTTTGACGGACGCACCGTTCTCATTGCCGGCACAGGCGGTGCCGGCCGCATGGTACAGAAAGCGGCCGCCGACCGCGGCGCGGCCCGTGTTCTCGTCGCCGGGCGCCGGGGGCCGGTGCGCTACGAGGAACTGCCCCGTCTCGGCGGGGACATCGATCTCCTCGTCAACGCCACGCCGCTCGGTACCTGGCCGCACAACGGCAGCCAGGCCGTCGACCTCGCCGTGCTGCCGCACCTGAAGGGTGTGCTCGATCTCGTCTACAATCCCGCCAAAACCGCGCTGCTGCTGCAGGCTGAAGAACGCGGCATCCCCGCCGCCAGCGGACTGGCAATGCTGGTTGCCCAGGCCGCCGCGGCCGCCTGCTGCTTTACCGAGCGCACGGATTACCCGCAGCAGATTGAAGCTATCGTGCACGAACTGGAGCGGGACGCCCGCAACATCACCCTGGTCGGCATGCCCGGCAGCGGCAAGACCACCGTCGGCCGCGCCCTTGCCGAAGCGCTCTCGATGACCTTCGTCGACAGCGACGAAGAGCTGGCCGCCCGCTGCGGCTGCAGCGCCGGGCAATTTCTCCGCGAACACGGGGAGGCAGCCTTCCGCCGCCTCGAGAGCCGCGTCCTCGCCGACCTCACGGCCGCCCACGGACAGGTCATCGCCACCGGCGGCGGCGCCGTGCTGCGGCCGGAAAACCGCCGTGCCATGCGGCAGAACGGGCCGGTGATCTTTCTGCGGCGGCCGCTGGAGCAGCTGGAGACCGCGGGCCGGCCGCTTTCCTCCGGCCGCGAGGCGCTGGAAAAAATGTATAAAAAAAGGCTGCCGCTCTATCAGAGCTGCAGCGATTTTGCCATTGACAACGACGGCCCGCTCACAGCGACACTGGCTGCAGTGCGCGCCATTCTTCGCTGAGCAGGGAATAGCAGCGCAGATCGCGGATCGAATTATCGTAGATGCGGTAGGCGAGACGCTCGGTTCCCTCGTAGTGAAAGCCGGCTTTTTCGATCACCCGCTGCGAGCGCAGGTTGTCGGGGCCGGTCGTAACGGCGATGAGATCAAGGCTGAGAAAGACAAAGCCGTACTCGAGCACCGCCTGCACCGCTTCCGGCATCAGTCCCTGCCCCCAGCAGCTGCGGCTCAGCGAATAGCCGAGCTCGCGGCTGCGGATCGTCGGCCGTCTCCTGTCGGCGTCAAAGCCGATGCTGCCGACCGGGCGGCCGGTCTCCTTCAGCACGATCTTCCAGACGTCGCCGGGGATGAACACCTTCCGGATAATCCGTTTTGACTCCCGCACCGAGGCGTGCGGCTTCCAGCCCGCCGGCGGCCCGACCGCCGGATCGCTGGCATACTCATAGAGCGCCTGTGCATCCCTCACCCGCCACTTTTCCAGCAGCAGGCGCGGCGTTTCCAGTCTGTCCATCGTCCGCTCCTTCCCGTACCGTGCGCCGCAGACGCTGCTTTCTCCTGCGCCGCATCGCCTTTGTTCCGCCGCACCGCCGCAGCACTGCCGGCACCGTCTGCCCGGCCCGCTCCGTTGTTTGCTGCCGGCATCGTCTGCCCGGCCCGCTCCGTCGTTTGCTGCCGGCACCGTCTGCCCGGCCCGCTCCGTCGTTTGCTGCCGGCGCCGTCTGCCCGGCAGCCGCTATTCGGAGGTGCTGAGGATTTCGTTGTTCTTCTCCACCTGACTGACCTTCATTTTGGAGACATCGTCGGGATCCACCTCTTCCTTGAGCCCCAGCAGCGTCGGCCCCAGATAGACGGTCTTGAGAATCTCGCCGTCGAGGTTGACCTTGCTGTACTCGGTGAAGTTCTTGCCCTTGATGTAGTACTTGTCGCCGATTTTGACCACCTTGTCGATGGTGATGTCCTTGACGCCCATCTTCAGGTTCAGCGCCGTGTACGGCGTCTTGCCGCTGTTTCCGTAGATATAGCGCTTGCCGTAGAGGATGTCGTACTGCAGTGCCTTCAGATTCTTCCGATAATCCTTATCCTGCCGATGGTTCTGATGGTACGTCACCATGGTGCCGTTGTGAATGCCGAGCCGGTCGAGCAGCTCTGCGCCCATCTGGTAGGCATAGAGGTTTTCATCCTTCTGCTCCATCGGAAAGTTGCTCCAGATGACGTAGTCGGTCTGATAGATGCTGCGTCCCTTGAGGTTTTCCGCCACCAGGTTGTCGAGCGCCGGCAGGTGGTCACCGTACATGACCACCACCGTCGGTTCATCATAGTTCTGTATCGTCTTATACAGATCCCCGACAAACTGATCCATTTCGTGGAGCTGGTTGACATAGTACTCCCACTGCCACTTGAGCTCCTCGGTCGGTGCCTTGGTGACGCGGATATTCGGATTGGTAATGACCTCTTCGCTCGGGTACTTGCCGTGTCCCTGCACGGAAATCGTGTAGATATAGTCCGGTCCTTCGGTGGAATTGAGCGTATCCCTGATCTCGTCGGTGAGGATGTTGTCGCGGGCCCAGTTCTTCGGCGTCTTGCTGACGTTGGTCATGTACTCCAGCGACGTAAAGGTCTCAAAGCCGAGCTTGCCGAAGACCTGATTGCGGCCGTAGAACGCGGCCCGGTGGTTGTGGATGGCATGTGTGGAGTAGCCGATGCTGCGCAGATCGTAAGGGATGCTCTCGCAGCTGGTCTTGCGCAGAATCGTCTTGTAGGGGTATTCGCCGGGCCCGAAGAACTTCACGCTCATGCCGGTCATGTTCTCGAACTCGGTGTTGGCCGTGCCGGCGCCCATCGAGGGCACATGGAAGCGGCCGGAGGAATACTGTTTCATCAGGCGGCGGAAGTTCGGGATCGCATCCTCGGTCAGCTCCAGGCCGCTGACCGTCTGCGGATCCATGAACGATTCCAGCTGCAGGAAGATGATGTTCGGGTGCTTCTCGCTGCCGTCTTCCCTGCTGTCGCCGACCGTGGTCTCCAGTTCCTTTTCGGTGAAGATGCCGCGAATGTTTTTGGCCGAATAATGGTGCGGCCGGGAGATGCCCTTGTCGAGCCAGGTGGCGAGGAAGCAGTAGTTGAAGCCGTTGTCGCGATAGCCGTAAGCCAGATTGGGGAAATAGGTATCGACTACTTTGGTTCTGACAACCAGTGCCGTGCAGCCGAGTCCGATCGCAATAATCAGCAGGAAAGTCGGGATCGCGCGCTTGTAATGGATTTTCTCCTGCACGATCGGCGCCGTATTGAAGAGGATAATAACCAGCACGACCACGATCGTGATGCCGCCGACCATCAGCACCACCTGTCCCTTGGACATGTAGTTGCTGACCAGCGTGATGCCGTCCTTGAGTTCGGCCAGGTCTCCGGTTGTGAACGGGGTCATGCGGTTTCTCAGGATGATGCCGTTGACCACGCCCAGCCCCAGCCAGACCGAGGAAACCACCACTGCCGCAAAGATGCGGTGGCGGAAGAGGATGCCGATCGAAAGGCAGACAAAGATGATCAGGGCGTTGTAGAGAAACACCAGCGGATGCTGAAAGCAGAACAGAAAGCCGCCATAGACCGTCTGCCGCGCCAGCGTCTCCGTAATCAGTGTGATGAGGATGGCCAGCACCGCGCTGACCCCGAGATAGTTATGCAGATATCTGCGATAAAAATGTTTGATTTTATCCTTCATGATCGTTTCCGTATCTAATGAGTCGTCGCTTTGGTCGTCGCCGCGGCGCCGTCCTGCCCGGCCGGCACTGCGCTCTCATTGCGGCCGGTGCCGCTGTCCGTGCCGCTGTCGGAACTGCTGTCTGCGCTGCCGGCGGCGCCGTCCGCCAGGCCGTTCGCCAGGGCGGCGAATTCCGTCAGCGACAGTGTTTCGGCCCGGCGCCCGGGATCGATGCCGGCCCTTTCCAGCAGTCGGACCGCTCCCTCCTTGCCCAGGCCGTCGAGACCGCCGAGACTGTTGGCCAGCGTCTTGCGCCGCGCCGCGAACGCAGCCCGCACACAGCGGAACAAGCATTCCTCGCTGCGCACCGCAGCCGGCTTTTCCCCATGCGGGCGCAGGCGGAGCACGGTCGAATCCACTTTCGGCTGCGGCCGGAACGCCCGCCGCGATACTTCACAGACCTTCTCGACTTTGCAGTAGTACTGCACGGTCACCGAAAGAGCGCCGTAAACGCGGCTGCCCGGCGGCGCCTGAATGCGGTCGGCCACTTCTTTCTGCATCATGATCGTGATGCTGCGGGCCGGCACCTTTTCCTGCAGCAGCTTGAGCAGGATCGGGGTGGTGATGTAATAGGGCAGATTGCCGAGTACCCGCACGTCCTGCAGACGCGGATCCCGCTGCCGTTCTTCGGCGGCCAGCGTCCCGAGATCGATCTCAAGGATATCGCCGGGAATCACGCGCACGTTTTCGAGCGGGTGCAGCCGCTGCTCGAGAATCGGCAGCAGACGCCGGTCGATCTCAATCGCCGCGACCCGCCGTGCGCGGGCGGCGGCCGCCATGGTCAGCGCCCCCATCCCCGGCCCGATTTCAATGACCAGATCGTCGGCGCCGATCTCCGCACCGGCGATGATGTCGTCGATGACAGCCCGGTCAATGAGGAAATTCTGCCCCAGGCTTCTGCGCGTATGAAAGCCGCGCTCTTGTTTTCGATGGTGTTTGGATTTCATTTCTCCGCTTCCCGCAGCGCTTCGTCAAACTCCGCCCGGCTGATGCCAAAGGCATTGAGCCGGCGCAGGAACGTGACCGCGTTGCCGTAGCCGATGCCGAGCAGGCGGCCGATCCTCTGCCGTGCCGCGGCCGCCCCCGGCCGGCCGCTGAGTCCGGCCCGCCGCAGATCCGCGGCGGTAAAGGGCGGCGGTGCGGCCGCTTCCCTTTCAGGCTGCTCCCGCCGGGCCGCCAGCAGTGCAGCGCGAATCGCCGCCGGCGCGGCGTTTTCCACGCCGATGTCGTCGTCGGGCGCCCGTGCCGCATCGCGCGGCAGAAAGGCGTGCCGGGCCTCGGGGAAGCGCTCCCGCAGGCGCCGGCGAATCTGTTCGCCGGCATGGTCGGGGTCGGTGAGGATGATCAGACCGCGACCGGCCGCGGCCCGTTCCAGCCGGGCCCAGGTTTCCGCGCTGATGCCGTAGCCGTGGGTTTCGATGGTTTCCGCTTCCACGGCGCGGCGCACCGCGGCGGTGTCATCGCGGCCCTCGACGACGACAATTTCGCGCAGCTGCGGCAGACGTTCCGTGTCCTGCAGCTGCGGCGCCGACCCGCCGCCGGGCCTGCGCGCAGGCCCGGTCACTGGCTGCCTCCGCTGTCCGAGCTGTCCGATCCGCTCGAACCGCCCGCGTCAGTCGACTTGTCGGAGCTGCCCGAGCTGCTGTCCTTTTTATCCTTCGAATTTTTGCTGTCGTTCGGCAGGACGTAAAGCGTTTCGTTGGGCATGACCATCTTCAGACGCTTGCGTGCCTGCTCTTCTATATATTCATCGCTGTTGACCGTACTCAGTTCCTGCTCCAGCTCCTTCTTCTGCTGCTGCAGATGCTGGTTCTGCGACTGCAGCTGCTTCTGCTCCAGCTTCAGACTGATGATGTGGAAGGCGGTATAGCCGACCCCTATGGCCAGCAGGACGATGATCACCGTCACCACAAGACGGCGGCGCCGCTTTTTCCCGCGGACCCGCTGCCGGTGCTTCTGGTCGGTCTCGTTGAGGGGGTGCTCCGCCTGCCGGCGGCGCGCTTCGCGCCGCGCCTTGAGGGCGGCTTTCTCCTCCTTTTTCCGCTGTTTCTGTGCCTTGCGAAAGTCGACGACCTGAGCGGATCTGTTAAATTTTTCGATTCTTCCCTTGCTCTTTTTCTTCATCGCCGCTCCTGTCTGCGATTATCCCGTCTATTATACCACAATCATCCTGCGGATGTTATTGCAGTTCGTCGCTGCGCAGGGTTTCCGCCGCACTGCCGTGTTCGGTGCGCCGGGTCGCGTAGAGCATCGCCGCGAAGATGACGGCAAAGACGCTGACCACGCTGAGCACGATGCCCCGCCAGGGGAAGGGCACCTGCACCTCCCCGGAGAAGAGCAGGTACAGCGGCAGAGCGGCCGCGCAGGCCGCCGCGATCCCCAGCAGCAGGCTGCGGGCACCGAAGAGCAGGCATTCGATGCCGCTGGCAAGGCGGAAATCCCGCCGGCTGATGCCCATCGCCTCGAGCAGCGCGATCTCCCGCTGCCGCTGGGTGATGTTGGTCGACAGCGTATTGAAGACGTTGGCGACGGCGATCAGCGAGATCAGGATGATGAAGCCGTAGGAGAAAACCTGTACCAGCTTCATCAGGCTGCGATACGCGCTGCTGAGGCGATCCTTGTCGTAAAGCCTGTTCTCGTTGAGGTCGCTGGCCCGGCAGATCATGCGCAGGGAGTTCCAGGTCTGCCTGGGACTGTTCGAGCGGAATGTCATCTTGCGCGCATCGACCAGCCGTTCGTAATCGCCGAGCAGCGAAAAAGCCCGGCTGGTGCTCATCACCACATAGACCGACTGCCGGTAGTCGCTGCAGCTCCACGGCAGTTCGTTCGTCTCGCGGTCGACGGGAAGGCGCAGCGTCCGCCCGCCCGTCGGCTTCACCTGCAGACTGTTTTTTCCCTCGCTGTCCTGTTCCCCGCTGAGGTCCCCGGCCTGCAGAGAGAAATGTTCCAGCCCTCCGACCGCGCCGCTGCGGCGGACAAAGACGGCGGTCTTGCGCTCTCCCTGGGCATGGGCAAAATCGTTGAACGTCTTGTTCTCCACCACCAGGATGCGCACCGGCAGCCGCACCCGGCCGCCGTCCAGGAGTCCGTCACGCCCGGCCGCCCGTCGCTGCGAACCGGTCAGCGCGGAAGCCGGCACAGTGCAGCTGCCGCGGATGATTTCGGTGAAAGCCGAAGCCGTCACGCCCTCGGCCGCCTGCATCTTCAGATAGGTGATGCGGTCGGTGCCGTCATCGGGGCGGCCGTTTTTCAGCTGCGAGGTGTAGGAGATATCGTAGTCGTCCTGCGATCCGAATGTCTCGCCGATGTATTCCTGCAGCAGCCCGGTCATCATCGAGCCGGTGACAAAGAGCACAACGCTGAGGAGCAGCGACACGATCGTTGCCGTATATCGGCGCCGATCGCGGTGATAGTAGCGGCCGGCCAGCAGTCCCGGCAGTCCGAAGAGGTGCCGCAGCGTCCGGTCGCCGCGGACATGCGCCCGCAGCGGAGCCGCTTCCCGTTCGGTCATGCCGGCACGCCCGGCGCCGACCGCCGATACCCGCGCCGACCAGGCAGCCGGGATCGCGATGGCGGCGAGCGCCACCGCCAGAGTCAGCAGCGCACCGGCCGGCAGCAGCCGCGGTTCGACGCAGAGCACGAACGTATTCGTCGACTCCCCGGTAAAGAGCCCGTTGAGCGTCTTCAGCTGCGCACCCATCAGATGCAGTGCCAGCGCGATCACACCGACCCCGGCGGCCGTGCCGCCGAGAATGGCCGGCAGCGACAGCAGCAGGCCTTCGCGCAGGGTGATGCCGCGCACCTGTCCCGGCGTCGCTCCGACCGAGGAGAGCATGCCGAACTGACGGGCGCGGTGCCGCACCGAGATCGAAAAAGCGTTATAGATCAGCGCGCTCATCCCCAGCGCGATCAGCCCGAGGAGGACACCGACCGCCCCGTTGCGAAGCCACGTATACCAGCGGCTGTCACCGGCTCCGAGCACCCGCATCAGGTCATCGTTGAGGAGCACCGCCGCGCGCCGGCCAAAATACTTCTGCACGACGTCCTGCGTCTCCCGCGCCCGGTGCGTGCGCAGATAGACCGTCACGCCGGAGCCGCCGCTGACAGCACTGCCATCGCCGCCGGCAAACGCCATGTAGCCGGCCGCCTGGTACGGCTCGGCGGCCGCGCGTTCGTAGATGCCGACGACGCGGTATGTACGCGTCTGCCGGCCGCGCAGATGCTCGCCGTTGACATAGCCGTCGCTCTGGTACAGGGGCCGGCCGCTGCGGTCGACGCGCGCGCCCGGCTGCAGCGTCACCCGGTCGCCGAGATGGTACATGATGCCGCCGTCGCTGGCCAGATGGGCCGGCAGAGTGATCTCTCCGGCACGCTGCGCCATGCGGCCCTGGGTCAGCCGCAGACCGAGCAGACGAGTCAGCTCCGGATCGGCCGCCGCCAGGTAGAGGTACGGCTTATAGTCGTTGTCGCAGTCCGTCAGCGCCGCGCAGCCCAGCGTCCGCATCACTGCCGTCCGCTCCACGCGCGAATCCTCTGCCGCCGCCCGCGCCTGTGCCCGCGTCGCGCCGTAGACCGCCGCATACCAGCTGCCGTCCTGCTGCGCAAAGCTGGTCACCAGGTACTGCTGCAGGCTGGCCGCAAAGGTCAGCACGCCGCTCACCAGCATCGCCGAGAGGAAGACGCCCAGAAAGACCACGATCGAGCGCGCGCGCCGATCCTTCATAGTGCGCCGCGCCAGCGTATTGAAGATCGTCATCGCCGCAGCGCCTCATCGCGGGTGATGCGGCCGTCCTCGATGGTGAGGATGCGGTCGGCCTGCAGGGCGATATTTTCTTCGTGGGTGATGACAATCGTCGTCTGATGGTACCTGCGGTTGGCAGCCTTCAGCAGCTCCAGCACCTGCTGGCTGTTGCGGCTGTCGAGATTGCCGGTCGGCTCGTCGGCCAGCAGCAGCGCCGGCGTATTGATCAGCGCCCGGGCGATCGAAACCCGCTGCTGCTGTCCGCCGGACAGCTGATGGGGGAAGCTGTCGAGGCGTGCGCTGAGATCGAGGCTGTCCGCCAGCTCCCGCAGCCGCCGGCGATCGACCCTGCGGCGATCCAGCAGCAGCGGCAGAGCCATGTTCTCCTCGACATTGAGGACCGGAATCAGATTGAAAAACTGATAGACGATCCCGATCTGCCGACGCCGGAACACAGCCTGCTCGGCGCGCGAAAGCGCATAGAGGTCGGCGCCGTCGATGCGGACCCGTCCCGCCGTCGGTTCGTCGATGCCGCCGAGAATATGCAGGAGCGTCGATTTTCCGGATCCGGAGGGCCCGATGATAGCGACAAACTGCCCCTTTTCGATGGTAAAGGAAAGATCGGACAGCGCGTGAACCGCCCCCTCGCCTTCTCCGTAAGTCTTGCTGATATGTTCTGCCCGCAGTATCTCCATTTCGTCATTATACTATGGAACGCCGCCGTCTGAATGACTGTTTCGTCATTTCGGCGGCTGCTGCCAAAAGGTTTTTTGGTCCGCTTTTCTCCCCGGAGCGCTTCCCCCCCTTTGAGCACTTCTGCCCGCCCGCGGCAGACCGGAAAGCGATCGCTGCAAATGCGGCCCGACAGGGTTTGCACCGCCTCGCGGCCGCCGCTACTTGAGCGACTTTTTCCCCTTGTAGACCCGCACGATAAAGCGGGCCCCGCCGCCGGGGGCGTTTTCCGCCTTGATGGTGCCGTTTTCGGCGTGCAGAATCATCCGTGCCATCGCCAGGCCGATGCCGACGCCCTGGCCGCCGGAACCGGCGCCGCGGTAAAAGCGCTCGAACAGATGCGGCAGGTCTTCACGGCGAAAGCCGGGGCCGGTGTCGGTGATCACCAGCTGCGTAAAGACCGCGTTTTCGCTGCCCTGCGCCGTGATGGTTCCGCCCTGCGGCGTGTGTTCCATGCAGTTCTTGAGAATGTTGCCGATCGCTTCCCGCGTCCAGTTGTGATCGCCGCGGAATCGCTCACCGCCCTGCGCTTCGTAGCGGTAGGTCTGGTCGCGCAGCTCCATCGGCACCAGCAGCGGTTCGACCGCTTCCCGCACCATGGCGGCGAGATCGACATCGACCTGCTGAAACTCAGCCGTGCCGGCATCGATGCGGGCCATCTTCAGCAGTGTCGCGACGAGCCAGTCGATGCGCTCCAGATTTGCGGTGATCATGCGCAGGTGGCGGCGGCGCTCCGCCTCGGACAGATCGTCGCGGCGGAGAAAGGTCATCGAAAGATTGATCGTCGTCAGCGGCGTGCGCAGCTGGTGGGAGATGTCGGCGATAGCATCGGTGAGAAAGATCTTCTCCTTCTGCAGGGCAAACGTCTGCTCGCGCAGGCGGATGGTCATCTTGTGCAGCTCGCTCTCGAGGATGGCCAGTTCGCCCTCGCTGTGGTCGGAAAGCAGCGCCGCATCGCCGTCGTCGAGGACGCGGTCGATGGTATCGATGAGGCGGGAAATGTCGCGGTAGCGCCGCGCCGTCATCGCGGTGAAGAGTGCGATCAGCGCGAGGCCGAGCGCCAGCAGCAGAAAGCCGGCCGCCGGACGCAGAAAAAGAAAGCCGGCCGCCGACAGCGCGGCAGTCAGCACCAGAGCCGGGATTCCGGCCCGGCGAAACTGCGGATCGGCAAAGGGGAACATCGCTTCAGCCCGCCCGGTAACCGCGTCCGCGCACGGTTTCGATCAGCTCGGGATGCTGCGGATCGTCTTCGATCTTTTCCCGCAGGCGCTTGATATAGACGGTCAGTGTATTGTCATTGACGTACTCGCCGGCGATGTCCCAGATTTCTTCGAGAAGTTTTTCCCGCGAGAGGATTTCGCCCGGATGGGTGAGAAAGACCAGCAGCAAACGGTATTCGAGAACCGAAAGAAAGATCTCCCGGTCTTTCTTATGCACCGTGCCCTTGAGGGAATCGATGCGCAGATCGCCGAGATGAAAGACGGCATTGCTGCGGCCGCTGCGGCGCAGCACGCCGCGCAGGCGGGAAACCAGTTCGCGCGGGCGGAACGGCTTGGCGATGTAGTCGTCGGCACCCATGTCGAGACTCGCCACGGCGCTCGCTTCGTCATCGTAAGCGGTCATGAAAACCACCGGCGTGCCGCGGTTGATGTTGGTCTCGCTGTCCGCCTTGATCGCGGAGCAGACCGCGTGGCCGCTGCCGTCGGGCAGCGAAATATCGAGCAGCGCGAGGTCCACTTTTTCATTGGCCAGCAGTTCGATCGCCGCCTGCTGCGTACGGGCCGTCCGCACTTCAAAGCCCTCATCGCTCAGCAGTCCGGTCAGATTTTCTATGATTTCGGGGTCGTCTTCCACCAGTAAGATTTTTTCCATGGCGCCTTCTCTCTGTTTCGCTGTCGTCCTCCCCGGGAATGCCTGCACTCCGCGGCCGTCCCTTTGAGCATTATAGCATATCGGGGCGGAAAAAGATAATCTGCGGAAGAGGTCTTCCGGATGGTGTCCGGCACGTTGTCCGGCAGCCGTACGGCGGCCGCAGCCGCCGGTGCACCACCGGTCTGCCGCCCGATCCCCGCCGCCGGAGGGACCGCGCGTCTTATATCGCAAGTGCCGGGCGCAGCGTTCGCTCCTGCCGCCGGAGGAGGTCGCGGCAGGACATTGTATTATTGTATACATGTATCTAATGCTGTTGATTCCGACGGAAATTTCAGAATTGTTGTATAATGGTGTCGATGTTATATCTTTCTACGTCAATGAAACGCGAGGTGAAACCAATGAAAGCATGTTTGAAAAAGCCATTGCTGCTGATACTGACCGGCATTCTCGGCCTGGCAATGTGCTTCTCTTTAAGCTTCGACACGGCGGCGGCCGCGGCTGCGCCGAAAAAGATCAACATTAAGGCGCAGAGTTCATCGCGAACCGTCGACCTCGGCGCCAAACTGAAGCTGACTATCAGGACAACGCCGAAACACGCATCGGCCGGTGCGAGGTGGAGCGTGACCAAAGGCGGGAAGTACGCATCGCTGACCAAAAAGTCGGGAGCTTCCACCTGCATCAAAGGGAAACGAACCGGCACCGCATCGGTCCGGGCCGTCTCCACTGCCGGCAGGCAGAAAACCGCATCGATTCGCATCAAGGTGAAAAACCTCAAGGCCAGGAGCGTCAGCCTGCCGAAATCCACCAACCTGGCGCTGGGAAAAAAGACAGCGCTGAAGGCGAAAGTCAAAGCGCCGCAGAAATACGGCTACAAAAAGCAGAAAACGAAATGGAGTTCCTCTAATGCAAAGGTCGTCACCGTCTCGAAAAGCGGTATAATCACGGCAAAGGACTACGGGACAGCCAGCATCAAAGCCGTCAACGACGGTAAATCCGCCGTCTGCCGGGTTACTGTGCCGAAAACAGCGACGCTGCTCGGGTATGTACTGGCGGGATCCTGGTCCAGGAACAAGATCGACACCGTCCCTGTGGCTGACGACGCCGCAGTGAACGTCTGGAACAAGGACAGCGGCAACTATGAACGCGGCGAAAACACCAAAGCCGCCGTTTACGGAAACTTCGTCCAGCTGCAGGACACCGACGCGGACAAAACAGCCGATATCATCAACGTCGTCAAGCGCGAAGACAGCACGGCCAAATGGGATAAAGATCAGGTCTGGAAGGACGGCATCGGCACCGCCGTCGAACCGGCAATTTCCGACAGCACAGCGAAAAGCACCTACGACAAAGAGTTCCGCATTCCTCTCGGCGAACGTCTGCTCTCCGAGTTCGGCCTCACCGACTATTGCGGCATCAATGACTTCCAGGATCAGGAAAACAGCCCCTACTGGACGGACACCAACTGGTTCCACATGAAGTCGGGAACGCGCAGCAGCAGCGGAACCGGTCTGACGATGCTGACCGGATACAAAACCCAGCCCCAGAACACCGGCTGGTCCTGCGTCATGGCTTCGACGGCCAGCGTCCTCGAGTGGTACGGTGCCCGCGGCGATCTCAACCAGATGGATCTGGCGACACTGCGCGGCAGCGACATGAAAACCCTGGCCGCCGGCACCACCCTGAAGCGGCTGGAAAACGTCTACAAAGGGCTCAACGACCTGGGCATCGGCAAATGGAAGTATGTCGACTCCAATACCAAGGGGTATGAGGACAAGCTCACCGACAGCAGCTGGATTCAGCAGCAGCTGAAGGAGGGACATCCGATCCAGGTAATCTGGAATTCCTACGGCCCGCACGGGCAGGTGATCATCGGCTACGATGACATGAACACTCCGGACACCACCGCCGACGACCAGCTGATCATGATGGATCCCTACGACACCACCGATCATCTCAACGACGGCTATACCGTCCAGTCCTACGAACGGCTGGAATACGGGCGCCTGTCCTTCGCCGGTGAATACACCGGCACTCGCTTCCTCGTCGCCTGGCCCGAGAGCGGCTGGAGCTACACGCCGCAGACCGATGACGCGGCACTCACAGCCGCTGACGTATCGACCAACACACTGAAGGGCAATGTTGCAAATAAACTAAACGACAAGGTCTACGAGAAGACCGCGCAAGATTTGGAAAATTACTACGATGCGGATGATATCGGATATATGAATGCGGACGGGCTGGGCGGCGCAGCCTCCGTAGAAAACGAGGCCGATTACAATCACTCGCCGTACTGCAAATTCCACGACTTCTTCACCGGCACCGGCATCTCCGATACCCTGTCCCTCATCAAGAACTTCCGGACTGTCCAGCAGTCGACCGAGTGGACCTGCGGCTGTGCTTCGGCGGAGATGGTCATGGAATACTATCAGAAAAACGGCAAAAAGACCACATTGGAGACCGATGCCAGTCTCAGCCGCATCCGTCAGAACGGCGCGGTCGGCGCGACATATCTGGCCGGCATGAAGGAGATGTTCGACTACATGAACAAGGCGCACGGTCAGCACTGGGTGACGCTGTCGCGCAACGATATGACCGATCCGGACGGCGACTGGTCGACGATCAAGGGCGCTTCCGGCACCGAGTACGCACTCCAGGGCGGCAGTGCCGACAACGGTCTGATTCCCTATTTCATCGACAAAGGCGTGCCGATCATGATCGGCTCCGATGACTGGGGCGGTCACTGGCAGGTGATCATCGGCTACGACGGCATGGGCACCGACAATACCCAGGACGACGTCCTGATCGTCGCCGATCCCTACGACACCACCGACCATGACGGCGACGGCTATTACGTCAAACCGTTCGAGCGCCTCGTCTACGGCTGGAACTCCACCTTCGAAAGGGATGGTCAGGGAACCGAATACAACGACTTCATCGTCGCCGTCCCGAATAACAAAGCAAACGAAGAGGTCGTAAAGGAACTGGGCATGAAATAACTGCAGGCAGGGAAACAGGTCGTCGAACGGGGGTGCAGAACCGGTCGCCGGCCTCCGGCATGCAGTTCACCGAACAGCGCGGCATCTGCCGCGCTGTTCTTTGCGTGCCGGCCGCCGGATTTGCAGCCGGTTCGCGCCGACCGTCGAAACGCCGAACACCGCGCCGGTCGGTCAAATTGCCTTCCGGCTCCGCGTGACAAACCGGCCGCCGTCGAGTATACTGGTTCTGTAATTTTATGCCGCCCGCCCGCGATATGTCCACCCCGGCAGAGCCGAAAAACGAGAGCAGACACAATGCGGGCAGCAGGAATGGGAGCAGACGCGGCGCGGGAGGGAACAGCGAGCGCAATCACGATGCGGACAGCAGGGGCTGAACCGAACAGAGATACAGGGGGAAGCAGCATGACGATGAAAATGACCGATTCCGCTTTTTTCAACGACTACGCCGTCGACTATTCCGACGTCGACGAAAAGCGCACGCTGCGCCCGTCGCACCTGCTCGATTTTCTTCAGGATGTTGCCGTCACCCATTCCGACCAGCTCGGTTTTGATCTCGATTACTTCGAGCGCGAACAGATCGGCTGGGCCCTGCTGCGCTGGCACATTCAGATTTCACGCTGGCCGCATGAAGGGGAGCAGCTGACGCTGAGCACCTGGTGCGAAGAATACCGGCGCATCCGCGCCAACCGCAACTTTGCCATCGCCGACAGCAGCGGCGAAGAAATCTGCTATGCCGCCAGCCGCTGGGCGCTGATGAACATGGCCGGCCGACGGCCGGCACGTCCGCAGAAGGATTTCCTCGAGCCCTATAAATTTCCGCGCTGCCGCGAGATCCCGGCTGAGGATTTCGCCATGCCGAAGGCGCCGCGCCGGGAACCGGACAGCGTGCGCCTGACTGAGGTCACGCGCCGCGATAAGGATACCAACGGCCACACCAACAATGCCGTCTATCTCGACTGGTCGACCGACAGTCTTTCCGACGGTTTTTACCTCACCCATACCATCCGCGACATCCGCATCGCCTACCAGAAGGAAGCGATGCAGGGAATGAAAATAAAAATCCGCACCTGGCGCGAAGGGGATCTGGTGATCTCCCTTTTCACCGATGCGGAAAAGGATTCCTATCAGATCGGCAGCGTCTGCACGCAGTGGGCTGCCGATGGTGCCGGCCGCCGCGGCTGAACCCGAGAAGCGTACCCGTGCAGTCCGCCGAATGCATGCGGCTCGCAGCCGCCGTGCATCCTGTTTTGCTGCTCGCAGCACCTGTCAGCGTCCGGTCTTTTACGACTCGCGGCTGCCGTCCTTTTCTTCCGGCCGCTTCCCGTTGCGGGCTTTTTCGTGCTGCTGCGCGTACCACTGCGCGGCTTCTTCACTGCGGGTCATCCAGCATTCACAGCGGGCCCCGGATTCCAGCACACCGGTATCGCCGCAGTGCGGACAGCGATAGTGGACATCGAGCGCATCGACGGGGATATCATGTTCCGTCAGCAGCCGCTCCTTCTCCCGCTCCAGCTCCTCCAGGCGACGGCGCATGCGGTGCATCTGCTCCAGCTTGTCGGCTCCTCCGCCGATCATGACCTGCGAAAGCCGGCCGCTGACATCCACCATTTCTTCTTCCAGTTCGGCCAGACGCGGCAGCCGCCGCATCACTTCCCGCCTGCGCGCATCCCGCTGTTCCTCGGCCTGGCGGCGCAGCCGGGCGTAATACTGCTGCACCACGGCGCGGCTGACCTTGCCGCTCTTCTTGTCGACACCCTTTTTACTGCAGAGAATCGCATTCACGTAATTGATGTTGGGATTGGAGATGCCGCTGGTCTTGCTGCAGGCGTCGAGAATTTCGTCCATCGAACAGCCGAGCTCATCGACCCAGGTGGAGATGATGCGCGCTTCCTCCTCGGTGGCATTGCGGGTAAAACCGAGCGCCTTCATCACTCGGCGATGGATATAATGCCGCTGATCGACATTTTCGAGGTGCCGGGAAACATCCTCGGCGGTCGCCAGTCCGCGGCCGGTCCAGTCCTTGACGACCTGACCGATATAGCGGATATTGGTCTTGCCGCGTTCCCCGCAGTAGCGAATCGCACCGAGAATCACCTCTTCGGTCGCCCGGTAGAGTTCGAGCCAGTCCGCTACCTCATTCAGTTCGGTGCCGCCGGGCAGTCGTCCGGTGGTGCGCTGCAGCGCCTCCAGAATGCGGCGCAGCGGCTCGTTTTCCAGCAGTGCCGCGCTGCGGGCGGAATCACCGGCAGCTTCCCCGCTCGCCGCCGTACCCGCATCCTCTGCCGCACGCCGGGTACTGCGGGGACGGCCGTAGAGTTTTTCGCGCAGCGAAAGAAATTCGACCCCCTCGGCGGTATGCCGCAGGAGGCCCTGCTTTTCCCAGTAAATCAGCCCTTTCCGCACATCTTCCGGCGTCATCGCCAGCGTCTCCGCGAGCGTCTCTTCGTCCGTTTCCAGGCCGCTGCCGACATACATGCTGGCGAGCAGAAAGACCTTGACGTAGCCCTCGGGCGCCAGCGGCATGTATTCGTTGATGAAAATATTTTCGATACCGGTCTCGTAGAGATACACGGTATCCTTGTCTTCCCTGAAAAATTTCATGGCCCCTTCTTCTGCGCCCCCCCCGCGCCGATGCGCTGCCGGCCGCCTGCCGCCGTTCATTGCTCACGCTGCCGGCCGCCCGCGCTTTTAGCGAAGTGCAGCCAGCCGCCGCTGCCGGCCGCTGCACGGGATACGCCGCTCATTGTGCTTGCTGCCGGCTGTCTGCCGCCGGCATCACTGTTCGCCGTTCAGGCTCTTGTTGACAAAGCGGGTAAACTGGTTCTGCCACAGCAGCGTCACCATGCCGATCGGGCCGTTGCGCTGCTTAGCGACGTGCACTTCGCACTCGCCGGGCGCCTCGGTATCCTCGGGATTGTAGACCTCATCGCGATAGAGGAAGAGAACCACATCGGCATCCTGTTCAATGGCGCCGGATTCACGCAGATCGGAGAGAATCGGCCGATGATCATTGCGTTTTTCCGAGGCCCGGGAAAGCTGCGACAGCACCATGACCGGGCAGTCGAGTTCCCGCGCCAGCTGCTTGAGGCCGCGCGACAGGCTGGAAATCTCCTGCTCGCGGCTGTCCACCCGGCCCTGATATTCCATCAGCTGCAGGTAGTCGATGACGATCAGGTCGAGCCCCTGCTCGGCCTTCATGCGACGGCTCTTATTCTTGATCTCCATCAGTGACATCCCCGGCGTATCGTCGATGCTGATGCTGGCTTCGCCGAGCCGGTCGATCGTCGAGGTGATCTTGGTCCAGTCGCTGCTCTCGAGATTGCCGGTGCGCAGCTTCTGCGAGTCGACGCCTGACTCCATCGAGATCAGACGCTGCGACAGCTGGGTGCTGCTCATCTCCAGGCTGAAAATCAGCACGTGGTAGCCCTTGAGCGCGGCGTTGCGCGCCGCGCAGAGCGCGAACGCGGTCTTGCCCATCGACGGCCGGGCAGCGAGGATCACCAGGTCGGAACGCTGCAGGCCGGACATCATCCGGTCGAGATCAAGAAAGCCGGTGGGCACGCCGGTGAGGCTGCCCTTCATCTTGGCGCGTTCGCTGATCTCGTTCATGTTCTGCAGCAGCACTTCCTGCAGCGGCACCACGCTGCGGCTCTGCCGGCTCTGGGCGATATCAAAGATGCGCTGTTCGGCAAAGTCGAGCATGCGGTCGGTCTCAATGCTGCCGTCGTAGGTCTTGTCGACAATCTCGGAAGCCGTGCTGATCAGGCTCCGCAGTTCTGCCTTCTGGGCGACAATGCGGGCGTACTCGGCGGCGTTGGCCGTCGTCGGCACATCGGCCGAAAGCCCGGCCACGTAGCCGCGGCCGCCGACCATCTCCAGGGCGCTGCGCCGCTTCAGTTCTTCGCAGACCGTGAGCACGTCAACCGGGCGGCTGCTCTGATAGAGCGCCGTAATGGCGTCATAGATTTCGCGGTGCTTGGGATCGTAAAAATCCTTGCTGCGGACATACTCCGCTACGTCGTAGAGGGCGTCCTTGTCAAGCATGGCGGCCCCCAGCACCGAGCGTTCGGCTTCGGCGTTGTGCGGCGGAATCCGTTCTACTTCATCGGCCATGGCTGTCTCCCCATCCCTGCATTCCGTCAGGACTCAACGTTGACTTTGAGGTCGGCGGTGACACCGGTAAAGAGCTTGACCGGCACAGTAACCAGCCCGGCTTCCTTGATCGGGCTGTCGAGCTGGATTTTCTTCTTGTCGAGTTCCACGCCGCACTGCTGCTGCACGGCTTCGGCGATGTCCTTGCTGGTGATCGAGCCGAACAGGCGGCCGCCTTCGCCGCCCTTGCTCTGGATGCGGATCGTCGCCTTGCTGAGCTGCGCCGCGATCGCTTCCGCCTCGGCTTTTGCCTCGGCCTGCGCCGCTTCGCGGGCCGCTGTCTCTCGCTTCAGGATCTTCAGATTAGCCTTGGTCGCCTCCTTGGCGAGCCCGCGCGGAATCAGCATGTTGCGCGCATAGCCGTCGCTGACTTTAACCACTTCGCCGGCCTTGCCGGCACCTCTGACATCTTCGATCAAAATGACTTTCATGCTTCCATGTTCTCCAATATATTCTTGACTTTTGTAATAGCTTCTTCGGGGCTGATGTCCATCTGCGCCCCGGCGGTGTTGAGATGGCCGCCGCCGCCGAATTTCTCCATGATCACCTGGACATTGAGGCTGCCGATCGAACGGGCCGAGACGACGGTCCGGCCGCAGCCGTTGACGCCGGCGACAAAACTGGCGCGCACGCCGCTGACGGTCAGCAGTTCATCGGCCACCTGGGAATTGACGATCTGCGCGTTTTCGTTGACGCCCTCGAGGATGGAAAACGCCCATCCCTGATCATCGAACTCCGCTGCCGCGATACAGCGGGCGCGGCTCATGAAGGTATCGCGGCTGACCTGGAAATAGCGCTTGACCACGGCCATGTCGGCCCCGGCGCGCTTGAGCCAGGCGGCGGCTTCGAAGGTGCGCACCCCGGTCTTGACTGAAAAGCGGTTGGTGTCGACGCTGATGCCGGCCATCAGTGCCTCGGCCTCGAGCCGCGAAAGGTCCTTCTTGTCGAGCGTGTACTGGAGGATCTCCGTCACCAGCTCCGACGCCGAGGAGGCGTACGGTTCGGTGTAAGCCAGGGTCGGACTGGTGATGCCCTCTTCGGACTTGCGGTGATGGTCAATGACCACCACCCGGCCGACGCGCGGCAGCAGCTCCGGATATTCGGTGATGCTGGGGCGGTGGGTGTCAACGACCACCAGCAGCGTCTGGTCATCGACCAGCTCGTCGGCGCGGTGATTGTTGATGATCTCGTAAAAACCCGATTTCTTGACCTGCTCGTACATCGCCGCGACGCCCTGGTTGTAGTCGTTGATGATGATATAAGCGTCCTTGTTCCTCTTGCGGCAGAGCCGGTGGATGCCCATCGCCGCACCCAGCGCGTCCATATCCGGCATTCTGTGTCCCATGATGACAACGCGGCTGGCGTTGTCGATCAGGCGCACCAGCGCGTGACCGATGATGCGCGACTTGCCCTTGTTGCTCTTTTCCACGGCCTGCGTCTTGCCGCCGTAGTAAAAGAGGCGGCTGCCGATCTTTACCACCGCCTGGTCACCGCCGCGGCCGAGGGCGACATCGAGCGCCTCGTCGGCGAACCGATCGCGTTCGTCGGGGTCGCCTTCGCTGATGCCGACGCCGATCGACAGCGTCACCGGAAAATCGGCTTCGGTTTCGATCAGGCGGATCTTGTCGAGGATATCGAATTTTTTCTTCTCCTCTTCCTGAATGGCCATGCGCTCGGCGATCAGGAGGAAGCGATTGCCGCGGTACTTGGTCACACTGGCTTTCATCGTCGCGCCCCAGGCGCGAATTTCCTTATCGATCGTGGCCGCCAGCTGTGCCTGGTTGTCCTCGCTGGTCTCTCCGATCAGTTCATCGTAGTTGTCGATGTTGACAATGACAAAGCAGTTCTGCTTTTCGCTGAGTGTTGTGCGCAGCGCTTCTTCGTCGGTGATGTCGAGAAAATAAAGAATCAGCTTATCCCGTTCTTCGCCGTAAAACGCGGAAATCAGGCGAAACGCTTTCTCGCTGCGCGGCAGCACAATCTGATCGCCGTTTCCCGCCGCTTCCACCAGTTTGTCGTATTTGACTCCGGTCAGGGCAAAAATATCCGAGCCCTCAATATCATCGTAGAGGAAAACCTCTCCGATCAGAGGACTGGCCTCGACGACCTTGCCGTCATGGTCAATGATGCAGACGGGCAGCGGCATCGCCGCTGTCAATGCAGCATCCCTGCTGTTTTCGGAATTCATTTGTTGTCTCCTCTGTTGCTGCTGTACTGCTGTATTGCTGTGTTCTTGTCTTGTTGTGTTGCTGTATTGCTGTGTTGTTGTGTTCTTGTCTTGTTGTGTTGCTGTGTTACTGTAGTGCTGTGTTGCTGTGTTGCTGTACTGCTGTATTGCTGCTGTGTTGTTGTATTACTGCCGCTGTATCGCTGCTGCGGCGGCTGCAGTGCTGCTGTTCTGCCGCGTTGTTATGCCGCTGCATGGTCTGTGCCGCGATGCCATGCCTTCACCCTGCACGGCCGAAGTTCGTACCAGACATCCGCATCGGATCCCGGCCTGCTTTATTTCGGCTCGGGTGCCGCAGCGATCTGGTTCGGCATGTGCTTATGCCGGCCCGGGTGCCGCAGCGATCTGGTTCGGCATGTGCATATGCCGGCTCGGGTGCCGCAGCGATCTGGTTCGGCATGTGCATATGCCGACTCGGGTGCCGCAGCGATCTGGTTCGGCATGTGCTTTGTGCCGGCCCGGGTGCCGCAGCAATCTGGTTCGGCATGTGCTTTATGCCGGCGGCTCGTGCTGTACCGACGCCGAGGTCAGTGCGGTCCGCCGCCGTGCGTGCCGCGATTTTTGATGCGGTCGCGCAGGCCCACCGCCAGATCGATGATCCCCGCAAAAAAGAGGATGATCTGGCCGATGCTGGTAAACCAGAGCACGATCACCACGATCAGCGGCACCACCCGAGGAATGTGCTTTCGGTATGCGAAGGCAAATACCAGCGACATGCCCTGCAGGGCGAAGGTAAACGTGAAGAGCATGTTGACGTTGTCGAGGAGCAGTGCTCCGCCGCTGACCCTGGCCGCCTTGAGAATCCAGGCAATGATCAGGATCACAAACCAGGCCGCGATCGTATGCCGGGGCAGTGTCAGTTCGCGAAACGGCGGCACCGGGTTGAGCGGTCTGCCGTCGCGCCGGATCGCTTTTCCCAGCATCAGCCCTTCCAGCCAGGACACTATGAGTCCGAAAATCAGCAGCGTGGCCGGCAGCACATCGGCCGCTTTGCTGTAGTAGGATTCATAAGTCTGCACACGCTTGTCATGGCCGGCATCGGTGAGATCCATCATCTGCGCCATCTGCTCCGAGGAAGAGAGCTGCTCGGCGAGACGGTGAATACTGCTGTCGATTTCGGCTCCGAGACTGCTGCCCGCCAGCTGCGCCGCGGCGAAAACCGCTACCGCGCCGAGCGCACCCGCACAGGCGCCGTAGACGATCACGCGGTACGGTGCGTCTCCCCGGCGCAGGCCGAAGGCCAGTACGGGGATCGGCAGCAGCAGGATCAAGATCACTGTGAGACTGGCATACATTCGTTCTCCTTGTATCGGTAAATGCTATTATAGCATATCCCCGGAAAAAAGTACCGCCCGCAGGCGTCGCGGACGGTACATGACGTTGTCTGCTGTCAGTCTGCCGTATACGGCAGCAGAGCCACAACGCGTGCTCTCTTTACGGCTGTAGTCACAGCCCGCTGATGCTTGGCGCAGGTGCCTGTGATCCGTCTGGGCAGGATCTTGCCGCGCTCTGTGACATATTTCTTCAGTGTATCTACATCTTTGTAATCGATGACCGCACCTTTTTCGGTGCAGAACTGGCAGACTTTTCTTCTTCTGAATCCGCCGCGTCTTCTGTCCATCGTATTCGCTCCTTCCTTTGATTAGAATGGAATATCGTCGTCGTCGATCGCCTCGAATCCGCTCGGCGCACTGCCGGCGCCGTTCGGAGCGTCACCGCGGTCAGCCGACTGTTCGGCCGGTCTGCTGTCCTGACGGTAGGTGTCCTGCTGCGGGTCGTTGTCGTAGCCGCCGCCCTGCGGGGCGTTGTCATAACCGCCGCTCTGCGGGGCCTTCTCGTAGCCGCCGCCCTGCCGGGCATTGCCGTAGCCGCCGCTCTGAGCGCCGTCATCCCAGCCGCGCTGCTGGCGGCTGCCGCCGCGGTCACCCCAGTCGATGAACTCAACGCGCTGTGCGACCACTTCGGTGGTATAGACTTTGACTCCGTCGCGATTGGTGTAGCTGCCGGTCTGGATGCGGCCCTCCACTGCGGCCATGCGGCCTTTGTGCAGGTACTTTTCGCAGTTTTCCGCCTGTCTGCCGAAGACGACAATATTGGGGAAATCCGTTTCCTTGGTGCCGTCACGCTTTGGCGGTCGATCGATCGCCAGCGAAAACCTCGCAATGGCCAAATCGCCCGAATAACGAATTTCGGGATCCCTGGTCAATCTGCCGATCAATGACACATGGTTCATGACGGTGCCTCCTATTTCTCTTCTGTGTTGACGATGATGTGGCGCATGATCGCATCACTGATGCGCAGGCGTCTGTCCAGCTCTTTGGGCATATCCGGTTCCGCCTGGAAGGGGATCACCACATAGTGACCTTCCTTCTTCTTGCGGATCGGGTAAGCGAGCTTTCTCATGCCCCAATCGTCTACTTCGCCGAGCGTGCCGTTGTCCGCGATGATTCCCTTGACGGTTTCCAGCGCGGCGTTCTGCTGCTCTTCTTCCAAAGCAGGATCGATGATGAACATCACTTCGTAATTTGCCATACTTTCACCTCCCTGTGGACTAAATGGCGACGGCCCTGCGGCCGGCGCAAGGGGTAACGTTCGTGCACGAAAAGATGTGCCCTATTATTATACAACATCCGACGGCAAATTCAAGATGTGATTTTCCGACGCGGACGAACTTAAATTGCAAGTTTATTTGTCGCACTATGAGGTCCTCAGTTCTTTCTACGTTCACGTTCGATGGTCCGTTTTGAGCAGCCGATGATCTCGTCGATCTCGCAGGGCCTGTTGCCAGCGTTTAAGAGCGCTTCTATCTTGCAGCGATCTTTTTTCGTCAAATGATGTTTTTTTCTATTCGAAATGTTTGTTGTACATCACTTGCGACATTTAATTTTACAATTCACAAACCGCCGGCTTTTCTTTGCCGCATCGTTGGTTCGCACGGTCGTCCTGGTCCGCCCCGCCATGCTGATGATTTCATCCATCTGCTGCTCCCGCGAAGGCTTACCGATCAGCCCGACCGGATTGTCCGAACGTGCCTTACTGCCGATGCTTGCGGCGAAAAAGCCGTCTTTTCTTCCCTCCGTCAGCCTTTTTCCGCACCCACGGAGAAGGGATCAGCGAACCGAGATAAGCAGCCGCGGCCAGCGGTATGAAGAGGCGCAGCGGAAAGCAGAGAAAGAGGATCGCCACCACGGTCAGCGGCTTTTTGACAATGTATCCGTAAGTCGCCGCGGCAGACACGGCAACCGCGAAAATCGGCAGCCCGCCGGTCAGGGCAGCAAGGCCGAAACCCAGCGAAACGCCGCAGTAAATGATCGGGAAGATGCTGCCGCCCTTCCAGCCGAAAGAGAGACAGATATTCGTTGCCAGCAGCTTGGTGATCGCCGTCAGAACCAGCGCCGTCACCGGAATCGTCTGCCAGGAAGCGGCCAGTTCGGTCAGCTGCGCTTCTCCGCTGAACATGTTCAGCGGATTCCAGATGCCCAGCAGCGCCAGACAGGCTCCGGCGATCATGCAGCAGAGCACACGCCGCTCCGCCAGCAGCCCGGCCAGTGATGACGTCAGTTTGGAGAAAACCAGATAGAACAGGCCGAGCAGGAGCCCGCAGCCGGCATAAACCGGAAACCACTTCCAGTCATTCAGTCCGATCAGCCCGTGGACGGCATCGTCCATCTTCAGACGCGGCAGACCCAAGCCGCCGCCGAACAAATGCCGCAGCATCCCCAGTGTCGCAAAGCCGCCGGCAATGCCCGCGGCGTAGACCACGGCCCTGGAGAGCCGGAACTCCCGCGGTGAAAACCAGCGCTTTTCTTCCGCTCTGCTGTGCTCGAAATTATTGACAAAGCCGAAAAACGGCGCGTTGAAGATCACCCCGAGCGTGGCCGCCATGCCGGCTTCCGCCAGCTCGCGCAGCTCCGCCGTCTTGTACTTCAGGGCGTCGCCGGTCATGCAGCAGAGGGCGGTGATGATGCCCGTCAGGCCGGCTTCCGGTCCCAGCGTTCCGCCAAACAGCAGCGGCATCAGCACGGCGATGAGGATGATGTGCAGGCGCCGCCACGGATAGGTGCCGTCGCGCTTCAGTTTTCCCATAACCTCTTCCATCGTATCCGGCCAGATGCCAAAGCGGCGCTGAAACAGGCCGATCACCGCGCCGCCGCCGATGCAGACCGCCGCGGTGTACACGGCGCCGCCGTCGAACCACTGCGGCAGCGTGGCCCAGATGAAGTCGATGCCCAGACCCAGCACTCTCAGAAAGGCCCAGACAATGGCACCCGCGGCCGCGCCGAACACGAGCGCGTACAGCGCCATGCCGGCCACTGCCCCGGCTTTCTGTCCGCGCCGCAATTTTCTGCCGATGTGGTTCTCTGTCATACTCCATTCTTTCCTTCGACACACATTCTCTCATCCGATCGGTGTCGGATTTTTCAAGCTGTCGGATTCCACAAGCCGTCGGATTTCTCCAGACTTCCCGTTTCCGCAAGCCCCGGATTTCTCAACAAGAATACCACAGATTTCCGCCTCCCGCCACAGGGGCAAAATCCAGTGACCCATATAAAAGAACCGATAATCTCATTTCTGTCCCCCGCTACAGTGGTGCAACGCGAGATCTGCGGGCGAAATGCGAAGAGACGCGATGAAACGCGAGCCTTGCAGGCCAACCAGGTCGAAACAGGTGGTCTGCACCAAAGGCATATGGTCGACGGATCGGATGCGCCCGCCGCATTTACCGAAGGGCTTCTGTTGTTTTCCGAACAAACAGGCATCCGGCGCGGGATTTCTCCCATCGCCGGATGCGCTGATCATGAGTATATGGCATATGAAGTAATATTCACCCCTTTTGCCGCTGCTGTTTAGCTTGCGGCGTGCAGCGCACGGCCATGCCGGAAACGCCCCCGTTTACAGCGCGCCGCGCACGACCCTGCCGTCAAAGATCACCGCCTCCACGCGGATGTCCGAGAGCTCCTCCTTCGGTACCTCATACGGGTCGCGGCTGAGAACCAGCAGGTTCGCCAGTTTCCCTTTTTCAAGGCTGCCCATTTTATCCTTCCAGTGCAGCTGCCGGGCACCACCGATGGTGTAGCCCTTCATCAGATCGGGAACCGTGAGCCGGGCGTCTTTCTGCGGCCGCATGCTGCCCGGGTACCGCTGCGGATCCAGCGGGAATTCCGGATCGACGCGCGTAGCCGCGACCTGCATGCTGAAGAACGGATCCGCGCGATGGAGCTCGTACATTGTCACCACGTCGCTGGAGAACGTCACCAGCGCGCCGCTTTGGATGAATTCGTTGAAGCGATACATTCGCCGCCACTTTCCTTCGCTGTAGTAATTCATCGCTTCCTCGCCGAAATATCCGCCGGACCAGTGGCAGCTCCAGTTGACGGTAATGCCCAGCTGTGCCGGCCGCGGCATGTCGGCCGGATCGACGACTTCGCAGTGCGCGAAGACCGGCTGACAGGTCCATGCCTGCCCGTCTCGCGCCGCCTGTTTCTGCGCTGCTTCGACGGCATCGCAGCCGACGCGGAAGGCCCGGTCGCCAACCATATGGATATGCAGGTCGAGACCCTCGCGATTGCACAGCAGGAAGCACTTTGTCAGTTCGTCGGTTTCCATCATGATCTCGCCGTAATTGCCAGGATCATGGATGTGTTCGGACAGCGAAGCGCTGTTGCCGCTCTCGTTCGTACCGTCGAGGAAAAGCTTCATGGTGCTGAATTTGATGTGCCCGGTTGCATACTTTCGGTCGTATTCGCGCAGCAGCGCGATCTTTTCCGGCAGCTCCGCATAATTCTGAAAGCGAACCATGCCGTCATAGTAACAGTTCAGTTTGCCCGCGCAGTCCAGTTCATACGTCGTGCGGATCTGCTCCTCGTCTTCGATAAAGCCGTCGCACATCGCGGTGATGCCGCTGTCGGTGAGGAAATCGAAGACCGGCCGCAGGGCCGCTTCGTCCAGTTTGTCCGGCGGCATCCAGTCGATGTTGCGGAACAGATTTTCAGCAAAGTGACGCCAGGCCATTTCCTTGATCCAGCCGGTCGGGTTTCCTTCCTCGTCGCGGACAAACACCTCCAGCGTGCTCGGATCGGGCGTATCCTGATCGACTTCCAGAGCATCCAGCATCGCCGAATTCACCCAGCACAGGTGCTCACCGAAATCCTGACAAAGGACCGGCCGGTCGCTGACGGCCGTATCGAGCAGCTCCTTTGTCGGCCCGTTCGCATCAAACATAGCCGTTGGGTAGTATTCAAAGTAGATGAAGGGTGCTTCTTCTTTTGGGTGATTGGCTGCGTAGTCTCTGACAAACGCCAGCAGTTCTTCCCGGTCAAAGGTCCACGGCAGCCGCACGTGCCAGGCGCTCTTGCCGCACCAGCCGGGGTGAATGTGGCTGTCGATGATGCCGGGGATGACGGTTCTGCCGCCCAGGTCGATCACTCTGCCCCCGGCAGCCTGACCGTCGACCGCACCGCCGGCCGCTTCACCATCGACCGCAGTGATGTATTTGCCCTCATAGGACAGCATCCGTGCCCGCGGAGCCGCTTCGTCCATTGTGTATATCTTTGCGTTGATCAGTGTCGTAGTCATACTGTTTCCCCTCCTCGCTGTCTGGCTGCAGATTACTCATCCATGCTCATCTCTGGCGGCAGCTCTTTAAAGCCCTTCGTCTTGATCGCCAAATAGATGATGCCGACGCCCAGCCAGATGAGACCGAGAATCTTGGCTGACTTTTCCATATAGATAAAGACCACGATCAGAGTGCCCATGCCGATGATCGGGAACAGCAGATTGCGGAAAAATCCTATTGCCCCGCGTTCCCTCTTTTTGATCCAGTAATGGAAGATCACCGAGAGGTTGACGAGGAAAAAGCCGCAGCAGGCGCCGAAAGCAACCAGCGATGCTGCACCCATAACGTTGTCGGCGTAGAAAATCGCCGTCATCGCAACAACGCTCGTCAAGATGATATTGAACGACGGCGTCTGGAATTTTTTGGACAGATGGCCGAAGGCCTTCTTTGGCAGAATGTTGTCGCGCCCCATGCCGTAGAGAATGCGGGAAACCGCACTGATGCCGGTCATCGCACAGACAAAGCTGCCGCAGTTGTCGACAACGAAGAAGATGTCGCCTATCCAGCCGTTCAATTGCGGAAAGAGTTCAAAGATGCCTGAGTTCGGATTCTTGATGTGCAGATAAGCGTCGGGCCACGCGATATGTGCGAAATACGCGACGATGACAAAGACGATGCCGGCGCCGACCACGACGCCCATGATGGCTTTGCCCATGACCTTGTCCGGGTTCTTCGTCTCTTCGGCCAGCGTGGTGACCGCGTCGAATCCCAGGAAGGATGCACAGAGAATCGCGGAAGCAGCAAGGACGGCCTTCGGACCGGCGCCGTTGTGATTAAAGAACGCCGTGCCGTCGGCCAGTGTTCCCGTTCCGCCGCCGCCGACCACATGGTGAATAACCACCAGTATGAAAAGAACCGTAAAGACGATCGCCGCACCGGTGATGACCGTATCAATCGTGCCGGCGATTTTGATGCCGAGTATGTTGATGACCGCACCGAGAACAGCCAAAATCACAACGACGAGCCAGACCGGAACCGCGGGGAAATACGTGTTGACATAGACGCCCAGCAGCAGATAGCAGATCATCGGCAGCAGGATGTAGTCGAGCAGCATCAGCCAGCCGGCCAGAAAGCCGACGTGCGGCTGCACCGATTTTGCAACATAAGTGTACGCGGATCCGGCCACCGGATACGCCTTGACCATGCGGGTGTAGCTCAGCGCCGTGAAAACCATGACGATCGTCGTGATGATCAAGGCCAGCGCGTACATGCCCTTCGTGCTGGTTTCAAAAAGTCCGTAGTAATTGAAAACAACGGTCGGCGCTAGATACGCCAGGCCGAACATAATGACCAGCGGCAGCGTCATGGTTCGCTTCAGCTTCGTCTGCTCCTCATTTAAATTCTGATTCAATTTCGTCTCACTCATGATATGCCTCCCGAAACAATCGCAATACATTTCTGTATTTTCAGAATACGTGAAGCTGATCTGCGAAACAATGTTGCTTTATTGTTGTTTTACATAAAATTAACACGAATTCGACAACATTATTGTTGAATTCGTGCTGTATTGCACACAGAGACGGTCGGGTTTGCTTTTATCAATCTATCAAACGATCAACTCTGTCCCGATCTCCTGTCAGTTCACCTGTCAAGTTCAGGGTCAGACGCTCCTTTTCAGAAATAATTTCCATCCGATTCTTTTGCCGCGGTCGTTTTCCGTTTGGAACGAAGTAAACGAAATCAACCATTCCATTCGGGTTTCGGGCTCAGCAGTTCAACTGCCTCAATTGCCAAAAGATCCACTCAAGAAAAGTTCGAAATAATGCTGCCGCATCAGATCGTTGATCAGCGTTTCAATCCGTTCCGGCGGCAAATATTCGATCTTTTCCTCCGTTTCATTCACATAACGTTCGCGGAACTGCCGCGGCGTACAGTGATACCAGCGATGGAACGCAGCGTAATAGTACTGCGGATCGGAAAACCCGCAGATTTCTGAGATTTCGATCACTGTGTCATCGGTGTTCAGTAAATACCATTCAGACTCATTGGCGCGCAGATATCCGAGAATCCCGCGGAATCCGATTGAGTAATCGCGCATGAACTGAGAAATATAACCTTCGGTGAGGTTCATCCGCTGCGCCAAATCCTGCAGAGTGATCTTGTCTTTGAGATGCGTGCTCAAATAATTGTTGATATAACGAAAGCGCTGCAGGATTTTCTCCGGCACGTCCCGGTCACCGGCGTGGTACATGCAGATATCGAAGTGATCGACAAAGAGCGCCACGATCTGATCTGCAGCACTCTGCATGACCGCTTCCTGCGGATCGTTCAGCATCTGCTTGAGCACGGCGATCATTATCCCCTTGAGCTGATCGTGCCAGCGCGTCGGATAGGGCATCGTTGTCTCCTCCGTCCCCTCGCAGACAAACAGATTACTGCGAATGAAATAATATCGGTCTTCATACTGTGTCAGGTCGAGATAAAAAGAAACACAGATATTGTTTCTGCCTTTGTAAAGGTAGTAGGCGTCCCGGTCGACGGAGATAAATTCCCCGGCCCGCAGCGTGAATTCCTCGTAGGCATAGGAAAACCGTACACTACCTTGCAGGCAGAAAATGATTTCCAGCACGCCGCGGCGATTCATCTTCGTCGCCGACTGTTCGACCGAATAGATGCTGATGCTCAGCGGCGTACTGCCGATCTGACGGATCACTTGTTCCATGGGCCCCGTCCTTTCAGCCGCCCAGCAGATATACCAGTACAAAGATCACTAGAAGCAGCGGCAGCAGTTTAAAGAAGAGCTTTAGCAGGCCGAAGATCAGTGCGCAGACGAGCCAGATGACGGCAATCAGCAATAGTATAGCAAAGAGTATGCTCATTAACCCGTCCTCCTGTTCTCTCTCAATGTACGTTGTTCACGACTCATTCGCCGGCCGTGCATCCGCAAGGCAGCAGGATGCTCCCGGGTTCTCCGGCATCGACGCTGGATTTCCCCGGATTCTCCAACAAGAATATCACAAATTCCGGCGCATTGCCATCGACCAGGAATGGCCCGTCTGCACACGACCAGAAGCGGCACGTCTGCACACGACCAGGAGCGGCACGTCTGCACACGACCAGGAGCGGCACGTCTGCACACGACCAGGAATGACACGTCTGCACACGACCAGGAATGGCACGTCTGCACACCAGGAGTGCCGCGTCTGCCGCCGCGTAACGCAGAACGCAGAAATGCCGCCGGCAGAACAGTTCTCTGTCGACGGCACATCCGGATATTCACAGCAATTGGTTCCGTCCGCGGCCGGCACGGTGCGGTGCTGTCCATCTGCAAGCCGCTGCAGTGCGAAGTCCATCTGCGGTTCAGCTCAGTACGCCGCCGACCCGCAGCATGTGCGGTGTTCGACGCAGCTGTTCTCCCGCCGCCATTCGCCGCCGAGCACCGCTGATCACCGCAGCTTTCTCAGCTTCCGCAGCTTCCCCGCCGCCTCACCGCCGCAGATACTGATCCAGCGTGTACGTTTTATGTACACCGCCGTTGGCTTTCATGAACTCCACCTTCACCCCGGTGTGCTTTGCGATGGTGCGGAGCTGGTCCTCGGTGAGGCCCCGGCCGTTGATCGAGTAGCTGAGGTACCCTTCGTCGACGCCGGGCAGCGATACGTTCAGCGTACTGTCGTAGTAGTTTTCGGGCCGGAAGAAGCTGTCATAGAATTCCTCACTCTCGCGACGGCGCAGATCTTCCATCAGCCGGGCGGCTTCACCGTCGCGTCCGTCGGCCGGAACGTTCACCTGAAAGGTGACATCCGCCAGATCCTTGTCCATGTCGCCCGGCATGCTGAGATCGGAAGGATCGGCCTTGTATGAATAGCTGTATTCCACTTTGCCCGGCGGCAGCCGGACGAATTTATCTCCCTCGCCAAAGCCGTGCGTCTGCCAGGCCGCGAACGTGAACAGCGCGGAAGCCGCGACGCAGACGGCAAACCCGATCAGCATCCTGCGATTCGGCCGCAGCGTTCGCCGGTAAATGAACTGTCCCACCGCATAGGCGACGAAGACAACCACTACTTCGAGCAGCAGCAGCCCCACGGAATCACCGCTCTTCGCACTCATGAAAAACGAGATCAGCACGATCAGCGCATACAGCGGGATGATCAGCGGATAGGCGAGCCTGGAATTCGAAACCTGCTCCGCCCGTTCCATGCTGCGCCGGAGAACCTGACTGCGCAGGATCAGACAGGATACCACGCAGAAGCAGAGGAGCACGATGATGGTCCTGGCATCAAACATCGTGACCGCGCCCTTCGTCAGCGACATATCCGCAAGGCTGCTGGTGATCTGACCGCTCATCGCCAGCGGCGAAAACCACTTGGCGAGATCGCTATTGTAATCCAGCAGGGCCGGCACCATATTGTCCTGAAAAGCCGACAGCAGGAGGAGCAGTGTCAGCGGCAGCGCCGTATAGGCGGCCAGGATGATCACGCCGTCGACGATGTTGTTGCCGATCGTAAACAGCGCGCTGTTGAACAGCATCAGCGTCAGGCAGATCAGCGCCATCATGATCAGATAACTGACCAGCAGGCCGGCGCCGATGCCGGCGTGCCGCGCCGGCCCCAGCAGTACCAGCCAGGCCAGCAGGAACGTTCCGAACGCGTAGATGTAAGCGAACGCCAGATTTGTCAGCAGCTGCGCTGTGCGCGAATACGGGATCGCGCCGTACATGTCGACGCTGCGCCGACGGTGGAGGTACGAGAACAGCGGCAGCGGCATAAAGAACGCGATCGCCATGCTCATCCCGCCCGCCAGTTCGAGCGCGGCCGCTATATTTTCACGGCCGGAGCTGCCGTCGTCGAGCAGCACCTGGATCAGCACGGCCGCCGCATAGATCACCAGAAAGAACAGCAGCGACACGCGGTACTGATCGAACAGAAAGCGCAGATATTTCTTATTCATCATCCTCACCTCCCGATACCTCATAAATGAACATCTCTTCAAAGTCAACGGGCAGCACATCGACGAGCAGCGGGTTCATCTCCTTGATGGCGGCGAGGACCGCTTCCTTTTCGCCGCGGATCACCAGCCGGGCCACCCGACCCTCGATGCGAAAGCGCAGCAGATCGAACGCCGCGAACTCCTCCCGCTGCGGCACCCGGTCGAAGACTACCTGATACTTGTTGATCTCGCCGCGGGCCGCGAGCAGATCGCCGTACGACTGCATGCGCCCGTCCCTGAGGATGCCGTAGCTGTCGCAGATGTCCTCGAGTTCCTTGAGGCTGTGCGAAGCGATGATCACGGTCAGGTCTTCATCGGATACCAGGTCGCCGAGAATCCGCCGCAGGCGCAGACGCGCGATCGGTTCGAGCCCGTCGTACGCTTCGTCGAGCAGGAGGAGACGCGGGTGCGTGGAGAGGGCGAACAGCAGCGACGTCCGCCGCTTCATGCCCTTGGACAGACTGCTGATCCGCATCTTCGGCTCGAGCTCAAAGACCTTCGCGTAGCGCGTGAACGCCTCTTCGTCAAACGGATAGAGATCCCGATAAAAGGTCTTCAGCGAGGCGATCGTACTGCCGAGCGGAAAGTACATTTCATCGCTGACGAATGAGATGCTGCCGCGAATGTCCGGTTCGCGGAACGTGTCGTGTCCGTCGAGCGCGATGCTGCCGCTGTCGCACCGATAGACACCGGCGGCCAGCCGGAGCAGGGTGCTCTTGCCGGCGCCGTTCACTCCGACGAGCCCGAAGATCGAACCGCTGTCAATCTCCAGATCGAGATCCCGCAGGACCTTGTTGGGACCAAAAGCTTTGCTGACGCACTGTGCTGTGAACATATTATCGGCCTCCTTTATAAATCTCATCCAGACAGGCGTCGATCTCGGCGCGCGAGATCCCGCTGTCCCGGAGGGTTGTCAATACCTTGCGAATCCGATCTTCCCGCAGATCGGCACCCTGCTGTTCGGCAACGTAGTACCCCTTCTTGGGGATGCTGCGGACGTAGCCGTTTTTCTCCAGCTCCGCAAACGCTTTGGCCACTGTGTTCGGGTTGATGCCGTTGTCGTGCGCGAGGCTGCGGATCGACGGCAGCTTGTCGCCGGGCGACAGGACGCCGACGTCGATGAAGCGCAGAATCTGCATCTGAATCTGCTCGTAGATCGGCACTTTGCTCTGCATATCCAATAAGAACATCTTCCGCTCCTTCTGCGACAGTGCGATGAGTCCCTGCACGACTGTGAAGCCCGGCTCTGTCCGCGATGCGGCGCATTCGCGCCCGGCCCCGTGGTCTCAGGCGGCGCCGGCGTCGTTCGAAAGTGAGTCCGGCGCATCCGCGCGCCGGCCCCGTGGTCTCAGGCGGCGCCGGCGTCGTTCGAAAGTGAGTCCGGCGCTTCCGCACGCCGGCCGCGTGGTCTCAGGCGGCGCCGGCGTCGTTCGAAAGTGAGTCCGGCGCTTCCGCACGCCGGCCGCGTGGTTCGGGGCGCGTGGTTCGGGGCGCCGGTCTGTACTATCTGCACTGTCTGTACCATCTGTACTATCTGCATTAACTGTACTGCTTAATGGCTGCTGCGTCAAGCATTTTCTGCATAAATTTCCGGGAGTTTTCAGAAGCCGGAATTTTCAGGAGACGTCACGGGGACGGAAACACCGGAAAGCCAGACAGGAAGATCAGACGATCTTTCGGAAATGGGAACCCTCATGCAGCCAGCAGAAAGCAGCTGTATTCGGGCAGACCGCCGGAAAAGAGAGCTCTCATGCGACCGGCAGGGTTCGGTATATACCGGTGAATTTTCGAAAACGGGAAATAACGGTAAATTTCTTCCGCTTGTGTGACAAAGTAATAGAAAAGCGGCGGCGAATTACTTATTATAAATATCAAACAGCGGCATTCCGCAGTCCTCCGGATGTTCTCCGACCTGACGGACCGGACGGCCGGACGGCTGATCACCCAAACATAGAAAGGGAGGCATATACAATGAATAGGAACAGAAAGCACGGCATCGGCAAAGCTGCCATTCTGCTTCTGGCACTGGTACTTGTCTTCACGGCGGCACTGGCCGGCTGCGGCTCGCAGGACGACAGCGCCCGGACCGACAGCGACGCTTCCGGCGGCACGTCGGCCACCGGGGAAAGCTCCGCCGAGGAACTGGGGAGCCTGAAGCATTTTTCGGCCAAAACGCTGGACGGCGGTACATTCACCGAAAAAGACCTGGCTGAAAAAGACGTAACCGTCATCAATGTCTGGCAGATCAGCTGCAGCTCCTGCATCAGCGAGATGCCGTACGTTGCCGAGTTCGCGTCCTCGCTCCCCGACAACGTGCAGGTGGTTACCCTCTGCCTTGACGGTTCCGCGGAAAAAGACACAGCCAGGAGCATGCTGAAGGACGCCGGCTTTGACGGTATCACACTGCTCGACGAAACCGGCGACCTGTCGACCGTCGTCGGCAATATTCAATACACCCCGACCACCGTCGTCGCCGACAGCAAGGGCAATCTGACCGACGCGATCGTCGGTTCGCGGGGCAGCAGGGACGCCGTCAGCGAGGCGTATCTGGAAGCGGTCAATAACACGTTGAAAGCAGAAGGAAAGAAGGAGATCGAACTTGAGTAAGCATGACGTCTCTTCTCCGACCGGCACCCGCAGCACGGCGCGCCGGGCCGTCGGCCCGGTCCTGCTGGCCGCGGCTGTATGCCTGATCGCAGTCGGCGCGGCCGGCGGCGAACAGTGGATCGTTCTGCAGAAAGCGGTGAAAATATGTCTGGAATGCATCGGCATCGGCTAGAGACGGGACGCCGCGGACAGGGTACGGCGCATGCCGACAGCCGGAGCGGCCGCGAAAAAAAGCGCGGGATCTCGCCCCGCCTGTTCGTGCAGCTGGCCGCGGCGGTCCTGATGAACGGTTACGCCGCCGGCTTTGCCGGAGGCAGAATTTTTACCGGCCCGACCAAAGCGGTCTGTGTCCCCGTCCTCAACTGCTACTCCTGTCCCGGTGCCCTGGGCTCCTGCCCGATCGGCGCCCTGCAGACGGTTCTGGCGCATCACCGCTTTCCTTTTTATGTGCTGGGCACATTGATGCTGTTCGGCGTCGTGCTGGGCCGCTTTGTCTGCGGCTGGCTCTGCCCGTTCGGCCTGCTGCAGGATCTGCTGAACAAAATCCCCCACCCGTCGCGGAAGCCGAAAAACAAGTGGATCAAAGGCGCGGATCGCGCGGCGCGATACCTGAAGTATCTGGTGCTGGCCGTTCTCGTTGTGCTCCTGCCCGCCTTTGCCGCCGGTGCCGCCGGCGTCTCGGAACCGTGGTTCTGCAAATACCTCTGCCCGGCGGGAACGCTGGAAGGCGGCATTCCGCACATGCTCCTGCAGCCGCAGCTGCGGGCACTGGCCGGCGCGCTCTTTGACTGGAAGCTGATCGTGCTGGTCGCGGTCATCCTGGCGGCGGTGCTGATCCGCCGGCCGTTCTGCCGTTATCTCTGCCCGCTCGGAGCTCTGTACGCCCTCTTCAACCGCTTCAGTTTCTATCAGATGCACGTCGACCGCGAAAAGTGTGTTGACTGCGGTGCCTGCCGCACGGCCTGCCCGATGACCGTGGCCGTGACCGACAACATCAACAGCGCCGAATGCATCCGCTGCGGCAGATGCCGCGACGTCTGCCCGACCGACGCGATCCGCGCCGGATTTGCCGGCGAAGCCCCGCAGCCCGCACCACCGGCTTCACCCGCCGGATCATCCGAAAACGAGATCAATGATGCTCGCTAATAGAAATCGAAGACACCGCCGAACTCATTGACAGGGAAAAGCCCAGTCTTTTCGTCGCTTCCACCGGCGCCGATCCGGTTATTCCCGGCGGCATTCCGGGCATCGACCGCGACTCCGTCGCCACGGCGCACGACGTGCTCGGAGGCCCGGCCTGGACCGGCAGCAATGTCGTGGTCATCGGCAGCGGCAGCATTCCCCTTGACACGTACCCCGGGGCAAGCACGAGCCCCGGGGTTTTCTGATGCCCTGCCGGAGGGGTCCTCGGTTCTGCTGTCTGCCGGGAGACTCGGTTCTGCTGTCTGCCGGGGGACTCGGTTCTGCAGAGAATTTCCGGATGTATTGTCATAATTTCTCCGCCAGTACGGCCTTTGTGCCAGAATTCCCTCCCGCACAGTGTTCTTCCCAAAGATTCCCGCACTTGTTTTTCCCAAAGATTCCCGCACTCTTGTTGACCGCGCCGCCAATTAGTGGTATTGATAGTAATGTGCGCAAATGTAAAGTGAACGTAAATTCGACGGCACTTTATGTTAATGTTATGTAAATTTAAGCTTTGGCTGCTAATATGTAAAGGCATCAGAACAGGAGCACTCATGTCACCAAACCAGGCAAAACTATTTGAATTATTCAAGGAAGTTATCGATATCTGCCATCGGCACGACATCATCTATTACCTTGCCGGCGGCACGCTGATCGGCGCCGTGCGGCACCGCGGCTTTATCCCCTGGGATGACGACATGGATATCATGATGCCGAAGAAGGACTGGGAAAAGTTTGTCGAGATCTGCCGCCGTGAGCTGCCGGAAAACCGCGTCCTCGCCTGTCAGGAACTCGACCGCGAGTACAAGAACATGTTCGGCCGGTACACGGACATCTCCACTTCGGCGATCCACTACAACCAGCTTCTCGACGACGGCGCCAACGGCTATGTGATCGACATCCTCCCGCTCGATCCGATTCCGAATCCGCACGACGCTTATAAAAAGTACTGCGAAGACCTCACCCTGTATTCGGATCTCGTCAACGAGATGATGAATTACAGCTACGCGTTCGGCACCAACCGGGACCGCCTCGAGCACTACCTGGAACGCGTCAAAAAAGAAGGCAAGGAGAAGGTGCTCAGCGAGCTGGAGTCCCGGTTCCTCTGCTATGACGAGGAGGACTGCGACTACTGCGTCATGCGCTGGGGCAGCTACCCGCTGCTGTTCCGCAAGGATATGTACGGCTCGTCCCGATGGGGCGAATTCGAAGGGCTGAAGGTTCGCATCCCCGACCGGACGTATGACTATCTCGTGCAGCACTACGGCGATGACTGGATGAACATCCCGCCCCACGAGGGCAGGGCGTCGCACAACGCCATTTTCAGCCTCAACAGGGATTACAAGGCGATCCAGAACGACTACCTTCCATATATAGATGTTCCGAAAACCAGAGCAGCGATCCACGCCCGCAACATCGCCTTTTTCCGTTCTGCCGAACTGCGCCACCGGACGCAGGACATGCGGGCGGAAATCGCCGCCGTCTACGTGCGTATGGAAGTCCGGCAGCGCGCCGAGGAAGCCGGCGGCACCCGGAGCCTGACGCAGATGCTGAAGGACTGCCGCTACGACGAGCTGGAAGTGATCTTCTCCGAATTCTATCAGCGGCAGTGGTCGCCGCAGCTCTCCGGACGTCAGGAATACGTCAAAGCCTACCGCTATCTGCGCCCGGTCTGCTGCGACATCGGCGAGGATCTGCTGTACATCGCCCTGATGCACCTGATCAACACGAACCGCGTCGCCAAGGCGGAGCGCTTCCTCGATATCTACGAATACCGCCACGGCCCCGCGCAGGGACAGCTGGCGGAAATCCGTCCGGTGATCGAGGAGCTGCGCAGCTTCCCCTCGGCCGACGACATCGGCAGAAAGGAGGAGGCGTTCCGCAAGGCCGAAGAGGTCTATAATAAAATGCCCGGGAACTTCAGCGTCAAGGTTTTCTACATCGGCCGTCTGGTCGAGCGCGGCGAATACGACCGCGCGCGCCGGCTCGCCGCGGAAGCGCTGAAAATTTTCCCGCAGGCCGGCGAGTTTGACAAATACATCGCCGACTGCCTGTATGCGCAGGCAGACGACACCGCGGCCAAATGGGGCGCCTGCGAGGCCTGGGACTATGCACTCTCACGGACCACGAACGGCCTGATGATGCTCGATATCCGGGATAAGCTCGCCGACGACAAGGACGTCCTTCTCGCCGACGTCAAAGCCTCCGGAAACCGGGAGAGAGCAGAGCTGCTGACCCGGCTGGATCCTGAGGACGAGGACTTTGCAAGGCTCGCCGCCGAACTGAACCCGGAGACGGACGGCGCTGCGCCGCAATCCACGCATGCCGGCGCAGCGGGTTCCGCAGCACAAGCCGCCGATGCCATGCCCCGGATCGACATCGAGTCGGCGGAAGCCGGAGATGCCTTGCCGCAGATCGACGTCGACATCGAGTCGGCGGAAGCCGGGGACGTCCTGCCGCAGATCGACGTCGACATCGAGTCGGCGGAAGCCGGAGATGCCTTGCCGCAGATCGACGTCGACATCGAGTCGGCGGAAGCCGGAGATGCCCTGTCGCAGGCCGGAGATGCCCTGCCGCAGGCCGACGACACCATGCCGCAGGCCGGCGGAGAAGCCGCGCCGCAAACCGCAGTCCGCACCGGCAGCAGCTCCGCCAAATTCCGCGCCTGCCAGCAGCGCACGCTGCAGCTCCTGAAGGAGGTCGACGAGATCTGCACAAAGAACGGAATCCCGCATTATCTGGGGCCGGGAACCTGCAGACTGGCCCTCGTATTCGGCGGCCATTCCGAGGACTCGCTCAACCTCGATATGCTGATCCCCGCGGGCGCCATGGAGGAATTCATCACCGCAGTGAAAAAGGAGAACCGCAGCGACCGGGAACTCGAATACCTCGGCTGCAACGACACCTATATTTCCTACCAGATCGACTATGTCGACAGCTCGACAACCTTCTTCAAATTCGGCTTTGGCTACGACCGCACCAAATACGGGCTGAAAGTGGTCGTCCGGCCTCTGTGCAGAAAGCCGGCCGGTCTGCGCAGTACTCTGTACGGATCCCTCCTGACGGGATGGGAAAACAACGGTTCGAAGATGATCAAGCCCGGCAAACCGAAAACCGTCATTTCCGCCGGAATCGTCAAATTCGGCAGCTTGTTCGGACGTCAGAAGCTGGCCGCCAAACTGTTCCGGCAGTTCAACAGGGCATATTCCGGACCGGCGACGGAATATTTTATCCGCCGGACCAGAAAAAAGCGCACCTTCTTCAGTGCCGCTGCCTTCAACAGCGTCCGCATGCTGCGCTTTGAAGACCGGGAATTCCCCGTGCCGGGCGACACAGAGACGTTCATGACGGACTGCTTTGGACCCGAATGGCACGAAAAGGCGCTGTCGCAGGAACGCAATTACGGCATGACCCTCATCTCCGACAGTGTTCCCTACCGGGCTCTGCTCGACGAGTGTGAGAAATCCGGAACATCCGTCCGGAAATATTACCGCAGCCTTCTCGCAACCCGGCGCGAAGCGAGACAGCTCACGCACAAGAGCCGGATTCGGAAAAAGATGCTGGATACAGCCTATCGCAGCGGCGACCGCAGCCGGCTGTACGACGAACTGGAAAAGAACCGGGACGTGATCATGCGGCTGTACGCCGAGCGCGACTTTGAGGGTCTGCGGCCCTACTTTGAAGACTACGAAAAAAGAACCCTCTATTACCTGAAAAAAGGGCTGGGGCTGTGTGTCAGCAGGGAATATTTCGAAATCCTCTGCGACCTCTTCCGCTATGAAGGGAGAGAGGAGCTCATCGAAAAGCTGACCGCGCTGATCCCGCCCGAGCACTATCAACCGATTGGAGCCAGCCATGAAGAGCAGTGACTATATCGTTCAGTTTCTGGCCGAACACGGCATCCGACACGCATACGGCTACCAGGGGACGATGATCGCCCATTTCGCAGACTCGCTGGGGCAGAGCCGGCTGATCAAAAATCACGTCTGCCGCAGTGAGCAGGGGGCTGCCTTTGCGGCCGTCGGCGAAGCGAAGATCACGGGGAAACCCGCCCTGGCTTACTCCACCAGCGGTCCCGGCGCCGCAAACCTCCTCAACGGGGTCGCCGATGCTTACTTTGACAGCGCGCCGGTCATCTTCATCACCGGCCAGCTGAACACCTATGAATACCTCGACCTTCCCGGCATCCGCCAGCACGGCTTTCAGCAGATGGACGTCGTCAGCATCATGCGCCCGATCACCAAGTACTGCGTCAAGGTGGAGCGGGAGGACGATCTGCGGTATGTCCTGGAGCGGGCGTTTTATACGGCGGTGCACGGCCGGCCGGGGCCGGTCGTCATCGATCTGCCGATGAACATGCAGCGCATGGACGTCGATCCGCAGCAGATGCGCGGTTTTACTCCGTCGGAGGCGACGGGGGAGCAGCCGGATCGAACCGGCGCCGCTGCCGCCATCGTGACCGCCGCCGAGCGTGCCGAGCAGCCGGTGCTCGTGCTGGGCAGCGGCCTGACCCGCACGGATCGGGAAATCACCCGAAAAGCGGTCGACAAACTGGGAATCCCGGTGCTGACCAGCCTTCCGGGCCGGGACATTCTGCCCGCCGACCACCCTCTGAATTTCGGCTTCATCGGCGCCGCCTACGGACACCGCTACGCCAACCTGATCATCAACAAAAAAGCCGATCTGATCGTCGCGCTCGGGTGCAGTCTGTGCCGGCGCCAGACCGGCATGAAAACCGAATCGTTTGCCGCGGAAGCCGACATCATCCGGGTGGACACCGACCCGGTCGAACTGCAGCGGAAGGTTCATGCGGACGAAACCGCTTTCCTGACCGACTGCCGCAGCGTGGTGCGGGAACTTCTGAACCGGCCGGAACATGATCTTGCCGACCGGCGCTGGATCGACAAGTGCCGCACCATCAAAGAGCGGCTGGAAGCTCTCGACGCCGCCGATCCGGAGAGAGCGCCGAACCGGACCGTGGAACTGATCAGCCGATATACACAGGATGCCGCCGTCGTCTGCTGCGACGTCGGCCAGCACCAGGTCTGGGGCGCTCAGTCGTACCGGCTCGGCGAAGGGCAGCGGATGCTCTCTTCGGGCGGCCATGGATGCATGGGCTTTTCGCTGCCGGCGGCGATCGGCGCCCAGGCGGCGAGCGGGTGTCCGGTGATCACCCTGACCGGAGACGGTTCGCTGCAGATGAACATCCAGGAACTCGAGTGGATCCGCCACGAACGCCTGCCGATCACCCTCTTCGTGCTGAACAACAGCACTCTCGGTCTCATCCACCAGCAGCAGAACGCGCTGTTTGACGGGCGGTACATCGCCTCCACTGACGCGGGCGGATACTCGCATCCCGACTTTACTGCGGTGGCCGCCGCTTACGGCATCCATGCCCGCGCCGCGGCCGATGACGCCGAACTCGAGGCGATCCTGCAGGAACTCGACCTCTCGATCCCGAACCTGATCGATATCAAACTCAGCGAAGACAGCAACGCCTTCCCCAAGACCTGCTTTGGCGAACCGATGCACAACCAGCAGCCGTATATGCCGAAGGAACTGATGGAAGAACTGCTGGCACTGTAGAAAGGAAAGCAATGAGCAATGTTTCAGTGATCACCGGCGGCACGTCCGGAATCGGACGCGCCATCGTCCTCCGAATCATCGAGGAAGCCGAACCCGGCGATAAAATTTACATCAATTACGGCCACAGCGACGAGGCCGCCGCCGACCTGCTCGACGCGCTGCCGAGGGAGCGCCGCGATATGGCGGAGCTGATCAAGGCCGACCTCAGCGACTACGACGCCATGTACCGCTTTGCCGAAACCCTCAGGAGCAGAACGGATCACGTGGACTGGCTGGTGCTGAACACCGGCGTCGGCACGTACGCTTCTTTTGACGATTATACCAGCGAGCTCTGGGATCGGGTCATGCGGACCAACGTCAGCGTCCCCGCGCTCCTGGTCCAGCAGCTGAAGCCGCTGATGGCGGAGAACGGCAGCATCGTATTCATGGGCTCGCATGCCGGCCAGATGCCGTATTCCCGCTCCGTCGTCTACAGCGTGTCCAAGGCCGCCGTCATGTTTCTCGCCAAATCACTGGTGAAAATCTTTGACGAGCAGCGTGTGCGCGTCAACGCGATCGCGCCCGGCTTCATCGAGACGCGCTGGCAGAAGGACCGCACAGCCGAAAGCTGCGACCGCATCAATCGCAAAATCGCAGCCCATCGATTCGGAACGCCTGCCGAAGTAGCCGAACTCTGCTACACACTTCTGACCAACGAATATCTGAACGGCAGCATCTACGATATTCACGGCGGATATGATTACTTCTAAGGGGATAGACCAATGACAACAGTGATCACATACGGAACGTTCGATCTGTTCCACAAAGGGCATTACAATATTTTAAAAAGAGCCAAGGAAGCCGGAGACTATCTGATTGTCGGCGTTACCGGCGAAAGCTATGACAAGGAGCGGGGCAAGCTGTCCGTGCAGGACAGTCTGGCGGTCAGAATCGAGAACGTCAGAAAAACCGGCTTTGCCGACAAGATCATTGTGGAGGAATACCTGGGGCAGAAGATCCACGATATCGCCAAATACAATGTCGACATCCTGGTCATCGGATCGGACTGGAGGGGAAAATTCGACCATCTCAACAAATACTGCGAGGTGCGCTATCTGGAAAGAACCAAGAACATTTCCAGCACGCAGCTTCGCGACGAAATGGGAACGCTGCGCTATGGCATTGTGACCGACAGCCTGCTCGACAACGGCAATGTCACCGAGCCGAAGCACGTCAGCGGCATCCACGTTGAGTGTGTGTACTCCCGCAGCCCCGACGTGGCCAGGGAATTCTGCCAAAAGCATGAACTGAACCACGGGTATACCGACTTCGACGATTTTCTCAACGATACAGACATTGTCTATATAAAAACCGTTCGCAAAGAACGCGCGGAATACGTACGCCGGGCACTGGCAGCGGGCCGGCATGTCATCTGCGACGCCCCGGAAACTCTCGATCCGAACGAACACAGAGAGCTGATGAACCTGGCGCGGACAAACAACTGTATTTTCATTTACAATGTTCCGATTGCCATCCTGCAGGCATTTGATCAGCTGCTCTGGATGGTACGGGGCAATCTGATCGGCGACATTGTCAGCGTGAAATCGAGCATCGCGAGCAGCGCTTTCAGCGACACGGCGGAAATCGACTTCTGCGATCTGGCCTACTATACACTGTGCACCACAGTAAAGATCCTCGGTACGGACTACAAAAACATCGAGAACACCGCTGTGGTCGACACTGAGAGCGGTGAACTGCGGTACAGCATCGTGAATGTGGAATACGACAATGCCGTTTCCATCTCCGAAATCAGCATGGGACCGGATGTAGACGGTGAAATGACCATCATCGGCACCGAAGGCACCATCATCGTGCCGGAGCAGTGGTGGACCATCGGATACTTCAAACTCAAAAAGCACGGCGAAAAAGTCAAGAGGTACAGTTTCAATCTCGAAGGAAACGGCTTCCGCTATCTGATCCAGAGCCTGCTCCATATGATCCATACCGATGCTCAGACGGAACGCATTACCGCAGCGGAATCGGAAACAATCATCCGGATGCTGAACGAGCTCAGATCCAAATAGCTATTGCCGAGCGGGCTCAAAGCCGAGCAGCAGATATGGAAAAATGCGAACTGTTTGACATCCATGCTGTAATATAATAAATTACAACCAAGGAGGTGCTGCTTATGACTATTCAGGAAATTTATGAGGCTTTCGACCGCATCGGCTGTCTCAGCTTTGCCACCGTCAACGCGGACGGAGAACCGGAAATCCGCACGGCACATCTGCGTGCCTACGACGAAGACGGTATCTATTTCATGACCATGTACACAAAGGATTTCTACCGTGAACTGAAAGCAACCGGAAAGGTTGCGGTCAACGGTCTCTGCGCCGACACGCAGATCCGGCACGATGAAAACGGCTTTCCGATATTCGAGCGGGGATATTCCATCCGCATGACGGGAACGGTGAAGGAAATCCCTATGGAGGAGATCAAGCGAAAAAACAATCCGATCTTTGACTTCTGCATCAAGGATCAGGAAAAATATCCCGCCATGGTCGTCTTCTGCATTACCTCGGCAAGAGGCGATATCTTCGATTATGACTTTGAAAAGACCTGCCGCGACACCAAGCTGGAAAGACAGTACTTTTCTTTCCACGGCGCCCCGATCAAGTACAAGGGACTGCGGATCAACCAGGAAAAATGCACCGGCTGCGGCATCTGTCAGGAAGGGTGCAGCTTCCTCGCCATCAGCGAGCATGACGGGCAGCGCGTGATCGATCGCACCCGCTGCGACGAATGCGGCGACTGCGTGGAACACTGTCCGTCCGATGCCGTCGAGTACCGGCGCTGACAAGTTCCCGTTCGAAGCTCACTTTTCGGCCGGCAGAATATTGCCGTATCCGTCCACCCGCGTTTCATTCCACCCGGCATTGTCGAAGATGTACGGGTGGTCTTTGTTCCTGAGCATATTCTCCGGCAGGTTGACCGGCAGAATGGTCCGCGCGGCGGGGATGAACCGAAGGAGCGCCCCGCCGGAATTCCGGCGTCGCCTCTATTTGACCCAGTGGATGCGATCCTCATGAAAGCGATCCTCCTGCGGCCGCATCTTGACCGGATAACCGAGCGGAAAGAGCGAGAACACTTCCAGGTTCGACGGCAGCGACAGGATCTCGCGCGCTTTCCGCATGCGGTCTTCACGCGGCGCAATGGCGAGCCAGACGCCGCCGAGTCCCAGTTCGTCGGTGCGCAGCCAGATGTTTTCCTGGGCGATCGAAAGATCGATCTGGGCGAATTCAGGCAGCATCGTCTCGGTGCGATACACCGGTACGATCACAACCGGCGCCCCGGCAGCACAGATCGAATACTGGCTGATCGCGGCCAGTTCCTCTATCTTTTTCCGGTCTTCAACCACATAAAACTCCCACGGCTGCTGGTTGGCAGCACTGGGTGCCTGCATACCGGCGCGCAGGATCTCGAGAATCTTTTCCCGTTCCACCGGTCGGTTTTCGAATTTTCGCACGCTGATGCGATGATAAATACTGCTCATGATGTCCCCCTTATTCATGATGCTTTCCCGCGATATCTCCGGAACGCACCTTGTACACGCAGGTGTTTCGGAGTGCTTTCTCCGGAAACGCATACTGCGCTGAGGCATGATCCAGATGTCCGATCAGACAGTTCAACGCATGCGCCTTCTCCTGCGGATCCTCGATGAACTCCACCTTGCCGCTGCCCGTCACGCTGTCGTAACGCCAGCAGAAAGAACAGGGGTTTTCCTTCGTGCTGCGGATGAATTCGTCGACACAATGCATCTGGAAGAAGACCTCGGGGTTATCCCTGAGGATGTCCATCCTGCGGCCCTCCCGCGCACTGTGGAAATACAGAATCAGATCATCGCCGTCGCGCTCATAGCCGAAATTCAGAGCCGTCACATAGGGATGTCCCCGGTCGACCATTCCCAGATGAACCACACTGCAGTGATCCACAATGTCAAAAATCCTGTCAATTTCAGTGACTTCACGATCTTTTCGTCTCATATCTGCCCCTTTTCTCTGTCGTATAGCTGTTCAGTACACAACGATTATGCACAAGGAGGTGAAGCAAAGTCAAGCACTACTATCGCGAGCCTGGATCAGCAACAGCTGTGGGCTTGGGTCAGCAACAGCACCGGAGAAACTCTTATAGCTTTTGCCTGACTTTTTCCACGATCCCTGCGGATCTTTCACAGCAGATCATAATAATCACATCTTGCATTATTATGCGAGAAAAATACGCGGCTTTTCTCGCTGCGATGTCTTTCCATATATTTCCCCTCGCACACCCCCTTGTGAAATGTAACCAAGCTCATTCAATGATCCTGCTGCAGGACAACATGATTTTTCACGCGCCCCATGCGAACAAGAATGTTAATATTCTTCGTGTTCGTTCCAAGCAATCTGAAGAAAAGCTAACGTGCGTTACACTGCCGATCTGCCCCGAATTAGCAAAGGTGGTGCACAATCTGACATCACCAACGGTAGCGCGCAATGTGGCAAACGATTCAATTTTGTACTGGGGATCACTAATAGTTTTCCGTGCCCATTTCAGCATTTCTATCCCTCTCCGCTTACCTTTTTCTTGGCATGTTCCGACCAATAAGTCGTTTATCATCCGGAAGAGGACCCTCCGCCTGCGCGGGGGCCACCCGCCTGATCGTCGTTCCAATCCCACTCTACTGGGATCACCCCCGCCTGCGCGGGGACCACCCGCCTGATCGTCGTTCCAATCCCACTCTACTGGGATCACCCCCGCCTGCGCGGGGACCACATGGCGGACGGAGACGGCGACATCTATCTGCGGGGATCACCCCCGCCTGCGCGGGGACCACCAGACGCTGATCAGCTCATCAAATGCATCTATAGGATCACCCCCGCCTGCGCGGGGACCACTCCTGTCGGCGCTCATCAGCTCGTGTTGCTTCGGGATCACCCCCGCCTGCGCGGGGACCACCAGACGCTGATCAGCTCATCAAATGCATCTATAGGATCACCCCCGCCTGCGCGGGGACCACTCCTGTCGGCGCTCATCAGCTCGTGTTGCTTCGGGATCACCCCCGCCTGCGCGGGGACCACCAGACGCTGATCAGCTCATCAAATGCATCTATAGGATCACCCCCGCCTGCGCGGGGACCACGTATCCGATCCTCTGGCGGACGTTCGCGTGTTAGGATCACCCCCGCCTGCGCGGGGACCACCGACACTGATAAGGTTGGTGTTGTCGAAATCTAGGATCACCCCCGCCTGCGCGGGGACCACGATAATCTCAAGTGCTTATGTCGCGACCATCACGGATCACCCCCGCCTGCGCGGGGACCACCTATGACATTTATTTCAAAATAAAGCCCGCTGAGGATCACCCCCGCCTGCGCGGGGACCACTGCGCCGTCTTATCGTTGACCTGCCCATAACCGGGATCACCCCCGCCTGCGCGGGGACCACACTAAACAATCATTTAATTTTAGCCATTTTTATATGACTAACTATTCTGATTCATTTAGTTTTTTATAGATCCTGAATGTTAATTCGCAATCTGGCAACGCTCGATGAAAAGTTGTGGTTTCCAAGGAATAATAAGCAGCCAAAGTTGATAATTTATAATCACTAATGCCATCAATTTTTCTGCGAGCAAGTTGCAGTACGTCTTTGCTCTTTCTGACCGAATAATTTAAGCTATTATCTATGCACGCTTGTCTGATAAAACTCAAGTCAAATTGCACATTATATCCAAACACTAAACTACGGCCAATAAAATCAAGCAGTTGCCTTACTGCCAAACCCTCTGAAACACCATTTTGAGTCAGGATATCATTCGTAATTCCGGTTAGCTTTGATACTTTTTCTGATATTGACCTTTGTTGATTTACCAGACATTTATACCGATCAATGATCTCACTATTTGATATTTTCAATGCACCTATTTCTATGATTTTATCTCTTTTATAATCTAGTCCCGTTGTTTCCAGATCTAACACAATGTATTCTTCATATGATTTTTTTTTCGTTGCACGCCTGATTTTCTCGTGTTTAGATGCATTGCTAAATCCAATGCTCAAGCGGTTCTGATCCGAGACGCCACGTTTTTTTGGCAATGGACGGCGCATTAAAGTGATTCCCTCAAAATCAATGGGTTTCCAAGTGGTATTATGAACCAGATATTTATATCCTTGTTCGTTGTTGGAGGAAAAAACCATAGTTGCTTGCCCGTTATTAAGATTATCACAAATTCGCTTCCACAGCTCTTCCCTAACTCTGGCGCTTAATTTCCCCACATATACGCCTGTACTGACTTCGCTCAACCATTTGGACAAATCGCCTCGCAGCCCTGAAGGGCAGTTTGATATATTCAAAACAATCATTTCTTTTCAATTTTCGACTCTGAATACGCTATACCATGTTCTACCTGACCTTTCATATTATCCCAGAGATATAGTGTGTTTTTATAATCCTCCTCATCCCAAAAACCATCCGTCAAAAGATATTTGATATCATGTACCATTCGATCTAACAAGTGTCCATCTTTTATTTTATCTCGCAATTTTCTTCTGGTTTCCATTCCAATATCATCTGGTTGTTGTGATGCTGTTTCGAATGCTATTGGAATTGTGGTTTCTGCTTTGTATAAATCTGCAACATCGTATACAAATGAGAGCTCATGACCAACATGAATAAACCCTAACCCCGGTGAACATCCAAGAGCACAAATCACAGCATGAGCAAGGCCATATAAACATGCGTTGCCCGCCGATAATGATTTATTGACCGGATCTCCTGATTCGTAATCATCAGTTTTATATTCTCGTCCTTTCCAGTCAATGTTCCATTTTTTTGCCTGTTCTTTATATGCGGCTCGTATTCTGCTCCCTTCACGACCTCTAAGTTGCTGCATTGTTAAGCCTGAAACATCTTCACCTGGAAATCGCATTTGATACATTTTTCTTGCAACTTGGACATGCTTCCTGTTGTTACTAACCATCTCTGCCTGATGTAATAAATATGTGGAATGAGCAGTAAGCGCTCGCCCTTGTGTATAATAGCGAACTCCATGTTCTCCAACCCAAAGAACGGTAACCCCTGCGTTTCCAATCAATTCCATGGCTCTATGTGTGATATCTGTCCCTGGTCCTAACAACAACACCGAAATGGCCGCAGCCGGGATATGAACAACACCGTTTTCATCCAATACTGTGATTGCACCGTTCTCCCGATTAATCTTACAGCGATCCAAATAGATAAAGGTCATTCTATCTTGTATCCTTGGCAACGTTTTAATTTCCGGCTTTTTCATTCCGGCATCTCCTCATGAATTTTCATCATATCTGCACCACAGTCAGCAGCCCCATGCCATATGCTTTCTCTCTACCAATGCCATTGATGAGGGCGTTTTTGAATTTTTCTTCATTTTCCACAGTCAATTCTCCTTCAAACGTAACTTCTTTGATTTTAATTTTCTGCCCCCTATTTCGTTTATTAAAGATCAACCATTTGGACCCTACAACCTTGACATCAGAGAATACAAATCCGTTCTTTCTTGATTTTTGTTCCAACCATGCTATCTGCCATTTTGGCGAAACATGAGCCACAACTTTTCCTCGCCCGTTTTTTGTCTTGATACTATGTGTTGGGTTAGATACAAGGCGGAAATGCCATCGGCTGCCCTTTGTGATCCGCCTTAATAGTGGTTCGTAGTCTTTCGTTTCCCCCGTGTCACCAGAAAAGCCAAATTGTTTGGAGATTACTGATAAATCTGGTCTGTCACTACTCAATATTATTAAATACTCTGATCCTTTTAAGCGATCCAATCGCCACAAATTTCTTTTTTGTTTTTGATCGAAAGCTTCTTCAACCGCACCATGTATTTTATTTGGCGAAGCCAATGCAATTTGCGTAGCTCTTCTGGTAATATCCAGTTTTACTCTTGATAAATACAAATTCATCACCCCAATTCGCTCATCGCGTCATGTTCCGTGATACTGATCACCTCTTCGCGATAGATTTCTCTGGGCTTTCTTTCTGCCAAACAACGATATCCATAACTGCGTCGGAAAGGCGAAAATGAAATAGGTACATCTTTTTTCAACGCCTCTCCTGTTTTATCTTCAGCATCAACAATGATCCGCAATTTTACAGAATCCTGATTTCTCAATAGTCGCCGCTGTCTTTCCAATGGTAGCTGCCATTCTTCTTCCGTTAAAGCTGTAAGCAAGTTTTCTTTTCTTATACCAAGAACAAACGGCAATGTTGGTGGGCAGGATTTCCTTCCAAGATATGGTGAAAACACAGGGTTTCGCAATGCCTCCTCGATTTTTCGCAAGAAAGATTCGTCATCATAACCGAGTCCTGCTAAAAAGGTGGCATCGCTCAGGTAAATTCGGTTAGAAAGGTTTGCATTCAGCTTTTCTCCCATCTGAGTCGTCTGATAATCTCGAAGCCGATATCCCTGCTCATCAATGCGAACTCCAAACTGAAGATTTACCAAGTCGTCTACGGATTCTGTTCTTTTTCGTCCCAGTGATGCTGCCACTAACCCTATCACTCCGCTCTTTGTCGGGATATTGTCGGTTTCACGATTGTCATATATGGATTCCGATCCCCAGGATTGTAGCGGCGCATTTAGTCTCAGTAATAATGTGGCCAAATGATCACTCCCCCTCTGTTGAACAAGATTTAGCAATTTCTTCAATCTGGCTTAATAATTCTATAAGATTTACCTTATCAACAGTGTCATCCAGTTCTTTGCCTATAACCCATGCCTTCTCTGGCCGAGAGATATAATCCGAGTATACCTTGTTTGCATATTCAATCAAGGCTGTTTCAGATTTTTCCACATACCCACCATCGATCGAAGTAACAGGTTTTTCAAAAGCACCTGCAAAATTGGCTGGTTGATCGGAGCGAATCGTAACATACACAAAATTGGGCAGCGTTCTATTTGCAAAGGAATTCTGTTTGCCCGTCGGCATTGAACGTATAAAGCTTTCCGTAAACCCTTTTAAGGCAAGTGAAAGTTCATCCTTAGTTAAATTTTTTGACAACTCGCTGATATTAACAGTGGCATAGCGATATAGTGTCGATGAATTGAATTCTGTTGTGTCAATATGAGCTGCTCCTGTTGTATCTTTTTGTTGATAATCATCCACAGCTGTAAAATAATCGTACTCGTTGCTAACAGTATGTGTGGAGATTGCATGTGCTACTTGTGCCGCGGCATCATAATTATAAAATGTATCACCAGCGGACATACGTCCAAAAAGAAGAATATCTATGCTTGGATTACCCTTAAGTGCATCCTTTACACTTTGTACATATTGTTTCTTTTTTTCATCATCAATATTTGTCTCATTGTAATAATCGACAACAATTTTCGCCAATGCCTTGACCTGCAGATTGCTGATAAAGAATAAAACATCTTCAGACAGTACTTTTTTTGTTGCTTTATTATTGCTTTTGGTTTTATCAATTGAATGAAGCACTTTCTCCACTGTGCCTACTCTTGTTTCATCAGGAATTTCTGGTGCTATTGTTTTCACGCATTCATTTACCAACTCTTCTACATGCTTCGTACGGTATCCGAGGATATCCTCAGGCATCAATTCTTTGAACATCTGTCGCATTGCCCTTTTCCATGCCTGCGAAGACACCCGAGCACGCATCGTACCACCGTAGAAAGCAGTTTTGGGACTTCCTGTATCATCCCTATTCACACAATTGGGTGGAATTGTCTGGATCACGTGTAAATCTAAATAATTGTGGTTATTCATTGTCCTTTTTTCCTCCTGAACGTAAATTGGAATAATAGTCTTGTGCCCAACGCAATACAACACGTTTTCGGCCATCTGTAAATTGAAAAGAGTATAAGTCGTTCGCTAACAATGGATAGTTAATAGCGATCTCTTCGCTCCGAAACAGCTCTATTGCTGTTCGCAGATGGTGAGAGAGTTCTTTCATATCTTTAGAAGTTGTAATCCTCTGAAGTCGTTTTCCAATTCGTAATGAAACATTTTCATCATCCGAACCGATATGAGCTACATAATCAGCCATTGCTTTTCCAACACTGATATATTCCTTAGTGTTCATCGCATTGGATAGCGGATCCAGCCCCTGTTGATGACAAGCGTACAACGTAAGAGCAATATAACAAGCCCACTCTTCTTTTGTCGGGTCCCCATCACGGCTCAAGAAATCAGCCGGCATATCCATTAGTATGATACCTAGTAATTCTGGCTGACTTCCTGGAGTTGTGCCTATGCCGCGCCTAAGTTGTGCTAATGTTGCTTTCCCGTCACTTTGTTCAGCCATCATCTCAATGCCTGAGATTTTTTGCCTTACAAAATGTTTGATTTCTTCTGTTTTGGTCACATTATTTCTCCTTTCTGATTTGTATTTTCTGCAAGATGTTCGGTGATTGGATAGATATTCGTTATCTTATAAGCATATTTATTTAGTATTTGGAACACCGATGAATCGCTTTTTCCTTTATCTTTCACTAAATACGCATGAACCCCTAGTGAGTCAATATAATCATTTGCTACTTTCATTGCTATCTTGCGAGAAGTCTTTTCCCAACTGCACAAAGTCTGTTCTTTTTTATTGGTAACAGGATCAATATTCATCAACCATAAACGGAATGGTTGATCAATTAGAGAATAATACTGACTTATTAGCTGACTTTGTATCGCCTTTCGTTTCTTGTTATCCTCCCCGTAATAAAACGCAACAATTTTATTTGCAAAAAATGTAATTGTGTCGGCAGTTGTTCTGCATTTCTGAATTTCGTCATTGATATAGCTGATCCAAATAGAACTTTTATTTTCCAGTAAATGTGCCGAAAGTGTCAATGAATCATCAACAATATCCACATAATTATATTTCATTCCATCATAGGTAAGGCCTATCATACGATACGTGATCATCTGGCTTTCTGGTATTTGTTCTTCTTCCACTAATGTTTTAGTCCATTTAACAATACCCGGCGTAGGTACAGCAGCATTATCGTTTTCGCAAAAGAGAGATGGAAATTCACGCCATGCATGAATGCTGGGATCGTGTATCCGGGGTTCAAAGATTATCTGTTTACCTTTTTCTTTACGCTCCCAGATGGTCATTGGTTCTATCGGGTCATTCTCCAGCGGATAATAATCTCCACCCATCGTCCGAAAACCAGTAACGCGGTTATTTTTATACAATAGTGTAATTCTCCTGGACTGAATCGTATACAACTCCGGAAGATTATCAGGTGGTGCAATGAGATGTCCTTGGTCAGTTCTGAGAGGTTTTTCCCATGCCGGTTTTGGTTTACCCCACAAGTCGTCCGAATTTTTCAACGGCGTAAGATTCATCATCAATATTTGGAATAAATTTGTTCCTTTAACATGGATTGACCCCATTCTTCCCAACCGACCTGTACCAACGCTATTACGAGTACCCGGCGCTTTTTTATCTTGCTTTACATTGACTCCATACGCATTTAAGTGAATTAGCCACCTGGTTGCTTCTGCATATTCAAAAGATATTTCGCTCGTACTGTCAAACATACTGAAGTGGTGTCTGGTTTTTGGGTTATTGCTTTCCTTTACATTTCCGGACAAACACATTCCGTTAGTATATTCCGTTCCATATTGTAAATTCGGCACCTGCCAGAACGGCGTTTCTGGGTGGATAAGCCAAAATCGTTCTTGGTATTTTTGAAGATAATCCGCAACGATTTTTTCATCGAATTTCCCACGTTGCAGGTATTCGCACCAACGTTCCAAAACATCCTCTTTTTCAAATCCGTTTTCTTCAGATAGTTCATTACGATTTCCGTCCTCATCATAATAATAGAAAATAGTCTGACAAATGGCCAGCAGAATTCGTAACATCGCAAAATCCTGTGTTGCCATTTCTCCTGCGAGCCCTCTATACTCGTGTGCGTGAGAAATAGCCTCGATTAAAGAAACCTCTTTTGTTTCGAGACCCAATGTAGTAACTTTAATCCAAGGTTCCTCTAACAAATTAAACTCTTTAGCTGGCACAACCGTCCTCCTCTCTTTCATACCGCAATCCTTTTTCTGAATCATATGTTAATCGATAATTGTTAAGGATTGCCCTATTCTGATCATTGAATAATAAGATGACTTCTGATTTCAACCACGGTGAATTCTGCCATTCTGGCAGTTCAGTTCGGTTCATCTCTTCTAATTCTCTAATAGTCCGTGAAATATTCCAATCCGTACAAAATACATATGGCAATTTAATCCGCTGAGAAGCAATTTTACGAGCCATATTAATTTCCGGTACATATTCTGGAGACAGCCCTTTTTTCTCCTCGTTCTCGTCCAGGAAATAGATATTTCCATTCCTTCCCTTTTTCATAATTAATACTTCTACACTGGCACCTGTATCCCTGACACTTGCCTCGGCATCTTTTTCTTTGCTGGGGTCCATATCCTGCAGCATTCCTCGAAGTCCCCTTCTTTGCGGCTTTTCTAAACGATAGACCTTTGCTTTTTGTTCCTTTTCCTGAAGGACACGAGAAAACTCTTCTTTCGCTGCTTGATATTCATCTCCCTTCAACCCCAAATCGTCTTTACTATCATATACTTTTTGAACGAGTTTGGGAATATCTCCGGGAATTCTCACTGTTTCTCCCAAAACACGATAAGTTCGAATTAACAAATATTTACCGTACACTGCTTCCGTTCCTTTGTCACATATCTTTTCGTCACTTTGTAAAATAATACATCTGGCATTCTGAAGATATGACGGCCTGCAATTATTCCCCTCTTGATCAATTCTATTGTGTCTATGCAGTCTTCCTATTCGCTGCAGCAATAAATCAACAGGGCAAAGTTCTGTCACCATAATATCCGCATCATAATCCAGAGATTGTTCAAGCACTTGTGTGCCGATCAAAATATATCTATAGCGTTGTTCTTCATTTGACGCTCGACCCATATGCCTGATCAATTCTCCTTCTTTTTTTGCTCGGTCCGGCATAGTAAACTGTGCATGATACAACAAAACAGTTGCATCCGAAACCGCTCCACTCACAGCCTCATAAATATCCTGTGCTTTTTTCACAGTGTTGGCGATAATACAAGCACATCCCCCATTCTGAAGTGCTTTATTCAATTGTGCAATCATTATCGCAACGGAATTTGCTGTTTCAATTTTTATCAATTTATTCCTGTCGACTTCCTGGCTAATATTGCTCTGCCGAATATGTGCACCGTCGGACCAAGTAATTAGCGGGTAAGTTGCTGCCTGTTCCCAATTTGTATCTCCTGGTTTCCATTTTTCAGACAGGTGATATTTTGTAAATGATTTTACATAACTTTTTACCAGCTCTGATCTGCGTTGAGCCGGGAGCGTTGCAGAAAGAAGAATCACGGGAACACCATATGCGGCCATCCACTCCAAACTACGCTGGAGATACTGGTTCATATAAGCATCATATGCATGGCATTCATCAATCACCACTACTTTTCCTGCCAACCCAAGATGTCGCAGCATGAAATGTTTTCGTTTCAGCGAAGCCATCAAAAATTGATCAATGGTGCCGACAACAAAATCGGCCAATAGCACCCTTTTATTTCCCTGAAACCATGGATGGACTTCCACTCCATTTTCATAGTCGTTCTCATTTGTATCGGCAATATCATTGACATGGGCCGTCCCGCCGGCGTCCATGAGCTCTCTATATTCACTGTTGAACTGTGCTGCGCCTTGAGCAAGTTGTATGGAATTGTATGTGTCCTCCGATACTTTTTGTGCCCACGGTAATAACCTATGAAACAGACCATTACTAGTCGCCTGTGTAGGCAATCCAAAAAAGATCCCGCCTTCTCCTTGTCTGTTTGCTAGTATCTCTGCTGCGCCAAGTGCTGCTTCGGTCTTCCCGATTCCCATCTGTGCCTCCAAGATGAAAATCCCCGGGCGCTCAGCGCTTTCTACGATTTGGATCATAGCTTTCTGAACAACATTTGGTATGAACCCGAAACGATTTTCAAATGACTCTTCATCCATCTGTTGAACTTCCGAAAACCATCCCTCCGATGGGTGAAATGCTTGCCAGCCACGATTCACACGTCTCTCATAATTAGCATCTTCTAAATATATCTTCCCAAAATCATCTTCATCTAATAATGGAAAATACCCTGTGTTACTGGCCACCCAATCAGCAACGATTAACAAACCAGACAGTAAAACCTGGCACTGCGTACTAATATCCGGAAGCACATCAATCTCTCCATATCCTGATAATGTTAACGCCTGATCAAGCAGTCTCTTCCATGCTCGCTGCCATATTTCTTGATCTTCTTTTTCCTCTGATCCATAGAAATTAACAGGATATATTTTCAGCAAGTCACTTTCCCCGTTGACTTTTGGGCTATTGATCGGTTTACCGTGATGCGCGCCAACGACATTAGCTATCGATTGACACACTTGTAAATGCGAAGAATCGCTTTGCAATATCCATTGACCAGCATGCGCATGCGGAGTTTTCCCCTGAGCTAAATATTTTCTGTTGGTTTTATATCCTATGCTATTCAAATGCTCAAATTTATCAGGATGTTCCTTTGTGATGACATTTTGAAAGTATGATGTTGCTTTTCCAATGTCATGAACTGCTGCCACAAAAACAGCTAATCGGCAAAAACCGACACGATCCATTCCAGATGCCTCTATCACTGCATCTGACACCCATTTGTTTGCAAGCTTTCTGATAATTTCAGCAGTGTCTCGTAAATGCATCCAAAGAGGCAACCATTGAGATAAATTTTCACGGTCAGATTTAGCCATCAAATAATAATATTCTTTGTAAACATTACTCATAATCTATATTACTTTTCAATCTAACAATTGTCGTTTGCTATCGACGCTTGACGTTTGCATCAGCAAACACAAATTCATAAACTCACATAAAGCATTGTATGCTGGCTCTGTGAGAACTTTATCCATAAATCAGACTCTAGCTACCTCTTCATACCGCACCACCTACTCTATCTTTTCCCAATAAGTATCCCTGGTCTGGTCGATACTGCCCGACTGCGGACTGTGCGTTTTAATTATTTTTTTCTTGTAATTGATCTCGCCCGTCGTCCCTTCTACATATTCCGGCGTTACTGTTCCGTAACCGTCATCGTATTTCCACATTTCTTTGAACTGGAACCGCTTCCGGTCGATGGCCTGGACATTCTTCCATTTCACATCATTGACCGCCCACTGAAAGCGGTCGCTGCCGATCTTTGAAACGTCGACAATTCTACCGGTACCCTTATGGTTTGTCCAAGTGACCTTGATCACCATTCCATTGGCGTACTCACTGGCGCGAATGCGCTGCCATTTGCCGGCGAGGAAACCGGAGATCTTGTTCTCCGCATACTTGTCTTCCAGCGCCGTCAGGTCTTTTTTCAGTTCCTTGTTCTTCGTGCTGCGAATCAGCGAATCCAGCAGCTCAAAATTGTCGTAATCCTTTTCTTTGGCCAGATCCTCTGCCGCAGAGAGCAGCGTCTTTTCCAGCGCGGCAGCGATCTTTTCATCTTTTGTCTGCGTGATCAGGGAATCCACGAATTCATAATTCTTCAATGTCTTTTCCTGCAGCAATTTGTCTGCCGCTGCGGTCAATGTCTTTTCCAGCTGGGAGGAGACGCCGTAGTCTCTCGTCTTCGCAATCAGGCTTTCGACGAACGCAAAATTATCCGGCTTCTGCTTTTGCAGCAACTTTTTTGCCGCCGCGGTGACTACCGGATCAAACTTTTCCTGCTTATCCTTTTCGCTGTACTCTTTCACATAGGCTGTAACCTGCTTGACATCACGGTCCTGCATCGCTTCATTGATCTTGTTGTTCGTGACACAGGCGGTCATCAGCACGGCTGCCGCGAGCAGGACAGCCGCCAGAAGAATCGCACTTTTTCTGATCTTCATCTCATCTCCCTCCGTTCCGTTGAAATAACACATATCCATAGCCGAAGAATCCCGGCGGTCTCAACTGCAGAACCGCACCGCTCAGCCATACCTGTTTTCATTTGCCGGCAGCCGACACAATGCCTGCTCCCAACTACTTTACATATTATCAGGAAAGCTGTCCCTTTAACCGGACCTGTTTCCCGCAGCGCCGGCACCTGCGTGCCGCTTTATTTTCGATTAAACGCCGTCGGGCATCCGCAGCATCTCGCTTTCGCTCCCGTACAGCCGGGCATCCGCAGCATCCCGCTTTCGCTCCCGTACAGCCGGGCTTCCGCAGCATCGTGCTTCCGCTTCCTTCCGCATGTGCGCGGGATCTCACCGCTCCTGCAGCTTCCTGTCTTCATCCCGTGCCGTCATGCGCGAACCCCGCCTTGATCCGCGAACCCCACGGCCGCCGCACGAACATCACTTTCCCTGTCCGGCCAGTCTGTGCAGCGAATCGCCCGTGATCCGGTACGTCGTCCAGTCGGACATCGCTTCGGCCCCGAGCGACCGGTAGAAATCAATGCTGTGCTGGTTCCAGTCGAGGCACCACCACTCAAACCTCCCGCAGCCGCGCTCCACGGCGATGGCGGCCAGCTTCTGCATCAGCGCCTTGCCGATGCCCCGGCCCCTGTACTCGGGCTTGACGAAAAGGTCCTCCAGATAAATCCCCGCTCTGCCGAGGAATGTCGAGAAATTGTGGAAGAACAGGGCGAATCCCGCTTCCTCCCCGTCGGCCAGCGCAAAGATCACCTCCGCTTTCTGCTTATCGAAGATCCAGGTTTCCAGCGTTTCCTCGTCGGTCACCACTTCCCCGGCCATCTTCTCATAATCCGCCAGCGCTCTGACAAACGACAGAATCAGCGGCGTGTCCTTTCGTTCGGCAAAGCGAAACGATATCTCTGTGCTCATGCGGCATTCCTCCTGTAGCAAGATCAAGCATCCGCTTCCCGGGCGCCCGTTTTCCGGCGCTGCGCAGGGTCGATGCGGATGCGTTTTTTATGACACCGGCGCCGGACCGGCTATTTCCACAGCTTGTCCGGGTACAGCCCCTTGTCCTTCAGCGACTGCAGCGCCGCGCTGACGACCGGCTTGTCCTCCCGGTAGGTGACGCCGTACCAGCGGTCGCGGGAGTGCAGCACCGTCACCGAAGCCCGCCCTTCGCGCAGCAGCTGGTCGGTGACCGTGGGGATCATGTACTCGGCCTTGAGCGGATTTTCGCGCAGCGCCTGGTCGAGGAACGCCGGAAAGCGATCCACCAGTTCGTACATCATGCCGGCCGAATACCCCCAGAAGTTCATCGATACCGGGGTGTCCTCGTCGAGCGGCGTCCAGTTCGCGCCGTCGTCCTCGCTGTAGCAGATCTGCCCGTCGACGCGCATGATCTTCGTGCGTTCGACGATGTGCCGCAGATAGCCGTTTTTGGAGACATCGCAGATGCCGCGCGCCACGCTGCCGTTCTCGGTCACGGTGTTGCGCAGCGCAAAGCTGACCATGGCAAAGTTGTAGGTGTTGTCCTCCCGGGCGCGGGAGAGATAGTCGTAGATGAGGTGAAAGGCGCCCGGCCCGTAGTAGTCATCGGCGTTGATGACGACGAAGGGGCCGTCGATGAGATCGCGGCAGCTCATGATCGCGTGCGCCGTACCCCAGGGCTTTTCGCGGCCCTTGGGCACGCCGTAGCCCGCCGGCAGATCGTCGAGCCGCTGGTGTGCGAAAGCAACGTCGAGGTGCTTGCCGGCCCGCGGCAGAACCCGTTCGGCGAAAGCTTCCTCCATCTCCTCGCGGATGACAAAGACCACCCTGCGAAAGCCGGCCAGCATCGCATCATAGAGTGAAAAATCCATGATCACTTCATCCTCGCTGGTGATCGGATCAAACTGCTTGAGTCCTCCGTAGCGGCTTCCCATGCCTGCCGCCATGATGATCAGTACCGGTTCCTTCATTGCCATCGCCTCCTGCGCTCTTTTCAACGTTCTTTCGGGCCGCCCGGGTTCGGCACCCTTCCGCGCCGGAGCCCGCGGGTTCCGATCGCCCCGAAGAAAAAATATTATGATTATTATAACATATGCACCGCGGCCGCGAAACCGCCGCACGGATCATAACAAACCTGCATGCACAGAATTAAAACAACCTCCACGCGCGAAACTATAACAGCCTGCACGGCACGACAACAACATCCACGCACGAAACTATAACAGCCTGCACGAAACCATAACATTCTGCACGCGCGAAACTATAACAGCCTGCACGGCACGACAACAACCTGCACGCGCGAAACTATAACAGCCTGCACGCACGGAATCATAGCAGCCGAACCATCACCACGCCGGCCGCCGTGATACAATTTTCCTGCCAGCTGTTAAATTTATCAGTGACTCTTTCATGAACCGATATCTAATACACTGCGAGTGATCCTGCCGTAACCGGGCTGCAAAACCAAAGTGAACAACCGGCACAGCAGGAGGGGGAGATCGATGTTGAACAAAAACGTATACTAAGCCGTTTCCTCGTCTGCGCGGCCATCCGCCGCGACGATGTCATTGGACTCGGTTTCCGCCCCGTCCGCCTGCCCGGCGGCTCCGTCCGTCTCTTCCTCCGTCCGGTTCTCCGTGCCGTCCGCGCAGTCCGACTCACTCTGCTGCGGCGAATTCTTTCCCTTGAGAATGTTCCGGTAAGACCGCCGGAAGAGGAAAAGCACCAGCAGCGTCGAGAGCACGTCGGCGACGGGCTGCGCCCAGACGATGCCGTTGATGCCGATCGCGGCTTCGAGGAGGAACAGGGCGGGGATGTAGATCAGGCCCTGCCGGCTGGTGTTGACGATCAGCGACGCCCCCGACGCGCCCATCGCCTGGATGGCGTTGAGAAAGACGTAGTACACGCCGAAGAGGAAGCTGGTTGTCAGCAGCACTTTGGAAAAGTCGATTCCGTAGCGCAGGGCCTGCGCATCGGTCAGGAAGGCGCCGACAATCTGATCGATGAATACATAGCAGACGATCGTCATGGCGACGCTGAGGGCGGCGGATATCGCCACCGACCAGCGCATTGAACTGCGAAAGCGATCGCGCAGACCGGCACCGGTGCAGTAACCGAGGAGCGGCTGCACACCCTGGCCGAAGCCGATGCAGATCATGCCGGTGATCATCGACACCTTCATCGCCACGCCGATGCCGGCGACGGCGAGGTCTCCGTAGTCCGCCATGCGGGCGTTGGTCACGATCGATGACACACTCATCAGCAGCGAGCCGAGCGCAGCCGGGATCCCGATCGACAGCACACCGGACAGGATCGTGCGGCGCGGCGCGGCATCGCGCAGGCGAATGCTGAGCGTGGATTTGCCGCTGGCAAAATAATAGAGGTAATATCCGGCGCCGATCACGTTGCCGATCACCGTCGCGATCGCGGCCCCGGTAACGTGCCAGTTCAGGACGAGGATCAGGATCGGATCGAGCACCACATTCACCAGGTTGCCGATCAGCTGTCCCATCATCGCCTCGGTCGACCGCCCCTCGGCGCGGATGATATTGTTGTAGCAGTTGCCGATGAGCACGAACGGCCCGCCGAACGAGACGATCGTCAGATACTGCTTTGTCATCTCCCAGCTGTCCGCACTCGCGCCGATCAGCTTGAGCAGCGGATCCATGAAGAGCAGGAAACAGGCCGCCATGACGATGCCGACGATGACACAGGCCCACATGCAGAAGGCGCACACTCGGGAAGCGTACTCGCGCCGGCCCTGTCCGAGCGCCCGCGAGATGACGGACGTGCCACCGATGCCGAAGACGGTGCCGACGGCCATGAAGAAGAGGAAGACCGGCGTCGCCAGCGAGATCGCCGTCACTTCCAGCGCGATGTGCGTCTGGCCGATGAAAAATGTATCGGCCAGATTGTAGATCAGCACCATCAGCATCGCCAGCACCGCCGGCACCGTGTTTTTGGCGATGGCTTTCGGCACCGACATGCTGCGGAACACGTAATCCGCCGTGTGTTCCCTGTCCGCCGCAGATTTTGTCTCTGTTTCCATGCTTGTTTCTGTTTTCATCCCTGCCTTGCTTTCTCCTGTCGGCCGCCCTGCAGACGCCGTGCCGGCGGCTGCTCTGTGTTCGGCCCCCGGACGCTCCGATTCGGCGGCTGTATTTTCGGCCGTCATGTGCGCCGGTTCGGCCGCCGCACTTGCGGCCTCGCGCCGTCTCCGAATTTCGTCGTTCTTTCTCTTCTTTTCCCCGTTCATTTTCTGCCTCCTACTTACTGCCGCTCGACGGCCGCATCGCTCACTTTCTCCAGAAGATCGAGCAGCGTTTTCTGTTCCTCTTCGCTCAGCGGACTCAACAGTTTCCGTTCGGTCTCACCCATATGCACGATGGAATCTCTGCAGATTTCCCGGCCTTTTTCCGTAATCGCCACGATCTTGACACGCTTGTCCTCCGGCGTTCCGCTGCTCTCCACCAGGTTCTTTTTTTCGAGCCGGGCCGCGATGCCGGCAGCCGTCGGCTGCGCCACATGCAGACCGCGCTCCAGTTCCTTCATGGTCAGTCTGCCATCCGGTGCTTCAAAGAGTACGAGCAGCATCGCGTGCTGCGACAGCGTCAGTCCGATGGGCCTCAAATCATTGTTGGCTTCCTTGACGAGGGTATCGTTGATCTGTTTGATCATGCCTCCGACCGTTCTTTTCATGTTGATTCTCCTTCCTCGTCCGATTCATAATCATCGTGCAGGTGATCCTCACCGCGCAATTATAATAGCATGCTATCGTTTTAATGTCAATAGCGTGCTATTATTTATTTTGTTTTTTTGCAGCACTGCTCAATCCATACTCCTCGGCCTGACTCGACCCGTCAGGCCGCTGCCTGCACCGTCATCGATCTGTGTCGAATACGGATGTTGTTCCGCTGTGTCGAATACGGATGTTGTTCCGCCGGCTGGCAATCCGCCGCCGCTGTGCTATAATGAGTCTGCCGGCACGAGCCGGCACTTCCGTCAGCAAGCAGGCCGGCGCTGTACCTTCGGCACCGGCGGCACCGCATCAGAAAAGGCGGGTCTCGGCCCGCATGCATTGACAAACCGATGAATTACTACATTACCGGACCACTGGGATCAAACCGGCACGACTGCGCCGCGCGTCTGGCGCGCCGACTGGCCGAACGCGAACGACAGCCGCGGCCGCTGGTCGACCTCGACCGAAAAATTGAAGAGAAGGAAGACCTGACCATCCGCCGTCTCTGCATGATGATGGGCGAACACGCTTACCGCAACGACGAGTACGAACTGCTCGAGGACTGCGACCGCCGCGGCGGCCTGATCGTCATCTGCGGCGACGGCACACTGCTGGATCCGATGTCGCGCGAGCTCATGGAGAGGGGAGAGATCCTCATTGCCGATGCCGCGCTCGATCCGGAGCAGCTCTGGGAACAGGCCTGCCGCGATGACCGGGTTCCCTACGCATTTTGGATGGAAGCGGACGAAGCCGGGCGCCGCCAGAAATTTCTCGCTCTCGTAAAGCGGCGGCAGTCCCTCTACGCACCTTACATCCGAAAGGCAGAGAATTCCGAACAGCGCGACTGAGCCCGCAATGCTTCAGCGGCTGTATTCAGCCTCTGATTGTCGATCGTCAATAGGCGATATTTGCCCGGGCCGATTCGAACGGGATGGCCGGCGCGTACACAGCGAGCGGCAGGAAGAAGGAACCTGCGGTATTGCAAAAGCGGAATAAGAGATAAAATTTTAAGATAAAACCCAATGTACCGAAAAGGGAGGCAGTTCATGATTCGCAGCAGCAACGAAGCAGAACACGCGGCCGCAATGGCGGCTGCAGATCAGATGGCAGCAGCGGCGCGCACGGCGCCGAAGGGCTGCGGCCTGGATCACGTCATCACCCGAATCATCGATGGCGCAGAGCAAAAACAGCTGGCGGAGGAAATGCGCAGAATCCGCAGGGAGTATGACCAGGATTTCTTTGAGCGCGACGCCCGCAATGTCGACAACAGCCACTGCGTGGTGCTGATCGGCGTCGAAGCGATCCCCACCGTATTGGAGCACTGCGGCGTCTGCGGCTATGAAGACTGCGCCGCCTGTGCCAAAGCCGGCAGCCACTGCGCTTTCACACTGACGGATCTCGGCATCGCCATCGGCTCCGCCGTCTCTCTGGCCGCCGACCACCGCATCGACAACCGCGTGCTCTACAGCGCCGGCAAAGCCGCCCTGCGCTGCGGCTTTTTCCCCGATAATGTCAAAGTATGTTTTGCCATCCCGCTGTCGACGGGATCAAAGAGCATCTTCTTCGACCGCGATCCGGTCGAATAGGCATCGAACCAGGCATTGATCGCGCGAAATATTTCCCGCCTGCGCGCGGCGATAACGGGTCCGGCGAGGGCGAACAGGCATCGGTCGCGCGAAAATATTCGGCGGATGCGCGCACCGTTCAGCCGCAGCGTGCCTGCGCGGCAGGAGCGGGGCAGGGGAACCGCCGGACTGTTCAGCTTCCCGCCCGGCGTTTCCGGCGCAGCGCGTCACGCACGATCAGGATCGCGGCGATGTCGGCCGCGCCGAAGCACCAGCCGGCCAGCACATCCGTTGCCCAGTGCACACCGAGGTAGAGACGCGACAGTCCGATGGCAAAGGTCAGGAAGAGGCAGACCACCGCACCGGCAATGCGATAACGCCGGTGCTTTTTCTTCAGCTCCGCTTTTTCGTGCAGCGCGGTGTAAAACGGGTTGTTCTTATCGCGCTCCGACGGTTCAGCTTCACCGGCTTCCGGCGGCGCCGCCTTCTGCGCCCGAGTCAGCCGCACCTGCGTCGAGATCAGCAGAACGGCCAGCAGGCCGTAGACGGCAAAACTGGTGATCGCATGACCGCTGGGAAACGAATAGCTGTGCTCGCTGACCATCCGCAGCGCTTCGGGCGGCCGCGGACGCTGCACGACAGCCTTGATGCCGAGACGAAAGAGCGACGTCGTTGCGGCGGCAATCGCAAGCGGCACGCCGTAGGGCAGGAACGTGCGGTCGTTGAGCATCAGCAGCAGGCAGAGTATGGTGATCGCTTCCCAGCATCCCAGATAGGTAATGCCCTCCATCAGTGTGCTGAGACCGTCCTGCCGCATCGACACGAAAAACTGCAGCGCCGCCTGATCAAAAGACGTCTGACCGCAGGCCATCACCGCCGCCATCAGCGCGGCAAAGCCGGCCAGGCCGGCGATCAGCACGATCCAGCAGATTCGTTTGCGGGAGTGGGGTAATAATCGGTTTTCAAACTTCATCGATTCGTTTCTTGTTTGACTTCCGCTGCGCAGCGGCGAGAACCGCCGGTCTGCCGCGGATGAATGCAGCTTTCTTTTGCCGCAGGCTCCAGAGTCCGCGGCGCTTCGTTATTTTCAACTATACATCATTCTCCGCCGAGCCGCAATATGCCGGCCGGAAAAGCGGGAGTTGTGCAGACCTGCCATACTGCGACCATGACAATTTGACAGCAGCAGCGTCGAGTTATATCAGCCATTTGGGGTCGGATTATTTAACCGATTTTATTCGGGTAAACGCGCCATCGCCATCAATGCATGCAGTCCCTCCGATCTGTGAAAACTAAAGTGCTTCATTCGTATCCATCAGATACAAGAGCAGCACGGGAATGAACTGATTCTCTCTGTCATCGTCATCCTGCCTGCAATGACTCCAAGAAGAGCATTGTTTCCTCCCTCTGCAATAGATCTGTATTATACACCGAAGGCCTGCTCTGAAAAAACAGTCTTTCATGATCCAATCACTTCATTTTCCCCCCGCAATATACTATAATAGGACTGTTGACCGGCTGCGCCCCGCGCCGGCCGAAACCTGAAGGAGGGGACTGTTCATGAACATCATCAAGGGTCTTCCGGGCGTGGTCAAAGTACTGTTTTCGCTCCCGGAACTGCGCCACCTGAAAAAAGAGATCGATACCGCCCGCGCCGCCGGCGACAACGCCCGCGAGCAGCGTGCCATCCTCGACGCCACCATCATGTGGGGCAGTCATCTGATGCGCAGCTTTCACGTCGACCTGCATGTGACGGGCCGCGAGAATCTGCCCAAGACCGGCCCTCTCGTCTACGTCAGCAACCATCAGGGCTTTGCCGATATTCCGACGCTGTGCGCCGTGCTCACCAACGTGCAGTTCGGCTTCATCGCCAAAGACGCGCTGCGCAGGATGCCGCTCTACGGCACCTGGATGCGCCGCATCCGCAGCATCATGATAAAGCGCGACGACCCGCGCGCCAGTCTGCGCGCCATCGCCGAAGGCATCGACTATATTGAGCACGGCTTTTCGATGCTGATCTTCCCCGAAGGCACCCGCGCCCGCAGCGGCGGCATGCACGAATTCAAGAAGGGTGCGCTCAAGCTCGCCACCAAGCCGGGCGTGCCGATCGTTCCGATCAGCATCAACGGCACCTACGAAATCCTCGAGGAAAAGGGTTATCTCTGCAACAACAAACGCGTCGACGTCCTCATCCATCCGCCGATCCCCACAGAGGGTCTGGACCGCAAGGCGGAGAAGGCGCTGACCGATCAGGTCTTCACCATCGTCCACGACGGCCTCGCCGAACTCAAAGCGCAGCGCGGCGAAACGCTGGCCGAAACGCTGCCGGCCAAATAGAGACGGAGCCGCTGCCGGCCGTCTCGCACCACCTGCAGATCCTCAAAAAAGCCGGACTCGTCAAAATGAGGAGGGAAGCGACGCGAAATTACGACTATTTCGATGAGGAAGCGACGGCGATCGATCAACTGATCGATAGGCTGCGCCACGCCAAAAAATCATGAATTCCCTTCCCGACAGGAGCGGGGAGACCTGAGGCGTTCCGCAGTTTTTCCCTGTCCGCAGCAGAAAACAGGATTACAATCAGAAAACAGGATTGCGCTCAGCTGCAGCCGGAGCTGTTGAAAAACAGCTTTTGAAAATTACGCAATTTGAACTTGGCAAGGGAGGTATTGCAGTATGGAAATGATGCAGATCATGCAGGAAAGACACTCGGTGAGACAGTTTACGGATCAGCCGCTGGAAGCCGGCGCCGTCGAGGCGCTGCAGAAGGAAACCGACGCGGTCAATCGGGAGAGCGGACTGCATATCCAGCTGGTGACGAACGAGCCGGAAGCGTTCCGGGCGGAAAAGCCCAGCTACGGAAATTTCCGGGGCTGCCGCAACTATTTCGCCCTGGTCGGCCCGAAGGGGAAGGACGAAGAGATCGGCTATTACGGCGAGCGACTCGTTCTCAAGGCACAGGAACTCGGCATCAACTCCTGCTGGGTGGCCATGACGTACAGGAAAGGCAGGGCAAGGTACGAGATCGCGCCCGGGGAAAAGCGCTACATGGTGATTGCGCTCGGCTACGGGCAGACCCGGGGCGTACCGCACAAGAGCAAGGAGATCGCGAAAGTCAGCGACTATCAGCAGGGCGATCCGGACTGGTACAGGAAGGGTCTGGAAGCCGCACTGCTGGCACCGACCGCCGTCAACCAGCAGAAATTCACCATCACCCGTCAGGGCGAGAAGGTGCATGCCAGGGCCGGCCTCGGCTTTTATGCGCATACCGACCTCGGCATCGTAAAATATCATTTCGAACTCGGCGCCGGAAAAGGACACGACATCTGGATCTAGCCCGGTCTATCCGGGTTCGGCCCGGGTTCAGCGATCAGATCCGGACCACCGGCCGTGCCGTGGTCCGTTCGCGGGCCGCTGCCGCAGTCATGTCGATCTGATCGGCCGCCGTGAATGCCGCCTGTGGATACGGAAAAGCCGCGGAATTCCGCGGCTTTGAGGCTTTTTGTCAATTTTATCCACAGCCCGCCGAAACCCCCCGGCGCGGCCTGAAAATTTGCCGTTCAGCAGCCCTTGCCGAGACCGAATCTGTCCTTGACCCGCCGGAGCACCGGTTCGGCAATCGCCGAAGCCCGTTCTGCCCCATTTTTCAACACTTCCAGCAGTTCATCCGACTGCCGGATCTCGTTGAATCGAGTACGGATCGGACGCAGGGCCTCGTTGGTCACGGCGACCAGTTCCTTCTTGAAATCACCGTAGCCGCTGCCGGCAAATTTATCCACTACTTTATCCACAGGTTCGCCGGAAAGGGCGCTGTAGATGTTCAAAAGGTTGGAAACACCGGGTTTTTTGTCGGGATCAAAGCGAATCACGCCGTCCGAATCGGTGGTCGCCTTCATGATCGACTTCCTGATCTTCTTCTCATCGTCGAGCAGCGAGATACGGCTGTGAATGTTCTCGGCACTCTTGCTCATCTTGCCGGTCGGGTCATCGAGCGCCATGATCCGCGCGCCGGCTTTCATAAAGCGGCCCTCGGGGACGACGAATGTTTTGCCGTACTTGTTGTTGACGCGAATGGCGATATCGCGGCACAGTTCGATATGCTGCTTCTGGTCGTTGCCGACCGGAACGATATCGGTATCGTAGAGAAGAATGTCGGCCGCCATCAGGATCGGATAGGTAAACAGCCCGGCCGGTGCCGATTCCTTCCCCCTGCTCTTCTGCTTGAACTGCGTCATGCGCGAGAGCTCGCCGGTGTAGGCGTTGCAGGTCAGAATCCAGGAGAGTTCGGCGTGTCCGGAGACATCGGACTGCACGAAGATGATCGATTTCTTCGGGTCGACGCCGACGGCCATATACAGGGCCGCCACGTCCAGCGTATGCTGGCGCAGGATTTTGGGATCCTGCGGCACGGTGATCGAATGCAGGTCAACGATGCAGTAGATGCACTCGTTTTCTTCCTGCAGCTCTACGAATTGCTTCAGCGCGCCGAGGTAATTTCCCAGATGGATATTGCCGGTCGGCTGTACGCCTGAAAATACTCTCTTGGTCATGAACTTCCTCTTATTGATCTGTCAATTGCTTGCTGCGGCCCTGCTTTCTGCTATTCGCTGCGGCCCTGCTTTCTGCTATTCGCTGCGGCCTTGCTTTCTGTCATTGCCGCGGCTGTGCTTTCCGCTGGCGCTGCCGCAATATAAATGGGGCGGCTGTGCTTTCCGCCGATCGCTGCCGCAGGCTTTCGCACTGCAGCCGTCCACGCACATGTCCATCCGCCGCCTCAGCGCTGCAGTTCTCTGGCGAACTGCTCCTTGATGTTCTTCTCCGCGCGGGAGATCGTCATCTGCGAGACACCGAGCTTTTTGGCGATTTCCGACTGCGACTCTTCGGCGATGAAGCGCTGCCGGAAAATATAGCGATTGGTATCCGACATTGTCGAGAGCACGCGGTTGATCAGATCGCGGTCCTCAAAATCGTTGTAGCCGGCTTCCTGCACGGAAGTAAAGCGTTCGTATTTGCTGCTCTCTCCATCCTCGCCGCTGTCGTTGTAGGTTTCGTCGAGAGAGTAGGCACCATAAGCCATCGAGGACTCCAGTGCCATCAGCACGTTCTCCTCTTTTTCTCCCAGATGTTCAGCCAGCTCGCTGACCGACGGTGAATGTCCCAGCTCCGCAGTCAGCTTTTCCCGCGCTTCCGGCAGATGGACGGCGAGTTCCTTGAGCCGCCGCGGCACCTTCAGTGCCCAGCCCTTGTCGCGGAAATACTTTTTGATCTCGCCGAGAATCGTCGGCGTGGCAAAGCTGCTGAACTCATACCCCTTGTCCGGATCGTAACGATCCACCGCATTGATCAGCGCCAGCGCGCCGACCTGATAGAGATCGTCCTTTTCGATGCCGCGGCCGAGATATTTACGGATCAGAATATCCACCATATAGAGGTTTTCTTCCACGATCTTGTTTCGCAGTTCGATGTCTTTGGTTTTCGCATATTCGCGAAACTCTTCTTTGTCCGTCATCTCACCTTTACCATTTTTATTCGACGACATGTACCGCCCTGCTTGACAATCTGCACATCATCCATCAGCGCCTTGAGGATTTCGATGCCCAGATCTCCTTCATGCGGGCAGTCGAGACAGGGGCGGCTGCCCTTCTCCTGGTCATGCGTAAAAATGCTGTCTTCGATATCGATGATGATCTTTCCCTCTTCACGCATGTCCAGCTTCACGTCGTACTGATCACTCCAACCTTTATGCCGGTGACAGGTGATCGCTTTGCAGCCTTCGCCGACCGCCATGCGAATGTCTTCGACTTTGTCGATGTCAAAACCCTTGTGCGCTGCCGCAGAAGCAGCGGTCATCTTGGTGATAGCAATGTAATCCGGATCGCCCGGCACTTTCATCTCGATAACTTCTTTCATTAGCCCTTCTCCTGTGTTCCGGCGTTCGCAGCAGTATCTATTGTGATCTGCTCTCCCTCTTTTTTTCCTTGTTTGTTTTCACTGTTTCCATTGCTTTTCCCTCCGTTATTGCTGTCACACGATTCGGCAATGTCCTCCTCGCGAAGAACTTTTGCCATGGATATTATCTCCGTTCCCTTTTCGACCTTCATGATCCGCACGCCCTGCGTGGCGCGTCCCAGTTCGGAGACATCGCTGGCCTTGATGCGGATGATGATGCCGTGGGAATTGATCAGCAGCACTTCATCGCTGTCGTCGACAACGATGGCGCCGATCAATACGCCGGTTTTTTTGAACTTTGACTTGTCGTAAGTCAACAGTCCCTTGCCGCCGCGGTTCTGAATCTTATATTCCTTCAGCGAAGTGCGCTTGCCGTAGCCGCTGGCGGTCACGACCAGCAGTTCCTCATCGGCGTGAACGAGGTTCATGGCGACAACCTCGTCGCCCTCATCGAGCTGGATCGCGCGAACGCCGCCGGCCGCGCGGCCCATCGGCCGCACATCGTGTTCGGAGAAGAGAATGCTCTTGCCGAACTTGGTCACGATGCTGACGTAGTCATTGCCGCCGGTTTCGCGGATGCCGACCAGTTCGTCGCCGTCCTTGAGGCTGATCGCGATCAGTCCGGCCTTGCGGTTGGTGTCAAACTGCGACAGCGCCGTCTTCTTGATGGTGCCGAACTTGGTCACGGCGATCAGGTATTTGTCGTCGCGGAAATCCCGGATCGGGATCACCGCGCTGATGCGCTCCCGCTGCATCAGGTTGAGGAAGTTGACCGCCGGGGTTCCCTTGGCCGTGCGGTTCGCTTCCGGAATTTCGTAAGCTTTGATCTTGTGCGCCTTGCCGAAGTTGGTGAAGAACATCAGGTATTCGTGCGTTGAGGTCATGATCAGGTCGGTGACGAAATCGTTCTCCCTCGTCGTCAGACCGGTGATGCCCTTGCCGCCGCGCCGCTGCGTGCGATAGGTGTCGGCCGGCACGCGCTTCAGATAGCCCAGATGCGTCAGCGTCACCGCGACGTTCTCCTGTTCGATCAGGTCTTCTTCATCGAATTCCTCGACCGAGGCGACGATGCGGGTGCGGCGCTTGTCGTTCCACTTTTTCTTGATCTCCAGCATCTCCTCCTTGACGACGTTCATCAGTTTCTTTTCGTCGGCGAGGAGTTCTTTGTAGTAGGCGATCTTTTTCTGCAGATCGGCGTATTCGGCTTCGATCTTTTCCCGCTCCAGTCCCTGCAGACGGGCCAGCCGCATATCGAGAATCGCCTGGGCCTGGATTTCGGTGAGACCGAAGCGCTTCATCAGCTGCTGTTTGGCGTCGTCGTAGCTCTCGCGGATCGTGCGGATCACTTCGTCGATGTTGTCGAGGGCGATGCGCAGACCTTCGAGGATATGCGCCCGCGCCTCGGCCTTGTTGAGGTCGTAGACCGTGCGCCGGGTGACGACGTCCTTCTGATGCTTGAGATACTCGGTCAGCATCTCATAGAGATTGAGGATCTTCGGCTCGCCGTTGACCAGCGCCAGCATGATCACCGAATAGCTCTCCTGCATCTGGGTGTGCTTGAAGAGCCGGTTGAGCGTCACCTGCGGGTTGGCATCGCGCTTCAGTTCGATGACGATGCGCATGCCCTCGCGGCTCGACTCATCGCGGATCGCCGAAATGCCGTCGATCTTCTTGTCGCGCACCAGCTGGGCGATCTTTTCGATCAGCCGCGATTTATTGACCTGGAAGGGGATCTCGCTGACGACAATCTGCATCCGCCCCTTTTTGGATTCCTCGATTTCGGTTTTCGCGCGGACGAGGATCTTGCCCTGTCCGGTGCGGTAGGCATCCTGGATGTCCTTTCTGCCCATGATGATGGCGCCGGTCGGGAAATCCGGACCCTTGACGATCTGCAGCAGATCTTCGATCGTCGCTTCCTCGTCATCGATCAGCTTGACGCAGGCATCGACCGCCTCGCCGAGATTGTGGGGCGGAATCGAGGTCGCCATGCCGACGGCGATGCCGTTGGATCCGTTGATGAGGATGTTGGGAATACGGCTCGGCAGCACCACCGGCTCCATCTCCTCCTCGTCGAAGTTGGGCATGAAGTCGACGGTTTCCTTGTCGATGTCGCGCAGCATTTCCAGTGCGAACGGCGTCATTCTGGCTTCCGTGTAGCGCATTGCCGCCGCGCCGTCGCCGTCGACCGAACCGAAGTTGCCGTGGCCGTCGACGAGCATATAGCGCGTCGAGAAATCCTGGGCCATGCGCACCATCGCATCGTAGATCGAGCTGTCTCCATGGGGGTGATATTTACCCATGACGTCGCCGACGATACGGGCGGATTTTTTATACGGCTTGTCCGGCGTCACGCCCATCGTCCCCATACCGTAGAGGATGCGGCGATGCACCGGCTTGAGCCCGTCTCTTACATCGGGCAGTGCGCGTCCGACAATGACGCTCATCGCGTAGTCGATGTAGGAGTTCTTCATTTCGTTGTGTATTTCGTGCTGGATCAGTCGCTGATCTTCAATCAGGTTTGCCATGCGGTTGTCTTACCTTCCCTGTTCCTTCCCTGTTCTTTCTCTGTTCCCCAAATGCCGTTCCCGAATTTCCGGAATTCCGGTACCGGACTTTGCAATTCTTCGCCCGGTTCTCTGCATGCTCCCCGCGCAATGCGGGGCCGATCCCCGAATTTCCGGATTTTTTCGCTGCGTTCGGGTGCTTTCCGGTGACCGGGATGCAGTCGGGATGCCTTCCCTATATATCGAGGTTCTTCACGTACCTGGCGTTTTCTTCGATAAAGCGCTTGCGCGGCGGCACTTTGTCGCCCATCAGCGTCGTGAAAATCTGGTCCGCCGCGGCCGTATCCTCGAGCGTGATCTGGATCAGCGTCCGCTTTTCGTAGTCCATGGTGGTATCCCACAGCTGCTGGAAGCTCATTTCGCCGAGACCCTTGTAGCGCTGGATTTCCACCTTGCCGGACTTGCTCTCGAGGTTCTTCAGCAGCTTTTCCTGTTCGCGGTCGGAATAGGTGTAGTATTCCTCCTTGCCCTTTTTGGTGCGGAACAGCGGCGGCTGCGCCGCGTAGACATAGCCGCCCTCGATCAGCGGCGTCATGTAGCGATAGAAGAACGTCAGCAGCAGGGTGCGGATGTGGGCGCCGTCGACATCGGCATCGGTCATGATGATGATCTTGTGATAGCGCAGTTTTTCGATGTCGAATTCTTCGCCGATGCCGCAGCCGAATGCAGTGATCATGTTCTTGATCTCGTCCGAATTGAGGATGCGGTCGAGGCGCGCTTTCTCGACGTTGAGGATCTTGCCGCGCAGCGGCAGCACCGCCTGGCGCTTGCGGTCGCGGCCCTGCTTGGCGGAACCGCCCGCGGAGTCGCCCTCGACGAGGAAGATCTCGGAAAGCGAAGCGTCCTTCTCCGAACAGTCGGCCAGCTTGCCCGGCAGCGACATGCCCTCGAGGCTGTTCTTGCGCACGGTTTCGCGCGCTTTCTTGGCTGCCCGTCTGGCCCGCGCGGCGTCGATGCACTTGCGCAGGATCGTCTTGGCCTGGTCGGGATGCTCTTCGAGGAAGTACGTCACCTGCTCGTTGGTGTTGCTCTCGACGAAGCCGCGCATCTCGCTGTTGCCGAGTTTTTCCTTGGTCTGCCCCTCGAACTGCGGTTCGGTCAGCTTGACGGAGATGATCGCCGTGATGCCCTCGCGAACGTCGTCGCCGGAGAGGGATTCGTCCTTCTCCTTGAGGATGTTGTTCTTGCGCGCGTAGTCGTTGAAAGCCCGCGTCAGTGCCGTCTTGAAGCCGATCAGGTGGTAGCCGCCTTCGGTGGTGTTGATGTTGTTGGCGTAGGAAAAGATCGATTCACTGAACTGATCGGTGTACTGGAAAGCCACCTCCACGGCCATGTCGCCGCGGCCGATCCTGTCCTTTCCCTCCGCCTCAAAGTAGACGATGTCCTTGTGAATCGCCTGTTTATGCCGGTTCTGGAAAGCGACAAACTCGCGAATGCCGCCCTCGTAGTGAAATTCTTCTTTGCGTTTGCGGTCGGCACGCTCGTCCTTCAGCTCGATGTGAATGCCCTTGTTGAGAAAGGCCATCTCCCGCAGACGGTACTGCAGCGTGTCGTAGTCGAATTCGATCTCATCGAAAATCTCCGGATCGGGCCGGAAGGTCGTCTTCGATCCGGTGCGGTTGGTGCTGCCGACGACGTGCAGCGGTTCGACGGTCTTGCCGCGCTCAAAGGCGATGGCGTAAATCTTGCCGCCGCGCTTTACCTGCACGTCCATGCGTGTCGACAGGGCGTTGACCACGGAAGCGCCGACGCCGTGCAAGCCGCCGGATACCTTGTATCCGCCGCCGCCGAATTTGCCGCCGGCGTGGAGGATCGTATGAATGACCTCGACGGCGGGGATTTTTTCCTTCGGGTGCAGGTCGACCGGCATGCCGCGGCCGTCGTCCTCGACGGTGATGGCATTGTCCTTTTCGATGGTGACTTTGATCGTGGAGCAGAAGCCGGCCAGCGCCTCGTCGACCGAGTTGTCGACGATTTCGTAGACCAGGTGGTGCAGTCCCTTTTCACCGGTCGAGCCGATGTACATGCCGGGACGCTTTCTGACCGGTTCCAGACCTTCCAGAACCTGAATCTGCTCCGCGTTATATTTCTGGGTTTCTTTCATATCCGCCATTCAAGTAATTCTCCCTCTGTGTGGTCAATCTTTTCAAGTCCTGCTCGCCTCGTTCTTCATGCCGCCCGTGTCGTTCCGGCATCGCTTTATGATGCTGTTCCGCTGCTGTTCTTGTATCACTTTCTGATGCCGTTGACATGTTTTTTTCTGATGTCATTGACAGCTGATCCGCGCAGCGGATTACTGCAGCCTGTCAGCGCCTCTGATGCGGAACTTTCCCGGGGTACCGCAGCTGCAATCGTCTATTAACGATTTAAGATGCATGATCTATATCGCCTATCGGCGATTTCCGATCGCCGGGCATTTTCACGCACTGCGAGCCTGCCGCCTGACGCTGCTCTGCTCGCCGGCAGTGATCGCGGCATCGGGGCGCCGCAGCGCTGCCGGTGTTCCGCTTTCCCTGCTTTTTCTGCTCTGCAGCGGCGTTTTGCACAATGCATAACAAGACGGAACACACAGGAGTTATTATACTATAAAACGCGTTATTTTACAATATCCCGGGCGATTTTCAATGAAGCCGCATCGCCGGGCCTTTTTTTTGCCTGAGGCGCTCTCAGAGTCCATCCAAAAAACGAGTTTGAAGTCTTTCTTTGAAGCGATTTCGAGATCTTTCCGGAAATATTCCGGCAGGATTTCGGCGTCTTTCGCTGCAACGCCCGGACATTTTCCTATGCCTTTTCAAAGCTTTGTCGTACACCTTTCAAAGTTTCGTTTTTTGCGCCTTCCGGATTCTGCCGCAATAAAAAACCGCCTCACAGGCGGCGGCGGTCAGTCCGCCTGCCGGCCGTCGGCAATGCGTATCACCTTCCCGTCCGGCAGCGCTTCCATCATTTCATCGGTGATTTCCGTCGTGGTGATGAACAGCTGCACCGACTCCAGGGCCCTGATCAGATACTGCTGCCGCTGCGGATCGAGTTCCGAAAGCACATCGTCGAGCAGCAGCACCGGCGCTTCCTCCTTCTCCTCGCGCAGCAGCGCGATTTCCGCCAGCTTCAGCGACAGCGCCGCGGTGCGCTGCTGTCCCTGAGAGCCGTAATTGCGTGCGTTGACGTCGTTGATGACAACTTCAAAATCATCCTTGTGCGGGCCGCGCCCGGTGCTGCCGTTGAAAAAATCGCTGTCCCGGCCCTTTTCCAGGGCGGCGGCGATGACTTCCTTCTGGTGTTCCGGATCACGGCGGATGTTGGGGCGATAGATGAGCGTCAGCTGTTCGCGGCCGGCGGTGATGCTGTCGTGAATGCGGCCGCTGATCGCCGAGAGCCGCTCGAGAAAGCGGTCGCGTTCCTCCATCAGCACAGTGCCGAATTCAACGAGCTTTTCATCCCAGATGAAGAGACCGTCGCAATCGTCTTCGTGTTCCTTGAGATAGGCGTTGCGCTGCGACAGCACCCGCTGGTAGAGCTTGAGATGATGGACATAGGAGCGGCGCAGCTGCGAGAGTTCGCGGTCGAGAAAATTGCGCCGTCGCGACGGATCTTCCTTGACGATTTTCAGATCTTCGGGACTGAAGATCACGACCAGCAGATGGTCGAGCAGATCGGTGGTCCGCCGCAGACTGATCCCGCCGACCTTGATCGACTTGCGTCCGTCGCGGGCCAGCGCCACCTCGATGCTGTCCTCTTCGCCGTCGCGTTCGTACTGGCAGACGACGCGGCAGTACTGCTCTTTAAAGCGGATCAGATCGCGGTCGCGCGCGGTGCGAAACGACTTGCCGAGCGCGCAGAGATAGAGACTTTCGATCAGATTTGTCTTGCCCTGCGCGTTTTCTCCGACGATAAGATTGAGACCCCGGTCAAATTCAAAGCTCTCCTCGCGGTAATTTCTGAAATTATGCAGCTGTGCCCGATCGATGTACATGCGCCGCTTTGCTTCTTGCGGCCACCCTGCGGCAGCAAGCTGCCGCTCAGCTGCCGTTCAATGGTTCCGCTCAATTCTATTCTGTGCTGCGCGCCGATGTTCTGCGCGTTTATCGTGTTTCCCGCTGTCGTACTTTCTGCGGTTTCCGCGGTTCGGATCAGGAATCAGTCCTGGCCGCTGCCGCGGCTGGCCGGAATCCGCACCGGCAGAATCAGATATTTGTACTGCTCTCCCTGCAGCGGCTTGATGAGGCAGGGGGTCGTCGGTTTGAAAAAGGACATCACTATGCTCTCATCGTCGATGGCCTTGAGGGCGTCGAGAATGTATTTGGAGTTGAAGCCGATCTGCAGATCCTCGCCTTCCTTGTCCATGATGACTTCTTCCCTGACCCTGCCCTCTTCGGAATCGGAATAGATGGTGAGCAGATTTTCTGTGATCTCAAAGCGCACGAGGTTGTTTTTCCCCTCCCGCGCCATCAGCGAAGCTCTTTCGAGCGATTCCTGCAGCTGACGCCGCTCGATCACCATCGTCGTGGTCAGTTCCTGAGGGATAATCTCGCGATAGCTGATGAATTCGCCGTCCAGCAGGCGGGTAACGATCCTGGTATCGCGCAGTGTGATCACCGCTTTTTTGTCGCCGACCCGGAAATCGATGTCGCTCTCCTCGCTGTCGATGAGAATTTTATTGATTTCGTTGAGCGTCTGAGCATTGATGACCAGCGACAGATCGCCGGCGTTCTTCATCTCCTCGCTGGCGATGGCGACGCGGAAGCCGTCAATGGCCACCATATTGAAGACATTTTCCTTCAGTTCCAGCAGCGAACCGACGATAATGCCCTTGGTCTCATCGCTGCTGGCGGAAAAAAAGGTCTTGCGAATCATATCCTGCAGCAGTTCTCTGGGAAAAGAAAGGTGCGCCTGTTCGGTTTCGATCTGTCCGATGCTGGGAAATTCATCGTCGGACATGCCGATGATCGTGAACTGCGAATTCGTGGTGCGAACGGTGACTCTGCTGTCTTCTTTCACGGTAACGGTCACGTCTTCGCCGGGCAGTTTGCGGATGATGTCTCCGAAAATGCGGGAAACGACGACGATCGAACCCGGTTCCGCGGCGGTAACGGGAATTTTATTCTCAATGCTGAAATCCATATCCGAAGCCGTCATGATCAGTGTACCGTCCGCCGTTACCGTGAGAAGGATGCCCTTTAGGACAGGAATCGTCGTTCTCGTGGAAACGGCTCTTGATACAATGTTATAGGATTTGGAAAGTACCTGTTGTGCGCATGTAAATTTCATCGTCTGTTGTCTCCTTCGCAGCATCGCGGGTGAAGGAATAGAAATTCCCGTTTTCTTATATTTATTTTATAGTAGTTGTAGTAGTAGGGCCTGTGGATTCTGTGCAAAACTTCTTTACGCTTTGAAATTTCAACAGTTTTTCCTGTGGATCAACTGTGCATAAGAAGCTTTTTTTCATCCACAGCATCTGCGGATTTTTCGCTGTGCCTTTCTCCTGCTGCGGCGGCCGTACTCTGTATTTCTCGCTTTCACACTCAACTTGTCTGTATTCTCCGGTCTTTATTTTATGATCTTCATTCTTCGGCTGCAATTCCCTGTGCCGGGATTCAGGAAACCGCCTGCTTTGCTTGTTTTCCCTGTCTGCTTTTACGTTTCCTCGCCGGTCTGCCGTTCGGATCCTCAACTGAGAGATCATCCCTGGCCTGCTTTCCGCTTTTACCCTTCGCCGATGATTTTTTTCAGTTCTTCGATCGATTCCTGCAGCGATTTGTCCTTTTCCAGTTCGCCGCCGATCTTTTTGTGGGCGTGGATCACAGTCGTGTGATCGCGGCCGCCGAAGGCGTCGCCGATGCGCGGGAAGGAATTATCGGTCATTTCCTTGGACAGATACATCGCGATCTGGCGCGGATAAGCGATATTGCGGCTGCGACGCGAAGAATCCATTTCCTTGATACTGATGCCGTAGTATTTACTGACCGCTCTCTTGATGCTGTCGATGGTCACCTGCATTTCGTCGGCGGTGAGCATATCCTTGAGGATTTCTCTGGCCAGCGAGGTATTGATGTCGCGGTGCAGCAGCGTGGAAAAACTGACAATGCGCGTGAAAGCGCCCTCCAGTTCGCGGACATTCTTCTTGATCCTGCGCGCGATCATGGCAATGACTTCGAGGATGTCGTCGTTGATTTCGATGTTCTGCTCGCTCGCCTTGTTGGTCAGGATCGCAACTCTGGTTTCGTAATCCGGCGGCTGAATATCGGCCGAGACGCTCCAGAGAAAGCGCGACGTCAGACGGTCGTCGAGCTGCGTCAGCTTCTGCGGCGGCCGGTCGGACGAGATGATGATCTGCTTGTTGCGATCGTACAGCGTATTGAAGGTATAGAAGAATTCCTCTTCGGAACGGTCCTTGCCTTCGATAAACTGAATATCGTCGATCAGCAGCACGTCGATGCTGCGGTATTTTTTTTTGAACGAACCGATTTCTCCGTCGCGCAGCGCTTTGATCAGTTCATTGGTGAACATCTCCGCGGACACGTAAAGAATCTTTTTATCGCTGAAATTCTTGAGAATGTAGTGGCCGATCGCATGCATCAGATGCGTCTTGCCGAGACCGCTGCCGCCGTAGAGAAACAGCGGGTTGTACTGCCTGGCCGGCGATTCGGCGACGGCCAGCGCGGCCGCGTAGGCGAATTCGTTGTTGGGACCGACGACAAAAGAATCAAAGCTGAAGCGGGGATTGAGGTAGTATTCCTGTTCGAGATTGCCGTCGACAGCGGTGGTATCCTTCGGCATCGGCTTTTCCTTAGGTTTTTCCTGCGCCATGCACAGGGAAACCTGGTAGGAATTGGGAAAATTGTATTCTACTGCTGCCCGCAGCATCGGCAGGTAGCGGTCGTTAACGGTCTTGTAAATAAATTCATTATCGGTCTCAACATATAGTATATTCTTCTTTTCATCGACGGAAACGGCGCGAAGCGGCTCAAACCAGGCCTCAAATACTGTTCTGGAGAGATCTTCGCTGAGCATTTCCTTTGTTTTTTCCCAGTTCTTCTGCAATGTCATCTTTTTACAGCGTCCTTTCCCTCTTAATCATGCTGTTATGATAAAATAAAAGTTATCCACAGGTCAATAGGCAAATTTTTTCTAAAAAAAATAATACTCACAGCTTTATTCACAACTTGTGGAAAAAGTTCCTCACAATTTCCACAACGATACCATATCTTGTAAAGGAACGGACAATTTTTCGTTAGCGAAATTTTTTCCGGCCTTTTTTGGATTTGACATCCCTGACGGCTGCGACTATAATGTTATGACATGTGTTTGCAGATTGGAATTCAGATCTGCAGGACGAGAAACAACCGGAAAAAGGAGGTGTTGTCGAGATGAAAATGACGTATCAGCCGAAAAAGCGTCAGCGCAAGAAAGTGCACGGCTTTCGTCGGAGAATGAGAACAAGAACCGGAAGAAATGTCATCAGAAACAGAAGAGCAAAGGGCAGAAAGAAGCTCTCGGCATAGTTTCCTATGCTGAAGAAGGACGTCCTGCGGGGGAGCAGAAACTTTTCCGCGGTTTACAATGGGGGAAAATCCGCCGGCAGCAGATATGTGGTCATTTTTTATCGGAAGAACCAGCTTCCCTATAACCGCACCGCCTATCTGGCCAGCAAGAAAGTCGGCAACGCCGTTTCCCGCAACAGAGCCAAAAGACTGATGAAAGAAAGTGTCAGATCCATGGGAGACTTTCCGTTTTCCGGATATGACATTATCTTTATTGCCAGAAATTCCATCAACCATCGCAAATGCGGCGAAGTACGCCGCTCGGTGGAATCGGCGCTGCGGAAAACGGATATGCTGAAGAAGAAAAACAATAAGAAAGAGAAGCGCAGAGAAAAGAGCAGAAGGTGATTTTTTGAAGAAAGTCTTGATTTTTCTGATTCGCGGATACCAGAAATTTATCTCGCCGCTGTTTCCGCCGACCTGCCGCTTTTATCCGACCTGTTCCACCTACTTTATTCAGGCACTGGAAAAGTACGGATTTTTCAAGGGCAGCTGGCTCGGCATCAAGCGGATTCTGCGCTGCAACCCCTTCAACCCCGGCGGGTACGATCCTTTGAAATAACTGGAGGAATGAATGAACACAATCATAGGAGTGATCGCCAAGCCCCTGGGATATCTGCTCTACTTTCTCTTTAACATCAGCGGCTCATACGGCGTGGCCATCATTATTCTGACGGTCATTGTCAAAGCGTGCCTCTATCCGCTCTATGTAAAGCAAATTGTCTCCACGGCCGGAATGAGCAAGATCCAGCCGAAAATGGCGGCGCTGCAAAAGCAGTACGCCAACGACAAAGAGACGCTGAACATCAAGATGGCGGAACTGTATAAAGAAGAGCATTTCAATCCTATGGCGGGCTGTCTGCCGATGATCATTCAGTTGCCGATCATCTTCGGACTTTTTGCACTGCTCCGTAATCCGCTGAACTATATTGCCAGCGACAATATGCTGTTCGCGATCCATGAGAGTTTTCTCTGGATACCGGACCTCAGTCAGCCGGATAAATGGATTCTCCCGATCGCTGCCGGCATAGCAACATTTTTCTCATATTCTATGACCGAACAGATGACCGCGAGCATGGGCAATCAGGCCGGCACGGGCGGTATGATGAAGATGATGAAGTACGTTTTCCCGGTCATGATCGTATTAATGGGACGTACATTCCCGTCCGGACTGACGATTTACTGGTGTCTCGGCCAGATTATTCAGGTCTTCATCAATATGAGGACGAATAAGCTCAGAAGGCGGATCCTCGAAGAGGACGGAGGTAAAAAGAAGTAACTATGGATTACTCTGAAAAATACGGAAATAGTATAGATGAAGCCGTTACTCTGGCACTGAAAGATCTTAAAGCCGAGAAAGAGGATGTCATCGTAGAAGTACTGGAAGAGCCTTCGCGCGGTTTTCTCGGTCTCGGACAGAAACTGGCAAAAGTCAGAGTGACGCTGAAAAAGCAGGAAGAACCGCAGCAGAGCGTCGAAACGGCCGCCGCTGCCGCGCCGGAAGAGGCGAAAGCACCGGCGGCGACGGAGACGGGCGAAGAAGCGGAAACTGAGACGACGTCAACGGTGAGTGCGGCTTCGTTCGCACCCGCGGCGGAAGAGCCGGACAGCAGCGCCGAAAGCAGCGCAGCTTTCACGGAATCTTCCGACGGCGCCGACCATGCCGCTGCGGAACGACGCGGCGGACGCAGCCGGTCACGCCGGCGCGGAGAACGCCGCGAGCGGCGCGGGCGCAAGCCGGCCAAGCGCGTGGTCGTCATCAAGCGGCCCGATGATCTGGTCGATGTGGAGGATCACAAGGCGCTCGACTTTCTCCGCAGCACAACCGAATGCATGGGTCTTGACCTTGATTTCAAGGCACAGCAGAATGCGGAGAGTTTTTACGTCGATATCAGCGGCAGGGATGCCGGCACCATCATCGGCAAGCGCGGTCAGACGCTCGATGCGATTCAGTACCTGACCAGCCTGGTGGTCAATAAGGACAGCAGCAAATATATCCGTGTTGTCCTCGATGCCGAAAACTACCGGTCGCGGCGTGAGTACACGCTGGAACAGCTGGCTTCCAGACTGGCCGGCAAGGTCGCTCGCAGCGGCCGCTCGTACAAGCTGGAGCCGATGAACCCGTACGAACGGATGGTGATCCACGCGACGCTGCAGAACGACGAGCGCGTGACAACCCGCAGCGAGGGTGAGGAACCCTACCGTCGCGTGATCATCGAACCGCAGGACTAGACAGACGCAGCAGCCCGTGATTCGCTTCACGGGCTTTTTTTAGACCGCGGCCTGCGGCCGTGCGGTCCTTTGCCGGCCGCGATGGGCGGCAGGGCCGATCCTTTGCAGTCGTCGCGGCTGCAAGCCGGCACTGACCTTTGCAGTCGTCGCGGCTGCAAGCCGGCACTGACCTTTGCAGTCGTTGCGGCTGCAGCTGGCACTGACCTTTGCGGGAATGGGCGGCTGCAGCTGGCAGGGATGAAACCAGATGCAGCAGGCATTGATTATTGCGAAATAGAACCTGCAGCAGGCGCGGGATTTACAGGGGGCTCAGGATGGAAGATACAATAGCCGCGATCAGCACCGCCACCGGAGAAGGCGGCATCGGCATCGTGCGGGTCAGCGGCCCGCAGGCCGAAACGGTACTGACTACCCTCTTCCGCCCACCGCGGGAGAAGGGTGATGCAGGTGCGTTTTCCTTTTCACCGCGGCATATGACCTACGGCAGCATTATCGACCCCGACAGCGGCGAAGTCATCGACGAAGTGATGGCCGTGCTGATGCGGGCGCCGCACACTTATACGTGCGAAGATGTGGCTGAAATTCACTGTCACGGCAGCGTTGTCTCGCTGCGCCGCATTCTGCAGCTCTGCTATGCGCACGGAGCCCGGCCGGCCGAGCGCGGCGAGTTTACCAAGCGCGCTTTTCTTAACGGCCGTCTCGACCTTTCCCAGGCGGAGGCGGTCATCGACGTCGTGCGCGCGCAGACGGACCGCAGCCAGGAAGCCGCAATCGCGCAGCTGGAGGGCAGCCTTTCGACAGACATTCGCGCGCTGCGCGCCGATCTGCTCGATCTGCTGGTCAATATGGCGGTTAACCTCGATTACCCGGATGAAGATATTGAGGAAGTGATGTATCAGGATCTGCTGACTTCTCTTGAGGATATCCGGGGGCGCATTCGGCAGCTTCTCGATACTGCGGACAGCGGCCGCATTCTCCGCGAAGGCCTGCGCGCTGCGATCATCGGCCGGCCGAACGTCGGCAAATCCTCGCTGCTCAACGCCCTGCTGCGCGAATCACGGGCGATCGTGACCGAAATTCCCGGCACGACCCGCGATACCATCGAGGAAGCGGTCAGCGTTCGCGGCATCCCGGTACTGCTGACCGATACGGCCGGTATTCGGGAAACGGATGACGCCATCGAACGGCTCGGCATCGAAAAAAGCCGGCAGAGCTTTGCCGCCGCCGACCTCGTTTTTCTGCTGCTCGACGGCAGCCAGCCGCTGCAGGAGGATGATCATCGACTCCTGGAAAAGGCCGGCAGCCGGCACACCGTCGTCATCATCAACAAGCGCGACCTCGGTGAACGGGTCAGCGAGGCGGAGATCCGTGAAGATCTGCCGCAGGCGCGCATTCTGCGGACATCGATGAAGTCGGAAAAGGACATTGCAAAGATCGAGGATATCATTGAGGAACTGGTTTATCGCGACGGTGTCGTGCAGCAGAACAGCACGGTGGTGACCAACGCCCGCCATGCCGATCTGCTGCGGCGCGCAGAAAGCGCTGTCGGGGATGCGATCGACGTGACCGGGCGGGGCGAAGCGCTCGACTTTATCGAGGTCGACGTACGCCGCTGCTACGAACTGCTCGGCGAAATCATCGGCGAGAGCGTCAGCGATGACATCATCGATGAGGTTTTTTCCCGCTTCTGCCTCGGCAAATAGCGATCAGGCAGCAGACCGAGACAGCAGCAATGCATCTTATCAAGCAGGTGCCTGATGTACGCCGCAGCACGGCGGCAGCAGGCCGCATTTGGAGAACAGATAGAACAAACAATGAGTGAAGAATACGTCATGGGACAATACGATATCATCGTCGTCGGCGCCGGCCATGCGGGCTGCGAAGCAGCGCTGGCTACGGCGCGGCTGGGGCGGCATACACTGCTGCTGGCGATGAATCTGGAATCACTGGCGATGATGCCCTGCAATCCCTCGATCGGCGGCACCGGAAAGGGTCATCTGGTCAGGGAGATAGACGCACTCGGCGGTGAGATGGGCGTCAACATCGACAAGACCATGATTCAGATGCGCATGCTCAACACCTCCAAGGGCCCTGCCGTGCATTCACTGCGGGCGCAGGCCGACAAGCATCTCTACCATCTGGAGATGAAAAAGACGGTAGAAACGACGCCGAACCTCGATCTGCGTCAGGGAGAGGTGACCGAACTATTGGTGGAAGATCAGACCGTCACCGGCGTCAGGCTGGCAACGCACGCGGTCTACAAGGCACGTGCCGTGATTCTCTGCACCGGCACCTTTCTCGGCGGCCGCGTTTTCATCGGCGACAGCAATTATCCGAGCGGACCCAACGGACTGGCTCCTTCCACGGCGCTGGCCGAAAACCTGCGCAGACTCGGTCTGCCGATGCGGCGCTTTAAAACCGGAACACCGGCGCGCGCGCTGGGCCGCAGCCTCGATACGAGTGCCATGCAGGAACAGAAGGGAGACGCGGTCATCACGCCCTTTTCGTTCCTCCACGACAGCATCGACATCGAGCAGATTTCCTGCTGGCTGACCTACACCAACGAAACGACACATGCCATTATCCGCGAAAACATTGGGCGCTCGGCGCTCTACGGCGGCTATATCGAAGGCGTCGGGCCGCGTTACTGCCCTTCCATTGAGGACAAGATTATGCGCTTTCGCGATAAAAAGCGGCATCAGCTTTTCGTCGAGCCGGAAGGTCGGACCACCGACGAAGTGTATCTGCAGGGCATGTCGACGTCGCTGCCCGAAGATGTGCAGCGCGCTTTCTATCGCAGCATCCCCGGCCTTGAAAATCTGAAGATTATACGTCCCGGCTATGCGATCGAATACGACTGCATCGATCCGCTGGATCTGAAGATCTCCCTGGAAAACAAGCGCATCCGGCATCTCTTCTGCGCCGGGCAGTTCAACGGTTCCTCCGGCTATGAAGAGGCGGCGGCGCAGGGACTGATGGCCGGCATTAACGCGGCACGCAGCCTGGACGATCTGGAGCCGTTTATCCTTTCGCGCAGCGAGGCCTATATCGGTGTTCTGATCGATGACCTGGTGATCAAGGGCACCAACGAACCCTATCGCATCATGACGAGCCGCGCCGAGTATCGCTTGCTGCTGCGCAACGACAATGCCGATCTGCGTCTCACCGAGAAAGGCCGCCGGCTGGGACTGGTCGGCGAGGAACGCTGGCGCCGGCTGCAGCAGAAAAAGGAGGAAGTTTCCGCGGAAACGGAGCGGCTGCGCCGTACCGTCGTGACCCCGGAAGCCGCCGATGCCTATCTTCGCGACCTCGGCACAGCACCGCTGAAGAACCGAATCAGCCTGGCCGAACTGCTCAAGCGTCCGCAGGTCACCTACGCCAACAGCCGCTGCATCGACCCGGAGCGGCCGGCGATCAGCCGGCATGCGGCCGCCAACGTCGAAGTGCGTCTCAAGTACAGCGGCTATATCGAAAAGCAGCAGCAGCAGATCGATCGCTTTCAAAAGCTGGAAAACCGGGCGCTGCCGGAGGATCTCGACTATCTGCGGATCCGCGGCCTGCGTATCGAAGCGCAGCAAAAGCTCGACGCCATGCGGCCGGCTTCGCTGGGACAGGCCAGCCGGATCTCCGGCGTTTCTCCGGCGGACATCAATGTGCTGCTCATACATTTGGAGCGGCGGAAAAGAAACGGAAGCAGCTGACGCGGAGCGGAGAAGTTCTGCGGCGTGAGGGAAAAGGAGAAGCGATACATGCTGACATTGACCGAAGAAGTTCTTGAGCGGGCCGGCATTGCAGAGACGGCGCAGAAGCTCGAGCAGCTCGAAGCCTACCGGGCCGGCATACTGGAATGGAATAAAAAGGTAAATATAACAAAAATAACCGATCCGGAGGAGTTCGAGATCAAGCATTACCTCGATGCTTTCAGCATCCTGGAAAGCCCGGAATTCGTGCGCGCCGAGACGGTTATAGATATCGGAACCGGCGGCGGTTTCCCTGGCGTGCCGCTGGCCATTGCGGCGCCGGAAGCAGACTTTACACTGGTCGATTCGACTGCGAAGAAGCTGCGCATCATCGACCGGCTGACGGCGGAACTCGGACTTCGCAACGTCAAAACCGTGCATGCCAGGGCGGAGGATCTCGCCCGCCGGCCCGAACACCGCGAGCAGTACGATCTCTGCGTGACACGTGCGGTCGCCAATCTCAATACACTGGCGGAGATCTGCCTGCCGTTTCTCTGCTACGGCGGAGCGCTGGCCGCGTTCAAGGGGAGCCGCGCCGCAGAAGAAGTCGCAGCTGCCGGGGACGCTATTTACTGCCTCGGCGGTGACATCGACCGCATCGAACCGGTTCTGCCGGAAAACGGTCTCTCCCATCATATCATCTATATTCTCAAAGAGGGAGAAACGCCCGATGCATATCCGCGTGGACAGGGAAAACCGTTCAAGGAGCCGCTGCTGAAAAAGTGACGGAACGCCGCAAACGCGAAGACAGCTGAGGAGGAGCGGGCAGCAGGTGCATGCCGTCACGCCATGTCATAAACGGATCGAACGCGGCGAAAGACTTCTTCGCTGTCTGCCTTCGCTGTCTGCACAGAGAGACTGCTGTTCGCACAGTACACGCAACGTGGCATTGATAGCCTTCGCTGTCTGCGCAGAGAGACTGCCGCAAAGCATGGTGTTTTCTCGCTGCCTGCTCACTGCCTGCAGTTTTCTCATTGCCTGCAGATACTCCTGCAAAGCAGAGGAACCGGCATAATCCAAGTACGAATAAACGCAGTGCATGACCCCACAAAGTGACTGGCTAAGCGCGTGACAGCGTAAATCGGGCCGATCAACAATTCATCTTCTTCATCCGGAAGAGCACGGCAAACATTCTCGCAAATATAATCGCAGAAGTAATCACAGATCTCACCCTCCATTTATCCAAATCCGGGAAGCAATCGTTAGCTCTGTTCAAATATCAATCCGGGAAGAAATCGTTAATTTCGTTCAAATTTCAATCCGGGAAGAAATCGTTAATTTCGTTCAAATTTCAATCCGGGAAGCAATAGCAGACTTCATATGCTGCAGTCCCGGAAGCACCGGTTAATTTTCTCTCATGGTCAAAAAGGTCCATACCTGTACCATGGGACTCCCTGGAATCTTTCGGATAGTGCTTAACAGCAGCGATTCCTTCGGAATCGAATCTTCTTGCTCGTGACGTATTACCGCCCTGTTTCGCAGTCTCAATGCCGCGATACTATGCAGAGCGGTTCCGAAATCCTTGTGCAGACTCGATCCGGCGTTTTCCGGTTCTCATTTCGGATTCTTTCTGTTTCCTTCTGATTCGGCGGTGTGTAACGATGATAACGGTATCCTTCTGCAGGTTTCTACCATTATATGTGGGATATATAGAACCGTCGCGGCAAATGCCGCACAATGATTCACATGTGCAATGGGCTGTCGATGACCTGATTTTGCGCGGCGCCGGAGGCAAAAGTCTTGTAAATCCGCGAAAACTGCGGTGAAGAGTGATTTGCAATGAGGAGGCGTTCCTCAACGTTTCACGTGAAACATAGAAAAAGAGTCTTCCGTCTGGACGTTTCACACAGGTTCGTGTATAATGGGTAAACAGATGAGAAAAGGAGGACTGTTTTGGGGAAAGCGATTGCGATCTTTAACCAAAAAGGCGGGGTCGGCAAGACCACGACAAACATTAATCTGGCTGCCTGCCTGGCCATGAAAGGAAAGAATATTCTGGTTCTGGATATCGATCCGCAGGGGAATACGACCAGCGGACTTGGGATTTCCAAGAAATCGGCAAAGCTGACAACGTATGATCTGCTGACGGATCCGAGCGTCAAGGCCGAGGATACGATCCTTCATACTTCCACTGAGAGATTGGATATCATTCCCGCCAGCGTCGATCTGGCGGGCGCAGAAGTTGAGCTGGTGCGCATGGATCAGCGCGAAGCGCGGCTGAGCAAGTCACTTGACTCGATCAGATCACGCTATGACTATATTTTCATAGACTGCCCCCCTTCTCTGGGGCTTTTGACCATCAATTCCCTGACAGCGGTCGAATCGGTGCTGATCCCGATCCAGTGCGAGTTTTATGCGTTGGAAGGCGTCAGCCAGCTGATGAGCACCATCGACATTGTACGCAAAAACCTGAATCCGGATCTGGATATACAGGGCGTTGTGCTCAGTATGTTTGACGGCCGCACGAACCTCTCTGTTCAGGTTGTCGAAGAAGTCAAAAAGTATTTTCGGGAAAAGGTCTACACTACTGTGATCCCGCGCAATATACGTCTGGCGGAAGCGCCGAGCTACGGCATGCCCATTATTGAATACGATCCGAAATCCAAAGGCGCGCAGGCTTATATGCAGTTTGCCGAAGAATTTTTGAGTCTGGAGGAGGAAGAGCATGGCCGCTAGAAAAAAGAACACCGGATTGGGACGAGGTCTCGATGCTCTTTTCCATGAGGCCGAAACTTCTGTGTCGACCGACGGAGAAACTGTGGAGGGTGTCCGGAAGATCGACATTGACGACATCAAGCCCAACGCCAATCAGCCGCGCAAAACCTTCGACAGCGATTCACTGAAAGATCTCGCCGATTCCATCCGGGCCAACGGGCTCATTCAACCCATCATCGTGCGTTCGACCGAACACGGCTATGAGATCGTTGCCGGTGAGCGGCGCTGGCGCGCTGCACGCATGGCCGGCCTGCGCGAAATCCCCTGCATCGAGAGAGATCTGAATGAGGAGCAGCTGGCGCTCTTTGCCATCATTGAAAATATGCAGCGGGAAGATTTAAATCCCATTGAGGAAGCCGAAGGACTTCAGCGCATGGTCAAGCAGTTTGATTTGACGCAGGATCAGATCTCCAAGAGTGTCGGCAAGAGCCGCCCCTATATCACGAATGCGCTGCGGCTGCTGAAGCTTCCCGAACATGTACAGCAGCTGCTGGTTGAAGGAAAAATCAGCAGCGGACACGCGCGTGCACTGCTGGCGCTGCCGGATGAGAAAAAACAGAACGAACTGGCTGACCGGATTGTCAAGGAACAGCTGACGGTGCGCAAAGTTGAGGGCATTGTCAGCGGCGGGCTGAAACGCAAAGCAAAGCCGAGGAAAATCCGCAAGAGTCCGGATATCCTTCGCGTTGAGGAGGATCTGCAGCGGGCCCTGGGAACAAAAGTTAATCTTAACCATCGCGGCAGGAAAGGCCGAATCGAAATAGAATATTACAGTCGCGGCGAGCTGGAGAGATTGATCGAACTGCTGCAGGGACTGCAGCAATAAGCCCTGCGGATGCTGCCGCCGACAGCATATTCGAGAAGGCGTATCCGCAAGAGGCGCGACCGGAAGGTGAGAGGGAGATGTTTCACGTGAAACAGGCACTGACAAAATCAAAGAACGGCCAAAAATGGAAAATAATAGCAATCGGGCTAACGGCTGTCCTGATTCTGACCTTCGCCGGCTGCACCGGAATGCAGGAGGACAAAACCCGGAAGACAGATGCCAATCAGAAAGATCTGACCGGTGAAGCCATTCCCGTCGGAAAGACTTTCAAAACCAAGAAAAAAGCAGAGGCTGACGGAAAGCTGCATCAGGTTACAGCCGTAGTCACGAAAGTGATCACCAATCAAAATACCGTCAACAGGCTGATTAAAAAGTACAATGCCTCGGGCAGGAGCACGCAGATTGCAGTGGCAGACGGAGATGACGTGCACTATATCGCCGCACGCTATCAGGTAAAATTCAGTGAATCCTTCCCCTCCGGCGATTTCGGTGTCACGCACACCACCCTGCATTTTCGTGTAGTCAACACCGGCGGCGGGAAAACCTTCCGTATTGGCGGTACGGACTATACCGGACTCAATAAAACGTACGAGATCGGCAGCGTGCCGATGGGTTATGACTTCTATCCGCCGGCAACCTACAAGGGCACTATTATCTACCAGATGGTCAAGGGCTGCGACGATTACCTGCTGGAGGAATATTACCGCAGCGGCAAGAAAACCATCAAGCACTATATCAATCCTAACAAGAAATCCAGGAATTAATAGAAGAAACAGCGCCTGCAGGGCCGAATTCCCGACAGCAGCGCTGCAGCCGACGTACCAGCCGGGACACGGACAGCGTACCGGCACAGATGCGAACGCAGATCGGAGGAATGCAGCCGACGCGCCAGCCGGGACACGGACAGCGTGCCGGTCGGGACAAGGAAAGCGTGCCAGCGCAGATGCGAACGCAGATCGGAGGAATGCAGCCGACGCGCCAACCGGGACACGGACAGCGTGCCGGTCGGGATACGGACAGCGTACCGGCGCAGATGCGAACGCAGACCGGAGGAATGCAGCCGACGCGCCAATCGGGATACGGACACCCGGATCGGCAGAGATATAACCGGCCCGGCCGGCAGTGGCATGGAGATCCGAACGCCAATACGCCCTGCCGAAACAGCAGGGATGGGGTTCGTCTGCACAGCGTCGGCCGAAAGCTGCAAAAAACAGAAAACCTGAGACGAAGCCTCAGGTTTTCTGCAATGTGTGTGTATTCAATAAAAGAAGGAAAGTTGTATGGGCTAACGCCCATCTTTTACGTAATATAATATAGCGCCCGAATGTGAAGATTGTGTGAAGATTTCACAGAATCAACAAAAATACACAAAAAAACATAGCTTTATTCCGCCGCCAGCGTGAAGAAGCGGTTAGAGGGCTTAAACCTAAAACTGCTGGGAGAGCATCAGCGAATACCAGTCCATATCCGCCGCTTCTTCGGCATCATAGCACTTTCTGCCGCCGATGCAGAGTGCCTGTGTTTCCGGCAGAACGGCATTCTCGCGCTTGGTATAGGTAAATGGATCTTCGTCATAGAGGACAAAGTCGGCATATTTTCCCGGTTCGATGCTTCCGACACAGGTGTCGAGGCCGCAGGCCCGGGCGGCAAGAATGGTGCGTTCCCGAATGACGGCGCCTCCGTCCCCGCCCCCGCTGTCCGCACGTTCCGCATTGCCGCCGCCGAGGGAATACAGGCTGTTGGAATACGGGCTGCTCGCTGCCGTGTCCGCTGCTGTGCCGCCGTGCAGCGTCGCGGCAGCGAAAAAGCGCAGCGGCGGGATGTTCCGTTCCGCGGATACATTCATCAGACAGCGCGCGTAGAGCCGGCAGAGGAGGGGCGGCTGGCTGCCGGAAAAAATCGTCGTGACACCCTCGCGGAAGAGTTCGTCGAGGGATTCGGCAAAGACGTCCCGAAGGTTCTGCGGATCAAAGCGCCGGCTCCGGAGCAGGATCTCATCGGCTGCGGCGCCTTCTTCGATTTGCCGCAGTGCGCTGCGGCTGCACCAGAGCGTCTTCTGGTCATCGGCAAGAAGGATGATTGTGCAGTAATCGGCAATGCCGTCGAGAAGGGCGGCAGATTCATCCACGGGCATTTCCTCCAGCAGGGCTGCGGAAAATCCCCAGCCGAAGAGCAGGTCGCCGCGCGGTGTCTCGGCGGCTTCCTCCCGCACCTGGGAAAGGACTTCTTCCAGCGTCATGGCAGGATCAAAGCGCAGGCAGCCGACAGCGGCAAAGAGTTCTTCAATCGGAGAGGGCTCGACGCGGAGCAGACCGGGGAGAAGAAAGCGGCCGGCCAGATCGATGCGTTCTGTTTCGGCGCTGCACAGCGGGAGCAGATCGTCTTCGCTGCCGCAGGCGAGTACGCGGCCGTCGCAGCTGGCAGCGACGGCTTCGCAGCGGGTCATTTCAGCGTCGAGACAGCAGACCTGCCCGCCGGCAAAGAGAAAAGCCGCGCCGGACGACGGCTTTTGTGAAACCGCGTCGGGCTGCGGCGTTTGCGTTGAAGGTTCATTGATAAAATCGGAATCGTTCATAGTGTCTCCGCGTATTGGTTCAATATTGCTGGTGCAGGGGAAGGATACGAGCCAGTGCCTCTCTGCCCGGCATCGTTGCGTACGGTCATGCATTCAGGAGGCAGGCGCGAACGGCTGGCCTGTTCTTTTATCCGGCTCGCAGAGCCGGCGGGAAGGCAGGCGCGAACGGCTGGCCTGTTCTTGTATCCGGCTCGCAGAGCCGGCGGGAAGGCAGGCGCGAACGGCTGTCCTTTCTTTTATTCAGCTCGCAGAGCCGGCGGGAAGGCAGGCGCGAACGGCTGTCCTTTCTTTTATTCAGTTCGCAGAGCCGGCCGGAAGGCGGGAGGCAGGCGGCTTTCGCGCCGCGCTCATACCTGCTTCCGTTCCGCTGTACCGTCCTTCGTTTTTTCTTTCCTATCTTGTCGTGTTGTGCCCGGAAGGGTCGTGGATGTCAAAGTTCTGCCCGTTTCTATGCATATCCTGTGTCGCGTTCGGCTGATTTGAGTAGCGCGGATAAAAGTCCAGATCCTCATCCTTGATGATGCCGCGGGTGCGCAGCAGGATCAGCATGCGCCGAATCGACGGCTCCGTCATATAGGGGAAGACCATCGCGCAGGCGTGGTTCATCGTCGTACGTTCAAAGGAAGCCGGATCGTCGTCGTTGTAGAGCATGACGTAGTTGCAGTAGCTGGTGCGCAGAAAAGCAAACAGGTTTTCCGTGGCGACGCGCTCCTGCTTATCGTTCAGCGGCCGCATGATGCCGATCTCGGTCCACTTTCCCATGATTTCATGGAATTTTTCGTTGATCTCTAGGTGATGTTCGCGGAACAGGTCGCCGAGAGTCGGGTCATTGTCCAGAAGGATATGCAGTTCGCGGTAGAAAAAGCGATACTTGATGACAAAATGAAGGAACTCGGAGAAGAAAGAAATGATATCATTCTCCGACAGGGCCAGGTCTTTATGGAAAACGATGTCGATCAGTTCTTTTTTGATATAGGTCGCCCAGATTTCCCGGATCAGATGCTCCTTGTTGTAAAAATAATAGTAGAGGTTGCCGGGACTGATTTCCATCTTGTTGGCAAGCTGCACGGTGCTGACGTTGGTGGCTCCTTCTTCGTTAAAGGCCTCGATCGCCGTTTCCATGATCTTGGTTTTCGTATCGTTGGCACGAGTCATTCACTTTTCCTCCCTCTTCCGCTGCTTTCCCCTGCGGTAGACGCGCGAGAGACGCTGGCCGAAGCCGCAGAGTATCTCATAGTTTATGGTGTCGCATTGTCTGGCGATGTCCGTGGCAGTGATGCGCAGGTCGCCGTCCTCACCAAGGATGGTGACCGTGTCGCCTTCGGAAACGTCAGGAATGTCGGTGACGTCGATCATGCACTGATCCATATTGATGGTGCCGGCGTAGGGCGCGTAATGTCCGTGGATGATGACGCGTCCTTCGGCGGCAACTTTGCGCGGCAGTCCGTCGGCATAGCCGAGCGGGATCGTCGCGATCAGGCTGGGACGCTGCGCGGTAAAGCGGCGCCCGTAACTGACGGTGAAGCCGGTCGGGACGCGGCGCAGACGGATAATTTTCGCCTTGACGGACATCACCGGGCGCAGATCGAGTTCACTGCGGTGCACTTCCTCGGAGGGATACTCTCCGTAGAGGATGATGCCGGGGCGCGTCAGATCGAGCCAGGTTTCCGGTGCTTCCATGACCGCCGCGCTGTTGGCGGCACAGAGCTCCGGCAGCTCGAGACCGGCGCCGCGCAGCTCCTGCACGCATAGGATGAATTCCTCCAGCTGTTCGCGCATAAAGGTTTTGTCCGCTTCGTCGGCGTTGGCAAAGTGCGTCAGCAGGCCCCGCACGTGGAGCCCGTCGAGCGCACAGATTTCCTTTATTTCATCGACCATGGCGGGGTCGTCGCGGTGAAAGCCGATGCGGCCCATGCCGGTATCGATGGCGACGAAGACGTCGATGGTTTTGTTGTAATAAACGGCCCGTTCGGCGACCGCTCTGGCGTTGTGCAGAGTGCTGATCAGCGGCGAGAGGTCGTTGTCGACCAGGGTGTCGGCGGCGGTGTCCGGGCAGATGCTGAGGATGTGAATGTTTTCGTCAAAGCCGGCGTATCGCAGCTTGAGTGCCTCATCGAGCGTGGCCACGGCAAAGTCCTCGATCCCCATATGCCGGAGGATACCGGCCACCGCAATCGATCCGTGCCCGTAGGCGTTGGCTTTGATGACGCCCATGATGCGGTGGGACGGCCCGAGTTTGTTCTGGATCTGTTGTATGTTGTACGTCAGTCTGCCCAGATCGACGACGGTCCAGGCAGATCTGCTGGTTTTTACATTGCTCATAAAGTTTACAGCTGCGGCTCTCTGAAGATGATGTCATCACGGCCGGGGCCGTTGGAGATCATCGTGATCGGGAAGCCGATTTCCTTTTCTACGGTCTCTACATAATTGCGGCAGGCTTCCGGCAGCTGTTCGTATTTGCGGATGCCGGTGATGTCTGTTTTCCAGCCCGGCAGGCGGCGCAGAACCGGTTTGGCCCGGTAGAGCGCGGGGGTGCAGGGAAAGTCCCGGGTGACTTTGCCGTCGATCTCGTAGCCGACGCAGATCGGAATCTCGTCGAGATAGCCGAGCGGGTCGAGTACGGTCAGCGCGACTTCGGTTGCGCCCTGAATGCGGCAGCCGTAGCGGGCCGCGACGACGTCCAGCCAGCCGACGCGGCGCGGACGTCCGGTCGTGGCGCCGTATTCGCCGCCGTCTCCGCCGCGCTTGCGCAGTTCCTCCGCTTCCTCGCCGAAGATTTCACTGACAAAAGCCCCGGCGCCGACGGCGCTGGAATAGGCCTTGACGACGGCGATGATGTCGGTGATTTCGTAGGGCGGGATGCCGGCGCCGATCGCACCGTAGCCGGCGAGCGGCGAGGAGGATGTGACCATCGGATAGATGCCGTGGTCGGTATCCTTGAGAGAGCCGAGCTGCCCCTCGAGCAGGATCCTCTTGCCGTCCTGAATGGCCTGGTAGAGATAGGCCGAGACGTTGCAGACGTACGGTTCGATCATGTCGCGGTATTCGTGCAGTGTCTTCATCAGGTCGTCGGGGTCGAGCGCCGGTTTGTGATAGAGGTGCTCGAGAATCGGATTCTTGCGGTCGCAGACGATCTGCACTTTGTCGCGCAGTTCGTCGTCCGGCATGAAGAGTTCGTTGACCTGAAAGCCGATCTTGGCATATTTGTCGGCGTAGCAGGGCGCGATGCCCGATTTGGTCGAGCCGAACGATTTGCCGGCCAGACGGGCTTCCTCGAAGGTGTCAAAATCAACGTGGTACGGCATCAGCAGCTGCGCGCGGTCGGAGACGAGCAGCTTTGGCGCGGGCACTCCGCGGTCCGTCAGCGAATGGATTTCGTCGATCAGGTAGGGGATGTTGAGCGCTACGCCGTTGCCGAGGATGCAGGTGGTGTGATCGTAGAACACCCCCGACGGAAGCAGGTGCAGGGCAAATTTGCCGTAATTATTTTTGATCGTGTGGCCGGCATTGCTGCCCCCCTGGAAGCGGATGATGATATCCGAATCCTTTGACAGCATGTCGGTGATCTTTCCTTTGCCTTCGTCGCCCCAACAGGCGCCTACAATTGCTTTTACCATATTTTATCTCCCTTGTGTGTTATTGTTCCCGCCGCGGCGGGAGAACGAAAGAGGGTCTGCACGGCCCGCGGGCCGCAGCCGACCGGTCTTTCGAGCGATAACTTTGTTCAGTTTGTCAGTCTGCTGTGCGCAGTCATGCGCTGTGCGCTTTCCGGCGCCGCGATCTCAGATCTCAGACGCTGATGTCGGCGGTCATGCCGATTTCGCTGCGGTTGGCATCCAGCACCGGCTGCACCTGCCGGGCGAGAAATTCCTCCGTCTGCTGCACGGCGCAGCCGACGAAGCTGCGCGGATCCATCATTCCTTCGAGCTGCTCGCGGCTCATGCCGAACGCGGGATCGGCCGCGATGCGGTCGAGCAGGTCGTTGGGCGCGCCTTCCTCTTTGACCCGGCGGCCGGCGGCCATCGAGTGCTGACGGATTTTTTCATGCAGTTCCTGGCGGTCGCCGCCGGCTTTGACGGCGTCCATGAGGATGATTTCCGTGGCCATGAACGGCAGTTCGCTCTGCAGCCTCGCCTCGATGACCTTCGGGTAGACGACCAGCCCGGAACTGATGTTGAGATACAGTTCGAGGATGCCGTCGACGGCGAGGAAGGCCTCGGAGATGCTGATGCGCTTGTTGGCCGAGTCGTCGAGCGTGCGCTCGAACCACTGCGTGGCGGCGGTGACCGCCGGATTCAGGGTGTCGGCCAGGACATAGCGGGACAGGGAAGCCATGCGTTCGGAGCGCATCGGATTGCGCTTGTAAGCCATGGCCGAAGAGCCGATCTGTCCTTTTTCGAATGGTTCTTCAATTTCCTTGAGATTCTGCAGCAGGCGAATGTCATTGCTGAATTTATGTGCGCTCTGGGCGATGCCGGAGAGCACGCCGAGAACGCGGCTGTCAACCTTGCGCGAATAGGTCTGTCCGGAGACCGGATAGACCGCGTCAAAGCCCATCTTTTCGGCGATGCGGATGTCGAGCTTCTTGACTTTTTCGTAGTCCCCGTCAAAGAGTTCGAGGAAGGTGGCCTGCGTGCCGGTGGTTCCCTTGGAGCCGAGCAGCTTGAGGCTGCCGACGAGGTAGTCGAGGTCTTCGAGATCCATCAGCAGATCCTGCATCCAGAGCGTCGCGCGCTTTCCCACGGTGGTCGGCTGTGCCGGCTGAAAATGGGTAAAGCCGAGCGTCGGCTGCGTCTTCCAGCGGTCGGCAAAGTCGGCCAGCTGCGCGATGACGTTGATCAGCTTGCGACGCAGCAGGAGGAGCCCCTCGCGCATGATGATGAGGTCGGTGTTGTCGCCGACGTAGCAGGAGGTGGCGCCCAGATGGATGATGCCCTTGGCTTTCGGGCACTGCAGTCCGTAGGCGTAGACATGCGACATGACGTCGTGGCGGACAATTTTTTCCCGCGCTTTGGCGTCGTCGTAGTTGATGTCGTCCGCGTGCTCGCGCAGTTCAGCGATCTGTTCCTCGCTGATATCGAGACCGAGCTCGCGTTCGGTTTCGGCCAGCGCGATCCACAGCCGCCGCCAGGTGCGGAATTTCTTTTCCGGGGAAAACAGGTATTTCATTTCCCTGCTGGGGTAGCGCTCAGAAAGCGGACTTGTATAGGTTTGGGTATTTTCCATGATCTGGCCTCCTTGGAACGTTCTATAGTATAGCATTTTTCAGGGGTTAGTGAAAGAATAAATACTCAAACAGCAGTTGATTTCTCACTCGGAGGGGCGGGAAATCGCCCGTCCGGAGCGAAAAAAGAGTGCACCCGAAGGCACACCCTAAAATAGTAATCAAGTTTCTCGACGGGATGCTCCTCTTTCCCGTCTCCAGCAAGTATTATAGCATATCTGTCGTCGAATTCAACCCGGATTTCAGCAGGGCAAACTTTGGAAAAATTCCGAAATTCGAAATCGAACAGGCGACTGGCCGGCGGACTGTGCGGACTGCCGGGGGACGGCGCTTGCTGCCGGCGAATCGTGCGGACTGCCGGGGGACGGCGCTTGCCGCCGGCGAATCGTGCGGACTGCCGGGGGACGGCGCTTGCCGCCGGCGGATTGTGCGAACTGCCGGGGGACGGCGTTTGCTGCCGGCGGTTTCAGGGGGCGTAAGCCTCGATTCTCCGGGGCTTCTCCGCTGCCGCCTCCGCGTTTCTTTGTTTCATTTATTTCACGGGTCGGCCTCTTCAGCTGGCGGCTTCTAGTCCGCCGCCTCCTTGTTCGCATTCTCCGCTTCCGCGGCTTCATAGAGAACCAGCGGCTCCGCGCCGCAGTCCGGCAGACAGCGCGCGGTGAGGTTGTACCAGCTGCGGCATTGATCGAGGATCATGGCATCGGCCGTCACGACGCATTCCTGGCGCATCAGAGTTCGGTCGACGTCGCGCAGCACCTGGAGATCGAGCCCCATGGCCGGGCTTTTCGCCTCGTAAAGTTCCGCGATGCGCTGCTTCAGGCGGCCGGAGTTGGAGACCGGGGCATCGAGGTATATGACGGCCTTCCGCACTTCGGCCCGCTGCAGCCGGTCGAGCAGCAGGCGGATGGCAGCGGAGGTTTCCGCGATCAGGCGGTAGCTTCCGCGCAGCCCGGCCAGGTCGCGAATGGCGCCGTCCATGCCGCGAAACAGCGGCGAATCGCAGAGCGCGGTCTCCAGCGTAATGATCGTATTGAAGCCGTCGACGTGCGCGGTGCGGCCGTGCAGATCGGCTGTCGTGCATTCCCGCCGGCGCCGCCCGGCCAGCTGGCGGTCGGTTGCCAGCGAGCGCACCAGTGCCAGCCGCTGCCGTTCGGAGAGCAGGAAATGGTTGCCGACATAGGTGGAAGCCGACTTGATGTCGTACCCTTCGTTGATCAGAAAGCGGATGTGGCGCGCGGCGGTGCGCAGCAGGGGAAGGGCGTCGGCAGAAAAAAACCGCGCGTCCTTCGGCACGAACCCTCTCTTTGCGTTGCTTTCCATGGCTGTTCCTCCACTTTAATTGTATCGTTTTCGTCGTCGGCTGGCAATGCCGCGGATCATCGCATCCATGCCCGCGTGTCCTTTCGCGCTCCGCCCGTGCCCGTCCGTGCTCCGCTCGTCTCTTTTCAGCCGCACCGGTTCGCGTGCAGAGTGCCGGGGGCTTCCGCGCCGGCTCGTGCCGGGTCATGTGCTGTCGCCCGGCATCTGCCGCCTTCGTCAAGCCGGTCCGGGTGCCTTCGTCAAGCCGGTCCGGGTGCCTTCGTCATGCTGGTCCGGGTGCCTTCGCCATAGCGGCTCGATATATTTGTCATCCCGGGCCGATCCGAGATGCTTGCGTGCGGCGGGGGCAGATGGTATAATACCATCGTTCGCGGCCCTGTAGCTCAGGGGACAGAGCACCGCTCTCCTAAAGCGGGTGTCGCGCGTTCGAATCGCGCCAGGGTCGCCAAAACAAGAGTCGGAACCGCCGGGGCCGGACCGCCGCGATCAGCGGCATCGCCTCGCCGCACAATGCGGCAGGCCCGGAACTGTCTGCAGCAACGGCGGAACCGGCAGTGTCTGCCGCGCGCTGCGCAGCCGAAACGGATCCCGATGCGTCGGTTGCGAACGCATCTTCGGATCCATACCTGTTTGTGTGTGAGAAACGGACGAATCGAAGGAGATTCGGCCGCTTCGGAAACAATCAGCGGAGGAAAGAGCCATTACTATTCTGCTGCTGGCAGCACTGCTGCCTCCCATTGTTCTGGTTGTCCAGATCTACCGTATGGATAAAATAGAGAAGGAACCGACGGGTCTGCTCGTCCGGCTGTTTCTGCTGGGCGCGCTTTCAACCGTTCCGGCCATTATTCTCGAGCAGCTGGGGACCGTCATCTTTCTCGACGGTCTGATCGGCAGCGAAACGTCGATGACGGCAATGGTGGTGGATAATTTTTTCATCGTCGGACTGTCGGAGGAACTGTGCAAGCGCTTTGTGCTGCGCCGTACGACCTGGGGTCATCCGGCGTTCGATCACTGCTTTGACGCGGTGGTGTATGCGGTGGTGGTGTCGCTCGGTTTTGCGGCGCTGGAGAATATCTTTTACGTGTTCGATACCGGTCTGGGGACGGCGCTGCTGCGGGCCGTGACATCAATTCCGGGTCATTGCATCTTCGGGATCTACATGGGTCATTATTACGGCATGGCCAAGGTTGCCGCCTATCATGCCGATTTTGCCAAAAGCAAGTCGCAGATGCACAAAAGTCTCTGGGTGCCGGCGTTCCTGCACGGCTTCTACGATTTTACGGCTTCTTCCAGCAACGACGTCCTGCTGGTGATCTTCTTCGTCTACATTGTTGTGCTCGATATCTTTGCGATTCGTTCGGTGCGCAAGTATTCGCGCGAGGATCGGACTCTCTGGCACTGAGCGGCAGTGCCGTTCTTTTTGTGCGGCCTGCGGCCGCCCGGTTTCTGTCTCCGGTGAAGCGTGTGCCCGCAGTTCCTGTGTCCGGTGAGTTCCGGGTCCGGCAGCTTTCGCGTCCGGCAGATTCTGTCTCCGGCGACGCCTGTGTCCGGCCGCCGGCTTCGCGCGTCTCAACGCAGAAAATGCACGATTATTTTGTCGAAATGCGTTTTGGTGATGATGTCGGTGAGGCTGCTGACGGCGGCGCTGCTGAGATACATGTAGAGACCGGCCAGAAAGACCAGCGGGAGAATCACGGCGATCACAATAAAGACCGGTGATTTGCAGCGGCCCGGGTAGACGGCGCCGGTCACCAGCAGGGCGGGAATCGGGATCAGCATGCAGATGAGCCCCAGCGTCGGGGTGGCGATACTTGATAAATAAGACAGTACTGCGGTGGTGATAGCGGTCATTTTCCTTCTCCCTTTGGCAGAGTCTGCTCCTGCCCGTATTGCAAGTCGAGCATACAGCAGTTTTCCTGCCGGTCCGGCTTCCCAGTCATAGTATTAGTCGCTTCTTTATTTTACCTTAAAAAGCAGTCTTAAAACAGTGAATCAGGGAATTTTAGTGCGGAATTCCCTGATTTTATTTTCCACAGAGCCTCGCCCGGATCGTCCGGACGCGGCTTTCGCAACGGAACATCCCGGGGGCAGCGAGAGTCGCCGCCGTGCGGAGCGCGATGGCGGGAGAAGCGGATCCGCGCTGTTTCCGCAGACAGTGAAAAACGCCGCACGGAGTTTTTCCATGCGGCGTTTTCGGAGTATCATCAATGATTGAGCTGCATTACCGTTATATCATTATCCGCCGTTTGCCGACCGGTTTTGGTCAGCCTTCGATGGCAATGAATTTCTTGTTTTCAACCTGCTTCTGATCCTTTTTCGGGATGTGCATGGTGAGGATGCCGTTTTCGAACTTGGCCTGAATATCGTTTTCGGTAATGCCTTCGCCGACATAGTAGCTGCGGCTGCATTTACCCACGTACCGCTCTCTGCGGACATATTTGCCGTTGTCATCCTTCTGATCTTCGTTCGCATCCCGGCTGGCGGTCACGGTCAGGTAACCGTCTTCCAGTTCGGCATGAATGTCATCCTTGTTGAAGCCCGGCAGATCAATCTCTACGTCATACCCGTCGCCGGTGTCCTTGACGTCCGTCTTCATCAGGTTCGCATCCGTCTTTCCGAAGTACTTGGTCGGAAAATCGTTCATCCAGTCATCAAAGAAGTTATCGTTCCATAATCTCGGCATTAACATGATTCATACCTCCTTATATATGTATTGCTGTTTTATTTGCTGTGGTGTTTCGATTGCGTCTTTGCTGCGCTCTCTTCTTATCACAGTTATACTATAGCTCTTTTTGTTAGCACTGTCAAGAGGTGAGTGCTAAAAAATTTCAGAGGCAAAAATCGTTGAAATTTCAATGGACAAGGCGGTTACATCGCTTATTTACGATAAAAAATATTTAAAATTTGTGCGGAAAATCACGGAAAGGAGATGAAGATATCGCAGTGGAGGGAGGTGAAATTGCGGAAAAATTGCGTCAGCCGTCCGGATTCGCTATAATGAATATTATGCAAGGAAGGAGCGCCGCGCATGCTGACGAAGAAAACCCCGGTATCGAATTCGGAACTGCCCCGGCTGGCGGGTTACCGCAAAGCAATTCTCCTGCATGGTGTCTCCGCGCAGGACATCAGAGATCTGCTGGGGCGCTACGCTTATGTTCATCCGCAGCGGGAGCCGGTCGAACACCGGCTCGGCTTTACCACGGCCCCGCACATGAACGGCTGGCTCTATCTGCGTTACGAATATTCGCCGCAGATCGAGAACCGCTATGAATTCTACTACTATCAGGAACTGCTGCTGTGGCTGGGGCAGCTGGCGGCGAGCAAGTTCTGTCTGGCGGCCAGCCGCGGCCATCCGCGCCGCATGTTCTACGCCGAGGTGGATCGCAATCCGTTCATGGTGGCGACCACCGGCGTCTACCGCTGGCGTGAATTCAGCTACGGCGGTGACGTCGTCTTTCGCACCGGCGTGCGGCTGCCTGATAATTTCAGCATGCAGGTGCTGCTGCGGGAGCGGCAGGGGTTTCTGCTCGAATATCTGCCGAAGCAGGGACAGAACTGGGAGGAATGCACGATCCAGCTGCCCGCCAGTATAGAAATGAAGCGCTGAGGAGGAGGCGCCGGACGGGTTCTGCCGGCATCGAGGAAGAACGCTGCGGTCGGTGCCGCTGAAACGGCACCGTCGAAGTAAACGCCCCGGCGGGAACGCGTCGGGGAAAGCCGCATCGGGCACGTGTCGGGAAAAGCCCCGGCGGGAACGCGTCGGGGAAAGCCGCATCGGGCAGCGCCTATACGCTGCCGTTCTGCTTCTGCCCCAGCTGGAGCAGCCGCATGCCCTCGATCATGCTGCCGAGCAGGCCGATGGTGCCGAGGATGCGGCAGAGCCGTGTCGTGAGCACACTGTGCGCCACGCTGGGAAGCAGGCAGGCGAACAGGCAGCAGATCAGCAGTACGGCGCCGAAGCGCCGCAGTTCCGCCTCGTTCTTTGCGCTCAGCCAGGCGCATTCGCCGCGTCGCAGAACGCGCAGCAGGGCGAGCAGGAGCAGCGTTTCCACCGCCAGCAGGATGACACCGAAATCGATCTGCAGGCGGGAGCCCAGGCGTGTAAAGAGCAGCAGGACGAACAGGCCGGCGATGCCGACCAGAGTGATGGCAAGACATAGTGCGCTGATTTTTCTGGACATGATGCTCCTTTGCGGCCGCGGGGATCAGGTGATGCTACAAGTATAGCGAAGTTCTGCGGCTTCGTCAAAAATCCCCGCACTCTTCGGCGGGGCGAACCCGGCGGGCCGGGAGCTTCGAGTAAGCACGGCGGGGCGAACCCGGCGGGCCGGGAGCTTCGAGTAAACACGGCGGGGCGAACCCGGCGGGCCGAAAACTTCGCACCGACGCGACGGGAGGAACCGCCTGCACGAATGCGGGCCGGCGAGGGAAACCGCGCCCGGCTGAACAGAGCCGCACAGACCAAAACATGAACGACGGATATACAGCAGGACGGGAGGAGGAAGGCGATGCGGCCGCGAGGCGGATCGCTGCAGAGAATGAACGATAATCAAATGAAAAGAGCGCTGCAGAGCTATTCGTTCTGGGAACATATGACCGGCGGCGAGCAGGAGCTCTTCACCCAGCACACACAGACCAGGCACTATCACCAGGGAGAAATCATACACTCGCCGGAGGCCCGCTGCGAGGGCGTGCTGATGGTGCTGAAGGGAGAGCTGCGTCCGTATCTGCTTTCCGAAGAGGGCCGCGAGGTGACGCTGTACCGAACCCGCGCGGGCGAGGTCTGCATTCTCTCGGCTTCCTGCGTGCTGTCGGCCATCTCCTTTGACGTATTCATCGAAGCGGCAGAGGACACGGATGTGCTGATGACCGACACAGTTACGTTCCGGGCGCTGACCGAAGAGAATATCTACGTCCGCTGCTACGGCTACGAGCAGGCGTCGCAGCGCTTTTCCGACGTGATGTGGAGCATGCAGCAGCTCCTCTTCATGAGTACGGACCGCCGGATCGCGTCCTACCTGCTCGACCGGTGCGAGGAAACCGGTTCGGCCACGATCCGCGAAACGCAGCAGGAAATCGCTTCGGGGGCCGGCACGGCGCGCGAGGTGGTCTCGCGCATGCTGAAGAACTTTGAAGAGGACGGCCTCGTGAAGACGTCGCGGGGCCGGGTGAAGATTCTCGACCCGGACAAGCTGCGGGATTCGCTGCAGCTGTGACACCGCCGCAAAGCTGCGGGGCGCCCGGCGGCAGACCGGACCGGATTGCGCTCGCTGCAGCCGCAATGCCGTCAAAAAGAGGCGGGGCGGCCGTCCGGCTGCCCCGCGGAGTGATATTTAGTACAGCGTGATTTCTATTAAATGAACAGGTCGACGTCGGATTCCTCGGCATCGCCCAGGTAGTAGCCGACACCGCCGAGCTCGACGCCCGGGATCAGCTCTTCCGGCTTGATGCCCATGACGTCCATGCTCATCGTGCAGGCGACAATCTTGACGCCGTTGTCCATCGCCTTCTGGATCAGGTCCTCCAGCGAATCGACGTTCTTGTCGTTCATGATCTTTCTCATCATTTTGGTGCCGATTCCGCCCATATTCATGCGCGAAAGCTTGAGATCGGCGCTGCCGCGCGGGAGCATGGAGCCGAACATGGCTTCGGTCCGCGTTTTTTTGATTTTTACCTTTTCATGTCTGCGCAGCACCGACAGCCCCCAGAAGGTGAAGAACATCGTCACCGGCTTGCCCATCGCCGCCGCACCGTTGGCGATGATGAAGCTGGCCAGAACCTTGTCGAGGTCGCCGGAGAAGACGATCAGCGTCTTGCCGTCGCGCTGTCGGGCCGGGAGGCCGCCGTCTGCCGGGGCCGGAGCGGAAGCCGCGCCGCCGCCCGTGCTCTGTCCGGCCTCTCTGCCGGCAGAAGCCGCGATGCCCTTCTTCAGGCGGGCGATGTATTCGTCGCCGACCTTGTCGTTGGCGAGGATGGTGTTGCCGGTGCGCCGGCACCAGGCGACGATATCCTTGGCAAAACCGGGGTCGGATGCGGTGACTTCGAGTTCGTCGCCGTTCTGCATTTCCTTCATGGTTTCGTAGACTTTCAGGATCGGGCCGGGGCACTGCATGCCATTGCAGTCGATGCGCAGCGAGCGGATGTCATCGCGTGCCGCGCCGTCCTGATCCGCATGGCCGGCGGCCCGGCCGCTTCCCCCGGAGGCGGCGTCTGCCGCGGAACGATCGGTGTCTGCATTGCCTGCGCTGCCGTTCATGCCGCCCGCCGAATCGCCGTTCATGCCGCCCGCCGCACCTCCGGCGCGCAGACCGGTGTCGTCGGTGCTGCTGTCCATTTCCGGCTGGGTGCTGCCGGCACTGAGTTCCTTGTAATGCGTCGACTGATAAAATCTCGTGCCGGCCGGGTAGACGGCCACGTCCCCGAACCCGTGGTTCATGAGAATCCGGGCCGCGCTGTAGGAGCGGACACCGATTGCGCAGAAAACGATGATGCGCCTGCTGCGATCGAGTTCGTCGAGATGGCTGCGCAGTTCCCCGAGCGGGATGCCGATGGCATGCGGAATTTCGAAAGCCAGCCTTTCGGCATCCTCTCTGACATCCAGCAGCTGCGCGCTGCCGCGCTCCGGTTCATCCCAGTCGGCGAACTTTACGAGGCCTTCCGTCATGTTGCGGATTACAAAGCCGGCCATGTTGACGGGATCCTTGGCGGAGGAGTACGGCGGCGCGTAAGCGAGTTCCAGTTCGGCCAGGTCGACTGCTTTGAGGCCGGCGCGGATGGCGATCGACAGGTCGTCGATGCGCTTGTCGACGCCCTTGCGGCCGATGATCTGGGCGCCGAAGATCTTCGAACCGTCCGGCGCAAAGAGGAGTTTCATCGTCAGCGGTACGGCGCCCGGGTAGTAGCCGGCATGCTGATTCTGCGTGATATAGGTTTTTTCGTAGTCGCGGCCGCGCTCCAGACCCTGGCGCACGAGCGCCTTTTCACTCTTTCCCGTCATGCCCGCGGAGAGGTCGAAAACCTTGGCAATCGAAGCTCCCATCGTGCCGCGGTAGGCTTCCTGTGCCCCGCAGATGTTGTCGGCGGCGATGCGTCCCTGCTTGTTCGCGGGGCCGGCGAGCTGATAGGAGGCGCGCTCTCCGGTGATGAAGTCGACGGTCTCGGAGACATCGCCGACGGCATAGATGCTTTCATCGGATGTCTTCATGAATTCATCGACGCGAATGCCGCCCTTTTCGCCGAGCTCCAGTCCGCAGTTTTTCGCCAGCTGGTTGTTCGGGCGGATGCCGATCGCGAGGATGACAAAGTCAACGGCGATTCGGTAGCCGCTGTCGGTGGTGACGCGGACGGCCGGGCTGCCGGCGTCTTCGATCTCCGCGAAGGAACTGACCGGGTCGCTGAGATGCAGGTGGATGCCGTTGTCTTCCAGATGCTCGTGGAGCAGGGAAGCCATCTCCGGATCCATCGGCGGCATGACCTGGTCGGATCCTTCAATCAGACTGACATCGAGTCCCGCATGCTTCAGGTTTTCGGCGATTTCCAGCCCGATGAAGCCGCCGCCGATGACGGCTGCCCGGCGATATCCGCGGTGCAGCGCCAGATCCCTGATTTTATCGGTGTCCGGCACGGTCCACAGCGTCATGACGCGCGGCGAGTCGATGCCCGGAATCGGCGGCCGCAGCGGAGAAGAACCCGTCGAAATCACGAGGGTGTCGTAGGATTCCGTGTAGACTCTGTCGTCCGCATCGCGCACGGACACGGTCTTTGCCGCTCTGTCGACGGACAGCGCTTCGTGCTGCGTGCGCACATCGATTTTAAAGCGCGACCGCAGCATCTCCGGCGTGGAAACCAGCAGGGCATCCCGCGATTTGATGACATCACCGACGTGATACGGCAGACCGCAGTTTGCGTAGGAGACGTACTTTCCGCGCTCGAGCAGGACGATTTCCGCTTCCTCGTCGAGCCTTCTCAATCTGGCGGCGCAGCTCGCGCCTCCCGCGACTCCGCCGATAATGACTACTTTCTTCATTTTTGTAACCTCCGATCGAGTGTTTGCTGTTTGATTTTGATAAAATTATATCATTCTGTCCCGCCCGGTTCTGTGACCTCGTCACACATAGAAAATAATCGGAAAGCGATTGATAAAAAATCAAGGCATAAACCGCATAAGCCGCTGCGTGAGCACGGGCGGCCCCCGAGCGTAGCGCCGTTCTCGATGCGAAGATAGTAAGCCGCTGCGTGTGCACGGGCGGACCGGCGGCCGTCGAGGGCAAAAAGCAGCCCGCCGCCGGTCTGTCGCCGGGATCCGTTCTGCGAACGCCGCAGCGCTTTTTTACATGCGGTCTGTCAAAGGATGATATCCGCAAAGAACGAGGGGGTGTTAAAGAAAAGAAGGACAATACAAAAAGAAAAAGCCGGTCTTTAAAAGAAAGATATGGCTGTCAAATCGGGCCGCACCGATTCCGTGACGGAACTGCGGTGAGCCTCGCAGTGCCGGCAGGAACGGATTCAGCGCCGCGGTTTGAATTCGGGGTCGTGCTCGATCAGGCAGACACGGATGCCGTCCGGGTCGGTGATGAATGCCATGCGGCCGACCGTTGTCTTTGTCACGGGGCCCTCCGGCCGGATGTTCTGCGCTGCCAGCTGTTCCAGGGCGGCGTCGAGATCGTCGACATCGGTGCCGACGGAGTACAGCCCGACGGGAAAATCCGGATGTTCGATCAATTCGACGGCGGCGCCATCGCTGCTGCGGAGGATGGTGATGCGGCCGCCGCCCGGCGGTTCGACCCGGTAACTTTCCTGAAAGCCGAGAAGGTCGCGATAAAAGTGCAGGGACGCGTCCATGTTACGGACGATCATGGTCATATACTGTACGGAAATCTGCATGGGAACCCTTTCTGTGCGATTCGGCCTGGGATATTGCGCTGCGCCGCGGAACAGCCCGGCGCCTGGCGGCGGCCGGTGATGTACATCGTGAACGGACGGCGGCTTTGCGGTGCCCGGCGCGGTCGGGCGATTCAGTCTGCCGGGATGATTTCGATCCAGTAGCCGTCCGGATCGGCGATAAAGTAGATGCCCATCTGCGGATTTTCAAAGCAGATGCAGCCCATCTCTTCGTGGCACCGGTGCGCGGCGTCGTAGTCATCGGTCGACAGCGCGAGGTGGAACTCATTGTCGCCGAGGTTGTACGGATTGCTGCGATCCTTGAGCCAGGTCAGTTCCAGCTGGTGAGAGCTGGCGCCGTTGTCGCCGAGGTAGACAAGGGTAAAATCGGGGTTTTCGACGCGGCGTATCTCCTTGAGATCCAGGGCTTTGCTGTAGAAGTCGATGCTGCGCTGCAGATCGAGGACGTTGATGTTGTTGTGTACAAATTTGAACATAGTCGTTATCTCCTTATGTGTTCCCGGCAGACGCCGTACCGGCGGTTTGGCAGCGGCTTCGTCATCAGGCGGGCAGAATTTTGCGGGCAGCCTGATACAGGGTTCGCTTCATTATATCACAGGCTTCCGTCGGCGGCATGCAGGCATACGGAAGTTTTGACTGCCGGCCGGCTGACGGGAAGCTCTGGCCGCCGGGGCGGGGGGCAAAGCCGGATGCCGCCGCTTTCAGTGCCGGCGAAACGGAAATTTACAGGAATTTAATGAATAATTTGTGTGATAAAACAAGATATATTTAATATATTTGTTGATTGCATCCAATTTACAGAGCTTATATTGACAAACATGAAAGCACGTATATAATGGCACTATCAGCGCCGGCTTTTTCGGCGCTGTACTGCGGCAGGGCGGCACCCCGCGAAAACGAAGCCGCCTTCGCAGCGAGAGGAAAGGAGCCTGCATTATGAAATTAACCGGATCTCAAATCATTGCCGAGATCCTTCTCGAACACGGCGTCGATCTCGTCTTCGGCTATCCCGGCGGCGCGGCGCTGAACGTCTACGACGCGCTCTATGAGTACCGCGATCAGATCCGTCATGTACTGACGGCCCACGAGCAGGGTGCGGCACATGCCGCCGACGGCTATGCGCGGTCGACCGGCAAGACCGGTGTGGTTTTCGCGACCAGCGGCCCCGGCGCGACCAATCTGGTGACGGGAATTGCCACCGCTTTCATGGACAGTGTCCCGATGGTGGCGATTACGGCCAACGTGCCTGATTCCCTGATCGGACGGGACGCGTTCCAGGAAGTCAGCATCACCGGTGTGACGATGCCGGTGACCAAGCACAACTATTTTGTCAATCGCATCGAGGATCTTCCCGACGCTCTCCACAATGCGTTCCGCATTGCCAACAGCGGCCGCAAGGGGCCGGTGCTCGTCGACATCACCAAGGATGTGACCGCGGCCAAGCTGGACTACAAGCCCGGCCGGCCGATGGAGCGGAGCGAAAAAATGGAGCCGGTGGACGAAAAGGAACTGAAGAAGATCGCTTCCCTGATCAACAGCGCCAAGCGGCCGATCGTTTACTTCGGCGGCGGTGTGCAGACCAGCGAAGCCGGCCCCGAACTGCATGAACTGATGGAGAAGGCGGATCTGCCGGTAACGCATACCATCATGGCGACCGGTGTGGTCGGTTACGACGACCCGCGCAACATGGGCCTGATCGGCATGCACGGCACCATCGCCGCCAACCAGGCGGTCGACAAGGCCGATCTGCTGCTGGCACTGGGTACACGCTTTTCCGACCGCGTGGCGCTCAACCCGAAAAAATTCGCCCGCAAGGCGACGAAGATTCAGGTGGATATCGACAAGGCCGAAATCAACAAGAACGTCAAGGTGGATCACGCGTTGGTCGACGACGTCCGGGACTTTCTCCGCCGGCTGCTTCCGCTGATCGAAGAAAATCACCATGCGGACTGGATCGAAGAGGTCACGGAACTGAAGAAGAAGACCGGGGATGTACAGTGCGACGATGCTTCTCTGCATCCGAGCGAAGTCATTCGCAGCATCTGCGATCTCACCGACAAGCAGACCATCTATGTCACCGACGTCGGCCAGCATCAGATGTGGGCGGCGCAGTATCTGAAGCATCAGAACACGCACAGCTTCATCACCAGCGGCGGCCTCGGCACGATGGGGTTCGGCTACGGCGCGGCCATCGGCGCGCAGATCGGCAACCCCGGCAAGCGCGTCATCCATATCACCGGCGACGGCAGCTTCCATATGAATATGAACGAAGCCTGCACCGCGGTCAGCGAAAAACTGCCGATTATCACCATTATCATGGACAATCGCGTCCTCGGCATGGTATATCAGTGGCAGACGTCGTTCTACGGCGGACGCTACGCCGGCACGGTACCGGATCGGCAGACGGATTATGTCAAGGTGGCCGAAGGGTTCGGCGCCAAAGGCTTCCGCGCCGAGACACCGGCCGAATTCGAGGCTGCCTTCAAGGCGGCGCTGAAAGAGCAGGGACCGGTCTGGATTGCCTGCCGGATTGCGCAGGACGAGCGCGTGCTGCCGATGATTCCGGGCGGCGGTACGGTCGACGACATGATCATCGGATAAGGAGGGCATATGGCATCGAAGTCTAAGAAGAGAGAAGTGGTCAGCGTCTTTGTGGACAACCAGGCAAACGTCCTGACGCGTGTCGTCAGCCTGTTCGGCCGGCGCGGCTTCAACATCGACTCGCTGACGGTTTCGGCGACCAACGATCCGGGCCTTTCCCGCATCACGGTTGTCTTTGACAGTACCGAGCAGAGTCTGGCGCAGATCATCGCCCAGACGGAAAAGCTGGAAAACGTCCGCGACATCTTTGCCCTGGATCCCGACGAGAGTCTCTTTCGCGAACTGCTGCTGGTCAAGGTGGAAACGGGCAAGGAAGAACGATCGGCGATCCGCGAAATCGCGGATATCTACAGAGCAAAAATCATCGATCTGTCGAAAACCAGCATGATTATGGAGCTGACCGGGGAACCGGCGAAGATCGACGGATTTATGAATATGATAGACTGCTACAATATCGTAGAAGTCTGCAGAACTGGTATCACAGCCATGGAAAGAGGCTGGGTAGAAAAGGAGTAGAAGAAAATGATTAAAAAGTATTACGACCAGGATTGTGATCTCAACCTTCTCAAGGGCAAGACCGTCGCCATCATCGGCTTTGGCAGTCAGGGGCATGCGCACGCTCAGAATCTGAACGAGAGCGGCGTCAAGGTGGTCGTCGGTCTGCGTCCGGATTCGCGCAGCGCGCAGTCGGCCAAGGATGCCGGTCTGGAAGTCGTCGACGTGGAGACGGCGGCGGAAAAGGGCGACATCGTCATGATGCTGGTGCCGGACGAAGTGGCGGCCGATATCTACAATACGCAGGTCGCGCCTCATATGAAGCCCGGCAACGCTCTGGCCTTTGCCCATGGCTTTAACATTCACTATAAACTGGTGCAGCCGGCCGATTACCTCGACGTCATCATGATCGCGCCGAAGGGCCCCGGCCACACGGTTCGCAGCCAGTATCTCGAGGGCAAGGGCGTGCCCTCGCTGATCGCGGTCTATCAGGACAAGTCCGGCAAGGCCAAGGACATCGCGCTGGCTTATGCCAGCGGCATCGGCGCCGGCCGTGCGGGCATCCTCGAGACGACCTACAGAGAAGAAACCGAAACCGACCTCTTTGGCGAGCAGGCGGTTCTCTGCGGCGGCGTCACCGAGCTGATGAAAGCCGGATTCGAGACGCTGGTGGAAGCCGGCTATGAACCGGAGATGGCCTATTTCGAATGCATCCACGAGATGAAGCTGATCGTTGACCTGATCAACCAGGGCGGCTTTGAACTGATGCGCAAGTCGATCTCCAACACCGCGGAATACGGCGACTACTATGCCGGCCGCCAGGTCATCGGCAAGGAATCGCGTGCGGCGATGAAGGAAATCCTGCGCAGAATCCAGAACGGCGAATTCGCCAGCGAGTTCATGACCGAGATGGCTTCCGGCCGCCAGGCACGCTTCCTGACGACGAGAATGAAGGAAAACGAACACCTGCTCTGCAAGACGGGTGCGGAACTGAGAAAGATGATGAGCTGGCTGAAGAAATAAGCCGGCCGTATCAACGGAAGGATCACGCGGCACCGGTCCGGCCCTGCTGGGCCGGCCGGTGTTTTTTCACGCCGGAAGCGCGTGCGAAAGGAACGAGACGGCCGGGCAGCGAGTCGGCCGTTCGGGCTAACGAGGCGGAACGGCCGCAGTAAAGGAGACAAGATGGCAAAGAGAAGCGATAATGTAACGAAGGGCGTGGAACGGGCGCCGATGCGCAGCCTGTTCTATGCGATGGGATATACCGGAGAGGAACTGGAGCAGCCGCTGATCGGCGTGATCAGCGCCCACAGCGAGATTGTGCCCGGGCACATGCATCTCGACAAGGTCGCGGAAGCGGTCAAGGCGGGCGTGCGGATGGCCGGCGGTACACCGATTGAAGTGCCGTCGATCGGCGTCTGCGACGGCATCGCGATGGGTCACGAGGGCATGAAGTATTCACTGCCCTCGCGGGAACTGATCGCCGACAGCGTCGAGACGATGGCGCAGGCGCACCAGTTCGACGGTCTGGTGCTGGTGCCGAACTGCGACAAGATCGTCCCCGGCATGGTCATGGGTGCGCTGCGCCTCGATCTGCCGACGGTGGTCTGCAGCGGCGGCCCGATGATGAGCGGCCTGGTCGGCGGCCAGGAAACCAGCCTCTCGAAGATGTTCGAGGCGGTCGGCGCCCGCAAGGCCGACCTGATCGACGACGACAAGCTGCGCGAATTCGAGGAAAACGTCTGCCCCGGCTGCGGCTCCTGCTCCGGCATGTATACGGCCAACAGCATGAACTGCCTCTGCGAGGCGGTCGGTCTGGCGCTGCCCGGCAACGGTACGGTGCCGGCGGTGGCCGCCGAACGCCTGCGGATCGCCAAGCGCGCCGGCATGGCCGTGATGCAGCTGCTGAAAGCCGGCCTCACGGCGCGCAGAATCGTCAACAAGGCCTCGCTGTGCAACGCGCTGGCCTGCGACATGGCGCTCGGCTGTTCCTCCAACAGCGTTCTCCATCTGCTGGCCATCGCCCACGAGGCGCACGTCGACTTTGATCTCGATACCTTCAACGAATACAGTGCCAAAGTGCCGAATCTCTGTCACCTGGCACCGGCCGGCGAGACGCACATGCACGATCTCAACCGCGCCGGCGGTGTGCAGGCCGTGCTCAACGAGCTCGACAAAATCGGCGTCATCGACAAGCAGCAGATGACGGCGACGGGCAGGACCGTCGGCGAGAACATCAAGGACTGCCCGGTGCGCGACTACGCGCTGATCCGCCCGGTCGACCAGCCCTACAGCGAGACCGGCGGACTCGCCATCCTCTGGGGCAACATCGCCAGAAACGGCTGCGTCGTCAAGCGCAGCGCGGTCGCGCCGGAGATGCTGCAGCATACCGGTCCGGCCCGCGTCTTTGACAGCGAAGATGATGCAATCGCCGCCATCTATGGCGGCAGAATCGTCGACGGCGACGTCGTCGTGATCCGCTACGAGGGGCCCAAGGGAGGTCCCGGCATGCGCGAAATGCTGAATCCGACCAGTGCCCTGGCCGGCATGAAGCTCGACAAAACCGTAGCGCTGATCACCGACGGCCGCTTCTCCGGGGCCAGCCGCGGCGCCAGCATCGGGCACGTCTGTCCGGAAGCCGCCAGCGGCGGCGAAATCGGCCTGATCCGCGAGGGCGACACCATCGAGATCGACATTCCCGCGCACAAGATCAACGTCGATGTCAGCGAAGAGGAGCTGGCGGATCGCCGTGCGCAGTACAAGGCACCGGAGCCGAAGATCAAAACCGGCTGGCTGGCGCGCTACCGCCGCAGCGTCGCCGGCGCCGACAAGGGCGCGGTGATGGAATAGGCGCGGGATTCTATTCCCGGAAATAAAAAATTTTTCATATTCGGGAATACGCTGCCGTTCCTGCTGCGGGAAATCCACAGGAATGAAATCGCCGGAGAACCCGGCTGGCTGCTGGGCGATCTATACTCTGGTGTGATTGCCGCAGCGGCACATTGCTGCATAGATCCTCTCCGCGCATCGGCCGTTCCTTGTGAGCCCATCGAATGAATGCTCTTCCCTGCTGCTTTCCGGCGGCAGGGGAGGGCTTTTTTCGTTGAAAAACAGCTGTTTATTAAAAATGGACCGCGATGGACCATGGACTTGTGCGTCGGAATTGTTAGAATATTGGCATATCGAACGGATAGAAGATACGGCCGTTCTTCGAGGAGTGAGGCGGTGCGGTGTTCTGCAGACGCCGCATACCGCGGGAGGTAATAAGAAGATGATAATGAAGCAAAGTACATCCGGAGGACTGCGCAGGCTGCTTCTCGGCGCCCTGGCGGTCATTCTGACACTGGCGTTTACGCCGCTGATGCCCGGCTCTGCGGGCGGGGCTTCTGCTGCAACGGTCAATGCGGCACCGACCGTGTTCTACGGCACCGGCACCAAATCCGGCAGAATCAAACTGACTTGGAGCAAGGTTAAAGGGGTTAAATCCTATACCGTCTATCGCGGCGGCAAGAAACTGAAAACCACCGGAAATACTTCCTATACGGATAAGAAAACAAAGAAGAACAGGGTTTACAGCTATCAGGTGCGGGCCAAAGGCGGCAAAAAATCCTGGACGATTCAAGTTAAAGCGTCAAATAAAGGTAATGTCGGCAGGATTCGTCTTTCCGCAGCTTCGCTCAGTTTGAAGACGGGAGCATCGCAGAAACTGAAGGTCAAGCTGACACCGTCGCGGAAACCGGTCTCGAAAAAGATCGTCTGGACCACCTCCGATGCCAGGACAGCGACGGTTTCCGCCGGCACAGTAACGGCCAAAGCGTCCGGCAGCGCGACGATTACCGCACGCACCGTCAACGGGCGCACGGCACAGTGCCGTGTCAAAATCATCACGGCGAACCCCGCCAAGGCGGACATTGATGCCCTGACCGGAAAAATCGATGAATCGTTTGCCCGTCAGGTCAGTGAAACGCTGGCATATGATGATAAATATTTCACTGATGAGAGCGGCTTCCGCAATGCCGGCAGCGACGCCGAGCACAAGGCGGCTTCCTATCTGGCCCGCACGTTCGACCGCATCGGTCTCAGCAACGTGGAAAAGGTACCGGTCACGGTTGACAAATGGCAGTACAACGGCTCGTCATTGACGCTCACCTACAATGACCAGGCCGGCAGCGCGACACCGAAAAAGGTGATGATCGACGACATGGTTTCCTATGCCGCGCAGGGCACAAAGCAGGACAGCCGGTACAAGAACGGCACCGTCAAGGACTGGAGCGATATGGAGATCGTCGACATGGGATCCGGTCACGAAGAGGACTACGAAGCGTACTACGAGAAAACCGGCGCCAAGGACATGGGCGGCAGGATCGTCCTCGTCGGCGTCAATCAGATGGAAGATGCCTGGGTCACGTCGCCGTATCTGGAGGCGTATGACCAGAATGCATCGGCGATCATTACCTATCAGCTTGCCGGGGACAGCGGTTACGGTCTGCTCGGCAGCGGCAATGAAGAAACCTGGGATACCGTCAACATTCAGGACATCTGTGCCGACGGCACTCTGATCCCCTGCACCAGCATCTCGCCGAAATCGGCTGCGAAGATCAAGAAAGCGATCAAGGAGGGCGGCAGCACGCTCAAAGCCAGTCTCATGGTGGACAATGAAGTGGCGGAAAACGGCGGCACGTCATATAATGTGATCGGCAGGATCAAGGGCAGCGGCAATACCGGTCAGCGGATCATCATTGCCGGTCACTACGACAAATATTTCTACGGTCTCAACGACGACTGCACCGCGATCGGTCTCGTTGCCGCAATCGGCAAGGCAATGGTTGATTCCGGTTATCAGCCGGTCAACGACATTTACTTCGTTGCGCATGGTTCGGAAGAATGGGGGCAGATGTCCTCTGCAGATGACTGGGCCATCGGTTCCTGGGAAATGATTACTAAAGCGAAACCGGAATGGAAGGATTCAACACTGGCAATGCTCAACTTTGAAATGCCGGCGATCGCCAGCGGCCAGACCAGCGGCTATGTCCAGACCAGTGCCGAACTCGGCACGCCGGTCAATCAGTATCTGCAGGATACCGATCTGCTCGCCAAACTGAAGCCGTATTACAAGGACGGCGTCTCCACCAGCAGGATCTCCGGCACCACGCTGTTCAACGAACCGGACGGCATGAGTGACTGCATCAGCTATCAGTCCAGCGGGGTGCCCAGCGTGATCAATCTGCCGGATTTTCACCAGACGCTGAATAGGCCCATTGCATCGCAGACCGACAACTGGCTGATGGATCGTTATCATACAAAGTATGACAACAGCACGACCTACTCGAGCAGCCTGATGCAGTACAACATCGGCTTCTACGGCGGTCTGGCCGAATATCTCGATGCCCGTCCGGCACTTGAGCTGGATCTCAGCGGCCGTACTGCGGCGATGAAAGCAGCGATCGAGGGCACCGGCGACTGCGCGTCGGATGGCAGAACCGCGGTGGCCAAGTATAATGAAGGCGTCGAAGCGCTGGAAAAAGCCGGCAGCAAGCTGCTGGCCAAAGCCAAAGAGATCAACCAGCGTTACGAAAAGGCGTACAACCGCGGTGCGAGCGCGACCGAACTGGCGCAGATCCGGGCCGAAGGCACCAAGCTGAACAAGACGACGCTGGAGGTCTTCGGAGATCTGCAGGACAGCTGCATGGGACTGGTCGGCAGCGACATTTCGGTACTGCACCAGACGGTACAGCCGAATATCGAAGCGATCGATACCCTGCTGCCTTTGCTGCAGGACGGCAGCCAGGATGCGGACAAGGTACTCGGCACGGCGGCCGCAATGTACGGCTATGCCGAAGCCACAGCATTCTCCTATGGAAATTACACTTGTGAAGAGCTGATCAAGACCATTAACTGTGAATATCGCAAGGATACCTGGGGTTACGGCAGCAGCGGCAAAGAATCGCTGGTCATCCCCGATACTTGGAAGACGGCCAAGGAAATGATGGCTGCCTGTACAGGTGAAGGAACGCCGGACTACAGCGCGGAAATCACCGCTTACCAGAAAGCAAGAACGGGTCTGGTGAAGCAGCTGGATCAGTTCCTTGAAATGGAAACGAGCGGCATGAACAAGGCAGCAGAAAAAGTGAATGCGGCCCTGTAGCCGGGGCGGCGCAGCGGTATAGCGGCAGCAGAGGCCAGTATCGACTCCTTTGCCGGCGTCGCAGCACCGCAGCTTCTGTCGGGTTGCAGGCAGCTCCCGTCGGGATGCGAGCAAATCCTGTCGAGATGCAGCGCAGCTCCTGTTGGGAACCGCATAGCTCCAGTCGGGAAGCATTGCAATTTCCGCCGGCGGATCTTTCCGGATCCGCCGGCATTTGCTATACTGAAACCATGGGGAATCGTATTGTCATATTGTTATTTTTACTGACGGCACTGCTGACCGCTTCTGCGCTGGCATTGATCGCCGTGCAGCGCGGCCGGGGGCAGGCAGAGGAACATCGCCGCCTGCGCTGGGCGGGACTGGCCGCGTTCGGGGCACTGTTTGCTTCGGCGCTGTATTTTCTTTCGTTCTTTGATGTGGTTTCCGAGCAGACGGAGCGCTACGATCCGGTGCTGCGCGGGCTGGATATCTTCACCGGCTATGTTTCCAACTTCAGCTGGCTGCTGTACATGCAGGAGGAGTGGAAGGCCGGAGAGGGGAAATTCCATCCCTCCTGCCGTGCCGTGCGAATCTGGCTGACGGCGGCGTTCGCCGGAGCGGAGATTTGTTACCTGGCGCTGATCGATGATGCCTACCGGGCCGTTTCGCCGTCTGCTCTGCTGCCGGCCAGTCTGCTGCAGAGCATTCTGATGGCCAGTATCATTCTGGCTGCTGTTATGCAGGCGGTGCTGCTGCGGCGCAGCGAGCTGCGCCGAGGAATCCGCTGGACGGTTCTCGATACTTTGGTTCTGACGGAAACGATACTGGTTTCTATGATGGCGGTTTACAACGGCCTTACCTCGCTGCAGCTGTTTCGCGGTTCCTACAATTATCAGGCCTGGACCGGCTCCGCCGATCTCAATACCTATCTGCTCTGCGCCAGCGCGGCAGTTTGTCTTGGCATCGTCATCTATTACTATCGGCTTTCACTGCAGCGCGCAGCAGAGGCAGAGCCCGCGGCGCCGGGGCTGCCCTCCGAAGAGGAGCTGCGGCAGCGCTGCGGTCTGACGCCGCGGGAAAGCGAGATCGCGCGGCTGATCCTGCAGCGGGAAACCTATGAGGAAATTGCCGACCAGCTGAATATTTCCAAATATACCGTCAAGCGCCACGTACATAATATCTATGAAAAGACCGGGGTCTCCCGGCGCGAAGAGCTGATCCACAAGCTGAAATCGTGAGGGAGAGGCCTGTACTCAGTGTCCTGGTGATATGCTGCCCTCAAGTTGTTCTTTTCGTTCACCCTTGCCGTCATAGCTGCTCATCGCATCAGCATTGACAGCAGGCGCAGCCCTCGATAAAATATATTATGCAGAACGGCATCAAACGGCAGCCGGTCAAGATCGGTGAATCAGTGAAACAGCGCTGCGGTTCGAGGCCGGAAACCCGGCAGGAATACGAGGAGAGTGATTCCCTCGGTCGGGCTGCCGATTACGTTAGAAAATGATAAAGGGGGTATTATGTCTATCAGGAAAAGCAGACTGGTGACAGCGGTCGTCTGCGCACTGGCTGTCGTGCTGGCGCTGGTGTTTACGGCCGGGACGTCGCAGGTGTCCGCCGCCGGAAAAGCCAAAAAGAAGACGATCTATATGATCGATCATATCACTGTGACCGGCGCTTCGTTGAAAGAAGAGGTAAAGGTCAAATACAATAAGGCGGGGGAAGGGTACCGGGCAGCGGTTACACGGCGCACCGGGCAGAACGCTGAAAGCGGGTACAGTTACTATTGCTTGACGGTTCGCTCTGATTTCAAAAACGGCTATCGCACCAGAGACCGTGTCACCGAAAAAACCTGGCGGGAATCCGGCAGCGGCAAAAGTAAGGAACACATTTCCTCCTCGACCATAAAATATACATATAATAAACAGGGTCGCTGCGCAAAGATCTCTGCTTCTCAGGACAATGAGAGCGTGGATCTTTTATATAAATACAGCAGAAAAAATCTTCTCAAGTCCCTGAACGCCAAATCGGGCGGCAAAGTGCTGTTATCCGCAAAGTACAAATACGACAAGAAGAAAAAGATCGCCGAGCAGGCAATGCGCAGCTATCAGACCGGCGGCACGTACGACACCATAACGGCGAAATATCGGTACGACCGGCGCGGCAATCCGAAAACGATGACATACGGCGGGAACGGGAAGACTGCCGCCACCGTCAGCTTTGCAAATTCCTACGGAAAAAGCGGCAGATTGATCAAAACCACAGCGCGGGCTGCGGGCAGTGAGACGAAGTACACATATAAATATCATTACAAAAAACTGAAGGTGAATCGGACCGTCGCCGACAGACTGCTTCGCGATCAGAACATCCACTTTAACAGCCCGATGCGCTATAGTTACTACACCGGCTGGAACTGGGATCCCCTGTTTTACCTCTAGAGAACCCGGAGGATCGGGATTTCGTGCTTTGCAGAATGTGTTTTGCAGAACCGCCGGGCGGGAAAGCGAGGCCGAGCGATGCAAAACCGCGGGGCGGAAATCGAGGTGTTGACAGCGCCGCGCCTTTGCGATAGAATGTATAAGCTGCGCAGAAGGCAGCATTATTAATCGAATGCATCAGGCGCGGCCTGAGCAGAGAAAGAGGTGAAGCAGCATGAAGGAAGGAATCCATCCTAAGTATCAGGAATGTAAAGTAACTTGCGCATGCGGAAACACATTTACGACAATGTCGACCAAAGACGAAATTCGTCTCGACGTTTGCTCAGCGTGCCATCCGTTCTTTACAGGCCAGCAGAAGTTCGTCAACCGCGGCGGACGTGTTGAGAAGTTCAAGAACAAATACCATCTGGACTAATCGAAACCAAAGGGGCCGTCTCCATCGAGGCGGTCTTTTTCTTTGCCGGCAATCCCGGCACAGGACGGAGTACCGCCGCGCCCGCCGCTTCCTGAGTGCCGCCGTGCCCGCCGCTTCCTGAGTACCGCCGCGCCCGCCGCTTCCTGAGTGCCGCCGTGCCCGCCGCTTCCTGAGTACCGCCGTGCCCGCCGCTTCCTGGCAGCGGTCGCAGACCCGCCGTTTCTCACGTTGGAATGCCGTTGTGTTCGTGTTATAATATTGTGTATGCAAAAAAAACAGCCGGCGCAGCAGGGCGCCGGCGTGAGGAGGATAACATATGAAGACCATATTGTCCGGAAATGAAGCGGTCGCACGGGGCGCCTGGGAGGGGCGGTCTCGCTTTTGCCAGCGCTTATCCGGGAACGCCCAGTACGGAGATCCTCGAAAACCTGGCGCATTACCAGGACGATCTCCACAGCGAATGGGCGCCGAATGAAAAAGTTGCCGTCGAGGCGGCGATCGGCGCGTCGGTTGCCGGTGTACGCTCGCTGGCGGCGATGAAGCATGTCGGCATGAACGTCGCGGCCGACCCGATTTTCACCTTTGCTTACACCGGCGTGACCGGCGGCGTGGTGATCGTCTCCGCCGACGACCCGGGCATGCACAGTTCGCAGAACGAGCAGGACAACCGCAACTACGCCGAGGCGGCGCGGCTGCTGATGCTGGAACCGTCGGACAGTCAGGAAGCAAAGGATTTCACCAAGCTGGGACTGGAATTGTCGGAGCAGTTCAACACCCCGGTGCTGCTGCATATGACGACGCGCGTCTGCCATTCGAAATCGCTCGTCGAGCTCGGCGAGCGGACGGAAAAACCGATCATTCCCTACGTCAAGAACATCCATAAATATGTCGCCACCCCGGCCAACGCCAAGGTGATGCGTGTGGAGCTCGAAGACCGGCTCAGAGAAATGGAAGACTACGCCTGCCGGACAAAGATCAACCGCCCCGGAATACAACGAAACCAAGGTCGGGGGTCGTCACCAGCGGCATCGCCTATCAGTATGCGCGCGAGGCGTTCGGCGAGAGGGCCAGCTATTTGAAGCTGGGCATGACCTTCCCGCTGCCGATGGATCTGATCATCGATTTTGCCGATAAAGTCGATACCCTCTATGTGGTGGAAGAAATGGATCCGTACCTCGAACGCCATCTGCAGCAGGCGGGCATCGACTGCATCGGCAAGGAAGTGATCCCCAAATACGATGAACTGAATACCGACATCGTCCGCGAGGCGGTGTTTGAGGAAACCGCGGACACGCTGACTTCGGACAAGAAAGCGGTCATGCGGCCGCCGACGCTCTGCGCCGGATGTCCCCACCGCGGCTTCTTCTATACCCTGAGCAAAAAGAAGAACGTGCTCATCACCGGCGATATCGGCTGCTACACGCTCGGCTCTGCGCCGCCGCTGAACGCACTCGATACGACCTTCTGCATGGGCGGCAGCCTTTCTACCGGACACGGCGCCAGCGTTGCGCTGCGCCGGGCCGGCTCGGATCTGCGCGTCGTCTCGGTGATCGGCGATTCGACCTTCTTCCACAGCGGGATCACCTCGCTGATGGACGCGATCTATAACGGCGGCAGCAACGTCTCGGTGATCCTCGACAACCGCATCACCGGGGATGACCGGACATCAGGAAAATCCCGGCACCGGCTATACGCTGATGGGCCGGCCGGCACCGGAAGTCGACATCCCGGCGCTGTGTCAGGCGATGGGCATGCCCGCCGAGGACATCTACACCGTCAACCCCAACCATCTGGACGAGGTCGACAAGGCGCTCGAGGAAGCGATGGCCAAGGACGTGCCGACCGTCATCATCACCAAGTGGGCCGTGCGTGCTCAAGAAGATGCGGCAGCAGGATCGCGACCGCTTTGATCTGAGCCCGAAGAAATGTGCGGTGAGAACAGGATCAATGCCGCAACTGCAAAGCCTGTGTCGGCTGCGGCTGCCCGGCGATCCACAGCACCGATGCGGCGGTGGACCATCGACAGCGTATCCTGCACCGGATGCGGCGTCTGTGCGCAGATCTGTCCGTTCGATGCCATCGAGGAGGTAAAGTAAATGGCGGATGTGAAGAATATATTATTGGTCGGCGTCGGCGGTCAGGGCACGATCCTGGCCAGCAAGATCCTGACCTCCGGCCTGATCGAAGCGGGCTATGAAGTAAAGATGAGTGAAATCCACGGCATGAGTCAGCGGGGCGGCAGCGTCTCCACCCAGGTGCGCTACGGCGACAAGGTATATTCCCCGATCGTCGGCCGCGGCGAAGCGGACGTCATCGTCGCCTTCGAAAAAATGGAAGCGCTGCGCTGGCTGGAGTATCTGCGTCCCGACGGGACACTGGTCGTCAACGACTTTGAGATCCCCTCGGCGCCGATTCTCATGGGCGAAGCCGAATATCCGCAGGGAATTCTCGACGAACTGCGCTCCAAGGCACGGGTGCTCTCCTTCAAGGCGGGTGAAATCGCCGCCGATCTGGGCAACCCCAAGGCGATGAACGTGGTGCTGCTGGGCGCGCTGGTCAAGGCGATGGACGTGGAAGGCGTGGACTGGGAAGCCGCCATCCGCGGCAGCGTCAAGAAGGGATTTGAGGATCTCAACATCAAGGCATTCCGGGCCGGTTACGCACTGTAGCCGGCTGTGCACTGCAAGGAGGTTTCA